>NZ_CP160906.1:1200000-2400000 GCF_041080865.1 Psychromonas sp. MME1 | reverse complement strand
AATTTAATGGTTGGTTTGGTGAATATTTAGTACTAAAAGCAGGATCAACATTTTTTAATGTGTCAGAATTTAATGTTAAAGAACGTATTTTAATTGAGCCTGTTGCAGTTGCTGTACACGCCGTTGAGCGAGCCAAAACAACGGGGTTGATTAACTTTGCCGCACCGGTTCTCATTCAAGGGGCTGGCCCGATTGGTTTATCTGTAATCGCAGTATTAAAAACCCTTGGAGTACAAAATATTATTGCCATTGATGGCCAAGAAAAACGGCTAGCTATCGCTAAAGAGCTTGGCGCAAAAGCGGTTATTAATTTTACCGAGTATCCGGAAAGGGCTGATTTAGTCGCTGCCGTACATGCGTTAACCAATGGTCGTGGTGCGACCTTTGCTTTCCAATGTACTGGTGCGCCAGCCGCCGCTTCTACTGCGCTGAAACTAGTCGCACGTGGTGGTGGGTTATGTGAAGTGGGCTTCTTTGTTGATAATGGCGAAGCTGCAATTAATCCGCACCTTGATATTTGCAATAAAGAGATCACACTAGTGGGATCATGGGCATACAGCCCTGAAGATTATCCTAACGCCATTGAGTGTATGAAAGGCATTAAAAGTATCGGTTTACCCATCGAAAAATTAGTGACACATAGCTTTCCATTAGAAGAGCTAAGTGAAGCAATTGAAACAAATATACGTATGGAAGGCATTAAAGTTATTACACTCAATAGTTAATATTAATATAAATGGTTACGTTAGGTGGTGAATTTTGCTCATTGAGATATGTTAATAAATTATTAGTTAGTTTATTGCTGAATTCACCACCTTTTGTTTTTTATACCAATTCCGGTAAGTATGTGATTTAGATTTTCCTACGCGAAATTTAGATCACATACTTACCGGAGTTGGTATTATTTCATGCGCCCTTGGGTAGGCTAAGGGGGGAAAGTAGTTCTGCTTTAAAGGTTTGAGTATCTATAGATATGAAAAAGGTGAAGCAATGACTTCACCTATCAAATTTTTGGCGCTAATAAAATTATTTATTAACAGACTCTTTTAATGCTTTACCCGCTACGAATGCAGGTACGTTTGCCGCTTTGATTTGGATATCTTCACCCGTTTGTGGGTTACGTCCAGTACGTGCTGCACGGTGGCTTACTTTGAATGTACCAAAACCAATTAATTGTACTGGCTCACCGTCTTTAAGGCTATCAGTTACGCTAGCAAGAATTTGCTCTAGTGCTGCTTTAGCTTGCACTTTAGTTAAATCTGCTTTTTCTGCTACAGCAGCAATAAGTTGAGTTTTATTCATATTAGAGTTTCCATTTTTATAGTTAGTTAGAGTAGGTTTTACCTGACAATGGATGAATGTATTGCAACTCATTGTTCGAAGTAAAGAGTTAGCACAGGAAAAACGCGATATATTACTTTTAATTGTCTTTACTGTGTTAAAAATCACAAAATATTTTCTATTTTAGCCTTCTAAGTCAATACCTAGGCTCGTTGTTCCAATATCTAAAACCATTTTTTTTATCGATTTAATTAGCTCAGGTGAACGCTGTTCGTCGAGCATTTTTAGGATATTTAGCTGTAATGCTAGTTGGTTTTTAAAGAGCGGCTCTGCTTCAAGATCGCTCTGTTGAATCTCCTCACCGCTTTGTAATTCGATGAAACTAGCGATCGTTGCGAAGGCTGTTTGGCTGGCATTGAGTGCTTCATCTGTGGATTTAGTTAAAAAGCTATTGAATACGCAGCTGACAATCACACAGTGGTCAAGTGCTGGTGTGACACCATAAAAGTCATAGTCGCTGACATTGGGAATGATCTCTTCAAAATGGTCCTGCTGAATGGCAAAATTGACCTTTGCCCCTTTGACGGTCATTTTTTCCCAAAAAAGTTGATTAATGTTGTTGATGATTTGATGGTTATCACTATTAATCGCGTCACAAAAAAGTTGGAAATGCAATCGAGTTTGCTCTGCAAGCGCCATACAAAAAACAGTTTGTTGCCATGGCGCTAATTTATTTAATTGGTTATTGATGGGTAAATCAAGCATACATTTCCTAGTTACCTTGTTAGATATAGTGAGAGCTTACGATAAGCTAAAATAAACTCCTATTACTTTTTTATCTGCAGGCATAAAAAAAGCGACATAATAGTCGCTTTTGTATATTGAGTAGCTAGAAAAATCAGCCCATGCCATATTTTTTTAGTTTTTTGCGTAGTGTGCCACGGTTAATGCCTAGCATGGTCGCTGCACGTGTTTGGTTTCCACGAGTGTATTGCATGACGATATCTAAAAATGGGGCTTCAACTTCTGATAAAACAAGCTCATATAATTCAGTTGGATCTTGGCCATTCAGCTTCGCCATGTAACCTGAAACAGCTTGACGTACTGAGTCGCGAAGTGGTCGTTGAGTTATTTGCCCTGTTGCAGGAATGCTAGTTGTCGTTGTAAGTGCTTCTGAAGAAATATTTTGTTCAAACATGGGTATAAACTCTTTAATGATTAAATACTAATGGTTTAGATAATTTTCTAATGTGCTTAACTGCTTGCTAGGGCAATCAATCGCATTAAATTTTCGTTTAAAGTAACCTAACTGATCTTGCTCTTTTAAATACCAACCTACGTGCTTCCTAGCAATGCGAGGCCCCATTACTTCACCATAAAACGCATGCAGAGCCTGCACATGGTTCAGTAAAATAGCGCTTATTTCTATTTTATTCAGTGGAACAGCTTGCTCCCCTGTTTTTAAATAGTGGTCAATTTCATTGAATATCCAAGGAGCACCTTGTGCACCTCGTCCAATCATAATGGCATCCGCTCCAGTTGATTCAAGCACAAATTTGGCTTTTTCCACTGAAGTGATATCGCCATTGGCAATCACAGGAATGGTTACATTTTCTTTAATTTTCTTTATGGTGTCGTACTCAGCAAATCCGTTATACAGACATTGTCTTGTACGACCATGCACCGCGAGTGCTTGGATACCTGATTGTTGTGCTATTTGCGCAATTTCCAGACCGTTTCTATTTTCAGGATCCCAGCCAGTGCGAATTTTCAAAGTAACAGGCACGTCAACGGCATCAACGACACACTCTAAAATTGCTTGCACAAGTTCAGGGTGAGGTAGCAAGGCCGAGCCTGCCATCTTCTTATTTACTTTTTTCGCCGGGCAACCCATATTAATATCAACAATCTGGGCGCCTTGTTGTACACATAGGCGTGCAGTAGCAGCCATTGCAGCAGGCTCAGAGCCCGCTATTTGTACAGAGCGAATGCCAGATTCATCATGGTAATCCATTCTTAATTTAGATTTTGTGCTATTCCATACGCGTGGATTAGATGACAGCATCTCCGAAACAGCAAGTCCGGCACCCTGTGAACGGCAAAGTTCACGAAAAGGGCGATCAGTCACCCCAGCCATTGGCGCTAAAATAATATTGCTATCTAATTGATATTGACCAATACGCATATAAAGTAAACAACCTATCTATCTTAAGGCGGCGTAGTGTACGCATTTTTGCCGATAGAATAAAGGTTAATTATTAACCATTTAATAATTATTTTGCTTGCAAAGTAAGCAATTTTAAGTTTGTCGCTATTTTATTTGCATTTTATGCCTGAAAGTCGAGCCCAATCTTCCTTAATCTCAGCTTTGTCCATACTAAACCATTTTCCATAGACATCGATTAACTCATCAGCTTGCTGTTGTAAAATACCTGACAGTGCTAATAGGCCATTATCTTTGACCAATGCTTCGATGTTCGTTGACAGTTCACGTAGTGGTCCGGCAAGAATATTTGCGACTAATACATCTGCTAACAGCCCCTCTGGCATATCGCCGGGTAGGTAAAGTTCTAATTGGTCTGAAACGTTATTACGTTCGGCATTATCACGGCTTGCTGTTATTGCCTGATGGTCAATATCAATACCGATGACTCGTTTCGCGCCCAATTTTAGCGCTGCAATGGCTAGAATTCCGGAGCCACAACCGAAATCAATGACAACTTTATCCTGTAGATTTTGAGCGTCGAGCCATTTTAAACATAATGCCGTGGTGGGGTGAGTCCCCGTGCCAAAGGCAAGGCCAGGATCTAACATCACATTCACAGCACTCGGATCGGGAACGGGTTTCCAGCTTGGGCATATCCATAGACGTTCACCAAATTGCATTGGGTGAAAGTTTTCCATCCATTCGCGTTCCCAATCTTTGTCTTCAAGTTGCTCGATTTTAAGGGCGAAATTTTCATTGAGTAGTGGGCTGTTATTAAGTGCTGCCACGACTAAGGTCATATCGGTATCAGCTTCGTAAAGACCTGTGATATCTGTATCCCCCCAAAGGCGAGTTTCACCGGGAGCGGGTTCAAAAATCGGGGTGTCGTGAGAGTCGGTAAAGGTTGCGGATAGCGCACCATTGTCCATTAACAACTCACCAATCATCTCTGCATTTTCGGACGTTGCATTAAGTTTTAATTGTATCCAAGGCATAGTTTTCTCTCATTTTCAGAATAATTGCGCAAGAATACAGGGGATAGGTCGAATAATATAGAAAAAGAAAGTTGGCAAGGAGGAAAAATGGCCATTTTACTGAATATTGGTTTTTCTCTTTGCCATGAGTTCGGGGGATGACGATTTTACTCTGCTATTTTTTTGCTTGGCAGTATTCAATTGCTGATTCTAGAGCATAGCTGTAACCCTTCGCCCCTAAACCACAAATAACACCTTTTGCGACATCTGATAAGTAGGAGTGATGACGGAATTTTTCACGCGCATGCACATTAGAAAGGTGTACTTCAATAAATGGAATCGCCACGCCTAATAAGGCATCGCGTAGTGCAACGCTGGTGTGAGTAAATGCTGCGGGGTTAATAATAATAAAATCGATACTGTTAATCGACGCATGAATTTTCTCAATGAGCTCATATTCACGATTCGATTGTAGGTGTGTTAATTCAACATTGGCTTGTTTTGCTTGTATCTCGAGATGATTAACAATGTCATCCAGTGTTTGTCGTCCATAGACTTCTGGCTCACGTTGTCCCAATAGATTTAGATTGGGACCGTTCAATACTAATACTTTTATCTTATTTGACATAAATAAGCTCCTAAAACAGTAGATTATGCAGTGTAACTGCTCTTCTGTGAACTGGCTAGTAGTGGTTATTTAAAATCGGTCGATATATAGCGCCGAGATGCATTGTTAGCTAATAGAGAAGTTTAAATACATTATTTTGCTTTTATTTATTTACTTTTGACTTTTATTTTCTAAGATTAATGAACATAAATTCTCACAGAAGTCGTGGCATTCGCTTTTAGGGAGGAGTATGAAGTTCATTAAACATCAGCGGGGATTTGCCGTTTTAATTACCGCGCTATTATTGTGCCTTGCGGGGATTGCCTTTACGACCAACATGGCATTTTCACAATTGATTGATAATCAGATTGCAGGTAATTATTATCGCAATAGAGAAGCGTTTCTTAATGCAGAATCAGGTATTAACCTGATGTTAAGTAAAATTACGGCCTCGGCTTCTCTCTTAAACACGCTGCCCATTTCCTACCATCCAGCGGGAGCTTCTTATTCTGTCTCCGTTGAACGTATTAATAAAAATAGTGTTGCGCTTAGTGCAGTTGGTATGTCACAGGATGGCACTGCACAACGAGAGATCCATTTACAAATTAACCATGAACTGACCTATAACATCCCATTAGCGGCGCTTTCTGTGAATGGGAAATTGCACTTAAATGATGATGTGGTGATTAATGATGGCTGTGAAGGTGTAAATGCATCACTTTGTAAATCTCCTGGCAATATTGCCAAGTATCAATTAGTCACTCATCCGAGCAATGAAACGCAAGCAACAGCAGAGTGCACTGGGCATTCATTGGCGCAAAATGTTTTTGCTAGCAACCTCTTGCATGGCGATAATTTTTTGACTGTTGGTGAACAAAAAAGCGTTATCGATGAGTATGGCTTTGCAACGTTAGAAACCGTAAATTGGCCTGAAAATCGAACCGCAGCCATGCAATTTCATGGTCTTGAGGTGACAGAAGATGTCTCTCCGAGTTCATTATTTGAGAGTACCTTTGGTGTGTCGGAGTCAGATGCGATGTTTGCATTACAAAGTGCTAATGATGTAGCCATGATCGATATGAATGATGGTGATGTCACGAACTGTCTAACGCGCCTAACGGAGGTGGATGAGGCAGTCAGCACGATTTATATTGAAGGTGATTGCGACCTAATGCGTGATGACCTCTATGCGTTGGATGCGGAAAAAACGCAACGAGTTAGCATCGGCAGTGTTGATAACCCTAAATTACTGCTAATTAAAGGGGGGCATTTTGTTAGCGAGGCCAAAACGGATGTGGTTATTTTTGGCATGGTCTATTTTTTACCTGGTAGCGGTGAACTCTTTGATGAAAATGGTAACGTCATAGTTGATCCCGATACAGAGCAAGTAATGCAGGCGAGAGAGCAAAGTGTTGACCTTGGCAACCTGTCCGTGAATGGCGCGGTGCTCAGTGAGTATAACTGTTCATACAGTGGTAGCGATAATGCAGAAGCAAGCCTTAATGCAGCGCCTCTTTCCGTCCGTTATGACAAAACCGTACTTAATAAATTGTATCAAAATAGAGGTAGTCTTGCGGTTAGTGCAGGCTATCGGGTAGTGGCTGGATCATGGAAAGATTTCAAATGACCTATCAGGAATCTGCACCGGGCTTTTCATTGCTTGAAATTCTCATTTCACTGTTTGTTGTCAGTTTAACGGCCGCTCAAATTATTAGTTTACAAAAAATGGTCAGCGAGCAAAATCGTGATAATGCGATACATAGCTATGTGGTACAGATAGCCACAGAAAAAATGGAAGAGGTTTTGCAATATGATAGCGTGAGTGAATTAGATTCGCTGGTGAATTTAGGCACAATAACGCGTTCAACTGCGCTGACTAATTTATATTTAAACTGGGAAGTTGAGCCGATTGCTAATATCTATAGTGCCGAAGCGGATCTACGTTGCGTCAAGTTGCTGATTGAGTGGGCTGATTCGCAGGGAAATGAACAACGTTTTATCTATAGCCAAGTGATTAATAGCGGCGCGCTACTGAATACAAAAAACCGTTTAGCTGATTTGGAAGCAGCCATCATCGAATCATTTATAATCAGTAAAGATGTACGTTACTTCGAACCACAACGCAATTATCAAGTAGGCGATTTTGTTATCTATAATAGTGAGCTGTTTAGCGTAACGGAAGCTGAGCAGGCTGCCGATACCCCCCCTCGACCTGTTGATAAAGCCAATGAACTTTCAGAGGGGTGGCAGAGTTATGGTTTGATTAACAATCCCGCCCTTGCCAACATGGACGCGCTAACAGATTAGTGTATTAATAATGCGGTGGGCGCATCTCTTCTTTTTCAGATGCGAGTTGATTAGGGGTATGTTCTTTTAATTTTGTCGCCAGTATCGCGACCTGCTCACTGAGTAATTGTAATTTACGTTGTTGTTCAAAAATTTCACTGTTCAAGGTTTCAATATTATCTTCTTGGAATGCGACTTTCATTTCCAGTTGTTCAATACGCGTCTCTAAATTCATCTGTTTCTCTATTTTTAATTATTAAGCGTTTGTAAAGGCCAAATTTCTAAGTTGCCAGCCGAGCTTTCACTGGCTATTTGGTGATCATTCCATAATGTCGCGGAGAATACTACTGCAGTTTTAGGGCGACTCTCTTCACCGACACTGACTTGCCAACTTTGTTGACTCTGCCCGCTTTTTACATCCCATATTTGTAATCGTTGCGAGGCATTTCCGGTGAGTAGCTGCTTGCCCTCGTTGATAAAACGCAGCGAAGAAAAAATCGATTGTCTTGCCGTATATTGCAAGCTGCTTTGTAGCTTACCTGTTTGTAAGTCCCATATTTGCGAAGCCTTTTGAGTGTCCGCTATAAAAGCATAACGGCCTTCATCTTCCAGTTTTACCATCGAGACACGTTGTGAAAAGTTAAACTCTTTAATAATTTGTGCTGTTTTTGTATTCCACAAAAATGCGCGTTTATCATTACCGCCCGTTAATGCATAAAGCCCATTGGCTGATAAGTCGACACTATTTACTTTTTCGGTGTGTATCGGCATCTCTAAGCGACGTCCCGTTTGTAGGTCTATATGGACAACTTTACCATTTACTTGGCCATATAGAACGTAACGTCCATTGGCGGATATGCGAATATCTCGAATTGCGGAATCACTGACCTTATAAAAACCTAATGACTTCCCGGTTTGCATGTCCCAAATTGCAAATTCATCGCGACTTGCAGAAAGTGCGTGACTATTGTTAGCGGAGAGTCGTACTATATAAATGTCGTTATCGTTGGCATTATGGTGCTGCCATTGAAATAACAGTTTATTTTCTCGATTATTCCACAAGCTCAGGCCATGATGCTTCGAAGAGATAATAGAGAAGTCACCATTTTGAGATATTTCAGCGGCAAATGCGCCTTCGACAGCATGTTCATATTGCTGTAATGGCGTATCGGAACGATTGCAGGCAGTGACAAAAATCATTACCAAGATTAAAAAAAGTGATTTTAAATAGATGTTTAATGACATTTCAGAATTAACTTTTGGTTAAATAGAGTTTTTAAGGTTAGTATAAGCGAATTAAATTTGATACTTTATTTTTTCTTGGCGAATGAGAAAATAGTATTGGCACATGTTTTACTTAATAAATATGAATAATTTTGGAGTAACAATGAAAAATGTATTTAAAGTTTCTTTATTAGCTGCAGCTGTTGCACTAACTGTTGGTTGCAATGAAAAAGCTGAAGCTGTTACGGAAGCTGCTGCGACTGAAACTGCAGCCGCCACTTTTGCCACAAATCAAGAAAAAGTAGCCTACGCAGTTGGTCAATCATTCTCTGAGCAATTTAACACCATGTTAGATAAACAAACAGAAATTGGTATGCCATTAGATAAAGAGATGGTTCTTAAAGGTATTACTGATACGCTACGTGGCACTGCAAAGTTGTCTGATGAAGAGATGATGACGACACTGAAAGCTTACGGTGAAGAAGTTAAAGCGGTTGCAGAAAAGAAAATGCTAGAAGACGCAGCGAAAGCCGCTGAAGAAGAAAAAGCGTTCTTAGAAGCGAATGCTAAAGTTGAAGGTGTTATGGTTACCGATTCAGGCCTACAATACTCTGTCATTACAAAAGCAGAAGGTGAAGGTCAAAAACCAAAAGCTGAAGATACTGTAACGGTACATTACGTTGGTACGCTTGTTGATGGAACTGAATTTGATAGCTCAATTAAACGTGGCCAGCCAGCAACATTCCCACTAAACCGTGTTATTCCTGGTTGGACAGAAGGTCTACAGTTAATGAGTGTGGGCGATAAATTTAAATTCGTTATTCCTGCTGACCTAGCATATGGTGATCAAGGTGCTGGTAGTATTCCAGCAAATTCAACATTGATCTTTGATGTTGAATTGTTAGACATTGAATCTGCAGCCATTGAAGATAATGAAGCAACAGAAGAAGCTGCTACAGAATAAATACTAATCTAATTTAGTTATATAAAGACCGCTTTGAGCGGTCTTTTTTTTTGCCTTTTTTTCAGAATCATAATGGGCTAGCGATGAGCAAATAGTGTATCCTTAGCGGATTAATTTAAGAGGTGTTGTATGTGGGATGTGATTATTATCGGAGCGGGTGCTTCTGGCCTAATGTGCGCGATAGAAGCGGGTAAACGTGGCCGTAAGGTATTGCTGTTGGACCATGCAAAACGTGCCGGACAGAAAATCCTAATGAGCGGTGGTGGACGCTGTAACTTTACTAATCTTTACCTAGAGCCTAATAATTACCTCTGTGATAATCCACATTTTGTCAAATCTGCACTGAGTCGTTATACCCAGTGGGATTTTATTGCGCTGGTGGATAAGCATAAAATCAACTGGCATGAGCGTGAACACGGGCAACTATTTTGTGATGATAGTGCTAAACAAATCGTCACAATGCTCTTAGATGGAGCTAAACAAGTGGGTGTGCAGTTGCAATTGCAAACGGAAATCATTGCCCATAGTCAAAGTGCGGATCATCTTTTTACACTACAAACCAAACAGGGGAGCATGCAGTGTCATTCGCTTGTTATTGCCACTGGTGGCCTTTCTCTGCCCAAAATGGGGGCAACTCCCTTTGCCTATAAAGTCGCTGAGCAGTATCAATTACCCGTCAAGCCAACCCGCGCAGGATTAGTTCCCTTTACCCTGCAACAAAAGGATAAATTTGCTGCGCTTTCGGGCATTAGCTTACCTGCCACTGCAAGTTGTGAAGTTAAAGTGGGTAAAAAATCGAAGCAAATTAGCTTTAGCGAAGCCTTGTTATTTACTCATCGCGGTTTAAGTGGCCCTGTTATTTTGCAGATATCGAATTACTGGCAGCCGGGAGAGAAGGTGAGCTTAGATCTTTTACCGAGTCTAGATCTTCTGCATATCTTGCAAACTCAGCAACAAACTAACCCAGAGCAAACCTTAAAAACCTTACTCGCTAAACAGCTCCCTAAACGCGTGGTGGAGTGTTTATTAGAAATGGCAGCAATCGAAAATTTACCGCTCAAGAAATATCACGAAAAACAGTTAATCACCATTAGCCAACTTTTCCATCAATGGTCACCGCAGATCAGTGGTACCGAAGGCTACCGGACGGCGGAAGTGACGCTCGGTGGGGTCGATACCGATTTCGTCTCATCGAAAACCTTTGAATGTAAAACCACCAAAGGGTTATATTTTGTTGGTGAAGCCTTGGATGTAACCGGGTGGCTTGGCGGCTTTAATTTTCAATGGGCATGGGCGAGTGGTTGGGCAGCGGGGCAAGAGGTGTAGTGTATTCGTGGAATTAAAACGAAGACGTTCTTAAGAAAACGAAGACTATCTTTCTGCGTGTTTCATTTAGTGTATTAGTTCAGACTAGATTGACATTTCGACTTGAAAAGTTGAGAGTTACCCGTTTTGATAAAGGTGTCGAATCTTTATTTCAAAACAACAAAAGGTAACTCTCATGTTTCATACTAACAATCCAATCATTAAACACAAAGCAGGTTTACTTAATTTAGCAGAAGAATTAGGCAACGTATCTAGAGCTTGTAAAGTCATGGGTGTATCACGAGATACATTTTATCGTTATCAAGAGCTTGTGGAGGAAGGTGGTGTTGATGCTCTGATCAACAAAACCAGACGAGCACCCAATCTTAAAAATCGTGTTGATGAAGCAACAGAACAAGCTGTTATTAAGTATGCCATTGAACAACCAGCTCACGGCCAACACCGTACAAGCAATGAATTACGCAAACAAGGTGTATTTGTATCCGGTAGTGGTGTTCGCTCTATTTGGTTGCGGAATAACCTTGAAAATTTCAAAAAACGCTTAAAAGCACTTGAAGAAAAAGTCGCTAACGACGGCATTATTCTAACGGAAGCACAGGTCGCAGCACTAGAAAAGAAAAAGCATGATGATGAGGCGTGTGGTGAGATAGAAACGGTACATCCAGGTTATTTAGGCTCTCAAGACACCTTTTATGTCGGCAATATGAAAGGTGTTGGTCGTATTTATCAGCAGACTTTTGTTGATACCTATAGCAAAGTAGCCTTCGCCAAGCTCTATACCACCAAAACCCCAATTACAGCTGCCGATATACTTAACGACAAAGTATTACCGTATTTTGAGCAGTATGAGCTTCCTATGCTACGGATTTTAACTGACAGAGGTACTGAATACTGTGGAAGAGTTGAGCAGCATGATTATCAGCTCTATCTTGCTATTAACGATATCGATCATACTAAAACGAAAGCGATGTCTCCGCAGACTAATGGTATCTGTGAGCGCTTCCATAAGACGATATTGAACGAGTTTTATCAAATTACTTTTAGGAAAAAACTGTATAGCAGTTTGGAGGAGCTGCAAAAAGATCTAGACGAATGGATCAATTACTATAACAATGAACGTACCCATCAAGGTAAAATGTGTTGTGGACGAACACCACTTGAAACATTAATTGATGGTAAATCGATTTATTCTGGTCAACTCCAACCGGACACCTGTCTTTGTAAATTTTCATAGTTAATCGGCGTTAAATCACCGAGTGTTGTATGCAATCGCTCATGGTTATAATAACGGATATATTCTTCAACATCCATCTTCATTGCATCACGTGTTAAGTAAACAACATTTAATAACCATTCATTCTTTAAGCTACCAAAAAATCGCTCTACAACTGCATTATCTAAACAAGCCCCAACACTGCTCATGGAGGCGGTTATTTTATGTTTAGTTAACAATCGGTTAAATCGCGCGCTCGTATATTGAGAGCCACGATCGCTATGGAACATTAACCCTGCTTTAGGCTGCCTGATATCGTTAGTGCAGGACACCCACACCTTTTTGACTAAATTGAATATCGCACCTACTATATAAACAGTGTTTTTGTTTACAGTTGTGGGGTTTGGTATGACACAATCACGTGCTTCGTTAATTTCTCTTGTGGACACACCTTATTATCATTGCATTTCTCGATGTGTTCGCCGTGCATTTTTGTGTGGCGAAGATAATTACAGCGGTAAAAACTATTCACATCGCCGGCAATGGATGGTCGATCGCATTCGGCAATTAAGTGACATCTTTGCCATTGATGTTTGCGCTTATTCGATTATGTCTAATCACTATCACCTTGTTTTACATGCTAATGAAGCCGAGATTAGCGCCTGTAGCGATGAAGAAGTTTGCCGACGTTGGTATCAACTTTATTCTGGCTCAGAAATAGTTTCGCGATGGCGTAAAGGGGAGCTAACTTGCGCAGGTCAAATAGAGGTGGCGCTTGAGATAATCAGCAAATGGCGTCATCGCTTGCTTGATATCTCTTGGTTCATGCGGGCATTAAATGAATTTATTGCCCGCAAAGCGAACGCCGAAGATAACTGTAAAGGGCGTTTTTGGGAAGGGCGCTTTAAGTCGCAAGCATTGCTTGATGAAAAAGCACTATTAACTTGTATGGCTTATGTTGATTTAAACCCCGTGCGAGCAAAAATGTCAGAGAGTGTGGAAACATCGGAGTTTACGTCCATATTTGAGCGTATCCACAGTAAATGTAGTCACGATGAAGCGTTGCATTGCCATGATAACAGTAAACCCTTATTTGGTTTTGTAGCGGCAGAATGTGATGCGCCCCACGAAGGTATTCCCTATGCCTTACTCGATTATTTAGAGCTTGTTGATTGGACTGGACGAGCGATTCGAGAGGATAAGCGCGGCGTGATTTCGAGCGAACTGCCAAGCTTATTAAGCAGCCTTGGCTTAGAGAGTGACACATGGTTAGCCTTAGCCGTGAGTTTTGGTAAAGATTACCATGGTGCAGTGGGCTCACTCGAAGAACTGGCACTATTTGCCGAACACACAGGCCGATGTTGGGTATCTGGGCAAAACAAACTAAGTTGTATGCTGCATTAACTCCCAATCATTTGTTTTTTTATTAACGATTAGCGTCTCGTTAAGGGGGCTCTGTGCGTTGGTTTTGCCAATTACCCCTCTTTAAGTGTTAAGAGCAACATTTGAGATGTTTAAATAAACGTCATCATCGATATGAATGGTTAATAAAGTATATTTTCCCCATATTTTTTTATAAAGTATAAGATTTGGCTGTCCCCGTTCTTTTCTTCTTTGTTCATTTTTTATAAGGAGTTGCATGATATATCAAGGAAGCTGCCATTGTGGCGACATTCAATTTAGTGTTGATGCACCGAGTGTTATCGAAGCAGATTTATGTAATTGTAGCGTATGCAAAAAATCAGGGTATTTGCATTTAATAGTGCCCAATTCTCGTTTTAAGTTACTGACGGGTAAAAGTAAGCTGATTGAATATAACTTTAATACTGGAATCGCTAAGCATTTCTTTTGTAAAACTTGTGGTATTAAACCATTTTATATTCCACGTTCTAACCCTGATGGCGTTGACGTTAATGTAAATTGCCTCGATACCGAAGCAAAGCAAGTAAATATATCTGACTTTGATGGCAAAAATTGGGAGCAGCATGCCCATAAATTAAGCCATAAAAGCCAAGAAACATAACCAACAAGAATAGATGTCGCGCAGCCGACACTTTATTGGGGGTGAACAAGCCCTTTGAACCATCAGGGACTGCTTGATTAGTCTCGCCCTAGGGGTTGCTGCGATGTCTTTGCTCCTGAGTTCGTTCCCGTTAACCTCTTTAAATGTGTAAAAAACAGATATTTATGGCTATAAACTATACTTGTTGCTAATATCCTAGAGTATAAAAGGCAGACAGAGTTCGTACATCTCTATGCTTCCCCCTATATATTTTAAACTGTGTAGTTAGTGTTGATGTGGCTCAGTAAGCTATATTTAATAAACCTTAAGCTGTAAAATATTTCTGTGTATTATCTTTTTAAATAATCTAAACATTATCTCTAATTAAGTGTTTGGGTTGAGTAAGCAAGATGCTTCAGTACTGGATTATAATTAATAAAATATGAAAGAATTAAAAAGCATAACAGCTCTTGTTGCGGATGATTCCCCCGTTATGATCTCTAGCATTAGACAAATGCTAGTGAATATGGGGTTGAATGAAAAAAACGTTAATCATGCTAAGGATCCGAAAGCGGCGATTTGGCATTGCAAGAAACAAAAGTTTGATGTAATTATTTGTGATTATAATTTTTTTACAAGGTTAAATGGTCGACAAGTTTTTGAAGAGTTGAAATATTATAATTTATTAAATCCTGAAGCTGTTTTTATTATAATAACCGGTGAATCACTTTCAAAGGTAGTTAGGTCGATTATAGAATTAGATCCTGATGAATACCTCCTCAAACCCTTTAACTCTCAGTTTTTCACCTTTAAGGTAAAAAATGCACTTAAACGAAAAGCGGCGCTTTATAAGTTATACGAAGCAAAAAATAATAAAAACTATAAAGAGGGCTTGCTTTTAGCTGATCAGCTGACCATTAAATTTCCACAATATTATTATATAATACAGAAGCTTAGAGGCGAGCTATATACATTGCTAAGTATGTTTAATGAAGCAAAAGAGTTATATAGCTCTATTGTGCTTGAGAAAGATGTGGAATGGGCTAATGTCGGTTTGGCCGATTCTTTAATTGAACTAGGCGAGCTTTCAAGAGCTGAAGTGATAATTAATAAAATATTAGATAAAGTCCCCAACTCGGTTTCAGGTTTATCTCTAAATGCTAAATACGATATATATAGCGGTGATGTTCCCAATGCAATAAAACAGTTTTCTATTATTTCAGAGCTTGCGCCAGGAAATCCAGAGCGCGAGTTGGTTATCGCTAACTTATGTTTATCTCAAGGCGATTTTCGTAATGCAGCCTCTCGATTTATGACTTACTACGAGCTTAATATTGATACTTATCGTGATAGTTTTGAAGCAAGATATAACTATATAAGATGTATTTTGTTCATTTATGATGCCATGAATAAATTTAATGTGAAGGGCAGTCAAAATAAAGAGCTAATGAATGCAACGCTAACATTAAAAGTGGAAGCGTTGAATGAGTATAAAACCCTTGCAAATTTACGCCATAGAAACAATGCTAAAGCGGATGATTCTGGGGAGTCAGTAAAGGATGGTGACTGCGATAGCGAATTGATTTTAAGCCATTTTGCGATAATGGAAGGGAATATATCTGAAGCAATGACCATTTTGAAACACTTGTATGCTAATAAGGCGATAAAGGGGTTTTATAGTAATATTCATTATAACTATCTGCTCGATAGCTTATCTTTTAATCGAGAATTCAATGAAAATATGATGACATTGAAAACTTTTATGGATTCGCAAAACATTAGCCCTATTTTACTTAAGTCACAATTAGAGGTGATTAGTTCTCAAATTAATCATCATAAGAAAAATGTGCAATATATTAAAAAAGCTTACGAAGCGTTTAATGAGTGTGTGAAAACGGGGGATATTATGAAAGCCCTCGATGTGTTATTAAAAATTAGAGCTAAGAATAAGTATATACGTGAAGTAAATGGCAATCTCATTAAATACCTTGCAGTGAATTGGCCCTCTAATTATACAGGACGAGATATTCGCCTATTGCTAAAAGATTGTTACCATATATGTAAAGAGTTATATAATAATAACGAGTTAACTCAATTGGGTATTCATTCCAATTACAGGCTTGCGGAAGATTTAGCCTCTAGTCGAACATCGAATAATGATACAGAGATTGCTTCTACAACGTAATCGCTGCTGTTTTTCTTACCCTACAGGGGGGAGTATTGGCTATTGATCCATTAGCTCTTCTAAGAGAAGGGTTACATCATCAATCACTTTAACCATTTCTTGTATTAAACGCTGTTTTTTCTCTTTTATCATCTCGTCATCAATTTCATTTTGAAGTAGCTGCGCAAGTTTAGCGACACTGCTAACGCCTAGCATACTGGTGCTGCCTTTTATTTTATGGGCGATATTTTTTATGTCGCAATCCGTTTTGCGAAGCTCTGCTATATCTTGACTCATTGACTCAATAATAAGGTTGAACGCTTTGACTTTTTCTTCTGTTGTATAATTTGTAAAAACAGAAATTAATCCGTCATTGCTTTCAGTTGTTTCTGAGGCAATTAAAAATTTACTTAAAGCGGTCTGAATTTCCTGTCGATTAAATGGTTTGCTAATCACGATATCCATATTTTCATTTTTATTGTTAATGTGTGCCTCTTCCCCCGTGACGCCGATAATATTTAGATACCCATATTGGCTGATGTTGTTGCGTAGTTTTTGAGCTAGCGCAGGGCCATCCATATTGGGCATATAAAAATCGGTCATAATAAGGTCATAGGCTGTTTTACTCTGTTCTATTCTTTCTAATGCCTCGATCCCGTCATTGGCTATATCAGCTGTTACACCCATATCATTGACTATTTTTTGTAATAAAAGTTGATTAATCGCATCATCCTCAACAATGAGAATATGGCCAATCAATTTATCACTGCACGGCATAAGTTCATTCTTTGCCTGTTCAATCGGTACGGCTTTGATGTTATCAATGCTATGTATAATGTTTTTTATCTCATCGATGACGACGGCAAAATCGTGGTTGGTGGGTGACAACTCGTAGCTTTTACAACGGTTGAATATGCTCTCTAATCCTAAATTACTGGAAACACCCTTAAGCTTATGCACGAAGGCTTGTTTGTCTTGATAATGGCATGTTTTATATTCTGTGCTAAATGAGTTGATTAGGCTTATGTAGAGATTTTGATTGTGATTGGCGATATTTAAACCGGTCTCAATATCCACACCTATACGAGAAAGTGCAATGATAAATTCATCGAGCTCGTTATTATCTATATATGACACTGGTGAGAGTGATATTTCAGAGACTTCTTTGTTTGCAAACCACTTAAGCATTTTTTTAAACATGCTTTCTACATCAATAGGCTTACCGATTATATCGTTCATACCGCAGGCGAGGGCTCTTTCTTTATCCTTTTCCGTAATATTGGCGGTCATTGCTACAATAGGGATATTGTTATTGAGTTCTTCTCTAATGATTTGGGTCGCTGTGTAGCCATCCATTACGGGCATCTGACAGTCCATTAATATACCATCATATTGTCTGTTTTTTATTTCAGCTAATGCCTCTTGACCATTGTTACAGATTGATAAATCTAGTTTGCCTCTTAATAACTCTTCGACTAATTCTTGGTTTATTTGGTTGTCTTCAACAAGTAATATAGATTTGTTTTTTAATGGAGCAAGGTCTGTTGGGACGATAATAGCGACATCATTCTCGTTTACTTGAGCACAATCTACTTGCAGTACTGGAATTTCAAATTCAAAGGTGCTCCCGATGTTGACAGTACTACTGACTTTAATCTCACCGCCCATTAAGGAGATAAGTTGTTTACTTATTGTTAATCCTAATCCTGTTCCACCATAAACTCGACTTGTTGATTCATCGACTTGACTAAAGGGGTTAAAAAGCCGCTCAAGGTCTGTGGCGGCGATGCCAATCCCGGTGTCAGTGATGCAAAAAAGTAGTTTGAGCTGTTTATCTTCAAGTACGCGATGGGAAACCTCTAGGTTTACCGAACCTTTAGTGGTAAATTTTATTGCATTGCCGACAATATTAATCAGCACTTGATTTATTCTGTTTGGATCGCCTTGGATATAGGCCGGTAAATTAGGAGAATAGGTGCATTGAAATTGAATGCCTTTTTCTTCTGCACTAATACGCATGATATTAGCCACTTCATCAAGCAGTTCCATTAATGAAAAGTTAATGGGCTCAATGGCAAATTTTCCGGAATTTATCTTTGCAAGGCTTAGAATATCATTGATGATATACAATAAATTATGTGCAGAATTATAGATATGGGTAATGTATTTTTTTTGTTTTTCTTGTAAATCCGTATTAAGTGTTAATTTAGTCATTCCTAATATCGCATTCATTGGTGTTCTTATTTCATGACTCATGTTCGCAAGGAATTGAGATTTGACTTTATTCGCCTTGATGGCATCATTTTTTGCTACGATGGATATTTTTGTTAGTGAAATTAGGTGCGATATAGATTGATATATAAGCACCCCTAAAAATATAAGCAGAGTGAAAAAAATGAATAATAGTATGCTTATGTAAGTATAAGTGTCTTTTATCTTATTAAAATCATTAAAAGCTTCGCTCCTTACCTGTAGCAATAATCGATCTGCATCCTGTGCTGCGACTTTGGTGTTGTGTGCTGCATTTTTTAATTCTTGAACAATATTGGTAAGCGCTTGAAAGGCGAGAAAGTACTGTTTTATATCGGATGATACTTCATCAAAAATTAGCACCTCTTCTGCTTCTAATAATTTATTTTCTATTTTTTTACTGATATCAATGGCGTTATTGAGTGTGGCAAGTGTTCTTTTTTTAAATAGATTTTTATTTTTTTCTGATATTGAGGATAAAAAGTCTCTATCCCATTGTCTGGCATCATCGATATTATTTGTTAAGGTATTGACCAGTTCAAGTAATTCAATTCTCTTATCAATAATATCCATTCTGGATTCGAGATTTTCTTGGTTTATTTCAAGCCATTTTTTGGCAATGGCAATGGCCTTTAGGCTGTCATCTGTCGTTTCATGCAATAACTCTATCACCGTTTTTAGTGGGCTATTTGGCTCAGTTAATTGCGTTTTTATCTGTACCGATGACAGCAACATTTTTAGTAAAAGTGGTTCGTTGTAATGGAGTTTATCAATGCTGCGTTGTATGTGTTGCGAGATATTATCGATATCTTCTAGGATTTTTTCAAAAAGCATTTTTTTAAATGATTGATTATGATTATCTGAATTAAAATTGATGATGCTATAGTTTAAATTTTGCAGTAATGAAGATATCGAAGATAATTGTGTAATGTTATTTAAGTCTAAAAAAACGGCTTTTCGCAGGTTACTCACCTCTAATCGATCTAAATTAATGTATTTTGATTGTAAAACTTGCAGCTGATCGCTGCTCGCTGAAGCTTTGGTCGCTTTTTTTACCATTTCTTGCGTTTTTTTATTACGCTTAATACTCAGTAAAGCCAATGAATTGAAATGTTTATTATAAGCCTGTAGTAACTGCATTATGGTGGGTTTTTGTTGGTGTTCCCATGTGTTGGCAAGTTTGATTGATTGGTCGATACTTTGTTGCGCTTTATCTGCGCTATTTAAACTATTCTCTTTCTCGAATGTTTGCTCATAGAGTCTCGCTCTATCTAATGATATTAATAGTTCCCCGGTTTCTGAATAATGGCGTAATGTTTCAAAAAAGGTATTAACACCACCCAATGTTGTAAAACCCATTATAATTAAGAGCGTTATAATTAAGATGAAGCCAGCGATGATATTACGAATATTGCTTCTCTTCTGTTCTTCCTTGGGTAATTCCCGCAAATCTTGGAATATTTTCAACATCCTTGGCACTTCTTTTTAGTTGTTATATTGATATTTATCTCATCATATCAAGCCATGATTGCTGTTCATTAAGGAATGATAGATTGTATGAAGTGAAACACTTTTTCATGCAATTTATTAAATGCTATTTGTAGCATGTATTATTTAGATCAACGCTTACGATCCGAGTTTTTGTTTAAATAATGGAAATTTAATTATCTTAGGGGCTTTATGAAATACAATAAAATTATTATCGCAACACATTGGATTATTGCACTGCTATTTGCACTGCTATTTTTAAGCGACTACCTTCGCTCAATTTCGGATAAAGGGACTGAAATCCGAGTACTTTGGCTTAACTTGCATTCTTGGTTTGGGATCATGGTTTTTGTGTTAACAATTATTCGTCTTGCCGTTAAGATGAACAGTAAAGCTCCTGCAGCTGTCTATGAAAAAGGGGTAATGCAACTGTTACTCCACGGTGCGCATATTTCGCTATATTTAATTACTTTATTAGTGCCAATCAGTGGTTATATTCGTTTTGCTGGTAAGGGGGGACGATCATTGACGATTGCTGGGGAGACGATGCCTTCGCTAGTTGATAAAAGTGAGTGGTTATTTAACTTGGGTAAAGCAACCCATGGTGATGTGATGGAAAGCATCATCCTAATTGTTATTGTCGGTCATATTGCAGCCGCTTTATACCATCAGTTAATAATAAAAGATAAAGTGATGTCTCGTATATTACCCTAGTGTTATCGCGATAAACAAAAGGGAGCAATTATGCTCTCTTTTTTGTTTTATACCTTATTTTATGTTCATACATTTTATTATCGGCTCGTTTAATCATATCTGCAGCGTTTTCGTTATCATTTGTAAGCTCTGTACAACCATAACTTAGACTCCATGGCTTACCCATTGTCAGCATTCCTAATGAATTAAATTCTGACTCAATACGGTTCATAATAATATTGGCGCTCTCTTCAGTACAATCGATAAATACAATAAGGAATTCATCTCCACCTAATCGACCAGCTAAATCTGTTGAGCGAATGACATTAGTAATGACTTTGGCAGCACCTTGAATTAGATGATCTCCTGCTGCATGCCCCTGTTGGTCATTCATTTTTTTAAGGTCGTTAACATCAATAAATCCAACCGATAAAGGTGATTTCCTGCGCCTATTCAGGTTGATACTTTCCTGTAGACGATCACTTATCGCTTTGCGATTCAAAAGTCCGGTTAATGCATCAAATCGGGCTTCATGCTCTAACTGTTTGTACAGATTGGCTTGACTGATTTGGTAGCTTGCTAATACCCAGCCTAAAAAAGTAAGCATCGGCGCTAAAAATACAAAAGCAATTAATAAGCCTGTTATGAGAGGCCCTGTATCATTATGAATTATTGTACTTGGCACATACATGACTAGTGTGACATGATTTTGATTGATGCTTTCAAAGGGGTGGGAAGGTGAAAGTTCGAAACGACTAAAATAATATTCTCCCTTCTCTGTAGTAATTTCACCGCTTTTACTATTTTGCATCTCTCTCCAGAGTTGTGGGTATTGCTGAGAGAATTGAAAATTTGCTCTTTCTGGGATCATAAATCCCCACTCTGTATCAGGTTGATTAGCTTTTAAATAATAGCCATTTTCATTTAGCAGCAGGATTTGATCTCCTTGGTGTATATTAAGCTTCTCAAGCAGCGCTTGAATTTGACTGCCGTTATAGTTGATAACAGCAACGCCAAGTAATTGATCTTCTTTGTTATGGATAGGTGTGGCAAAACGAATCATAGGCTTGAGGGGTCTTTCAATCTTTCCTGCTTCAATATTAAGATCAAATGGCGAGGTATATAGCTGCTGCTGTTTCAGAATCTTTGATTCTTGGAAGTAATAACGATTAGCCTTATTCTGCAAATTGGCTGTCGGGGTAATTTGTGGTGGTGAGTTAGGCGATTTATTTATCCTAATAACCTCATTTCCGAATGCGTCCAATAAACGGATCTGCTCATAGCGTTTTTGCAATGTGCTTATTTGGTACATGAGCGAGGTAAGATAGGCTTGAGCGGTTTTGTCTTGTGATGAAAGTGTCGCAATTGTAAACTCATTATGTGCGTAGTAGCTAAGATTTACCCCGACAGAGTTTAGCTCGCTAATAATTTTGCTTTGCATGCCAAAAAGTTCTGAGAATTGTTCTGTTTGACGTTTATGGTGTAGTTCACTATGCAGTTTTAGGTAAATAAAGCATAAAACGAGAAGCAGGAAAGTAAGCAGAATAGTTGCGTAAAGTATTCCGCGTTTGTGTTTACGCTGTTTAAGGGATGAGCTTGTTGTTTCTGTATTCAGAAGATGCCTCCATGTCTTATCTGCTTAATTAAGCATAAACCAAGTCGGAAACATGGGGCGTATTAATTTGTCGTCAGCATCGAACATTTTGGCAGTAGATCACCCTTTCAAGTGAAAAAGTGACTTAATGGGATCATTTCCAATATGTTAAATGATATTTGGCGAGAATTTTTTCTAATTCACCTGACGCTTGCAATTTGCGAATTCCCTCTGTGTAGATTTCGGCATATTCCTTTGATTTCGCTATGTTGGGTGAAAAGCTAACGTAGACTTTATCGGCTTGTGTGGTTTTTCCCACTTTAATAAGTTGCTCAGAAAGACCCATTTGCATGCTAGTTTGCGCTAGTACAACGGGATCTTCGATAATCACGTCAACTCTGCCATAGAGTAATTTTTTTATATTCATTTCAAGTGGTTTGGTGACTTGAGCGTATTGCGTCTTATCGGGATTGTCGGCAAAAAAATCTTCTAACTCATTACCATAGGAGTAATCTTTTATTAGACCAATGTTAATCCCTTGTAATGATTTAATGCCATTATATCGCCAAGTACTGCCTTTTTTGGCAAAGAACATCTCTTCAGAAATGCCAAATTCCTCTTCTGGAAAAATAAAGTCAGGCGCTTCTTCTTTCATTGCGCCAATAATGGCGTTAAATTTCCCTTCGCGCGTTTTTTTGATGGCTCTATTCCAAGGCATTATTTTATAAATTATTTTGTGCCCTGCGGCTTGAAAGATATGTTTGGCAATTTCGATCCCATAACCCGGTGATTTTTCATCCCCATTATAGGGGTACCATTGGTCTGCAACGATAGTTATTTCATCAGCAGTGCTACTGGAGGGTAAATGAATAAAAAGTAGCAATAAAAAATAAATGGTTAGCTTTGTATTTTTCATTACGACTCTCTTGTTAATTCAATAAAAGTTTAAGCGCATTAAAATTCACAGTAAAATAGATCATCTACGCGGTATGTTGAGTCATTTATTTGTGAAATATAAATCAATGGCGATAAAGGTCGCATTATCCTACTAATAGCCATTTTAATTCTGTGAGGTTCGCCACATGGTTCAAAGTTATCAAAAAAATAATTTACAAAATATAGTTGAGGGCTTTACAAGAATAGAGGATGCATTAATTTATTTTGAGATAAGCTTTGATCGTTCATTCATTGATCAATATGGTGTCGAGTTAGCTAAACGTTTCAAGGGGAATTTATTACTCGGTAAGGCAGATGATTGGTTTTCGGGGCGACGTGCGTTAAAAAATGCCTATTGTAAAATTCAGCGCGGACGTTTGGATGCAAGCAGTCGTTCATCCTGTAGAGGATGTGCAAGTTGCGAGCGACGCTAAATGAAATGTCATTTTATTGATTATTGTTGCTTGTCGATAAGGTAATTTACCATACCATTAAGGGTTACTACCAATGGATAATCGGCTTCTGGGATGGCTACCTTGGTTTGTTTGGATACAGCAATCACCAAATTTAGAAAATCCATGGAATCAAGCTCAATCGCTTCACGTAGATCTTGATCTTCTGGTATCTCCTCTGGCTCTATTTCGGGTGCAATATTACCGAGCTCTGTAATAATTAAATTTTTTAATTCAATTTTATTCATAACCTACTCCTTGTTGAACCTATTCTTGCCACAGTTGTTCGGGTTGTTGTAATAGTTGATTTAGCTGATATAGGAAACGAGCGCCGACTTGCCCATCACTGACGCGATGATCTGCCGCAATAGTGGCATTTATGATGGAGCGAATTTGTATGTTGTCATCAATCACCAATGCTTCTTGGTGGGGGGCTCCTAGAGCTATTATCGCCACCTGCGGTGGATAAATCACGGCAAACATCTGTTCAGCACCGCGATCGCCAATACTGGTAACCGTACAGCTGCCATTGCTCATTTCTGATGCCCGTAGGCTCTCTGTTCGGGCTCGTGCAACTTGCTCCTTGAGTTGTTGCATCATCGCTGCTGCTGACAGCGATTGCGCATCACGGATCACGGGCATCACTAATCCTCCGCCTCTTAAATTAATCGCATTGGCTAAATTAATGCTATCACTGGGGATAAATTGCTGATCCTGATATATCCCATTAAGTTGTGGGTTTGTTTTTAATGTACGTGCAATGGCGCAGAGTAGTGGGGCATTAAGTAGCAGACGTGATTCCACGGATATTTGCGCATTATAGTTTTGTAGATAGGATTGTAATGCGCTGATATCTAAACGTTGGCTTAAATAGTAGTGGGGTATTTGTTGTTTTGACCGTGTGACCGTATCACTAATGGCTTGGCGCATTGCGTTTTTGTCAAAACCACTTTTACGCTGAGCTGATTTTTCTTGGATGGGGGGCTCAGCCTCCTCTGTTTTGGTTATTGCTTTTTTAACCATCGTCAGTGTCAATGGTTGGCTATTTTCAGCCGCTAAGCGTGATAAAGATAATTGCTGTTGTGCCGCTAATGCACGTGCAGCAGGGCTGGCTAATATAAAGTCAGAGTCAAGGGCCGCTTTTGGTTGATGCGTTTCAGTCAACGTGTTGTTTATCTGTACTTTCTCGGCGGGCTCTGTTTTATTGCTGTGTTCATCTATGTGTTGTTGCCGACTAGGCGTCTCTAATGAGTCGTTCATCGTGCGTAGGGTAGCGATAGCTGTGCCGACGGTGACTTGCTGTCCTTCCTTGATAAGTAATTCTTCAACGATGGCATCCTCAAAAACATCTAAATCGATTGCGCCTTTATGCGTTTCAATAACGGCAATGACATCTCCCCGTTTTATGATATCGCCTTTTTTTACCTGCCACTCCACAAGTGTGCCTTTTGCCATATCCGCACCGAAGGAGGGCATTTTTAAATCATGTCGCGCCCCATTCATAGTGTCACCTGTTCAGATGGAATTGCTGTGGTTAACATTTCTAGTGCCACTGCCACTATTTGCTCTATTTGTGGAATGCAGGCTTGCTCTAAATGCCCAGCATAGGGAAAAGGCACTTCTATCGAGCAGACTCGGCGTATCGGCGCATCTAAATACCAAAATGCTTGCTCTGCAATAGTTGCACTTATCTCTGCGGACATGCCGACACTTTTCCACGACTCATCAACGATCAGTGCTTTATGGGTGCGTTGCACGGAGTCAATAATGGTCTCTCTATCCAATGGGCGTAAGCAACGTAAATCGACCACTTCAATGGAAAATCCTTGCTCCTGAAGTTGCTCCGCAGCCGCCACCGCTTTATATAAACAGCCACCCCAAGTGATAATGGATAAATCACTGCCCGTTTTGCGGATCACCGCTTTTTCCATCGGTGCGATATCATTGTTCTCTGCTAATTCTGCGCTTTGGTTATAGAGCATGACATGTTCAAAAATGATGACTGGATTGGGATCTGCCAGTGCCATTTTTAACATGTAGCGCGCATCCGCTATCGTACCGGGGTAGAGTACTTTTAACCCCGGGACATGGGCATAAAAACCTTCGAAGCTATGTGAGTGTTGCGCTGCTAATTGCTTACCTGCACCGCATGCCATACGAATCACCAGTGGTACGGCAATTTGTCCTGCCGACATGTGTCGCAGCGTCGCTGCATTATTAATGATTTGATCTAAAGCAAGAAGACTAAAATTAACGGTCATTACCTCAACAATCGGCAGCATCCCTCCCATCGCGGCACCAATACCTGCACCGACAAATCCTGACTCAGAAAGGGGAGTGTCGATGATTCGCTGTGTGCCGAATTGATCAATTAAACCCTTGGAAACAGCATAGCAGCCACCATAGTGGCCGACATCTTCACCCATCAAGAAAACACGCGGGTCATCATTCAATGCTTCTACAATCGCGGCTTTAAATGCCTCTCTGAATGTTACCTCACTCATGGGGAGCCTCCGCGTATAGGTGTTTAAATATATCTGCAACGGGTTCGACCGACGCTTTGTCTGCTGTCTGCACGGCTTCTTCTATCTCAGCATCCACGTCTTGTTCGATTGCTTGTAGCTCTGTGTTAGTGAGCTGTTTATTTTCAGTCAACCAGTGTGTTAACTGCACGATTGGCCCTTTTAGTTTCCACGCTTCTATTTCACTATTCTGGCGATAAAGTTGTGTATCAAACATGGAGTGTCCACGGAAACGATAGGTACGGCACTCGATAAAATGTGGGCCGTCACCTTGACGAATTGCGCTACATGCGAGTTTTGCAGCGGCTTCCACATCAATGACATTCATGCCGTTGATGACCTGTGAAGTCATTCCATAGCTCGCTGCTTTTAAATGGATTTTTTGGTTGGATTCTTCTATCTCTAAGGCCGTGCCCATGGCATAGAGATTATTTTCGCAAATAAATAGGATAGGTAATTGCCATAATTTTGCGAGATTGAGACTTTCATGAAATTCACCCTCGGCAACGGCTCCTTCGCCAAAAATACAGCAGGTCACTAATTGACGTTGTTGCATTTTGTCCGCGAGCGCTAATCCAACCGCGAGCGGTAACGCCCCCGCGACAATGGCATTGCCACCAAAAAATCGTAGCTTGTCGTCAAAGAGATGCATCGAACCTCCGCGACCACCGCTACAGCCACTCTGTTTGCCAAACATTTCAGCCATTATTGACGTCATTGACAAACCTCGCGCTAATGCATGACCATGTTCCCTATAGGTTGCCAATACCGCATCGTCCTGATTTAATGCTTGCATGACGCCGACTGCAATCGCTTCTTCACCATTATATAAATGTAAAAAACCACGAATTTTTTCTTCGCTATACAAGGTGACACAACGCTCTTCAAAACGACGGATACGCAACATTTGCTTGAGTAAATAATGTAAATGTTGACGATTCAGATGTATTTTATCATTACCCATAATATCTTCTCCCGAGCCTTAATATTTAGGATTCATCGCTCTCAAGTGTGGATATATCACCCTCAGGTAAGCCTAATTCGCGAGCCTTTAAGAGTCGTCGCATGATTTTGCCACTGCGTGTTTTTGGTAAGTTCTGACGAAATACAATTTCCCTTGGGGCAACGGCTGGGCCGAGTCTTTTGCGCGCATGGGCGAGTAATGTTTTGCGCAATGCCTGATCGCCTTCGTAATTGGGTTTTAAGGCGACAAAGGCTTTAACAACTTCTCCAGCTATCTCATCGGGCAGACCAATCACAGCCACTTCGGCAACGGCAGGTTGCTCCATTAGGACACTTTCAACCTCAAAGGGGCCAATTAAATGACCCGAGCTTTTAATCACATCATCGGCTCGCCCAACAAACCAGTAATATCCATCCGCATCGCGGTAAGCAAGGTCACCGGTTAAGTACCAATCACCAACAAAACATTTTTGATAACGCGCTTCTTCATGTAGATAACCACGAAACATCGATGGCCAACCGCGTTTTAGCGCAAGTTCGCCAATTTGATTGGCTTGCTGTGATGGTGTGGTTATTTCGTCGCTATTTTTGACCATAATCGCGACGTCGATCCCCGGAAGCGGGCGACCCATGGAGCCAGGGCGAACAGCGGTTGTTGCAAAGTTAGCGATCATAATGCCACCGGTTTCACTTTGCCACCAGTTGTCATGGAAGGGCATGGCGAATACTTTTTCTCCCCATATCACCGCCTCAGGGTTAAGGGGTTCACCCACGCTGGCGATAAAACGTAAGGCGCTAAGATCATATTCCTTGGCAAGCTCATCACCCGCTTTCATTAACATCCGGATAGCCGTTGGTGCGGTATACCAAATATTCACTTTTTGCTCACTCAGTAATTGATACCAGTGACGCGCATCGAATTCCGCTTCATCAATGATCAAGGTGACACGATTGCACAGTGGCGAAATGACACCATAGGAAGTGCCCGTCACCCAGCCTGGATCGGCGGTGCACCAATAACAGTCGCCAGGGCGAAGGTCGAGTGCATAAAAACCAGAAATACTATGGTAAATGACCGCCCTATGAACATGCATGGCTCCCTTGGGCTTGCCCGTTGTACCAGAGGTGAAATGCAATAGCGCGAGCTGTTCAGGATCGCAGAAACGAGTAGTAAATTCTGCGCTACTTTGTGTTAGTAACTTATCCAGATCGTAACAACCTTCAGGTAATTCAACGCTCACATTGTATAACAACACCCATTTTAATTGTGTTAGCTCGTTGCGCCATGCTTGCACTTTTTTTCGATAAAGTGCTTCGCTAGTGACCAGAACACGTGCATCACCAATTTCCATACGTGAGCGTATGGGCTCGGGGCCAAATGCAGAAAACAATGGTGAAAAAACGGCGGCAAATTTAAGCGTTCAAGTAATGCGATGTACAGTTGCGGGACGCGTGTAGAGAGGGCAAATACAGTCTCACTCGGTTGCACACCAAGATCCTGTAAAATATTCGCAAAGCGGTTACTTTGCGCCTTTAAGTGTGCATAGCTAATGTTTGTTTGTTCGCCTTGCTTGCTTAGCCAACGGATAGCAACTTGCTCGCCGAAACCTTCGTCAACGTGACGATCCACCGCTTCAAAGGCGATATTTAACTTTTTATCATGACCGCTAAGTCGTGCGTCTGCTATTTGCCAATTAAAGTGTTGGTAAGTGTCATCATAGGATACAAGATTATGATCGCTTGCCTGTAAGGGATTTTTTTTGATTTCAGAGAAATGCACAACAACCTCCTAAACAACAATAAATGCCACACTTCAATGTTAGGAGAGGATCGACCTTAGCGCACAGCAAAACGCTGATATAGATCATTTTGTTAAGAAATATATGGGCAGCTATTTTGAACTAAAAAAAATGGACCAACCAAATCACTATTAAGCCAGTACTAGCGGTCATTGATAGTGGCAGGAGAACTTTCAAGGCCATGTTATTGCCTGCTACGATCGCGGCAACATCGGTAATACTAAAAATACAGCAAAGATAAGTGTTGATTGTAACGCTAATGGATTAACTAAATGGGTGACTTCTTGCGCTTCACGCCGTATTCAACATCGATTAATAGGTCGACAGCAAGTGCTATACTGAGAAGTGAAATTTGTTTTGCATCAGCAAATTCGTTCACGTTAGGCTCCATTACAGCAATATTAATATTATGACTTAGGGAGTTATCTTAACTAATAAGTATCGTACTAATTGGTTGTAAAAACAGCCTAAATGTCATTATTAAATAAGGGATTATTATGTATGCTTCTTTATCTGTTTTAGCGCTTTTTGTGTTTTTTTATAGCATAGCAAGCGGGGGACTTGAGAAAACGCCAACCAGTGGTGCGATTGTTTTTACTGCATTTGGGCTGATATTTGGTCCACTGGGTTTTGCGGTGATTGCTGGGCGTATGGAAATTGAAATGTTACGTACACTGGCTGAATTGACACTGGCTATTCTATTATTCGCTGATGCAGCTAATGCCAATCTAGCAGTATTAAAGCGTAATATTGGTATTCCGGGGCGTTTATTGTTAATTGGCTTACCGTTAACTATCTTGCTCGGCTATGCCTTTGGTATTTTACTCTTTGACCAGTTGACGTTATTCGAAATTGCGTTGCTTGCAACCATGCTTGCTCCTACCGATGCAGCATTAGGTAAAGCGGTTGTAACCAATGAAAATGTACCAGCTAATATCCGTGAAGGATTGAATGTTGAGAGTGGATTAAATGATGGCATTTGTGTCCCCATCCTGTTTATTATTATTGCCCTAATAGCAGGAGATGCAAGTCAAGAAAATACCAGCCTGTTAGCGTTGACATTAGTTGCTGAAGAGATTGGCATTGGTGTCGTTGTTGGTGTTGGGCTTACCTTTTGTGGTTATCATTTACTGCACTTTTGTACGCAGCGAAACTGGGTAACTGAAAGCTGGCAGCAGTTGCCCGTTGTGACGATGGCACTAGCTTGTTTTAGTGTTGCTCAGTGGTTAGGTGGTAGTGGCTTTATTGCGAGCTTCGTTGGTGGATTACTGTTTGGTGCGATTGCGAAAGCACATAAACATAAACTTTTAGTGGCTGCAGAGGGGACAGGAGATACCTTAGCCCTGATAACATGGGTTGTATTTGGGGCGTTGGTGGTTGGACAGTCAATTGAGTTATTTAGTTGGCATATTATCTTTTATTCAATATTAAGCTTAACGGTGATTCGAATGTTGCCAGTCTTTGTTGTGCTAACAGGGCAAAAACTACGTACTGATGAGAAGCTCTTCATTGGTTGGTTTGGTCCGCGAGGTTTAGCCAGTATTGTCTTTGCATTAATTGTACTTCAAGAGCAGCTTCCCGGCGGTAAAACCTTAGCGATGACGGTAGCCTGTACTGTTATTTTAAGTATTGTTGCTCATGGATTAACGGCGAATAAATTTATTGCATTATTAGTTGCGCGTATAAAACTAGACAAAAAATAATTTCACGTAAATATCACCAATTCAATCATATCGTTGGTGATATTTACGAACCTGTTTTGAATTTTCTTTTTATCAATAGTGATTTTTTTTTCACCCTCCTCGTAATGATTAAAACACGTAAACAAGAGGGTATAAAAAATGAAATACATCAAAAACTTTAAAAATATGTTATTCGTCTCTTTCGTTTCAACTTTATTAGTTGCTTGTGGTGGGGGAGGAGGCTCTTCGAGTGTTGATAGCCAATCAACCACCTCCTTAAGAGTTTATCACGCCTCACCGGATGCTCCATTAGTGAATGTTTGGTTAGATGGTAAGCCTGCTTTAACTGGCGTTGACTACCAGCAAAGTTCCGGTGCCTTGTTTGTATCAGAAGGCGTACATAGCGTACAAATAGATGCGATTTTACCTGATGGCTCCACACTCACCGTATTACCCGAAACAACCCTAGATTTGATGGCTGATAGTGAATATAACGTTATCGCTTTAGGTAAAGCTGCGCTTATAGGAACGGGGGATGAAAAAGCATTTGCACCAAAAATTGTTGCTCGTGAACAACTTAGCCCATCTGGTGCACGTGTTCAGGCAATTCACGCTGCGCCTGATGCGCCAATGGTTGATATATTCATCACTGCTTATAATGATGATTTAACTGATGCGATCCCCTTTGCTGATAATGTTGAATATTTAGCTGCTACGGAAGCTGTCGAAGTACCAGCTGGTGATTATCAAATCCGTATTACCGATGCCAACGATCCATCTGTGATCTATTTTGATTCCGGTATGGTATCAGTCCCCGCTGGTGGAGATTGGGTTGCTGTTGCGACAACGAATACTGGTGCTGGTTCATCTCCTGTTAGTTTGCTAGTTGATACTGGGGATGCTTCGCTAGTGGTCAACGATATCAATAATGGTGCAGATATTCGTGTGGTGCATGCTATTTCTGATGCTCCGGATGTCGATGTTTGGGTTAACGGTACTGCGCCAACGATGGAAAGTCCCTTGTATGACTTAGGATTTAAAGCATTTACTGATTATATCGCTGTAGCCGCAGGAGATTATACCTTCAACGTGGCTGTCAATGGCAGTGATCCCGTTGCCGTGGTTGATGCCTTAACCCTTAATGCTACGCTATCTGCAGGAAATAATTATACGGCTGTTGCGATAGGTAATCTTGCCGATGGTGCTGAAAATGAACAATTATATGTTCTTGAAGACAATACTCGTCGTATAGCGACTGCGGCTAAATTGCGTGCTTTTCATGCTTCTACATTGGCAGGTAATGTAGACATTTACCTCAGTTCAGACAGTACACCAAGTGCAGATGATGTGGTTTTAAAAGATATACCCTATAAAGGTGATAGCGGTTTATTAGATGTAACACCAGGAGAAGTCTATATCATGGTGACCCCTGCCGAAGATATGAACACCATTGCTATTGGCCCTGTGATGCTAGAGTTAAGTGCAAACAGTATCTATACATTAGTGGCTATTGATGACAATGAATCTGCAAGCGGTGTGTCAGTAATTAGCTTAGATGATTAAAACATAAAAGTAATACAATTAAAAAGAGAAAACGGGTTGTCTTGCCCGTTTTCTACTTCCTAGAAATTCATATCAATCAGCTTTGTTATAAAATCTCTATGATAAAAAATGTTAGCTATTAGCGTAGAAAACATGTTGGTTTTTCTTACACACTTAATTTGTGGTATTGTAACTTGCTGATAAATGAGGGTTATATATTTGGTTTGATATATGCTTGAGTATATATGACGTATAAAAACAATTTCGATAATTGATACGTTTTCTTATCGTTTTGTATACATGAGGAGTTTGACATGGATATTATGCGACATAAATTAAAAATGGTACTAGGGGGAGTTGGAGCTTTGTTACTGGCTCTTACCTCTACGGCAAATGCAGGGCTTATCACTTGCCAAGATACCGCTAAGAATTACATGACTATGGAGGATACTTATGCGACAGGATGTGTTGCTTCTGGCGTCGGTAATATTAACGGAAATGCAGGTACTGATGATTTTTTAACCGCAGGAGGTACTACAGCTGGTTATATAGGGGCGAGTGTTGGTACTGATTTTTATAATAATGGGGAGGACGCTGGTACGTGGTCTGTAGATTCATTTGTTGAAGCGATTGGTTTTAAATTTGGTACGGGTAATACGGCAGATAATTGGTTTATCTTTGACCTTAAAGACGGTGTTACATCTGGTACTTGGGTGTTTCATGATGTATTAGCTCCTGGTAAGGGAGGTGATCGTCTTTCACATCTACAAGCGTATAACTACGATGGTGGCGGTACGACTGATGTGCCTGCGCCAGATTCTTTAGTGCTATTACTAATGGGCGTTGGCTTTGTTTTAATGCGTCGTAGAGTCGGTAAATAGGGATTTTGTTAACCATAGGGAAATATCTAATCCTAAGCTTAAAATAGCTAGGGTGATATTCAAATATTGCCCTAGTGTATTTTTTATTAAAGATCATATTCTTGCGATTGTCGAAAAATTTATCACATGATGAAAAAATTTTCATGCAACTCCATCTCAAATCATTTTTTTTCAATAAGTATACCTTCATAAACGATAGATATATGTGAACTCCCTTTACTATTAATTAGTTACATTATTATTATTTATATTATAAATAATAATAATGATGACCTGGATATATAGTTCAATATAAATAATCTCAAATCCATACATAAATTATGTGTTTGTGGTTAACGTGATGTAAAAATCCTGTTAATTACAAATGAAATCATCTTTTTTTTGTCAAAAAAAAGTGTCGAGAAATGTAACAGATTACTTTTTCTTATTATGGGTTTGTATTTAAGTTATTGTTTTTAAGGGTAAATATAATAAGCCTATTTTTGGTGTGGTTTATGCTTTATTTGTATCGTTAGACTTTACTAACCACGGCATCTTATCCACTAGATGTGATATCCAACCGGTTTCTCTGCATGATAAAGTGACATGGTGAGAGTGTTGATAATGGCAGAATCTAATCGGTATCTTGAAAATATATGGAGTAATTATGATGAAAAGTTATCTTTTAGGTTTAATACTTGCTTGTTGTGCCTTATCTGTCTCTGCTATGCCAATTAATTTTGCTTTTGATGGGGGATCTGCTAGTGCAACTGGCGCAGTCGGAATCGGTTCTTATACTGGATATTCTGGTTCTGCCTCCCTTGATGATGGCGAATCAGCGAACTTTACCTTTGGTAATGCTGCATTTGTCGGCTATGGTGACGGTGAATTAAGTATTGGTGTTAATTTTATTTCCCCTATCTTTGGTGAAGAAAGCGTCACTGGGGCATATGAAATTTGGTCGCTAGGTTTTATTGCGGGTGGTAAATTTGCTGGTGGTAGCACTATTTTTGATTATATTGCTGGCGATTATGTCGGCAGTGCTGAGCTTACTTTGGATCCTTTTGATGTCAAAATGCAATGTGGGGCATGTTTTAATTTTGATGGTAAAATTACCAACTTAGGTTCGGTTAATACACAGGAAGTGCCTGAGCCTCTTTCTGCTGCATTTTTAGGGCTAGGTTTACTGGCGTTTGGTTTAACGCGTCGTCAACGTCGTTAATCATCCGCTGCTCAATCTGAATCGGAAAACAAAAAAGGCGCTAAAAGCGCCTTTTTTGTTGAATGTGGTGGCCCCACCCTGACTTGAACAGGGGACCTGCCGATTATGAGTCGGATGCTCTAACCAACTGAGCTATGGGGCCAAATTTTTGTCTAGAGCATTTGCTCTAACCCTATACCAATAAAAGGCTATGGGCCTAAATTTGAGATGCGATTATATAAGCTTCAATTTCCTCTGTCTAGCATATAGAGTGCGTTTGCTTATAATTTCAGCGCAGTTTTCAATATTGATTGTAAAAAATTCCTTTTTACTAAAAAAAATCCTGCGAATGCAGGACTTTAGTAAAAATAATATGATCTATCGGTTATTCATCAAGGAAGCTACGCAACTGTTCACTACGACTTGGATGACGTAGTTTACGTAATGCTTTGGCTTCAATTTGACGAATACGCTCACGTGTTACATCAAATTGTTTACCCACTTCTTCGAGAGTGTGGTCGGTATTCATATCGATACCGAAACGCATACGTAATACTTTTGCTTCACGAGCAGTTAACCCTTCTAACACTTCATTCGTTGCATTTTTCAGGCTTTCAATTGTTGCACAGTCTACTGGAAGCGCTATGGTCGTATCTTCAATAAAATCACCTAAATGAGAATCTTCATCATCACCGATAGGAGTTTCCATTGAAATCGGCTCTTTGGCGATTTTAAGTACTTTGCGTATTTTATCCTCTGGCATCATCATACGTTCAGCTAACTCTTCCGGCTGAGGTTCACGGCCCATTTCTTGTAGCATTTGACGAGAAATACGATTTAGTTTGTTAATCGTTTCAATCATATGCACTGGGATACGAATGGTGCGTGCTTGGTCTGCAATAGAACGGGTGATTGCTTGGCGAATCCACCAAGTTGCATAGGTTGAGAATTTATAACCACGGCGGTATTCAAATTTATCCACCGCTTTCATCAATCCGATATTACCTTCTTGGATTAAATCTAAGAATTGTAGGCCACGATTGGTGTATTTTTTAGCAATAGAAATTACTAGACGTAAATTTGCTTCAACCATCTCTTTTTTAGCTCGGCGAGCTTTTGCTTCACCTACGCTCATGTTGCGAGAGATCTCTTTTAAATTGGTGATGGTAAGGAAGCTTTGCTCTTCGATAGAGAGCATTTTTCGGATACAACGCTGTAAATCTTCACTTGATTCAGCGATACGTCGTCCGTAATCGGTATTACTCGAAATGATAGCATCTAACCATGATTGGTTAGTTTCATTGCCTTTAAATAGAGTAATAAACTCTTTTTTAGGCATTTTATTTATTTCAACACAGATTTTTAAAATTAAACGTTCTTGCACACGTACTGCATACATGGATGAACGAATCGCTTTAACAATGCGATCAAATTGTTTCGGAATAAGTTTAAATTGTTGGAAAAATTCGGCTTGCTCATTGATCGCCTTACGTGTTTCAGGATGTGCTCGACCATTTTTAGCAATAGAATCTTCTACAATTTTGTTTAAATGTCGAAGTTCTGTAAATTTTTCCGCAGCTTCTTCAGGACACGGTCCTTTAGGACCTTCTTCTTCCTCATCATCAAGTAAATCATCGTCATCTTTATCATCTTCATCTTCTAATTCTAAGTCAGATAATTCAGAGCCAATATGAATCGCACTAACTGCCATTGATATTTCATCATTAGGATCAACAAAACCACTAATCAAATCAGTGAGTTTCATATCTTCTGCTTGATAACTATCCCAATTGTCGAGTAGGCCGGTTATGGTGCCAGGATATTCTGATACCGCTGTTTGTACTTCGTTAATGCCCTCTTCGATACGTTTGGCGATCACTATTTCGCCTTCGCGAGTAAGTAACTCAACCGTACCCATTTCACGCATATACATACGCACAGGATCTGTTGTACGTCCAATTTCTGATTCAACCGTTGCTAGCACTTGTGCTGCGGCTTCTACGGCATCTTCATCGGGTTCCTCGTTACCAGACAATAGTAGATCGTCATCATCAGGGGCTGTCTCAACAACACGGATCCCCATGTCATTGATCATTTGTACTATATCTTCAATCTGCTCTGATTCAACAATATCTTGTGGCAGATGGTCATTAACTTCTGCATAGGTTAAAAAACCTTTTTCTTTACCTTTAATAATAAGCTCTTTGAGCTGTGACTGAGGTGATTGAGCCATAGATACCATCCAAATAGAGAGATACAATTAAAAAAATACAAGCGCTCGATTATACGCCTATTTCGTTATTTTTTCCAGTTTCATTAATGTTGTTTTTGCTCTACAAGCAGTGCTGCAAGCTGTTGTGTTTCTTCACTGGTTAATGCATTGCCTGTTCTAGCTTTTTGTTTTAAATATTCAATTTTATACTGAAGATGAAGATTCAGAAAGTTCTCTAATGTGTCTAAGAAAAATGCTTCGTAATTATCGTCATCAATGTTATTTTCCCATATAGCTAGGGTCTGTAGTTGTTTGTATTCAGGCGCATCACGCCAATGTTCGAGTAACTGACCTGTGGTTATATTGGGGCTGTTACGACAAATTTCAAGTAATGAATTTAATAATGGTAATCCAGGTAAATTCATTTCTTGAAATTCAGGAAACAGAGGTAAATCAAATGCGACATTAGGGTGCTGTAATAATACAGAGATAGCTAAACGCATCGGTGTCGCTTTTTGTTTTATTTTATTTTTATTTTGCTCTTGTGACCTGGGTAGTAATTTTTTTAACCCTTCTTTTTCAATACCGAGTAGATTAATGAGCTTTTCATCCATCATTTGCCTAAAGACGCTCTCTGGTAATTGCTCTAGCAGCGGAATGGCAAGCTGAGCCAGCTTTGATTTGCTGTCTGATGTGCTCATATCCACTTTGCTTAATAATTGTTGAAAAAGAAAATCAGAAAGCGGAAGAGCTTCAGCGATTAACTGTTCAAAGGCTTGCTTACCTTGCTTTTGAATTAAACTATCAGGATCTTCTCCATCAGGTAGAAACATAAAGCGCAGTGTTCGGCCATCTTGTATATAGGGTAGGGCATTTTCTAATGCCCGCCAAGCAGCATTTCTGCCCGCTTTATCTCCATCGAAGCAACAAATAATTTCGCTGCTGTGACGAAAAAGAGTTTGAATATGGTCACTACTCGTACTAGTTCCAGTGATGCAACGGCATAATTAATCGCAAATTGCTCTAGTGCAACGACATCCATATAGCCTTCAACAACCAATATACGTTGAATCTCTTTATGGGTTTGCTTTACTTGATATAAGCCATAAAGTTCTTTACCCTTGTGAAAAATGGGTGTTTCAGGTGAATTTAAGTACTTTGGTTCTTGGTTATCTAAAACGCGGCCACCAAATCCTATCACTCGTCCTCGGCGGTCATGTATTGGAAACATTAAGCGATCACGAAAGCGGTCATAACTGCCTGTTTTATCTTTCGCAATAAGCATGCCGATATCAATGAGTTGCTTTTCTAATTGCGCAGTTAAAGCAAAACGTTTACGTAATTCATCCCAACCATCCGGGGCGTAACCAATTTTAAAGTATTTAACGGTTTCACCGGATAATCCTCTACCCTTTAGATAGTTAATCACTTTTTCACTGTTTTTGTGACTGCGCAGCTGCTGTTGATAAAAAATGGTGATCTCGGCCATCAATTGGTATAGATCTTTGCGATCAACATAATTATTGACCACTGTTTTGCCATTGCCAATATCTTCACGAGGTACTTCAATGGACAGTTGTTCAGCTAAGGTTTCTACTGCATCGACAAATTCAATGCCATCATATTCCATGACAAAGCTCAGTGCGTTACCACTGGCACCACAATTAAAGCAGTGATAAAACTGTTTATCTGCACTAACGGAAAAGGAGGAGTCGTTATTACCGTTATGGAAAGGGCAGCGAGCGCGGTAGTCTTTGCCTTTCTTTTTTAATTTTACACGGCTATCAATGAGGTCAACAATATCGGTACGTGCGATAAGGTCATCAATAAATTGTCGAGGAATACGTCCTGCCATGTATTAAACCATTAAATTAAGTTGTTTATTAATAGGGGGTAAGTTTAGTGGTAAAACAAAAAAGCCCCAAGCTTACGAATAAACTCAGGGCTATTATTTAACAAGCATCAGAATTAAGCTAAGCCAGCTCTCACAAGCGAGCTTACTTCACCCATATCTGCTCGTCCTTGAATATCTTCTTTGAGTAGCCCCATTACCTTACCCATATCTTGCATGCCAGTTGCACCAGAGGTCGCAATAGCCTGCTTGATTAAGTCTTTGACTTCATCGGAAGTTAGTGGTTGTGGGAGAAACTCTTGCAATATTGCAAGTTCTGCTTTTTCAATATCAGCAAGATCAACGCGATTCGCATTTTCAAACTGAGCAATTGAATCTTTACGCTGTTTTACTGATTTAATGACAATAGCCATAACTTCATCATTATTTAGTTCAACTTGCGTATCAATTTCAACTTGTTTGATTGCTGCTTGCAACATACGGATAGTGCCTAAACGTGCCTTATCCTTCGCTCGCATCGCGAGTATTTGTTGCTCTTTTAATCTTGCTTTTAAAGACATCAGAAACCTTTAACTAAGAAATTAGTACAGGCGAACGCGACGTGCGTTTTCACGAGAAAGTTTTTTCAAGTGACGTTTAACAGCAGCAGCTTTAGCACGTTTACGAACTGTAGTTGGTTTCTCAAAGAATTCACGTTTACGAGTTTCTGCTAAGATACCTGCTTTTTCACAAGAACGTTTAAAACGACGAAGTGCTACGTCAAATGGTTCGTTTTCACGAAGTTTAATTACTGGCATGTGCCTATTACCTTTATGGTTACGGTCGTATATTGACCAGTGCTTTTAAAATGGTGCGAGATTTTAATCTTATTTGCTATAAAATGTAAAGGATTACTGTATTAAATATAGTTAAAAAAAGATAAAGGGGGAATTGTATTATTAGAAAAAGGCATTTATGCATTGAAAATGACGCTCTCTATTAAAAAAAAAGTTACTCGTGATAATTTTGCGGTAAACTAAGCTGTTATTTTATTCATTAGAGGCTTGGCGATATGCGTATTTTAGGCATTGAAACTTCATGTGATGAGACGGGCATCGCAATTTATGATGATCAGTTAGGATTATTGTCACATCAATTATATAGCCAAGTAGCATTACATGCTGACTATGGCGGTGTTGTTCCTGAGCTTGCATCGCGCGACCATGTTCGTAAAACGATTCCGCTGATTAAGGAAGCGCTCGCTAATGCCGATTGTAGTAAAGATGATATTGATGGTATTGCTTATACAGTGGGCCCTGGATTAGTTGGCGCCTTGTTAGTTGGCACTTGTATTGGGCGAAGTTTAGCCTATGCATGGAATAAACCAGCTATTGCCGTGCATCATATGGAGGGCCATTTATTAGCTCCGATGCTCGAAGATAATCGTCCAGAATTTCCTTTTTTGGCTCTCCTTATTTCTGGTGGACATACCCTACTAGTACAGGTCGATGATATTGGTGAATATACGGTACTCGGAGAAAGCATTGACGATGCAGCAGGTGAGGCCTTTGATAAAACAGCCAAATTACTTGGTTTGGATTATCCGGGCGGACCTCGTTTGGCGAAAATGGCTGAAAACGGTGTTGCAGGGCGCTTTCACTTTCCAAGACCAATGACTACCAAACCTGGGCTTGATTTTAGTTTCAGTGGATTAAAAACGTTTGCCGCCAATACCATTGCCGAAGAGGGCAGTGATCCGCAAACGCAGGCGGATATTGCATTGGCATTCCAAGATGCCGTGATTGATACTGTTGCCATAAAATGTAAACGCGCCCTAAAGCAGACGGGGCTAAAGCGATTAGTTGTGGCCGGTGGTGTCAGTGCCAATAAGTCATTACGTGAACAATTGGCTGTGATGATGAAGTCGTTACAAGGGGAGGTTTTTTATCCACGTAATGAATTTTGTACAGATAATGGTGCAATGATAGCCTATGCGGGCATGCAACGTCTCAAGGCTGGCCATTTACAGGATTTAAAAATAAAAACCAAACCCCGATGGCCTTTAGAAGAGTTACAAAGTATTAAAAGTTAATGTTATCTTTTGTAGGAAAAGGTTGGGAATGTTGTTATTTTTTAGTGATTTTGAAATAAAGTTACAGAAAATGATATAAATCAAACCCTAACCCCCTATTAAGAAGGTAAATTACAGGGCATTGTGATCGATGTAACAAAAAGAATCGTCTATAATGCTACGAGTAATTTCAAGACAACGGAAGAATGTTGTACTAAAACGAGTTCGATAGCAAAATCTGGATCGTTATTCAGGTATAAAATATCAGTTTGTTAGTTTTAAAATTAAATAAGAGGACACATCATGTCAGTAAAAAAAATGGTAGATCAGGATCTAGCTGGTAAACGCGTATTTATTCGTCAAGATCTTAATGTGCCAATTAAAGAGGGTAAAGTGACATCGGATGCACGTATCCGTGCGTCTATCCCAACAATCAAACTAGCCTTAGAAAAAGGCGCTAAAGTGATGATCACTTCTCACTTAGGTCGCCCTGTTGAAGGCGGTACTGCTGAAGAAAATGCAGCTGCAACTTTACAGCCTGTTGTTGATTACCTAAACGAAGCGCTAGATGTGCCTGTTCGTTTAGCAACTGATTACTTGAACGGTGTTGAAGTAAATGCGGGTGAAGTTGTTGTACTTGAAAACGTGCGCTTTAATAAAGGCGAGAAAAAAGACGATGAAGTACTTGCTAAGCAACTGGCAGCACTTTGTGATGTTTATGTAATGGATGCATTTGGTACGGCTCACCGTGCGCAAGCATCAACTCATGGTATCGCTAAATTTGCACCTATCGCTTGTGCTGGTCCCTTATTGGCGGCTGAGCTGGAAGCATTAGGTAAAGCGATGGATAAACCTGCGCGTCCTCTAGTGGCTATCGTTGGTGGTTCTAAAGTATCAACTAAACTAACTGTACTTGAATCTTTATCGAAAATTGCCGATCAACTTGTTGTTGGTGGCGGTATTGCAAATACATTTATTGCAGCGCAAGGGCACAATGTTGGTAAATCATTGTACGAAGCAGATTTAGTTGAAACAGCTAAAGAATTAATGGTTTCTTGTGCAATTCCAGTAGCAACAGATGTTGCCTGTGCAAAAGCATTCGATGAAAACGCAGAAGCTGAAATAAAAAATGTTGAAGACGTTCAAGATGACGATATGATTTTCGACTTAGGCCCTAAATCAACTGCTGCGCTTGCTGAAATCCTTAAAGGTGCAAAAACAATTCTTTGGAATGGCCCTGTTGGCGTATTTGAATTCAAAAATTTCGAAGCGGGTACAGCTGGGATATCTAAAGCGATTGCAGAGTCTTCTGCGTTTTCTGTTGCCGGTGGTGGTGATACGTTAGCGGCTATCGATAAATTCGATATTGCTGCTGATGTTTCTTACATCTCTACAGGTGGTGGCGCATTCCTTGAGTTTGTTGAAGGTAAAATATTACCAGCAGTGGCAATGTTAGAGTCACGTGCAAACGATTAATATACTATACAAAGCGAGATAAGATCTCGCTTTTTTATTGCGTGTTTTTTGTCACATAATTGTGTATAATATCACGCGAAATTAAACCGTATTTAATTTAACTAAAATAGATAGGATATATCTCATGACTAAGATTTTAGACGTTGTAAAACCTGGTGTTATCACTGGTGATGATGTTCAGAAAGTATTTGCAGTTGCAAAAGAAAACAAATTTGCACTTCCAGCGGTAAACGTTGTTGGTTCTGATTCAATCAACGCAGTACTTGAAGCAGCAGCTAAAGTTAAAGCGCCTGTTGTTGTTCAATTCTCTAACGGCGGTGCTGCATTTAACGCAGGTAAAGGTCTTAAACTTGAAGGTCAAGAAGCGGCAATTCTTGGTGCTGTTTCAGGTGCTAAGCACGTTCACGCAATGGCTGAAGCTTATGGTGTACCTGTTATTCTTCATACTGACCACGCAGCTAAAAAATTGCTTCCTTGGATTGACGGGCTACTAACTGCATCTGAAGAGCACTTTGCTGCAACTGGTAAACCTCTTTTCTCTTCACACATGATCATCTTTCTGAAGAGTCTTTAGAAGAGAACATCGAAATCTGTTCTAAATACCTAGCACGTATGGCTAAAATGGGTATGACATTAGAGATCGAATTAGGTTGTACTGGTGGTGAAGAAGACGGTGTTGATAACTCAGGTATGGATGAGTCTCTACTTTATACTCAACCTTCTGAAGTTGATTACGCGTACACTGAACTTTCTAAAGTTAGCCCTAACTTCACAATCGCAGCTTCTTTCGGTAACGTACACGGTGTATACAAGCCTGGTAACGTTAAGTTAACACCAACTATTCTACGTGATTCTCAAGCTTATGTTTCTGAAAAACACGGTCTTCCAGCGAATACATTAAACTTCGTATTCCACGGTGGTTCTGGTTCATCTGAAGCTGAAATCCAAGAGTCTATCGGTTACGGTGTTATCAAAATGAACATCGATACAGATACACAGTGGGCATGTTGGGATGGTATCCGTGGTTACGAAGCTAAAAACCACGATTTCTTACAAGGTCAAATCGGTAACCCAACGGGTGAAGATGCACCGAATAAAAAATACTATGATCCACGTGTATGGTTACGTGCAGGTCAAGAGTCTATGGTTGCGCGTCTTGAAAAAGCGTTTGCAGACCTTAACGCTATCGACGTTTTATAATTTAACGAGCCGACATTATCGTTGGCTTTATTAAAATATAACAGACTATTAATAGAGCCAGCCTAGTTTATCTAGTTGCTGGCTTTTTTTGTTACGTTTTATACCAATTCCGATAAATAGCGGATCTATTTTACTGGTTAAAACAACTTACTGCTGCGTTGTAATTTTCGCAAAGGGAATAACCATTTACGTCAAATTACGCCTTGAATTAAGCTGTTTTTCCTGCGCAAAATCTAGATCACATACTCACCGGAATTGGTATTACCATGAGAAAATGAGAGGCTTATTATGCGAGTGATTAATTACTGTATTGTTTTGTTAACCTTTATTGTATCCACTTCAACTTCCGCTGAGGCATTGCCTAATCAGCCTTCTATATCAGTGACTGGTATTGCTTCCTTGGCTGTTATGCCTGATCAAGTGACTATTAAGTTTCGCGCCCAAGCGCTAGAAAAAGATGCCAAAGAAGCAAAAATGAAGGTTGATTCACAAGTTGAGGCTTTGTTGGCTAATTTAAAAGCAGCTGGATTTGATACGGCGCTTTTACAAAGGGCTGATCTATATAGTGGTGAAGAGTATCAATATGACGATAGGAAACGTACCTTAGTCGGAATACGCGCAATACGTGATTTAAGTTATCTGTTAACGAACATCGATGGGTTAAATCGCTTTTTAGATACGGTTTTATCGTCTCAAATAGAGTCAATCAATGCATTGGAATATAGTTTAGCTTCACCGGAGCAATGGCGAGCAAAGATTAGACAAATGGCCATAGAGGATTCATTGATGAAAGCGGAGGTGTTAGCTACCGCCTACGGAGCTAAATTGGGTCAGATCTATTCGATTAATTATCAGAATAATTATGTGCAGCCGATGATGATGATGAAAAGTATGCAAGATGAGCAAGCTGAAGCAACTTACCAGTCGAAAAAAATGACCTTAACGGACAGGGTACAGGCGGTATTTTTATTGAATCCTTAACTATTTCTTCACACCAGGGAAGGGGTTAGTGGGGATGTAAACTTATCTGTAACGCACTTTGCTCTGTTGAGTTAAAACACATTAAATGACTCTGTTGTGGTTTGAATAGTTTTACAATATGCGCCATCAGTGCCTTGCTGTTAGCGTTGTTAAAACTGGTTTCCACACTTAGATAGCTACTTAACTTTTCAGGAGTAAGGTGAATAGTTAAGTAGTCATTTGCGCAGACCGCATTTAATGAATAGCCCTTAGGTTCAAAGGTAAATTGATCAATGATAAGGTCGTCGAAAAAGCAATTAATGGAGAGATAACTCTCCATCTCTGCCGTTGAAAGTAAACCGGATTGCGCCTTTTCCGTTAACTCACCTGTTAAGTTATGACACATTAAGATTTGTTTGTAATCGGAGTTAGGCTCTTTATTTGTAAAATAGAATAGATCGCCTCGATAATCGCCTCGCCAGTGCTGAGTGATACCATTAAGATCTGCCGTTAAAAGTTGACTATCTTGTTCAAAACTACTTTTTTGTCGATTTGGCTGTATCGCTTGGTGGCGGTGAAATAGTAATGAAATAATATTCTTTTTGGGGATTTTTTTTTGGAAATATTGTGCCGCTTTCACTAAATGCGTGTTACCGCAGGTGATGAGCAAAATTTTATTATGCCAAACAAATAGGCTCGATTCTGATAATAAATAGGCACTAATATGTTTATTTTTAATTTGTGAAAGGATATTGGTATTCGCTTCACTGACCATCTCTATCCAAAATGACTCTGAATATTCTAGTAGGTTATGCCCAGTTATAATTATTTCTAAACGTTTTTCTCTCCCTTCATAAAACATACGGTCTAGCTTTTACGCTGCATTGCTGCACCCACTAAACTAGAAACGAAGATTGCCATGTAAAAGACACCCACAATGGCTTCCATATAGGTTAAGAAACGTGCAGTGGGAGAGAGCGGTAATATATCGCCGAAGCCTAATGTGGTTAAGGTAACAAAGCTATAATAGATGATCCCTGAGAAATTACCTGGCCATGTATCTTGCGGTAGACCGGAGAATGAGTTAGGCATTAATTCAATGGTGATTGAGTAGAGTAGCAGCCAAATAATGCCTAACAATAAAAAAATACAAATTGAGCCCGCTAAACTATTCCCTGTTATTTTATCGCTGGAAAACAGTACTTGTTGTATAGCTAATTTTATCTGCATGGAAAAAAATATTAACATTAAAACAAGTTGTGTAATAGCGAGGTCGGCTTCCCTAAAGTTTGTGATTAGCGTTGTCATTACGATAATCGTGATAATTAACCCGATTGCCGATTTAAACGCGATGCCGCTGGAACGTAAACCGAAAATGGATATGGACATAGAGGTGATGGTTAATAGGGTAAATAATTCATGAATAAATAGAGAATCAAGAAAAAATTGTTCAATGCAGGCATTAGAGAAAAGTAAAAGTATCAGGCTGATTAGCATGTAATAGAAATTATCTTCCCTAGAAATAGGTTTTATTATTTTTCTCATGAGTAAGCCTAAATAAGTATGGTCGTGTTTGTTGATTATATTAAATTATAACGGTTGTGGCAGTTTAGATAAATATTGTTAGTACTTTATCTTTATGAAAGCGTTAGTTTTGTGCTGTGAAAGTAAATAATCACTCATAACTTATGCGGATTGTTATTAAAGGATATAAAAAAACCGCTATATTAAGCGGTTTTTGTTGCTTGGTCTGCGCACTTTTAATTAGCGGGTGCCAAATACCACAATGGTTTTACCGTGGGCTGAAATTAAGCCTTGGTCTTCGAGCATTTTTAAGATTCGACCAACCGTTTCACGCGAGCAACCAACAATTTGACCAATTTCTTGGCGTGTGATTTTAATTTGCATGCCATCAGGGTGAGTCATGGCATCGGGTTGTTTAGCAAGGTCAAGTAAAGTATTCGCGATACGTCCAGTTACATCTAAGAAAGCGAGGTTGCCAACTTTTTGGCTCGTGATCTGTAGACGATTAGCCATTTGACGAGATAAACGCATTAAAATTTCTGGGTTTACGGTGATCAGCTGAGTGAATTTTTTGTAGGATATCTCTGCAACTTCACAAGATGTTTTCGCTTTTACAGAAGCACTACGAATCGGGTTTTCTTCTTTATCAAATAAGCCTAATTCGCCAATGAAATCACCTTGGTTTAGATATGATAAAATCATCTCTTTACCGTCTTCATCCTTGATCACAACGGCTACCGAACCCTTTACAATAAAATAAAGAGTGTCTGCTTTTTCTCCAGCATGTATAAGCATACTTTTTGCTGAATATTTATGTGTGTGGCAGTGTGATAAAAACCACTCTAATGTTGGGTCTGCTTGAGGTTTGGTAATGATCATAATATTCCTTTAATTAGGTATTGACTAGCTAATGAGCTATCTCTTGTTATTATTTATGACGTGGCACTAACCAAGAGATTGTATCTCTTTTTAGATGCGTCCGATAACACTTATCGGCTTTTGTCACTGCAGAAATTAGATCTTCATCAACAAACTTATCTTTTTACAAAGGCTTTTCTTGAAAATGAACTAATAGATTTAGTGAAAAAAGCTTGTGAATATAATCCGTTATTTTTTAATATTAATCATTGTTGTTTTTTTAAATCATCCTTATCGATTAAGGTGACACTATTCGACAATTGCGAATAGAGTATTACAATACAACCTTGTTTTAGCTGTTGCAAGATTGAATGCTTCTTTTCGATGAGAGAAATTTCGAACTCACCATAGTCTGTCCCTTCTCGTAAAATAAAAGATTCAATTAAATTATCTAATGCCTCTGAACTTAGTTCTTGATATGGTATAAGCATAAATATCCTGCTAACTTATTATAATTAAATTATATAGAGAAGAATTATGAGCTTATTAAGTGATCTATTAAAGCAAAATGAAGAATGGGCTGCAAAAATAAATGAAGAAGACCCAACGTTTTTTTCACAGTTAGCGAATCAACAATCCCCAGATTATTTATGGATCGGTTGCTCGGATAGTCGAGTTCCCGCGAATCAACTATTAGATTTGATGCCGGGCGATATTTTTGTCCACCGTAATATTGCCAACTTAGTGATACATACTGATTTAAGTTGTATGTCAGTGATTCAATATGCCGTTGATGTATTAAAAGTAAAACATATTATTGTTACGGGCCATTACGATTGTGGTGGGATCAAAGCCGCAATGCAAAAGCAGTCCTATGATTTAATCGATGGCTGGTTACGTAATATTAAAGATATTTATGTTAAACATAGTGATCAGTTATCGGCTGAAATGAGTGATGAACAACGGTTGGATTTATTGACCGAGCTGAATGTTATCGAACAGGCAAAAAATGTCTGTCATACCACCTGTGTGCAAGAAGCTTGGGCAAGGGGGCAGGAATTAGTTGTGCATGGTCTAGTTTATTCCGTGAAAGATGGCCGTTTAAAGGATCTTGAAATGAACTTTGACAATCTGGATAAAATTAACGCGTTGTACCACATTCGTTAATTTTTGTTAAAAATAGAGAAAGGAGCTCGAATGAAAAAACGATTACTTGCATCAATAATGTTGCTTTCACCCATGCTTTGCGTTGCTGCTGACGCTGAGTTGGGGAAAGCGAAATCAGCTATTTGTGCTGCTTGTCATGGTGCTGATGGCATCTCTGCGGTGCCGATTTATCCTAATTTAAAGGGGCAACAAGAGGCTTATCTTGTATCTGCTTTAAAGGCCTATAAATCGGGTCAACGTCAGGGGGGATGTCTGCGATTATGAAACCACAAGCTGATATGCTCTCAGATGAAGATATGGCAAATATAGCGGCTTATTATTCATCATTAAAGTAAAGCTGGGCAATGATTCGCAGCATACAAAAAAGGCCTCATAGCATGAGGCCTTTTTTAGCTAAATAAAACAATAGATAACCATTATAGGTCGTCGTTATGATCCGCTAAGTATTTAGCCACACCTTCTGGAGAAGCTTCCATACCAGCTTTGTCTTTTGCCCATTGTGCCGGGCAAACTTCGCCATGCTCTTCGTGGAATTGTAATGCATCAACCATACGTAACATTTCATCAATATTACGTCCAAGTGGTAGATCATTAACCACCTGATGACGAACAATACCGTTTTTATCGATTAAGAAAGAACCACGTAGTGCAACGCCTGCATCGGCTAATTCAACATCGTATGCTTGGCATATTTCATGTTTAACATCTGCAACGAGTGGGTACTGAACAGCACCAATACCGCCATCATTGATAGCCGTGTTACGCCATGCATTATGTGTAAATTGAGAATCAATTGAGATACCGATAACTTCAACGCCACGTGCTTGAAATTCACCAAAACGTTTATCGAAAGCGATTAGCTCTGAAGGACATACAAATGTAAAATCAAGAGGATAGAAGAATATAACAACTTCTTTACCCTGTGCGAAAGCTTTTAAGTTAAAGCTATCTACAATTTCGCCGTTACCTAATACTGCTGCCGCTGTAAAATCAGGAGCTGATTTGCCTACTAATACCATGATATTTCCCTCTGTTGATTAAGTAATATGTTTATGTTTTATAGCATGCGTGAAAAATCACTAATAATCGAATCGTTTATTTCAATTAAATTGATAGCTTAAGGCTATTGAAATTTGATTAAATTAGCCACTTTCTTTTAATGCTTATGGATTACGTTGGAACTTGGTAAAGTCAGGTTTACGCTTTTCATTAAAGGCATTTCGACCTTCTTGCCCTTCTTCACTCATATAGAATAGCATAGTTGCATTACCTGCAAGTTCTTGTAGTCCAGCTTGCCCATCACAATCTGCATTGAGTGCTGCCTTTAAACAGCGTAATGCCATTGGGCTATTTTGCAAGATTTCGCGGCACCATTTTATCGTCTCTTTTTCTAAATCGGCGAGTGTCACGACGGTATTGACTAAGCCCATATCAAGAGCCTCTTTGGCATCATACATACGACATAAAAACCAAATTTCGCGTGCTTTTTTCTGTCCGACGATACGTGCCATATAGCTAGCGCCCCAGCCACCGTCAAAAGAACCAACTTTGGGGCCAGTTTGCCCAAATTTTGCGTTATCCGCTGCGATAGTTAAATCACACATCATATGTAAAACATGGCCACCACCGACGGCATACCCTGCTACCATGGCAATAACTGGTTTTGGACAAGTGCGGATTTGACGTTGGAAATCAAGTACATTTAGATGATGCCCACCAGTCTCATCGCGATAACCTGAGTCACCGCGCACGCTTTGATCGCCACCGGAGCAAAAGGCAAGGTCGCCCTGTCCTGTTAATATAATCACGCCAATTTTTTCATCGTAGCGAGCATCGCTGAGCGCTTGCATCATTTCATTGACTGTTTGTGGACGAAAAGCATTACGGACCTGTGGGCGATTAATGGTGATTTTAGCAATCCCCTCGGCTTTATGGTAAAGAATATCGGTAAAGTTTAAGCCACTATCTTGCCAGGTTATCGGTGCATAAAAATCTTGTTCAGGCATCATTTTCTCTTATTATCTGTTAGCTGTGGAAAGTAAGGGTGAATATTATTCGTTATTAGTTATTTATGTATATTATCTATTATAAATTGGGCGTATTGTCGCGGTTGCTGTTGATGAATATTATGACCGACACCGTTGAACTCAATAATATTAACACAGTTAAAGGAAGTTAATTGTTTCGCAAGTGCGATGAATTTTTTATCTTCACTACCCACGCAATAGTCGATAGGTAATGGCGATGTAGTTTGACTATTGTTTTGCAGGTAATCCCAGCTATGGTCTTGCTTTGCTAAGCTTGTCGAAAGCAGCATGCCCGCTAAACAGACGCCATAGTTTTGGCTCCGTTTATTTATGATGTCGTCTTTTTGCTGCGGAGATAGGTTATCGAATAGACTCTGTTCATACCACTCATATAAACTTTGCTCTATATGCTGCGTGGCAAAGCGCTTTGCCCAACTTTTATCGTGTTGATAGCGGACTTTTTTTTCAGCTTCAGAGTGTAAGCCTATATGCGAGGATTCCAAAATAAGGCGCTGTAAGTTAGCATCTTTTTGAGTGCGCGCGTAATCTAGTGCAATACGTCCACCAAGGGAGTAGCCGACGAGAGTAAATGTCGTCACTTGTAATTCTTGTAAACATTTTTTGATTAAACGATGGCAATGTGCAAAACCATTTTCGATGGGGGCATTTGTGGCGATAGAGTGGCCATGACCAGGTAAGTCTATGCAAATGCAATAAAATCGCTCCTTAAGCTGAGTAATGGTTTCATTCCAATCATCACTATTACCTAAAAAACCATGTAAGAAAACCAAGGTAGGGTTACTTCGTTGACCATCTACTCTATAAAAAAGTGGCATATTTAAGCTGCTCTTTGAGTTGTTCAAGTTGTTTGCTAGTTTGCTCGTTTTTTACACAAATCTCAATTAAAGATGCTCTATTCTTTACTGCTTTTTGATAACAGAGTTGGAATTCTTGCAAATGTGCTGGTTGATAATAATCGATAGAGAATTGTTTACAGGTGTCTGCAAAGGTTAAACCATGGGGAAGTTGATAAAACCTTTGTTTATGTTGTTCGGGTACGGGTAAAAGATTAAATATAGCACCGCCATCATTATTGATAACAACAATGATAAAAGGCGAGTGTAACTGTTTTAACAGTGCTAATGAATTCAAATCATAGAGAAACGAAGTATCACCCAGTAATAGTGTGGTTGTACACCCATGATTTTTCGCAACACCGACAGCTGTTGCGACTAAACCATCGATACCGCTTGCTCCGCGATTAGTGAATATATCAATTTCATCGTGGCTCATAAACATATCGGCAATACGGATTGGCAGGCTATTACCAATAAAGAGCGAATTATTTTTGCCGATCAGTTTACCGAGTTGATGGGTAATATTTATTTCGCAAAAAACAGAGGAGTTAAGCAATGGTGATATATGGTTTTCTGTTATTTGTAGATCATATTCTATTAAATTAGTCAGCCAGTTGACGTTACTTGCAGTTAACGCGCTCTGCTGATTAATCCATTCGCTGCTTGTGCAGTTAAATCGTTGTTGCAGTTGATGATGAGGATCGATGCACTGGTTACCCTCTTGAATTAGCCAATATTCGCCCGTGAATTGTGTAATAAACTCCCCTAATCGTTTGCTGACTATTTGATCGCCAAATTGAATGATGATATCAGCTTCTGCTAACTTTGTTGTAAAGCTTGGATTGAGCAAGAGTAGGTCATAATAGGTAATCTGTTGATTATGCTTTGCAAGTGACGATTGAATGTCGGCAAACAAGGGGTAATGATTAAGCTTGGCAAACTGAGCAATTTGTAATGCTTGTTCTTTATTGGTCAAACGTCCTGTAATAATCAGTACTTTTTTGCCTGAACGGTGTTCTCTCGTGTCGAGCCTATCGCTAACGTTATCTTGCATATAAGAGGTAAAGGGGATTGAGTTTGTTAACCAACGTTGTAAAGGGGCTAAATAATCTTGATAATTAATCAGCTCTTCGCGCGGATAAAGGGGCTCTGAAAATGCAATATTAAAGTGAATGGGGGCTGGGCTACTCTGTTGTTTGGCGAGGCCTTGATTAATGGTTGTTAATAGGTAACAGGGCGTTATCTCTAATGTCGCCATGGGCAGTTGTTTAAAAAATATCGGGTAATTGGCAAAAATAGCATACTGGTCAATGGCTTGATTTGCGCCGCAATCGAGCAAATGTGGCGGCCTGTCAGCGGAAAGAATGATTAAAGGGTGCTGACTTTGTCTCGCTTCAATCACCGCCGGATAGAGGTTGGCAACGGCAGTACCTGATGTCGTGATAATTACAACTGGTTTGTTAGTGGCTTGACTGATCCCTAATGCGAGGAAGCCGAGTCCTCGCTCATCAAAATGGAGATGTGTGTTGACATCGCTACGGGTCGCAACGGCAAGAGTAAGTGGTGTTGAACGAGAGCCGGGTGCAATACAAAAATCACGAATACCATTACGGACCAACTCCTCAATAAAAAGAGTTGCCCATAGTTGATTAATATTGGCAAAGTGCGTTGGAAATGAATTGTTTTGGTGACAAGGAGTCTGCATCGCGTTCTACTTATTGTTGTGACGATAAAATAGTTAATATAGTATGAATTTTATTATCGAGCTCCTGCCATTCTTGTTGTGCGATAGAGCCCGTGACAATCCCCGCACCTGCAAAGAGTTTAATTTTGTTATCTTTTACTAAGGCACTACGAATTGCGACACTAAAATCACTTTTCTGTGCGCTCAAATAACCGACGGCCCCTGCATACCAACCACGTATATAGGGTTCATTGTCGTTAATGAATTGTAGGGCGGGATGTTTTGGTGAACCGCCAACCGCGGGGGTGGGGTGCAACTTATGGAGTAGACTTGCATCATTGGTGTTAGCTGCGAGGGTTGCCTTAATAGGGACACACAAATGCTGTACATTCTGTAGTTGCATCACCCGAGCATCATCACAGCAGACCGTCGCTTTAAGTTGTTTGAGATTGGCAATTATAAATTCTTGTACCAAATAGTTTTCACGGTCGATTTTTTTATCCGTTAACAGGCTTTGTAATAAAAATTGATCTTCTTTTTCATTACGACCACGGTTGATAGTACCTGCTAACGCTTCCGTATTAAGTTGATTACCATTACGGCAAAAAAGCCGTTCCGGTGAGCAGCCAATAAAGGCATGTTTTTGTGAAAATTGAAAAGAAAAATGAAAACTCGCTTTATTGGCCTTTTGCCATTCAGCTAATAAATCAACATGGTTAATTTTTTTTGCACAGATTATTTCCGTCTGCCGCGATAGCACTACCTTGGGGAGTAATGCTTTGTATTCAATAGCCAGTTCGACTAAATCAGCCCATTGTTGTTGATTGGGCCGCTCCGTACGAGACAATATGGTGCTGTGATTTTTACTTAAGGGGGCGATAGTCTGTAATTGTGTAACTAATGCATCGGTGCTGTGAATGCCATTCTGCCCATTAAAGTGACAGGTTAATGTTACTTTATCTGCGTATTGTTTAAATTCCAATGCCGGGCGAATGAAACGAACCGCTGGAAAATCAGGCCACTGTTCCCCTTGTTGTTGAAAGGCTAAACCGCCAAAATAGCAAGCTTGTGGATCTGTTACGTTGGGCACGCAATAATGCTCTTCGATTTGTCCTAAACAGACAATCGTTTGTTGTTGATTTCTATCTTGCCAATAGATACTCGGGTAAATGGGTGATGGGGCTAATGTTTGACCTTTTAAAAATGCGAGTAAATCGAACAGAGGTAATGAAATCACTAAATTGTCACAGGGTGTCTCTCCATGTTGCTTAGCGAAAAGGTGTAATTGCTGTTTAATAAAACTAATCATGTTTGTTAGGTTGTGTTCCGTGACAAGATGCGTTGATGATAACAGTTTGCTATTGTAGATTCAGGTTTGTTAATGTAGCGCGATTAAATGCTTCTGCATAGTTAGAAATTAGGAAAAAGTTAATGAACAAGCTTGTAATTTGGATAAGCGCACTACGGTTACGTACCTTGCCACTGGCAGCGGCTTCTATTATTTTATCGGCAGGCCTTGCTGCCCAAGCGCACATCTTTGATCCCGTTATTTTTACTTTTACATTGATCACCGCCTTGTTATTACAAATTTTATCGAATCTTGCTAACGATTATGGTGATGCAATTAGCGGTGCGGATAATGACTTTCGTGTTGGCCCTACTCGGGCAATGCAAACGGGGGTTATTAGTAAAAAGAGCATGAAACGGGCAATATTGATTACCGTTGTTGTGACTATTTGCAGCGGTGTGAGTCTCTTATTTATTGCCTTAGGTAACGACTTAACCAGTTGGCTGTTGTTTCTTGCATTAGGGGTATTAGCGTTAGCTGCGGCAATTACCTACACCATGGGGAAGTTACCCTACGGATATCGTGCATTAGGGGATCTATCTGTTTTTATTTTTTTTGGTCTGTTAGGTGTGATTGGTAGTTATTACCTTTACGCACATACCTTTCATTATGGCTTACTGCTACCCGCATGCAGTATCGGTATGCTCTCAGCGGCAGTGCTTAATATTAATAATATGCGCGATGTCTTTAATGATAAGGCGGCCAATAAAATAACTCTGGTTGTATTGTGGGGGAGACGAAAGGCATACATATACCATCTTTTTTTACTTTTTACCGGCCAGTTATTGGCATGCCTATATCTATGTACCTTAATTGATGTCGCTGCATGGCAATATCTTTTTTTATTAACATTGATCCCATTTAGTAAAAGTTGTTTACGGTTATCTGTTGCAATTAATGGAGATTGTCGAGATGGCGATATTTTTAATCAAGAATTAAAAAACACAGCGATTAGCAGTTTTGTCTTTGCACTGCTGTTTGCATTGCTCTTAATCCCAGTTTCTTAAATTTTTAATCGCTGCGTTGTTTAGTCCGTTTGTCATTTATCGGTAAGACAACGGAAAAATAGCCGCAAATTTGCTAAAAAAAGGCCTTTTTTTAAAAATCAATCAAAATAATGGTGAAAAAAGAGACAAATTTTATATTTATTCTTAATTCTGTGTTCTGTTTAACTTTAAAAATTGTATAATGCGCCGGGAATATTGGTTTCGATTTTTTACTAAACAGAGTATAAAAAATGACAGATTTAACAAAATACAGAAATATTGGTATTTTCGCGCACGTTGATGCGGGTAAAACCACTACAACAGAGCGTATCCTAAAACTTACTGGTACTATCCATAAAACTGGTGAAGTTCATGATGGCGAATCTACTACTGACTTCATGGAACAAGAAGCTGAGCGCGGTATTACTATCCAATCGGCAGCGGTAAGTTGTTTCTGGAACAACCACCGTTTAAACGTTATCGATACTCCTGGACACGTTGACTTTACAGTAGAAGTTTACCGTTCACTTAAAGTATTAGATGGTGGTATCGGTGTATTCTGTGGTAGCGGTGGTGTTGAACCTCAATCAGAGACTAACTGGCGTTATGCGAATGACTCAGAAGTAGCACGTATTATCTTCGTAAATAAATTAGACCGTATGGGTGCTGATTTCTTCCGTGTTGTTAAGCAAACTGAAACAGTGCTTGCTGCTAACCCATTAGTAATGGTGTTACCAATCGGTATCGAAGATGAATTCTGTGGTGTTGTTGACCTACTTACGCGTAAAGCACACATCTGGGATGAGACAGGTCTTCCTGAAAACTTTGAAATTAAAGATGTGCCTGCTGATATGGTTGACATGGTTGAAGAATACCGTGAAAAACTAATCGAAACTGCCGTAGAGCAAGACGATGACCTAATGGAAGCGTACCTAGAAGAGGGTGTTGAGCCTTCTCTAGAAGAGATCAAACGTTGTATCCGTAAAGGTACACGTACAATGGAATTCTTCCCAACTTACTGTGGTTCTGCGTTTAAAAACAAAGGTATTCAACTTGTTCTTGATGCTGTTGTTGATTACTTACCAAACCCAATGGAAGTTGATCCACAACCGCTTACCGATGAAGAAGGTGCACCAACAGGTCGTGTTGCAACAGTATCTGCTGACGAAACACTGAAAGCTCTAGCATTCAAAATCATGGATGACCGTTTTGGCGCATTGACTTTCGTACGTATCTACTCAGGTAAACTGAAGAAAGGCGATACCATCATGAACGCAGCAACAGGTAAAACTGAGCGTGTTGGTCGTATGGTTGAAATGCAAGCGGATGATCGTAAAGAATTAACTTCAGCACAAGCGGGCGACATTATCGCTATCGTTGGTATGAAGACAAATGTTCAAACAGGTCACACACTATGTGATCCAAAAGATCCAATCATTCTAGAAGCAATGGTATTCCCTGAGCCAGTTATCTCAATTTCTGTTAAACCTAAAGATAAAGGTTCAACTGAGAAAATGGGTATTGCTATCGGTAAAATGGTTGCTGAAGATCCAACATTCCGTGTTGAAACTGATATTGATTCAGGCGAAACGATTCTTTCTGGTATGGGTGAGCTTCACTTAGATATCAAAGTAGATATCTTAAAACGTACTTACGGTGTTGATTTAATCGTAGGTGAGCCTCAGGTTGCTTACCGTGAAACTATCACACAAGCTGTTGAAGACTCATACACGCACAAGAAACAATCTGGTGGTTCTGGTCAATTCGGTAAAATCGATTACCGTATTAGACCTGGAGAGCCTGGTTCTGGTTTTGTATTCAAATCAACAGTTGTTGGCGGTAACGTACCAAAAGAGTTCTTCCCTGCGATCGAGAAAGGTTTCGAAGGCATGATGGCAACGGGTGTACTAGCTGGTTTCCCTGTATTAGATGTTGAAATTGAACTTTACGATGGTGGTTTCCACGCCGTGGATTCATCTGCAGTTGCGTTTGAATTAGCTGCACGTGGCGCATTCCGTCAGTCTATCCCTAAAGCGGGTGCACAACTTCTAGAGCCAATCATGGCGGTAGACGTATTTACGCCTGATGATCACGTTGGTGACGTTATCGGTGACCTTAACCGTCGTCGTGGTATGATCTCTGGTCAAGAAGCGGGTGCAACAGGTGTGCGTATTAAAGCAGACGTGCCACTTTCAGAAATGTTTGGTTACATTGGGTCACTACGTACGATGACTTCAGGCCGTGGTCAGTTCTCTATGGAGTTCAAACACTACATGCCTTGTCCTAACAGCGTTGCTGAAGGCGTAATTGAAAAAGTTAAAGCAGAGAAAGCGGCTGCAGCTAAGAAATAATTTTTCTTAACTAAGTTGTTATCTGTAAGCCCCTGCTATGAAAATAGCAGGGGCTTTTTTATTTTTATTGAATAGATAATGTTAAACCTGCATAACAACTTTTCACCGTACCATTAAATTGACTTTTTAAATATTGGCTAGACTCTACTCCTGTGCAATGTGCGAGATAAAGTTTAGATATGTTTGTTTCGTGCAAGTAATTAATGGTGTTATCTAGTTTGTTTTTGTCCGCATTGTGTAGGTGTAATCCACCCAATAGCGTTGTCGTTTTTTTCTGATGATTATTCTGTTGTATATGCGTTAAGGTATTAATCACACCTGCATGGCAGCAGCCAGATATGACAATGACTTCTGTTGTAGTCTCAATCCATAGGCTTTGATCATCAAGCAGTTTATCCAGCGTCTGTTTAAATGGATCTAAATAAAATGGCGTCTTTTTTCCATTCTCATTATGGATACGCGGTATTTCACCACTAATAAAAAGTTGCTCAGTTATTTGTGTAATGGATTTATTAAAGACTTTTTGCTCAGCGGGAAATTGCTCGATAGCTGCGAGAGTTTCCTCTGTTAATGAAATGACGCGAACTGCTTTGTTAGGATGTATCGAATAGCGTATTTGTAAACAATCAGGGTGTAAATATAAGGTGGTATTGGGATTGTCATGTAATAATTTTTTAATATTACCACCATGATCAAAATGACCGTGGCTGAGAATAATGCCATCGAGATCCGTTAATACAATATTTAATCTATTAGCGTTTTCAAAAAGAGCTTCTCCTTGCCCAGTATCAAACAGAAAACGCTGCTTGTTACTTTCAATTAAGAGTGCAAAGCCATGTTCGGCTATAAATCCTGACTGCGCGATATTATCCGCTAAGATGGTTAGTCTAATGTCTGCTTTACTCATGTTTAGGCTTCGCAAATAATTTGTCCATAAAACGTGCACTACTTTTGACCATTAATTTGTTTTGAACATAAAGTTGTGCCTCAACATTATAGAGGGGGTGGCGTGATGGTAATACTTTAGCGCTAATTAAAACCTGACTATTGGCAGGTACTTCATGTAAATATCGAATCTTTATCTCTGCGGTGACTGCTTCTATACCTTGATTGAAAATAGCTTGGCACATAGCGGCATCAAGCAATGCGGCTAGAAATCCCCCATGCAATATACCGGTGTAACCTTGGTGGTGAAACTCACCCATTGCATGTGACCATACCTTTTGATCTGCGGTGTAGAAAAACGCTAGCTTAAGACCGAGCGGGTTCTGTAAACCACACAACATACAATGTTTATGGCTTGCGTTTTTATTAATAGGCATTAAATCATCGTTTTTTAAATTCGGATAATGTGATTGGAGCATTTTCAATAATCTATTTTTTGATTTACTCACTTTGCTCTCCTTTTGCATACGTTATAGAATAATATTTAGCATATGCTATTAATTGTAAGAAGTAGTATAAAATGTCAACGTTAGGAGAAATTATGGAATTAATTATTACATTCGTTATTTTTTTATTGGTTATTTTAGCCATGGCCATTGGTGTTATATTTAACCGTCAGCAGTTACAAGGGAGTTGTGGTGGATTAGCTACTTTACAAATAGAGCGAAGTTGTGATTGTGAAACTAGCTGTGAACAACATCGCTTATATCAAATCCAAGAACCTAATTAATGGCAGCAGCTATTTTTGATGGCCGATTTAGGGCCATTTTTATGCTTTCTATGGCAACACTTTCCGTGATGATGCTTAGGCTCTTGTGAATCGCCGCAACAATTGGTTTTTTTAGCTCTGTGTGTGAGGGGCTCTCTTCCCTGTTGTGCATCGATCAGTTCTATTAAGCCGTTTGTATTGAATATATCGCTATCAAAATGGCCACTTTCAGCTTGTAATACTTGTATTCCCGCTTGTAACAGTTTAGCCAAACTGCGTTGGCCAATGTTGCGAACGATGACGCGTTGCGTTTGCTCTGTTGTAAGTAGTTTGTGTAGCGCACTTTTACCGCAGCAATCTGCGCCGAAGGCTGGATTTTTCTTGGTTGTTTGGATTGAACCATTTTTGTCTAAGAAAATAAAATGGTCAGCTTTGGTAAAATGGCTAGCAATACGATCATCTTTCATTGGAATGGCTGTTTTCATTGAATTTATTCCTTGTAATAGGTGGTTGAAAATAGCCAATATTATAAATAAACAGATTTATTTAATTGGCATATGCTATATATAGCACTCAAATATAGCATATGCAATAAATAAATGGTTAAGATCAGTTATTCTTTGTCATCATGGGGATGCATGATTAATGCTTTGCCATTGACTAAACAGTCGACTACTTTAGCTCGTGCTTTTTTCACTAAATTAGCGAGAGTTTGTCGTGATATACCCATCACAATGGCGGCTTCTTGTTGTTGTAATCCCTCTAAATCAACTAAGCGTAATGCCTCAAATTCATCTAGTGCTAGGTGTAGCTGCTGTAATTGACTTATCGGGATGCCGTTTGGTTTAAAACAACTATCGGCTGGGGTTCCACAAATATTGCGTGGGATCTTATGACGACCCATGAAATCTCCTTGATAATTTTAGATAAAATAGTGATGTCTCTATTCAATAGCAAAGCTCTCCCGTGAGCAAGCGCTGAAGAGTCATTACGGTTAATTTTATGATTTGCGATTGATAATAAATGGTTGTAATAATAGTTCGCTTTTAATATAGTTTGAAAATCAAATTACATGCAAATCAAACTAAAGAGAAAGCAGATGACGAAGCTAACAGCGGCTCACCGTAAATGGCAGCAGCAACATAATTTTTCAGCGAGCAATAATAGAGGGGAACGTAACACCTGGTATGTGTTCTACTTGACCGTTATTACGATGGTGGCAGAAATTATCGCTGGGAGCATTTACGGTTCAATGGCTCTGTTGGCCGATGGTTGGCATATGGGCACGCATGCCGCTGCATTTTTAATTACTTTGTTTGCCTATGCCTATGCGCGTAATCATAATAATAACCCACAATTCTCCTTTGGTACGGGTAAGGTGAGTGTACTTGGTGGGTTTACCAGTGCGATTGCATTAGGTTTAGTTGCTTTGATTATGGCGGTTGAATCGGCTGTACGACTTTTTAACCCCGAACAAATACATTTCCAAGAAGCTATTTGGGTCGCTGTTATTGGCTTGATAGTCAATGTCGTTAGTGTGTTTTTATTAAAGGATGATCATGCACATGGTCATACTCACACGCACCATTCACATGCAGATAGCCATCATGCTCATCACCATCATGGACAGGATCATAATTTACGCGCGGCTTATTTTCATGTCATGGCGGATGCGTTAACCTCTGTATTAGCGATTGCTGCATTATTGATGGGTAAATACTTTGCTTTAAATAGTTTAGATCCACTGATGGGAATCGTTGGCGCATTAATTATTACCCGTTGGTCATGGGGACTTTTAAAGCAGACAGCGCCGATACTATTGGATAAAAGCATTGAACCTGAGTATCAACGTGCCATTATTAAGGTAATAGAAGAGCATCATGACCATGAAGTTGCTGATATTCATATTTGGTCTGTGAGTGCTGACCACTATGCTGCGGTTATATCCATCGTATCGCACCGACCATTTACTACACAATATTATCAAGAACTACTCAATCAATTTGAGCGCTTGAGTCATCTCACAATTGAAGTGAACCAATGTACTCAAGATGAATGTTTACAAGAGATGAAATAGATGAAAACAATAACCGAAAAATTGAATCACGCTTTTATCGAGTTTTATGAAAAGCTCTCTGCTTGGGAGGCGAATACGGTAAAAGATAATGGTCTCACTTTAACCTTGGTACATGCCGTGGAAATATTAGGGATCTTCGGTGCCATGCCAATGAAAACTTTGGCGAGTAAAGTAGGGGTGACGACGGGAACATTAACGGTGCAAGTGGATAAGCTCGTCGCTGCTGATTTAGTGCGACGCGTTGCCCATGAGAGCGATCGCCGCTCGATCCTAGTCGAACTTAGTGATCAGGGGCATAATCTATTTTTGCAACATGATCAGTTACATCAGAAACTTACTGAAGAGTTAACAGCTGATTTTACGGAAGAAGAGATAGCGCAGTTGATGAATTTATTAACGCGTATTAATAATAAATTTTAATTTACATACAATTAACTAATACGGTTCCACTGCTATAAATTTTCTTCTATACTAGGGGCTCTTGTCGGAGCGCCCTTGGGCTGAGACCACTATACTCGTCATCTTATGTAGGGTATATCTTGATAGTTAGTTTTAATTATCATTAACGTGGAATCCGTGGAACCTGATTAGGTTAGTACCTACGAAGGGAACAAGCATAAAAAATAATGGGTCATTCTCAGTTTTTTACTCTTTCCACAATCTTTCGTCAAGCACTCTTATCAACTTTTATTTATGTTAAGGTAAAGAATGCTATGTCAAACACCGTAAATTCAAATCTAAAAACGTCTAGTCGTAACAACTTATCTCGTCGAGAATCTCGTCAAGCCGCACAGGATTATATTCATAATTTAAATAATGAATCCTATCCAAATTCAGAGAAAATCTATATTGATGGAAAAATCCATCCTATTAAAGTGGCGATGCGACAAATTCTGCAAGCGGATACCTTCGTAGGGGGAAGTGAAGAACAGCCCATTTATGAAAAAAACGAAGCGATTCCCGTTTATGATGCCTCTGGCCCCTATACCGATCCAAACACGGTTATTGATGTTCATAAAGGTCTTGCTAAGTTACGAAAAAGTTGGATTGAAGCACGTGATGATGTTGAAGAACTCGACTCTTTAAGCTCAACATTCGCACAAACGCGCTTAGCCGATGAAAGTTTAGATGAGCTGCGTTTTGCAAACTTGCCAAAACCATTGCGTGCGAAAAAAGGTAAATGTGTTACCCAAATGCATTATGCGCGTCAGGGCATTATAACCCCTGAAATGGAGTATATTGCCATTCGTGAAAATCAAGGACGCGATCGCGTGAAATGTGAGGCGTTACATTTCCAGCATCCTGGATACAGCTTTGGTGCAAATCTACAGGAGGCGATCACCCCTGAATTTGTGCGTCAGGAGGTTGCGGAAGGGCGCGCCATTATTCCTGCCAACATTAACCATCCAGAGTTAGAGCCGATGATTATCGGTCGTAACTTCCTCGTAAAAGTGAATTCCAACATTGGTAACTCATCGGTCACTTCATCCATTGAAGAGGAAGTGGAAAAATTGGTTTGGTCAACGCTTTGGGGCGGTGATACGGTGATGGATTTATCAACGGGGCGTAATATTCATGAAACCCGAGAGTGGATCATGCGTAATGCGCCAGTACCAATTGGTACTGTGCCCATTTATCAAGCGTTGGAAAAGGTCAATGGCATTGCTGAAAACCTCACTTGGGAAGTGTTTCGTGACACCTTAATCGAACAGGCCGAACAGGGGGTTGATTACTTTACCATTCATGCTGGTCTGTTATTACGCTTTGTACCGATGACGGCAAAACGGGTGACTGGGATAGTATCTCGCGGAGGTTCGATCATGGCTAAATGGTGTTTATCGCACCATAAAGAGAATTTTGCCTACCAACATTTCCGTGAAATTTGTGAAATATGCCAGCAATATGACGTGGCACTCTCCCTCGGGGATGGCTTACGTCCCGGATCGATTGCTGATGCCAACGATCAGGCGCAGTTCTCTGAGCTAGAAATATTAGGTGAACTCACCAAAGTGGCGTGGCAATACGATGTTCAGGTGATGATTGAAGGCCCCGGTCATGTCCCCATGCAGATGATCAAAGAGAACATGGATAAACAGCTTAAAGATTGTTTTGCAGCACCATTTTATACGTTAGGGCCATTAACCACGGATATTGCACCGGGATACGATCACATTACATCGGCTATCGGTGCGGCGCAAATTGGTTGGTATGGCTGTGCCATGCTCTGTTATGTCACCCCTAAAGAGCATTTAGGATTACCCAATAAAGATGATGTTAAAGTGGGGCTAGTGACCTATAAATTAGCTGCCCATGCAGCGGATTTAGCGAAGGGGCATCCGGGCGCACAAATTCGTGATAATGCCTTGTCTAAGGCGCGTTTTGAATTCCGCTGGCAGGATCAGTTTAATCTCAGCTTAGATCCTGTTACTTCTCAGGAATACCATGATCAGACATTGCCGAAGGAGTCCGGCAAAGTGGCGCACTTTTGCTCCATGTGTGGGCCAAAATTCTGCTCCATGAAGATAACCCAAGATGTGCGCGATTTTAGCAAAAAGCTAGATGATGGTGAGATCTCCATTCAATTACTTGATCAAACGGTTACCGTTTCAGCGCAACAGGGCATGACAGAAAAAGCCAAGGAGTTTGCTGACTCAGGGGCTGAAATATATCAGATAAGGTTTAATGAGTAAGGCCTATTATGAATAACATTGTTTGGACTATTGCTGGCTCCGATAGCAGCGCAGGTGCAGGGCTCCAAGCGGATCTTTGTACCTTTCACGATTTAGGGGTTGTTGGTTGTTCGGTGATCAGTGCTGTTACTGCACAAAACTCGACTATGGTGAGTTTAGTTGAAGCGGTTTCCGATAAGATGTTCACTGAACAGTTAGATTGCTTGGCGGAAGATATGCCCGCTAAAGTGATTAAAATCGGATTAATCGCAACCATCGAACAGGTCAAAATTTTAGCGGAAAAACTCGCTTTTTATAAACAGACATGGTCTAACAAGCCCTTTGTTATCTACGATCCCGTTGCTGTTGCCTCGACGGGGGATAATATGGTGGAAGAGGGGATTAACGCCTATATTAAAGCGCACTTATTAGCGCAAGTGGATCTGCTAACCCCTAATGGTCACGAGTTATTAGCGCTATCGGGGCATGCTTTGATTTCTGGAGAGTCCTTAAAACCGGCTGCCAATAAATTAATCTCGATGGGCTGTGCAAGTGTGCTTATTAAGGGCGGCCATTTTCCGCTCTTTGATGCTATCGCGCTCGATTATTGGTGTGATGGTGAACGGGAAATTGCCTTAACCAGTCCGCGTATACAGGCGGCTCACACACATGGTAGTGGTTGTACGTTATCCAGTGCCATTGCTGCATCTATCGCCTTAGATTATGTTATCGAAGATGCCTTAGTGATTGCCAAAGCCTATCTTAATCAAGGGCTGAAAGGAGCTAAGGCGCTTGGCAAAGGGGAGGGGAGCGTCGCGCATTTAGGTTGGCCAAGGGAACGCGCCGATTTCCCTGACGTGGTTTTGCCTGAGTCGAAGATAGGTTATGAGTTAGATTTACCCGGTACGCTAGAAGCGGGCCACGGTTTTGCCTCTTGTCAGACCTTAAAGCTTGGCTTGTATCCCGTCTTAGATTGCATCGAGTGGATCGAGCGCGTCTTAAAAATGGGCGTAAAAACACTACAACTGCGTATCAAAGATAAACAGCCAGAGCAGGTTGAGGCGCAGGTGATTGCCGCCATTGCGCTGGGGAAAAAATATAATGCCCGCCTATTTATTAATGATTATTGGCAACTCGCCATTAAGCATGGTGCCTATGGGGTACACCTTGGTCAGGAAGATATCGACGTTGCTGATTTAGTGCAAATAGCCGATGCAGGTTTGCGTTTAGGGCTGAGTACGCATGGATATTATGAGTTGTTGCGAGCGCAGCAATTAAAGCCAAGTTATATTGCGCTCGGCCATATCTTTCCCACACAAACCAAAGAGATGCCCTCTAATCCACAGGGACTAACTCGGTTAGCGAACTATGCCCATTTGCTTGCAGATACGCCTACCGTTGCCATTGGTGGCATTAATCTGGAGCGAGCGAGCGCGGTCTGGCAGTGTGGCGTTGGCAGTATCGCGGTAGTGACTGCCATTACGTTAAGTGATGATCCCGAGCGAGTGGTCAGGGAATTTAATGAAATTATGCAATAATTTGATTGGAGCAGAATATGTTATCTGATGCAGAAACGATCCGTTATAGCCGCCATTTATTGTTACAGGAAGTGGGAGACGTTGGTCAGCAGAAGCTAAAAAACGCTAAGGTGTTGATTATTGGTCTGGGTGGACTAGGGACACCCGCTGCACTCTATCTCGCTGCTGCTGGGATTGGTCATTTAGTGTTAAATGATTTTGATCATATCGAAATGAGTAATTTGCAACGGCAAATAAGCTATCAAGAGAGTGATATTAATGCTGAAAAAGTGGTTGTTACTAAACAGCGATTGCAGCACTTAAATTCACAAATTCGAGTGCGCACCATTAAGCAAAAAATGACCGCAGAGCAATTAGCGATGGAGTTAATGATGGTGGATCTGGTGCTCGATTGTAGCGATAACATGGCGACAAGGCAGATCATCAACGCTGCCTGTGTAGAGGCGAAAGTACCGTTAATCGTCGGGGCTGCGATCCGCCTTGAAGGACAGTTAATGTTTTTTGACCATCGCCACGATGACGCTGCTTGTTACCATTGTCTTTTTCCCTCTAGTGAAGAAGCGCAACTCAACTGTAGTAATTCTGGTGTGTTAGGCCCCGTTGTTGGCACTATTGGCACCTTGCAAGCGCTGGAAGCGATTAAACATTTCCTTGGTTTGCCTTCTGGTATTAAAAATAAATTGAAATTATTTGATGCGAAAAGCCTCGATTGGCAAACCTTTGTGATCAATAAAGATCCTCAATGTCGCGTCTGTGGGAAAAGTTAGATGAAAATATTTGTCAATGAGCAACCAATTGAAGTTGCTGAAAATTGTAATATCAATGCGTTATTAACATTATTAGAAAAACCGCTCAATGGCAGTGCAGTGGCGGTTAATCAGCGCGTTATCAGTCGCGGTTCATGGTCACAATTCGGTTTAAATGAAGGTGATCAAATCTCTCTCTTTCAAGCAATCGCAGGGGGCTAATCGCATGTTATTTAAAGAGATGTTGGTTAATGACCAATTAACCATTGGCGATAAAACATTTACCTCGCGCTTATTCACTGGAACGGGGAAATTTAATGACCAGCAAACCATGATCAATGCCTTACGGGCATCACAATCACAACTGGTTACTATGGCATTGAAACGTGTGGATATGCAGCACAAAGATGATGATATTCTCGCGCCATTGATTAAAAATGGTATGCAGCTACTACCCAACACATCGGGGGCGCGTAATGCCAAAGAGGCTGTCTTTGCCGCGCAACTGGCACGCCAAGCACTGCAAACCAATTGGGTGAAGTTAGAGATTCATCCCGATCCTAAATATTTATTACCCGATCCCATCGAGACATTAAAAGCGGCGGAAGCCTTGGCGCTAGATGGTTTTGTAGTGCTACCCTATGTGCATGCTGACCCCGTGTTGTGTAAACATTTAGAGGCGGTCGGTTGTGCCGCCGTGATGCCGTTGGGCGCACCGATTGGCTCTAATAAAGGGATTAAAACCGCAGATTTTTTGCAGATTATTATCGAGCAGGCAACTATTCCAGTGATTGTTGATGCAGGGTTAGGTAGCCCTTCACACGCCTCTTTGGCGATGGAAATGGGCGCTGATGCCGTATTAGTTAACACCGCCATTGCCGTTGCGCATGATCCGGTTGCCATGAGCGAAGCCTTTGCTAAAGCGGTGCAAGCAGGGCGTCAAGCTTATCTTGCGGGATTAGGGGGGCAGAGCCACTATGCGCAAGCTTCGAGTCCATTAACTGCGTTTCTTGAGGCAAGCCTGTGACCTTTAGTGAAAAAATAAAAGCGTATCAATGGGATGATGTGCGCCTCTCTATTTATGCAAAAAACGCTGCCGATGTGCAGCGTGCATTAAGTAAAGCGCGTTTAGATTTAGAGGATTTTAAAGCCTTGATAAGCCCCGCTGCTGAACCCTATTTGGAGCAGATGGCGCAAAAATCACAGCAATTAACCCAACAGCGCTTTGGTAAAACGCAGCAGTTCTATATTCCTTTATATCTCTCTAATATGTGCAGCAACATCTGCACCTATTGCGGCTTTTCCATGCATAATGCAATTCGTCGCAAAACGCTTGATATGGAGGAAATTGAACGCGAATGCATCGCAATTAAAAAAATGGGCTTTGCGCATATTCTATTGGTGACGGGGGAGTCGGAGCGTAAGGTAGGCATTGATTATTTCAAACAGGCATTGCCTATCATCAAGCGATATTTTTCACATATCACCATTGAAGTACAGCCATTGCAGCAAGAGGAGTACAGTGAGTTGATTCAATATGGAGTCGATTCAGTGTTAGTCTACCAAGAAACCTATAATCCTGTGACCTATGCTGAGCACCATCTAAAGGGGAAAAAAGCCGATTTTAATTATCGTTTAGATACCCATGATCGTTTAGGTAAAGCGGGCGTTCATAAAATGGGGTTAGGTAGCCTAATTGGTTTGGAAGAGTGGCGTACCGACTGTTTTTATGTGGCTGCCCATTTAAGCTATCTTGAGAAACAATATTGGCAATCCCGTTATACCATCTCTTTTCCTCGCTTGCGTCCGTGCACGGGCGGCATGGAAATTAAATCGGTGATGAGTGATAAACAGTTAGTACAACTTATTTGTGCCTATCGTTTGTTTAATCCCGAAGTCGAGTTATCCTTATCGACACGGGAATCGCAACACTTTAGAAATCACGTCTTGCCGCTCGGGATCACCTCCTTAAGCGCAGGTTCAAGCACACAACCGGGGGGGTATGCCGAGCAATCGGAAAAAGCGTTAGAGCAATTCGCAATTAGTGATGAGCGTTCTGCGCAAACTATGGCAGAATTAGTCAAAGCGCAGGGCTATGAAGTGGTTTGGAAAGATTGGGATCATAGTTTAACCGAACAGAGTTAACAGAGATAAGAGAGTAACATGTCAGAGCAAGATATTTATGCGACATTAATTGAGATAAAAGCGGAGCCAACGGAACTCTATAAAATATTGAAATTTGAGAATTTAGTCTCTGGAGGAGGGGAAGCGAAACAGGTCATTAGTGACGGCTATGTGTACTTAAATGGTGAAGTGGAAACGCGTAAACGTAAAAAAGTGTATGCAGGGGATGTTATCTATTTTAATGAGCAATATTTTCAAATTGCGCTAGTTGGGCAAATTGAACAGTATGAAATGGGTACACAAGCACCTGTTGAAAGCCAAAGGCAACAAGCGCCAGTTGAGCAAACCGAATCGACAAAAGTTGAGGGTAAAAAAGCCCGTAAACCAATTAGTTTTTAGTGCATCACTGATGAATAGATTAATCACTAAAATGCGGGATTATTGGTTATATATTTCATTGTCGATATTAGCGGTGATTATTACTTTGTCACTGTATCCCGTCAGCCAGCTTCCCGATGTGCCCGGTACGGATAAGCTACACCATTTTATCGCCTATGGGGCATTAATGTTTCCGGTGGCGCTACGAAAGCCCAAATATTGGCGCTGGATAGCCCTGCTGTTTATCCTAGCGAGTGGCACCATTGAATTAATCCAGCCCTATGTCAATCGTTATGGCGAGTGGTTAGATTTAGCGGCTAATTGTCTTGGTCTACTTTGTGGCTTTATACTCGCGCAACTCATTGCGTATCTCAGTGTTAAGCGAGAGAAATAACAGCACCAATTAACACATATAGATAAAACCTCTTTTATTGTATTGAAAATCAATCTTCTATGTTAATATCGAAAAAATTTTAACTCGCACTGTTTTACTTTCTTTAAGGATGAATGAAATGTTATCTAAAACTAAGTCTTTAAGTGTTTTTCTGACACTTATTAGCCTTTTCTTTTCACCGAGCCTGTTGGCTAGTAGTGGAGAGTCCATGGACTTAACGTCACACAGCATTGGTTATGCCGCATTACTGTTTTTTGCGATTGCCTACGTTTTAGTGATGCTCGAAGATGTGATCCACCTGCGTAAATCGAAACCCGTGCTAGTTGCTGCGGGTATCATTTGGGCAATGATTGGTTATTATTATACGCAACACGGTATGAGCCACGATGCCGAGCTCGCTTTTCGTCATAATTTATTAGAATACGCAGAGCTATTTTTCTTTTTATTAGTGGCGATGACCTATATTAACGCCATGGAAGAACGTCAACTTTTTGATGCCCTGCGCGCTTGGATGGTTAATAAGGGCTTTACGCTCCGCCTTATTTTTTGGTTAACGGGTATCTTGGCATTCTTTATTTCGCCTATCGCCGATAATTTAACAACGGCACTACTGATGTGTGCTATTGTCATGAAAGTAGGTGGTGAAAACAAAAAATTTATTGCCATTGCTTGTATTAACATTGTTGTTGCTGCGAATGCGGGTGGTGCCTTTAGCCCCTTTGGTGATATCACCACATTAATGGTTTGGCAAAAAGGTATGGTCCAATTCGGTACTTTCTTCTTACTATTTATTCCTTCCGCGGTTAACTTTTTAGTACCCGCTATTATTATGAGCTTTTTTATCTCTAAGGATGTTGCGCAAGGTGATGGCATTCAGGTACAGACCAAACGCGGTGCACTGCGTATCGTGGCGCTATTTTTAGTGACCATCTCCTTTGCCGTGTTAGGCCATTCATTCCTTGGTATGCCTCCCGTGCTTGGTATGATGACAGGTCTTGGTCTGTTACAGTTCTTTGCTTTCTTTTTACGTAAAACACAAAGCTCTTATTATAAAAGTGCAATACATAAAACCGATGATACGGTGGAGCATGAACGTTTACGTGATTTAGGTAATGGTGCGCCCTTTGATATCTTTAATAAAGTCGCCCGAGCGGAATGGGATACCTTACTATTTTTCTACGGGGTGGTACTTTGTGTTGGTGGATTAGGATTTATTGGTTATCTACATATGATTTCCGAAGCTATGTATAGCAACTGGGATGCAACCTATGCCAACGTTACCGTGGGGGTTTTATCGGCAATCGTGGATAATATTCCGGTGATGTTTGCGGTGTTAAGTATGCAACCAGACATGAGCACGGGACAATGGTTGTTGGTAACATTAACCGCAGGTGTGGGCGGCAGTATGCTTTCTATTGGCTCCGCGGCTGGTGTCGCATTAATGGGGCAAGCGCGTGGTATCTATACCTTTGCCGTGCACCTAAAATGGGCGCCCGTTGTTGCTTTAGGATATATCGCCAGTATCTTTACTCACTTATGGATCAATTCAGCACTTTTTTAAATGGTCGATATTATACTTGTCGGTGAATTGCCGACAAGTGCGCGCAATCGTTGCGTGTTTGTCGCAACATTATGTGCGTTATTGCCCCCTTTTGCTGTCGCTAATCGCCGCTCTATTTTCGCCTTTAATCCGTTCCCTTTTGCTTGTTAATTGTGCAAGGTGAGCTCTCTCAATGGGCAAGCGTTTGAATTCGCTATGCTATTATGGCGATTTATAGCCGCTCTGTTTTTTTGTGCAAAGTAGTGCTATTGAAAAGTTCGCTTAAAAAAGCGGCGTTCAACTAAATTTTTATTAGATCTTGCTCATAGAGTTGCCGTTTATGGGCTTGTTCCACGACTATAGTTCTGAGAGAATAGAAAAACGCAAAGTGAAGTGGCTAACCGTTTATTAGCAGTAAATTGTGCGCTACTTAACTTTTCCCACATAACTTGATATAAATTAAAGATTTTAAACACTTTTTTATATGTTAAGTTTATAACATTAAGGTAAACTAGGCGCTGTTTTACAAATTAGGTTGCAAGACCTACTAACAAATAGTTAAACAGCATAATAACGCAAGATCGCTTAACGATTTACTCCACTTCTCTAGGGAAAGAGTTAACATTTTAAGCAATACGTTAAATGAAAATACATTACATTAAGGATGACAAAATGAAAAAAGTACAACAAGGTTTTACATTAATCGAGCTACTCATTGTAATCGCGATTATCGGTATTCTAGCAGCAGTGGCACTGCCTGCTTATAATAGTTATACAGCTAAAGCAAAATTTGCGGAAGTAGTGCAGTCTGTTACTGGTCTGAAAACACAAGTAGAGCTGTGCGCTATGGAGCTTAGTACTGTTACAGGCTGTACTGATGGTGCATCTGGTTCTACGTACAATATTGCAGCACTTGGTGCATATGGTTATGTAACTTCTGTAACAACTACAAACGGTGTAATTACAGCAACAGCTGTTGCTGGTGAAGGACTTGGTAGTGCTACTTATACAGGGACACCTACTCGCCAAGCTTCAGGGCAGGTTACTTGGGGTTTTGTGTGTAGTAATAGTGCTTTCTGCTAATTCCTAATGGCAACCCATCATATTAGCGGCTTGGCGTCTAGCCTCGCCGCTCGCGGTCTACTCCCCTTTGCGAAACTCCAACAGATAACCTCCGCTGCCGCTAGTCAAAAAAAAGCACTGGTTAGCTATTTGGTGGAAAATAATTTTATCTCTAGTGTTGAGCTGGCTCAGTTCTGCGAAGCTGAATATGGTATTCCTCTATTAGACGCTGCCTCTCTGGACCTCGATGAGATTCCAGAAAAGTTTATTAATCAGAAACTCATAGAGAAACATCATGCGCTGCCCGTCTATGTGCAGCAGAAAACCCTCTATATCGCCATGTCCGACCCGACTAACGTCGCGGCTCTGGAAGATTTTGGCTTTAGTTTTGCCATCCATACCGAAGCCTTATTGGTGGAAGAGAGTTACCTTAATAAAGCCATTGAAAAGCTCTTAGAGGATGATGTCTCCTCCCTTGGTGATATGGGCGATATCGACGATATCGAAATTGACGAAGGTGAATCACGCCTTGACGAGGCGCAGGGCGACAGTGAAGATGATGCCCCGATCGTTAAATATATTAATGGCATTCTGCTCGATGCGGTGCGCAAGGGCGCCTCGGATTTACACTTTGAGCCCTATGAAAAAAAATACCGCGTCCGTTTTCGTGTTGATGGTATTTTACATGAGGTTGCTACGCCACCGGTTAATTTAGCGAACCGTTTTTCGGCGCGCCTTAAGGTGATGTCGCGTTTGGATATTGCCGAGCGCCGTCTGCCCCAGGATGGTCGTATTAAGCTGAAAATATCGAGCAAACGTAATGTTGACCTGCGTGTTAGTACGCTACCTACCATGTGGGGCGAAAAAATCGTAATGCGTATTTTAGACTCCTCGGCTGCAAGCCTTGATATCGACCGTTTAGGTTACAGCGATGAACAAAAGGCGAAATATTTACATGCCCTGTCAAAACCGCAGGGGATGATCCTCATTACTGGGCCAACGGGCAGTGGTAAAACCGTTTCTCTCTATACGGGACTGAATATTCTCAATACCGTGGAGCGTAATATCTCAACAGCGGAAGATCCCGTGGAGATCAACCTTGCTGGTATTAACCAAGTACAGATCAATAATAAAGCAGGGCTGACCTTTGCTTCAGCACTGCGCTCTTTTTTACGTCAAGATCCTGATATCGTGATGGTCGGTGAGATTCGAGATTTAGAGACCGCCGAAATCGGCATTAAAGCCGCACAAACGGGCCATTTAGTGTTATCCACATTGCATACCAACTCGGCAGCAGAAACCTTAACGCGTTTGTTAAACATGGGCGTTCCCGCCTTTAACATCGCCTCTTCGGTATCCCTGATTATCGCACAACGTTTAGCGCGTCGACTCTGCCCTGAGTGTAAAGCGGTAGATGAGTACAGTGACAAAGAGTTACAGACGATCGGCTTTAATCATGAGCAAATTGCAGCAGGGATAACACTTTATAAACCTGTCGGTTGCGCTAAATGTACAGATGGGTATAAAGGACGTGTGGGTATTTATGAAGTAATGCAGATGTCCGACAATATTAGTCACATCATCCTCAATGAAGGTAATGCGATGCAAATCGCCAATGTCGCCGAGGCTGAAGGGATGGATACATTACGTCAATCGGCACTGCAACAGGCGATCAGAGGCATTACCAGTTTAAAAGAGGTGACCCGCGTTACCTAATATTGCCATTTTAAATCAGTTAATAAAAGCTGTTGTTTAAAAGATGGCAGCTCCTCTCATCGTCGTTTAACACCGACCCAGTTGGAGGTTCATAATAATTATAATTTAAGGAAGAATTATGGCTGCACCTAAAAAACCTCAAGCTGTTGTTATTCATAGCTTTAAATGGAAGGGGTTTAACCGCAAGGGCGGAAAAGTCTCTGGCGAGATACAAAGTGCTTCGTTAGTGGAAGCCAAGGCGGAACTGCGTCAACAGGGGGTAAATGTTACCCGCATCACCAAAAAACCAAAAGATCTCTTCTCCTTTGGCAATAAAATATCGCCAATGGATATCGCCATTGTTTCACGACAAATAGCGACCATGCTAGGTGCTGGTGTGCCCTTAGTACAGAGCCTACAGTTAATTGCTAAAAGTAATGAAAAAGCGTCCTTACGGGAACTGATGACCTCCATTGCCACGGAAGTAGCGACGGGTACACCGCTCTCTAAAACCCTGCGTACGCATCCTAAGTATTTTGATGATCTCTACTGCGATTTGGTGGATGCTGGTGAAGAGTCGGGTGCCTTAGAGGCGATTTATGATCGTATTGCCACCTATAAAGAGAAGTCTGAAGCGCTGAAGTCGAAAATTAAAAAGGCGATGTTTTATCCTGCTGCGGTATTGGCTGTTGCAGGGGTGGTGACGATGTTGCTACTACTATTTGTTATTCCGCAGTTCCAAGATATTTTTACCGGTTTTGGTGCCGAACTCCCAGCCTTTACCCTGTTTGTATTGGGCATCTCCGATTTAGTACAATCTTATTGGTACATTATCGCTGCGGCGGTGATAGCGGCCATTTTTATATTTAAACGCGCCCATGCCGCCTCGCAGAATGTACGCGATAATACCGATAAATTCGTGCTTAAAATTCCCGTCATTAGCACCATTTTAGATAAAGCCGCCGTGGCCCGCTTTGCGCGCACGCTATCGACCACCTTTTCTGCCGGTATCCCGTTAGTGGATGCCTTAATTTCTGCCGCAGGGGCATCGGGTAACTATGTTTATCGTAGTGCGATTACCAATATTCGTACCGAGGTAATGGCGGGGATGCAGATGAATGTGGCGATGAAAACGACCACTGTTTTTCCTGATATGGTTGCACAAATGGTGATGATTGGTGAGGAATCCGGTGACCTTGACGGCATGCTAAGTAAAGTGGCGGATATCTATGAGCAGCAAGTTGATGACGCCGTTGACGCTTTAACAAGCCTATTAGAGCCGATGATCATGGTGGTGTTAGGTGTGGTCGTTGGTGGTTTGATTGTGGCGATGTATCTGCCTATCTTCCAATTGGGTAGTGTTATTGGTTAATATTTTCCGTTGATGCCCGACTGCTATTTGTAGTCGGGTATCTGATGTTACTCGTTATTATTTATTATTTATTATTTATTTTCTGCAGTAAATCCCCTTCATAAATGGCTTGTTTTGCCAATGCAAAGGCGGCAATGGTTGGATTCTCAGCTAATGCTGTCGGTAGTATTTGCAGTTTTTCACGGAAAGCATGCAAGGTTTGCTGACTGATTGATTGGCGCAAGGTTGAAAAGAGTAAATTACCACAGAGGGTAATTTTCCCTGAGATAATAATTTTTTCAGGATTAAGGATATTAATCAAAATAGCAACGGTTTTACCGAGGTAGTTGACCATATCGGTGACGATTTTTTGGCAGAGCGGATCGCCATCGGCAGCTGCTTGGTATATATTCTCGCTACTCAATTCCTCTACGCTTAATGATGAGATGGCGCCTCGATTAAGTGCCTCTTGTACTTTTTCTATAATAGTATCATCACTGACTTCTGTTTCTAGGCAACCAAAGTTACCACAGTGACACTGTTTCCCGGCGGGATTTACCTGAATGTGACCAATTTCACCGATGTTATATTTTTCACCCAGCAGCCGCTTACCCTGCATAATAATGCCAGAACCGACACCATGGTGAATGCTAATTAAGATAGAGTCTTTACAATCCTGAGAGGCACCAAAGTAGTGCTCCGCTAGGGCTAAGCAACGCGTGTGATTACCTAAATAAGCTGGAATATTAAAGCGTGTTTGAATGAGCTCGACTAAACAGATATTTTCTAGGGAATAGCGCGATGAGTAGAGTATTACTCCTTTGATCGGGTCTATCAGACCTGCATGTGTTAGGGTGATAGCGGATATTTTTTCATCTCGTTGCGTGCAATCGACAATGACCAATTCAATTTCAGACAAAAGCTGGGCAAGCAGTTGCTCGGCATTTTCTGCCATGACAGGTACTTGTTTTTTAAACAGCTGCACACCGGCTAAGTTATAACGGCCAATGGAAAGCTGTTTACGACCGATTTTAATTGCGAGTACATTAATCGCTGATGCATTTAGCTCTAAAGATATTGCGCGTCGACCGCCGGTTGAAGCTTGTCGAGCCGTCTCGGTCAGTAAGCCATTCTCTAGCAGCTGGCGTGTTATTTTGGTGACACTGGCAGGAGCAAGCTTGCTCACTTTAGCGACGTCGACACGTGAAATAGGGGCATTTTTTTCAATGACCTTATAAATAGCAGCGTAATTGACTTGCTTTATATGATCAATGTTAGCAATAACGGACTCATTGCTAGATGTGTATTCTTCCATTAATATTCACTTCAATTGATTAGATAGCCACTACACAACGTTATGTAATGGCTAGGATAAAAATTTACAATTCATTCCTTGCGAAATGACCATTAACGATAGTTGCGAGCACTTGATAGTTATTGTTAAAAATCGCTAAATTAGCAACTTTATTTACATCGATGCTACCAAGGGTTTGTTCGGCAGAAATGGCCTTCGCTGGATATAGGGTAGCCATGCGGATCGCTTCTTCCAATGAGATTCCGACATGTTTCACACACTGCTCAATCGATTCTATCATGGTTACCGCTGAACCGCCTAGTGTTCCATCTTTAGAGAAACATTTGCCATCTTTATAGTAAACGGTGGTACCGACAAAATCGAATTCGCTAATGTTCGCCCCAGCAGGTGCGGTGGCATCGGTCACTAAGAATAATTTTTCACCCAGAATTTTTTTAGAAATACGTACATTTTCATAGGCAACATGGAAACCATCGACAATGATACCCGCGTAGATAGCTGTATCATAAATCGCGCCAACGATACCCGCTTCTCGCCCACTCATGGCACTCATCGCATTGAATAAATGGGTTGCACAGCTGGCACCATTATCAATCGCCATTTTTGCTTCTTGATAGGTTGCGTTACTGTGGCCGATAGAGACGACTATGCCAGCATCAGTGAGTTGTTTAACAATTTCTGCTGGTGTATTTTCTGGTGCCAGGGTGACTTTGGCAACGATATCGGCATTCGCACAGATTAAATCTATCATCTCCTGAGCTGGTTTACGGATATATTCTGGACGATGAATGCCTTTTTTTTCTAGGCTAAGAAATGGTCCTTCAAGATGCAAACCTAACACTTCATTTTTTGTTTTATCCATAAAGCTGCGGGCAACTTGTAATGCTGTTTTAATATCTTCATCGGATGAGGTAATTAATGTTGGTAAATAACTGGTGCAACCAGATTTTAAGTTAGCCGCTTGCATTGTTACTAGAGTTTGCTCAGTTATTTGATCATTGAGCATGACACCACCACAGCCATTTAGTTGTAAGTCAATGAATCCGGGGCTGACATTTGCCCCTTTAAGGTCAACTTTGGTTATATAATCGCTATTAAGTTCAGAGAGGGGGATAATTTTTTCAATTTTCTCACCATTTATAACAATAGCGTGGTCATGTAACACGTCCTGTGTGGTATAGATGGTGCAGTTGGTTAATGCATACATAGTAAAATCTCCCTCAATCTTTTTTAATTAAAATTTAAATTATAATTTATTAACATTCTCAACTTCTAATTCACTGAAGTATTTAAGCGTTTTGACTTTTAGCTCCATGGTGGCGTCTTGATCACAGGCAATAATCGCCTTAGCATGGAGTTGTAAAGCAGAAACAGTCCAAAGATGATTAACACTTCCTTCAACGGCCGCGGCAACGGCCTGTGCTTTATTGAATCCACATACCAGAATAAGCACCTCTGCGGCATCTAATAGCGTTGCAACACCAATGGTCAATGCTAATTTAGGCACTTGATCAATGTCATTGTCGAAAAATCGAGAGTTAACTTGTCTGGTGTGTGGCGTTAAGGTTTTAATGCGGGTACGCGATGCTAATGATGAACCTGGTTCATTGAATGCGATGTGACCATCTTCACCAATGCCACCCATGAATAGATTTATTTTGCCGTAGCTTTTTATTTTTTCTTCGTAACGTAAACATTCAGCCTCTAAATCTTCTGCGAGGCCATTTAATAGATTAATGTTCTCTGGCTTGATATCAATATGATTAAAGAAGTTGTTATGCATAAAGCTATAGTAGCTTTCTGGGTGTGATGGTTCGATGCCGACATATTCATCCATATTAAATGTTACGACATTAGCAAAACTAACTTCACCTGCTTTATGCATCTCAATTAGACGTTTATAGGTAGCTAACGGAGTTCCCCCTGTTGGTAAGCCTAATACGAATGGCTTTTCTGCCGTCGGGGCAAATTTATTAATGGCATTTACAATGTGGCGAGCAGACCAAAGACCAACATCAGTACTTTTTTTTAGAGGGATTAAGCGCATTCTATTCTCCTAATTTATTGTCGAAGTTAGATTATATATTATGTTTCCAATATAACTTAATTCTTAATGTAAAATAAGTTTGTGTTTTTTACCAGTAAAAAAATCAAAAAGTCGAGTTTTTAGTGATTTCGATCGCGTTTTAGTCGTTTTGTATTTGCGAAATGCCATTAAAACTTTAATCTTAGTTGCAAGATTTGTCATTTTTACAACTGTAGCTTAATTTGCAAGCGTAAAGTTGACTGTTAATAATTAGTGCGAAATAATTCTAAGCACTTTACGTTTAATCAATAAGGAGAGTTCGTTGTGAATATTCTAGGTTACTTCCAAAAGGTAGGTCGTGCGTTAATGGTGCCAGTTGCTGTACTGCCAGCTGCGGCAATTTTAATGGGTATTGGTTACTGGATTGATCCAAATGGTTGGGGGGGGGATTCTGCTCTTGCTGCCTTTTTGATTAAAGCTGGTGCTGCTGTTATTGAGAACATGGCATTACTATTTGCTGTTGGTGTTGCTTATGGTATGTCTAAAGATAAAGATGGTGCTGCTGCGCTTTCTGGTTTAGTGGGCTGGTTAGTTGTTACAACACTACTCTCTCCTGGCGCGGTTCAACAAATTACAGGCATGGATGCACATGCATCATTTGGCAAAATCAATAACCAGTTTGTGGGTATCCTTGTGGGTATTATCTCTGCTGAGTTGTATAACCGCTTTTCAAGTGTTGAGCTGCACAAAGCCTTAGCATTCTTCTCTGGTCGTCGTCTCGTACCTATCGTGGTATCTGTGGTTATGATCGGTGTATCTTTTGTATTAATGGCTATCTGGCCTGTGATCTTCGAAGGTCTACAACACTTTGGTGAAACTATCTCTGGTTTAGGTGATGTCGGTGCTGGTATCTACGCATTCTTTAACCGTTTATTAATTCCAGTTGGTCTACACCATGCACTTAACTCTGTGTTCTGGTTTGACGTGGCGGGTATTAACGATATTCCGAACTTCCTAGGCGGTCAAACAACGATTGATGCATTTACTGCGCAAGGTAAAGAAGCGGTTGGTGTTGTCGGTATGTACCAAGCTGGTTTCTTCCCAATTATGATGTTTGGTCTTCCTGGTGCTGCACTTGCTATCTACATGACGGCAAAGCCAGAAAACAAAGAAAAAGTTGCATCAATTATGATCGCTGCGGCTTTAGCTTCTTTCTTCACTGGTGTTACTGAGCCTCTTGAATTTTCATTCATGTTTGTTGCGCCACTGCTATATGTTGTACATGCATTTTTAACGGGGATCTCTGTATTTTTCGCAGCATCAATGCAGTGGATGGCAGGTTTCGGTTTCTCAGCAGGTTTAGTGGATATGGTACTATCTTCACAAAATCCATTAGCTGTTAAATGGTACATGCTACTTGTTCAAGGTGTTGTTTTCTTTGCACTTTACTACTTCACTTTCGTAGCGCTAATCAAAGGATTAAACCTTAAAACACCCGGTCGTGAAGACGCAGATGCTGACGCAGTAACGACAACTAAAAGTCAAGATGCTGGTGAACTTGCGACAGCTTATGTAGCAGCGTTAGGCGGTTTAGATAACCTAACTGTTATTGATGCTTGTATCACTCGTTTACGTCTAACACTAAAAGATTGTAGCTTGATTAATGAAGCTGAATTGAAAAATTTAGGTGCGATGGGCGTTGTCAAATTAGGTGAAAATAATTTACAAGTTATTATTGGTCCACAGGCAGAAAGTATTGCTAACCGGATGAAAAATGCATAAGTGATTAACTAGTTAATGAATATCAAAGCACTCTTCGGAGTGCTTTTTGTTAGAATATGAAAACCGTTCGCTTTTTGTTTAATATCAATACTTGACTTAATTACTGTGATTATACTCTAGGGGCAATCTAATCTAATTGGAGTAATCAATGAGTCAATCAATTCATGGGCATCAGGTCATTGATCTGGTTTCGAACAGTGAAATACTTTTCACCACATCGACCTTAAAAATAGCCGTTGCCGAGCAGTTTGGTGACGATAGCCTGTTTCACACCTGCATGGATAGTAATCTTACGGCTGAGGATCTTATTAATTTTCTCGTTAGCAAAGGAAAATTCATTGAAACAGAAGCGGGATTTATCGCTGTGACGGGGTCTTGTTAAGGCGAGGACCACAATAGCAATTGTTCTCCTCCCTTGTTCTACTAGGATAGTGAGGCTTTAATACCAATCGGATTAAGTATGTGATCTAAATTTTGCGCAGGAAAAATGGCTTAATTTGAGGCGTAAGTTGACGCAAATGGTTGTTCCCTTTGCGAAACTTACAACAAAAAAGTAAGTTATTTTAACCCGTAAAATAGATCAGCTATTTATTCCGATTGGTATAAGCTCGATAAAGTTGGAACCTCACTTGCCCTGCACTTTTCTCTTTGATTAACTGCCAATGGCTAGGTAATTGATCGCTTGATAAATTAGACTCTGTTTCTATATATATCAATGCGTTATCTGATAAGTAGCCGTTTTTTGTTAATAGTTCACAGCATGGTTTTACTAAACCTTGCATAAATGGCGGGTCAATAAACACAATATCGAAGGGGTGCTGTGCTTGTGCATTTAAAAAATGCAGGGAATCCGTTGCAATGACCTGTGCATTATTGGCTTGTAATGTTTGTAAGTTAACCTGTAATTGTGATGCCGCCTGTGTATCGCGTTCGAGCAGTGTGACATGTTGAGCAGAGCGAGATAATGCTTCGAAAGCTAAGCTGCCACTACCGCTGAAACAATCTAAACAGTTTGTATCTCGAATATCATGCATTAGCCAATTAAAGAGTGTCTCTTTATTGCGATCTGTGGTTGGACGCAGCCCTTCTTTATCTAATACCGGTAATTTTTTACCTCGCCATTTCCCCGCAATGATGCGAATAAATCCACTTTTGATCAGTTTTTTACTTTTTTCATGTAATTTATTGTGTCGATTGTTAACCATATAATTTTTAGTCCAAGGATATAATGGTAAGATACGCTTATCGTTGCTATTTTAGCAGCACATATTGCATGTTAGTAAGGTTTTTAATTAATGACTAAGAAGAAAGGTATGTTTTCCTGGTTTGGAAAAAAAACTCCGCAAGAAGAGACGCAAAAGAAAGATCAAAGTGAAAAAGAAGCGTTACTTGAATTATTGAAGCAAGAAGCATTACAGAATAGAGATGAAAATATAGAAATAACGCTTTTTGATGATGAAGATGTAACGGTTGATTTAGAAAACGAAAAGCGACAAGCGGATAAAGTTGCTGCTGAAAAGTTAGAAGCTGAACAGTTAGCCGCTGAAAAGTTAGAAGCTGAAAAGTTAGAAGCTGAAAAGTTAGAAGCTGAAAAGTTAGAAGCTGAAAAGTTAGAAGCTGAAAAGTTAGCCGCTGAACAGTTAGCTGCTGAAAAGTTAGAAGCTGAAAAGTTAGAAGCTGAACAGTTAGAAGCTGAAAAGTTAGAAGCTGAAAAGTTAGAAGCTGAAAAGTTAGCCGCTGAAAAGTTAGAAGCTGAAAAGTTAGAAGCTGAAAAGTTAGCTGCTGAAAAGTTAGAAGCTGAAAAGTTAGAAGCTGAAAAGTTAGAAGTTGTAAAAGAAGAGAAAAAGCCATTGGGTTTCTTCGCTCGATTTAAAGCTAGCTTAACGAAAACGCGTTTATCTATTGGTAGTGGGCTTTTTTCGCTTTTTAAAGGTAAGAAAATAGATGATGAGTTGTTTGAAGAGCTAGAGGAGCAGCTAATTGTTGCTGATATTGGCGTTGATACTACCTTAAAAATTATTAATAACTTAACCTCACATGCTAATCGTAAGCAATTGAAAGATGCTGAAGCATTATATGCGCTCTTAAAAGAGGATCTATCCGATATTCTACAAAAAGTTGAACAGCCATTATGCATTGATGAAAGTAAGTCTCCCTATGTTATTTTGATGGTGGGTGTAAACGGTGTGGGTAAAACAACCACTATAGGTAAATTGGCTAAAAAATATCAGCAGCAGGGCAAGTCTGTGATGTTAGCAGCCGGGGATACTTTCCGCGCTGCCGCGGTTGAGCAACTTCAAGTGTGGGGAGAGCGTAATGATATTCCTGTCATTGCTCAACAAACTGGTGCTGATAGTGCCTCCGTTTTATTTGATGCGATGGATGCCGCTAAAGCTCGAGGTGTCGATATATTAATAGCGGATACAGCGGGTCGTTTACAGAATAAAAACCACTTAATGGATGAATTAAGTAAAGTTGTTCGCATTATGCGTAAGAAAGATTCCAGTGCACCTCACGAAATTATGCTTACGATTGACGCTAGTACTGGGCAAAACGCCGTTAGCCAAGTACAATTATTTAACCAAGCCGTTGGTTTAACAGGAATTACATTAACAAAGCTAGATGGTACTGCAAAGGGGGGAATTATATTTTCGATTGCTGATAAATTTAACTTACCCATTCGTTACATCGGGACTGGTGAAGGGATTGATGATTTGAGGGAGTTTAATGCCAAAGAGTTTATCGATGCACTTTTCTCGAATGAGGAACATTCAGAATAAGGTGACAATAAATAATGATTGTATTTGAAAACGTCAGCAAAGTTTACGCTGGGAATTTTAGCGCGCTGTCAGATGTCAATTTTCATCTAAAAAAGGGGGAAATGGCATTTTTAACTGGGCACTCAGGATCTGGTAAAAGTACGCTGTTACGATTAATTAGTTTGATGGAGCGTCAAAGTACAGGGCGTATTCTTTTAAATGGTAATGATATTAGTGCGATTAAAGGAAGTGACATCCCTTATATGCGCCGACATATCGGTATGATCTTTCAAGATCACCGTTTATTAATGAATCGAACTGTATTAGAAAACGTAGGTTTGCCACTGTTAATTGAGGGGTATAACCCCTATGAAATAAAGCGCCGTAGTTTAGTTGCTTTGGATAAAGTGGGGTTGTTAGGGAAAGAGGACTATTTACCTATTCATCTTTCAGGTGGTGAGCAGCAACGTGTTGGTATCGCCCGTGCGATAATCAATCAGCCGCCATTATTACTTGCCGATGAACCGACAGGTAATCTCGATCCTAAATTATCTTTAGAAATTTTAAGCTTATTTGAATCTTTGAATGAGTTTGGTATGTCGGTGTTAATTGCCACTCATGACTTAGGTTTGATCGCAAAAATGCGTTATCGCACATTGACCCTAAAGGATGGGGAAATGATTAATGATGGATTAATGAGAGAACGTCATGGCTAAGCAAAAAGAAAACAGCAATGCATTATCCGGAACACCTCGTATCAACAAGGTGTCACTATTTGGACGTGTGATATCTGGATTTCAGCAAAATTTTAAACAAATTTTTAGTAGTTTTTCTGAGTTATGGAAAACCCCCTTTGCGACGGTAATGACCATTTTAGTGCTCGGTGTAGCCTTATCATTACCTAGTGTATTTCAGGTGATCTATAAAAACACAGAACGTGTAACGAATCAGTGGGATAAAGCGTCTGAAATTAGTCTATTTTTAAAGAAAGATATATCAGAACAGCGTGTTCAGGTATTGATTAATAAGTTAAGTTTATATAGCGATATTGAAACGGTCACTCATATCACTTCTAATCAAGCATTAGAAGAGTTCAAAGAGATGTCTGGCTTTTCCAAGGCGCTTGATTACTTAGAGGATAATCCATTACCCGATGTATTGGTGATCGTACCTACACCCGATGCAATGAATATCGCTTCAAGTAAATTACTGGTAGCCAAATTGCAACGAGAGCCTGATATCGACCTTGTGCGTGTGGATATAGATTGGATAGAAAAGTTACAAGCGATCTTATCTGTTATCGTGGATATTGTCATTGCAATTGCATTGTTGCTGTTGCTATCGGTTCTATTAATTATCAGTAATACGATTCGTTTAAATATTTTAAATCAGCGTGCTGAAATCGAAGTATTGAAGTTAGTGGGGGCGACAAACAGCTTTATCCAACGTCCATTTTTGTATGTTGGCGCTTGGTTTGGTTGCCTAGGTGGCGTCATTGCCTGGTTATTAACATTTGGCTTAGTGCAATGGTTACAATCTAGTGCTGGAAGCTTGATGGGCCTATATAAGGTAGATTTCCAGATCTTAGCAATGAATATAGAAGAAGTGGCTATTTTAATCGGTGTCTCTACCTTCCTTGGCTTTATTGCTTCCTTTATTTCTGTGAAACAATATTTGGTAAAAATAGAGCCTAAGTAAGCGATTGTTGCTAACGTAGTTTTGGTAAATAATAAAAAGAGATCAAGCTTGATCTCTTTTTTATTGCCTGTAATATGTGAGCGAACATTGATTTCACTAATTAATTCTTCTAATTGCAAAATAATAGCAATCGGATTAAATATGTGATCTAAATTTTGCGCAGGAAAAATGGCTTAATTTGAGGCGTGAGTTGACGTAAATGGTGCTCCCTTTACGAAACTTACAACAAAAAAGTAAGTTATTTTAACCAGCAAAATAGATCAGCTATTTACTCCTCTTGGTATAAATAACAAGAGTGAAACGGGGTTTCACTACAAGCGAGTATTCATTTTCACCAGCATTAATGAGTAGATAACTATAGGATTTGGTATTGGGCTTCTTATGAACAAAATTATCGATATTACCGCTACCTCTCTTTTTTCGCCATTATGCCAGACCCTAATCAATGAAACCTCCATTGAGCAACGTTGTGAATTAATCAACATTGGTATTGCCAGTGAATTATTAATTATTCGTTTAGATGGCGTGGTAATTGGCTATACGACATTTACTGTGGTAGACAACCTCGATATAGAAATTAACAATATCTATATCCGCAGTATTATTAAAGATCAGACATTAGCTGAATATTGGCTCTCTCGTCATTTAAAGCGCTTTTTACGTAATAATACGTATCATAATGTCAGGCTTGCTAGTTAGCGCCTGATAAAGCTTCAGACCTAAGATGGGTATAGATTTGCTTATCCTAAATTGAGGTTATATAATCACTGCGTTAACGCTCTATCACGGCAATGGTATCGTTATATTAGCTATATATATCAATAAGGAAACACATGAGTAATACAATAAATTCAATGAGTTTAGTTCCTCAGGGAAGTATTGGCGCCTATGTTCAATCGGTTAACCAGTTTCCAATGCTTAGTGCAGAAGAGGAAAAAGAGTTGGCTGAACGCTTATTTAATGAGGGGGACTTGGATGCGGCTAAAAAATTAGTCATGTCTCATTTACGCTTCGTTGCTTATATTGCTAAAAGTTATGCTGGGTATGGCTTACCTCAAGCTGATTTAATTCAAGAAGGTAATATTGGCTTAATGAAAGCTGTAAGACGTTTTGACCCATCTATTGGCGTTCGTCTCGTCTCCTTTGCTGTGCACTGGATAAAAGCTGAAATTCATGAATATGTTATTCGTAATTGGCGCGTGGTTAAAGTAGCAACCACTAAAGCACAACGTAAACTCTTCTTTAATCTTCGCAAAGCAAAGAAACGTTTGGGTTGGTTAAGCCAAGATGAAGTTGAAACAGTTGCAGAAAATTTGAATGTTAGTACCAAAGATGTATTAGAAATGGAATCTCGTTTGAATGCACAGGATCAATCCTTTGATTTAAGTGCTAGCGATGATGAAGACGGTAATTTTTCTCCTGTCCAATACCTTGAAGATAAGAGTGCTGATGTCGCGGTTGTTGTTGAGAAAGAGTACACTGAAAAGTCGCAAAAAAATAAGCTTTATGCCGCGTTATCTATGTTGGATGAGCGCAGCCAAGATATAATTAATAGCCGTTGGTTAGATGATTCTAAAGCAACACTACATGATCTTGCTGCACGTTATGAAATATCCGCGGAGCGTGTGCGTCAACTTGAAGCAAATGCACTTAAAAAATTACAATCGCATATGATTTAACTAATATAATTAAGGTGAGCAATAAGCTCACCTTTTTATTTTCCCTACTTATCCATAGTTCGGTGGCTCATGCCTAAAATAGCAACGCTTGGCCCTAAAGAAACATTTTCAGATTTAGCCACACAGCAATACTTGCGTAGCCAAGATAAACATTATGATATTCAATATTATCCGACGCTAAGTGAGACCTTTGATGCCATTGGCAAAGAGTGTGAGTGTGGGGTATTGCCGATTGAGAACTTATCTGAAGGGTATGTACAAGTTGTTTTAGAACGCCTCATCGATACGCATTTAATTGTTATTGCTGAATTACTATTACCGATTCAATTCTCCTTTGTTGGTTATTGCAAAGATTTTTCGCAATTAACAGATTTTATGTACAGTTTGTTGCGCATGGACAGTGCTCTGAGTTTATTAATAAGTTAGCAAATATTAAAATCCATAATACACAGAGTAATATAGAGTCGTTAATGCGCGCTAAGCAGCAAGGTCAAGGAGCTGGAGCTATTATTCCTAAGCATGCATTAGAACTTGCTGATAGTAACTGTTTGATGAAGGAAAATGTGACTAATTATGAGAATAATCAGACACGCTTTTTAGTGATTAGCCATCAAGCGCAGGCACGTGTTTTCGATGCCAATTATAAAACCACCGTTGTTGTGAAAAATGATAAGGATTGTCCGGGTGTATTGGGCAATATCGTCAATGCATTTTCTCAGCAAAAAGTAAACTTAACATCGATCATGTCACGTCCGACCAAGTCCCAATTTGGAAAATACCACTTTTTTATTGATGTGGACGGCCATCAACTCGACGATAATGTCGCCCACGCCTTTGATATAATCAGTAAGCAATATTCGCTGACAATTATTGGCTCCTATATCAAAGTCCAATAAAGGCTAGCGTCTTACTAGATAGACACCCGCTTCGCTATGGTGTGTATATGGAAATTGATCAAAGAGCGCAAAACGCTTAATTTCATGGGTTTCATTAAATACGAGCAAATTATTATATAAGGTATCAGGGTTGCAGCTGATATATAAAATATTGTCATACTTTTGTACCATTTTTACCGTTTCATCATCAAGACCCGATCTAGGAGGATCGACAAAAATGGTATTGCATTGATAATCTTGTAAATTAATACCCTGTAAACGATTAAACTCACGCTCTCCATTAATAGCCTGTGTAAACTCTTCAGCAGACATGCGAATAATAGTGACATTATCAATGTTATTTTTGGCAATATTGAACTGTGCAGAATGAACAGAGGGTTTAGCTATTTCGGTTGCTAGCACTTTGTTAAAGTTTTTTGCCAGTGCAAGTGAGAAATTGCCATTACCGCAGTATAGTTCAAGTAGATCACCTTCACTATTCCGGGTGCAATCAATCGCCCACTCCAGCATTTTTATCGCGACTTGAGCATTCGGTTGAGTAAAGCTATTTTCGATTTGTTGATAGCATAATTTTTCTCCATCAACCTCTAACTCTTCTAATACATAGTCTTGATCTAATACAATTTTTTGCTTTTTAGCACGTCCAATAACGTTAATGTCGAAATGCGCTGATAGTGATGTTTTAAGTTGTGTTGCTTGTGCTACCCACTGTTCATCTAACGGTTTATGATATAGCAGGCTAATCACGATTTGGCCACTTAAGCTAGAGATAAAATCCACTTGAAATAGTTTGTAGCGTAATATCGTATTGCTTTTTAGTGCCGCAATTAATTGTGGCATAAGTTGATTTATTAGCGCGCTGGCTGGGGGGAATTGATCAACTCTAATCTTCGCTTTAGTTGCTTGGTCGAACATAATATAAAAAAGGTCATCTCCTTCATGCCAGACACGAAATTCTGAACGCATACGGTAATTGATGACTGGAGAGGGGAACGACTCTAGAGGAGGCAGTTTGAATGTTGCAAATTGATGGTTAAATTGTGTTTCTTTGGCAGCTAACTGCTGTTCATAATTATCTGGATCGACAAATTGCAGATTCATTTAAACCTCTTAATTATTGTATAATGTGCGAATTTTAAAGTAGCGATACTAAGTTGACCAGATAAATTCAGATAATTTATTTCACAGGGTAAAATAGTGGCAATTTCATGAAGCAAGCAAAACAGATTTTAATTTTCGATTCAGGTGTTGGTGGTTTATCCATATTTGAACAAATAACACGTCTTAATAGCCAAGTCGATTGCCTCTACTTATTTGACAATGCTTACTTCCCCTATGGTGAGTTAGAGGATGATTTTCTCATTAAGCGCTTAACTGAACTGTTATTAGCGGTTGTTGAAAAGCATGCTATTGATTTAATCGTTATCGCTTGCAATTCTGCTAGTACTGTCGCATTACAAGTATTAAGAGCGCATTTTACTATTCCTATTGTTGGTGTTGTCCCTGCCATTAAACCTGCAGCACAGTTAACAAAAAATGGGGTGATCGGTTTACTTGCAACACCTGCAACTATCAATCGAGAATATACCAAATTACTGATCGATGAATTTGCCCCCAATTTAACTGTATTGAAAATAGGCTCAACCGCTTTGGTCAAAATGGCAGAGCAAAAGTTGCGTGGCATAGTGGTTGATCAAGCCAACTTACAAAAAATATTTGAGCCGTGGCTAACGCTGTGTGAAAAACCAGATGTAATTGTACTCGGTTGCACTCATTTTCCATTGTTAAAAGAGGAAATTGCAGGTTGTTTTGAACGGCAGGTTCAGTTGGTCGATCCTGGTGTTGCGGTGGCAAATCGTGTTAATCAATTATTGGGCAAGCAAACGGAGAGTAACTCCGTGACTGGGTATCGTGCTTATTATACAAAGGAATATAGTGAAACTGAAAAAGAGAATTTGGCTGCATTAAAGCAGAATTTTTTTGACTATGGTTTTGTTGAGCTTTGTTATTTAAATGAATTGCTATAACCAAAAAGGAGCCTTAAGGCTCCTTTTTGGTGGTTAAAGCATCATTACTATTTAAAGGCTACCGATTTCTTTAAAGGTACGACGGCATGCTGTGCCATCTTCTTTAAATAGGTGGCAACGATGAGCTGGGAATTTAAACGCAATCTCTTCGCCTAGAGCCACTTTAGCAACATCAAAGTAACGAATGATTAAGTCACTTTCAATGCCTTTAGCTTCTACATAAATTTGTGTTTCATGGCCTAATTGCTCAAGTACTTGGATTTCACCAACGAGACAATCTTTTTTGCTTCCATCACCACATTGAACAGAGCATGATGTATCAATATGCTCAGGGCGAATACCAACTGAAACGGGATCACCAATTTTTAATGTATCGTGCTCAACTTGTACCGTGATTAGTGATTTATCAGCTAATTGAACTACAACGCCTTCATCATTTAACTCTTGAACTCGTGCATTTACAAAGTTCATTTTTGGTGAACCGATAAAGCCTGCTACAAAACGATTTTCAGGATTATGGTATAACTCAAGAGGTGTACCAAGTTGTGCCACTCGACCACCTTCTAGTACTACGATACGGTCAGCCATTGTCATCGCTTCAACCTGATCATGTGTAACATAAACCATAGTTGAATTTAGACGTTTGTGCAGTTTGGTAATTTCAATACGCATTTGTACACGTAGTGATGCATCAAGATTTGATAGTGGCTCATCAAATAGCAATACTTTTGGACGGTTTACTAGCGTACGACCAATTGCCACACGTTGTTGTTGACCACCTGATAACTCTTTTGGTTTTTTATGTAGCTGAGAACCAAGTTGTAAAATTGAAGAGGCATAGTCAACACGCTCTTGAATTTCAGCTTCTGGTGTTTTCGCTAAACGTAAACCAAAGGTCATGTTGTCCTTAAGGTTTAAGTGAGGATAAAGTGCATAGGATTGAAATACCATGCTGATAGAGCGTTTTGATGGAGGTGTGTCATTAACACGTTCGCCATCGATATAGAGGTCACCGGATGTAATATCTTCTAATCCAGCAATCATACGTAGTAGTGTTGTTTTACCACAGCCAGATGGGCCAACAAAGGCTATAAATTCACCATCAACAATTTCTAAGTCAATATCTTTTTGAACAACAACATTACCAAATGCTTTTGTTATTTTTTTTAATACAACGCCTGCCATTAACTTTACCTTCTCTATTATTGATGTTTATAGGATTTAGTTTATTTCTTATGTATTAGGAATCTAATCAAATGCATAGGAGATAATATAAACCAAAATATTCTAGATAAATATTCTGAGCTATGGTCGCTTCATAAGCATCCTCCTCAAGGGGGCGTAGGCCTTATTTGAGGGGGCGTAGAGTTGGCTTTTGAGAAGCAGATCTCGTTATTTTTGATTATCTATCTCATTTTACATTCCTATTATGGACTATTTTTTTTACTGTGAATGGCTATTCATCAATAAGTGTGACCAACTCTTCACTTAAAACCATTGCCTCATTACGATCACCTAAGCCTAGTTTTTGGTAAACGTTACGAATGTGAGATTTTATAGTTGTTGGTGCAACGCCCATCATTTTTGCTATTTGATGATTTCGGTAACCTGCATAGATCATCCCCAATACTTCCCACTCCCTAGGCGTTAGCTGAATATTTTTTACTAACATAGGAACGCGAGGATGCGCTTGAATTTTTTTTACACTTTCAGGCGTAAAAGGGATTTTCTGTGGCTCGTTTACGTTAATGCCAGATAGGGAGAGCAAATAAGCTAATCGTTCTTTTACGGAATGAAGTAGTGAATCATCATCCGCTAATTCTAGGTAAACTGATTTTAAATTACCTGATTCTCGGACAAAGCAAGTTGTTAATCCCGTTAATAGGGATAACTCTAAAGCTTGTAATAAATGTTTCTTAGCTGATTCTAATTTCTTTAAGCGGCAGTCGACAGTTGTTAATAAGATTAAATTACGATTGACTTCCTGTAATAGTTCGCACGCTTGGGCATCGGCAATATTACTTTCTAATAACGTCTCTGCTTTGTCTAAATCCCCTAGCTGTATATAAGCACGAATGCGATTGCGATTGTGGCATTGATCAAAGTGATTGCGAGCATGCTCAGGAATAGGTGCATTTTCTAGCCAACGTTCAATCGCGGTGATATCGTTGCAAGTACGCCAGTATTTTATGCGAACATAGTTTGCAGATGCTATCCAATCACTATGAAAATGTTGTTTTCGTATTAGTCTTTCAATCTCTTCAATTAAGGGCGCGGTTTGGTCACGATCTTTTTTCTCCAGCGCTATCTTTGCTTGTAACGTATAAGTATATAAACGCCACTGTTCTCCATAGGGAGAAACCACTTTTAAAGCACTTTTACAAAGGTGTTCTGCAAGTTCAAAGTCGCCCTCTTGATAGGCCTTTTGTGCTTTAAAATGTAGTGGAAAAGCATATAGGGGTAATTTCTGCAAATGATACTTGTTGATCAAGCTGATCGCTGCATCGATATGTCTTTCAGCTTCGACATGATTACTCTGTGCATGAAGTATTTCACCCTGTTGGTAAAAAGCCCAAATCACACTTTGGTGCATGTGCTGTCCATTGGCGAGCATTTTCACTTCTTGAAAATATTGATATGCGAGCGGTAGATTACCAAGGCAGTGGTATGCTTCCCCCATGATTGCCTGTGCAACAATATTAACCCGTATGCTATTTGTTTCCATGGTTAATAATGTTTTTTGAGCCTGACTCAAGGCATCTTCAATTTTTCCGTGATTTATTGCTATTTGTGCATGAATCACGGGTAGCTCATTTTTTACTTGTTCAGAGAGGGAAATATTTTTCTCTGCAAAAATTGCTTCTGCTTTCTTGATAAGGGGCTCGACTTTGTAACCTTGATGGCGACTGCGTAGCATCCATAATTCTAGTAGTACAAGCTCTGGATATTCCCATATTGCATCTTTAATAATGTCAAAACATTCATCGAGACTACTTAAGTGGCCATCGTCGAGTAGTTGCCAACCAGCCCCTTTAAGTAAATCAATAATTAATTGTTGGTCTTGGCTTTTTAGGGCATGGGGTAATGCTTCTTCGATATTCTGTTTAGATAACCAAAGTCGTGCAATCTTTGTATGGTCGCTCTTAATCCCCGGAGTGTTTTTGCATTTATGCAAGAGGAAGGTTTTAAAGAATGAATGAAATGTGAACCACTCTTTTTGATTGTTGTTAGCTACGATAAAAGCACCTTGTTCTTGTAGGCGCTCTAACTGTTCTTGACCATTATCAATTTGACAGAGGCTATTAACAATATCCGCATCAACTTTGTTAAGTGGTGCAATCGTTAATAGCAAGGTCTGCAATTTTGGATTAAGTAGAGAAAAAACTTCCTCATCAAGATAATCCCAGAGATAGGCATGATTACTTTTACCTATTTGTTCAGCACATTCATTAAATGTATCGCTATCTTTACTTAGAATTGAAACCAGTTGTAAGGCGGCTGGCCAACCATCTACACTTTTGCGTAATGCCTGTTGTTTTTCAGGGTCGCGGTAAAAATCAGTGCAAAGTGCAAAAAAAGAATCAGTTTCTAAATCGGTAAATGCTAATTCAGCTTCGGATATCTCAAAAAGCTGCTGCTTAAGGCGTAAATTGGAAACTGGTAAATTTGGGTGTGTGCGACTGGCAATAACCATTTGCCAAGTATTAGGCATGTTTTTAATAAAAAAGCTGATACCTTGGTGAATAACTGGGTTTTTTATGTGGTGGTAGTTATCCAGAACAATACAAATTGGCACGTTATATTCAGATATTTCACTAATAAAGAGAGTGAAGAGATTGATCAGGTCAGGGTATTGACTCTGTTTGACAGCTTCTAGTGAAGCAGGGCAATTAATGGCATTTATTTCATTAATGGAGTGGATAAAATAATTACTGAAGCGGCTGATGTTATCATCAAATCGATCAATGCTAAACCAAGCTAAATGTTTTTTACTTTGTGCCCAATCTGTCATTGCAGTGGTTTTTCCATAACCTGCAGGTGCGCAAATTAACCCTAATTTGCAATTCCCTAGGTTGTGCATCAGTCGCTTGCGGACTATGCTTCTTTTAAGTGGAGTGGGGAGTGATAATTTTGATTTGATAATCATACTAAACCTTTAATTAAAGCAGCATCTAATACTAGTTAAGTAGCTTCGTTAGATACTTAATTTCTTCCTTGATTCGACTATTTGATGCTGCTATCGCTTTCATTCGCGCTTTAATACAGCTTTACATCAATCCTATCGTCGTAAATAGCAAACATTATTGTTTGATTTTACAGTAAAATGTTAGGCGTAATGATAGTTAGTTAATATATGTTAACGTTTTATGGATGAAGAATATAGATGTGCAGTTAAATAAGCTACGCCCTTCTATAAATAACCTCCTCCCAGCGGCGTTTAAAATGCAATAAAACGATATCCATTGCAACTAACTCGTGCGGCTTTTAACCCTAATTTAGTGCGTTAGGTAACATTATTTACATTAACATGGCATTGTTTAGGGGGGGCGTAGAGGGAGGGGGGGTGACGATTTTTTTGGGGGGGGGCTATTGTCTCCCTCGTTTTTAAGGTTATTAGATAAACCAGATGAAAAACGAAGTTGAAGAATGATACAAAACTAAAAACTACCATTTATATTTTAAAGGAATTTTTATGAAAAAAGTATTAGGTACATTAGCTGTTTCAGTATTGGTTGCACTAGGCAGTGTAAATGTTGCTCATGCAAAAATGGACGGTGGCAAAATCACTATTTGGATTAATGGTGATAAAGGCTATGACGGCTTAGCTGAAGTTGGTAAAAAATTCGAGTCGGACACTGGTATAGAAGTCATTGTTGCACATCCTGACAAATTAGAAGAAAAATATGGTCAAGTAGCAGCGACTGGTGCTGGTCCAGATATCGTATTCTGGGCTCATGACCGTTTCGGTGGTTGGGCTAAAGCTGGTTTACTAGCTGAAATTAAACCAAGTAAAGAGTTAAAAGGTAAAATGGCTGACTTTACTTGGGATGCGGTAATGTATGACGGTAAATATATCGGTTACCCAATCGCTGTTGAATCTCTATCTTTGATTTACAACAAAGATTTAGTACCTAATCCTCCTAAATCATGGGAAGAGATGGCTGCCCTTGATGCGAAACTTAAAAAAGATGGTAAATCAGCAATCATGTGGAACTTAAAAGAACCGTTCTTCACATGGCCTTTACTAGCTGCTGACGGTGGTTACGCATTCAAATTTGCTAACGGTGGTTATGACGTTAAAAATACAGGTGTAAATGAGCCTGGTGCAAAAGCGGCACTACAATTCCTACTTGATATGATTTCTAGCAAACAGATCAGTGCAGATGTTGATTACTCAGTTGCTGAATCTGCATTTAACGCAGGTGAAACAGCGATGACTATCAATGGTCCTTGGTCTTGGGGCAATATTGATAAAAGTGGCGTTAACTATGGCGTAACAATTTTACCTACATTTAAAGGTAAAGCAGCGAAACCATTCGTAGGTGTATTAACTGCAGGTATTAATATTGCGAGCCCTAACCGAGAGCTTGCAAAAGAGTTTATCGAAAACTATCTATTGACTGATGCTGGTCTTGAGTTAGTAAATAATGATAAACCACTTGGTGCTGTGGCATTGAACTCTTTCCAAGCTAAGCTTGAAGCAGATCCTCGTATTGCTGCAACAATGCAAAATGCTCAAACTGGTGAGTTAATGCCTAATATACCTGAAATGTCAAAATTCTGGTATGCAGAAGGTGCTGCAATCAACAATGCTGTACAAGGTCGTCAGACTGTATCAGCTGCGCTAGATGCTGCAGCTGCACGTATTGTTAAATAACAATAGTAAGTAAAAAGAGGCTCTTAGGGTAGTCACTCTAAGAGTCTTTATTGATTGAGTTTTACCTCTGAGGAATTTATGGAACTATCTATTAAATCGGAAAATGCACCGTCTTCTAGTGCGAATTGGATTAAGTGGGGATTATTAACACTTATTTCATTAATAGCGGGTTATGCAGTTGTTTTGATGTATGCACAAGACGAAATTGTGTTTGCGTTAGTAACCCTTGTTTTGGTCTCCTCGGGTGTGGTTGTTTTTGCACGTCAAGATACATACGCTCATCGTTATGTATATCCTGGCATAGCGGCAATGTTCTTATTCATCATATTCCCACTTATGTATACGGTCGGTATCGCCTTTACTAACTATAGTGGTGCGAATCAATTAACATTTGAACGTGTTGAATCACAATTTCTAGCACAAACCTATGAAAAGCCAGGAACAAGTTATAAATTTGATGTCTATATTTTAGATGACGAAAAGATTCAGCTTTACTTAAGTAAAGGTGAGGACGTTTTTGTTACAGCCCCGTTAACATTAAGTTCAGTTGAGGAAAATGTTAACTTAAAAGTCGCTGGTGATGAGAGAGTTGGTGAGCTTGCTAAAGTTCGATTCCTTGTTCAAAACCGTAGTAATTTAAGTAAATTAAAACTGTATACCATTGATGAAAAAGTTCTCTCTATGCAGGGATTACGTAAGTTTTCTGAAGTTGTACCTCTGTATGCTGCTGCTGATGATCAAGGTACATTAATTAATCAAGTTGATGGCACGACTATTAAACCGAATTTTGAAGTCGGTAATTATCAGGGTGTTGATGCAAATGGTAATTTCTCAGGTCAGTTATTGACACCTGGATTTGTGGTTAATAACGGTTGGGATAATTTTGCTCGTATTTTCCTCGATAAAGGTATTCAAGGACCATTCTTACAAATTTTTATCTGGACAATTATTTTTGCTGGTGGCTCAGTATTCTTTACTCTGGCTGTGGGCCTTGTACTAGCAACGGTTGTGCAGTGGGATGAGTTAAAAGGTAAAGCAATTTACCGTATGCTGTTAATACTGCCATATGCGGTACCCGCTTTTATATCTATTTTGATATTTAAAGGTTTATTTAACCAAAGCTTTGGTGAGATAAATGGACTTCTAAATGCAATTTTCGGTGTTCAATTAAAGTGGTTTACTGAACCTTATTTAGCAAAAGCAATGCTCTTAATTGTTAATACATGGTTAGGTTACCCCTATGTAATGATCCTATGTATGGGTCTATTAAAATCAATTCCGAGTGATTTATATGAAGCCTCTGCAATTGATGGTGCGGGACCGTTAGATAATTTCTTTAAAATAACTTTCCCATTAATCATTAAACCGTTAACGCCACTACTGATTGCAAGTTTTGCCTTTAACTTTAATAACTTTGTATTGATTCAACTATTAACCAACGGTACGCCGGATATTATCGGTTCTTCGACTCCAGCTGGTCATACAGACTTATTGGTTAGTTATACATACCGTATCGCCTTTGAAGGTGGTGGTGGTCAAGACTTTGGCTTGGCAAGTGCGATTGCAACAATAATCTTCTTGATGGTTGCTGTGTTAGCATTTATTAACCTACGTGCTTCGAAAAAACAACAAGCTTCTTAAAGGAACAATCTAATGGCTATTGTTAAATCTAAAAATGAACAAAAACGCGTCTGGTTTGCCCATGCATTTTTATTAATCTTTTGTGCAACGATTTTATTTCCACTATTGATGATTATTGCCATCTCGTTTCGAGAAGGTAACTTCGCAGCGGGATCGTTAATTCCTGATAACCCAACGCTAGATCACTGGCGACTTGCATTAGGTTTAAGTGTCACTAATGCCGATGGAACTATTTCAGCGCCTCCATTTCCGGTTTTGAGCTGGCTATGGAACTCGGTGAAAGTAGCAGGTATTACGTCAATATTAGTTGTTGTATTATCAACAACATCTGCTTACGCATTTGCTCGAATGAAATTTGCGGGTAAAAAAGTATTGTTAGAAGGGATGTTAATATTTCAAATGTTCCCAGCTGTGCTTGCGTTAGTGGCGTTATATGCATTATTCGATAAAGTTGGTGACTATATCCCATTCCTTGGTTTAAATACTCACGGGGGCTTAATCTTTGCTTATTTAGGCGGTATTGCATTACATGTTTGGACTATCAAAGGTTATTTTGAAACGATTGATGTTTCTCTAGAAGAGGCTGCATCGTTAGATGGTGCGACACCTTGGCAGGCATTTAGGTTGGTGTTATTACCGCTTTCTGTGCCTATTCTAGCCGTGGTATTTATCCTGTCATTTGTGGCTGCAGTTACTGAAGTGCCAGTTGCTTCATTATTGTTAGTTGACGTCCCTGTTGAGAACTATACCTTAGCGGTTGGTATGCAACAGTATCTGCACCCACAAAACTATTTATGGGGCGATTTCGCAGCCGCAGCGGTTCTATCGGCAATACCGATTACCGTTGTGTTCATGCTCGCACAAAAATGGTTAGTAGGTGGTTTAACCGCAGGTGGTAATAAAGGTTAAATCAATACATCAAACAGCTCCCTTGGGAGCTGTTTTTTTATATCCATTTACTCTTCTTGAATTAATGCTTCCTTTCACTACTCTATTTCAAGGCATGCTTTGCCAATCTATTAGCGAGTGTTAATATTTCCCCTCTTTAAATCATCATTGAGCAAGCCATGCAAACTGCTAATAAACGTTATGCCCCTTACGCACCGAAAAAACGGTATATTCACGAGATGCATGGTCATCAACGCTGTGATGATTATTTTTGGCTACGAGATGATAAACGCGAATCCGCTGACGTGTTAAATTATCTTAAACAAGAAAATGCCTATACAGAGCATGAAATGGCACCATTAGCGACATTACAAAATACCTTATATAAAGAGATGGTCGCGCGACAAGAGCCTGCGCTAAGTACGGTTCCTTATTTTAAAAATGGCTTTTACTATTTATCGCGATTTGATGAAGGCAAAGATTACCCTATTTATAGTCGACATGAAGGAACAATGGATGCTGCAGATGAGATTTATCTGGATTGCAATCAGCGCGCAATAGGGCATGAGTATTATGAATTAGGTGATTTAACACTATCAAGCAACGCCATGCTATTGGCTTTTTCTGAGGATGTTATTAGTCGTCGGCAATATCGGCTCTATTTTAAAAACTTGCAAACGAACGAGGTACTTGATGACATCATTGAAGATGTTTCTGCCGTCGTTTGGGCAAATGACAATAAAACGGTTTTTTATGTTAAGCAACATCCTAAGACTTTATTGCCCTATCAAGTTTATCGGCATACGCTCGGGGATGCGATAGAAAATGACCAATTAGTTTACCAAGAAAGTGATGAAAGCTTTTATGTTGATATATATAAAACGCGTTGTGAACAATATGTCGTTATTTATATTGAAAGCAGTACAACGTCGGAATGCTTGCTGTTAGATGCTAATTATCCGCTACAGCCGCCGCAGATATTTTTGCCGCGATCAGAAGGGCATGAATATCGGATTGACCATTTCCAAGGCCTATTTTACATACGCACGAATTTATCCGGTAAAAACTTTGCTTTACAAACTTCCCGTGTATCGGTTAATAGTGATAGTGCACATTGGAAAACGTTAATTTCAGCTCGAGAAGCGGTATTACTTGAAGACTTTGAATTAATGTCTGATTGGTTAGTTGTTGAAGAACGGTCTGCAGGATTACCTCAGCTACGCCAAATTCACTATAATAGCGGCGAATCTAAACTCATTACATTTAATGATCCTGCCTATAGTGTGTTTAGTCATTACAATCCCGATCCTAATAGCAGTAAATTTCGTTACCAATATACCTCTTTTACCACGCCTACAACCGTTTATGAGCTTGACTTAAATAGTGGTGTTACTGAGATATTAAAACAGCGCATTGTGATGGGTGGTTTTGAAAGTGGTGATTACAAAAGTGAACGAATTACCATAGTAGCCCGCGATGGTACCAATATTCCCGTCACTTTGGTCTACCGACGTGCACTTTTCAATAACCATAATCCTATTTTAATCTATGGCTATGGTTCCTATGGACACAGTTTAGATATTACCTTTAGTGCTGCTAATCTCAGTCTATTAGACCGTGGTTTTGTATATGCGGTGGCCCATGTCAGAGGAGGTGAGGAGCTTGGGCGTGCTTGGTATGAAGATGCAAGGCTGCTAAAAAAGAAAAATACATTTAATGATTTTATAGATGTGACCAAAGGATTAATTACACAAAATTATGCAGATCCTAGTAAGGTTTTTGCCATGGGAGGCAGTGCTGGAGGATTATTGATGGGGGTGGTTATCAATGATGCGGCCGAGCTATATTGCGGTATTGTTGCTGCAGTCCCCTTTGTTGATATTGTGTCGACTATGCTCGATGAATCTATACCTTTAACAACGGGAGAGTATGATGAGTGGGGAAATCCTAATATTGAACACTATTATCATTATATGCTCTCATATAGTCCATATGATCAAGTAAAAAGGCAGGATTATCCAAACATGTTAGTCACCACAGGCTTACATGATTCGAACGTCCAATATTGGGAGCCCGCGAAGTGGGTTGCCAAGTTGCGGGCATTAAAAACTGATAACAATCAATTACTGTTGTATACGGATATGGAAGCGGGTCATGGTGGTAAGTCTGGTCGATTTAAGCCTTTTCATGATACGGCGAGGGAATTCGCTTTTTTAATTAACCTCGCCTGCAATGATAATATCGAGCAGGCATAAAAAAACGCCCAAAGGGCGTTTATGCAGATAGCAATAAATATTGACTAATTTTCGCTATTATCATCATTGCGTGGTGCTCTTTCATTCGCTTCACGCACTTTTAATGAGCGATCTTGAAATTCATACTCATTTAATGCAGCGATAGCATTTTTAGCATCTTCCTCGGGCATTTCTACAAAACCAAAGCCACGACGTTTACCGTGTGCTTATCTTTCATTAAACGTACTGAAATAACTTTGCCATGCTCTGAAAACAGTGTACGGATAGCCATCTCATTTGCGCGATAAGGTAAGTTTCCAACATAAAGTGTCGCAGTTGTAAAATCTGCAGTGTTTGCTTCTTCACTTGTGTTCGTTGATTTAGTTGTTGGAATAAATTGAATGGCAAGCCCCGTTGCTAAAGCGCCAATAACAAATAAATATTGACCAGGTATATTAATGCCTGATACAGAAATAACGATAAATCCTAATATCGCCACTGCGACAGAAAGCAACACAGATGTGTTTGATTTCATAATTAAATAACCTCAAAGATAGATAGAAAAACATCGACATCGATAGATGCGATATGGATTGAATAATGATTAAGAATCTCTTTTTTCGGTTGTTGGCTGCACAAATTAATTTGCTCCTTGCCGTTACTGTTCCCTAAAAAAAGCAAACATATTGTAAGCTAAAACGATCAATTCTGTTAACAATAATAGGTGCTTATTGAACATAAGTAGGTTGGTTTTGTGAAATAGCACACGCTTAAAAAGGATTGGTGAAAAATTAAAAGTGATTATTTTCTATTCTATTGGCGATATCTTTGTTTGCTATCTTTATTGAAAAGGGGATTGTGTCATAAAGATAGCGGTGGATTGATTAATTCGTTAGAATGCGTAGCATTTATATATCGAAGCTTCTTGCTCCATTTTAAAGTCTAGAAAGCGTCGCTATGAAAGCCCATATTACAGCGCATGCAGCATGCAATAACACAGGTATTTAATGTATTCATGAAAAATATTCGTAACTTTTCAATAATCGCCCATATCGATCATGGCAAATCAACGTTGTCGGATCGTTTAATCAGCATTTGTGGTGGCTTAACGGTTCGAGAAATGGAAGCGCAAGTACTCGATTCAATGGAGATTGAACGTGAACGCGGAATTACCATTAAAGCACAAAGTGTGACGCTCGATTATAAAGCCAAAGATGGTCAAACTTACCAGCTTAATTTTATCGATACGCCGGGACACGTCGACTTTTCCTATGAAGTATCGCGTTCATTAGCAGCCTGTGAAGGGGCATTGTTAGTGGTCGATGCAGGGCAAGGCGTTGAAGCACAAACACTTGCTAACTGTTATACCGCAATGGAGATGGACCTAGAAGTTGTACCTATTCTGAACAAAATAGATTTGCCTGCGGCCGATCCTATTCGTGTTGCTGAAGAGATAGAAGATATTATCGGTATTGATGCGACGGAAGCTGTCCATTGTTCTGCTAAAACCGGGCTTGGTGTCGATTTGGTGTTAGAAGAAATTGTGCGTGCTATTCCGCCACCAGTGGGGGATCTTGATGCGCCATTACAAGCCTTAATTATTGATTCATGGTTTGACAACTATCAAGGTGTTGTTTCCTTAGTGCGTATTAAAAACGGCCAAATTAAAGTTGGTGACCGCATGAAGGTGATGTCTACTGGTCAGGTTCACTTAGTTAACAAAGTGGGCTATTTCACGCCTAAACAGAAAGAAACGGGGATCTTAAAAGCGGGTGAGGTGGGCTACGTTATTTCAGCCATTAAAGATATTCTTGGTGCGCCAGTTGGTGATACATTAACACTTGCTAACAACGAAGCAAGTGCACCTTTGGCTGGATTTAAGCGCGTGCAACCACAGGTTTATGCTGGCTTGTTCCCCGTGAGCTCCGATGATTACGAAAGTTTTCGCGATGCCTTGGGTAAGTTGAGTATTAATGATGCATCACTATTTTATGAACCAGAAAATTCATCGGCACTCGGTTTTGGTTTCCGCTGTGGATTCTTGGGTTTACTGCATATGGAGATTATTCAAGAGCGTTTAGAGCGTGAATATGATCTTGATTTAATTACTACTGCACCAACGGTTATTTATGAAGTAGAAACGAACGATGGCAAAGTTCAACATGTTGATAGTCCTGCTAAACTACCCGCGATAAATAGCATTAAAGAGATTCGTGAACCAATTGCGGAGTGTAATATTTTAGTACCGCAGGAATATTTAGGTAATGTTATTACGCTCTGTATCAATAAACGCGGTGTGCAAAAGAAAATGGCCTATCATGGTAATCAGGTTGCGCTAACCTATGATATCCCGATGGGAGAGGTGGTGATGGATTTCTTTGACCGCTTGAAATCAACCAGCCGTGGTTATGCTTCACTGGAATATAATTTTATTCGTTTTGAATTGGCGGATATGGTGCGCGTGGATGTGTTAATAAATGGTGATCGTGTAGATGCGCTCGCGCTCATTACGCATCGTAGTAACTCCGAAAACTATGGTCGAGATCTCGTTGAAAAAATGAAAGAGCTTATTCCTCGCCAAATGTTTAATATTGCAATACAAGCGGCGATAGGCGGGAAAATTATTGCCCGTTCCACGGTAAAACAGCTTACTAAAAATGTACTTGCAAAATGTTATGGCGGCGATATTAGCCGTAAGAAAAAACTATTGAAGAAACAAAAAGAGGGTAAAAAGCGAATGAAGTCTGTCGGTAATGTTGATATTCCTCAGGAAGCATTCCTTGCGGTGTTGCATATTGGCAAAGATAAATAGCTGTCCCAACCCATAGAGTAAATGGCAAAAATGCGCTGTTTTTTTAAACAGCGCATTTTTCGCTTTATATAAACAGGTCAAAAATCTGCGTATTCAAGTTGTTTACGCATAATTGGTAGTCATATTAGTTAAACGGATATGTGCCTACATGTCAGCTTAAATAATCTGATTGAATAAAAGAAAATCTAAATAATAGGAATGAAAATGGCAAATACGTTTGCACTTATTTTGGTTATATTAACCTTTGTTACCGGTATTGTCTGGCTGCTTGATAAATTTATATGGGGGCCTAAACGAGTTGCTGCTAGACAAGCAGCACAGGATAAAGTGGAAGGGGTATTAGATGAACAAACATTGGCAGGTATCTATCCTGAAAATGTGATCATCGAAAATGCGCGATCACTGTTTCCCGTCATTGCGATTGTTTTTGTCTTGCGCTCTTTTTTATATGAGCCTTTTCAAATTCCATCGGGTTCAATGATGCCCACCCTATTAGTTGGTGATTTTATTTTAGTTGAAAAATTTTCCTATGGTGTCAAAGAGCCTGTTTGGCAAAATACACTGATCCCAGTTGGCGAGCCTAAACGCGGTGATATCGCGGTATTTAAATACCCAGAAGATATTCGTGTTGATTACATCAAGCGTGTTGTTGGTTTACCGGGGGATAAAATTGTTTATAAAGATAAGCGCCTTTATCTTGTTCCTGCATGTGAAAAAGAAAAATGTGGTAACTATAAAGCCGTTGATACGCAGTATATCGGTGAGCAAGATTTTGCCGATGAAGAGAGTATGATGCAAGTTTATAGCGAAATATTAGGTGAAGTGGCCCATAAAGTATTAATCAATCCGCTGCGTAGCGACCATGTCGCTTATTATTATCAGCAAGCAGATACCTACGCCTATGAATGGATTGTGCCTGAAGGTAATTACTTTGTCATGGGGGATAACCGAGATAACAGTAAAGATAGCCGTTATTGGGGATTTGTTCCGGAGCAGAATTTAGTGGGTAAAGCCGTTGCAATTTGGGTAAGTTTTGAGTTCTACCGTCACCGCGATGATTTTCTTCCTACTTGGGTACCCAGTGGTATTCGATTTGATCGTATCGGTGGTGTTAAGTAATGAGTATTAAGAATGACGAATTAAAACGTTTAGAAAGACGCATCGGTTATACCTTTAAAGATTTTAATTTACTCAAACAAGCGCTCACTCATCGCAGTGCCTTGGGAAATCATAACGAACGATTGGAGTTTTTAGGGGATTCAATCTTAAGTTTTGCAATTTCGACGGATCTTTACACCCGTTTTCCTAATGTGGATGAAGGTGATTTAAGTCGCATGCGTGCGACCTTAGTGTGCGGAAAAATGTTAGCTGAAATAGGGCGTGAATTTGTTCTAAGTGATTGCTTGATTTTAGGGCCGGGAGAGTTGAAAAGTGGTGGTTTTCGCCGCGACTCCATTATCGCTGATAGCGTTGAAGCGATTATTGGTGCGGCTTTCCTTGACTCGGATATTGATACTGTTAAGGGTTTGATTTTAGGCTGGTTTGATAGTCGTTTAAAGACGATTAAACCGGGAATTAGCCAAAAAGATCCGAAAACGCGTTTACAGGAACGTTTGCAGTCACGTAAAAAAGCACTACCCGTCTATGAAGTGATTGAAATCAAAGGTGAAGCGCATAACCAGCGTTTTACAATGAGCTGCACTATTGAAGGTTTACCCTCGGTGATGGGGCAGGGGACAAGTCGACGCAAAGCGGAGCAAGTGGCCGCCGAAAAAATGTTAGCATTTTTACTGGGAGCACAATAAATGAGTACAAAATGTGGATTAGTGGCAATTGTTGGTCGTCCAAATGTGGGTAAATCAACATTGATTAATGCCTTATTAGGTCAAAAAGTGAGTATCACTTCACGCAAAGCGCAAACGACTCGTCATCGCATTTTAGGTATAGATACCGTCGGCGAGTATCAAACTATTTTTGTCGATACTCCGGGGCTACATGTAGAAGAAAAACGTGCGATTAATCGTTTGATGAATCGCTCTGCAGCGAGCTCAATTAATGATGTTGAAATGGTGATTTTTGTCGTTGAAGGGACACACTGGAACGAAGATGATGAAATGGTACTGAGTAAATTACAGTACTTAAAATGCCCGGTAGTGTTAGCCGTTAACAAAATTGATAATGTTGAAGATAAAGAGCTTTTATTACCGCACTTAGAAACATTAGCTAAACGTTATAATTTTGCTCACATTCTGCCAATGTCTGCTAAAAAAGGCGATAATGTGGAAAAAATCCGTCAATGGGCGCAACAGGCTTTGCCTGAATCTGAGCACTATTTTCCTGAAGATTATATCACTGATCGTTCGTCACGCTTTATGGCGTCAGAAATAGTCCGTGAGAAGCTAATGCGTTTTCTAGGTGATGAGCTTCCCTATTCAGTCACCGTTGAAATTGAGCAATTTAAACAGCAAGCAAATGGTGTGTTGCATATTAATGCATTGATTTTAGTTGAGCGAGACGGTCAAAAACGGATGGTTATCGGCAATAAAGGTGACAAAATTAAAGAGATTAGTAAACAATCTCGCCTTGATATGGAAGAACTTTTTGATGCGAAAGTCTTTTTAGAAGTTTGGGTGAAAGTTAAATCTGGCTGGGCTGATGACATGCGTGCGTTACACAGCCTTGGCTATGGTGATGATTACAGTAAGTAAGCATTTACTATGTCAATTGAGTCTCATCAAGCTTTTATTCTACATCGACGCCCCTACGGTGAAACCAGTCAATTAATTGATCTGTTCTGCCAAGATGTAGGGAAAGTGAGTTTAGTGTATAAGGGGGCGCGTAGTAGTTCGCGTATGAAACGCGGTATGGCGCAACCTTTTACCCTGCTACAAGTGAGTTATTTTGGACGTGGCAGTTTAAAAACGGTTAAGTCCATTGAGGCCATTACTCAGGTCGTGCCATTAAGTGGTGATCGCCTCTATTTAGCAATGTATATTAATGAATTATTATACCGCCTTCTAGAGGCTGAAACTTCCTGTGATGGTTTATTTACAGCTTATCAGCAGACATTGCTAGAAATCGCTGCGGCAGGTAACCCACAAATTACATTACGTCGTTTTGAATTTAGCCTATTAGAAAATTTAGGTTATGGTGTTAATTTTCATGAAGATATTTACAGTGGTGAATTAATCGAAGCGGGTTATGAATATCAATATCAGCAACAGGCAGGTTTTTTCGCTAAACAAGCGATTCATAAAAAAGATCAAGTCTATAAAGGTGAAGAGATACTCGCATTGGCTAATCGAGATTTTTCTAGCCCGACTATTTTACACACGGCAAAACGTTTTTGTCGTCAAGCATTAGCCCACCTATTGGGTGGCAAACCATTACATAGCCGCAGTTTATTTGCGGCGAAATAAAAGGACAACGTAGCAATGAGTAAGATTTTATTAGGTGTAAACATTGATCATATCGCCACATTGCGCAACGCGCGTGGGACTTGCTATCCAGAGCCTGCCCATTTAGCTGCTGTAGCCGAATGTGCGGGTGCCGATGGTATCACGATCCATTTACGTGAAGATCGCCGCCATATTATCGACCGTGATGTTGAAGTGTTAGCACAGACATTACAAACACGAATGAATTTAGAGATGGCGGTAACCGATGAAATGGTTGATATTGCCATTAAAACCAAACCAGCCTTTGTCTGTTTAGTACCAGAAAAACGTGAAGAGTTAACCACTGAAGGGGGGTTAGATGTGATTGGCTCTTTTACTAATATCGCCAGTGCCGTCGCCCGTTTAAATGCGGCTGGTATTCAGGTCTCTTTGTTTATTGACCCTGAAAATGCGCAGATAGATGCAGCGTTTAAAACGGGCGCTGCCTATATCGAATTACATACGGGTCAATATGCCGATGCAACCAGCGAAGCGATTCAAGAATCGGAATTAGAGCGTGTTGCTAAAGCGGCTACCTACGCACACCAAGTTGGTTTAAAAGTGAATGCAGGGCATGGTTTAAACTATCATAATGTGAAACCTATTGCGGCATTGCCAGAAATCATCGAACTGAATATTGGTCATGCGATTGTTGCTCGTGCGCTAGTTGATGGCTTTGCTAACGCAGTGAGTGAAATGAAACGTCTAATGGTTGAAGGGCGAAATGGCTAAAGGCTGTTGTTGGCTATCGGTTGTGATTTCTAACTGCTGATAGCCTTCTTAGATTGTAAGTGAGTGTTTACCTTGGTTGAATCTACATTTTCTATTGAACAATTGCGTTTGCAGTTTCCTGCCCTACAGCAAACCATTAATGATCACCCTTTGATCTATCTCGATAATGCCGCTACGACCCAAAAACCGCAGGCCGTTATTGATGCAATCACCTCCTATTATGCTAATGATAATGCCAACGTTCACCGTGCTAGTCACCAACTGAGTAACCGCGCAACGATGCGCTTTGAAGCGGTACGCGAAAAAGTAGCGACCTTCATTAATGCTCAAAATAGCAAAGAAATCATTTGGACGAAGGGGACGACCGAGGGGCTTAACTTATTAGCTAATACGTTAGCCAAAGGGTTACGAGCAGGTGATGAAATAATTATCAGTGAGCTTGAACATCACGCGAATATTGTTCCATGGCAAATGTTGGTTGAGTCAATTGGCGTTGTCCTAAAAGTGATCCCCCTTGATAAACAGCATTGTTTAGATATGGATGCCTATAAGTCATTACTAAATGATAAGACTAAACTTGTCTCTGTTAGCCATATTTCTAATGCATTAGGTGTAATTAACCCCGTTAAAGAGATCACCTTTTTAGCCCACCAAGTTGCTGCGCAAGTTATTATTGATGGCGCGCAAGCGGTTGCGCATGAAGTGGTTGATGTACAAGATATAAATTGTGATTTTTATGTTTTTTCTGGGCATAAGCTATTTGCTCCAACGGGCGTCGGTGTAGTGTATGGCAAGCTGCATTTATTAGAAAGTTTGCCACCGTGGCAGGGCGGTGGAGAGATGATTAAAAGCGTTACTTTTACGCAAACCATTTATAATGATCTGCCCTTCAAGTTTGAAGCGGGCACGCCCAATATTGCAGGGGTTATCGGTTTAGGTGCTGCGATTGATTTTATACAACAGTATGATAGGCAACAATTAAAAGCCCACGAACAGGCTTTGCTTGTGTTTACAGAAAATGAATTGGTGAAAATAAAAGGTATCACCGTTTTTGCCCAAGGTGAGCAAAAATCAGGAGCATTGAGCTTTACGGTGCAGGGTGAACACCCCGCTGATATCGCCATGTTATTAGATGCTCAAGGTATTGCGGTGCGCAGTGGTTCTCATTGTGCCATGCCATTAATGGCAATATTAAATTGCAATGGCAGCGTGAGAGTTTCTTTTTCAATGTATAATACCTTACGGGAAGCTGAACATTTTATTAGCGCATTAAAAAAGATATTGCAGATGTTAGCGTAAGCTTATTTATTGCAGCATGCTTTTAAAAGCGGGAGTCGTTAGATGAAAATATTAGTGATAGGTGCGCTAGGAACGGTGGGGAGAAAATTAGTACCTGAGTTATTAGCCGCGGGACATCAAGTAGCAATATCTTCGCGCTATGCCAGTAAAATTGCACCTTGGCCTGATTCGGTTTGTCGTCGCTTCACGCTCAATTTGCTTTATTATGATTCAATACCGCCAGCTTTAGATGGGGTTGAATTAATCTATTATTTAATGCACGCAATGAGTGATGGGCAGACGCATACAAGTAAGGAAGTTATTGCGGCTAGAAACCTTGCCCATGCAGCAGCTAGTGCAGGGGTTAACCGTATTATCTATTTAGGCAGTTTAGTTTCAGCTCGGCCTAAATCTGACCATATGCTTGCGCGCATTGCCACTGGCGAGGCATTATCATCTAGTGGTATTGCTGTAACAGAGTTGCGCGCAGGGATTATTATTGCACCGGGCTCTGCCGCCTTTGAAGTGATGCGTGATATGGTTGGTCATATGCCTTTCGCCTTGGTTCCTAACGCCATAGAGACACAAGCGCCTCCCATCGCGTTGGTCAACGTGCTTCATTATTTGGTTAAATTAGCTGACATGCCGGAAACCGCAGGGATGATACTTGACGCAGCAGGACCGCAATGGTTGAGTTACCGACAGTTGATGCTTAAAATCGCTAAAAAATTTAATAAAAATATAAAGATAATTGCCATTCCCGGTCTGCCAATACGGGTAGCGTGTACGGTGTTAGGGGTGGTAACGTCGGTGCCGCAAAATTTAGCAAAGTCACTAATTGCCGGTTAGCAGAGCAACTTCAGGCCCGCCCTGAGTCATTACGTAAACTCATACCGCAGTCATTAATTAGCGTTGAGCAAGCCATTGATGATGTTTTCAAACAAGAACAGATATTATCCTATCCAGAGCGTTGGGAAGATGGTGTTCCTGCCTTTCGTAATTTTTCATCGCTACATGGTTTTTATGCTAAAAGTGCAAAAAATAGTATCACCATTCAAGCTAGCCCTGAGCAAATTTGGCAGGTTATCAATTTACTCGGTGGTGAACATCGCTATTTTTATTTTAATAGCCTTTGGGCATTACGAGAGTGGATTGATTACCTGTGCGGTGGTGATGGGCGTCATCATGGTCGAACCGATAGCTCGCAGCTAAAAGTGGGGGATCGAATAGATTCATGGACAATACTCAGCGTCGAAGAAAGGCGTTGTTTAGTGATGCGTTTTGGTATGAAGGCCCCCGGTGGCGGTGGAATGCAAATAACAATTGATCCCGATCGCGCAGATCGTAGCATTCTTAAAATTGCATTATACTGGCATCCTGCTGGGATTTGGGGTTTAGTCTATTGGTACTTTTTTGCTCCGTGGCATAAATTGTTACTGACTGGCATGTGTAAAAAAATAGCGCAGTTAGCGCAGCAAATAAAAACGCCTTGATGGGGTGTAAAACATAAGGAATAGTCATGGCTTCTTCAAATTTATCATCCCTGTTAAAGATCATGCAACAATTGCGCGATCCTGAAACAGGCTGCCCCTGGGATGCCAAACAAACATTTACATCGATTGTGCCTCATACTATTGAAGAGGCCTATGAGGTAGCGGATGCCATCGAGCAGAAAGATTTCAATGAGTTGAAAGGGGAGTTGGGAGATTTACTTTTTCAAGTTGTTTTTTACGCACAACTCGCAAAAGAACAAGGTCTGTTTGACTTTGATGAGATTATCTCAACCTTAAACGAAAAATTGGTGCGTCGTCATCCCCATGTTTTTAGTGCTGCGGAATTTGCAAATGAAGCGGAAATTCATGCCAATTGGGAGAGAGAAAAGGAGAAGGAGCGAGCGAAAAAAGCAAGCTTAGAGAATAAACCAAAAAGTGTTTTAGATAATATTCCAATGGCGTTGCCAGCATTAAACCGCAGCTATAAAATTCAAAAACGTTGTGCTCATGTCGGTTTTGATTGGCATGATTTAGCTCCGGTTGTTGATAAAATTAAAGAAGAGCTTGATGAAGTATTGGTGGAAGTTCAGCGCAAAGATTTAAGTGAGCAACAAAAACAGTTACGTATAGAAGATGAGCTTGGCGATCTATTATTTGCTAATGTCAACTTAGTGCGGCATCTAAAATGCAACCCTGAGCAGGTGTTGAGACAAGCTAACAGTAAATTTGAAAAGCGTTTTCGCTTGGTTGAAATAGAAGTGATGGCTCAGGGGAAGCGGATGCAGGAATGTTCCTTAGAAGAATTAGATGCTATTTGGGAGCAAGTTAAAAAAATAACCATATAGCCACTTTCTATAATATTGATATTGTATAATAAGATGTTTTTTATTGCGTTGTTTTATCAATTTCAAGATGTTGATTTTTCATGATATAGCGCGATTCTAGCGCTTCGTTGATGCTATTTCCCCTCCAGCTACAATATTGGTGCGGTTTACCGTTAATTATTCTATTTTCAGTGAATCTGTTATAAAAGATTGTCGAAAATAAGCGCGCTTGCTATACTGTATTCCCATCTAAATGTCCTAAATTCTCATTTATAATTACAGTAAATTGATGCCAGTAGCGAAAACCAGCAATTATCTTTAAGTTGGTGTTTTTTTGTGTTTGTATCTTTATCTCTTTTAATGAGTAAATAAAATTTCTTTTTTAATTCCTAATATCTCAGGGTTACTATGACGACAAAATATATTTTCGTAACTGGTGGTGTGGTTTCATCGCTAGGTAAAGGCATTGCCGCAGGCTCTTTAGCCGCTATTCTCGAAGCGCGTGGTTTAGATGTCACGATTATGAAACTTGATCCCTATATTAATGTTGATCCAGGCACAATGAGCCCTATTCAACATGGTGAAGTATTTGTCACGGATGATGGCGCTGAGACGGATCTGGATTTAGGTCATTACGAACGTTTTATTCGCACTAAAATGACTAAGCGTAATAACTTTACAACGGGCAGAGTTTATTCTGAGGTGTTGGCAAAGGAGCGTCGAGGCGATTATTTGGGGGCAACTATTCAGGTTATCCCACATATTACCAATGAGATTCAAGATCGCATTATTGCTGGTGGTGAAGGGCATGATGTCACTATTGTTGAGTTAGGTGGTACCGTTGGCGATATTGAATCGCAACCCTTTTTAGAAGCCATTCGCCAATTGGGGTTAAGAGTCGGTCAAGCTAACGCCATGTATATGCATCTAACGCTATTGCCTTATTTAAAAACCGCTGGCGAAGTCAAAACTAAACCGACACAACACTCTGTAAAAGAGTTACGTAGTTTAGGTATTCAGCCTGATATTTTAGTTTGTCGCTCTGAAGTGAGCATTCCAGTTAATGAACGCGCTAAAATAGCGTTATTTTGTAATGTTCAAGAGAAGTCGGTTATTTCCCTGCGTGATGTTGATTCAATTTACAAAATTCCCGCATTGCTTAAGTCGCAGGGATTAGATCAAATTTGTATTGAACGATTTGGTTTAGCGTGCCCAGAAGCTGACCTAAGTGAATGGGAGCAAGTTGTTTCTGAAGAAGCGAATACCTCCCATGAAGTTGTGATTGGTATGGTCGGTAAATATACCGAGTTACCTGATGCATATAAATCGGTGAATGAAGCATTAAAACATGGTGGTTTAAAAAATGCGGCTTCAGTTAAAATTAAATATATCGATTCACAGGATGTTGAAGTTCGTGGAATCTCTATTTTAGAAGGTGTTGACGCAATACTCGTACCGGGTGGATTTGGAGAGCGTGGCATTGAAGGTAAAATATTGGCGGCAAAATATGCGCGTGAAAACAAAATACCTTACCTTGGTATTTGTTTAGGTATGCAAGTTGCGTTAATTGAGTTTGCTCGAAATGTTGCTGGCCTTAAAAATGCACACTCCACCGAATTTAAAGCCGATACTGAGCAACCCGTTGTTGGCTTAATAACAGAATGGATAGATAAAACAGGTGAAATTGAACAGCGTTCAGAAAATTCTGATTTAGGTGGTACAATGCGCGTTGGTGCGCAACTATGTCACCTCAAAGAAGGGTCTAAGGTTGCTGCAATGTACGCTAATTTAGAGATATTCGAGCGTCATCGTCACCGTTATGAAGTAAATAATAATCTTTTGCCTATTATAGAAAAGGCTGGATTAGCAATAACTGGGCTATCGGAAGATAAAAAGTTAGTTGAGATTATTGAAAACCCTAATCACCCTTGGTTTGTTGCTGCGCAGTTCCACCCCGAGTTCACTTCTACACCTCGAGATGGGCATCCTTTGTTCAAAGGATTCATAAAAGCTGCGATAGATCATCAACAGGGTCGATTTAAATAGTTTTTGTTGACCAGATCACTTTGTTTTGTTTAAATTCGCAGCATAACGTGTTGCTAGGTCACATAAATAAATTTTTAATATTATTTTTTAATACAATCTAAAGGAACAATTATGTCTACTATCGTAAAAGTACTTGCTCGCGAAATCATTGATTCACGTGGTAACCCAACTATTGAAGCTGATGTTTATCTAGCTGACGGCTCTATGGGTCGTGCTGCAGCTCCTTCAGGCGCATCAACTGGTTCTCGTGAAGCGTTAGAATTACGTGACGGTGATAAAGCACGTTTTCTAGGTAAAGGTGTACTTAAAGCAGTTGCTGCTGTTAACGGTCCAATCGCAGATGCATTAGTAGGTAAAGATGCACTTGCACAAGCTGAACTAGATCAAATCATGATCGATTTAGATGGTACTGAAAACAAAGCTAACTTTGGCGCGAATGCAATCCTAGCTGTTTCTCTTGCAAATGCTAAAGCAGCTGCAATTTCTAAGAAAGTTCCTTTATATGCTCACATTGCTGACTTAAACGGTACTTCTGGTGTTTACTCTATGCCTCTTCCAATGATGAACATCATCAATGGTGGTGAGCACGCTGATAACAACGTTGATATCCAAGAATTCATGATTCAACCAGTTGGCGCTCCAACACTTAAAGAAGCACTACGTATCGGTGCTGAAATATTCCATAACCTAGCTAAAGTATTAAAAGCTAAAGGCCTAAGCACTGCTGTTGGTGATGAAGGTGGTTTTGCTCCTAACCTTGAGTCTAATGCTGCTGCACTAGCTGCAATCAAAGAAGCTGTTGAAGCTGCTGGTTACGTACTAGGTAAAGACGTTACATTAGCGATGGACTGTGCTGCATCTGAGTTCTACGACAAAGAAGCGGGTAACTACAACATGAAAGGCGAAGGTAAAATCTTTACTTCTGAAGAATTTAACTTCTACCTACAAGATCTTGCTAACCAATACCCAATCGTATCTATCGAAGACGGTCTTGACGAGTCTGATTGGGATGGTTTCGCGCACCAAACTAAACTAATGGGTGATAAAATTCAATTAGTTGGTGACGATCTATTCGTAACAAATACTAAGATCCTTAAGCGTGGTATCGACAATGGTATTGCTAACTCAATCCTGATTAAATTTAACCAAATTGGTTCTTTAACTGAAACGTTAGCAGCAATCAAAATGGCTAAAGATGCAGGTTATACAGCTGTTATCTCTCACCGTTCTGGTGAAACTGAAGATGCAACAATTGCTGATCTAGCCGTTGGTACTGCAGCAGGTCAAATCAAAACTGGTTCAATGAGCCGTAGTGACCGTGTTGCTAAATACAACCAACTAATCCGTATCGAAGAAGAGTTAGGCGCAAAAGCACCTTTCAACGGTCTTAAAGAAGTTAAAGGTCAGTAATTACTAATTACTGCGCTTGATTAATTTCATAGTAATCCCCGCTACGGCGGGGATTTTTTTTGGTTTTTTTTCATGGAAATGTATATGAATATCATTGTCGAAGTACTCGGTTGGACAAGTGTTGCTTTTTATATTTTATTGTTGTTATTTAATGGCATGAAAAATATGCGGTTGGCGTCTTTTTTGTCAGTTGCTAACGATGTGGTATGGGGATTCATGATTGGTGTCATGCCCAAGGTATTACTGAATTTGGTCGTTGGAAGTGTTACCTTCTATCGCTATATTTGTGATTTCACTAATACACCTAAAAAAGTGACCTACATTTTATTGGCCCTAATGATACTTGGCATCGGCTATTTCACCCACTTTGCTATTAACGATTATTTGGCTAATCCATCATTGGGCTTACTGCTGACTTGGGTTGATTTTGCACTAATACTCATTGCATTAAGCGTTAAAAGATTACGCATTTTTCAACTGTTTATGCTGACCTCTGCTTTTGTTGGTGGTTTTGCTTATTATCTTTTAGGTATTGAGCAAATGGTTGTTATCAAAGCGATAGTAGGGGGGATCACCAGCTATAAGTTATTCATCCATCCTTTTTTTCCACAATTAGAAAGCAAACTGTTATTTTGGAAGTCTAAGAAGTCTGGTGCATAAGCGAGTTGCAGCTTTACAAGACAGAAAAAAACCCTTAACAGTTGCCTGATAAGGGTTTAATTGAAATCACAGGCTTATAATTCAAGCCTGTAAACAGTGTGGATTACCACCAAGCTTCAGCTTGAAGACCAACACTAATGTTTTTGTCTCTGCCTTCACGGAATTTGTTGTCATCATCAGATTTAGCATAAGTTACATAGGCACGAAGTTCTGGACGAGCCCAGAAGCTGCTACCCGCAGTTAAAGCTTGAGCAAAAGTAACTTTAGTTAGATCTTCTTTTTGACCCCAGTCTGGGTTGTCAGTACTGTCGTAACCAATTTCGATGATTGATTTCATTGTATCAGACCATTTGTACACTGGACGGATACCTACAGAAGTCCATTTATGGTCGTTGTCGCCTTTGTAGTCTACTTGTGCGTAAATCGCGTTGTAGCCCATTTCAATTTTGTCACTAAGTTGGATCACACCCCAGTCGATAATACGGTAACCGCTAGAATCTTTATCCATCCAAGCGCCGAAGTAAGAGCCTGAGTGGTTGCTCATTAGTTCATGAGCTGAAGCGCCATCTGCATATTGAACAGTGAATTTGTTAAAGCCACCTAAAATACCACCTTGGGTATATTCAGCAGTCAATAATGTACCAGTGTCATCATTCAGACCAGCTTTATCTTGCTCATCAGTAATTGTAGGAACGAAATGTTTGCACCTAATTCTAATGAAGCATCTTTCCACATTTGAATACCAGCCCAACGTAGGTCGATATTGTTTGTGTTGTATTGGTTAACTTTGTCTTCGTTACCAGATGGGCCGCCATCGTTAGTCACTACACGTAACCATGCAGCAGATAGTGTGCCTAATTGATCGTTAATTTTGAAGTTTTCAACACCGCCCCCGTAACCAGATGTATTCCAGTAGTAGAAGTCTAACCAGTGGATATCATGACGTTGGTAGTATTTTTTACCAGCCCAAACTTTAGTACCAGCTTCGTTAGTATATTCAACATTTGCTTGACGGAATGCAAATGCAGCATTACCCCAAGGATTTGAATCATCTGCTAAGATCTCATCACCATGACCACCGTCACGAGTATCCTGCCAATCTGCACCATTACCTGCTTTAATCGCAACCATAGTGTTTAGACGGAATTTTTTACCATCTTTTTCATATAAATCTTGTCCTAGACCAAGTTCTAAGTAAGATTCACATTCGTTACCAAGACGGTATTTAGTTGGAGCACCGTTTGCTTGAGCACAAACTTGATTGCCGCCATCTGTATTTTGGCCGATACCTGCACGCATATAACCGTTGAAATCTACCGCTGATGCGCTAGCTGACAACAATGCAACTGCTACCGCAGCCGAAAGAGTTTTGATTTTCATAATTATTCCTTTGATTCCATTATTTATTATATTTAAATATCCATCACTCTAATTCTTTAGAGTGAGTTAGCTGGGATAACAATTAAAATGGTAATTGAAGTTCCAATTAACTTGAGCGCATTATATGTGTGGAAGTTTCCTTATGGCTACGACGTTCGTCACACTTTTATTAATATAATAAAATCTTTGCGGAACTTTTGCGAAACTTTGAGCGACACACAACAAAAAATAAACTGAGTTGGGAGATGGGGAGTTAACAATGGCACTACTTTAGTACACTTTTATATTTAATGTTTATTAAATGTCACAAAAACAAGAATTAATAGCTAGATGGTGCAATATATTGCAGTCCTATTGCTAAAGCGATACAACTTATCTGTTCAGATATTTCCATGTTACCTCAAGATACGTTGTCTGTTGCAGGCTCCCGCAGAGCAAGCAAAGAGCTCTCCCTCTGCTTTGTGATAAAATCTCGATGTAGGATACTAGACTTTTACTTTGTAATTCGCATATTGATACGCTTTTTCTTGCTGACTTTGCATATTGAAGTACCATGGCTATATATGTGAGAATAGATCTTTGTAGGTAGAGGTAGGCATTATTGGAGTCCTTGAGTTCATGAAATTATTTGTATTGCTACTTATTTGTTTATTCGCACTACAGCAGTATCACTTATGGTTTTGCAAGAATGGGTTGCAAGATAACTACAGGTTGGAAAAAGAAGTGGCTTTAATCAAGGCTGATACGGAGCAGTTAATGCAACGTAATCAAATGATGTTCTCGGAAATTGAAGATTTAAAGCAGGGTCATCAGGCCATTGAAGAGCGTGCTCGCAATGAATTAGGATTAGTTAAAGAGGGGGAAACGTTTTTCCGCATTGTTCCTAAAGAAGATTAATGAATGTCATCAATATCGAGAAAAAAATGCATAAAACTAATTTAGTTGCGGTTATCGCAGCCGCTGGTATTGGTAAGCGTGTTGGTGCCGCTATTCCTAAGCAGTATTTAACTTTATTAGGTAAAACGATTGTTGAACACAGTATACAACCTTTTCTTGATCATCCCGATATTCATCAAGTTGTCGTCTCTATAGCAAAAAACGATACATGGTTTGTCAATTTGCCTATTGCTACTCACTGTAAAATACAATTAGTAGAAGGGGGAGCTGAACGCGTTGACTCGGTGCTTTCAGCATTACAGCTAATTGACCAAGATGCCTATGTCTTAGTGCATGATGCTGCTCGGCCGTGTATTACTCGAGGAGATATTGATAGCTTGATCGACCATGTTTGTTGTTCTCAGCAAGGTGCTATTTTGGCAACATCTGTGCGCGATACAATGAAACGCACCGATGCACAGGGAAATATCATTAAGACCGTTGAACGCACCCATCTCTGGCACGCGCTAACCCCGCAGATGTTTAATAATCGATTATTAATTGCAGCCATTAAAGCCGCGGATAATCTTGACAAAATCACCGACGAAGCTTCTGCATTAGAGTTGGCGGGAATACCCGTTGGCATCGTCGAGGGGCGTGGCGATAATATCAAAGTTACTCGGCAAGAAGATTTAAAACTAGCCGAGTTATACCTTACACAGTAATTAATAAAAGGAGCTATCATGATTCGTATTGGCCATGGTATTGATGTGCATAAATTTGGCGGTGAAGGGCCAATAACCATAGCTGGTGTGCAAATACCTTATCATAGTGGTCTACTCGCTCATTCAGATGGAGATGTAGCATTGCATGCACTGTGCGATGCGCTTTTGGGGGCTTTAGCGCTGGGCGATATTGGCCATCATTTTCCCGATAATGATCCTGCCTATGCAGGTATTGATAGTCGTAAATTATTACAAAGGGTTTTCTCTGAAGTTAAAGCTAATGGTTACAAAATTGGCAATGTAGATCTTACTATTATTGCCGAAATGCCTAAAATGGCTCCCCATATTTACGCAATGCGAGAACAAATAGCGGCTTTATTAGAAACTCAAATTTGCAATATTAATGTTAAAGCGACCACCACAGAAAAACTGGGTACGATTGGCAGAAAGGAAGGCATCGCTTCTCATGCTGTTGTATTAGTGAGTAAAATAACCAATGAAGAGTCAAAATGAGTGAAATAGAAGTTCCACAATTTAGTTTAAATTTTAGCTATTTATACGGGTTACCAAAAAGTTCAGGTATTTTCAAAGCATCTTGCAGTGATTTTTATGTAGAAGAAAAACTGGGTTTTGAATTAACTGGCGAAGGTGAACATGTCTGTTTGTGGATTGAAAAAACGGGAGAAAATACAGAATATGTTGCTAAGCAACTTGCAAAGTTTGCAGCAATTCCTGCGCGTGATGTGAGTTATGCCGGTTTAAAAGATCGCCAAGGTGTCACTAAACAGTGGTTTTCATTACATATCCCCGGAAAATTAAGCCCCGATTTTTCGCAGTTCGAATTACCCGGGGTGACCATACTCAAGGTGCTTCGCCACAATAAAAAAATAAGAACGGGCGCACTAGCTGGAAATTACTTTACGATTATTTTACGTGAAATAAGTGATAAAGAAGCCTTAGATAGCGCATTACTCAACGTTAAAAACGGCGTACCGAACTATTTTGGTAAGCAACGTTTTGGTTATGCGGGACATAATATCAATGCCGCTATGCAGATGTTTTTAGGTCGAAAAATAAAAGACCGCTTTAAGCGTGGTATCTATTTGAGTGCCGCACGTAGCTATCTGTTCAATCATGTTGTTTCTGAACGTATTAAGGATGGTTTATATAATCAGCCTTTATTGGGCGATTGTGTTCAATTTGTCGCTAATCGATCTTTTTTTCCATTATTAGATCTTCAGCCAAGTACCTTGCAACGTTTACTGGATCGCGAGGTCTGTTTGACCGCCCCGTTGTGGGGGGCCGGTGACTTAACCTCTCAGGAAGATGCGCAAACCTATGAATTAAAAAAATTATTGAATTATCAAGCGATACAGGCCGGATTAGCTAAAAATGGTTTAAAACAGGAACGGCGACCGTTGTTACTAATACCTGAAGAATTATCATCGACTTGGCTTAATGATACGAGTGTCAAAATCGATTTTTATTTACCCTCGGGTTGTTATGCAACGAGTGTATTACGAGAGTTAATACGTGAATAATTTGTTATCTGAGTGAATAGTCATTAAATTAGGTGAGCTATTTGTTCCTATTAATATCATCAACTTAACAATTTTAAATTTACTTGAAAAGAGAAAAAATGAAAATATTTTCACCACTGTATAGCAAGGTTATGACATGGTCTAAACATAAATATGCGCCATATTATTTATATTTGACAGCGTTTGTCGAGTCTATTTTTTGGCCAATACCCGTTGATATTATGCTGGCACCGATGGCGTTGGCTAAGCCTAAATTAGCGTGGCGTTATGCACTTGGGGCGACCTTATTTTCTGTGCTTGGTGGGGCATTGGGTTATTATATTGGTCATGCTTTATATGAGCCCGTTGTATTGCCATTTATCGAGTTTATGCAGTATCAAAGCAAGATGCAAACGGCACAGGAGTGGTTTTCATACTGGGGGGTTATGATTGTTTTTATCGCCAGTTTTACACCCATCCCCTTTAAAGTTTTTACTATTACAGCGGGTGTCATGAGTATGGCTTTTATTCCTTTTGTATTAACTGCATTAGTTGGGCGAGGTTTGCGTTTCTTTCTTGTCGCGGGTTTGATGGTGTTAGGTGGAGAAAAAATGGAAGCAAAATTGAGTAAGTACATCGATATATTAAGCTGGATAACAATTGTGCTCGCCATGTTGTTATATTTTTTGCTTAAGAGCTGATATGCCAATGCTGTTTCCTGTTTTAGCTTTTTTGTTGTTGATATCTGGGTGTTCATCATCCGGGCACCGTGCGCCTGTCTCTGACCTGAGCTTAAATAAGGAATCTGTCGCAACGGTTAAACAGGTCAACAAGCCAAGTGATTATGAAAACGCAACACATTATAAAGTTGAAGCAGGGGATACACTTTACAGTATTGCTTGGAAAACTGGGGTGGATGTCAATAATATAGCTAAATATAACAACCTTAAAGCTCCCTATACTATTTATCAAGGAAGAAACTTAAAGCTGCGTCCCTCATTAGCTAAAAAGAGCCATAGCGGGACTGTCACTACAGTGAAAAAAACTTCCTCTACAGCAAAGAAAATAAAAAGTAGTTGTGTAAGTGAGATTCGTGTACAAAATAAGAAAGAAAAGGTTGTTGCAAGTAACGCAAAGGAATACCATAAGCACAGTAATAAGCCCAAGGCAAGTCAAATTAACGTGAATGACAAAGGTGGGGGTAAAATAAGCAATTGGCGTTGGCCTGCAGCTGGGAAGCTTAGTAAAACATTTTCTTCCTCCCAGGCAGGGATGAAAGGTATCAGTATATCGAATCAACGCGGAGCGCCAGTTTATGTAGCTTCCCCTGGCTTGGTTGTTTATGCGGGTAGCGCGTTACGTGGTTACGGTAACCTTATCATTATCAAGCATAATAACGATTATTTAAGTGCCTATGCCCATAATGAAAAACTCTTGGTCAACGAAAATGAGCAGGTGACGGCTGGGCAGGTGATAGCGACAATGGGGGATAGTGGAACAGAAACTGTTCATCTGCATTTTGAAATCCGTTATCGGGGTAAGGCTGTCGATCCTCAGCGTTATTTGCCAAAGCGTTAATGTGGATTGTTGGTCACATAATTAATTGATATTGCTTTACTGTTGTTCAAAGGAGTGATTTTATTGTTAGCTATTCCTTATTAGCGAATAGCAGAGGTGCTATCAATGGGAGTGATAGCAAAGGCGAAATTGCAAACAACAACTAAATAAAAAAATAATGAAGGGTTAGCCTTTTCAATATATATCAAAAAAAAGTAAATGATGGGTTAAGTGTAAGTATCGATTAAGGGGTAGTGAAATATGCAAGTAGCTGATGATATTATAATCGAAGTAGATGATGATAGTGACTTGATTGATGATGACACTGAGGTTGAAGAATTAACCGTTGATAATCAGTTTAAGGTAATGGATGCGACGCAGCTATACCTTGGTGAAATCGGCTTTTCTCCATTATTAACTGCTGCAGAAGAGATTTATTATGCGCGCCGCTCACTCCGTGGTGATGAAGTTGCACGTAAGCGAATGATTGAAAGTAATTTACGTCTTGTGGTCAAAATATCCCGTCGTTATAACAACAGGGGCTTGTCTCTGTTAGATTTAGTCGAAGAAGGAAATTTAGGTTTAATTCGTGCTGTTGAAAAATTTGACCCTGAAAAGGGATTCCGTTTCTCCACCTATGCAACATGGTGGATAAGGCAAACTATCGAACGTGCCATAATGAATCAAACTCGCACCATACGTTTACCCATCCATATCGTAAAAAAATTGAATGTTTATTTGCGCACTGCACGTGAAATTGCCCACAGTTTAACACATGAACCAACTGCTGAAGATATTGCTGAAAAATTAGGAGTATCAGCCAAGGAAGTCGCCCATATATTAAAACTCAATGAACGAATTAGTTCAGTTGATATTCCCATTGGTAATAATTCTGATAAAGAGCTATTAGATATCATCCCTGATCGTAGTGAAGCTTCACCAGAAAATGAGCTACAAGATGATGACATGAAGATACGTATTGTTGAGTGGTTAGAAGATCTAAATCCTAAACAACGAGAAGTACTAGCGAGACGATTTGGACTGCTTGGCTATGAAGCAGCAACGTTAGAGAATGTTGGCAAAGAGATTGGCTTAACACGGGAGCGCGTTCGTCAAATTCAGGTTGAAGCGTTGAGAAGTTTACGTGATGTCCTTTCCCAACAAGGTTTGTCAATAGAATCATTATTTAGACTATAATAGTTATTTTCTAAATCCTTTTTATCTGTATTGTTTAGATACACGTGTTGCGTGCATAGCATACTCACCAACACGTGGAATGTTTAAGTTTAATACCAATTATTTTAATTATCTAATACCGTGAACAGTTATATGCCTCTCACGAGGCAAGTGTGATAAAGCTAAGGAGTTCATCGCTTTATTACTTTTTACCTTATACCAATCTGGATAATATTGTGGTCATCGCTTGTGAGTAAATGAGAGAGCAAAGCATATGATTGAGTCATAGTCGACTATTACGATTGAATGCAACGCACCTATTTATTATTTTAAGCAACAAGATAGATCAGATACTTATGTAGATATGTATTACATAGCTAGGGAATTATGGCCTTACCCAGTAATTTTTTTGCAACACAATCTGTATTAGTTGTTGATGACATCGATACAATCCGAAATGCTGTTAAAGGGATGTTGCAAATGTTTGGCTGTCGCGATGTTGCCCTTGCGAGTAATGGTGACCGAGCGCTTGAGTTGTGTGAGTTGAAAGCATTTGATTTTATTTTATGCGATTTTAACTTAGGAAAAGGTAAGGATGGTTACCAGTTATTTGAAGAGTTAAAATTACGTTTTCTACTAAAAACGAATGCGGTATTTATTTTAATTAGCGCTGAAATGACGCAGCAAGTTGTGCATGGTTTGGTAGAACTTCAGCCCGATGATTATCTATTAAAACCCTTCTCCTATAAAACCCTTGAAACCCGTTTAGTCAGAGCCTTAGAGAAACGTATTGCTCTAGGGGGAATTTATGATGCTCTGGCGAATAAAGATTACACTAAAGCGTTGTCGGAATGCGCTAAAGCCAGTAAAGAGAGCAATAAATATACGCTAATGGTTACTCGTTTGAAAGGGGAAGTGTTACTACATTTGCAACATCCGCAATTAGCTTTGGATCTCTATGATGTCATTCTGCAACATAGAGATTTTTCTTGGGCTAGGCTGGGTAAGGCGATCGCCTATTACCATTTAAATGATTACAGTCGTGCTGAAAAGCTGCTATATGCATTATGTGATTTAAATGAAACACGCATCGAAGCACTGAACTGGTTATCTAGTATTTATGCGCAGAGGCAACGCTTTGCCGATGCGAAAAAACTATTAGTGGAATCGCTTAAACTCTCCCCAAAAAACATATCTAGGCAACGAGCTTTAGCTAACATCGCCTTATTAGAAGGTGATAACGAAACCGCCGCGCGTTGTTTTAAGGTGATATTAAGTAATTCCCACTTTTCGGTACATGAACATATTGTTAACAGTTTTAATTATATTCATTGCCTATTAGATCAAGCGAAAACAGGTAATGAGCTGCAACAGGCAAAAACGTTTTCACAGGTACAAGTTATTTTAAAAAATGCTTCTCAACGTTTTGATAAAAAACAATTTTGCGAGTTAGAGAAAATAGCTGCAGCGCGTATGCGGATAGTGAAAGGCGCATTAAAAGAGGCCTATCGATTACTCAATGATTGTGACATCGATGTTATCGTAGAGAGTGGGCGAGACACTGTTTTAGCACTAGCTAAAACGTGGCTTGAGCTAGGAGAACATAGAAAACATCATGAAATAATGGCGCTTATTTCACTACCAGAGGAGAGCAATAACATCGAAGTGATGAGCTATTTATTACTTATCAATAAGAGTAAGAAAGAGAGCAATGAGTTAATTAGAAAACTATTGGAGTTGAATGAAAAGGGTATTAATTTATATCGCAATGGTCTATACCCCGCCGCTACCGCAACGTTTCTGGATGCGCATAAAATTATGCCTAACAATATACAGCTGTCACTCAACTTAGCACAATCACTGGTTAAAGGCTGGCCCACTAATGAGCCATTTTCGTTGAAAAAAAATATAGCAAAACAATGTGTTAATGTTATTGAAGCTGCGGAACTTGATGAGGTTTCGATGCAGCGGTATCGCTGTTTTGAATCCGCACTTAAGGCGCTTTAAGTTGTTTTAATCATAAATTTCAGGAGTACAGGGTGGTTAGAAAAGGTGCTTATTATAGCCGAGGTTTGACACTCATCGAATTACTGATCACCTTGGTTATATTAGCCATTCTCATTTCTACTGTTAGAGCAAGTTATTACGCTCTTTTTGCCCACCAAGCTTTAATACAACGCGCCGAAAAACTACATCGTATATTAAGTTTAACTAGCTCGCAGGCGATCCGAAAAAACAGTGTGGTATATGCTCATTTTTGTCCGATGCAGGTTAGCGGTGCATGGCAGGTCATCACAACGGATGTCGATAACTGCGATTGCATCAATATTAACAGTTGCTTGTTCGATGGTTTACTCGTGAGTGAGCAAATAAGTGATGGCAACAAGGTCTCAACTTCTGCCGCAGACATCAATTTTTCTAGCCAACAAGCCTCCTATGGAGCGATGCGATTTAATGTTAATACGGGCAGTGTGAAATTTTCCACTCCCGATGGGGCACAGTTAAAAGTTATTCAATCCACAATGCGATTAAGAATATGTTCTCCTAATGAAGCACTGTTAGGGTATAAAAAATGTTAAAAGGTAAGTGCGGCTTTTCATTAGTTGAACTATTAATCGCTTTGTTATTGGGTTCACTGTTATTGACAATGATCATTAGTTTATATCTGTTTAGCGTTTCAGCGGGGGCTAAAAGTTTAAAACAGTCTCGTTTACGTACTGATTTACAATCACTCATCGCCGTGATGGAAAATGATATTCGCCGCGCAGGTTATGGGGGACGTGACTACTTGGTGGGTAGTGGGGCTGTAAAAACGGTCGATACGATCCATGGCGTAAGTGAAAATTGTATCATCTATTATTATAACCAAGATCATTCAGAGTCCCTTATTCACAGTAATAAAATGGCATTTAGGTTTGATGCTGATAATCAGCGAATCCAATTTGGTCGAGGGGTCGCCCCATTGGCGGCAGATTGTTATAACAGTGGTAACGGACATTGGGAAGCCATGACGGATAATAAATTCATAAAAATCACCAAGTTGGTTTTTACTGAAAGCGAAGTCTCGAGTGCGTCAGCGACGCTGCGTAGCGTATTTATCGAGTTATCTGGAGAGCTTAGCGCTGATAGTCAATACAAACATTTTATCAAGACGAAAGTGCAAGTTCGTAATTTAGAATACAAGTAAATTCAATATTCACTATGTTAATTAAGTACGCTTTACTATAGTCTTAATAACCATGCTACTTCAAGATGCAAAGTCAGCAAGCAAAAGCGTACCGAGATGCGAGGCTTCAAATAGAAGTATAGTTATTCTACCTAGAGATTTTATAACATCGCCGACTGCTACTCTTGTTATTGCCCTAACGCCTGACAAAGCATACTGAGGTAACTGGTTATATTTTCTACCAAAAATAGGAATGAATATGTTTGCTCGATTATTTTTACTTTTTACTGCCGTTTCCCTACTAGAAATTTTTGTCCTGGTTAAGGTTGGTAGTGCTTTAGGTGCTTGGCCAACGGTGTTATTGGTTATTATTACCGCATTAGTTGGGTCTGCCTTAGTGCGCAGTCAAGGTCTACAACTTATCCAAGATTTACAACAACGCGTTGCACGTGGCGAGATGCCGGGGCAACAGATGGTTGAAGGGCTAATGCTATTTGCCTCTGGAATTTTATTGGTCACGCCTGGTTTTGTTACTGATACCTGTGGTTTGCTACTTTTACAGCCATCCATTAGGAAAAGCATCGCACGAATGGTTTTGGCAAATATAAAATTAAATCCAAACGTGACGATGGGAGGTGCATTTCAACAGGGGGGAGCCCACTCACCTTTTTCTACTAAAAAAATGTCGGATGATGTCATTGAAGGAGAATTCGAACGTAAAGATGACAAAGAGTAAATTTTTAAATTGCGGTCACATATCTCTCTTTTTTTATTTGATAAATCTCATTTGCAACGGCATTGTATAGAAAGTCTATATATTTCATTGTTTTGTCATATATGGCGAGTACGTTAATGCGCCTAAAGTGATTTACAAAAAACAAAAGGGTCAACTGTTGTGAGTATAAAGAATTCAATTACATTAAGAGTTTTTAAAAAATATCAACCTCGTCAAATAGCTAAGTTTGTCAAAGCCTTTTTTAACGGACGTATTTTTATTGTTGGCTTGGGGCGGTTTCGTGTTATCAAAGGAAAATTGGTCGCATATCGTCATCAACAAAGCGACAAAAGCATATTGATTGCAGTAAGTGAAATTAATCGAATTATTAATGAACTCGCATCGCCGAAGATAAAGTCACCATCTACTTAACCTTGTTTAATCAAATTTTAATAGCCTATATGAATATATAGGCTTTTTTTTTTGCAAAAAAATACACTTTTGCACTTGAAAGTTTTACTCCCCCTCCCCATATCGCTTGTACATCCAAACGTCAATTTAGAAGGAAAAACCATGACTATTCGTCCATTACATGATCGTGTTATTTTAAAACGTACCGAGCAAGAAACTAAATCTGCAGGTGGCATCGTGTTAACGGGAAGCGCTGCGGAAAAGTCTACTCGCGGTGAAGTGCTTGCTGTTGGTAAAGGCCGCCTACTAGATAGCGGTGAGGTAAAGCCACTTGATGTAAAAGTGGGAGATATTGTTATTTTTAGTGAAGGTTACGGTCTGAAAACTGAGAAGATTGAAGGCCAAGAAGTGCTTATATTAAGTGAAAGTGACATTCTTGCTGTTGTTGAATAATTCGCTATTTTAATTGTACTTTACTTTTTCGTCGTAAAGTAATGTCAGTATCTTAAAATCGTAAAGAATAAAGGAAAATAAAATGTCTGCAAAAGAAGTTAAATTTAGTAACGATGCGCGTATTAAAATGTTAGCCGGTGTTGATGTCCTAGCTAATGCAGTTAAAGTAACATTAGGTCCTAAAGGCCGTAATGTAGTTATCGATAAAAGCTTTGGCGCTCCACAAATTACTAAAGATGGCGTAACTGTTGCGAAAGAGATTGAACTTGAAGATAAGTTTGAAAACATGGGCGCACAAATGGTTAAAGAAGTTGCTTCACAAACCAATGATGCAGCTGGTGACGGAACAACGACCGCAACCGTATTAGCGCAAGCGATTATTAAAGAAGGCTTAAAAGCAGTCGCTGCGGGTATGAACCAATGGATCTTAAACGTGGTATTGATAAAACCGTTAAGTCTGCCGTTGCTGAATTGAAAAAATTATCAACCCCTTGTGCCGATTCAAAAGCGATCACACAAGTAGGTACTATCTCTGCAAACTCAGATAGTGAAATTGGTGAAATTATCGCATCTGCAATGCAGAAAGTCGGTAATGAAGGCGTTATTACCGTTGAAGAAGGGCAAGGCCTAGAAACAGAATTAGACGTAGTAGAAGGTATGCAGTTTGATCGCGGTTACCTATCGCCATACTTCATCACTAATCAAGAAGCGGGCACCATTGAGCTTGATAATCCATACATTCTATTAGTTGATAAAAAAATCGGTAACATTCGTGAATTATTACCAACCTTAGAAGCTGTTGCTAAAGCGTCAAAACCACTATTAATTATCGCAGAAGATGTTGAAGGCGAAGCATTAGCAACGCTAGTTGTGAATAACATGCGTGGCATAGTGAAAGTAGCAGCGGTTAAAGCGCCTGGTTTCGGTGACCGTCGTAAAGCAATGTTACAAGATATTGCGATTTTGACAGCGGGTACGGTTATCTCTGAAGAGATCGGTTTAGATCTTGAAAAGATCCAACTAGAAGATTTAGGTCAAGCAAAACGTATCGTTATCAATAAAGATGAAACCACAATTATTGATGGTGTTGGTGCACAAGATGCGATTCAAGCTCGTGTTGCGCAAATCAAACAACAAATCGAAGCCTCTTCATCTGATTACGATAAAGAGAAGCTACAAGAGCGTAGTGCAAAACTTGCAGGTGGTGTTGCTGTTATTAAAGTAGGCGCATCGACTGAAGTTGAGATGAAAGAGAAGAAAGACCGCGTTGATGATGCACTACATGCGACACGCGCAGCAGTTGAAGAAGGTGTTGTTGCCGGTGGTGGTGTTGCACTTGTGCGTGTTGCTGCATTATTAAAAGACCTAAAAGGTGATAATGATGAGCAAAATGTGGGTATTCGTGTTGCACTACGTGCAATGGAAGCACCACTGCGTCAAATTGTTGCTAACTGTGGCGAAGAAGCCTCTGTGGTTGCTAACAAAGTGAAAGAAGGGTCTGGTAACTTTGGTTATAACGCAACAACTAGTGAATATGGCGATATGTTAGAAATGGGTATCATTGACCCAACTAAAGTAACCCGTAGCGCATTACAATTTGCCGCATCGGTTGCCGGATTAATGATCACGACAGAGTGTATGATCACAGACCTACCAACGAAAGCAGAGCCTGCAATGCCTGATATGGGCGGAATGGGTGGTATGGGCGGTATGATGTAGTAAAACACACTCTAGATAGCTTTCTTTAAAAGCCATAACATGTTGATGTTATGGCTTTTTTGTTTCTTAGGTTTGATGAAGCTTTATCATTTTAGGGGTATAAAGTGGGGTACCAATAAAGCCTCCCATATGGATACTCTCTTAAAAGCAACGTGGTAATACCAATTCCGATAAATAGCTGATCTATTTTACTGGTTAAAACAACTTACTGCTGCGTTGTAATTTTCGCAAAGGGAATAACCATTTACGTTAAATTACGCCTTGAATTAAGCTGTTTTTCCTGCGCAAAATTTAGATCACATACTTACCGGAATTGGTATAAGTCATAAATGGGATGCATGATATGGGTTTGGGTTGGTTTAATGCCTCAATAACCTGAACATCTAATATCCACATTATCTTCTTTAATTTTGATACTAAAATTTCTCAAACTTGAATTATGTGTATATCATGCGCATAATATGATAAATGAATGATTGGAGTGCTAATTATGAATATTACTTTAGGTAAAGAATTCGAGCGAAGAATTACTGAAAAGGTATCTGATGGTTTATATACTTCTGCAAGTGAAGTGATCCGTGATGGTTTGAGGCTATTATTTGAGAAAGACGTTGCTAAAAACCAGCAACTAGAAATATTACGCGAAGAAGTCGCTAAAGGATTCGAACAGCTAGCTGCTGGCGAATCGTCAAAGCACAGTGTAATGGAAATATTTGAACAAGCTTCTCTTTCAGTCGCTAACAAGTCAGCGAGCGATAATACTAATGCCTAGCTATAGGTTATCTCCTTTAGCTGAAAAAGATTTATTCAAAATAATTTCAACAACGATTGAATCTTGGGGAAGTACACAGGCAAAAGTGTATGCTCAAACTATCGATGCAGCCTTATTGAAGTTAGCTCAATACCCTGACTTCGGCAGGGAAAGAAATGATGTTTATGTTGGTGCTAAAAGTTTTCCCGTAGAAAAGCATATTGTCTTTTATCAGATTAGTGATAATGGCATCGAAGTGGCTCGTCTTCTTCATCAGCGTATGGATCCCTCAAAACATTTCTAGCCGTATTTGGGTAAGCTTTATTAAGGTAAATGATAGTCATGCCTGAAAACCATATTAATAAACTTGCCCAAATAGATGCTCGTCTTCAAGTAATAAATGAAGAGAGACTTACGTTACTTAATGAGAAACGCCAATTGAGAACACCTATTTCGCAGTGTTAGGAAAATTTGCTGCGGAATGCAAAGTACACAGCGCCAACCAAACAAAAACCAGCCCATAAATAATCTAATTTTAGAGGCTCTCTAAGATAGAAAACCGAAAATGGCACGAATACCATTAACGTAATGACTTCTTGAAGAATTTTTAGTTGGCCAACATTAAGAGCGGTATAACCTATCCTATTCGCAGGAACTTGTAGCATATACTCAAAAAGAGCTATTCCCCAACTAACTAGAGCAGCTATTACCCACGGTTTATTATTAAGTTCTTTTAAATGTGCATACCATGCAAAAGTCATAAAAACATTACTACAAACAAGCAGTGAAATACTGATTACTATCGGATTCATTAAATATCAAACTCATACAATAGCCCACCATTTTTAAAAGTGATGAGCGGTGCCGAAAATCGGCACATTCTACTGCTGGTGTTGTAAAGCGTAAATATCTATTTGCGTAAAACCCAAAAGACTAGCTAAGGGTGTAATCAGGGATATAAATGACTCTTAGTCTATTAAAAACAGATCTTTTGATAATGAAGAATCAACAAATTAGCTTTAATTGCAGTCGCTCTGACGGTAAAAATACTAAAGCGTTCACAGACGTGTCTAAGATTTTCTACCCGCTAACGAGTACGGTTAACAATTTGGGACAGGCAAACCTTTTATTAATGTAAATCAATAAAATATTTGGATGTCCGCGATTTCTACTCAGGTGATATATCTTTTTGTGTCGCTTCCATTAACTTTCTGTATTATGTGAAGCGCTGATTTAATCGAAACAGCATCGAATGATAATTGGGGCAGTAAAAATGATAATCCCATCAATTATGTGAGGGCAAAGCGGCTTATATTTAAAAAGTTGAGTGATAAGCCGTAATAATAATTTCCTTGTAGAGGAATATTCAAACAATTCAACTTTCTAGCTAAAAACAGGAGTTTTAATGAGTAACCAAGCGATCAATGGAGATGTGCAAACTTCATTAGAAGGAAATGCACAAACTACATCCAAAGGAATGGATCGTTTTTTAAATTTTATCGAAAGAACAGGTAATAAAGTACCTGATCCAGCACTTCTTTTTTTCTGGGGGCTACTGCTAGTATGGGGGCTATCTGCGTTATTTTCGCAATTTTCCTTTGGTCTAGTACATCCTGTAACAGAAGCAAGTATTGAAGTTAATAACCAATTAACCGGAGATTCTTTAGCAAGTTTTTTAGCTAATATGGTAACAACCTTCACAGGTTTTGCTCCGTTAGGCATTGTACTGGTCGCTATGTTAGGTGTCGGTGTTGCTGATTCTTCTGGCTTTATTAATACAGCGCTTAAAAACATGTTGCGCTTTACCCCTGCTAAACTATTAACACCGATGTTAATTTTAGTGGCGATTGTTTCGCATACTGCTGCCGATGCAGGTTACGTACTGGTTATTCCATTAGGGGCAATTATTTTCCAGGCGGCAGGTCGTCATCCTCTAGTGGGTATCGCAGCTGCTTTCGCGGGGGTATCAGGTGGTTTCTCTGCTAACTTTATCCCATCAGGTATTGACCCGTTAATTGCTGGTTTTACACAATCGGCAGCACAAGTATTTGATTCTGATTACATTGTTAATCCGTTATCAAATATTTACTTTACCGGGTTATCTTCAATCCTAATTGTAGCTGTGGGTTGGTGGGTAACGGATAAAGTGATTGAACCTCGTTTGAGTAAAATTAAAATCGATGATGATGCTGAAGAGAGTGAAAAATTAGGAGTTATTACTGAGCTTGAAGGACGTGCATTCAAGTTCGCTCTGTTTACTATGTTAGCGGGTATTGCGGTATTAATCGCACTGTTAATTCCTGAAAACTCAGCACTTCGCTCTCCTACTGGAGAGTTAACAGCATTTGATGCGCCGATTATGCAATCTATCGTGCCACTTATCTTTATTATCTTTATTATCCCTGGCGTTGTATATGGGCGTATGGTGGGTAAATTTAAAACCAATGATGACGTCATTAAATCAATGTCATTTACCATGGGTACAATGGGCAGTTACATCGTCATGTCATTTTTCTGTGCACAGTTCCAGTGGCGTTTAGCCAATCTAATATCGGTGTTGTTTTGGCGCTTTACGGTGCTCAATTCTTGCAATTCTTAGATTTACCTGGACAATTTACGATTGTTGGCATGATCCTGTTAACGGCATTTATAAATTTACTTGTTGGCTCAGCATCAGCCAAATGGGCATTAATTGGTCCAATTTTAGTGCCAATGTTAATGGCGGTGAATATCTCTCCTGAGCTATCGCAAGCGGCTTACCGTGTTGGTGATTCTGTTTCTAATATCATCTCTCCATTAATGGTATTCTTCCCTCTGGTTGTTGTTTACTGTCAACGCTATGTTAAAAGCACTGGTATCGGTACATTAGCGTCAATGATGATGCCATATTCCATTGCAATGTTAATTGGTTGGACATTATTCTTATTGGCTTACTGGGCATTAGGTATTCCACTGGGTATTCAAGCTTCTTACACTTACCCCTTATAAGTAATGCCGTGTGGTTAAGCTTATTTTAGGCTTATATCTTAGTGCCAATTGAGGACATCCAGATGTCCTGACTTTTGGCGCTAACTTTTTAATTTACGTTCGTATCACCTATTTATGGGTTATATGATTGGTACTTGTATCGTTCCTTTGATTACCGTTACTGCAGAGCCCACCAACTTTGTGCGTCCATTGGGTAAAAGTTCGGTAGCGACATATCCACCACGGGTTGATGCTTGAAACCCCTTTAGTTGTATTTTTCCTAATTTCTCCGACCAATAAACGGTCAAAGCACAATGTGCCGATCCTGTTACAGGGTCTTCATTTACACCAACCCAAGGAGCAAAGTACCTTGAGAGAAAGTCTAAATTATCACTTTCTGAGCGTGTTGTAACCAGAACACCACGACCATTAAGTTGTTTTAAAGCATCAAAATTAGGCTGAAGATTACGTAAGGTTTTTTCACTATCAACTTCAATCAAAAACTTTGAATCAAAGTGACCAAAGGATATGATTTTACTCTTTTCGATACCTAGATAATCAAGTAACTCAGGCGGTTGAGTCACATCAAAGTTGATTATCGGTGATGGGAAGTCAAGTTCGATTGTCGCTTCGTTTATGAGTGCTGTTAATGTACCAGATGCTGTTTCAAAATTGATTTGATCGCCTTGTTTAAGTAGCCCTCGTTCGGTGAGTACATGGGCAACAGCAAGTGTTCCATGGCCACATAATTTTACTTCTGCCTTGGGAGTGAACCACCTTAAGGTCATATCCGAAAGTGATAAAAATGCAGTTTCAGATACCGCCATTTCTTCAGCAATGGAAAGCATTAAGCGTTCAGCTATACCATTCTTCGTTATACAAACCCCAGCAGGGTTTCCTTTGAATGCTTCAGTTGTAAACGAATCAACTTGATAGATCTCTAAGTCCATGAATATTCCCTATACCCCTGTTATCTCAGATGCTTTGTCTGGCGTACTTTTTGTTGTTAATTTTGTCTTTTATTAACTGGACTAACAATTTGGGACAGCCAAACCTTTTTATTAATGTAAATCAATAAAATATTTGCATGTTCGCGATTTCCAATATCATCAACCATTGAATAATGGGAAACCCCATATATTGCTTTTTGTTACCTGATATTTGTATACGAGTAATATTAAACTTATCATCAAATATTCAAGTTATTATCATAACTGCTTAACATGGATACGCAACTATATCGTTTGCGTATAGCTATATTTAATTTAAAGGGATGTTTACGTGAGAAATATAATACTCGGTTTGGTTTTAGTCGCTGTAACGGGATGTTCAAGCAATGGTCTAACAACGTTGAAGCAAATGGATCCAAATTTTGAAAAAGAAATAGTTATGACAAACGATCCAAAGCAAACCGCAAAAGTTAGGAGTATTGTTACTAATTGGATGGTTGATAATGGTTATAACGTATCTAAGGAAACGGCAAGCCCAAATGCAGCGTTAAATGATAATCAAGTGATGTTTGAATTTAATGCTAATTGGTGGTGGGATATGGCAACGTACATGCGTTACGTAAACTTAGATGTTACTGATAGTAAAGGAGAGAAGGTGGCTGAGCTTGACTTCGATTCAGTTAGGTATGGCGGAATGGATAAATTTGGAAATGCAGAAGAAAGATTAAATCTAATTATGGCGGTTTTTTTTCAGAAGATATCAGTACAAGATGCTGAACGTCAATTAGAGCATGGAAAAGATAGAACTAATCAATCAGCACCCACCTGCGCTTACGATTGTTAGCAAAGAGTGTAGTAGCTCAGACTTAATCTGACAGTTACCCATTTTGTAATGGTGACTGTTAGTTTAGATTTGAGCTAAATTCTTTTCTGCCCAAATCGATTTACCATCAATTAATGTTTCAAGTGGTGTTCGTCCACAACACATTTTACCTTGATGGGTACGTTCATTGTTATAGTAATTGATCCATTCGTCTAGATCTTTTTGCAGCTCCTCCAAACTGCTATACAGTTTTTTCCTAAAAGTAATTTGATAAAACTCGTTCAATATCGTCTTATGGAAGCGCTCACAGATACCATTAGTCTGCGGAGACATCGCTTTCGTTTTAGTATGATCGATATCGTTAATAGCAAGATAGAGCTGATAATCATGCTGCTCAACTCTTCCACAGTATTCAGTACCTCTGTCAGTTAAAATCCGTAGCATAGGAAGCTCATACTGCTCAAAATACGGTAATACTTTGTCGTTAAGTATATCGGCAGCTGTAATTGGGGTTTTGGTGGTATAGAGCTTGGCGAAGGCTACTTTGCTATAGGTATCAACAAAAGTCTGCTGATAAATACGACCAACACCTTTCATATTGCCGACATAAAAGGTGTCTTGAGAGCCTAAATAACCTGGATGTACCGTTTCTATCTCACCACACGCCTCATCATCATGCTTTTTCTTTTCTAGTGCTGCGACCTGTGCTTCCGTTAGAATAATGCCGTCGTTAGCGACTTTTTCTTCAAGTGCTTTTAAGCGTTTTTTGAAATTTTCAAGGTTATTCCGCAACCAAATAGAGCGAACACCACTACCGGATACAAATACACCTTGTTTGCGTAATTCATTGCTTGTACGGTGTTGGCCGTGAGCTGGTTGTTCAATGGCATACTTAATAACAGCTTGTTCTGTTGCTTCATCAACACGATTTTTAAGATTGGGTGCTCGTCTGGTTTTGTTGATCAGAGCATCAACACCACCTTCCTCCACAAGCTCTTGATAACGATAAAATGTATCTCGTGATACACCCATGACTTTACAAGCTCTAGATACGTTGCCTAATTCTTCTGCTAAATTAAGTAAACCTGCTTTGTGTTTAATGATTGGATTGTTAGTATGAAACATGAGAGTTACCTTTTGTTGTTTTGAAATAAAGATTCGACACCTTTATCAAAACGGGTAACTCTCAACTTTTCAAGTCGAAATGTCAGATCTAGTCTGAACTAATACAAAAGAGGGTTAAAAACTTTAACATCTGTAATTTTTTCGCTGTAAGGAGTAGGCTTCGCTAGGGCAGTCAAACCTTATAGCGCTCACCTTACTCCAACCCATTCTTATCAAGTTCATCTTGTAGCAACTTGCGACCATTAGCCTCAATATGCTGTAAAAATGCCGAGGCGATTAAGGTGGGGCGTTTCGCTGCTGACCACATAAAAAACCAGTGTGAATCTATCGGTAGCTCTTTGATAGGTAGACGTACTAAGCCGCTTTGACCACCATAGGTGAGGGTGTGAGCCGAAATAATCGACACCCCCAATTTAGACATGACCGCATGTTTAATCGCCTCGTTGCTTTCTATGGTCATCTTTATGTTGGCTTGTAACTTATGTTTTTTAAAAAAACGTTCAATCGCGTAACGGGTGCCCGAACCCTTTTCACGCATTAGAAAAGGCGTTTTACATAGGTCATCAAGGGTAATTATTTTTTGTTTTACCAGTGGGTGGTCTTGATGCGCTATGGCGACTAAGGGATTGTCGAGAAATTCTATGCTGTTGGCCTCGATATCTTGAGGGGGGTGGCTAAAGACATAAAAATCATCCACCCCCTGTTTCATTCGTTCAATGGTTTGCTCGCGATTGCCGATTTTCAGTTGGATATCGATATTTGGAAACGCTTCACAAAAGGGGCCTAAAAGGTGCGGAATAAAATATTTGGATGTGGTTACAACGGCCAAGCGTAGGGTACCCGATTTGAATTCGCGGAGATTGCCTAGGGTCATATCTAGGCGAGCAAAGCTATCAAGCACTTCGACTGCGGTTTTCACTAGCTCTAAGCCGATATCCGTAAAAACCAATTGCCTATTGATATATTGATACAAAGGCTCACCAATCGCTTCGGTGAGTTTGCGCATTTGAATTGATACTGTCGGTTGAGTTAAAAAAAGCTCCTTGGCCGCTTCATTAATACTGCCTTTATCATGCACAGCCAATAGTATTTCTAGTTGCCGCATTGTACCTACATGGGCATGCAGTCGTGATTGCATTCGAAATCCTTCACGGTATAAGAATAAATGTACATAGATATTAGTCTATATATGGATTAGATAATATCTATTTTTATCTATGGCTTGTTGTTGTCATACTCACTCCGTCCAAGGAAAACTATATTAATTTGCACTTTTTAGTGAATCAATTACGGAGTAAAAACAATGCCTACACATAAAGTCGCTATCATAATGGGTTCTCAATCAGACTGGCCTGTGATGCGTCACGCCACCACCTTGCTTGAAGCGTTTGCTATTCCCTTTGAAGCGATGGTGGTCTCCGCGCATCGTACCCCACAACGGTTATATGAATTTGCGCAAACAGCGGAGAATAATTACAGCGTGATTATTGCTGGCGCAGGTGGTGCTGCTCATCTTCCAGGCATGACTGCGGCGTTAACCTGTGTCCCTGTGATTGGCGTTCCTGTACAAAGTAAAGCACTCAAGGGGATGGACAGTTTATTATCCATTGTGCAAATGCCTAAGGGCGTTGCGGTTGCAACGCAAGCAATTGGTGAAGCGGGGGCCTTTAATGCGGGCTTGTTAGCCGCTCAACTGCTTTCAATTGGAGACCCTGACTTACAACATAAAGTGAAAGCATGGCGTGAACAGCAAACAGAAAGTGTTACGTGGGAGGTTGAATAATGCGTATTGCCATTGTTGGCTGTGGGCAGTTATCACGTATGATGGCGCTTGCGGGTTTACCATTGGGGATTAAATTTAGCTTTATTCATGATGATCTTAGCCAAAGCCTTTCTTGTGTCGAGGGGCTTGGGGTGGTCAAAGAATTGCCAGCGGCAACAAAAGGGAGTGATGGTTATGATAGACAGAAAATCGAGCAACTATATAAAGCGTTAGGTGAGCCTGATTGTATTAGCGTTGAAAAAGAACAAGTTGACCCCGCGCTATTACAAGCCTTGGCAGAATTTTGTCCTATTTATCCGGGTATTGCCGCGATAAAGGCGTGTCAACACAGAGCTAAAGAGAAACAGCTATTAGCGGATTTGGCTATTCCAACCTCGCCATTTTTTTATAATAGCCGTGTCTTAGAGGCGGGGCAGGTTTTAGGTTATCCGGTCATGGTTAAATCATGTCGCGAAGGCTACGACGGTAAAAACCAATGGCTTATCAAAAATGAGGATGAGGCAAATGCATTCGATAAGCTCACTATTGAAGACTATATTATCGAGGCATTTGTTGCATTTGATAAAGAGATCTCCCTGCTTTCTGTGCGCAGTCAAAGTGGGCAGATTAAGCACTATTCGTTAACCGATAATGAACATGAACGAGGCATGTTAAAACGATCCTATGCGCCAGCAATGGATATTTCCAATGCCATGGAGCAACAGGCACAGCAGTATATGGAAATGCTACTGAATAAATTGGATTATGTTGGGGTGATGGCTATTGAGTTTTTTGTTGTTGGCGATAAGTTAATGGTTAATGAATTAGCGCCCAGAGTTCACAATAGCGGTCATTGGACGCAGTTGGGTACTCTTACTTGCCAATTTGAAAATCATATCCGAGCATTAGCTGGGTTGAGCCTTGGCAGCACTCAGCAAATAGGGGCTGCGGGAATGGTTAACCTTATCGGTACGGCAAAGCCTCCCTTTGATGCATTAACTGAAAACGCCAAATTGTATTGGTATAACAAAACCGTGAAAGCCAATAGAAAGTTAGGTCATGTTAATTTCATTGCAGAAAATCAGGCGATAGTTAAGCAACAAATTGCACAATTTGAATGTTGTTAAAAAATTCACAACAGACTTTCTACAGGAGTGACCGTGGTGCTTGGACATCGTTTTGATAATATTAATGTGAAAGGGGATCTCTTCGCTGGCGTCACAACCGCTATCATCTCTTTACCCTTGGCGCTTGCCTTTGGTGTTGCCTCTGGCGCTGGTGCGGAGGCTGGGTTGTGGGGGGCGATTCTGGTTGGTTTTTTTGCTGCTCTTTTTGGTGGCTCAACGAGCCTTATTTCAGAGCCTACTGGCCCAATGACGGTTATTATGACGGCCGTTTTGACCAGTATGATGGCTAAATATCCAGAATCGGGCATGGCAATGTCTTTTACCGTGGTGATGATGGCGGGGGCTTTTCAGATATTGCTCGGCACGCTTAAACTCGGTAAGTATGTAACGTTGATGCCATATAGCGTTGTTTCGGGATTTATGTCTGGTATCGGTGTGATTTTAATTATTCTGCAATTATCGCCATTGCTTGGACATTCGGCGCCAGCAGGAGGAGTATTAGGGACGCTTTCTGCGTTACCGCAGACGTTATCAGAGATAAAATTTAGTGAACTTTTCCTTGGTGTTATTACTTTACTATTACTATTTTATTTCCCTAAAAAATATCGAAAATTTGTTCCCGCGCAACTGGTCACTTTAGTTGCTGTTACATTTTTGTCGGTGATATTATTTGATAAAGAGAGTATCCGTCGTATTGGCGAAATACCTGCTGGATTACCTTCCTTGGTATTGCCATCTTTTAATGCTGATATGTTTACTACCATGGTACTCGATGCGTTAGTACTGGGGACTTTAGGTTGTATTGATACCCTGTTAACAGCTGTCATTGGTGATTCCTTAACGCGTAAAGAGCATGACTCTGATAAAGAGTTGCGTGGCCAAGGTTTGGCAAACATGATTTCTGGTTTATTTGGCGCACTACCGGGGGCTGGGGCAACCATGGGCACGGTCACCAACATACAGGTTGGGGGGCGTTTCCATTTCAGGTATGTTGCGCGCCCTTGTGCTGGCGCTGGTTGTGCTCGTTGCGGGTGGGCTAACCGAACCCATACCCATGGCGGTGCTGGCCGGGATTGCTGTTTATGTTGGTTTTAATATTTTAGATTGGAGCTTTATTCAGCGAGCTCACAAGGTTAGCCTGCCTGCGATGATGATAATGTATGGCGTGATGCTACTGACCGTCTTTGTTGATTTGATGGTCGCAGTGGGGTTAGGGGTCTTTATTTCCAATATTTTGATTATTGAAAAGCTCAGTAAAGAGCAAGAACGGCAAGTTAAAGCGATCAGTGATGCCGATCAAACCGATTTACCTTTAACCGTTAGCGAACGATTACTTTTAGATAAAGCGGATGGCAAAGTGCTGTTTTTTTACTTATCAGGGCCAATGATATTTAGTGTATCAAAAGCAATATCACGACAACATGCAACCATTGACGACTATCAAGTGATGATTTTAGATTTAACCGATGTACCGATGATTGATGTGACGGTTGGCTTGGCACTAGAAAATGCGATAAAAGATGCACTAGAGGCAAAATGTGAGGTGTTATTATTATGCCCTCATATACAAACGCGCGACCAATTAGAAAAATTGAATGTCTTGGATTTAATTGCCAAGAGTAATAATTACAGTTCACGTGAGCTAGCCTTGCAAGCCGCACTTACTCATGTTGATGGTGTGACAAGGACACGCTAATCGCATTTTATGAAGCGCGTAAAGGGAGCTTTTACGCGCTTTTATCATTGTCCCCATTGTGAACACTAATACCCATCCTATATTTATATTCCTGCCACTTTAAAATGCAAAGTCAGCAAGAAAAAGAGTGCCGAGATGCTCGGGGCTATTTCTTTCAGGGGCATTTTTGCACTGCTCTTTTTTACTCACATTTCGAAGCAAATCAAATATTTACTATAAAGTAATTTTTATTGCGTGGGTTGCATGGTTAATTCTTTATTGTGCTCTAGTCTTACAAAAGAGCATTTATGTAATGGGGGGCAATGATGACTTCTTCAAAATTAGATCAAAAAAGCGATATATTAAAACAGATTTTTACGCATTTAAAAACGCACTTCTCTGCGGCGACACAAAAGGTATTAGAGCAATTTATCAGCCGACTTTATCGTGATGTAACCATTGCCGATTTAACGCAAATGTCACCAGAAGATCTCACAGGGCTGACCGTCTCTTTGTGGCGTGAATGTCAGCAATGGTCTGGAGATAATGCCAAGGTACTGGTATTTAATCCTGATGTTGAAAAAGATGAATGGCAATCCTCGCATACTGTTATTAGTGTGTTGTGCCGTAATATTCCCTTCGTGATTGATACATTAAAACTCATTATTAACGAGCAAAATATTAAAGTTCATCGTGTTTTTCATAGCGAAATGACCACCAGTAGAACGAAAACGGGTAAATTATCCTCTTTTAATGGCAAGGAAAAGGGGGAGTTATTACTCTATTTAGAGATAGACCAAACAAGTTCAAAAGTGGAACGAGATCAGTTAACGGCTAAGATCCAACTCGCTATGCAAGATGTTGTTTTAGTTGTTGATGACTTCTCTAGATTAACGCAAACATTAAAGGATGCGGTGCAGGTTAGTTGTACGGATAAATATAATAAACAGATCCCTGACTTAAAAGAGCAGCAAACTTTTTTATCTTGGTTGTTAAATGATCACTTTACCTTTATCGCTTGTGACCAATTTGTAATAGAAAAAGGGCAACTTATTTCTTCTCAGGAGAGTCGTTTAGGGCTACTTAAACGTGTAGGTTTTATGGCGGAACTCTCCAATTCGAAGCCTTTGATGTGTTAAATCGTCCCTCTTTGTTGCATTTTAGCAAGGCCTCTCAGCGGGCGATGGTCCATCGGGCGGCCTATCCCGATGTGATTTATGTTAAACGTTTCGATGAACAGGGGCAGTTAATTGCTGGTTATCGTTTTATTGGTTTATATACTTCATCCGTATATCGTGAAACGCCATCCTTGATCCCTGTCGTTTCTAGTAAGTTAAAGCATATATTAGAAAAATCAGGTTACAGTCCAGGTGGCCATTATTACAAAGAGTTATCGCAAATTATTTCCACTCATCCAGCAGAAGATCTGCTACTGTGTGATACGCAATCCCTATTAGAAAATGCTTTAGTGGTTTTACATGCGCAAGAGCGTAAACAGTTGAAGCTATTTTTGCGCAGCGAAGGTAATCACCTCTTTGTTATTGCGACGCTCTATGTTCCTCGCGATGTTTATAACACTAAAATTCGATTGGCTTTTGAAGAGTTAATTTGCCGCACCTTAGATGTGATTGATAGTGATTTTCAAATCTATATGAGCGAGTCGAATTTAGCGCGTCTCCGTTTATTGTTGCGTTTAAAAGGACCATTGAAGCAAGAGTTAGAGGTGCAAGCGATAGAAGATCGTATGTGCCAGTTAACTAAGCCTTGGGATTATCAATTACATGAGTCTTTAGTTGACCACTTTAGTGAAGAGCAGGGGATAAAGCTTGCCAAAAAGTATCAGTCAGCCTTTTCAAGTAGTTATCAATATGTCTTTAGTAGCCGTATTGCAGTGACTGATATTGAACGAATTGAGTCATTGTATGCAGATAAAACACGCTCAATGGCATTGCGTTTTTACCGCTCTATTGAAGTTAATGAGAGTGAATTAAAATTAAAACTATTCCATCAAGATGGTGCATTATTGCTTTCGGATCTTATCCCTGTCTTGGAAAACTTAGGCTTAAAAGTTGCTGAAGAGTATCCCTATAAAGTCGCTCCGGAGGGTGAAGAGTCGGTTTGGTTGTATGATTTAACGTTAAAATATTCGCTCGTTGATAATTTTGATCCCGAAGCATATCGAGATCTATTTTCCGATGCCTTTTTATCAATTTGGTATGGTCAGGCGGAGAGTGACTCTTTTAATAAACTCATTCTCAGTGCCGGACTTTCTTGGCGTGAAGTCAGTTTATTACGTGCCTATGCTAAATATTTAAAACAAATTCGTTTTGGTTTTAGCCATTTAGCGATTGCTAAAACACTGCTCGCCCATAGCCAATTAGTACAAGATATTATTCGTTTATTTAAGTTACGCTTTGATCCTGTGACAAGTTGCCATCTGGATAAGCAAGTTAAGTTGCAGGATAAGATTTTAACGGCCCTAAATGATGTCAGTAATCTCAATGAAGATCGCGTTTTACGTCAATATGTTGAGCTTATTATGGCAACATTGCGTAGCAACTACTTCCAACGAGATAGCGGTATTGATAAACCCTATATCAGCTTTAAATTTGACCATGACCAATTAACCGAACTGCCGCTTCCGCGCTTAAATTATGAGGTGTTTGTTTATTCACCTTGCTTTGAAGGGGTTCATCTGCGTGGTGGTAAGGTGGCTCGTGGTGGGTTACGTTGGTCTGACCGTGGTGAAGATTTTCGAACCGAGGTACTTGGCTTAGTAAAGGCGCAGCAAGTGAAAAACTCGGTGATTGTCCCGGTTGGTGCTAAGGGGGGCTTTGTTGCGAAAAAATTAAAAACGAATATGGACAGAGAAAGTTTTATGGCCGAAGGTATTCGTTGCTATCGAATGTTTGTCAGCGCGTTATTAGATATTACCGATAATCTTCAACAAGGTGAGGTCGTCCCGCCCGTCGATCTGCTTCGCTATGATGGCGATGATCCCTATCTTGTGGTAGCGGCAGATAAAGGTACGGCAACTTTTTCTGATATCGCGAATCAATTAGCACAGCAAAGAAATTTTTGGCTCGATGATGCCTTTGCCTCGGGAGGCAGTAATGGTTATGACCATAAAAAAATGGGAATTACCGCACGCGGGGCATGGAAAAGTGTGCAACGTCATTTCAGAGAACGCGGTGTTGATGTGCAGCAACAAGCCATTAGTGTGGTTGGTATTGGTGATATGGGAGGGGATGTTTTTGGTAATGGGATGCTCAGGTCAAAATATATTTCACTGATTGCCGCTTTTAACCATTTACATATATTTATTGATCCCAATCCGGTTGATTTAAAAGCTAACTTTGATGAAAGATTGCGTTTATTCAATACCCCGCGTAGTGCTTGGAGTGATTACAATGCGGCACTACTCTCTACGGGTGGTGGTGTCTATTTACGTAGCGCTAAAAGTATTAAAATTACACCTGAAATGGCAAAACGTTTTGATATTGATAAAAAACAAGTTTCCCCAACGGAGCTGATTGGTTTGTTATTAAAAGCACGCGTTGATCTTCTCTGGAATGGGGGAATCGGCACCTATGTTAAAAGTAGTGACGAAAGCCATGCTGATGTTGGCGATAAGGCTAACGATTGTTTACGTATTAATGGTAATCAACTGCGCTGTGCCGTAATTGGTGAAGGTGGAAATTTAGGTTTTACACAACGGGCACGAATTGAGTATGCCGGTATGGGGGGGCTCTGCTTTACTGACGCCATCGATAATGCTGCAGGCGTTAATTGTTCAGATTTAGAAGTTAATATTAAAATTCTGCTGGATAAGTTAGTTTCACAGGGGGATTTAACGGTTAAGCAGCGTAATCTTTGCTTAGGAAAAATGACCGATGATGTGGCGCATTTAGTGCTTTGCAATAATTATCGCCAAGCCCAGTGTGTTAGTTTGACGCATATTGGCAGCTATAAGCGTATGGAAGAGTTTCGTAATTTTATTAATGAATTGGAATCTAAGGGAAAATTAAACCGTGAGCTGGAGTTTATTCCCTCCGATGAAAAGCTATGTGAACGTAAAAGCGCACACCTTGGTTTGAGTCGCCCGACTATTTCGGTTGTGCTTGCCTATGCAAAAAATGAGATGAAACAGGAACTAGCAGATGCTCACATTGCCAGTGATCCTTATCTTATTGGTGAAGCAGAAAAAATATTTCCAGCATCCTTAGTTAAGCAATATCCCAATGAGATACAACAGCATCCATTAATCAATGAGATTGTTGCGACACAAGTGAGTAATGATTCTTTTTAATATAATGGGGCCAACCTTTGCGTATCGTATTATGTCTAGCTCGGGCTGTTCATTTTTAGACCTGAGTAAGGCGTGGATTGCTAGTCGGGATATTTTTGTACTTAACAATATTTTGCAGGAGATAGAAGCCTTAGATCATAAGGTTGATTGTGCCCTACAGAACGATATGATTTTTAAACTGCAAAGTATGATTTATCGCAGCACGCGTTGGTTGATACGTAATCATCGTGATGAATTAGAGACTGGTAAGTTAATACGTCAATATCAACAGCCCTTGCAATCGGTGGCGGCTAATATTGAAAAAGTCTTAATGGGCAATGTGGTTGATTATCGTATTGCTGCTATTAATCCTCTTTTAGAAGCTTCTGTTCCTGCTTCTTTGGCGGCAAAAATCTCCTGTACGGAGCAGTTTTATGCCTTATTGAGTGTGATTTCTGTGGCGCTAAAACTACAGGTTGATCCCCATTTAGCAGCTAGAGTCTATTTTTATGCATCTTACAAATTGAAGTTATTTGATATTGCTAAACAGCTCAATTTACTGCCCGTTGATAATAATTGGCAATCATTGGCTAAGGAGGCGATGTGTGATGACCTTGAATGGCAACAGCAACGTATTGCGAGGACGTTGTTGACGATGATGAAAGGGGAGGATGTTGAGCAAACCTTTAATGACTGGGAAACGCAGTATGAAAATCTGGCACAACGTTGGTATAAAATGGCAGATTCATTATTGGCGATTAAAGTGCCTGAGTTTAGTATGTGTCAGGTTGCACTGCGTGAATTATTAGACTTAAGTAAGTAGTGGCATGGGCGCTTTAATTTGTTAAAGCGCCTCGTTTATTTACTGGCTATTTTTTTCAGTATAAACGCGCTGCCAACAAAGGCAAAACTGCCCGTTACCATGGTAGATGCCCCGAAGCCACTGGCACAATCCATTTTCATGTTACCATCGGATTCCGATTTCTGATGACAAACTTCACCATTCATATCAGGGTAACTCAACTGCTCCGTGGAAAAAACACAATCAACGCGAAATTTCCGTTTGGGGTTTTTGCTAAAGTTAAAATGGCGGCGTAGCTCTGAACGCACTTTCGCGGCGAGCGGATCTTGAATCGTGCGGGATAAATCGGTAATTTGAATCTGTGTGGGATCTAATTGTCCACTGGCACCACCACAGGTAAGCAAGGGGTATTTATTACGTTTACAGTGGGCAATTAGTGCCACTTTTGCTGGGATGCTATCGATGGCGTCAAAGATATAATCAAATTCACTGGAGAGGTATTCAAAACAGTTCTGTTTGTCGATAAAATCATCGATTAAATTAAGTTTAATCTCGGGGTTAATTAACCGACAGCGAGCGGCCATCGCCTCAATTTTGGTTTCACCAATACTATTGGCGAGCGCATGTATTTGCCTATTGGTATTAGTGACGCAAATATCATCCATATCAATCAAAGTGAGTTGACCAATCCCAGAGCGAGCGAGGGCTTCAACAACCCATGAGCCAACGCCACCGATTCCGATTACACAAACGTGACTCTGTTGAAACTTATTGATAGCTTGTGTGCCGTATAAACGTTGAATGCCGCCAAAGCGATGGTGATAATTAGACATGCTGAACTCCAAAATTAAGCAGGCGCATTATACCTAATGTAGATAAAAATACGAGATATGCAGACGATTTCGTTTTGCTCTCATATTTTCAGTGAAACCAAGTATTGATTCATATACCCTATACCTCAATAGATGAGGATATATTTTAAGCGGGGCAGTCGGTGACGAAACAAAAAGTGGTTGTAGTAGTGGGAGCCGGACCTGCGGGGTTAATGGCTGCTGAAGTGATTAATGCCGCTGGTTATCAAGTACAAGTTTTTGATGCCAAACCAAGTGCCTGCCGTAAGTTTTTATTGGCTGGAGTCGGGGGCATGAATATCACTCATTCTGAGCCCTATGATGAATTTATTAAACGTTATTATGAAAAGTTGCAATGGTTGGATAAAGCGATTAGTGCCTTTGATGCACGCGCTCTGCGTCACTGGATAAAAGGGTTAGGGATTGATACCTTTGTCGGTAGTTCTGGACGTGTATTTCCGAGCGATATGAAAGCCGCTCCGCTGTTACGGAATTGGTTAAAACGATTACGGGAATCAGGCGTCACTTTCAACATGAATCATCGCCTCATTGATATTAAAGGTGAGCTATTATCTTTTCGCCATGCTGGTGATAGTGTCTCTGTGCATGCCGATGCCGTGGTGCTTGCGATGGGCGGAGCAAGTTGGCCAAAATTAGGTTCAGATGGAGCGTGGCAAAGTATGTTGTCTGCCGCCAATGTGCAGATACAACCATTACAGAGCGCTAATTGCGGTTTTTATAGTCAATGGAGCGACCATTTACAAAAAAATCATGCCGGTAGTCCGGTTAAGAATATCGCTTTTCGTTTTAAGACCCTAGCAGGCGAGGATATATATCGTAAGGGCGAATGTATTGTTAGCGAAGATGGTATGGAAGGCAGCTTGGTTTATGCTTTTTCGAAGCATTTGCGTGATGCGATAAATCACCATGGGGCAGCCCATTTGCAACTCGATTTATTACCCGATTTAAGTGAACAACAGATAGTTAAAAAATTGCAGCTTAAGCAGGGGAAAGACTCTTTTAGTAAATATTTAAAACGCTGCTTAGGCATCAGTGGGGTTAAAGCGGCCCTGTTATACGAGAGGTGCAGCAAGGATCAATTACAAGATGCGCAATCCTTAGCTGAGTCGATAAAAAAATTACCGATCACCTTTAATAAAGTAAAAAGTATTGAGCAAGCCATCTCAAGTGCTGGTGGTGTTTGCGAAAGCAGTGTTGACGGCTACTTTATGTTAACGCAATTGCCCGGCGTCTTCTGTGCTGGTGAGATGCTTGATTGGGAAGCGCCAACCGGAGGGTATCTTTTAACGGCCTGTTTTGCGACGGGACGGTTAGCTGGGATGGGGGTGTGTGAATATTTATCGTTAAATTCTCCTGCCGCATTTCTCTTTAGAGCGATAACGGTGTTGAAGTGAGGACGACCTCACCGCTCTATTTCATCGGGGGACGGCCCAAAACTAATCAAGAGGTATCTATGAGTTGGGTTATTTTATTTGTCGCTGGTCTTTTGGAAATTTGTTGGGCTATTGGGTTGAAGTACACCGATGGTTTTACGAAACTCTGGCCGAGTGTTGCGACGGTAGGTGCGTTAATTGCCAGTTTTCTATTGTTGGGTCTTGCTCTGAAAACATTGCCAGTTGGCACTGCCTATGCAATATGGGTGGGGATTGGTGCCCTTGGAACCGCTATTTTTGGGGTTATATTGTTCGATGAAGCCACTGACGCTTTAAAAATAGTGAGTTTGGGGTTGATTTGTGCGGGTATTGTTGGCCTTAAATTAGCGCATAGCTGAAAAATACTATCTCTGTGCACATGCATATTCGCTTTTGTGGTTGATATGCATGGCAATAGCTGTTTTCCCTTCGCTCGTTAAATCATTTCTACAACAAGCTAGGTAGTGCTATTTTTGCGTGCTTTAGTGGTTGCTTTAGCATGTTGTTTGTTGCGCTAATTATCAAAAATGTAAACGTAACCATTTGAATTTTAAGTGGTAAATTGTCGCTGGTTAATAGCTCATCGACGTTTAAATATGGACTATATTTTTTTTAGAAGTCAGGGTTTGATCACGGTATAGGTAAATGAAAGGCCTTGCTTCTGGTAAATCCATCTGCTCATATTGACAGGATTTTTCACCCCCATATACTCGTGAGAATTTTTTTATTTTTAATGGTTATATTCAGGGGAAGAAATAATGCAATTTGAAAAGTCTTTATTAGCACTGGCGTTAACAACCGTATTGACAGCCTGTGGTGGTGGTGGCGGTGGCGACACTCCCCCAACTCCTCCAACACCTGAATATCAGGCCTATGCATGTGATAGCACGCTATATGAAAAAGCTAATCAACTGCGTATCTATCAAGTGATGAGCGAATCCTTTGTTGATGGCAATGCCAATGCTGATTACAACATGGCTTATGGTAACAGTGAGCATAAAGGTGATATCCAAGGCGTGATTGACTCACTTGATTATATTGAGTCTCTGGGTATGAATGCTATCTGGATGACGCCGATATTCCAATCCGTTGAGTTATCAAGTCAGGATGAGTGGGCAGATCGTCTCGATGGTACTGGTTACTTTGCCTCTAACTATTTTGATGTGGATCCTAAATTTGGTACTAAAGCGGAATTGCAAACCTTAGTCAACGAAGCACATGCACGAGGTATATATGTGATCCTTGATGGTGTTTTTGGTCATTTCAAGACCAACGCCACTGATTACCCTTCACCGACAGGGCTGACCGTTTCGACTAATGGTCCAGGGCAAAGTGCAACTGGCCGACAAGCGGTCTATCCGAATGATTTAGCCTTTTTTAAAGAAGTGGCCAGTTACTGGATCACTGAGTTTGGTATTGATGGTTGGCGTTTAGATCAGGCCTATCAGGTACCTGTTGGTGCGTGGGGAGAACTACGTAAAACGGTTGAAGATGCGGCTAAGAGCGTGACCTATACAATGAAGGGCGAGACTGTTAATCCATTGGGGTATATGGTCGGGGAGATATGGAGTAGTGCCGGTGAGATTGCCAACAATGGTTATGGTAATACTGCGATGCCTGGTCTTTGCTCGAACTTCGATTTCCCAATGCGTTATAGCATTACACAAACCTTAGCTGTAGAAGAGAGTGGTGCGGGTGGGCGTGATGCGACTAACTTAGCTGCTGGTTACGCTACGCATATTGTTTATCCTGATTTTGCGGCGCCGAATGGCTTTTTAACTAATCACGATTTAGTCCGTTTTGGTGACTTATTACAGCGCGGTAATATTGCAGAGCCAGGTACAACGGAGTACTCACAACGTCATAAAGCGGCCTATGCGCTTTTAGCCGCCTATACTGGGCCTATCACCATGTATTACGGTGATGAGATTGGTGATGAAGTGGCTGGTTTTGCGGATCGTGTGGATTGTGCGAATGATAACGGTGCGAATGCGCGTGCCGGATTATGTGATGACCATGTTTCGCGTTCACCTGCTAAGATTGAAGGTATTGCCGCTGTTATCGGTGACACTCCATTCAGTGCTGATGCAGAGCAAAAATCGCTACGCGATTACATTACCGAAGTGATGAATCTTCGTGCAACTCAACCAGCGCTTTATAATGGTGTGCGTACACATCTTAATACAGATCAAGACGCTGTTGTTTATATTGACCATAAACAAGCTGGTAATGATGCGGTACTGTTTGTTTTGAATACGAGCAATAGTGACAAAACAGTGACATTTACTGCTGCTCAATCGGGTAGTGAGGGTGATTTGGTGGATTTGCAAACGGCAGAAGTCATCAAGTCTGTTAGCGATGAATATTCCGTGACATTAGCACCACTACAGGCTCGCTTTTTAGATATTGTCACTCCAAGTGCTGAAGGGCCAAATGTGGGGGATGGCGATAATCTAGTTGGAACGGGGCCATTGGCAGATTGTAATGCCGCCGATGAGGATGAAGTTGGACCTTTAGGTAAAGAGATGTGGATCCGTGGTACTTATACTCCCGATGGTTTCGATGCGACACCAGATAGTCATAAATTTAGCTACAAGGGAGATAATATCTATCAAGTAGTGGTTAATGAGAGTGTCCCTACTGCATTTTCATTTAAATTTGCAGCAGGTGATTGGAGTTCTGAGTTTGCCGTAGCCAATTCGGCTCCCGTTGTTATTGCCAGTGAACAAAACATGACTATAGCTTCAGGACCTGGTACCGAGTCAGCAATTACTATCCCTGTAGCTGGAGATTATGTTTATAGTTTCCGTATCAATGCGAATAATGATGGTGGTGAATTAATGGTCAGTAAGTGTAATTAAACAGCATTAATGTAAACAAGGAGGTTTAACCTCCTTGTTTTTTCTAGCCTTCCTAATATCTCCGTCCTCCTATTGATCAAACCTCCATGTTTTACTGTTAATCATTTCTATTGTTCAGCGTGTGAATTTTTTAAATAATAAAACTGTATATTCAAATCAAATAGCTATATCGTATTGCCGATTTCAGTAATCAATACGTTTTGAAATATTATTTATTGACAAGGATGGTGGCGAATGGAGACAACTTTTCCGATCTTCTCAACAGCAGTACTCATATTTTTTATTCTCGATCCCTTTGGTAATGTCCCTTTACTTTTAAGCATTCTAAAGAATATTGATAAGCAAAGGCATACTCAGATCATTGTGCGAGAAATGCTAATTGGCTTTTTAATTTTGGTTGTTTTCTTGTTTTTTGGCGAACAATTTTTAAGTCTATTCCATCTCGAAACACAGGCAATCACGATTGCAGGTGGGATTATATTTTTCGTGATCTCATTAAAGATGATTTTTCCAAGTCCGCATGGGGGAGATATGTTTGCCACTAAAGTTGGTGATGAGCCCTTGGTCGTCCCTATTGCATTGCCTATGATTGCTGGGCCTGCTGCGTTGGCGACATTATTAGTATTAGCAAAAACCAATGCTGACCATTCCGGTGCACTGTTTATTTCGCTGTTTTTGGCTTGGATTGCCTCTGCGGTAATAATGCTTTCGTCGACTAAACTCTACAAAATTTTAAAGGTGAAAGGCTTGACTGCATTAGAGCGTTTAATGGGGATGTTATTGTTAATTATGTCCGTACAAATGTTTATTAATGGTATTCGAGATCTGTTACCGACCTTTTCTTAATAGACAAAAAAGCCAAGGTAAATACCTTGGCTTGATGATGTGCTAGCGATTGGCTTTATTAAGATGCAGAAACAATCGTTTTCATATCTTTCATGTAACCACGTAGTTTCTTACCAATAATTTCTACTGGATGAGTACGGATAGCTTCATTAACTTCAATTAAACGCGCGTTATCTACAGAGTTAGATTTAACTTGTAGTGCTGAGCCTAAGAATTGTGGGCTCATCGCTTTAACGAAATCAGCAAGTAGTGGTTTAGCAGCATGGTCGAACAGGTAACAACCGTATTCAGCTGTATCAGAGATAACAACGTTCATTTCGTAAAGTTTCTTACGTGCAATGGTATTCGCAATTAACGGTGTTTCATGTAGTGACTCGTAGTATGCAGACTCATCGATAATGCCAGATGCAGTCATCGCTTCAAATGCAAGCTCAACACCCGCTTTGATCATCGCTACTAAGAAGATACCGTGGTCGTAGAACTCTTGCTCGCCAATCTCCATGTCGCCAGCTGGTTGTTTTTCAAAGCCTGTTTCAGCCGTTGCTGCGCGCCATTTAAGTAGGTTTACGTCATCGTTAGCCCAGTCTTCCATCATTGTTTTAGAGAATTCGCCTTCAATGATGTCATCCATGTGCTTGTTAAATAGTGGGCGTAGAATATCTTTAAGCTCTAAAGACATATCAAATGCTTTGATTTTAGCTGGGTTAGATAGACGATCCATCATGTTGGTGATGCCACCATATTTTAGACCTTCAGTAACTGTTTCCCAACCGTATTGGATTAATTTAGATGCGTAAGCTGGCTCTAAACCGTCCGCAACCATTTTTTCAAAGCCTAAGATTGCGCCAGTTTGTAACATACCACATAGGATAGTTTGCTCGCCCATTAGGTCTGATTTAACTTCTGCGATGAAAGAAGACATTAAGACACCAGCGCGGTCACCACCAGTTGCAGATGCATATGCTTTTGCCCATGCAAGACCTTGGCCCTGTGGATCATTTTCTGGATGAACCGCGATCAGTGTTGGTACACCGAAACCACGCTTGTATTCTTCACGTACTTCAGTACCTGGGCATTTTGGTGCGCACATGATAACAGTGATATCTTTACGCACTTGCATGCCTTCTTCAACGATATTGAAACCGTGTGAGTAAGCGAGTGTCGCACCGTCTTTCATCAGAGGCATAACCGCGCCAACTACAGCTGTATGCTGCTTGTCAGGTGTTAGGTTACATAGAAGATCGGCTTGTGGGATTAACTCTTCGTAAGTACCTACAGTGAAACCATTTTCCGTTGCATTTTTCCAAGATTGGCGTTTTTCTGCGATCGCTTCTGCACGTAATGTGTAAGAAACATCAAGGCCTGAGTCACGCATGTTTAAACCTTGGTTTAGACCTTGAGCACCACAACCGATGATCACTACTTTTTTACCTTTTAATGCTTCACAGCCGTCAGCAAATTCGCTGCGATCCATAAAACGACATTGACCTAGTTGGTTTAGTTTTTCACGTAGAGGAAGAGTATTAAAATAGTTAGCCATGTGGTGACACTCCAAAAATTGACAAATAAGGGACAATACGAGTCTAAAATCCTTTTTTAAGGTAGACTTTAATTTTCGACGCTAACTATAGCGCATAAGTGTTGTTGCGCAAAATGATATATTGGCAATGTTATGTTGCGAATTTTGCAATATAATAAGCACAGTTTAGATAAAAGTTTATAAGCCAATGTCATTGGCTTTGTAAGGAATAGATATGTCAGTATTAACATTACCGAGTCCATTGGTGACCGCTGAGTGGTTACAAGTGAATTTTCACTATCCAGAATTAATTATTTTAGATGCGAGTTGGTTTATGCCCAATACCAATCGCGATGGAAAATTAGAGTGGTTTGAGGCACGTATTCCCGGTGCTATCTATTTTGATTTTGATCGTGAAATTTGCGCTCATCATAGTGATTTACCCCACATGATGCCAAATGCAGCTGATTTTCAAACATCGGTACGTCATTTGGGCGTTAATCAAAATAGCATTATTGTTATTTACGATACGTTGGGTATTTTTTCTAGCCCGCGCGTTTGGTGGATGTTTAAAGTGATGGGATTCAATAACGTTGCGGTATTAGATGGCGGTTTGCCTGCATGGCAAAAGCGAGATTTAGCCATTGAAAACGGGCCGCAAAAAGATCCTATTACTGAAGGTGATTTTGTGGCTAATTATCAAAGCCATCTTATCTGTAATGCTGATGAAGTTTTGCAGGCTACAGAAGATGAAAAACAAGCGATCCTTGATGCCCGTTCTGCAAATCGTTTTTATGCAAAGGAAGCAGAGCCTCGAGCGGGAGTGCGTTCTGGACATATTCCCAATAGTAAGAATTTACCTGTGGCGGATATAATTAAAGATCAAAAGATGCAGGATGCCTATCAGTTAGCCTTAATATTTGAAGCAATAGCGCCTAAAAATAAGCGTGTTATTTTTAGTTGCGGTTCTGGGGTGACAGCCTGTATTCTTGCCCTTGCTGCCACTTTAGCCGGCTATCAAGATTTATCTGTTTACGATGGCTCATGGAGTGAATGGGGAAGTCGAGATGATTTACCGGTGGTAAGCTAAGTTGTGGATATACGTACCTTAGAGTTGTACCTGCATCTGGCGAACAGTTTGCACTTCACTAAAACGGCGCAAGAAAAACATGTTAGTCCATCAACCTTAACGCGTTCAATTCAGCGTATAGAGGAAGAAGTTGGTGAGCAGCTGTTACTGCGTGATAACCGTTCCGTCACCTTGACGGAAGCGGGATTGTTATTTAAGCAATATGCATTACAACAAGTCGAACAGTGGCAATTGATTAAACGGACGATTAAACAGAGCAATAGTGAGCTAGAAGGACAAATCAATATCTATTGCTCGGTCACTGCCGCTTATAGCCATTTACCCCCCATTTTAGAGCGTTTTCGCGTACTGCATCCGAAAGTCGAAATAAAATTAACAACGGGAGATAGTGCGGTCGCCGTTGATCATGTTCTTAAGGAGCAAGTTGATTTTGCTATTACTGCCTATCCTGAGCCCTTTCCTGCCCGTTTACACTTTATTAAATTGGCGGAAATTCCACTCTCTATCATAGGTCCAACTATTCCCTGTACCGTTACTCAACAAATAAAAAACAGTGAAATCGATTGGAAAAAAATACCTTTTATTTTACCTGAGCATGGTTCTGTACGACGACGATTTGATAATTGGTATCGCTTATTGAAAGTGGGAAAACCTTTCATTTACGGCAAAGTGGCAGGGCATGAAGCGTTGATCAGTATGGTTGCGCTTGGTTGCGGTGTCGGCATTGCCCCCGATGTCGTGATTGAAAACAGCCCTGTACGGGATCGCGTACAAAGTTTAACAACAAGGCATCGTCTGCAATCTTTTGATTTAGGTTTATGCTGTTATAAAACGCAAATTGAAAAACCTCTGATTAGTGCATTTATTAGCTGCGTTGCAGGCGAATTAAGTCATTAATTTTTAATCATTTAAAAGATAAAAACCGCTCTAAAATGAATTTATATTCACTTTTTCTGTATAAATATTATTGTTCTTTTAGTGGCTTTGTTGTTTAATTGTTAATCTTGAGTCTGGTTGTGGATATAGCTGAGCGCATAACTGTACCGATAAGATCCTGTTGTTTTTGCTTAACTCATTGTTATTTATCTGTTTTTGTTTTTTATTGGCGGTTTTGTAAAAGTTTATTTTAATTTTACAAAAAACTAACATTAAGAATTGTGTGTTAAAAATAAGAAAATTGGATTTTATGCGTTTGAAACGGTAGAATGCCTGCACAGTTACGTCTGCTTGGCTGCTATTAATAAGAAATAATGTATGAGCACTGCGCTTATAGGGATGTTTTGCGTGTTATTTCTTACTAGGGAAATTATTTAAAAGTGCGAATCAGTACGATAAAGTTAGTTTCCTTTACCAAAAAAGTAAAATTGAATTGCCTATTTTTTGTTTATTTAAATAGGTTATGTACAGCACTTTGAATATTAAAACTAAAAGGGTAAAGGTCACTTTACTGTTTTATCTTGAAGGACATGTTTATGACTAATAAAGAGCAAAACGCTCAAGGCCTTTATGTGCCAGAGATGGAGCATGATGCGTGTGGTATCGGCTTCGTCGCTCATTTAAAAAATAGAAAATCACATAAGATCGTGACGCAAGCATTAGATATGCTAGCACGTATGGAACATCGTGGTGGTCAAGGTTGCGATCCTTGTAGTGGTGATGGTGCTGGTATTCTTTTACAAAAACCACATGAGTTTTTAGTAACTGAAGCCCTTAATGTTGGGATTACGTTACCTCAGTTTGATCAATACGGTGTCGGTACGATTCTATTTCCAAAAAATGCTAACCAACGTCATGAATGTCGTGAAATATTAGCCCGAACTGCAGATAGTTTAGGGCTAGAAGTGTTAGGTTATCGTGTTCTTCCTACTGATAATTCAATGATCGGTGCTGATCCACTAAGTAGTGAGCCTCAATTTGAGCATATGTTTGTGACGGGTGGTATTGATATGCCTCCTGCAACACTTGAGCGTAAATTATTTATTTTACGTAACTATGCAACTCGAATCTGTTTACAAGCGGTGACAGGTATCGAAGACAATTTTTATATTAACACCTTTTCATACAAAACCATTGTTTATAAAGGTCAGTTAACCACTGAACAAGTTCCGCAATATTTCCTTGATTTGCAGAACCCAAGTATGGTCACGGCGTTAGCCTTGGTGCATTCTCGTTTCTCTACCAATACTTTCCCGCGTTGGCGCTTAGCGCAACCTTTCCGTTATATTGCACACAATGGTGAAATCAATACAGTTCGCGGTAATATCAACTGGATGAAAGCACGAGAAGCGTTACTTGAAGCTGAATTCTTCACCCGTTCCGAATTAAACATGTTAATGCCTATTTGTACTGAAGGTATGTCGGACTCTGCTAGTTTTGATATGGCATTAGAGCTACTTGTTCTTTCTGGTCGTAGTTTACCTCATGCATTAATGATGATGATCCCTGAAGCTTGGCAAGAAAACAAGAATATGGATCCAACTCGTCGTGCATTCTATCAGTATCATGCCAATTTAATGGAGCCTTGGGATGGCCCCGCTTCAGTTTGTTTCACCGATGGTGTGCAGGTTGGGGCGACACTTGACCGTAATGGTTTACGTCCTTCACGTTACTGTGTGACTAAAGATGACTTTCTGATCATGGCATCGGAAAGTGGTGTTGTTAATATTGAGCCAGAAAACATTAAATCACGCGGTCGTTTACAACCAGGGCGTATTTTTGTTGCTGACCTTGAGCAAGGCCGCATTATTTCAGATGATGAAGTTAAAGGCACGATTGCAGCAAGACAACCCTATGAAACATGGCTTGCTGATAACTTAGTTAAATTAGAGAAACAACCAGCGGCATTAGAGCGTAATTTACAACCTAAAGATGGTCATTTATTACGTCGTTTACAAGCGTTTGGTGTTAGCTCTGAAGAGATAAATGAAATCGTACTGCCGATGCTAGTTGATGGCAAAGAACCGCTTGGTGCGATGGGCGTAGATTGGCCTCTTGCGGTGCTTTCACATCAATCACAGCATCTGTCGCATTACTTTAAACAGCTTTTCGCACAAGTAACCAATCCACCTATCGATCCGATTCGTGAACGTATGGTTATGTCGCTTAATACCTACATAGGTAAAGATCAAAATCTATTATCTGAAACACCGGCGCACTGCCATAAAGTTGAATTAGAATCGCCAGTATTAAGCAATGCAGAATTACAAAAAATCAATGCCTTAGATGATAAACATTTACAGGCAAAAACATTAGAAACCTTATTCCCTGCAACGGGTGAGCCAGGGCGACTAGCGAAATCATTAGATCGTATCTGTCGCTATGCTGAAGATGCTATCCATGATGGCTACTCGATTATTATTCTATCGGATCGTAAGGCAAGCTCAGACCATGCTGCTATTCCTGCGATGCTAGTTACGGGCGCTGTTCATCACTATCTTATTAAGCGCGGTCTACGTGCGCTGTGTGACATTGTTGTCGAAACGGGTGATGTGCGTGAAACGCACCATTTTGCGACGGTCATAGGTTACGGTGCATCTGCGGTAAATGCGTATCTAATTGAAGAGATGATCGTTGATTTACAAGCGAAGAATCGTCTACCAAAAGATAAAAGTGTTGCTGAAATCTTTAAATCTTATAAATACGCAATCGATGCGGGTCTGTTGAAGATCTTCTCGAAAATGGGTATTTCAACGATTCAATCCTATCAAGGTGCGCAAATATTTGAAGCGCTAGGTGTTAGCAAAGCGGTTGTCGATAACTACTTTAAAGGCACCGTGACCCGTATTGGTGGTTTATCCATTGATGATATCGCCACTGAAATTTTAGTGCGTCATCGTTTTGCTTACCCATTACGTGAAGTGCCTGTATCTCGCCTAGACGTTGGTGGTGTTTACCAATGGAAGCAGCGTGGTGAAAAACATCTATTTAACCCAACAACTATCTCATTATTACAGCAGTCAACACGTAGTAAAAACTACCAGCAGTTTAAAGAGTATGCGGCGGCAGTTGATAACCAAGGTGAGAATGCGGCGACATTACGTAGTCAGTTTGATTTTGTTGCTAATGCAAGTGGTCCAATTCCGCTTGACCAAGTTGAATCAGCAGAAAACATTCTCAAACGTTTTGCGACGGGGGCAATGAGCTTTGGTTCTATTTCACACGAAGCACACTCAACGCTTGCTATCGCGATGAACCGTATTGGCGCAAAATCTAACTCCGGTGAAGGTGGTGAAGATCCAATTCGTTTCTTGCCAAAAGAGAATGGTGATTGGGAGCGCTCTGCGATTAAACAGGTGGCTTCTGGCCGTTTTGGTGTGACCTCGTACTATTTAACCAATGCAGCTGAAATACAAATTAAAATGGCACAGGGGGCTAAACCGGGTGAAGGTGGACAACTTCCAGGTCATAAAGTTGATGATTGGATTGGTCGCACGCGCCACTCAACTCCGGGTGTTGGTCTGATTTCACCGCCACCACATCATGATATTTACTCAATTGAAGATTTGGCTCAGCTAATTTTCGATTTGAAAAATGCCAACCGTAAAGGTCGTATTAACGTTAAATTGGTATCAGAAGCGGGTGTTGGTACGATTGCATCGGGTGTTGCTAAGGCAAAAGCGGATGTTATCTTAATTGCTGGATTTGACGGTGGTACGGGTGCTTCACCATTATCATCTATTCGTCATGCCGGTTTACCATGGGAATTAGGTTTATCTGAAGCACATCAAACATTGCTTAAAAATGGCCTGCGTAATCGCGTTGTTTTACAAGCAGATGGACAGATGAAAACACCACGCGACTTAACTATTGCAGCACTGCTTGGTGCTGAAGAGTGGGGCGTTGCAACTGCAGCTCTTGTCGTAGAAGGTTGTATTATGATGCGTAAGTGTCATTTAAATACCTGCCCAGTTGGTATTGCGACACAAAATAAAACATTACGTGAGCGTTTTGATGGCCGTGTAGAAGACGTTGTCACTTTCTTCTCTTACCTCGTTGAAGGTATGCGTGAAAATATGGCAATGCTAGGTTATGCAACAATCAATGAAATGATTGGTCAAACGCAAAATCTAAAAGTGCGTGATAATATTAGCAACTGGAAATACAAAAACTTAAATCTTAGCACTATCTTGTTTAAAGAAACGGCGAAAACTGAAGATGGTATGTATAACCAAATTGCGCAAAATCATAATTTGGAAGCCGTTTTAGACCGTCAATTAATTGCCTTAGCGAAACCTGCTCTGGAAAATGGTGAAGCCGTGTCGGGTGAGTTTGCTATCGTCAATACCGATCGCTCCTGTGGCACTATGCTCTCTAATGAGATTTCGAAAGTCTATAACGACCAAGGTTTACCAAAACCAATGCAAGTTAAATTCACCGGTTCTGCGGGACAATCCTTCGGCTGTTTCCTTGCTAAAGGGGTTGAGTTTACCGTTGAAGGTGATGCCAATGACTACTGGGGTAAAGGTTTATCTGGTGGTCAAATTGTGGTGTACCCTTACCGTAATTCAACGCTTGTTGCGAAAGACAATATCATTGTCGGTAACGTTTGCTTCTACGGTGCAACTTCTGGTGAATCCTACATCAACGGTGTAGCGGGTGAACGTTTCTGTGTGCGTAACTCTGGTGCTGAAGTAGTTGTGGAAGGTGTGGGCGATCACGGTTGTGAATATATGACTGGTGGTATTGCGATTATCCTTGGTGTAACTGGACGTAACTTTGCAGCAGGTATGAGTGGCGGTGTTGCTTACGTTTGGGATCAAGATGGAACATTTGCTAGTAAATGTAATATGGAACTGGTTGATTTAGATCCACTAGAGCAAGCAGATAAAGAGTTAATAATTGCAAAAGTAACGAAGCATTTAACGCTAACCGAGTCGAATGTTGCAGCAGCATTCCTAGATGATGTTGAAGCAAGCTTGGCGAAAATTGTTAAAGTTATGCCGCGTGATTATAAAGCGGTATTAGCGGCTCGAGCGGAAGGAGAAGCATAATGGGTAAACCTACAGGTTTTTTAGAATTAGGTCGTGAATTACCGGGCAAATTGCCAGTACAAGAGCGTCTAAAAAATAATAAAGAGTTCGTATTAAACGACGAGTTTGGTACAAAAATTAATGACCAAGCATCTCGCTGTATGGATTGTGGTGTACCGTTCTGCCATAGTGGCTGCCCTATTGGTAACATTATTCCTGAGTTTAATGATGCAGTGTATCGTGAAAGTTGGCTAGAAGCATGGGATATCCTAAGCTCCACAAATAATTTTCCAGAGTTTACTGGGCGTGTTTGCCCTGCACCTTGTGAATCATCCTGTGTGCTCGGCATTAATCAAGATCCGATTACCATCTGTAACATAGAGAAGACTATCGTAGAAAAAGCCTACGAGAAGGGCTATGTTAAGCCTAAAATCCCGACAGCTCGTACAGGTAAAACTGTCGCTATCATCGGTAGTGGCCCAGCAGGCCTTGCTGCTGCAGAGCAACTAAACAGTGCAGGCCATACGGTAACCGTTTATGAGCGTGATGAAAAAGTAGGTGGCCTATTACGTTTTGGTATCCCTGATTTTAAATTGGGTATGGACGTGATTGACCGTAAAATTGCGGTAATGGAAGCTGCTGGTATCAAAATGGTCGTTAATGCGCATATTGGTGTTGATTTCGATGCCAGAGAGCTGCGTAAACAGTTTGATGTTGTACTACTTACCGGTGGTTCAACGGTGCCGCGTGATCTGCCTATCCCGGGGCGTGATTTAAAAGGCGTCCATTTTGCCATGGAGTTTTTAGGGCAAAATAACCGTCGTGCAAATGCAATGGATCTTAAAACTGAAGAGATTCATGCTGCTGATGATCATGTAGTTGTGATCGGTGGTGGTGATACGGGCTCTGACTGTGTTGGTACCTCTAATCGTCATGGTGCAGCATCTGTTACGCAGGTGGAAATTATGCCAGTACCACCTGAGAAGCGCACAGTGAATATGCCATGGCCTTCATATCCAATGATTTTGAAAACATCAACGTCTCATGAGGAAGGGGTGGATCGTCATTGGTCAATCCTAACAAAAGAGTTCATCGGTGATGAAAATGGCCAGGTTAAAGAGCTTGTGATTGCTGATATTGAGTGGGAAGAGGCACAACCAGGTCAACGTCCTAACTTTAAAGAGATTGAAGGGAGCGTTCGTTCAATACCTTGTACTAAAGCATTCTTGGCAATGGGCTTTTTACACCCAGAACCAACGGGTGTGTTAGCTCAGTTAGCGATTGGACTTGATGAGCGCGGTAATGTTAAAACTAACGATTATCAGACGACTCAAGAAGGTATCTTTGCTGCTGGTGATATGCGCACAGGCCAGTCATTAATTGTGCGTTGTATTAACGAAGGTCGTGAAGCTTCTCGTGCCATTGATGCTTACTTAATGGGTAATACAAATTTAGAAGCAATTAATGATTCTTTAATGCTTATTGATTAGTGAATCAGTTTTAAGCTGTAATTATTTGTTTTTACAGTTTATTTTGTGCTAAGCCTCGATTTATAAAAAGAATCGGGGCTTTTCTTTTTTAAAGGTAAAAAAATAAATGACATTGATAGACTTTACTACATCACCGCTAGCTATTTTGCCAGCTCTTATTGCATTAGGCTTAGCCGTTATTACACGTAGGGTATTAGTATCATTAGGTGTAGGTATCGTTTTAGGTGCTTTGCTATTGGCAGATTTTTCATTAGCTAATGCCGGCACTTATTTATTCAATACCGTCAAAGGTGTGGTCATTGAAGAGGGAGGAATCAACAGCTGGAATATGAGTATTGTTGGCTTTTTACTCCTACTTGGCATGATGACCGCGTTATTAACGCTCTCAGGTGGTACTCGCGCTTTTGCTGATTGGGCGTTAGATCATATTAAAGATAAGCGTGGTGCTTCATTCTTGGCTGCATTTTTAGGGGTATTTATCTTTATCGATGATTATTTTAACAGTCTCGCCGTTGGCTCGATTTCTCGTCCGGTGACCGATAGATTTAATGTATCACGAGCAAAACTTGCTTATATACTTGATTCGACTGCCGCACCGATGTGTATTTTGATGCCTGTTTCAAGTTGGGGGGCATATATCATGACTATTATCAGTGGTATTTTAGTGGCTCATGGGATGACAGAATATTCACCATTGGGTGCTTATATCGCCCTCATTCCAATGAATTTTTATGCTGTTTTTACACTATTAATGGTGTTTGCAGTTATCTATTTTAAGCTTGATATTGGCCTGATGAAAGAGCATGAAATTGAAGCTGAAAAAAGTGGCGCTAAGCATGCTGGGGATAAAAATGCAGCTAATCTTCATGATGAGCTCGGTATTGCGGAAAGTGAAAAAGGTAAAGTAAGCGATCTCATCTATCCTATTTTAGCGTTGATTGCCGGCACCCTGTTTTTTATGCTCTATTCTGGTGGCCAATCTCTCGCCGAAAAAGAAATACCTTTACCATTTTCTGTGTTGGGCGCCTTTGAGAATACCGATGTCGGCTCTTCATTAATATATGGTGGTCTAGTTGGTTTACTCATTACCCTAACAACGACTTTTAAGCAGAAGTTGCCACTAAAAGAGATTGCTTTTGCGGCTTGGATTGGCGCTAAATCGATGTTTGGTGCGATTATTATTCTGTTCTTTGCTTGGTCGATTGGTGCAGTGATTGGCGATATGAAAACTGGTGCGTACTTATCAAGTCTTGTACAAGGGAATATTGGCCTACATTGGTTACCTGTTATTCTGTTTGTCTTGTCGGGCTTAATGGCATTTTCAACGGGCACATCATGGGGGACGTTTGGTATCATGCTGCCGATAGCTGGCGACTTAGCGGGGTCAACGGATTTAACCTTAATGCTACCGATGTTAAGTGCGGTATTAGCTGGCTCTGTTTTTGGTGATCACTGTTCACCGATCTCCGATACGACAATTTTGTCATCCACAGGGGCGCGTTGTCAGCATATTGATCACGTGGCGACGCAATTACCCTATGCGTTAGTAACGGCATTAATCTCTGCGCTTGGCTTTACTATTATCGGTTTTACGGGGTCAATTTTTTATTCACTAATGGCATGCTTTGCTATGTTTGCTGTGACTATTCTAGTAATGAAGGTTGTTGCCAAAAAATAGGTTTATTGCTATGCATAAAAAATCCCCTTAGCTAAGGGGATTTTTTATTTTAAAGCCACTATTTTTAAGTCGCGATTATTTAACTTCTTTGCCTGCTGCTTGCAAGTCTGCATGGTAAGAGGATCTAACAAAGGGGCCGCATGCAGCATGAGTGAATCCGATCGCTTTGGCTTTTTCGCCCAATTCATCAAATTCCGCTGGCGGTACATAGCGTTCAACAGCGAGGTGATGAGGGCTTGGTTGTAAATATTGTCCCAAAGTCAACATGGTGACGCCATGGTTACTCAGATCCGTTATTACTTGTTCAATATCTGCATTGCTCTCGCCTAACCCCATCATTAACCCCGATTTAGTTGGGATCTCTGGATGCTGCTCTTTAAATTTTTGCAGTAAGGTCAATGACCATTTGTAATCAGCACCAGGACGCACTTGTTGATATAAATGTGGTGCGGTTTCTAGATTATGATTAAACACATCTGGTACATCTTTCTCAAAGCAAGCTAATGCTTTATCCATGCGCCCTTTAAAATCAGGAACGAGAATTTCAATTTTTATTTCAGGATTAAGCAGGCGAATCTCGCGAATACAGTCGGCAAAATGTTGTGCCCCTCCATCACGCAGATCATCCCTATCTACGGAGGTGATAACCACATATTTAAGCTTCATATCACGAATGGTTTCAGCCAGTTTCTTGGGTTCTTCGGTATCAACGGCAAGCGGTTTGCCATGACCAACATCGCAGAATGGGCAGCGTCTTGTACAAATATCACCGAGGATCATAAACGTCGCTGTACCGTGATTAAAACACTCATTTAGGTTAGGGCAGGATGCTTCTTCACAAACAGAATGGAGTTTGTTTTTTCGTAGCGCTGCTTTGATCTCATTAACTCGGCTATTATCTGATTTGAGTTTGATTTTCATCCATGAGGGCTTTTTCAATGCAGTGCGACTATCCGTAGGAATCACTTTGATTGGGATATGAGAAAGCTTATCGGCATCACGTAGTTTTTTTCCTGGGGTTAACTGGCTTGGTTTATTGCTCATCAAAAACTCTCTATCTGTGAATAGTTTAATTGTGTGGTTAATTTATCAAGAAGCAGTGGGGCTAACTTATCTACACCTAGCATTATTCCTTCATTGCAACATTGTGTCATCTCTAGCCCGGCATATCCGCAGGGGTTTATTGCAAGAAAAGGGGATAGATCCATATCGATGTTTAATGCTAAACCATGAAAAGAACAGCCTTTACGAATTTTTAATCCAAGCGAGGCAATTTTTTTTCCTTTAACGTAAACACCTGGCGCATCGGGTTTTGCCTCTGCTAACACATGGTAATCAGCTAATAAATCAATAATGCTTTGTTCAATCCCCGATACTAATGTGCGAATATTAAATGCTTTGCGGCGAATATCAATGAGCAAGTAGGCGATGAGTTGCCCTGGGCCATGATAGGTTACTTGCCCCCCTCGGTCGCTTTCTACAATGGGAATGTTAGTTTCTTTTAATAGGTGCTCCGCTTTACCCGCTCTTCCTTGAGTAAATACGGGGGGGTGTTCTACTAGCCATATCTCATCTATGCTGTTTTTATCACGTTGCTCTGTAAACTCACTCATTGCTTGCCATATTTTTTGATATGGCTGTAAACCTAGATAGCGAACGCAAAGTTGTTGATTGATATCAGTCATTTTATAGCACGCAGATTAAAGAATGTAACGAACCAGTTCAAGGCTATTTAATTCAGTATAAATCGTTTCAATATGTTCTTTGCTTGTCACGATAACCGGGATACTTAATGCGTGATAATTACCCTTTGAGCTTGGGGTGACACGTGGAGAATAGTCGCCCGGTGCGTGTTTTTGCAATACAGTCACGACATCATCGATTAATTTAGGATCTGCGACTCCCATAACTTTAAACGCTAAACTACATGGAAATTCTAATAGTTGGTCGAAATTGGTATTTAATGCCATTGGCACCTCCAAAAATAAAAAAGAAAATGAGGTGTATCGCCCCATTTTCTGTATGAATGGTGAAAGTTACTATTAACCAAACCAACCGATAAATAATAATTTAATGTAATCAATGAGGCGACTGAATAATCCACCTTCTTCTACTGTCTCTAAGGCCACTAAGTTATAGCTGGCAATAGACTCGTCATCCACGGAATAGTTTACTTGGCCAACCACATCCCCTTTTTGGATCGGTGCACGTAACTCATCGTTTATAACAAAATCGGCCTTAAGATTTTTAGCTTGGCCTCTTTGTAATGTGATTGTTGTATCAACATTAACCCCTAAGCCGATCATCTCTCTATTCCCCATCCAAACACGTTCAGTGGCAAGTTGATCTCCTGCATTATATGGCGTTAATGTTTCAAAAAATCGGAATCCCCAGTTAAGTAATTTCTTACTTTCAACTTTACGTGCATCTTCAGATTTAGTTCCCATGACGACGCTAATTAAACGCATGCCATCTTTCGTTGCTGAAGAAACTAAGCTATATCCTGCATCGCTGGTGTGACCTGTTTTTATACCGTCAACATTTAAGCTTTTATCCCATAGAAGCCCATTGCGGTTGTATTGTAAGATACCGTTATACTTAAATGATTTCTCGCTGTAAATTTTGTACTCATCAGGCACGTCAGCGATCAATGCTTTGGCGAGTATCGCCATATCATGAGCACTGGTATAATGGTCCTCTGAATGTAAACCGTGGCTATTAACGAAATGTGTATTTGTCATGCCTAATTGCGCTGCCCATGAGTTCATTAGGTCAGCAAAAGCACTTTCACTTCCTGCGATATGTTCAGCCATTGCAACACAGGCATCATTGCCAGATTGTATAATAATACCGCGATTAAGATCTTCAACACTAACTTCTTTACCCACTTCAATAAACATCTTTGAAGAGTCTGGGAAATTTTTAGACCATGCTTTTTCTGAGATGATTACTTTATCTGTCGGATTTAAGTTTCCTGATTTTAACTCTTGACCAATAATGAAACTGGTCATCATTTTAGTCAAGCTTGCTGGGGCTAATCTTTCTTCACCGTTACTTTCTGAGAGTATTTTTCCTGAATCATAATCGATCAACAAATAAGCTTTTGCAGAAATAGCGGGGGCATTTGGAACCACCTGTGGAGCTGCGAACGCATTAAAACTTAATATGCAAGTGATTAACAGTAGGCCTATTTTTTTCATCGGTTTTACCTTTGAATAGTTATATGAATGTCATAAGTGTAAATTAATGGTGATGATAGCAGATGCTTTAGTGTGAGGCTAAATGATTTATCTTTTAGCCTCTCCTCATGATTAAAATAATCTTAGCGGTGTATTTTATGCTATCTATCTATATTTGCCTATGCACTGCAATTGTGCAATTACAATATTAACGAATGTATCAATATAGTAACTGTTTTCATTGAAATTTTTTTGTCTTTATTAAGTTTATTTATTATGCAAATGCATGTTGTTGCTGAATTGTTACTAACTTGGTGCATAACTCTTTTTTGATGGTTCAATATGGTGCGAAATATGATGTTGCATTCCTTTGTTTTTGATTAAGTTGTTGTTATTTAATGGTTTTTAACTTTGGCATGCTATTTGTATTTGTAGTCGTAAGTTATCAATTTTTAGTTATGTGTCAGTTGGGTTGTTCACCATGATGTTTGACTAACACATTTAATGTTCGATTTAATTTTCAATAAAAAAGGAATTATCATGAAAATGTTAACCGCAATAATTAAACCATTTAAATTAGATGAAGTACGCGAAGCAATCATGAATGCAGGTATTGCCGGCGTTACTGTTTCTGAAGTGAAAGGGTTTGGTCGTCAAAAGGGGCATACAGAATTGTACCGTGGCGCAGAATACCAAGTCGATTTTTTACCAAAAGTAAAATTGGAGATAGCGGTAAAAGATGAAGAGGTAGACATCTTAGTGGAAGCAATCACAAGTGCTGCTAATACAGGGAAAGTGGGCGACGGTAAAATATTCATCCAATCACTTGAGCAAGTAGTGCGTATTCGTACCGGTGAGCTCGATGATGAAGCACTTTAATTTAGTTTAAGAATTTAAAGAAGGGAATTATTATGGAAAATACAGTAACAGAACTTAGATTTGCGCTTGATACCTTTTATTTTTTAATATCGGGTGTCTTGGTTATGTGGATGGCTGCGGGATTTGCCATGTTAGAAGCTGGACTTGTTCGCTCTAAAAATACCACTGAGATTTTAACTAAAAATATCGTGCTATATGCTATTGCTTGTACGATGTTTTTATTAGTTGGTTATAACATTATGTATGTTGATAACGCTGCCGGTGGGTGGTTGCCATCATTAGGTGGATTGATTGGCACGCAGGCTGCTGATGCAGACCATTCTCTTGAGTCCGACTTCTTCTTCCAAGTGGTTTTCGTGGCAACGGCGATGTCAATTGTATCGGGTGCCGTGGCTGAGCGTATGAAGCTTTGGGCATTTTTAATCTTCTCTATTTTCTTAACTGGCTTTATTTATCCAATGGAAGGTTACTGGACATGGGGCGGTGGCTTTTTAAGTGAAGCTGGTTTTAGTGATTTTGCTGGTTCAGGTATCGTACATATGGCGGGTGCAGCTGCCGCATTAGCAGCCGTGATCCTACTTGGTGCACGTAAAGGCAAATTTGGTAAGGATGGTTCAATTCACCCAATTCCAGGTTCAAACATGCCACTTGCAACATTAGGTACACTTATTCTATGGATGGGTTGGTTTGGTTTCAACGGTGGTTCGCAACTCGCATTGTCAAATGCTGAAAATGCAACTGCAGTGGGTCTTATCTTTGTTAATACCAATGCAGCAGCAGCAACGGGCGCAATTGCAGCAATGTTGGTCAGTAAAGTAAGATGGGGTAAAGCAGATTTAACTATGATTCTAAATGGTGCATTAGCTGGGTTAGTTGCTATTACGGCGGATCCTCTTTCTCCAACACCTCTATTTTCAGCAGGCATTGGTGCAGTTGCAGGTATCCTAGTTGTATATAGCATTACAATGTTTGATAAATTAAAGTTAGACGATCCAGTGGGTGCATTATCAGTACATGGTGTGTGTGGTCTATTTGGTCTGTTAGTTGTACCGATGAACAATGAAGGTGCATCATTTGCTAGCCAGTTATATGGTGCTGCAGTTATCTTTGGTTTTGTCTTTATTGCTTCTTGGATTGTTTGGGCGATTATCAAAGTAACCATGGGTATCCGCGTTAGCGCAGAAGAAGAAGAAACGGGTATGGATTTACACGATTGTGGTGTTGAAGCTTATCCTGAGTTTACAAAGTAATTAAATAAATAATAATAAACAGGTTATAACTTTTTGCCCCTGACTTATCCTTGAGTCAGGGGCTTTTTCTTTTAATAAATAGGAGTTGCTATTATATCTTATGGGAAAAAAGGGCGTTGTAATAAAGGTGTTGATAATGTCTAGCGGCATCAGACCAATAAAAATGGCTGCGCATCGCCTGTTGTTTTAAACGTTGTAGCTCTTCCGGGTGCTCGATGTAGAGTAGCAATACACGACGTAATAAATTCAACAGTTGATTTGGGTTTATATCATGAAACATAAAACCATTTGCGTTGTCAGGATCTTGGTCATAGTCGATGACGGTATCTTTTAATCCACCTACACCTCGCACGATAGGAAGAGTCCCATACGCTAAGCTGTAGAGTTGGTTTAGACCACAGGGCTCAAAAATGGATGGCATGAGGAAAAAGTCAGCACCGGCTTCTATCATATGTGAAAGCCTATCACTGTAGGCATCAATAAATTTGAATTTATCGGGGTAATGTTTGGCGATTGCGCTTAGGTGGCCTGTAATCCCTGGATCGCCTGAACCTATAATCACCAATTGTACGTTATGTTTTAAAAAGCGATCCAGCATTGGTATTATTAAACCAAAACCTTTTTGATCTGTTAAGCGACATATCATCCCAAATAACGGGTTGTCATTGACAGGCAAACCCACTTTATTTTGTAGCGATTTTTTGCATAATGCTTTGCCTGTGAGATCATCTGCGGAGAAATTATCTGTAATCAAATTGTCGCTTTGAGGGTTCCAATCTAGGTAATCGCAACCATTTAGTATACCTTCAAAATCATGCATACGAGCAATAAAATGTTCTGACATTCCATGCGAACCAAGTACGGTTAATAGTTCACTGGCATAGTTAGGACTAACTGTATTAATTTTATCGCTGTAGGTAACACCGACTTTCAAGTAATTAATATAATTATAATTCTCTAAAACTCGTTCATCCATGCAAGCGCTTATTTCTGGTATTAAGTTAAGTTGAGACTTATCAAAAATACCTTGATAACAGGCGTTATGTGTTGTGAGCACTGTTTTCGTGAAAGTAAAACGAGAGCTATCATGGTAACGCGTTTTTAGTAAATAAGGGACTAAGCCTGTATGCCAATCGTTACAATGGATGATATCGGGGGTATAGTCACACGCTTCGCAAGTTTGCAACGCAGCGAGGGCAAAAAAAGCAAAACGCTCTCCATTATCAGGGTAAGCCTTATTCTCTTCTCCGTATAATCCGAGGCGATCAAAGTAATGCGCGTTATCAATGGCTAATACTTCAATACCATCTAAATGAAGAGACTGTACATTAAATTTAACATCGGGACGACAGGCATCGGTATTTAATGTTAAGGAGTGCCTATGTTGAGCTTCTTCACGATGTTCTATAGTGCCGTAAAAGGGGGTGATGATAGTAACATCATGGCCTAAATCGCGTAATTCAATGGGGAGTGCTTTGGCGACATCTGCTAAACCACCTGTTTTAGAAAAACCGTCTACTTCTGATGAGATGAAAATAATTTTTAATTTTCTATGATTATTCAATGAAAAACTCCTTGGGCAATCGCATTGCCATGTACAATAAGTTTAAGCCCTCAATAGTGATACTATGAAGAGATTGTTTTTGTTAAATTTGTTATGCCGTGATTCTGGCCCCTTTGGGAATAACCACAATGCCTTCATCGGAGACGGTAAAACGCTTTTTATCCTCTTCAAGATTAAAGCCGATATTGATGTTATCGGCAACATGAACATCTTTATCAATGATCACTTTATGGAGCTTACAATTTTTACCAATTCTAATGTCGCCAAGTAAAATTGATTCTGAGATATCGGTATCTTTTTCGACAACACAGTTAAAACCTAAGACAGACTTTGTAATCATCGCCCCGATGATAAAACATCCATCAGAAATAAGCGATTTCCGTATCGAACAATTCGCATCTTCGGCATTTTGAAAATGAGCGGGTGGTAATGCAGGATAATAAGTATGCATTGGCCATTTATGGTTATAAAAGGAGATGGGGGGCGGATATTGGATTAAATCCATATTCGCTTGCCAGTAAGATTCAATGGTGCCGACATCACGCCAATAGGTTTCACCATCTTCTTCTTGTATGGTGTTGTTAGTAAAGTCATAGACAAAGACGTTACCCTGTGGATAAAGATAGGGAATAATATCTTTACCGAAGTCATGGCTAGAATCAGCAATTGCGGCATCACGTTTTAGCTCTTCCTGAAGCGCTTTGGAGTTAAAAACATAATTACCCATTGAGGCAAGCACATGTGTGGGATCATCTGGAATTGTTTTTGCTTCTTGCACCCTCGGTTTCTCAACAAAGCCTATCATGCGGCCATCTTCATCCACTTCAATAATACCAAAATGGTGGGCTTGTTCTTTGGGAAGTTTAATAGCTGAAACAGTCAAAACAGCCTTTTTATTTTCGTGATAGGTGATCTTTTGACGAATATCCATTTTATAAATATGGTCGCTACCAAATACGCAAACTATATCGGCTTCATCGGATTCAATAAATTGTAGGTTTTGATAAATAGCATCAGCAGTACCGCTATACCAATGCTTGCCTATTCGCATTTGTGCCGGTATTGCATCGATAAAGGTATCGGTAAAACTATTTAGCTCCCAAGCATGATGTAAATGTTTATTAAGAGATTGAGATTTGAATTGAGTTAGTACATATATTCTAATTAAATCTGAATTTACAAAATTATTGAGTACACAATCGATTAGGCGATAGCTACCACCAAAAGGTACAGAAGGCTTGGTGCGATATTGTGTAAGCGGATAAAGTCTCGAACCTTCTCCACCCGCTAAAATCATTGAAAGAATTTTTGCCATAATTGCAACCTATATTTAAAGTTAATATACCCATAAAACCTGAGTTAACAGATATCAGCGGGATTAAAAGCCTACTTTACTGTTTTTACCTATCACAATGATCCCATTTTCAGTGACGGTATATTTTTTACGATCTTCCTCTAGGTTTTCACCAATAATGGTACCCGGTGCGATCTCAACGTTTTTATCAAGAATAACTTTAGTTAAACGGCAACCTTGCCCGATTTTCGTGTTACTTAGAAAAATACAGCCGTCAATAGTGGCATCTTGATAGACATGGCTACGGAACCCTAAACAGGAATTTCTAATCGTAGCGCCGTTGATATAAGAGCCTGCTCCAATGAAGGATTGTGTTATATGAGTGACATAATTAGTTGACTCGCTAAATGTTGCGGGAGGCAGAGGTGGATGATAGGTATGCAGTGGCCAATGTTTATTATAAAGTGAAAAAGGTGGATTTGGGCGCAACATATCCATATGAGCCTCCCAATAAGAATCTATCGTGCCGACATCTCGCCAATAGGCGATTGCTGGTTCGTCTTGAATAAAATTATCACTTAATTTGTAAACAAAAACAGCATTATTAGCGAACAGTTTAGGAATGATATCTTTACCGAAGTCATGACTAGAATTGATATTTTTTGCATCTGCGTAGAGCTCTTTCAGTAACGTTTTCGTTTCAAAAATATAGTTACCCATTGAAGCTAAGACATGGTCAGGATCTCCGGGAATTGTTTTAGCATCCTGTACAGCGGGTTTTTCAGCAAAACCGATTACCCGTCCATCTTCATCAATTTCGATAATACCAAAGTGATAGGCTTGTTCCTTGGCAACGCGAATCGCGGAGATAGTGAGGCATCCTCCCTTGTTTTTATGGTGCTCAACCATTTGTTGAACATCCATTTTATAAATATGATCACTCCCAAAAATACAGACGTGTTCAGGTGAATTTTGTTTAATAAAACGTGTATTTTGGTAGATAGCATCAGCTGTACCAATATACCAATTTTTATTAACGCGCTGCTGTGCTGGGATTGGCTCGATAAAACGTTTAGTTATGTTAGAGAGCCGCCACGCTTTACGTAAATGTAAATTTAGAGATTGAGATTTGAATTGCGTAAGCACATAAATTTTTAATAAGTCTGCATTCACAAAATTATTTAATGCGAAGTCAACAATGCGATAATTTCCTGCAAACTGGACTGCTGGTTTCGTTCTTGTCTCTGTCAAAGGGAAAAGGCGAGCGCCTTCCCCACCGGCTAAAATCATTGCCAGAATACCAGCCATAAATATCTCCAAAGTAAAATGGTGAATAAATGTTATTTACCATATAAAAATTAGCAGAAATTCACTAAAGAGATACTTTTACGGATAATATATATCTATTTATTGAAGCTAGTTATTACTTTGAATTTATTATTCTCAGCGATTGTTGTTACCGTTGAAAACACGTTGTTGAGTAGTGGTTCATAACGGAGAAATTTATTGGCTACTATGGACATTCTTCCTCCATTGTTAAGGTGTAAACTTGCCTCTGCAATAAAGGTCTCTGCAGCACTATAATCGGTTTTTTGACCTGAATGAAAAGGGGGATTAGAGAGGAGTAGGTCATATTTATCTGATACATCCGAAAAAACGTTCGATGCAAAAACATTCGCTTGGAGTTTATTTTTAGCTAATGAGAGTTTGGCGCTCTCTATTGCATAAATATTGATATCGACAAGATCTATTTTTAGGTTTGCATGTAGGCTTAATATATAACAAGCTAAAACACCTGCGCCACAACCAAAGTCAAGTACAGTGCCACTCATTTCATTGGGTAAATTCTGTAATAGTAATTCACTGCCTTTATCTAACTCACCATAGCTAAAAACACCGGGTAATGAGCAGATATCGATGCTGACCTCATTAATATTTAGCGTGTATGTTTTGATCCACTGTTGTAGTTCAAAGGGTTTTACTTGATGGGTTAATTCAGCGAATATGATGCTGCAATGACGAGCCGAATCAATGGTATTAACGGTGGGTGAATAGGGGGTTAATAAGGAACCGGCACTTTTTATGCCACACTTTTTTTCACCAACGAGAATAATGGCTGCACCCGGTAGCAAATGGGGCGTTAAATTAGCTAATAGATATTGGCTTTCTTGTTTAGATTTAGGTAAAAAAATCAGTAATAAATCAAATTTTTGATTGCTTTGAAAGTTAGCGCAGAAATGTACTTCTGAACTGTTTAATTTACCTTTTAAGGCCGTATAATACCGATAGTCACTAAAACAAAAAGTGCTGGAATTTGCTAATGTCTGCAGCTGTACTGGATAATCATCATCTATGTTACCGGCTACCAGTATATTTTTATTTTCAAAGAGTGCTTCATTGCGCTGTAATACTTGGCTGGTATTCGAGTAAATTTTATTCGCAGGTGACATTATTTTTCCTATGTGATGAATTCACCAGACTCTCGCAATTATTCCGGTGAAATGGGTATTAGTGACCTATTATACTCGTTATTAGAGAAAATGTATTTATCCACTAATCAGGTACTAGCTCGCAACTCTCCTGCGTTGTAACCATAGAAAAGTGCATCATGTTACGTCTTGCTCTGGTATCCGAACAGCGCCTGACAAAGCATCTTGAGGTAACATGGGGATATTAGGTAAATAATAATGGGAGGTGACTCCCTAATTGAAAGGAAACATTATATTTTCGGCACATATCAACGATATTTTAGAAAATCTATGTTCTAATGATTATTTAATAAAGATCAATTATTTTTTGTTGGGAAAGTAAAAGCAAGATGCTTAAAAAGTTTTTTTCTAAAAAATCATCGTCTCAAATTAGCGTATATTTAGGGACGAATAGAGTCGCTATTTGTGGCATGGCAGATGGACGTGTTGATTTGCTTGCACAGGCGCGCGTTGCCACTGATCAAGAATGGGGCGAAGCCTTATCCTCATTAGTACAGCAGCATAAATTACAACATCATCAAGTGCGAGTGGTGTTAAGTCGCGATTTTTATCAAACCTTTGATATAGAAAAACCGAAGGTTGAAGATAGTGAGTTATTAGCCAGTATCCCCTTTGCCATAAAAGATTTGGTATCAGAAAGTATTTTTGATCTTGTTGTTGATTATTATGATATTCCGCTACAACAACATAAAGGCGAGCAAATTACCGTGGTCTGCACGGCGATGAAATTGGTTATTCATATCCGTGATTTACTACTTAAGTGTGAAATGGAATTAAAGGAGATTAGTACCGAAGAGTTATCATTAACGGCACTTTTAAATGTAGAAAACGAAACCAATGCATTACTCTCTGAAGAGAGGAATGCCTTAGTCTTTACCGTCGTTAAAAATGGTCAGCTCTATTTTTCGCACCGAATTCGAGGCTTTAATGATTTATTAGCGCTACCACTTGGTGAGCAGGAGAACGTACTTATCGATGGGTTAAGTTTAGAATTACAGCGCGCGCTTGACTATATTAATTCGCAATTACGTATTGCATCAATAAATCATTTATATGTGGCTTTATCTTGCCCCGATATTAATGCCTTAACCAGCCAATTAGGGGCAAATCTGGCTCGCAAGGTTGAACCCTTTGGTGAAGCGCAACAATATGACTTTAGTAATATTGTTGCCTATGGACTATTGATGGATGAGTTAGGTAAATGAAAACGAAGATTAATCTATACCAACCTAGTTGTTATCCTAAACGCGAAAAAGCGACCTTTAAGCAGTTTTCGTTAGTGGCTGCGTTATGCGTGCTGAGCCTTGTTATTACTCCCTTTATTGTTAATCAGGGAATAGAACATGTGCAAAAGAAATTACGTGTACATGAATCGGTATTAACAGATAAACAGAATGAACTGTCTGCACTTGTGGTTGAGCTACAAAAGAATAGGGCTCCTGAACATAAAGTGCGCAGACAGCTTGCATTACAGCAAGAGATTAATGCTAAGCAGCAATTGTTGGCGAGCTTAGATATCATTGATATTGACGTAATGAGCTTTTCTGTTCTGATGAAAGGGCTATCATTGGCAAGCACCGATGCGGTTAGTATTGATAACTTTTCTATTATTAATGGGCGACTCAATATCTCCGGATATGCAAAACAGAGTGATTCTGTGCCGCTGTGGTTAAGTAAAGTACAAACAACGGATGAGTTATTAGATATTGCCTTTGAGCAGATCAATATATCAGAGAGTGACAACGGCTTTAATTTTATATTAAGTAATATGGTTAAAAAAGAAGATAACAAACGGGGGCAAAAATGATAAAAGCCCACATTAATAAATTAGAAAAAGCATTCAACGCCATAACATTGCGTGAACGGGTGATTATCTTTGCTGGATTGCTTTTTTCTATTTTGGTTATTAACTATTATTGGATCATTGAACCTGCGCAGCTAAAACAGGTGAAAATAGAGAAAACGTTGGCGCTAAGTTATAAAAAAGAGAATGAATTAAACAAAGAGGTTGCAAGAGTAAAAGGTGAATTAAAGAAAGACCCTCTACAGGAGATAAATACGCAAATAGCATTTTCTGAGCGAACATTAGTTAGCTTGGACAAAACTCTTGATGAAAAATTAGTTAAATTTATTCGAGCGCAAAAGATGCCTATTGCATTAACGAAAGTGCTTAGTAAAAGCACTGGCGTTAAGATAGAGTCACTCGTTTCATTGCCTGTTAAAGCGTTCAACGCAGAGAACTCGCAGGCCGGAAGTGATATGACTAAAACTCTACAAAACCCATTTTATAAACATACCTTGGCGGTAACGTTATCGGGTGATTATAACGCTATTTATCGATATCTGGTTAATTTAGAAAATATACCAGAGAAGTTTTATTGGTCGGCTCTTACTTATCAAGTCACTCACTACCCCTTAGCGCAGGTGACGATCGAAATTTATACACTTAGTGATCAACAGGATTTAGTCAGTGGTTAAATATATTTTTTTATTGGCTTGTATGAGCAGTTTCCATCTCAATGCCGAGGAGGTGTTGGTTGACCCAACAACCCCGCTTGATTATAAAGCAAAGGTAGTGAAAAAAGCTGGGCGGCCTGCGTTACCAAGGTTAACTAGTATTTTTATTGGTGAAAACAAGCAGACTGTGATTTTAAATAATAAGCTATATAGCCAAAATCATTGGGTTAATGGTTATCAGATCGTCAAAATTGATCCGGATGCGGTTTTATTACGTTACGCCGAAAAGCTATATAAATTAAATTTATATAGCAACAAAGAGCAATTTATAAAGTAATCGCAATATGTATTATGGAAAATAGAAAATGAAAAAAATGATTTCGATAGGTTGTTGTATTTTATTGTTAACAGCTTGTCAAACAACGAAAAAAAACACCGCGTCAGAGCAGAAACAAATATTACAAGAGGGCATCGATCAGCAAGTTCAAAATCTTGAATTGCCGAGTGATGTTGCCGATGAGCTCTATGCCGATTTATCCGAATTGTCGGAATCGACCTTTGTGGCGGAAAAACGTATCGATATTTCCGCAAGGGATGTTGATGCTGGCGTATTTTTTTCGTCATTAATTCGAGACTCATCCTATAGTGTTGCTATTCATCCGAATGTTAGCGGAAAAATAACCCTCTCTTTAAAACAGGTTACGTTACCCGAGGCGCTTGCCGTCATCGAAGATATGTATGGTTACGAAATTAAGCTTAAAGGTAACGTTTATCATATTTATCCTGTCGGAATGCGTATCGCGAGTTTTACATTGGACTATTTATTTATGAACCGTATGGGGGGGTCTAAAGTTACCGTATTAGCAGGCCATTTAAGTAGTTCGGCTGATAATCAAGATAACGATAATAATAACGATAATAATAATAACAACAATAATAGTGCTAATAACAACTTTACTGGAGACTCTGAAACTGGTGGTGATGAATTTACTGGTGATTTTGCTTCCAGTAGCCTAGATGATGGCACTGAAATTGTGACAGTGACTAGCACCAACTATTGGGCTTACTTAGATAATAAAATAAGAGCTTTATTAGGAGGAAAAACAGGGCGAGATGTTATTGTTAGCCCGATGTCAGGGACGATCACTATCCGAGCATATCCTGATGAAATTCGTAATGTTAAAGAGTTTTTAGAGAACGAAACCGATCACTTAAACCGTCAAGTAATACTTGAGATGCAGCTCATTGAGGTCACATTGAGCGACCGTTATCAACAGGGGGTTTCTTGGCAGAGCGCTAACGCCAGTATTGGCGGGTCCGATTTAGTCTTTGATAGTGTATCTAAGATAGCTGATAACGTGATTCAAACTGCGATTGGTGGGGGGGCGCTTTGACGGTGAGTAAAGGATCATTTAGCGCGGTTCTTTCACTATTAAAAACACAGGGCGATGTAAATGTGCTCTCCAAACCTCGCATCACGGCAATGAATAATCAAAAAGCGTTAATTAAGATTGGTGGTGATGAATACTTTGTCACCGATGTTTCCACAACAACGGTGACTGGTAATGCGACAACCTCAACCCCGAATATAGAGTTGACGCCATTTTTCTCGGGGATAGCTGTTGATGTCACGCCGAAGATTAATAACGATGATTCGGTTTTATTACATATCCACCCTTCAATTATTGATATTCAAGAACAGAATAAAACCATCGACTTTGGGACTGAACTTGGCTCACTAACGCTTCCTTTAGCGAAAAGTGAAGTGCGGGAGTCGGATACGGTGGTTAAATCAAAATCTGGGGATGTCATTATTATTGGTGGTTTAATGAGCCAGATTGAACAGGATGTCGTCTCTAAAACGCCGATACTTGGTGATATACCTTGGTTAGGTGAATTCTTTACTAATCGAGACAAAAAGAACGAAAAGGTTGAATTAATCATTTTAGTTAAGCCACAAATTGTTAAGCAGAATACCTGGAAACAAGAGTTGGTGAAATCCTCTGAATTGATTGAAAAGTGGTATCCGTCAGAATGATATATTTACAACATTTTGGATTAGCTGAAGTGCCATTTTCTTTAACTGCCGATCCTAATTTTTATATTGATTTTACGCCGCACAAAGAAGCATCAGAAGTGATTGTTACTGCGCTTTCACTGGGCGAAGCGATTTTAAAAATAACCGGAGAGGTTGGCACGGGTAAGACGCTTTTATGTAATAAAATCCAACGTGACCTCGCGGATCAATACATTATCGTGAATATCGACAATCCTTACCTGAGTGCACATGAGTTACGCTCTGCTTTGGCTAATAAAATAGGTGTCGACCCGAGCCATTTGCAGGAACAGTTTCTGTTAACTGGAGAGATTAAAACGCGGTTATTGTATTTACTTGAGCAGGGAAAGAAGGTGTTGGTGCTAGTTGATGAGGCACAGGCGATTCCTGATTCAACGCTTGAAGCGTTGAGATTGTTCTCCAATTTAGAAACGGGGTCGCAAAAATTATTGCAAGTAGTTTTGTTTGCACAACCGGAATTGGATGTTCGATTAGCACAAAGTAATTTACGGCAATTGCGTCAACGGATCTCGTTTTCTTACCAATTACGGGCGCTGTCCGATGATGAGATTGAACGATATATTTCCCAACGTTTACAACAAGCTGGTTATCGTGGTGCGTCATTATTTACTCCTCAAGTATGCCGAAAAATAAGCCGCGCTAGCCGTGGCATCCCGCGTTTAATTAATATTTTATGCCATAAAACATTAATGCTTACCTATGGGCAGCAACATTATAAAATTAACAATAAACTGGTAGCCCAAGCTATTGATGATACTGAAGATGCCTATGCATTAGATAAATTGAATCGTTGGTGGTTGTTGCTAGCCTTCTTTGTCATATTTAATGGTGTTTTATTTTGGTGGTGGAAAGGTGGAATATGAGCATTATTAATCAAATGTATCAAGATTTTGAAAAATCACAGCATGCACAACCCGTATTAAGCGGTATGCCGAAAAAAAATAACAAAAAAAAACTAGCAATCATATTTTTTATTATCCTATTAATCGGCTCATCATTGGGCCTCTCTTATCTTATCTTTACGCAAAATAACGGGTTAGCCGATCCCTCTTTAGTGAGCGCGCCTCCGAGTATTGATGAAGGTAATAATAAGCGATTAGTGGCGCCACCCAGCAATGCTAACGCACCTCTTGAAAGTGTTGAGCAAACATCAGCAATAACGCCCCCCTCCATGAATCAGGTCGCCACGCCAGAAAAAAAACAGCCTGCGGTCATTAATAACGTCGCACCTGTCGCACTGGTTGAACCTAAACCTAAACCTAAACCTAAAATTAAACCTCAAGTACAACCTGTTGTCTCAGAGAAAGCAAACACGTTGATGAGTCCACCTGCGAATCCGCCAACCTTGGCTGATAAAAAAGTAACCGCTGTGGCAGTCACTCCGCTAACAACAGAGAGTAGTGAAGAAAGCACCTTTTTAGAGATAAAACCGGCGCAGCTAAGTGCATCAGAATTAGCACAAATTTATTTAAAAGAGGCCGATAAAGCCGAAGCTAAAGGGGACTTGAATTTAGCCGCTAATAAGCGTGAACAGGCACTTTCTGTTCAGCCTGAGCTTAATGAAGTGCGAAAATCCTTAGCGCTTTATTACTATAGTGTTGGGGATGTCTCTAAATCACAACGTTTATTACAACAAGGGGCGCTAACATCTCCACACTATTCCGATTTCAACTTGATATTGTCACGGATGGCGTTAAAAGAGGGAAATGAAGAAAAAGCCTACCGCTATCTGGCGCATAACCCACCCAATGTTGCAGGCCATTTGGATTATTATGTTAGTTTTGCTGTGTTAGCGCTTAAGCTAAAAAAATATGCACAAGCGGAACAATTATATCAGGATTTGCTATCGCAACAGGTTAATAATGGTCGCTGGAGAATGTCATTAGCGATAGCGCAGGATAAACAAATGAAAAGAGAGTTGGCGATTACAAGCTATAATTTTGCGCTATTGCAACATGACTTATCAAGTAAAGCGAAGGATTATATTAATCAACGGTTGCGTTATTTAGATCAACATAGGGGCATGCAATGAAACCTAAATTAAAGAAACGCCTCGGTGATTTACTTGTTGAAGAGCAACTAATTAGCCCATCACAACTAAATGACGCGTTGCAGGAACAAGGCAAATTAGGGCTTAAATTAGGGGCAACGTTAATCCATTTAGGTTATATCAGTGAAGATCAAATGCTGACCTTTTTATCTCGTCAGTTAGATATAAAAATCGTTGATCTAAGCAAAGTCAAAATTGACCATAATGCCGTGCAATTAATTCCTGAAGTACATGCGCGTCGTATGCGTGCTTTAGCGATTCATGATAACGGTAATATGATCACCTTAGTTGTTTCTGATCCTGCCGATTTACATAACTTAGAAGTTTTATCTGGCCTATTAAAGGGGCGTCCCTTTGAGCTATTGATCGCTCGCGAAGATCAAATCATAGAGTCATTTGACCGTGTTTATCGACGTACTAAAGAAATCGCCTCATTCGCCGTAAAACTTAGTGAAGAACATGGTGAAAGTTCCGCATTTGATGCAACTTCAAATTTAGATATGACCGAAGGGTCCGATGCCACAGTTGCAAAACTGATCCAATCTCTGTTTGAAGATGCCGTGCAGGTTGGCGCATCGGATATTCATATCGAACCCGATAAGAAAGTATTGCGTATCAGGCAACGTATTGATGGTGTCTTACAGGAGACGTTATTACCAGAAAATAGTATCGCCAGCGCCTTGATATTACGTTTAAAGTTAATGTCACAATTAGATATTTCGGAAAAACGTTTACCACAAGATGGCCGATTTAATATCAATATTAAAGGGCGCAGTATTGATGTACGTGTTTCAACCATGCCGATTCAAGATGGAGAATCGATGGTTATGCGTTTGCTTGATCAATCGGCAGGGGTGCTATCCTTTGAAGAGATTGGCATACCTGACCATTTACAAGCACGTTTTGAGTTACAGTTGCAGCGTCCAAATGGTTTGATATTAGTAACGGGGCCAACGGGTAGTGGTAAAACGACGACGCTCTATACCGCTCTTAGCACATTAAATTCGCCCGGAAAAAAAATTATTACCGTTGAGGATCCCGTTGAGTATCGTTTAGATCGTGTCAATCAAGTACAGGTCAATAGCAAAATAGGGTTAAATTTTTCAACGGTATTACGTACCGCTCTGCGCCAAGATCCAGATGTTTTATTAGTGGGCGAGATGCGCGATGCGGAAACCATGGAAATTGGTCTACGTGGTGCTTTAACGGGCCATTTAGTGCTTTCAACCTTGCATACCAATGATGCGATTAGTAGCACTCTACGTCTATTAGATATGGGCGCGCCGGGGTATTTAGTCGCCAGTGCATTGCGTGCTGTGATTGCACAACGTTTAGTGCGTCGATTATGTGGTAACTGTAAAGTCTCAGCAGCCCCTGAAGTATCACAACAGATTTTACTTGAACAACTAACGGGTGATGCTCACCAACAATTACAATTCCATTCTGCGATTGGCTGCCAACGTTGCAACTTCACTGGTTATAAGGGGCGAATCGGTGTGTTTGAGTTATTGGAATTAGACGAAGATATGATCTCTGCATTACGTTTAGATGATACCGATGCATTCTCTAAAGCGGCGCAGGTTTCGCCCAATTTTAAATCATTGGCTTTGTCTGCACTCGATTATGCAAAACAGGGGATCACCTCTTTAGAAGAGGTCTTTAAATTGGTCGATCGATTTGAGCGGGGAAAGGCCGTTGACGCAATTTCAGAGCAAGCTAGTACGAGTAGTAATTTAGCGCAGCCAAATAGCATACCTTTAACACTAGATGATGGATTTAAAAATTAATGGCCATCTATAAATACACGGGGCGAGATAGCCAAGGCAACAACGTTAAAGGGGAGATTGAATCTACTTCTAAGGAATCCGCTGCTGATATGATAATGCAAAAGGGGATCTTGCCTAATGCATTAAAAGAGGTTGCGGCTAAAGGCGATGGCCTAGATTTTTCGAAAATTTTTGTATCACAGGTTAAATTAGCGGATCTAATCATTTTCACTCGACAAATATATTCATTAACTAAAGCTGGCATTCCCATTTTACGTGCGCTCAATGGACTTGCTGATTCGAGCCATTCAAAACTGTTAAGTGCGGCTTTACATGATATTTTGCAGCGTATGCGTAATGGTTACTCATTATCTGCAAGCATGAACGCTCACCCACGTGTATTCTCGCAACTGTATATATCGCTGGTGCAAGTTGGCGAGAATACCGGTCAGTTGGATCGCATTTTTTTACAGCTATCGGAATACATCGAACAAGAAGCAGAGACGATTAGAAGGGTTAAAAGCGCCATGCGTTACCCTAGTTTTGTACTGATTGCTTTGTCGGTTGCCATGGTTATTTTGAATATTTATGTTATCCCTGTTTTTGCCAATATGTTTGCAAAATTTAATGCCGAGTTACCTTGGACCACGCAAGTTTTATTAGCGACCTCGGCATTTTTTGTTAATTATTGGTACTACTTACTGTTCGGCTTAATTGCCATATTCATTGCTCTTAAAATCTGGCTAGGATCAGATAAAGGCGGCTATTTATGGGATAAATGGAAACTACGTATTCCCGTTGTGGGCTCTGTGATTGAACGATCTTTGCTAGCTCGCTTTTCACGTAGCTTCGCAATGATGCTAAGTGCTGGAGTGCCGTTAAATAATGCCTTATATTTGATTGCTTTTGCGGTTGATAATGAATATCTCAAAGCTAAAATATTAACCATGCGCGGCAGAATTGAGTCAGGCGAAACGCTATTAAATACCGCTAATGCAGCGGGGCTGTTCACGCCGTTGGTATTGCAAATGATGGCGGTTGGTGAAGAGACGGGGCAAGTTGATGAATTACTTAATGAAGCTGCTGACTTCTATGAGCGCGAAGTGGATTATGAATTAAAAAATATGACCGCGAAAATCGAGCCTATTTTGATCTGTATTGTAGCAGGCATGGTACTGATTTTAGCCTTGGGTATCTTTACCCCAATGTGGGATATGATGGGGGCAATGAAAGGGCGATAACCTTTACTTTCCCCCCTATTGAACAGCGGACTTCAGTCCGCCTTTGCACGATTGTATTGAGCTGCCGAGGGCGTTATTGAGCTGTAATTAAGCTAACTTGATGGCTGTTAATACTACTCTACATCCCCATTTTTTTCTGTGCGTAAGCGTTCTCGATAATTCCCTCTGGCTAACGCCTGTAAGTCGGTTACCGTATCGCTTTCGTCAATAATTTCACGACCTAGTAAGGTCTCAATCGCATCTTCTAGCGATACAATTCCTGCTGTTTGTCCGTATTCGTCTTCAACGAGGAATAAGTGAATATGGTTTTTTATAAACCGATCCAGTAATTTTTGCACCGGTAATTTTTCAGATACTCGCATCAGTGGCACAATATAGTCACTGAGAGGGTGGTCGCCACACCCTGACCGTTCAGCTTCAAATAACTGGTTACGTAATACCATGCCTACAATGTTATCGATATTTTCCCTGTAAATTGGGATACGTGAAAATTGCCGTGTTTCAGCTAAATTGAGCGCCTCTGTAACAGTCATCTCTTGATGTAACATGTGTACAACGGTGCGAGGAGTTAAAATATGTTCAGTCTTGAATTCGCGTAATTTTAACAAATTCGATAAATACTCATTTTCTTGGGCAAACAATGCACCATCTTTATGCCCTAAAGAAGCCAATGCAATGATCTCTTCCCGGGTGATCTCATTTTCTCTATCTTTACTAAATAGTTGAGTGATCCTAGTTGATAGCCAGACTAGAGGGTAAACAAGTTTGATTAACCAAGATATGGTGTAGGCAGCTGGTGTCGCGAGATTACGCCAAAAAGTTGCCCCTAAGGTTTTTGGTATTATTTCTGATAAATATAAAATAGCTAAGGTTAATAACACGGCAATCAGTGTTTCCCATTGTTCTCCAAAAATACGAATTGCTTGGCCGCCAACACCGGCTGCACCGATAGTATGTGCAAAGGTATTTAAAATGAGAATACTTGAAAGTGATTCGTCTAAATTAGTTTTTACCTTAACTAATATTTTACCTGAACGAGAATTATCTGCGGAAATTTGTTCGATATAGCTTGGGGTAATCGAAAGCAACACGGCCTCTAAAATGGAGCATATAAATGAAATGCCAATAGCAATAGATAAGTATAAAATCAACAGTGTCATGTAATATTCCGATAAATGAAAAACTAAACAATATCATTACATCATAGTTGATAGCGTTAATCTAATGGTTTATCAGACATTCCTTGTGCCATATATTATTTACTGATTTCCAGCCCCTCTGTTTTCATTTCATCTTAAGATAACGTAAACTACGCGCTTTATTATTGTGCTCTATTTTTACTCAGGTGACCCCATGATACGTCTCAATCAAGTTAAACTGCCACTGGATCATAGTGAAACGGCTTTGCAGCAATATGTACTCGAGAAGCTTGCTATTTCAGCAGAGCAATTGGTTGATATTCATATTTTCAAACGCGGTTACGATGCACGTCAACGTAATGTAGTGATATTAATTTATACCCTTGATGTTACGTTAAAAAATGTTGATGAAGAGGATATTCTGCAGCGTTTTGCAAAGGATCCAAATGTGCGTTCCTCCCCGATACCCGTTATCAATATGTGGCTCAAGCCCCTGAAAATATGAGAGAGCGACCGATTGTTGTCGGGATGGGCCCCTGTGGGTTATTTACAGCACTGATTTTAGCGCAGATGGGCTTTAAACCAATTCTTATTGAGCGTGGTAAGTCAGTACATGAGCGTGCCAAAGATACCTTTCGTTTTTGGCGTACTAGCGAGCTCAATACCGAATCAAATGTGCAGTTTGGTGAAGGTGGCGCTGGTACTTTTTCCGATGGTAAGTTATATAGCCAAGTGAAAGATCCCGGTTTCTTAGGTTTAAAAGTAAAACAAGAGTTTGTTGCAGCGGGAGCGCCTGCGGAAATTATCTATGTCAGTAAGCCGCATATTGGTACTTATAAATTAGTCACCATGGTGGAAAAAATGCGCAGTAAGATCATTGCTTTAGGTGGCGAAATTCGTTTTCAAACGCGAGTTGAGGAGCTTAATATTGATGAAAACCGTCAGGTGACAGGGGTAACCCTGAGTGATGGTGAAGTAATTGATTCTCCCTATGTAGTCATGGCAATCGGACATAGCGCCCGCGATACTGTGCAGATGCTCCATGACAAAGGGGTACACCTTGAGGCACAATCTTTCTCGATGGGATTCCGCATCGAGCATAAGCAGGAGATGATTGATAAAGACCGTTTTGGTATCAATGCAGGACATCCTATTTTAGGGGCGGCGGATTATAAACTGGTGCATCATTGTAAGAATGGTCGCTCTGTTTACAGTTTCTGCATGTGCCCCGGTGGTGTTGTTGTTGCGGCAACCTCGGAAAAAGAGGCGGTAGTGACTAATGGAATGAGTCAATACTCACGTAGTGAACGAAATGCGAATAGTGCGATTGTGGTAGGTATTGCGCCGAGTGATTTTAATAATGACCCATTACAGGGGATTGCACTACAGCGTAAGTGGGAGCGTAATGCGTACATTATGGGCGGCAGTAATTATGATGCGCCTGCGCAGATGGTCGGGGACTTTCTAGCGGCAGGTAAAGGTAAGCCCTTTGAAAATGTTGAACCTTCCTATAAACCCAATGTAAAAATGACCGATTTGAGTGAAGCGCTGCCCGAATTTGCGATTGCTGCAATTCGCGAAGCTCTACCCGCTTTTGCTAAAAAAATACGCGGTTTTGATAGTAAAGATGCGATGTTAACGGGGGTCGAAACCAGAACCTCATCACCGGTGCAAATAAAACGCGGTAATGACTTCCAAAGCATTAATACCAAAGGGTTATATCCTGGTGGTGAAGGTGCAGGCTATGCCGGCGGGATATTATCAGCGGGTATTGATGGTATAAAAATAGCACAAGCTGTCGCCTTAGATATGTTAAAGGAGCACGCCTAGATCCTTTCTGGTAAGAGGGCAACCTCTTACCTTTTTATTTGCATGGATACCCGCGCAACAATTATCAACTTCCCGAACTCGTCCATTTTTATATTCCTACTTTAGCCATAATGTGATGGATACTCGAACCTTTCAATATGCTATTTTATAGCTAGTATTCAACTCATAGGAATAGGAGGAATAATGAAAATAGTCTTACTTGATGCACAAACCCTAGGTGAGTGTGATTTAACTTTATTTACGCAACTGGGTGACTTTAATGCTTATCCGTTGACATCAACAGAGCAACGTTTAGCGCATATTGGTGATAATGAGATTATTATCACCAATAAAGTGGTGATTGATGAACAGGTCATTAAGGCAAACCCACAACTTAAATTGATCTGTATTACTGCGACGGGGACTAATAACGTTGATTTAATTGCCGCCGAAAAAGCCGGTGTTGTGGTTAAAAATGTGGCGGGTTATTCAACGGAAAGTGTCGCGCAATCGACCTTTTCGATGCTTTTTCAATTAGTACATCAAAGTCGTTACTATGATAATTACACGCGCTCTGGTGGGTGGTGTAGCAGTCCCATTTTTACCCACCTGCAGGACTCTTTTTTTGAAATCAAAGGCAAGCGCTGGGGAATTATTGGTTTTGGCGCGATAGGACGTCGAGTTGCAGATATTGCAACAGCCTTTGGTTGCGAGGTCTGTTATTTCTCAACATCAGGGAAAAACAGTCAACAGGCTTATCAGCAAGTTGATTTAGCAACGTTGCTTTCGAGTTGCGATATTATTTCTATCCATGCGCCACTTAATGAACAGACCTTAAATTTAATCGATGCGCAAGCATTGGCGCAAGTGAAAGAAAAAACCATTATTCTTAATTTAGGCCGTGGTGGCATTATCGATGAGTATGCGATGGCAAAGGCGATTGATAATGCTGGGCTATATCATGGTACCGATGTGTTAGCTGAAGAGCCAATGGTAGAAGGACACCCTTATTTATCCGTGCAAGCTAAGGCCCGTTTAGTGATCACGCCGCATATTGCATGGGCAAGTCGAGAGGCAAAGGAGACCTTAATTAAGGCCGTTGCTAATAATATTAAATCGACCTTTATGTAGATAAAAAAAGCCATTTATAGCATGGCTATAAATGGCTTTTTGATACTGAAAATAGTTATTTAACCAGGAAAGAACAGTAATTTAGCGAGGAACAATGCAGCTAAGAACCAAACACTTGCGCTCAGTTCTTTGGCTTTACCGCTGAATACTTTAATCGCAGCGAAGGCGATAAAACCAAGTGAAATACCATTAGCGATAGAGAAGGTTAATGGCATCATCAATGCGATAATGACCACGGGTGCCGCTTCTGTAATATCATCCCAATTGATTGATTTTAGTCCGCCAACCATCAACACTGCGACATATAATAATGCGCCAGCCGTTGCGTAACCTGGGATCATGCCAGCTAGAGGGGCAAAAAACAGTGACGCTAAAAAGAGTAAACCAACGACAACTGCCGTGAGACCTGTACGGCCACCTTCTGCAACACCAGCAATACTTTCAATGTAACTGGTTGTCGTTGATGTACCTAACATTGAGCCTGTAATAGAAGCACCACTATCTGCTAATAGTGCACGGTTTAAACGTGGTAAGTTACCCTGTTTATCGAGTAATTTTGCTTTATCTGCAACCGCAATGAGGGTGCCTGATGTATCAAATAGGTCGACAAATAGGAAGGCAAAGACAACACTTATCATGGCAACATTAAATGCACCAGCGATATCCATTTGCATGAAGGTTGGTGCGATGCTTGGTGGCATAGATATTATACCGGTGTAGTGCACATCTCCAACAATAATACCGATGATTGTAACGGCTAAGATAGCGAGCATAACGCCACCTTTAACTCGAAAATGCATTAATGCAATAACGAGGAAGAAACTTAAAGAAGCAAGTGCTGCCGGTAATGACTTCATATCTCCAAGTGAAACTAATGTCGCTGGATTATCTACCACAATACCTGAATTTTTAAGGGCGATTAATGCTAAAAATAGACCGATACCTGCGGCAATACCTTTACGCATTGGTAGTGGAATTGAATTAATTATCCACTCGCGAATTCTAAATAAGCTTAATACGAGGAAACAGCAACCGGATAGGAATACAGCGCCTAGAGCCACTTGCCATGTATAACCCATATCAAGTACAACGGCATAGGTGAAGAAGGCATTTAAACCCATACCCGGTGCTAGTGCAACAGGGTAGTTTGCATAAAAGCCCATAATAAAACAGCCTAGCGCAGCAGCCAGACAGGTTGCCACAAAGACTGCTCCTGAATCCATGCCCGTTGCAGATAACATTTGTGGATTAACAAAAATGATATAAGCCATGGTTAAAAAGGTGGTAAATCCCGCAACAACTTCCGTTCTTATTGTTGTGCCGTGTTCGCTTAATTTAAAAAATTTATCGAGCATAATATATCCATATTTATAGGGGTAAAATGTAAGCTATGTTTTAAAAGGTTTGTTTAAAAAATGGTCGGATTATAGGGGGATGTGTGAGGATAATCCAGTTATTAAAGTTTTTTTATTTCTCTTACGAGTTATTAGATTAATTAATGAACAATTAACTCGCACTGCATAGCTGATTGATTCGGCTATGCAGTGACGAAATGGGCTAGGTTAATTAGCGGCTTTGCTATTTACTCTGGATTCGAAAATAATACCTTGCGCATTAATATCGAGATTCATTTTCATGCGTGAGTCATAATCCATTAAAAATTCAGCCTCTTCAGGTATGCTTTCACCTGCCAGTTCTGCTGCAGATATAAGTGGATTAAACATCTTTTTAAAATCGACGGTAACACTATATAACCCATTTGCAGTAAGTTGTTCGGTTGCCAGTGTATCAGCGATTTCATTGCCTTTTTTGCCAGTATAAATAACGATATGTTTCCCTTTAATCGCCAGTTTAGGATCAATATTATACTCCTGCGGAATAGCTACAAATTCTTTTAAGTTTACGGGAGTGCCATTATTTTCAAGTTGGATAGTTTGTAGTTGGGGGATAAACATTTTAAGTGAGTTGAATAACAGCTGAGGTTGATCGGTTGATATTGTGACTAAAGCATCAAGATTTTCCAATATAGGTAATTCTTCTTCCTGATTTAATTGATAATCGATAAGGGCAACACTTAATCCTTTCATGCTATTTACCATAGCAGTTCCCATGCTGACCATGGTGACAGATTCTCCTGCGAGACTAATTTCGCTTTGCACTTGTGCAAGTAATGGACAGGTAAAGCTTGGTGTTTGTAGATCGCTCCAAATGGTATTAAGCGTACTACCCAATTGACTAACATCGATTCCTAAACCCATGGCAAACACATTATTATTGATATCATTTGCAAAGTTTGGAATATATCCTCGCAGACTGTTTAATGCATCAAGAATGACTTGATTCTTACTTTCAATAACCGTTGCGATAGTCACATCAGAGACTTTTTCATTAATGGCTAGTTGTGTATAACCAAATACTGTATTTGGCCAATTATTTGCAATACTCATTAATTCAGAGGCACATTCAGGTGTATGTAATTCAGCGAGGGCGTTTTCTTCCGCAAACTGTTTTTCTAAAGAAGTGATTTGACCCGCAAGTTGATTTGCGTTCTTGGTTGTCATCCCTTTAATTATTTCGACATGGTTAATAAAGCCAACACTCGCACGAGAAAAATCATGTGTTTTAATGATCTGTTCAATTTTGCCTGATTGGGCTAGGGAGTTATCTACTTTTGTTAGCCCAAGTGCTGTTGATAGCAATGTCGCTTCTTGATAAGCACTATTCATTGTTACTGTTAACATGCCATTATTAATCGCAACAATAAGCGCGAGTTTTGCTGGATCATTTGTCTCAGATAAGAGATAAGAACGATAATTTACCTTCTCCAAGGTGCCCATCGTAGAGGTAAAGCCCGTCTCTTGTTCATTTTTATCGAGCAATGCCCATAGCGCTTGTTCATCTTGCACTTCTATTTTAAATACAGGTAGCAGTCCTAACGTATAAAAATAGGCGCGTAATTTATCAGGAAAACCAAATGTTTTTAGCAGTTGTTCGGGATTTTGCAGCCCCATTTGATAACTTTTAAAGAGATTGAGGAAAAAGTTAACACGCGGATCATCATCAGAGTAGAGTGTTTCCATCGCTTGTGGCGAATCGGGTATGTTCATAGCTGGCAGAGAAGCAAGATACTCTTTTAAAGGAAATGGGTCGAGCATGCCTGTAAAAATAGGCGTATCTGCAGGGACATATTCTAAGATATTGTTTACATCGGCTTTAGATGGCGTTTGTTGTTGATTAAAAAGATAAGCACCAGCGCCGGCGGCCGCGACAATAGCGATGAGTAATATTTTTTTCACTGAATTCTCTCTAAGTTATGCATTGGTTGGTGTTGGATATTGCCATGTGACCTCAATATGTTGACTATGCATCTGAGATAACATGGATATATTACTGAAATAATGAAAAATAGTCTTGATTTATATCTATTTGTGACTTTTTGTTGTTGCTGGTTTGTGACAGTGCATCACATTTTTTCTTGATAGCGTAAATCGTGTAAGTTAAAGCCTAGGGTCATGGAGGTTTGCAGCGTTACTAGCTGCTTAGCAAGCAACGCCTGTTGTTGCTGTTGTAAAACTTTTTGGACGCGCTTGTCAGTTGTCTCGAGTGGTTGTTGTAAAATATTTTGTAAACTAGAATAGCTTTGTAACAATGCTAATGCTCCTTTACTACCGACCCCTTCAACGCCTTTAATTGCGCTGCCTGTGATACCTGTGATTGCCCAATAATCACATAACTGTTGACAGGATAACGTCATTTTATTTTTAACGCGTAGCGCATCAGTATAGGTTTGCTGAAAATAGTCATAGATAATGATATGGCTATTTAACAGCTGATAGAAGCCTTTGTCGGTTGATACAATAATGCATTTTTGTTGATTGTAGGCCATTTTATGTGCAAGGGTCGCGATAAGGTCATCCGCTTCATCCTGCTCAGTGACTAATGAGTCGACTCCTATTGCAAAGAATTGATCTTGTATCTGCTGTAAATTATTTTTTAGCAGGGAGGGGATCGGTTTTCGCCCCTGTTTATAGTTCGGATAGAGTTCATGACGCCAACTGTGGCTATGGCTATCAAAAACACAAATAGCATGGCTAGGTTGATGTAACTGTAATAATTTTTTTAATGCGTTACAGGCGGTTACTTCTGTTGCCAAAATGGCAGCTTGTGTTTCTCCATGTTGTTTTTCTTGTACGGCGTAAATGCGCCGCACAAGATTCATTGCATCTATTACAAGTAACGTTGATAGCATCTTTACTTGATAATCTCATAACAGGGGGTGTAAACCGAACCGGGTAATTTCATACGCCCTTGTTTAATAAAACTTTGTAGTAATTTATCAATTTTTTGCATTAGTGCTTTATCTCCTTTTATTTTAAAGGGGCCAAATTGCTCGACAGATTTGATCCCTTCATCTTTAACATTACCGCCTACAATACCTGAGAATAGTCGGCGCAAATTAGCGGCAAGTTGGTCGATAGGCTGATTGGCATCTAATTGAAGATTGGCCATATTTTCATGGTTAGGAATAAATGGGTGCTGAAAAGCATGATCTATTTTTAAAGACCAATTAAATGAGTAAGCATCACCAATGGCACGACGATAATCAGTCACTTTTTGCATGGATCTTTTAATAGTCTGTGCTACCAAGGCTGGGTCGGCTATGATTATTTCATAATGTTGTTGTGCTTCTTCACCGAGCGTATCGCCAATAAATTGATCTATTGCTTTAAAATAGGACTCACTCTCCTTGGGGCCCGTTAATATAATCGAGAAGGGCTGGCGTTTATTTTCAGGGTGCATCATTATCCCTAAAATATATAATAATTCCTCCGCTGTGCCGGGCCCGCCTGGGAAAATAATAATGCTATGAGCGATACGCACAAAGGCTTCTAGGCGCTTTTCAATATCAGGTAAAATAACTAATTCATTGACGATCGGGTTTGGTGGTTCAGCCGCGATAATACCCGGCTCCGTTAGACCAATATAGCGGCCATCATTGACACGCTGTTTTGCATGCCCAACAGCAGCGCCTTTCATTGGGCCTTCCATTGCACCCGGCCCACAACCGGTGCAGATATTAAGTTCTCTTAAGCCTAATTGGCTACCCACTTCTTGAGTGTAATGAAATTCGATATCATTAATTGAATGACCTCCCCAACATGCGATTACGGAAGGTTCTACACCTGCTCGTAAGGTATTGGCATTACGCAAAATAGAAAAGATCAAGCTGGTGGTCTGTGCAGAGTCATGTTCGTTATATTCAGAATGATAAATTTTTGAATTAACATATAAAATATCACGTAATACGGAGAATAAATTTTCTTGTATCCCTTTAATAAGCTCCCCATCGACAAAAGCCTCTTGAGGTGGATTTTTTAATTCAAGTTTCATCCCTCTCTCTTGGCGTAATACTTTGATTTCAAAATCGCTATATTTTTCTAAAATTTCTTTACTGCTATCGGTATGACTACCGGAATTTAATACCGCAAGAGAACAGTTACGAAAAAGTTGATAAATTTCACTGCTTGCACTGTGTGTTAATTGGTTTACTTCAAGCTGAGAAAGTAGTGCCATGCTGCCTACTGGACTGATATGGGAAATCATAATATGGCCTCTGTCTGTGATTAGATTTAATACCTATAGCATAAGCTAAAAAAATTTATTTACATTTTTATATTTAAAGCAATGAGTTATAGGTGCTACATCTTGATAAAAGAAATTGCACTTATTATCCGAATCTAGGGGTAAATAAGTTATGCTTCTTCTTTAAAAGTAATATAACGATCTCTGCCATTATCTTTAGCGTGGAAAAGTGCCTTGTCCGCGCGCTCAAAAGCTGTCTCAATACTATCCCTTTTTGTAAAGCTAGTGCAACCGATGGAAATCGTAATACTGATATTCTCTTTTTTGAATTTAAAGGGAATCGACCGTATTTTCTCACAGAGTTTATCTAATAAGTTCTGTGCTTGTTGCTGATTGGTCTCTGGTAGTAAAAGTACAAATTCATCACCACCGTAGCGAGCAATAAAGTCTGTATTACGCAATGATTTTTGTAGCATTAATGCCACGACACTAATTACTTTATCTCCTGCAACATGGCCAAAGGTATCATTTATTTTCTTAAACTTATCAACATCTATAATAGCGATGCTCAGGTCATTGTTATAACGGGTATAACGATTATATTCTATCGATAAACGTTCGTTCATGCGGCTCTATTGGGTATTTTTGTTAAGAAGTCTGTTTGTAATTGCTTCTGTTGATCTTTTAGTGTGCGTTGATAATGTTTAGTTTTATTCTGTAGATCTTTTATTTCCCGTGCCATGGTATGAAATTTTTGCAGTACTTGTGCCTGTTTTTGTTCGTCATCCGTAGCTTGTGTTAAGTAACTCATCGTTTCAATATAAGAGATGATACCTGCTTGTAAAGAAGAAAAATCGGTATGTTGTCGGACTTCATGGCTTAATCTATCGACTCGTTTGTGCATTTTTTTGATGCACTGAGATTGATCTGCGAATAATCCATCTGCTTGTTTAAGGTTGTCGGTAAAATCAATATTAAACTTTGTTAGACTGTCGTTAAGCGTGTAAAGAAAATGGCGGGATGAGCGCCGCTCTTCACGCGTGCTATCGATGATAATTTCAATGATACGGATACATGATTCAGGTAATTGCTGTAAGCAGGTACTTTTTTCCATTGTTTGATGGATATGCTTAATTTTATTCAAATAGGCACTGTCGATATCTAAGGAGAGAATGAGTCGTAGTAGTTCTTCATTGAACTCATAAAGTATCTGTTGACTATCAATATGCGGCACAAGGGAACTGCTTTTGTTATTCAATTGATTGATAACGCGTTGATATAGTCTGATTATTTCAGAAAGCTCATTATGGTGGTCAATAATGGTGTAGGGGCATTGAGTATTTTTTGTTTGTGTTAGCTTATTTAGAATAGCATCGGGTAATTCGGGAATTTTTTGTATCTGTAATTGCGATTGAGAAACTAATAAACGTCCCTCTGAGAGGGTTTCTTGTAATGGATATTCTGTTGCATCTAGCTCTTCTAAGCACTCTTTTGCTAGGGCTTGGGTGGTTGCATTAGATGCACTGTTTTGTAATTTATTTAATAAATTTACTTTGTAGCTATCAAAAGATTTGCTTTGTAGAGAGGCTCTTTCTAATAATTTTTTGAGTAAATTGATAACATCCACTGTTAACATAAAGGGTATTCCATTTCTAAAATTAAATTGCAAATATGATTATCAGTAACTTTGCTTATGGGGGCAAGGAACAGTAAATCATATTTACTATTAAAAGCACAATAATTAAATAATTTGTGTGAATCTAAGAGCAATTAAAACAATTAATCCTTTAGAGCTGGCCAGGTAAACGTATAGTCTGGGTGGCTACTATTGATTTTAATCAACCCTTTGTTAATTGCTATTTGCGTTGCATTCCATAAATCGCCATCTAAAAATGCAGGTTGTAGGTTATCAATTGCATAAAGTTCTACCCAGCTATTTTTATGTAAAGTGTGACCAATTTGATTCGCTGCAGACATCGCTAGAATGCTTAGTTTTAAGGTACGATTTGCAGACAGTGCTCTACTTGAATTTTTTAAAAAAGGAAAGGTAACAAGACCACAGGCGATACTATTATCTATCTGATTATCTTCACTAAAAACAGTAAAAAAAGTTTCTATTTGGTCAAATAGTGCTTGTGCTGAACCATATTCCTTTTGCTTACCCACAAACAGTATTTGGTTATCTCGTAATTGAAAAAATGCCATGTTATTGAGAAATTGTTTTTTTATGGCCGCACCAAATCGATGCTCTATTTTAGAAGCTTCATTACTGCCTTTTAATTCATTTAAATTATTTAAAAATGGGAAATTGACCAACATGTAGTAAAGAGGTTCACCGTCGTATAACGTATTGAAATTATTATTTCTTGCATATTGTAAAGGTAATTTAGTGCGTTTATGTATTGCTAATTGTTGCTGCTTGTGGCGATTACTTCTATTGAGATTTTTATTTCTGGTGACGGTATAAAAATATAGAACACTCACTAAAATTAATAGTAGTAATGCACAGTTAGCTAATGTCTTTTGTTCTGAACTAAGCTGCCGTAGGTGTGTATTCTGTGCTTCTAACTGTTCTTGATTTTGAGTTTTTTCAAAAAGTTGCAGCTGTTCGCTAATTTGTAATTGTTGTAATTCTAACAGCCCTTGTTTGATGCGATTCTGTAGCGCATGAAAGTTTTTAAAATGTAAAATGGCGAGCTGTAAATTGCCAGTTAGCTCATAGCTTAACGCTAACATTTCAAAGGCTTGTGCACGTAATGGTAGATATTTGTTATCACTTAGTTGGAGTGCTTTTTCGAGCTGAATAATCGCGAGAGCGGGATCCTTATTCATGATATTTAGCTGTGCAAGAAGTAATAAACACTCTATTTGAAAATGAGTTAGCTTTAAACGTTTAAAGTGGTAGCGTGCATTTTGTAGGTATTTTTGTGCGAGTTGAAACTGTTTAGCATCATTATCTTTTTGCCCATTGGCAAGATAGGTGCGACCTATCTCAAGATAAATATGTGGCAGTAGCGAGTTATGTTTATTTATTTGAACTAATTCAAGGGCATTAAAAAGATAAATGAGAGATTCATTAGTCCCATTTTTTTGTCTTTCTAAAATGGCATATTCGATTAGGCTATCTGCTTGTTTGACATTGTTTTTAGTTTTTAAATAAAATTCGATACGTTGTTTAGCAAAAACCAACGCCGTTGATATGCGATATTGTTTTGCATAAATTTCTACTAAACTTTTTTTTACTAAACCATTCAGTTCTACTAATGTATTTTGTTCTGCTAGTTTATTCGCTTGCATAAACGCTGAATTGGCGAGTTGTGGTTGATTGATTTGATTGTAATAGAGGCCGTAGTAATAGATCAACCAAGCCTTTAACTTGGAGTCATTATTGTCTTTTATGCGTTTTTTTATCTCTTCTAGGGCATTTAATGTATCTTGATATAAATTTTCCTGTAATGATAAATTAACGATGGCAAAGAGTATCTCTATGGTGAGATTAGGCGAATCAGAAAAAGCCCCAGTTTCAAGGTTATTTAGGCTATCATGTAACATTTTTAATAGTGTTGAGTTGGTTAGCTGCGACCTATTTTGTGGTGGTATGGTTAAGGCAATTAAATTTAATATATTGATATTGTCACGAGTAAAACCATTATTTTGTAAAATGGGATGCAATAAGTTAATTGCATCTTCGTAATTTTCTAATTGTGTATAGCAAAATGCCAGTAATTGCACCGCGCCTAGATTGGCTATTTTCTTAGGCACATTGTCATTGTGCTGTGGCCATGAATTTAATTCGAAATATTTTTGTTGGCTAATATAACGCTTGGTTTTTTCTACGCAATTTAATGGATCATTATAACGATCATTACTCGCCTCTCTCAATGGCATACTAACCGATGTTTCTACCAGTTCAAACGCACCTACAGTGAGGCTGATTTGCAATAAAAATAGCGCAAACATTGTGCGCATATATAAGCCAATATATTTCATAACATCCGATTTTATTGTCGTAATAAACGTAGATTATTAACACTTTCGATGCTGTTCGTCGATCGTAATGGGTTGATATCTAAACCACCTCGGCGAGTATAACGCGCATAGACTGAAAGCGAATCTATTTGTGCAAATTTCATGAGGTCGCAGTAAATTCGTTCGACACACTGCTCATGGAATTCATTATGCTGACGAAATGATATTAAGTAACGTAATAATTTTTCTCTATCAAGCTTTTGTCCTGTGTAGCTTATTTCTACACTTCCCCAATCCGGTTGGTTAGTGATTAAACAGTTTGATTTTAAAAGATGTGAATATAATGTTTCTGTCACTATTTGATTACCACCAATGTCCTGCAAGTAGTCACTTGTGAATTGGTAGTTATTAACCGCTATATCCAAATCATCGATGCAATGCCCCTTGAAGGTGCCTAACTTATCCGTAAATTTATCTAAATTGTCATTAATTTCAACACGCACGCTTTTGTTGGCGACCTTTGACAAATCTGTTGTTAATCTTTCTTGCACTTCAGTGAGGCAAGAAAATTGAGTTTGATTAAAGCTATTTAGATAGAGTTTAAAAGATTTTGATTCAATTAAGTTGTCACTATCAAAGGGGATAGTGACAACCGCCGTTGCAACAACCGGTTTACCTTTGCTATTTAACCAAGATAATTCATAAATATTCCATAAATCATAGCCAACAAAGGGTAAATTATCGGCGCTTATTTTTAATTCATCGCGATTCAAACTACGGGGATCCTGTAACAAAGACGCATCATAGTGATCTTTATATTCACTGTTCTTTCCTAGAGAGAGGTTTTGTAATGCGCTACTATTTTTGTAAAGGTGCTTATCGGTCATAATGGGATCGCTTTTTGAAATTTTTCAGCTAATTAAATTGAGTTTGAGTATACAATAATGCCATTGTAAACAAACTATAGAAATATTCGAGCAATGAATACTCCAACTGAGCAACAATTATTGGCACTTTTAGATCGTCAAAAAGCGCTTTGGCAAAGTGAAAAAAAGTGTCTTCCTCAATTGCCCTTTGATGAACAATGGCGATCACCCTGTGAAGTCGGCGAAGAGCAGAACGGTTATATCTCTTGGGCAGCGGTTAAGCGTGACACAAATACGGATTTGCATAATATCGAAGAAGCACTGGGTATCGAGCTTCATCCTACGATCAGCGTTTTCTTTTGTAGCGTCTATGCGGGGGAGTTACCCTGTACCTTTGATGGTCATCCCATTCAATTAATTCAAGTTTGGAATGAAGAGGATTTTAGGTTATTACAGGAGAATATGATTGCTCATTTTATGATGCAAAAACGGTTAAAAAAACCAGCGTCGATGTTTATTGCCAGTTGTAGTGATGAGATGCAGATCATCTCTATTTTAAATGAAACAGGGCAAGTACAGTTAGAGACACTTGGTAAAGGGCAGGAAGCTGTTTTGGCGGAAAATTTGGCTGATTTTTTAGCACAATTAACCCCTGTTATTGAATAACAACAGATTTTGTAATGAATATGCTTCACTCCTGTTAAAAGTAACCGATTAGTTATTTTTACTAGAGACATGCGCAGTCGGTACTCCCTATACTGTAAGTAGCATTTCGCTTTCAGGGAGATAGAATAATGATTACTAAAACACTGCCGTTAACCGATTTACATCGCCATTTAGATGGCAATATTCGTATTAATACCATTTTGGAGTTGGGACAGCACTTTGCATTAGCGTTGCCTGCAAATACTATTGAGGCGCTTCGTCCTCATGTTCAAATTGTTGAAACTCAGCCCGATTTACTTGGATTTCTTGCAAAATTGGATTGGGGGGTAGCGGTATTAGGTGACTTAGATGCGTGTCGTCGTGTTGCCTATGAAAATGTTGAAGATATAAAAAATGCGCAAATTGATTATGCTGAATTGCGTTTTTCGCCTTATTATATGGCGCTTAAACATAACTTGCCCCTTGCCGGTGTTGTTGAAGCCGTTGTCGATGGTGTGCAGGCCGGTGTCGAGATTTTTCTGTAAAGGCCAATTTAATTGGGATTTTAAGTCGTACCTTCGGTCAACATGCTTGCCAGCAAGAACTCGATGCGTTGTTAACACAAAAAGATAAGTTAGTAGCCATCGATTTGGCGGGGGATGAACTTGGACAGCCGGGGGATTTGTTCACTCAACATTTTCGTCGTGTTCGCGATGCTGGCTTACAGGTTACCGTGCATGCCGGTGAAGCCGCTGGTGCTGCCAGTATTTGGCAAGCGATTACTGAATTGGGGGCGACGCGAATAGGCCATGGTGTTAAGGCGATCGAAGATCTCCGTTTGATGGAGTACTTAGCGACGCAGCAAATAGGTATTGAATCCTGTATCACTTCGAACATACAAACAAGTACGGTAAAAAGTTTTGCCGATCACCCCATCCATCATTTTTTACAGCAGGGGGTGCGAGCTTGTTTAAATACCGATGATCCCGCTGTCGAAGGTATTGAGTTAGCGCATGAGTACCACATAGCATCTAGTAAAGTAGGGTTATCTGAGGGCGCGATTCGTCAAGCGCAGGTCAATGGGTTGGAATTGGCTTTTTTATCTGTTTCTGAGAAACAGGCATTACGGGCAATCGCGGCTAAACGTGGTTAATTTGTTATTGATGGCCATTTTACCTTTGCTACGTCAAGGTGCATAGTCAGCAAGAGCAATAGCCCTATGTTGTAAGTGATTAACGCTTATCTATAGTGACCTCTTGCTCTTGTCTCCGAACTAATGGCTGATGAAGCATCTTGAGGTGATTTAGGGCTCTGTTTTTTTGTGCTAATGCCTGTTTGTAGTTCATCGATATAAATATCAAATTTATCCAATACTATATCTAATGCTGAGGTCGCCAAATTAAAAAAGGCTTCAGCGGATATGTCCACTCTTTCACTTAATATTTTCCTATTGATTGTCTGTAAAAGTTCTTTTAACAATTGTGTATTGAGCGCATGGTTTTGCTGTGTTAAAAATTTATCGATGCAGTTTTGTAGATAATTAAGCTTTATTTTTTGAGAGGGGGAGTAAATTTTAGCCGCTGCGATGCTGGTTCCGATTGCTCGAACTTGTCCGATATGTTCTGCCGTGGTCAGTAATTGTGACCAGAGAAAGTTGGCGTTATCTTTATCACTGGTCAGCAGTTCCTGTAAATGATGATTATCTGCGCACTCTTCTATAAGATTAAGTATATTAATAATTAAGTTGCCATGTTGTCTAAAGTTATGAGAGCTTTCATATTTTGTATAATTAATGGAAAGACGTAACCAGTGATCATTTATGCCGTTCCAAATTTGATTGTCGCTGACCCATCCCTTTTTAATATTTATCTCTTTTATCTGTTTATTTATCGCTTCCTTAATGATATTTATGCGCGGTAATAATGAGCTGTCTCCATGTAAATAGCCCATGGTTAAGCCTCTGTGCTGTTGGATATTAGTCAATAACGCTTTAAAGGTTTTTAACCAGAGCAGCCCCTGTAAATAACGTTGTTTTTGATTTTCCTTTATTTTTCTTTGGTGAAGAAAAAGGGGCAGGAAAGTGACGCTAAAAATTAGCAATAACAATATGGCTATATTAATGAATGACATGGCAATCTCCATCATCGACTATAAATAAGCTGCGTTGGTCTGTGACATCGTCAATATGAATACCAATCTGCGTAACTGTTCGAGCTTATTGGTTAGAATAATAAGTAGCTGGGTTGCATTCAATCGTAATAGTCTGCTATTACTCAATCATGCGCCTTGCTCTCTCTCTTTTCCTTAACAAGCTATGACTACAATATTATCCAGATTGGTATCATCCCCTAATGGTAAGAGAAGGTTTGTTTTGTGCTGCATTTTGCTGCGCAAGTAAGCGAGTGACATTTAACGGCAACTCTAACTAGAATGCTAACCTTGTTTATCACTTAATTGTTTAAGCCGTTGCGCTATTTATTGCCGCTTTTTTTACCGTTGCTGGTTTGATCATTTCGACTTTACGTTGTTTCTCGTATAGGAAGGTTAATACCTCAGAGCGCAGTCGGTTGTATTCGGCGTCCTTAGAAAGGCTCAGTCTGTCTCTTGGGCGTTCCAATTCAACTTGCAATATTTCACCAACCGTTGCCGCAGGCCCATTGCTCATCATGATGATCCGGTCTGAGAGCAGCACTGCTTCATCAACATCATGGGTTATCATTATTACCGTATTATTGAGTTCATTTTGAATTTCCATTAGAGAATCTTGCATGTGCGCCCTTGTTAGTGCGTCTAATGCGCCGAAGGGTTCATCCATAAGTAACACTTCGGGTTGCATTGCTAGCGCGCGAGCAATACCTACTCGTTGCTTCATGCCTCCGGATATTTCACTCGGGCGCTTATCCATAGCATGATCCATATGTACTAGTTTGAGGTTATGCTCTATCCACTCGCGTTTTTCAGACTTGTTCATTTTTCCGGCAAAAACCTCATTAACCGCTAATTCAACATTTTGATATGCTGTTAACCAAGGCAACAGCGAGTGATTTTGAAAAACCACTGCGCGTTCCGGTCCCGGTTCCCTCACTTCTCGACCATTGAGTATGATGCCACCTTTAGATGCTTGATAAAGACCTGCGACGACATTTAGTACCGTGGATTTTCCACAGCCAGAATGGCCAATTAATGAGACAAACTCTCCTTTTTTTATTTGTAAATCAACATCCTTAAGGGCTGTGAAATCGCCAGTCGGTGTTGGGAAAACCATATCAATATGGCTAATATCAAGAAATGCTTTCATTATTATTATCCTTAATGTGAATGCGTTAAACGGTGACCGTCGATTTATCCCAAGATGCCATACGTTGTAATTGCAACATGCCTCTATCGAGAATAAAACCAATGAATCCAATGACAATGACCGCCGCCATAATACGGGCTAATGAATTTGAACTGCCATTTTGGAATTCGTCCCAGACAAACTTTCCTAGCCCTGGATTTTGTGCCAACATTTCGGCGGCAATAAGTACCATCCAAGCAACGCCAAAGGATAAACGCATGCCGGTAAAGATCATTGGTATTGAAGCGGGTAGGACAATTTTTTGAATATGTTTGTGCATCGGTAGACGCAATACACGGCTGACATTTTTTAAATCTTGATCTAGTGTAGATACACCAATCGAAGTGTTAATGACCATTGGCCACAAACTACATAATGTTACCGTCATCATTGAGTTGAGAAATGATTTTGATAACATGGGATCATCGGAAATATACAGCGCACTGACCACCATCGTCACCAACGGTAACCATGCAAGCGGTGATACAGGCTTAAATATTTGTATAATAGGGTTGACCGCTGAGTTTAAGTTTTTACTTAATCCCATTGCAATACCTAATGGAATTGCAATAATTGCTGCGAGTAAAAAGCCACTACTCACGGTAATTAAACTGGTGACGATTTGATCGAAAAAAGTCTCTTTACCCGTGTATTTTCGATCCTTTGCTTGATAGCTTGGATCTTTGGCTATTCTGGCATTATTGCGTACCTCTTGGCGTTGGTAGAACTTTTGTGCTTTTTCTCTTTCCGTTTGATGCTCATCGTATAATGTCTGAAATTGTTGTAAAACAGCCGTTGGGCCAGGAAAATCGCCCAATGATGTGTGAATGTTTTTGGCTGTAATTGTCCATAGTAGTAAAAATATCGTAATACCTAAAAATGGCAGAAGTAGTAACTGACAAACAGACTTAAATAGGCGTTGTAGATTAGCGCTAGAAGATGTCGCTGTGACTAATTTATTGGTCAGTGAGCTAATTGTCATAATAAATCATCCTTTTGGTTAGACCAACATTTGTTAAGCGGTTGGTCTAACTGATTTGCTGTTATTTTGCTGAAATTACAGTTTGTTATCTTTTTTAAGACCAATTTTAAAAGAATCTATGTAAGCATTTGGTGTATTGCCGTCATAAACTAAATTGTCAATAAAGTGTGTTTGTGGTGCTCTAAAACCGGTTTCTGTTTTAAAGTCAGGAAAGTCTTTTGCATCGGCTAACTTCTCCTCAATTAATGATTGTGCTGCTAATTGGTATATATCAGGACGATAAACTTTTTTCGCTAAATCCTTATACCATTGGTCGCTTTTTGCCTCTGAAATTTGTCCCCAGCGACGCATTTGTGTTAGATACCAAATTGCATCGGAATAGTAGGGGTAGGTTGCGTTATAGCGGAAGAATACATTGAAATCTGGTACTGAGCGTTTATCTCCTTTTTCATATTCAAACGTCCCTGTCATGCTGTTAGCGATAACATCATAATCAGCCCCCACGTAATTTGACTGCGATAATATTTTGACCGCTTCAGGGCGATTAGCATTATTGTTATCATCTAACCAAATCGCCGCTCTGATCAGTGCTCGGGTTAAGCGAATGGTGGTATTCGGATATTTTTTAGCAAATTCAGCCGTTACGCCAAACACCTTTTCGGGATTGTTTTTCCATATCTCATAATCGGTAACAACGGGTACGCCAATACCTTTGAATACCGCTTGTTGATTCCAAGGTTCACCGACGCAGTAGCCGTATATTGTGCCCGCTTCTAAAGTGGAAGGCATCTGTGGTGGTGGCGTCACAGAAAGGATTGCATCGGCACTAATGTGGCCACTTGTATCGCCTTTGTGGGGAGCATAGTATCCGGGATTAATGCCACCAGCTGCTAACCAATAACGTAGTTCGTAGTTATGCGTAGAAACGGGAAAAACCATACCCATATTAAAGGGTTTACCCTGTGCTTTGTAAGCATCGACGACAGGCTTTAATGCATCGGCTTTTATCGGATGAACGGGCTTCCCATCAGCTTGCTTGGGGATATGAGGTTTCATTTGAGCCCAAATGTCATTCGATACGGTAATCGCATTACCGTTTATATTGATGGAGAAGGGCGTAATAATGTCTGCTTGAGTGCCATATCCCATCGTTGCAGCAAGGGGTTGTCCTGCTAGCATATGTGCGCCATCTAGAGTGCCATCAATTAAGCCGTTGAGTAAAACCTTCCAGTTAGCTTGCGCTTCGATAGTGACGTATAGCCCCTCATCTTCAAAGTACCCCTTTTCATAGGCGATGGCGATAGGCGCCATATCGGTGAGCTTGATGAAGCCGAATTTTAGTTCATCTTTTTCTGGCATGCCTAGCTTTTGACTTTGCGCAGTAGCAATCAGCGAAGCTGAAATTGCAAAGCTTATGATTAATTTCTTAAATACAGATTTAATCGGTTTTGTCCCACTCATAGTAAAGTCCTTTTATTCTTATTTAATGTTGTATGATTAATAGTATTGTGGCGAATGTTCTTATTTTTATATTGTCACCTCCTAGTGCTTTATTTTTATCTGTAACAGACCGCTGACTTCAATAACGTTATGCGCAATAACCGCTAAGGATTGCCCATTATCTATTGCCATTTGGCGTAAGTTTTCATCTGCTTGCTGCTCTGATATGTTTTTTTGTTGCATAAGTAATCCTTTTGCTTGTTCTAATAATTTTCGTGTTATCAGCTCTGTCTTGGCCTGCTCTAATGCTTCACGCAGTGCTTGATGTTCTACAAATCGTTGTTGTGCCACTGAGATGATGCTATTGAGGCGATCAGCTGGCACCTTATCGACGATATAACTACTGACGCCTGCTTTTATTGATGCTTGCATTGATAGGGGGCAATCTTTTTCAGCAAAAATAATTACGTTTAATGGCGCTAATTGATGTATTTTTGCCAGTTCATGTAATGTTTTTTGGCTAGGCTGAACAATGTTGAGGAGTAGTAAATCGGGTTCATATTTACTGATCTCCTCATAAAGAGTCGTTTCCCCATGAAGGTGCTTACAAATAACATATCCAGAATTTTCTAGCGTCTGTTTCAAAATAGAGTGATGCGTGAACTGCTCCTCCACCAGCAAAATAGAATTACTTTGATGTTGATGATTTTCTCTATCTGTCTTATTCATTTCATTGCCCATCAATTTAATTAATAAATGCGTAACAATTATTTAACACTCTCTTGTTGGGTTAATAGCAAATCTGATGCCACTTATTTATTTTCTTTAATATCAGTGTGTTGCTTTGTTTTGTGGTTTTTTAGTATAGATAGATGCACCACGGTTAATGATTTTTAATCGAATTGCACCAGAATGGTTAGCATGTGGGAAGTCGGTAAGTTTTTTTAGGGTATTGATTATTTGGCTTTTTTTTTTGTTACTATTATAGTTTTTAACTGTGAACTTTTTATTAGAGGAAAAATGATGAGTGATTTTATAAACCATGCGGTGACGGTTTTTTTGGGTTTTTTTGCAATTATGAATCCAATTGCCAACACTGCGATTTTTGCAGGTTTGGTGGCGGAACGAAATCGCCCCGAACAGATTAAAATAGCGATCAAGTCGTTGTTTGTTGCCTTTTTAGTGATTGTTGCATTTGCTGCCCTTGGTAAGGCTATCTTCCATCTTTTTGGGATCACTATGCCAGCCTTACGAATTGCCGGAGGTATTTTGGTCTTCTTGATTGGTTATCATATGTTACAAGGTAGTAATTCTAAAATGCATGATTCAGAGTCAGCCGATGAAGATGATGATATTGCTATTTCACCGCTGGCTGTACCTCTTTTAGCGGGGCCAGGAACAATAGCGACAGCGATGAATTTTGCAGCTTCAAAGGGGATGACTGAAGTTGGGCTGACGATTGCCATGTTTGCCGTGCTTTGTTTGATAACCTTTGTCTGTTTTATGTTTAGTGCCAGAATTGTCGCTGTTCTTGGTAAAGGTGGGTTAAGTATTGCCACTCGTTTAATGGGATTGATTCTTGCTGTTATTGGTATACAGATGCTTTTAGAAGGTATCTCAGGTTTTGTTCATTTTATTAACCTGTAGTATGGTGTTGGTTTACTCTCTCTCATATTAAATGAAATTGTTTATGTAGGGGAATTGTTTGTATCAACTTATTTTTTATGTGCCTAGCACTCATCTTGAGCAAGTTAAAAGCGCGCTTTTTAAGGCTGGGGCTGGAAAAATAGGCCATTATGATTGTTGTGCTTGGCAAACTTTAGGTACTGGTCAATTTAGACCGCTCTCCGCTAGCTCCCCGTTTTTGGGGAACATTGATCAGTTAGAGTGTGTCGCGGAGTATAAAGTCGAAATGGTTTGTGCTAAGGCATCAATAAAAAACGTTTTACAGGCGTTGATTGCTGAGCATCCCTATCAAACACCAGCTTATAGCGTCCACGCTATGATGACCTTAGCGGATTTTGATGATTAATGTTCAGGCTGAGTATGTTCAATAATGAACGCTTTTGCCTGTTCACTGATTGTGCTTTTGGAAATATAATGGCTTCCCCCATTGTTAGCTATTAACAGTAATCCTTTGCTTGTCTCTTCAACGTTAGCAATATCTCCCCAAAGCAGTTGACTGTTATTGTATACACTTTTTATTTCAATGCCTTTATCATCAATAATTAAATGGATAGTATTGCCTGAATTTCTGCTCCATACCTGTCTAGTAAGCCACCACGCTCGTCGATAGCGAAAGCTAAACCACTCTACTATGACCAATGCTAAGAGAAAGTAGCCTAATATATCTTCATCATCAGTGAAAATAAAAATGGCAATAGCCGCAGCAATGAGTAGTGCCATAAATTTATATCGTGGCGTCTTATTTTTGCTAAATGGTAAAGATTCATCATAGCACTCTTGCAGATGTTCGCGGTTGAGTGAAAACTCTGATTGAAAACGCATAGTTAGGCCTTATACTGTTCATCGATTATTTAAATGGTAACATGTTTTTACTAAATAACGCGATGTTAGCAATATTTAAAGGTGGAAGAATAAAATGGAAAAAGAGACAAAAATAGTGAGTCTAGGCCGCGATAAAAAATGGACCAATGGGGCTGTGAATCCGCCTGTATTTAGAGCTTCAACTATTTTATTTGCAAGCATGGAAGAGATGAATTACGCGGCTAAAAATCGTGCCAATGGTGAACCTTTTTACGGACGTCGCGGTGGGCCAACTCACTTTGCCTTCCAGGCTGCAATTTCTGAACTCGAAGGCGGGGTGGGAACTGCACTCTACCCATCGGGCAGTGCAGCAATCAGTGCGTCATTATTGAGTTTTTTAAAGTCTGGTGATCATCTATTAATGGTTGATAGTGTTTATGAACCGACTCGTGCGTTATGTGACAATTTATTAGCCGGATTTGGTATTGAAACAACCTATTATGATCCATTGATTGGTGCGGGTATCGTTGATTTAATAAAAGAGAACACCAAGGTGTTATTTTTGGAATCTCCGGGCTCAATTACCATGGAAGTGCAAGATGTACCGACATTAAGTGCGATTGCACATGATCACGATATGGTTGTGATGTTAGATAATACCTGGGCATCACCTATCAATTCTCGCCCCTTTGATATGGGGGTTGATATATCAATTCAAGCTGCAACTAAGTACATTGTTGGGCATTCTGATGTGATGATAGGTACAGCCACTGCCAATGAAAAATGTTGGGATCAACTTCGTGAGAATAGCTATTTGCAAGGGCAATGTACTTCTCCTGATGATGTGTATCTAGCTAGTCGCGGTTTACGCACACTGGCTGTGCGTATGGCGCAACATGAAAAAAATGCACTGCAGGTCGCTAACTGGTTAGCTGAACGACCAGAGGTCGATAGTCTTCGTCACCCCGCTTTTCCTAGTTGCCCAGGACATGAATTCTTTAAACGTGATTTTAGTGCTTCGAATGGGTTATTTTCTTTTATTTTAAAAGAGGGAAATCAACGGGCTGTGACCGCTTTTGTTGAGAATATGAAACACTTTAAAATGGGGTTTTCATGGGGAGGTTATGAAAGTCTTATTTTAGGTGTGTTTGGCATTGATAAATTGCGTAGTGCAACACAATGGGATAGCAGTAAACCTCTTATTCGTTTGCATATTGGCCTTGAAAATGTTGATGATTTAATTGCCGATTTAGAGGCCGCTTTTGTGCGTTTTAATGGTGCATTAAATAACGGTAAATAAAGAGGTAAAGAAGCGTACTTTAGTACGCTTCTATTTGTCGCCATGGGGCGCGTTTATTATAATAGATGACCTATTCGTTAATTAAATGGATAAGTGGCTCTTTAGCTAGATGGGCTTTATCAATTTGTTGCAGTTTGTTATGGCTTATCATAGCTCGTATCCCGTCAATATATGCTTGCCCACGTTCCAGTAGTTATGCAGCGTACCCGCTAAGAGGTAACCTGTGATCGATTTTTTTTCAGCGCGTAATTTACTGCGTAAAGTGCGTAAGCTTTGATAAGCATTATTGCTGTTAACATTTAGCATATAAGCCTCAACGGAAGCGAGTGGGCTATCAAAACGTGCCACACCATAATTCCCCAGCTCGCTTCTTTGTGCCAGGGGCTTCATCCCTTTACCGGTAAAATCCCATTGACCAAAAAAGGCATTGCCCTCTAGGGTAAAACGAGATGTTGCCCAACCACTCTCTTCAGCGGCTTGTGCCAGCACGAGGGAGGGCGGTAGGATATCAACGCGTTTTAATAATGTTTTACGCGCATTTTCATCGATCTGTTTTGTTTGATCGTCAATCACTTTATATTTTAATGCGAGATCTCTTAGTTTTTCTGAGTTTAATGGACTCGTTTTGACTATTTTTCGTTCAGCTAAAATTTGTTCGTTGGCCATCAATGCAAGTGGTGCCATAAGGCGAAAAAAGACCATTTTTTTCGTTTGTACTGGTAGGTTTTTTGAGCTTTCAGCCCATTTTTCTCCAACGCCTGCAAATGTCATTCTAGGGATTTCATGATTTCCCTCAGTCCATTGCTGATCGGTGTATTGGTATTTATCAAATAAGGTATATAAATCATCTAATGAAGAAATAGGCACATTGATGACTTGTTTATCACTGTTTTCAGAGCAAGCTGTGATAAACAAGCCTCCTGCGATAACTAAAGCAATGCAAGCGAATAGGCGTTTTTTCATAGTATGAGTTCCTCGTTTATAAAAATTATTTTATGGTGAGCTGGATAACATGAGCCATATAATATTCCCAGTGAACGTTATTTGTTTACAAATCATATTAGTTCAAATTTTTTACTATGGCTGCGTCACGAAATGGAGTGGATTATAATTGAATTAGGCGATTTGTGTTTTTTATTTATTAAATAGTTATAATAGCGAATAGGATCAATACTTATTTTACAATACTTATGGAAGGAGTCCCCCTATGCGCCCATTGCGTCCTCTATTTAAATTTTCGTTACTTGCGGTAATATTAGGAGTGGCGGCATGCTCTAGTTCTCCGACGGGGCGGCAGCAAGTTTTACTGTTTTCTGGTAACGATATGTCACAACTTGGAGCACAATCATTCTCTGAGTTAAAAAAACAGGAGAAGATTGAGAGCGATCCTAAAATAAATAAGTATGTACAATGTGTTAGCTACGCAATTACCCGCACGTTGCCTGCACCCAAAGATTTTAACGAGTGGGAGGTGGTGGTATTCGATAGTGAACAAGTTAATGCTTTTGCATTACCAGGGGGGAAAATAGGTGTATATACGGGTCTTCTTAATGTAGCTAAAAATCAAGATCAGTTGGCCACGGTCATTGGCCATGAAATTGCTCATGTCCTTGCTAATCACGGTAACGAAAGGCTATCTCAAAGTCAGGTAGTCGATATGGGGTTACAACTTTCTAGCGCCGCAATGAGCGGAAGTGAATATCAAGGCATGGCGATGGCCGGACTTGGGCTAGGGGCTCAATATGGGATTCTTATGCCCTATGGTCGAGCACAGGAGTCTGAGTCTGATATTCTTGGTTTACGTTTAATGGCTGCAGCCGGGTTTGATCCGCAGCAGAGTGTGGAGTTATGGAAAAATATGGCAGCGGCTTCGGGGGGGACCAACCCCCTGAGTTACTCTCAACACATCCATCTCATTCCACTCGAATTGAAGATTTACAAAAAGAGATTGCCAAACTTTCTATAACCCCTGTCAAACGTCAAAATTGTCAGCAATAAGATTGTAATGACCATAATATTTGTCAGGTGCTCGCTCAGGTGTTAGAGCGTGTTGTGACACGAGGGGATGCGAGGTTGATAACGATAAATCAACCTCACTCTATTTTTGATTTTAGTTAAAATTGCTGGCTATATTGTAGCGCGAGTAGTATTGCATTGGCATGCGTCGTTGCATGTAAGTCAGATATTTCTACACCGTCACTTTCCGTTGATTCATTTACCTTGACGTCTTTACCCAGTAAGTAAGTTGCACCAAAATCAACATTTGCGTTCTCATCAATATGGTAGCTAACACCTGCTGAGAACCATTGGCAATCTGAGTCCGGTACAGAGACTGATGTGACTTTATTTTGTGCGCTCTGATCGTACATATAGCCGCTACGTAGTGTCCATTTACTGTTTAAGTAATAGGTTGCGCCTAAGGAAAAATGCATGGCATCTTGCCACTCATAATTATTAATTGTCGCAAACTCTTTTGAATCTAGCGTATCGAAGGCAGACCAACCTATCCATTGCACGCTATAGTGGACGGCAAATTGTGTTTGTGGAATATGGTGATAACCAGAAAATTCAGCCATATCCGGTAAGGGTACATAGACGGTATCATTGTGCTGTTCAGCTCCATTATAGCTAACATCCCCCTTGCCATGAACTCTGGGGCTGTAACGATAGGATAAACCGAAACGGTTATTTTCATCGAGTTCAAATACAGTGCCAATATTAAACCCCAAACCGACACCCTCAATATCCGCATCTAGTACTTTTTTGGATTGCAAGATAGAACCATCGATGGGTGAGTATACGTTGAGATTACGTTTCAGTTTGCCTTCGCCATATATGACATCTAATCCTGCGCCAAAGCTCCATTGACTATTTAAACGGTAAGCGCCACTTAGTCCTAAATTGATCGTTTTAAGTTCAGTGTGTCCTCCGTATTCAGAAGCGACAAAAGTATTATTAAACTCAGTCTTTGTGCCAAAGTTTGAGTAAAGATTAACGCCGACTGCAAACCTTTCATCAATAGGTACGATTAAATGGATATTCGGTGCGTATGAAGTATCACCGGCATTGTTATAGTCAGCGCTATCTCGGTAACCAACACCGGGAGCAATGATATGTTGTTGGTTATACGTTGCATCTTTTACTTGAATATCCGTCTTTATCAAATTTAAGCCCAAGGAGAGTGATGTTTTTTTAAATAACATCATTGCCGCGGCGTTTCTTGCCATAACCGAAGCGTTATCGGCAATTACAGCATCACCGGCAAAAGCGCGTCCTAATCCCGTTGCAGACTGGGCATTTAGCTGAAACCCAGCTGCATAAAGAGGTTGAAAGAGAGTGCTTGATAGGGCGGTCATCAGCAAAGATTTTTTAACATATCTGATATTTTGCATTATCCGTTTAATTACCTTCTTTACTTATATTAATATAGTGGGTGGGGGATAGGTGTTGCTGAAAAATAATATAGTCGCTGCTAAACAATAGCTATATTGTAATACTCATGGTGTGTTTAAATGTTAACTTTTTGTGAGTTATTTATAATTTATTTGTTGCTCTCTTTATTCCGATTGCTATTAGAGACGGCTCCAGACTTATTTAGCCTAGATTATTGAGTTTGATAGCGTTATCTGATTGAGGTGAAAGTTACCTTGATTTGTTACTTTTTATTTGTTGAATCAGCAATCCGCTGATAATAAATAGTAAGCCAACAATGGTTGCAGGATAGATGGGCTCTTTAATTATCCAATTTAGTAATAACAAAGAAATAAAGGGAGATATGAAAATTAAGTTACTTATTTGCGCTGTATTTTGTGCATAACGCAACGCCGTTAACCATGCCACGAAAGCAAAACCCATTTCAAATAAACCAATATAAATAGCACCTATCCATCCTTGCCAATCTGGCATGATAAAATCACTCATTAACGGGGTAGCAATGATAATTACTGGTAGAGCAAGTACAAAAGAGAGTAGTAACGATACAATAGGATCTGCGCTATTTTTACTATTTAAAATCCAATACATGGCCCATAATAGCGTACTAAACAGTGCAAGAAAGACCCCTAGTGGGCTGCTGAAATTTAAACTTAATAACTCACCTCTGGTGGCGATAATCATCGCGCCAAAGTAGCCAAGTAGAATTGCTGCAATATCTTTTTTATGTAATTTTTGCCCGAGAAAAGGAACTGCTAAAATGCTCAAGGTTATTGCCCATGTGTAATTTAGCGTTTGCGCTTGTTGTGCAGGCAATAAATCGTAAGCAGCAAATAGGATCAAGTAGTAAAGAAATGGATTAATTAAACCCAGGGTTAAATAGTAAAAGGGCCTCTTTAAGAAGTAATGTTTAACCAGATGGAGTTTATTTTGTAGATAACAGATACAAGTCAATGCCAAAATGGTGGTGCTTGAGGAGACAAGTAGCATCTGTATGGGAGAAAAGTAAGCGAGGGTAAGCTTAAAAGCGCTAGCAACAGTGGACCACATTAACACTGCCGTCAATGCAAAGAGTATCGCTTTTTTTTGATTCTTTATCATGTTTAAGGGCTGCTACATTACAGGTGATATGGATAGGCTAGCATAGTCAAATTGGGTGGATTAATATAAATATTTTTTCTCAATCGCTTTAAACACCCCATTTTCACGTGCTTTTTTCATTGATTGATTAAATTTTTTAAGGAATGCTTTGTGATTACTTTGTTTAGAGAAGCCCAAGTAGTTAGGATTGACAAAAAATTTTTGGGGTGAGATATAAAGCAGCCTTTTCAGGCTAAGCATCTCTGGATTATCATCAAAGACACTATTAAAGGCATGCAAGCCAGGGCTAATAATAGCGAGATCGATGCGCTCTTTAGCGACCAATTTTAAGCGGTGAGCGGGATTGCCATTATCAGCGATAAAAGTGAATACATTATCTTTTATCGCCTGTTCAAATTCATCGCTATACATTGCACTGCGTGATGCAGCCAATTTTTTTTCACTTAAATCATTGATATTTTTGTAATTAAGCGGTGAGTTGATGTGGCTTACTAACAAAATATCTTCATTATACATCACGTCTGAATAATCAATAAGCTGCTCTCGAGCATGAGTAAATGAAAGACCAATTACCCCTCCTTTTCTATCAAGCATATTTTTATAGGCGCGTGCCCATGAGGATAAATGATAGCTGAATTTGCAGTTTATATCTGCACCGATGTAATCCATCATATCAATCAAAATCCCCTTAGCTTGGCCATTTTCTAAGTAGACTTTCGGTTTCATATTTTCATTGGCAAAAATATTCACATGACACGCGAACACGTCTGTTATGGGTAGCAATAAAGATATAAAAATGGCCGGGATTTTCATTGCATCTAATTCTCTAATAAAATTAATTATTTATACTATAGCGCTATAATGTTGCAAATATGTAAAATTTATTTGTATTTTTATGTAAATCTACATTTAATAACTTTAAATTTAGTCAATACCTAAAAAACCGCCAGTTTGATGAGCCCATAATTGGGCATATACGCTATTTTTGTGGATTAGTTCTTCATGGCGGCCTTGTTCAATAATCTTACCATTATCAAGGACAATTAAGCGATCCATCGCGGCAATAGTTGACAAGCGATGTGCAATAGCAATAACTGTTTTCCCCTGCATCAGTTCATACAAACTTTCTTGAATAGCGGCTTCAACCTCTGAATCGAGTGCTGAGGTTGCTTCATCTAATACTAAAATAGGGGCATCTTTAAGTAGCACGCGAGAAATTGCAATACGTTGGCGTTGACCTCCAGAGAGTTTAACGCCTCGCTCACCAACCTGTGCATCATAGCCTTTATTGCCTTCACTATCGGTTAATTCGAGAATGAAATCATGTGCTTGAGCCTGTTTGGTGGCTTTGATCATATCTTCTTCGCTGGCATCTGGGCGTCCGTAGAGAATATTCTCTCGGATGGAGCGATGTAATAGTGAGGTATCCTGGGTGACCATGCCGATTTGAAGACGCAGACTCTCCTGTTGAACCTGTTTGATGTCTTGATTGTCGATGATTATCTGCCCTTGTTCAAGGTCATAAAAACGTAATAGTAAATTGACCAGTGTTGATTTTCCGGCACCTGAGCGTCCGACTAAGCCTATTTTCTCTCCTGCTTTAATGGATAAGTTAAAGTGATCGATGACACCTTTTGCCTCACCATAATGAAAACTGACATTATTAAAGTTTATACGTCCATCAGTAACGGTTAATGGTGGGGCATTGGCTTCGTCCTCAATGATATTGGGTTTAGCCAAGGTAGACATACCATCTGCTACGGTGCCGATGTTTTCAAATAACGCGCTTAATTCCCACATTATCCATTGTGACATACCATTAAGGCGCAGGGCTAAGCTGATAGCGATAGCGATTGCACCAACGGTAATCGCACTTTGCATCCATAGGGCGATTGCAATTGCTGTAATGGAAAATGCCAACAGATAATTGGATATTTGTACGGAGACGCTAATGCCCGTTGCTAAGCGCATCTGTCGATATACTGTTTGCAAGAATTCTTGCATACCCTGTTTGGCGTACTGTGATTCTGAATCCGTATGAGCGAATAATTTTACCGTTGAGATATTAGTATAGCTATCTACTATACGTCCTGTCATCGTTGAACGGGCATCGGCTTGCTCCGTGGAAACCCGTTTTAAACGCGGGATAAAATAATATTGCAGTGCAGCGTATACGATAAACCAAACTAACATGGGAATGGCTAACCGTAGGTCAGCTTTGGCTATCATAACGACCATGGCAATGAAGTAGACAAAAACATAAACGAGGACATCTAATAATTTCATCACGGTTTCACGCACCGCGAGTGAGGTTTGCATCACTTTAGTGGCTATTCTTCCGGCAAAATCATCTTGGTAAAAAGAGACACTTTGCTTAAGCAGATAGCGATGTGCAAACCATCGAATTGACATCGGGTAATTCCCTAATAATACCTGATGCACGACCAGTGCATGTAATAGGGTTAATAGGGGAATGACGACGAGTATTAATATCGTCATTAATAGCAATGTGGAGCCTTCATCCTGTAGTAATGTTTCAGGGTTTTTACTGACTAACCAGTCCACTAATTGCCCCATAAAAGCAAATAAGGAAACTTCAAGAATAGCTAATAAAGCCGACAAAATGCTCATAATGAGCAGTGCTATTTTATAGCCTTTGGTGTAATGCAAACAAAAAGCAATTAAAGTATTGGGGGGCTGTGATGGAGCCTCATCATTGAGTGCTGGCACTAATCTTTCAAAAAACTTAAACATACCTATTCCTTATATTTTTGACACGCTCATTGGATAGCGTGATCTTGTGCCAGTTAACCTTGTTGCTTTTTGGATACTATTATACATAAGTATCTGATCTATCTTGTTGGTTAAAATAATAGATAACAGCATTGCATTCAATCGTAATAGGTTGCTCTTACTCAACCATGCGTCTTGCGCTGTATCATTTATCCTCTACAGGCTATGACCATAATTATGCGAATTAATGGTATTAGAAAGCATAGTATTATAATTAAGGAATAAGAATGACTAAAATAAAACGCACTGTAACTATTTTTTTATCGCTATTGATTATTGGCTGTGGGGCAGAAGAGCCAAAACAAGTGATTATTCCTGATGTACAGTTAGATGCGTTGCAGAAAGCTAAAAATTTACAAAATGATCTACAAAAAATGCAGCGTCAGCAACAAGCTAAATTAACCGAGCAGGGGTTGTGAAAATTGAAAGGATGATTATGCAACAGAATAATTTTGAGTGGATAAATAAATTACCGAAAGTAGAGCTGCATATACACCTTGAAGGTAGTTTAGAACCCGAGTTGATGTTTGCATTAGCTAAACGCAATAATGTCGCCATTCCCTACGCTTCTATTGATGAGGTGAAGTGTGCTTATCAATTTAATAACCTACAAGATTTCTTAGATATTTATTACCAAGGTGCGAATGTCTTAATTGATGAACAAGATTTCTATGATTTAACTTGGGCATATTTACTAAAATGTAAAGAACAAAATGTGATTCATGTGGAGCCGTTTTTTGATCCTCAAACACATACTGCACGTGGCGTTGATTTTGCTACGGTTATCGGTGGTATTGACCGTGCTTTGCAAGATGGAAAAAGCAAACTCGGCATAAGTAGTGAGCTCATTATGTGCTTTTTACGTCATCTTAGCGAAGAAGATGCCTTGGTTACGCTACAGCAAGCCATGCCTTATCTAGATAAAATTATCGCCGTTGGTTTAGATAGTTCGGAAAATGGGCATCCTCCCGAAAAATTTACTCACGTTTTTGCTAAAGCAAGGGGGCTTGGATTATTAGCCGTTGCCCATGCGGGTGAAGAGGGGCCCGCAGAGTACATCTGGAGTGCATTAAATGATTTGCATGTTGCGCGTGTTAATGCCATCAGTGACCCCGTACTGATGACACACTTACGAGAAAAGCAGATCCCATTAACGGTTTGCCCATTATCGAATACTAAATTGAAAGTATTTGCAGATATGGCTGACCACACCATATTACAGATGTTATCCCAATGTATTTGTGTGACGGTTAATTCAGATGATCCTGCCTATTTTGGAGGGTATCTAACAGAAAACTTTATGGCCTTAGCCAATTCTTTAAGCATGACCGAAAAACAGGCTAAACATTTAGTGGTAAACAGTATTAATGGTAGCTTTACTTCTCTTAAAAATAAGCATCAAATGCTTGAGAAGTTGCTAGCCTATTAATAGTTATCAATATTTATCTTAATTTATTTTACAAGGGATCACATGAAGTCAACGAGCTCTTCTATTTTTTATATCGACTTATTGCGCACAATGGCCGCCTTTGCCGTTGTTTCTATTCATGTTTTAGGGCCATTTCGTTATCTATATGGTGATATTCCCGAATCAGATTGGTTAGCTGCGATGGGCATTAATAGTGTCACGCGTTGGGCTGTACCTGTGTTTGTGATGATAAGTGGTGCGCTGTTGTTATCTAGTCAGCGCCCCTTTAACTGCGAAGTATATCTGAGCAAACGTATTTCGAAAGTTGTTATTCCATTTGTTGCTTGGACCTTAATTTATGCTTTTATTGCTGGATTTATGGTAGATGATCTGTTTACTGGGATCTGGTCTAGCGAGATAACGTGGTCGATGATTGCAGCGTCACCCAATGATCCAACGTGGTATCATCTCTGGTTCTTTTATGATTTTATTCCGCTCTATTTTTTAATTCCCTTGTTACAGCCGATATTAAAAAAATTGCCCGAGGAGTTGTACAAATTCATTGTGGTTATTTTTCTGTTACTGTTTTTAATGAAATGGCTGAAAGTAGAAAGTTTTCTGCAAGAAAATCTTATTTTATATACGGGGTACTTGTTGCTCGGGCACTATCTATTTAGCCATGATAACAGTCAAACACGTAAATACTGGTTAATTGCAGGCGTGGCAATGTTGTTATTAAACTTCTTTGGCAGTTGGCAATTAACTATAGATACAGGTGAATATAGTAGTTTTTATATGGGTTATAAAACGCTCAATACAGCGGTTATTGGCGCGATGATCTTTGTCTATGCGCAGCATTATGGGGATAAAATAGAGGGCAAGTTACGTGCCTTGATATCGCTCATTGCTAAATATAGTTTGGGAATTTATCTGCTACATCCAATACTATTAATTCCTGTACGTCATTTAGATAATGGTTTTTATCAATTTTTTCACAGCAATTGGTTGGCGATTCCTCTGCTAACCATTGTGATACTTTTTATCTCTTTGCTATGTACAATGTTGTTAGCAAAAATACCTGTGGTGAAACATCTTTTACCCTAAATAAGGAGATGATATGAAATGGTCTAATTTTCTTTTTTTTAGTAGCGTAGTTATTAGTTGTCCCACATATGCAAATGATCCCTTTGCTGAGTTGGATCAAGAGATGGCCGTTTATGATGATCGCTCTGGTGATTCAGTGGCATTAGAAAAAGAGTTTCAAGCATTTCTTATTGAGCAAGAGAAGCAGTATCAAGCTTGGTTAGTGGCCTATTTAAAGGAATTCGACCAGTTTCAGCAAACATTAGTTAGTAAATGGGGGGAAGGGGATGTTTCTCAGTCAGATCGAAACGTTGAATTTAGTGATGACCAAAATGTGAAATCCGTGGTTGACTATGAAAATGAAGAGCTGAGTGTTGCTGTCTTAGTCGATAAAAACCTCTCTCAACAGGAAGTTGAAAAGGTGGTACAGGATAAAATTGAGACCCTGTTACAGGATAAAAAATCGAATATTGCACGTCTTTTTGGTGATCGAGAATTTATTAAAAAAGGCCATGTTACGGTTGATCAAGTGGCATTTTCTGAAAATAAAAAACAACAAGTTAAAGAACGTATCATCAAACAAACCCAAGCGCAGATCCAACAAATTGATAAACAAGCCGATAGAGTTCAACTTGCTAATGATCAAGTTAGCGAAGATAAATCTCAACAAATTGCGATTCAGGAGAAAGCGGAGCTTATCGAGTTAACAAAGCAACGCATGAACAAGGCCGATAGCACTTATCAGGAGGCTCAAAGAAAGAGTAAAAATGACAAGAATATTGCCGTTTATAAAGTGCAGTTACCTAAAAATAGCTTACAAGATAGAGCTAAAAAATATGTAGATATGGCAGAAAAAGAGGGCAAGGCGCGTGATATTTCCCCCGCATTAGTGATGGCGATTATGCATTCTGAGTCGGCCTTCGATCCTCGCGCAACTTCGCCGGTTCCTGCCTATGGATTAATGCAAATCGTGCCTCGAACAGCAGGGCATGATGTTAATCGTTTGCTGCGTAATATTGATAAACCGATGCAAAAAAATGACCTTTATATTCCTGCTGTTAATGTAGAAACGGGGACGGCCTATTTAGATATTTTAGACAAACGTTATTTAAAAGCGATCAAGGATGACCGTAGCCGCCTATATTGCACTATTGCTGCCTATAATACGGGCGCCGGTAATGTCGCACGAGTGTTTAATAAAAATGGCTCGCGCAATATTAATCAAGCGGCGACGGAGATTAATAGATTATCTGCCGATGAAGTTTATAAACAGTTAATCACTAAATTACCCTATGATGAAACAAGGCAGTATTTACGTCGCGTTAACTCTCGTATTGCACTTTATCAAGTGAAAATATAAGAAGGGGCATTGTGTGAGTAAAATCGATGAATGTTCTTAACTTAACAAGAAGAGGGGGCGGGTATCGAGAAAGTCAGATTGAGGCGTAGTTGCCTCAATCTGTTTATTTGTCTTGTTGTTTATGTCAAAGATTACTCATATTCTGCAGCGTAAGTCTCTTCATAGGTGTGTGAGTAAAGCTCAAATAAGTTACCAAATGGGTCTTCTAAGTAAACCATTTTAGCTTGGTTGTTATCATCTTCTGGGTGATAACGCATGATATCCATTCTCACTTTGCCGCCAAACTTTTCAGTTCTTTCGATCGCGCCATGAAAGTCATCAGTTTGTAAACAAAAGTGGAAAATACCTAATCGAGAAAAATCCACCACATGGCGTTCTGCACGCTCTTTCATTTCAAACATCTCAACACCAATACCATCGCTAGTTACTAAGTGTGCGATATTAAAGCCCTTGAAGCCTTCACCAAAAACGGCAATACACATTCTGCCTATTGCAGTTTCACGCTCTTCAGTGACTTTGGTATTTCCCATAACAACTTTAAGGCCAAGCGCTTTAGTGTAAAACTCAACCGCTTTATCCATATCACCTACCATTATACCGACATGATTCATTTTCATAATTTGCTCCAATCTCTGTTATTTAATTTGTAACTTGTTTTGATGGGATAAGTATATGAGATCTGTTTTATTATTTAAAATTATGAATTATAATCATTACTATAATTTTTTGTTATGGTGGAGGTGGCTATTTTAAATCCTAACTGGCTCAATACCTTTGTAACGCTGATTGATACCGGTCACTTTACTAAGAGTGCTGAAAAACTATTTATGACTCAGCCTGGTGTTAGCCAACATATTAATAAGCTTGAAGATGCCTGTGGGCATCCGCTTATTCGCCGTGATAAAAAAAGTTTTGAACTCACTGAGCAAGGCCGCCTAGTTTATGAATACGCAAGGCAGTTAGCAAATAACGAACATCAATTATTGGAAAAGTTAGCCTTTGATGATCCCTTTAGTGGACGTGTCACCATCGCCTGTTCTGGTGCGCTGGCATTGATTCTTTATCCGCTGTTATTGGATTTACAAACCTTGCATCCCCAACTTGTGATTCAGTTAAAAGCAGCACCGAACCAGCAAATATTAAATGAAATACAAAAAGGGCTCATTGATATTGGTATTGTTACCCATATCCCTAATCATAGCCTGTTTGATGTGCAAGAACTTGGTTGCGAGCAGTTATGCTTAGTGTTTCCCGCTAGTGTTGAGTCTGATTGCATTGACGTGAATTTATTAACATCGCTTGGGCTGATTAATCACCCAGATGCTGAACATTATTTGTCGCTTTACGTTGCAAAAAGTCAGGATTCCCATTTTAACACATTGAATATTAGCGCCCTGCCGGTATCTGGTTATATCAATCAAATAAGTCAGATATTGCAACCCGTCGCGAGAGGGCTGGGGTTTACCGTCTTACCAAAAAGTGCCATCGATAGTTTTCAAGATCCTCAACATTTAAAAATATTTGCATCACAAAAGCCGGTTATGGAAGATCTATATTTAGTGAAAAAGAGAAACCGCCTACTGCCAGCTAGATTTAAGACCGTCAATGCAAAGTTACAAGCACATTTTCACTCTCTATTGTAAATGATTTCGATTGCGATGATAAAAAAGCCTCCTAAGTATCATGGCGATATTTTCCCTGGAGGCCCTTTTAAAGTTAGAGCGTAAAGTGTTGCGTTTGTTTAGCTAATACATTTGCTTGCTCGACTAACTCATGGCTAATTTTTTCATTTTGTAATGCCGACTTGCTGGCATCTTGTGCAACATCGCGAATAGATACAACATGTTGATTGACCTCTGCAGCAACGGCACTCTGCTGTTCAATTGCCGTAGCAATCGCAGTATTCATATCTGAAATAACCACAACATCGGCGTTAATCGCATCGAGCATGGCACCCGCCTTGGCTGCTTTCATGCGACTTTCTTCACCTTCATGGTTACATTCACCCATTAATGTGACAATATCATGGGTTCTATTTTGTAATTCAGCAATAATCACTTCTATCTCTTTGGTTGAGGTCTGTGTGCGGCTAGCTAAGGTACGTACCTCATCGGCAACCACGGCAAATCCTCGCCCTTGCTCACCCGCTCGTGCCGCTTCAATAGCGGCGTTTAATGCCAATAAGTTCGTCTGTTCGGCAATGGAGCGTATTACATCGAGGACACTGGCAATATTTTTACCGTCGCGTTCGAGTTCCTGTACCACGGATTCTGATTGTATCAACTTGTCAGATAAGCACTGAATTTGCTGGATGGTTGCATCTACTTCATCTTTACCTTGAATAGTATTCTGATTGGTCTGCTGCGCTTTGTCTGCTGCATCCTGTGTATTTGAAGCGATCTCTTCAATGGTTGATAACATTTCTGTTACCGCCGTAGCAACCATATCTGTCTCTTGCAGCTGTGATTGCACGCCTTTATTGGTCTGGCGAATATTATCGGTGAGAGAGTGGCTTACGTGGGTAACACTGCTGACCGATTGATTAACCGAACTAATTAACCCTTTAAAGTTATTTAATACGTGATTAAAGGCATTCGCTATGGCGGCTAATTCATCATTTGTATTTTTAGATTGGATAGGGGTACTTAAATTATTAGTGTCGGCAATGGTTAGCATGGAACGTTGTATTCCATTAAGTGCAGTGATTATATTATGTACGATGAACCACGTGATAAATGCAATTAATAATATCGATATTATCCCAATGGCATAGGTCATTTGTTTACTTGCAGCCATATAATCGACCGAAGTATCATAAACGTGCTGCTTCACTTTTGCTAATTGTTCATCAAGTAGGTGAACGCTCGTGCGCATCTCGTTTAGTAAACCTTGATTGGCGTTGTAACCGAGCTTTTTTTGCTCTTTAACTAAATCTAAAAAAGCCATTTTGTACAATCTAAGCTTTTATGTAATGCCTCCTTTTGGTCTTCTAAGGAGGCTGTATATTCAATGATATTGGCTAAATTGTTACTGTTTTCTTCAAATTTTTGTACGTATTTGTCATCAATACGTAACATGTAATCTTTTTCATTGCGGCGTAATTGCAACATAATACTTAATACTTCAAAGTCAATGTTAGCGATTTTCTCTTCAGCATCATGTACGGCGTTTCTTAGTTCGCCATATAAACCCGTAGTTGATGTTAACCCGATAGTTTTTTTCACATTCACAACAGCACTAAACTTTTCTTCATAGGTTGCTAATATAGTCTGAAGTTGTTGTACTTCAGTTGACGCAACGCCAATATCGAGTAATTGGCTAGCTAAAACGCTCAGTTTATCTCTGTTTAAGTTGCTTAATTGTTCAAACTGCTGCTGGTATTGTAGGTCGTTGCGGGCAAGAAAATCTTTCTCATAACGGCGTAATTGCAATATATCATTTTCCACTTCCCCTACACTGGTGACTAAAGCGAGATCTTTTTGCATTGTCGTCGATGATAGGGTTATGAGTAATAGCATTCCTAGCATGGCGATAATTGATATGGAGGCATTTAGTACCAATTTGTGTTTTATAAGCATGTTAAAATCCTAAACAAGTCGCAATTATTGTTAAGTTTAATGTTAATGTTAAAATAATGTTAGCAATTTAAGCGTAAATGTATCAAAGCGCGACATATAAATGGTGTATTGGTTTATATTCGTCTGGAGTATAAAGATTATTGCCATATTTGTTGTTGTAAATTGTGTAAAATTTGTGCGGTTGCCCCCCAGATTAATCTATTTTGATAGCGAATACAGAAGGTATAGTGGCGTTGTTTATTGGCGACAAGATGCTGTTTATGGAAGTTTTTACTGTCGAGTAAATAACTAAGTGGTACTTCAAAAACACTACGCACTTCTTGTTTATCAATGCTGAGTTGGTAGTCACTATCAATAAACCCCAAGTAAGGGTTGATAGTAAAACCACTAATGGTGGAGAGAGAGGGTAAGCGTCCGAAAATATCGACTTGCCCTTGTAAAATCCCAATCTCTTCTTCAGTTTCCCGCAATGCGGTATCTAACAGGCTATTATCTGACGCTTCATGCTTGCCACCGGGAAAGCTAATTTGTCCAGGGTGGTGGCGCAGGTGCAAGGCGCGTTCGGTAAAGAGGATATTAATCCCCGTTGCGCTATTAACAAAGGGGATTAATACTGCGGCCTGTTTAAAGCCTTTTTGTTGTTTATAAATACTCTTTTTACTGCTGTGTAAATCTGTATCAAGCTGTTGCTTGAATAATATAAAACGATTTAAAAAGGGTTGTTTATCCATTTATGATAACGGCTTAAAGGCTTTTTTAGCGATTAACAGCGCGCGCTTCGGCGCAGGGTGCCCTTCGATGGTTTTACTGGGATCGTTAGGATCTAAATAATCCTGTAGTGATTCGTTGGTCATCCATGCAGTGCTGCGTTGTTCTCCCGTTAGGGTATCGTTAATATCAACAATACGTACATCTTCAAAGCCACATTTTTCTACCCATAATTTAAGTGCTTCTGCGCTGGGTAAAAACCAAATATTACGCATTTTGGCATATCTATCCTGCGGCACTAACACCGAATTTTCATCGCCAGCAATCACTAAGGTTTCTAACACTAATTCGCCGCCTTCAACGAGTTGATCCTGCAATTGAGTAATATGATCCATCGGTGATTTACGATGATATAGTACGCCCATTGAAAAGACCGTATCGAAGGCCGCCAGCTTAGGTAGCTCTTGGATGCCCAGAGGCAGTAGGTGGACATTTTGCTCTTTATTGGCAAAGTGACGTATCGCTTCAAATTGACATAAAAAGAGGTCACTAGGGTCGATGCCAACAACAAACTCCGCACCTTCACCTAGCATGCGCCACATGTGGTAACCACTGCCACAACCTACATCTAATACATAGCGGTATTTAAGTGGGCTAATATGGGGTAAGACGCGATCCCATTTCCAATCACTTCGCCATTCGGTATCAATGTGAATGCCGTGAATAGTAAATGGGCCTTTGCGCCAAGGGTGAAATTTTTGCAGTAGACTCTCTATTTTTTTACTTTCGCCCAGTGCAAGCTCGCCTTCACTACCTATTTCAACTCTCTCTTTGAGTTCGATGGATGCTGTTTTAATAGCGGGAAGTTTATTTAATACGCGTATCCAACCAGCGAGTTTTCCGTGTACGTGGCTGTTTTCCCACTCATGCAGCTGTGTTGGCAGTACACGTAGCCAGTGGCTCAAACGATTTTTTGCAATAATGCTGTAGAAATGACTAAAGTCGATCATAATTACTCTTTAATACTGATAATAGAGCCAAAGTTAAAACATTGGTACCATAGATTGTTGTGTTTAAAACCAGCCTGTTGAAGGCGTTGATAGTGCTGTTCAACGGTCTCTGCGATTAATACATTATCCAATGAGGACCGTTTTTGGCTGATCTCTAGTTCACTATAGCCATGACTACGTTTAAAATCTAAGTGCAGGTCGATTAATAGTTGATGGCTGGTGGCATCCTCAAAGATAAATTTTTCCGATAAGACCAATACCCCACCCGGTAATAACCCCTTATAGATATTACGTAATAATGTTAGCCGTTTCTCAAGTGATAAAAACTGTAGGGTGAAATTGAGCACCACCACGGAAGCATTATTAATGTCGATATTACAAATATCATCACACAGAACAGTAACAGGTGTTTCTGACTTATAGGCGTTAATGTGTTGCTGACAACGTTCAACCATCGCCTGCGAGTTATCGACGGCAATAATTTTACAACCACTTTTATTAGTCAAACCTCGTCGCATCGAGAGTGTCGCCGCGCCCAATGAACAGCCTAAATCATACAGGTTGCTGTTTTCTATCGCGCAGCGCTGAGTGATCATACCGATCGTTTGGATGATCTTCTCATAGCCCGGGACAGAACGCTTGATCATGTCAGGGAAAACTTGCACAACCTGTTCATTAAAGGTAAATCCACCTATTTGTTCAAGTGGCTGACTATAAATATTGTCTGTTTTACTCATGGGGGTGGCCTATTCGTTTAAAACTGGGTATTTTTAAAGGCGCATTTTACTCAAAATAGCGCAGACGGTCATTTTTTTATTTAGCCGTATGCCTAAAGGTCATTTTCTTTTATAATGCAGCAATTATTTTGTAATGTATTTAAAACAGGAATCGATAATGCGCACTATGTATTGTGGTGAAGTGACCGAAGCAAATATTGGTCAAGAAATTGAGTTAGTGGGTTGGATAAATAAGCAACGTGATTTAGGTGGAGTAACCTTCCTCGATATGCGTGATCGTGCGGGTATTGTGCAGGTCTTTTTTGATGGTGATACGCCAGAAGCAACCGCTATTGCTGCAACAGTACGTAATGAATTTTGTATCAAAATGAAAGGTCAAGTTCGTGCTCGTCCTGAAGGGCAAGTGAACAAAGAGATGACCACAGGTGGTATCGAAATCCGTGGTCTTGAATTAGAGATCTTAAATCGCAGTGAGCCATTACCCCTTGATAGCAACCAACAAAATAGTGAAGAGCAACGTTTACGTTACCGCTATTTAGATTTACGTCGCCCAGAAATGGCTGCACGTATGCAGTTCCGTGCCAAAGTGAGTAGCTTTGTGCGTCGCTTCCTCGATGACAATGGCTTTTTAGATGTTGAAACGCCAATCTTAACCAAAGCCACTCCAGAAGGTGCGCGTGATTATTTAGTGCCAAGTCGTACTCACAAAGGTCAGTTTTTTGCATTACCGCAATCTCCACAGCTCTTTAAACAACTGTTGATGATGTCTGGTTTAGATAAATATTACCAAATCGTTAAATGTTTCCGCGATGAAGATTTACGTGCCGACCGTCAACCTGAATTTACCCAAATCGATATTGAAACGTCATTCATGACGGCAGATCAAGTGATGGATAAAACAGAAGAGATGATCGTTAAGCTGTTCAAAGAGATGCTTGATGTTGATTTAGGCACTTTCCCGAAAATGACCTATGCCGAAGGGATGCGTCGTTTTGGTAGCGATAAGCCAGATTTACGTATCGACTTTGAATTAGTCGATGTAGCAGACCTGTTAACTGAAGTTGAATTCAATGTATTCTCTGGCCCTGCTAACGATCCTCAGAGTCGTGTTGCGGTGATCTGTGTGCCTGGTGGTGCTGCACTGTCACGTAAAAATATTGATGAATACGGCAAATACGTCACCATCTATGGCGCGAAAGGACTGGCATGGATGAAAGTGAACGAAGTCGCAAAAGGGTTGGAAGGGGTGCAATCGCCGATTGCTAAATTCCTATCGGAAGAGATCGTTGCTGAGATCCTCAAACGTAGCAATGCCCAAGATGGCGATATCATCCTATTTGGTGCCGATAAAGCGAATGTTGTGGCTGAAGCCATTGGTGCATTACGTCTTAAAATAGCGGAAGATTTAGGTTTAGTGAAAGATGAGTGGAAACCGCTTTGGATCATTGATTTTCCTATGTTTGAACCATTAGAAGATGGCTCTCTAACACCTTTACATCATCCATTTACCGCACCAATCAATTTAACGGCAGAAGAGTTAGAGGCTAGCCCTGTTGGAGCTATCTCTAATGCCTACGACATGGTATTAAACGGTTGTGAGCTTGGTGGTGGTAGTGTGCGTATTCACAAACAAGATATGCAAGCCGCAATTTTCCGTATCTTAAATATATCCGATGAAGAAGCACAGGATAAATTTGGTTTCCTATTAGAAGCATTACAATTTGGTGCGCCACCACATGCAGGACTTGCATTTGGTTTAGACCGTTTAGTGATGCTAATGACGGGCACAAGCTCAATTCGTGAAGTGATTGCCTTCCCGAAAACCGCGTCAGCAGCTTGTCCACTAACCAATGCACCGGGTGTTGCTAACCCAGCGGCACTTGCAGAGTTAAATATTGCAGTCGTTAAAACAGAAAAAAAAGCGTAAGCAATAACGTTTAGTAGTTTGCTAGGCGTAATCAGTGCTATCAACAAAGCGGCTTAAGGCCGCTTTTTTATTGCGTTGTTATTGGTGATTTTTTACGAAAGTGAGTTCAACAATACAAGATAGTTGTAGTTATACAATCGCGTTGTTGCTAGATTTGTCAGCAAATAAATACTGTGTTTAAGCCACTATCTATGGGTGCTGTATGCCGCTAATTAAAAAATTAATGCTATTTCCGCTCGTATTATCTATGTCATCCTTTGCCGCTGAGCAACAATCTATCAGCAAAAGTTATCTCTATGGAGATTGGCATTGCCAATATGAAGGCGTTGATACTAAAACAAAAATGAAAGCGAAAATTGACTATAAGATCAATTTTATGCGCACAGGGAAGACAAGTGGAGGTGGTTCGCTTTTATTGAGTGTGCCTAATTTTCCTCAATTAGAATATCGTCTTACGGATAACTCAGCGTGGCAGATTAATGGCAGCAAATTAACATTATCCTCGACGGATATTAGCGCTGTTAATGTTAGCCATCCCGAATTAGATAAGTTTTTTAACTTAAAGAAAATTATTCCAAGCAACATCAGCGAATCATCAACAGTAATAACCCTAACTAAAGCGCACCTTAAGGTACAATCTGACTCGGATGGTCGAATTTATAGCTGTAATAAAATAGCCAGCAAAGGGTAACAAAATGACTTCAGTAACTTGGTGTTTTATTGAATGCTATGGCTGGATGTAAATTGTTTTTGGCGTGATCTATAAACATTGATTTAGTTGGATAAGTGTATTGGGTTCATTGATTATACTATGTTAATTTAATTCATGGATGATATGTTGACCTATTTGTTGACGAGAATGTATATGGGAGAGTTTAATGAAATGTATATTGTTCGTACCTCTTTTTTTGGTATTTGGTTCTCTGGTTGGTTGTGCAACGCTACATGATGAACTTGTTGAAAACCCGACATTATCCACAGTTCAAAGAGTTGAGCGCATCGCTGTTGAAACTAATTCAGATGTGTTTGATATTGACAATGAGACATGTACCTCTCTGCTTGAATGCGCGGTATATTTAAATGATTATGCACTTGCTGAATGGATAGTAAATAACATTAAGCTCCGACAATATTATATTGCCAGTGAGTGGAAATTTAAAAGCCACATCATCTACGCACCTCTAAGGTACAATCTATCGGATGCAGAAGCCAGCAGGTACTTTAAACTGTTTATTTCACATGGGTTTAATCCCAATGTTTGTGACTATGGCAGTGTCCGCCCCATTACCTTTGCGTTTAGAAAAGGTTATATTGAATCGTTCAAAGTTTTATTGGCTGAATCAGATATTTTATTAAATGGGCAAAAAAAACAACAACTTACTCATTGTGCTGATACAAGCCTCTATATAGATGACCTATTCCGGTTGGATTTTTCAAAAGAGTTACGTAGAGAACTCACAAACGACGCAATATGGAAAGCGACTAAGGGATCACTACTATCATCTATTATTCGAGTATATGACAAGGCGACCCCTTCTCAAGCAGAAATGCTGTTTTTGTTACTCGAAGCAATGAATGATCCTGATCAGATATACATTTATCATAATACATACCGATGTGACCATTACTCTAGCGATTCAGCCCTTGCTTATGCAACTTGCCTATCAAAAAATGAAGTTGTTAACCTCCTTACTGCATATTACTTGAGTACCAATAAATTTACAGACGATTATAGGCAATATGTATTTCGTAGCGCAGACAGCACAATTAAAGCAACACTTTCTGATGCCGAGCTCAGAGCTAAAAACGCTAAGATTGCGCGAGAAAATGAAGCGTACAGAAGAAAGCTTAGGAAGCAGTTTGATAAAGCGTTTAATGAAGAGCCTGCAAGTTATAATCTGAGTGAGTTTCGTTCTGTTTCTGAACAGTTAGGGACGGATAGTTTTTCTAATATCGATGTTAATTCGTCCGCTACTCAAAATAGTAACAAGTTAGTAGATTTTGACTTTCACTTGTATGTCGATTCAGTCGGGGTGAAAGAAAAACCAGAGCAAAAGAAAACATATTTCGTGGGTGAGACCTGCAAAAGGTATCCGTGGGCTTCAACCTGTCAAAATAAGGTAAATAAACCGAATGTTGAAGAGGGCTACTGGGATTGTAATGTATTTGTAAAAGGTAAAAAAACGGCAGAAGAATCGCAAAAATCACAACGAGGCAAGGTTTGTGTAGAATAAAATAAAAAATTGGGATATTCATGGATTTAAAACGTTAAGTTGTTGATTTGTTTTAACCCCATGTTGAGTCTCCCCAAACCTTGAATTCAAGAATATAAAAAAGCCCAATCGTGAACTGACCCCCAATAGTTGGACAACCAATTACTGAGGGGCTTTTTTATGTCCAAATATAGTCGTGAGTTAAAACTCATCATCGCAAAAGAATGCCTAGGTGGTAACTCATCTAGGAAACTAGCAAATGAATTAACAATATTTTTGATTAACGTTTTTGTTTACTTGCACTGTCCATCCATACTGCTAGTAATAAAACGCCACCTTTGACTATATATTGCCAGAAGGTTGGGACATCCATCATGCTCATTCCGTTATCAAGTGAGGCCATTATAAAAGCGCCAATAACAGCACCCATAACCGTACCAACACCACCAGACATACTGGTGCCCCCGATAACACAGGCCGCAATCGCATCAAGTTCGGCAATATTACCCGCCGAAGGTGAACCTGCCCCTAAACGAGAACTTAATATTAAGGCAGAAACAGCGACTAGGAATCCATTCATTGCATAAACGGCTAACTTAGTGCGCTCGACATTGATGCCGGATAAACGACTTGCTTCAATATTACCACCAATGGCGTAGATACGGCGTCCAAAACGCGATTTTGTTGCCATAAAAGTACCAACAAGTGCGAAGAATATAAGTAATAAAACAGGAGTCGGTACACCACGGTAATCATTAAGTAAGAATATAACCGTTAAAACGGCGATACCCATGATAGCGTTTTTCATTAAAGAGCGCTGCATACTTGGCACTGATAACTCATATTTTTTACGCATACCATTACGCTTCTGTTGCCAGCCAAAATAAGCTGCAAGGCAACCAACACCAATCACTAAGCTAACCATGCTAGGCAGATAACTTTGCCCGATAACACCCATTGCATTTGAAATGGGTGCGACTGTTGTACCATCTGTTATACCAATTAAAATACCTCGAAATGCCAAGTAACCAGCTAAGGTAACAATAAAAGAGGGGACTTTGCGATAAGCAATCCACCAACCATTCCAAGCACCTAAAAGTACACCCGTGGTTAATGTTATGATGATTGTTAAAGGAAGAGGAAAACCAAACCAGACATCTAAAATAGCTGCTATCCCACCTAATAACCCCATTAGTGAACCAACAGAAAGGTCAATTTCGCCACTAATGATGACAAAAACCATCCCTATTGCCAAAATACCCGTGATTGCAGTTTGTCTAAAAAGGTTAGAAATATTTCTGGGTGTTAAATAACTCCATTCTGTCATAATGCTAAAGAAGAGCATGATGAAAATAATAGCGGCAACCATAACGAACATTTGGATATTAATATTTTTTATTCGTTCCATCAGCTTTAAATTATTTGCTGTTTTGATGTTGTTTATTCCACTCATTGGACTTTCCTGTTTGTTTAATTCACTTGAATTTTCCATCACGCTGCCTCTCCTTTTTCTGATAATGCACAATCCATAATTATTTTTTGTGATAAGTTGTTGTTGATTAAATCGCCTTTAATGATTCCTTCGTGCATCACCAATACTCGGTCGCTGATACCAAGCACTTCAGGTAACTCTGAGGAGACCATAATGATACTGAGTCCTGTTTTGACGAGTTGAAACATCAATTTATAAATCTCGTATTTAGCACCGACATCGATACCTCGCGTCGGTTCATCAAGAATTAAGATACTAGGATTGACCATTAAGAATCTTGATAAAATAGCTTTCTGTTGATTACCACCGGATAAACTGCTGATAGCAATTTCCGTGTTGGGGGTTTTTACCGTTAATCTTTTAACGCCTTCTGCAATGGTGTTGGCTTCTAAGGTGTCGTTTAATACTCCTGCTGAGGTAAATTGATCAAGTGCCGCTAAAGACATGTTTTGTCCAACCGACATAACTGGGACAATTCCATTATGTTTTCGGTCTTCAGGAACCATTGCTATACCTGCTTCTAGGGCATCGCGGCTATTTTGAATAAGGAGTTGTTCGCCATTTAAATAAAATTGACCTTCATATTTACCTTGATAACACCCATATAAGCATTCCATTAACTCGGTTCGACCTGCACCAACGAGCCCTGAAATACCGAGAATTTCTCCTTTGCGAAGTTCAAAACTGGCATTTCTTACTTTCGGAATGGATGAGTTTGATTTATCCCAGGCATTGACATTTTTAACCTCAAGTACGACCTCTCCAATGTCATGTTCTTCGCGTGGGAAAAGTTGCTTCATTTCTCGTCCGACCATCATGGTGACAATATCATCGGTTGTCATATTTTTGGCTTCACGAGTTCCAATAGGTACGCCATCTCGAATAACGCAAATGTGATCGGAAATCTCCTTCACTTCACTAAGCTTATGGGAAATATATATACAACTAACGCCTGAGTCTCTAAGCTCTTTTACTAAGGTGAGTAAAATCTCGGTTTCTGATTCGGTGAGGGGGGCTGTCGGTTCATCGAGTACTAAGAGCTTGGCATTTTTAGACATTGCCTTGGCAATTTCAACTAATTGTTGTTGACCTACGCCTAAATCACCAACTTTAGTTTCGGGGGATACTGATAGTTTTACTTTGCTTAATAATGCTTTAGCTTCGTAATGCATTAATTCGAAATCCATCATGCCGAAATTACAGATCTCTGATCCAAGAAAAAGATTTTCGAGAATACTTAACTCTTTTACTAATGTGAGTTCTTGGTGAATAATGGCGATACCTAAATCTTCCGTATCTGATATTTTCTTTGGTTCTATTTTTTTACCTTTGTAAATTATTTCACCTTCATATTCACCGTGAGCGTAAATACCGCAAAGTACTTTCATCAAGGTTGATTTTCCGGATCCATTTTCCCCACATAACGATAAAATTTCACCTTTATCTAATCTAATGCTAACGCCATCCAAGGCTTTTACCGAACCAAAGCATTTTACGATATTACGCATTTCTAGCAGTGGATACATAAATTACTCCTTATAAAAAACGCTAAGTTTTCACTTAGCGTTTTATCTGTTTTATTTGCTATAAAGTTCTTCTTTAGAGTGGAAGCCATCTGCCACGATAGTTTCTTTTATGTTAGTCACATCAACGGCTATCGGCTCTAATAACCAAGCAGGAACGTCCTTCATGCCGTTATTTAATTTCGCGTTTTGTTTTGGAGTATCGCCATTACCTAAGGTTACCGCAATTTCAGCTGCACGCTGTGCTAGTGCAACGATAGGTTTGTATACCGTCATGGTTTGGGTACCAGCAATGATTCTGCGTACTGCTGCTAAGTCAGCATCTTGTCCTGAAATAAATACTTTACCTGCTAGACCTTGTGCTTCTAAAGCTTGAATAGCACCACCTGCAGTAGAGTCATTAGAAGCGACTACAACGTCAATATCGTTATTATTAGCTGTTAGCGCATTTTCCATTATTTTTAATGCATTTTCTGCTAACCAGGCATTAACCCATTGATCACCAACAACTTTGATATCGCCTGAATCAATTTTAGGCTGTAGAATGTTCATTTGTCCTTGACGGAAAAGTTTTGCATTATTATCAGTTGGCGAGCCACCCATTAGGAAATAACGACCAGATGGTTTTGAAGCGAGCATTGATTTTGCTTGCATTTCACCGACTTTCTCATTGTCAAAGGAGAGGTAAAAATCAATGTCTGCATTGTTGATCAGGCGATCGTAAGAAAGTATTTCAATACCATCAATTTTTGCTTCTTTGATTACATTAGAAAGCACCTCTCCGTTTGTAGGTATGATAACCAACACATCAACACCACGAGAGATCATATTTTCAATTTGCGATATTTGTGTTTGTTCATTTCCGTTTGCAGACTGGACGTATACTTTAGCGCCTAATTGTTCTGCTTTCGCCACAAAAATATCTCTATCTTTCTGCCAACGTTTAAACGAAGATCGTCAATTACCATGCCTATTTTCACTGTTTTAGCAAAGATAGGCGTACTAATACTCATTAAAACTACACATAAGAGGGTGATTATTTTACTCATTATCCTGTCCTTTTGTAATGTTGTATAAATGTTGTCTATTTGTGGTTTACATTCACATGCGCGGTGAATATTTAAACAATATGCCGATCTGTTTATAAAGTCTTTTCATGAATTTTATTTCTCTTTTGTTATTTTTTGTTTATTTGATTTATTGTGATCCTGCGCATGCGTGTGATTGGTAGGTGTTTTATTTAAGAGGTATTACAGAGTCAAAAAGGTTGTCGTATTTATAAACCGGAACGGGAATATGCTCGCGTATTGTATTTTAGGTCAATAGTGAAAAAGTTTGTTTTGATTTAAAATCAATAGCTTAAGTTTTTTTGTAAGCGTGATTCTGTTATTGTCAAATTTCACATTTAAATCAAGCGTTTTATTATTCGTAAAGTTTATATCATCCATTTAAAAAATTAGTGTAAAAATAGAGTGTGGCATGTTAAGCCTTATATATCGGTTTTTTCATTTAGAGAGATGGTTAGATTGAAACATAAACAATTCTTATCAATCACACTCTTAATTATTTTTGATATTTATTCATAAAGGAGTGGAAGGGGATAGCAAACGTTATTTGGGTCATAATGCAACTCACAGCACTATTTTTGTGATCAATGTAATTATTTTCGGCCTATCTTTTAGTAAAACTAAAAAACAGAAATGGTTTGTTATTTTTCACAATATTTTTTTTCTCTACAACTCTTCATAGTGTCTCCAACTTAATTCATTAACACATATTTGGAGCTATTATGATCAATATTCCACAGGTAAAGCTAGGTATCGTAGCCGTTAGCCGTGACTGTTTTCCTATCCGCCTTTCAGAACAACGTCGCCAAGCTGTTGTTGCTTCTTGTGCCGAAAAAGAGATTAGCATTATAGAACTAAGCACTATTATTGAAAACGAAAATGATATGCTTAAAGCGTTAGCTGAAGCAAAAGAGCTTGGGGTAAACTCGCTAGTTATTTACTTAGGTAACTTTGGCCCTGAAGGTCCGTTAACACAAATGGCACAACGTTTTGATGGCCCAGTGATGTTTGTTTCTGCTGCTGAAGAATCAACTGCATGCCTTGCAGATGATCGTGGTGATGCATACTGTGGTATGTTAAACGCATCATACAGCGCAGGTTTACGTAATATCCGTCCTCATATTCCAGAATACCCAGTGGGAACACCATCAGAAGTGGCAACAATGATTGCCGATTTCGTACCAGTTGTACGTACTATTCTTGGCCTTAAAGGGCTTAAAATATTCAGCTTTGGTCCTCGTCCACAAGACTTTGTTGCCTGTAATGCACCAATTAAAGCGTTATTCGACCTTGGTGTTGAGATCATGGAAAACAGTGAACTTGATCTGTATGACCTATATCTACAAGCTGAAGGGCATGCTGATATTCCTGCGATTATTGCAGATATGGAAGCTGAGCTAGGCGATAATAACCCATACCCAGATCTATTGCCTAAACTAGCACAATACGAAGCCGCATTATTAGATTTCCATAAAGCAAATCTTGGTGCATCAAGCTTTGGTGTATTTGCTAATAAATGTTGGCCTTCATTTGAAAAATTCTTTGGGTTTGTGCCTTGTTATGTCAATGCTCGCTTAGCAGACCGTGGTATTCCCGTTGCATGTGAGGTAGATATCTACGGTGCTCTTTCTGAGTACATGATCACTTGTGCAACTAATCAAGCTGCAACCTTACTCGATATCAATAACTCTGTACCAACCGATATGGTTGAAGCAAATGCTGAAATCATGGGCGATTACACTGCAAAAGATCTCTTTATGGGCTTCCATTGTGGTAACACCGCTTCGAGTTGTATGAAAAATTCACAATTGCGTTTCCAAAAAATCATGCACAGCTTAATGGAACCTGGTCAAGAGCCAAATATCACGCGTGGTACGCTTGAAGGTCAAATTAAACCGGGTGAAGTAACATTATTCCGCTTACAATCAACGGCTGATACTAAGCTTCGTGCTTATGTTGCACAGGGGGATATTCTAGACATCGATCCACAATCTTTTGGTTCAATTGCTGTTTTTGCTATTCCAGAAATGCAACGTTTTTACCGCCACGTGTTAATTCAAAAACGTTACCCTCATCATGCTGGTATTGCGTTTGCGAAAGTGGGCAAAACAATGTATCAAGTGCTTAATTTGTTAGGGGTTACCGATATTGATTATAACCAACCGGCATCAGAGCGTTATCCAAATGAGATCCCTTGCACTTTCTTAAACTAAAACTGCAAGACGCTTAAATCGTTTCAATACAGATAGTGCATGCTGCTTGGCACATGCACTTTTTTTATACCATTTATATGCATAGGAGAAAGCTATGCCAGCAGTAACGACTTCAGGAATCATTAAACAGACATGGGGTGATACTCACCTTTATTCATTAAAGAATGCACAGGGTACCCAGGTTGATATTTCATCACTGGGTGCGACTATTGTTAACTTTTTTGTTAATGATAAAAATAATAAGCGCCAGAATATCGTATTAGGTTTCAATCAAGCGCAAGATTATTTAGATACTAAAGCGTATATTGGTAGTGTGGTCGGACCGTGGGCAAACCGTATTGCTGGCGGTAAGTTTCCATTGAACGGAGAAATTATTTCATTAGAATTAAACGAAGGCACTAATCACTTACACGGTGCATCTATTCATATGGATAAGCAAGATTGGTCTGTTGAGTCGTTTTCTGAGCAATCGATTTGCCTTGCATTACGAACAAAAGAAGGCGATTCTGGCTACCCTGCAAATATCAATTTTACCGTTGAGTATGTATTAAACGATGATAATGAATTATCCATTGAGTACAGCGCGACGACGGATAAAGCGGTACCGATCAATGTTACTCAACATACCTACTTTAATTTATCGGGTTGCCATGAAAAAATTGTTGATCACCGTATCTCTATCGATGCAGATCACTACCTGAAAATAGATGATAAATCAATTCCAATGAGCAAAGAGTCAGTGGGAGAAACCGCAATGGATCTTCGTACATCAAAATTGATTCAAGAAGGCTTGCTTGCTGATGAACAGCAAATTAAATTGGTTAATGGTTACGATCACTGTTGGTGTTTAAACCAAGATGATTTTGCACTAGCAGCTCAAGTCAATTGTGACTCTACAGGTTTACAAATGCAGGTTTTCACCGACCAAAATGCAATTCAGTTATATACGGGTAATGCATTACCGGGGGAGATTGGTCGAGAAGGTCAGGCTTATGATGCTTATTATGGGCTATGCCTTGAGACGCAACATTACCCAAACCAAGTAAATATGCCAGACATTGCAGAGCAGTGCATCTATACGCCTGAACGTCCTTATAGTCATAAAACGATGTTTAAAATAGCTGTGAATTAAAAATTCATTCGAATGAATATCGTTAACAGGTGAAAAGCCGTTACACTATTTTAAGTTTAACGGCTTCATTATGTGCTTAGATTAATGAGCGAGCATGATTAACTCGATAGTCTTTTGGCGTCATATTGATATCTTTTTTAAACACAGTATACATGTATTGTAACGATGGATAACCGCACAACCCCGGTATTTCAGCAATCGATATATTCGTTGATGCGAGTAACTCACAAGCACGTTTTAGTTTGGCATTATGGATCTCTTGGTGTACCGAATGGCCGCGCTCTTCTTTAAAGCGAGCTTCAAGGTTAGAACGAGATATCATTAGTGCATCTAATACTTGGTCTACTTTGATGCCGTTAAAGGCATTGTTACGAATGTAGTGCATCGCCTTAATTACATAGGGGTCGTTAACCGCCTGATAATCGCTGCTTTGTCGAGCAAACACCTCTGCAGCAGGTACAATAATACGGGGGTAAACGATATCTGTATCTATGTCATCTTCATGGATTTGTTGTTCATTATCCTTCACTTTTAGTAATTGTTTGTGAAGCATTTTAGCGGCAGCGTAACCCATTTGTTTACACCCTTGGCCCACTGTACTTAATGAGACATGGGTTAAATAACTGGTTAGCTCTTCGTTATCTATGCCTATTATTGCAATATCATCAGGCACCATCAAATCAAGGTGATCACATTGTTGTAATAAATGACGAGCACGAGCATCGGTTACTGCAATAATCCCAACGGGTGTAGGTAAGCTTTGTAGCCATTCGGCGAGGTGCTCCATATCATCTTGCCATGTTTGTGGTGTAGTATGATAGCCGCGATAAATGGAGGCATTATATTCTTCATCGGCAATCAACTGGCTAAATGCTCTTTCTCTTTCAATTGCCCAGCGTGAAGAGTGACTCTCTGGTAATCCGTAGAAAGCGAAATTTTCTAACCCTTTGTCTTTAAGGTGATTAAATGCATTGCTAACTAAACTGACGTTATCCGTTGCGATATAGGGCATAAAAGGATAATCATTCTCATTAGCATAGGAACTGCCAATCCCGACCACAGGGGTTTTTAACTTTGAGAGTAATAATTCTATTTCAGGATTATCTAAATCCGCAATAATGCCGTCACCAACCCAGTCTTGAATATTATCTAGATTGGTACAAAAATCTTCTTCAAAAAAGATATCCCAATGACATTGCGTCGCTTGGAGATACTCTCCAATACCTTGGATTATTTGCCGATCATATGCTTTATTAGCGTTAAATAACAATGTAATACGGTAATTTTTTTTCATAAATAATGCTTTAATTATTTGGGATTGCAAGTGCAATCCATCTTAAATGTTAAGGATAGCGGATCTTTAACGACTTTTTAAAATTAATTAGCTATTTCTATAAAGTAAAGCTTTTCTTCCTGTGCTTACTCTACATAAACAGATGAAAATTAACTGAAAAAGGTCCACAAATACGAGTAATTGGAACAATATTTTAGTTTCTAACATTGAGCGAAATTTAAATAGAAAATTCTGCACTCTACACCTCGCTAATATTCATTTACAGCTACGCCTAAATAGGAGGCTACACTCATCAATAAGCTTAAATGAGGACTCGGGTTAAGAGTTTTTATCAGTAACTATTCTAGTCTCTGTTTGTGATCTAAGACACGTTCACTAAATCAATGAAACAGTGTACTAAAAAACGTAATTGTTAAGACCTACAGCGAGAGCGTATTCTTTGAATTACAAAAAACCCTCAAACGCATATTAATTTTGCTGAATTAAAGCATATTTACTGCATGAATAAAAAAGGAACGTTGTATGTTTATTGGTATTGATCTTGGAACATCTGGAGTTAAGGCTATTTTACTTGACCAGCGTGGTCTTATTTTAGGAACCAAAACCGTTTCAATCTCTATTTCACGACCTGCGCCACTATGGTCTGAGCAAGATCCTCAAGAATGGTGGAGTGCAACAGACCAAGCCATTATCGCGTTATCAAAAGAGATTGATCTCTCTGCCGTTACTGCGATTGGTATAGCGGGACAAATGCATGGTGCAACACTATTAAATAAAACAGGTGAAGTGCTACGTCCTGCCATTTTGTGGAACGATGGCCGTTGTTCGGAAGAGTGCTTAGAGATTGAAAAATTAGTGCCAACGAGTCGCGAAATAACGGGCAATATCATGATGCCTGGATTTACTGCGCCAAAATTAAAGTGGGTACAAAACCACGAGCCAGAATGTTTTGCACAAATAGATAAAGTTTTATTACCAAAAGACTATCTACGTTACTGTATGACTGGAGATTTTGCATCGGATATGTCTGATTCAGCCGGCACAATGTGGTTAGACGTTGCTAAACGTGACTGGAATGATGAACTGTTAACGGCAACGGGGCTAACACGTGCTCAAATGCCTAAATTATATGAAGGTAGCGAGATAACAGGACATTTATCAGAAGACGTTGCAAAGCGCTGGAATATGCCCTGTGTACCTGTTATTGCTGGCGCTGGTGATAATGCCGCTGGCGCGATTGGTGTTGGTCTTACACAACCGGGGCAAGCGATGTTATCGCTAGGCACATCAGGTGTTTATTTCGCGGTTACCGACGGTTTTGCTGCAAATCCAGAATCAGCATTACACACTTTCTGCCATGCTTTACCTGCTTCTTGGCACTCAATGTCAGTTATTTTAAGTGCTGCATCTTGCCTTGATTGGGTTGCTAAATTAACAGGGTCGGAGAGTGTGCCTAAGATGCTTGCTGAGATCGAAGCAGAAGCAAGTGCTGACTCTGATGTTATTTTCCTCCCTTATTTATCGGGTGAGCGTACCCCGCATAATAACCCAGAAGCTAAAGGTGTGTTCTTTGGAATGACGCATGAAACTTCACGACCAGAGTTAACTAAAGCGGTCTTAGAAGGGGTTGCCTTTGCTTTTGCTGATGGCTTAGATGCACTCCATATCACTGGCAATGAACCTGAAGAAATTTCGCTTATTGGTGGTGGTGCACGAAGCCCTTACTGGCGTCAGATGTTAGCTGACGTATTCAATAAAAAGCTTGTCTATCGTGCTGGTGGGGATGTTGGCCCTGCATTGGGCGCCGCACGCCTTGCTCACTTAGGTACAATTGCAAATGCGAAAATAGAAGATGTTTGCCCTGTGCCGGAGTTAATCCAAACACATATTCCGGATAGTCAAAACCATGCAAGTTATGCACTGAAACGACAAAAATTCCAACAACTTTACGTACAGTTGAAAGATCTTTTCTAACTAATATTTTTTGACAGTGCTGATATCGTTGAAATGCACTAAGTTTAATCGCTTAATGATGAATATCAGCCTGCTAAGCAAGAACTTAAAAAGAGTAAATTAATGAATCAATTACAGCAATTACAACAAATGACAACAGTCGTGGCTGATACCGGTGAGGTGGATGCCATTTTAAAATATAAGCCTGAAGATGCAACGACGAACCCATCTTTAATATTAAAAGCGGCACAATTAGAAAGTTATTCTGATCTGATTGATGCGGCAATGGCTTATGCAAAAGAGCAGAGCACAGATAAAGCGCAACAAGTTGTCGATACTTGCGATATGTTAGCAGTTAACATAGGCAAAGAAATATTAAAACAGATCCCTGGTCGTATCTCCACCGAAGTTGATGTTCGTCTCTCATACGATACTGAAAAAACAGTACTTAAAGCACGTAAACTTATCAAAATGTATAACGATGCTGGCATCGCTAACGATCGTATTTTAATTAAAATCGCCTCTACTTGGGAAGGCATTCGTGCTGCTGAAATTCTAGAAAAAGAGGGGATCAACTGTAACCTAACACTTTTATTCTCTTTTGCTCAGGCGCGAGCTTGTGCTGAAGCGGGAGTTTACCTTATCTCTCCATTTGTTGGCCGTATCATGGATTGGTATAAAGCTAAAGAGGGGCGTACATTTGAGGCCGTTGAAGATCCTGGTGTGATTTCTGTTACTAATATTTTTAACTACTACAAAGAGCATGGTTACAAGACGGTAGTTATGGGGGCAAGTTTCCGCAACCTTGGTGAAATAACAGAGCTTGCTGGTTGTGACCGTTTAACCATTAGCCCTGCTTTATTACAAGATTTAAGTGAATCCACAGAGCCACTTGTTATAAAACTTGTTGATAACGGTGCGACTAAAGTACAGCCTGAAAAGATTACGCAATCAGAGTTTTTATGGCAGCACCAACAAGATCCTATGGCATTTGAAAAACTAGCCGAAGGTATACGTGGCTTTGCTGTTGATCAAGTTAAGTTAGAAGCGATGATTGAAGATTATTTGCAGCAAGATGTTACCGCAAAGAAATTTGCATAAGTAGACAAACATATAAACTCACAATAACTTAGTGTTAAAAATAGGCATATTATGAACCGAAAAAAACTGGCTAATGCAATTCGTGCATTAAGTATGGATGGCGTACAACAAGCCAATTCAGGTCACCCCGGCGCGCCAATGGGCATGGCTGATATTGCAGAGGTATTATGGCGAGGACATTTAGACCATAATCCACAAAACCCCAATTGGGCAGATCGCGACCGCTTTATTTTATCTAATGGTCATGGCTCGATGTTGATTTACTCTTTACTGCACTTAACGGGTTACGAACTTTCGATCAATGATCTGAAAAATTTCCGTCAACTGCATTCTAAAACACCTGGGCATCCTGAGTATGGCTATGCTCCCGGTATTGAAACAACGACCGGTCCACTAGGGCAGGGGATTGCCAATGCGGTGGGTATGGCAATGGCTGAGCGAGCATTGGCTGCACAGTTTAATAGAGAAGATCATGAGATCGTTGATCATAATACCTATGTGTTCATGGGTGATGGTTGTTTGATGGAGGGCATATCGCATGAAGTTTGCTCTCTCGCAGGCACATTAGGTTTAGGTAAGTTAATCGCATTCTGGGACGACAACGGCATTTCAATTGATGGTGAAGTGGAAGGTTGGTTTACTGATGATACTGTTCAACGTTTTGAATCTTATGGTTGGCATGTTATTCCTTCTGTTGATGGCCATGATGCAGAGGCGGTCAATAAAGCAATTGAAGCGGCTAAAGCTGAAACGGGTAAACCGACACTTATTTGCACTAAAACCATTATTGGTTTTGGTTCTCCAAATAAAGAAGGATCTCACGATTGTCACGGAGCACCACTTGGTAATGATGAGATATTAGCCGCACGTAAAAAATTAAATTGGGAGTATGAATCTTTTGAAATACCGTCGGAAATCTACGCTGAATGGGATGCGAAAAAAGCAGGCGCAGATAAGGAAGCTGCGTGGGATAAGAAATTTTCAGCTTACCAGGCAAAATATCCTGAGTTGGCGTTAGAATTTAAACGTCGTGTAAGTGGTGAACTTCCTAATGATTGGGAAGCAAAAACCAATACAATTATTGCTGATTTACAGGCAACGCCTGCGAATATTGCATCACGTAAAGCATCGCAAAATGCATTAGAAGCCTTTGGACCTATGTTGCCTGAATTTATGGGGGGATCTGCTGATCTTGCACCTTCAAATCTAACCATATGGTCGGGCTCTAAATCATTAACAGCGAATGATTTTTCAGGTAACTATATCCATTATGGTGTACGCGAATTTGGTATGACAGCAATCATGAATGGTATTGCGCTGCACGGTGGCTTTGTCGCATACGGTGCTACCTTCTTAATGTTTATGGAGTATGCTCGTAATGCAATGCGCATGGCTGCTTTGATGAAGGTGCAAAATATTCAAGTGTACACCCATGATTCAATTGGTTTAGGTGAAGATGGGCCTACCCATCAACCTGTCGAGCAGATTGCTTCATTGCGCTTGACACCCAATATGAGCACATGGCGACCGTGTGACCAAGTAGAATCGGCTGTTGCTTGGAAATTAGCGATTGAACGTAAAGATGGCCCTACGGCGTTAATTTTCTCTCGTCAAAACCTTGCGCAACAACCGCGTGATGCCGTGCAGTTAGCGAACATCACTAAAGGTGGTTATATCCTTAAAGATTGTGTCGGCACACCCGATTTAATATTAATTGCAACGGGTTCTGAAGTTGAGCTAGCAGTTTCTGCTGCGCTAGAGTTAACCGCGAATGGTAAGCAAGTGCGTGTTGTTTCGATGCCTGCGACGGATGTATTTGATAAGCAGGATGCGGCCTACCGTGAATCAGTCTTACCTGCTAATGTGACGGCTCGTATTGCGATTGAAGCTGGTATTGCTGATTTCTGGTATAAATACGTTGGGCTAAACGGGCGTATTGTTGGTATGACAACATTTGGTGAATCAGCACCGGCTGATGAGCTGTTTAAAATGTTTGGTTTTACTGTTGAGAATGTCGTTGAACAAGCAACTCAATTGCTTGCTTAGTAGGTTGATTCCTTAGAATGCTAAAAATAAAACCGATCTTAAGATCGGTTTTATTTTTTCAGGGAAATTTAATAATGAGGCTGGCTAAAATTCTAAATACTCTAAATAATCAAAATCAGCCGCTGTATTTTGACCACTAATATCTGCTGCAAATAATGCAACAAAACTACCTGTGAAACGAAATACATCGGGCCCACCTTCATCAGATAATGGAGTACTATTCAATGCCGGACCGATCCTGTACCAAGTTTTTGCATCAAGAGAATAACTATATTTATACCACTGCTCCTCTAAGGTTAAGCGCATGTATACTTGACTTATATTACCAATGCTAACCTCTTCAGAAAATTCTCTATAATTGTCATTGATATTACCGACAATTTGTAGCACTCTCTCGCCTTCATCTGTTGCGCTCATTTTAAGAAAATAGTGACCATTTCGTGCATAATAGGCGCATAAACCTGCCATCTGATATGGTGTTTCTGGTTTAAATTGCATTTTAGTTTCTGCACGGGCGGAGTGAGATTGAAAACGTCTCGCTATTAAACTTTGTTGATAGCGAGAGGATAAATAATGGCGTCCCTTTAAACGTAAATACCCTGGACGCTCTGTTAACGAAATCCATTTTTCATCAGCAGGTTCGCGCAAGGTTTGATAATCTAAACGTAGCTTTGTATTATCGAAGTCATCAAGGGCATTTTGTACTGGCCATGGACAAAACGGTAAATCTGGCGCAGGCACTTCCACAACGGGTGTTTTGCCGCTGCTCACGTATGGCCAACCATCTTCCCAGTGGGCTTTTTGTAAAGCAGTTTCTCGCCCAAGTGGCGAGTAAAGATTATTGTATACGGGCATAAACTGATAGCCCTCTGGATTGACGATACCACGACTACAAAGGTGGCTTAGGTACCATTCTCCATCTTGAGTTTCCACAAAAAAACCATGCCCTGCACGCTGTAAAGGCGCATCCTCTTGAAAACGACTTGTTAAAATAGGGTTATTGGGGTGTACTTCATAAGGCCCATCTATATTTTTAGAGCGACATACGGTGACTGCATGATCAATACCAGTACCGCCTTCCGCGGTGATTAAGTAATAATAATCACCTTTTTTGAGCATTTGAGGACCTTCAGTACAACCCAATCGAGTGCCCTTAAATATATTTTTTGCTTTGTTGAGTAGTTTGCCTGAGTCGGGATCAAACTGCTGCAGCATAATACCGCCAAAAAAATTTTTATCCGCTCGGCCATCCCAGACCATATTAAGCATATATTTTTTGCCGTCATCATCATGAAATAGAGAAGGATCAAATCCATAATTACCAATAGAAACAGGATCGCTCCAAGGGCCTGTAGGTGCATCTGCAGTCACAACAAAAGAGGGGGTCGCCATCCAATTTCCACCTCGGCATGCATGGACATTAGAAAAACAGAGCCAAAATTTTCCATCTGAGTAAGTCAGTGCAGGAGCATAAACACCTTCAGAATTATCCATGCCTTTCATATCAAGTTGTGATGTACGCGTCAATGCGTGCCCTATTAAGTGCCAATTGATTAAATCTTTGGAGTGATGAATCTGAATACCAGGAAACCACTCAAAGGTAGATGTAGCGATATAATAATCATCACCAACGCGGATGATAGAAGGATCTGGATTGAAGCCTTTTAATATAGGGTTAAATATTTTGTTAGTCATCATTTTCTCGAGTAAGTGAATCCTCACTTTTACTATCAGCTAATGAGTAAATAGTAGAGAGGAATTAATAGATTTTATTACACTTATATAACGCTGTTTACTCATTCAATTCAATTATGAAATTTAGTCACTTAGTTCATCAATCTGTTAAATGTGTGATAACTCTCGTGATTACTCATGACCTGTTTTTAAATAGCAAAGATTTAAACATTGGTAACAATAAAGCAAAGGAGTGCTATGTGCGACATGAGCGAAGCATACGAAAAAGGTGAGTCAGAGCTCACCTTTCTATGTTGATATGGAAAATCAGTAATTTAACCGTAAGGCTTAATGGTTTGTATGCTGTTATCAGGATTATGAGTAAGCTCAGTCATCTTGATATTTCTTAAGTGTGTTTGGCCACCAGAAAGAGAGCTGTCGTGGTAGAAAAGGTACCATTTACCTTCAAATTTAGCGATTGAGTGGTGCGTTGTCCAACCAATAACCGGTTCAAGAATAACCCCTTGGTAGGTAAATGGCCCGTAAGGAGAATCACTTGTTGCATACACTATTTTGTGACTGTCGCCAGTTGAATATGAGAAGTAATAGATACCATTATGTTTGTGCATCCAAGGACCTTCGAAATAACGACGATCGATGTCTCCTGCGCGTAATAAGTCACCATTTTCATCTACAATATCGATTTCACACGGAGCTTCTGCAAGGTCAGTCATGTTCTCTGCAAGCTTAGCAATAATCGGTTTTAATGCGGCTTCATCATCAGCTGGATAAATCTCTTCACCAAATTCACCATTGCGCCAATTTTGTAATTGCCCCCCTGAGATACCACCAAACAATAAATAATATTGGTTATCATCATCTTGGTAAACTGCGGGGTCAATACTAAATGAACCTGCAATATGGGTATCTTCAGGTACAAAAGGACCTTCTGGTTGGTCTGCAACTGCAACTCCGATGTGGAAAATTCCTTGGTAGTTTTTAGCTGGGAAATAGAGATAGTATTTACCATCTTTTTCGGCAGCATCTGGCGCCCACATTTGACGTTCGGCCCATTTCACATTTTTAACATCAAGTACATTGCCATGGTCAGTTACTTTACCATGTGGTCTATCTAGCGAAAATACATGGTAATCACGCATATCAAAGTGATCCCCATCATTGCCCAGTGGTAAATCATTTTCAACGTCGTGAGAAGGGTAGATATAAATCTTATTATTAAATACGTGTGCAGAAGGATCTGCTGTGTACATATGCGTTACTAGCGGTGCTGAAAGAGCATTTGTAGAATGGGTTGCTTCAATTCCTTGAGTAACGGTATTCTGTTCTTCTTGCTGATCGTTGGTTGTGTTGTTGTTATTCATAAACTGCCTCGTTATTTTTGTCTGTAAGCACCTTGAATATAGTGCGGATTAACAATTAGGCTGGTGAGTAACCAGCCCGTTGATATAGGCTCTATTTAGCTAAGCTCTACAGTATGCACTAGTGGTTTCATCCCTTCTTTTTCTTTTGCATCCAATACCAGTAGGGCTTTGATTTTCGCTAGTTTGTCATTATCAAGTGTATAGAACATCATTATCGCAGCTAGTACTGCGAACATAACACCAGGGATAACAGTAAATAATAGGTTGATTACATTAACAACCTCAGGTGTTTGCATCTCTGCGCCACCAACGTATCCAGAGTAAGCAAGAATCCAGCCTACTGATGCACCGCCAATTGCAATACCGAGTTTAATTGCGAAGAGATTCGTTGAGAAGATCATGCCACTTAGTGAACGATTGCTACGCGTTTTTTCATGGTCAACAACATCAGACATCATGCTCCATAGGATTGGCGTTGTACTTGTTTGCACCACACTTAAAGCAATGACTAATGTAAATAATAGCGTTAAATTAGTTGGATCAACAAAGTAAAGGACTGCACATAAGAAACCAGAAAGGGAGATTAAAATACGGTAAACAGTAGGTTTATTGTATTTGCCTAACAGGGGACCGGATGCCAGCGCGCCAATAATGCTGGCTACCATACTAACAACCATGAATATAGTGGCTAAATCTGGGCGACCCATTACATTATTTACATAATACATTGTAGTTGCGCCTTTGAGTACAGCCCCCGTTAATAGTATAACGTTTAGAATGAACAGCACACGCCATTGATTATTTTTCATTAGTAGAGCAAGGTCTTTCCATACAGACTGCTTAATCTCTGTCTCTTCAGGCGTCACATTTTCTTTGGTTGTAGAAAAACAGATAAAGAAGAAAGCAATAGCGGCAAGGCCCATCACACTCATCGCACCAAGATACCCTTTTTGTACATCACCTTGACCAATAATATCGACTAATGGTAGTGCAACCATCGCAACCACTAATCCTCCTGCAGTGCTTAATGCAAAACGGTACGATTGCAGTGATGTTCGCTCTTCTGAGCTGTTGGTCATTGCATTTGCCATCGCACAGTAAGGTACATTGATAGCGGTGTACATCAATGTTAAGAAGATATAAGAAGCGTAAGCGTAAATAATTTTACCAGTTGGGCCTAAATCAGGAGTAAAGAAAGCACACATACATGCCACACCAAATGGAACTGCCATCCACAGAATGTAGGGGCGGTAGCGACCATATTTAGTCTTGGTACGATCAACTAAAGAGCCCATTAGTGGATCTGTAACAGCATCAATAAATCTAACTAGAAGAAACATGGTGCCCATGTGAGCAGGGGATAAACCGTAAATGTCTGTGTAGAAGTAAGCAAGAAATAACATCACTGTCTGCCAGACTAAATTACAGCCTGTATCGCCCAATCCATAGCCGATTTTTTCTTTGATTGATAACTTGATAGTGTTCATTTTCATGTAACTCCGATTAACTTTAGGATGGGATTATTATTCTCGTCACCCCCTTATTTATCAATTAGTGTAAATTGGTAATCTCTTTATGATATTTGGTATGTGTGGTTTTTATCATAACGAGATAGTGCAAAAAAAAACAAAAGCTTTTTAAAATTAATGGTTTATATTTTTTGGAGTTAAAAGCTGAATGATTTTTTATTCGTTATTTTTGGGATGTAGCGCACGTAATGTGCAGTGTGTGAACGTTTGAATATATGCGCTTGGTATTTTATTTGTTATTTTCTTTTGTGAAGTGTTAATTAGATGTTTCTTTTATCATATTTCATAGCTAAATTTATAAGTGCTTCTGCAAAATATTACAATGGCATTGTATTATGAATACTAACCGAGGAGAATAATTGGTTTGTCGTTATATACTATGACAAAATTAGTATAAATTGCATTTAACATGCATTTTTTCACGTGGTTTTAGCTTCATTAACGCTAGCCTTATATTCTTTATTGTATCTTTTAAGCTCGGATCCATCACTATGCATAAGTTGCTTCTATTAATTGACACAATGTTTTATTACGATCGTGAGATACTAAAAGGTATCACCTCAAAAGTTAATGAATATCAACTGAAAATTTCCATTCATATTGAGTCAATAGAAAATGTCGATGATATTTTATCTCAGCAATGGGATTACGTTATTGCAGATTTTGATAAAGCAGATCATCATGAAGTGATTCCTCGTTTAACTGGTAATATACTTCTTTACTCGAGTTATCAGATAGATAATGTACCGCCATTAGTGTCAACATTAGTGAATGATAACGAACATATCTCTTCTTTAGCACTTGGACAGTTCGTACAAAATAATATTAAAAATGTCGCTTTTTATACATATCCTAGTGAGGCTAATAGTGGCTGGGCACTTGAAAGAAAACATTATTTTGAACAACATGCACAGTTAATGGCGCTTAATTACTTTAAAGATGTACGGCAGGCTGTTGCGTTACAACAATATCCTCTCGGTGTCTATTGTGCTTCAGATCGCGCAGCGCGAAAATTGGTTAACTTCTGTGTGACACACAATATTGCTGTTCCCAGTGAGATCTCAATTATCGGCACCGATTATGATGATGCGGAGCGTAAAATGTCGGCGATGCCGTTAAGCTCTATCAATGTCAATCCTTATAACCTAGGGCGACGTTGCATTGAAGTGCTTGTTAAGGCTAAGCGATTTAACAAAATATTAGCAGAGAAGTACCAACCTACTGATTTAATAAATGAATACTCGACCATCGTTGAAGAGAATCAAGATCAAATTGTTAATAATGCGCTATATTATCTGCATAATAATTTTCATTTGAATATTAAGGTGCAGCAGGTTGTAGAATTTTGTAAGACATCACGGAAAACGCTAGATAACCGTTTTATTGCCTGTAAAAATATCACAGTACATCAGTATTTGTCTGACCTAAGAATTGCTAAATCAAAAAAATTATTAAGGATGAGTAGCGATTCCATTGAATCTATTGCACTACAATGTGGTTACCCAAACCTGAGTTATTTATATCAAGTATATAAAAAAAAGTTCGATTATACTCCCTATGAATATCGTCAAGATATCGATTTAATTTAATTTCACCTAAAGCAATATACCGTTATAAATGTTTGATTTTTGTTCGATCATAATGTTCTTTTATTGTGCTATTTGGTTGTTGAATTTAGTTATTTGGCAAACATGATCTAGATTTAATATTCACTTTTTTAAATCATTCATATTACCCCTCACTAAATAATCAATCGACTAATGAGAACCATAATATGAGCATTTATAAAAACCCCAATCATAGCGTTCAAGAGAGACTTGAAGACTTAATGAGTCAAATGACTTTGACTGAAAAAATAGCGCAGTTAGGTGCTCAATGGTTAATTTTAAGTCCTGATGGTGACCATCAAGATCGTGAATTAGAGATGGCTTCCGGGGATGCTCGTAAACCGATTGATGAACGTTTAAAACATGGTTTAGGGCAAATTACACGTCCTCTTGGAACACATACTATTGCAGCAGAAGAGGGTGTTAAAGCGCTTAACTTACTGCAAAAATATTTAGTGGAAGAGACCCGCCTTGGTATACCAGCAATGTCTCATGAGGAGTGTTTAGTTGGCCTTATGGCAAAGGGCGCAACGCTGTTCCCGTCATCACTTAATTATGGTCACACCTGGAATCCTGAGCTTATCGAAGAGATGGGGAGAATTATCGGGGAAGAGGTACGTCAAGTAGGTGCGCATCATGGCTTGGCTCCTGTTCTTGATGTTTCCCGCGACGTGCGCTGGGGTAGAACAGAAGAAACGTTAGGTGAGGATCCATACCATGTTGGTGTACTTGCAACCAGTTATGTGAAGGGGCTGCAAACTGAAAAACGTGATTTATTAGCAACATTAAAACATTACGTTGGACATTCATTCAGTGAAGGTGCGCGTAACCATGCTCCTGTGCACCTTGGATTTAAAGAACTAAATGATACTTTTATGCTGCCATTCGAAATGGCGGTTAAGTTAGCAAATGCAGGCTCAGTTATGCCTGCTTACCATGATATTGATAATGAGCCATGCCATAGCTCAGAATATTTACTGACAACGGTATTGCGTGATCAATGGGACTTTGATGGCTTAATTGTTGCTGATTATGGCGGTATTGAATTACTCGCTTCTCATCACGGCATTGCAGCGGATCGCACAGAAGCGGCTGCTCTCTCTTTTAATGCGGGCCTCGATATTGAATTACCAGATGATGCCTGTTCAAGTTATATTCAAAATGCAATGGATAGAGGGTTGATCTCATTAGAGAAAATTGATGAAATTGTTGCTCGTATATTAAAAGTTAAGTTTGAATTAGGTTTATTCGAAAATCCATACTGTAAAGAAGAGAACATTGAACTTCAAACTGAAGAAGCAAAAAAAGTTGCTTATCAAGTGGCTTCTCAATCAGCGGTTTTAATGGAAAATGATGGTACGTTACCGATTAAAACAGATCAAAAAATAGCCGTAGTGGGACCAACTGCCGACGATCAGCTTGCTCTACTGGGGGGATATAGTTTCCCGATTCACCTTATCCTTAGTAGCATGGATGATGGGGAAAAAGTATCAAAAACCATTTTAGAAGCAGTTAAAGATCAATTTACTGATGTTTCATATCTTAAAGGGTGCGAAATATTAACAGAACGCCACGCAAACGCCCCTGTTTTCCCTGGTGATGTTGATATGGCAATGGGGCAGAAGTTAGAGTCTCCTGTATCAAAAGATACGAGTCAAATTGCAGCAGCTGCAAAGCTGGTTGCAGAAGCCGATATTGCATTAGTTTGTGTTGGTGACTTAGCAGGCTTATTTCAAACAGGTACGATTGGAGAAGGCTCTGATACCGATAGCCTAGATTTGCCTGGTGTACAACAAGCGTTGATTGATGCTGCGATTGCTACTGGCAAGCCAGTTATAATCTTAGTAACAGGTGGTCGTCCCTATAACCTAAATGGCGCTGAAGAAAAAGCTGCTGGTGTGATTTTTGGTTGGGCCCCTGGACAAGAAGGTGCCGATGCAATCATTGATATCATAACTGGTAAAGTAGCGCCATCTGGTCGTTTAACGTTATCTATCCCTAAGAATGCAGGTGCAGTACCTTATTACTACAATCATAAATTAAAGAGTGGTGGAACACCGATCGCTTATCATTTTGGTTCTAAATATAACTTTGGTTACGGGCTAACGTATTCAAGTTTCGACTATAAAAACATATCCATTGATAATCACTCTGTTGATATTAATGGAACGATTAATGTGTCAGTCGAAATTGAAAATACCAGCGCTGTTGACGGCTGTGAGGTTGTTCAATTATATGTTAAAGATAAACTGTGTTCTTTAGTAAGACCTATTCGAGAGTTAAAAGGTTTTGTTAGAGTAGATATCAAAGCAGGTGAAACAGGTATTGTAAATTTCTCATTGCCTGTTGATATGCTTAACTTTACTGACAACATGCATCGTCGTGTAGTTGAGCCCGGTGACTTTGAAATTATGATTGGTCGTTCAGCTACAGATATCGTGTTTAATGAAACCGTAACAGTAACGGGTGAACTTAATGTATTACCTAAATACTGGAAGATGATCTGTGAAACAGAAGTAATGACTGAAAAAAAAGATAGCTAAAACATATAAATAGTCACTCCCGTTTCGGTAATTTTTACTAAGATTGGAGTGACTCATGATAACAAAGTTTAATTTAAGTGGTTAAAGAGACCATCTATCTATTTATTCCAATTGGTATCACCCGAACACTATAATTTTCACCTTACCCTTTCCTCCTTCGTATTGTCTGTAACTGAAAATACAACATATTGAACAGCCCCTCTTTTATATAGCGCAACTATTAATCTGTGCTGCCTAGAAAAGAGAGATACCAAATCTCATATAGAAGATACAAGTTTTCACTATTTAAATGCTCATCGTTCACTGGCATCATTGTTGATAAAATTTAGATGACGTATTTGACTATTACAGTTGTCAACAAAAGGTCACTGGCGCAATAATCAGTGCTTGTAAAAATAATTAAAGTTTACTATTTAGGGGAAAAACATGTTATCAGTCGTTGCTGATGTTGGTGGTACAAATATTAGGCTTGCCGTCTGTAATCTTGACTCAGGAGAGTTGGGGCAGTTAAAAGAATTTGCCTGCCAGGATTTTGCAACACTTGAAGCGGCTCTTGTTTACTATTTTTCTGAATTACAAGGTCAAGTTAAACATCTTTGTATTGGCATTGCTTGTCCTGTTGAGGACGATTATATCGCAATGACTAATTTAAAATGGGCTTTTTCACAAAAGGAACTTAAAGAAAAATTACAATTAACGTCTTTATATTTGCTTAATGACTACACAGCCATTTCATTAGCAGTACCGTTTCTCTCCGCAGAAGAAAAAATTCAGATTGGTGGGGGAAACGCTCAAACAGATGGTCTCACTGCGGTGTTTGGTCCTGGAACGGGGTTGGGCGTATCACACATTGTCAAACTAGAAGGTAAATGGGTGAGCTTGGACGGAGAAGGTGGCCATGTCAGCTTTACAGTTAATACACGAGAGCAATCTGAGGTTTTATTTTTATTACAGGAACAGTTTGGACATGTTTCAGCTGAGCGTATTTTATCTGGGCAAGGGTTAGTAAATTTATACCAAAGTCTTTGCCTCTTGTCTCATCAACCAGCAAAATTTGACCAACCTAAAGAGGTTACGCAAGCTGCATTGGATGGTAGTTGCGTTATTGCGCGAAGAAGTTTGGATGTTTTTTGTCAGGTTATGGGTGGCTTCGCGGGCAATATAGCTTTGAATTTGAACTGTACGGGGGGCGTTTATATTGCCGGAGGTATTGTGCCTCGCTTTATAGACTTTTTTCAATCGAGCGAGTTTAGATATTATTTTGAAGAAAAAGGGCGATTTAAAGACCATCTTTCAACCATTCCTACCTTTTTGATAACTAATGCTAACCCAGGGTTATTGGGGGCAAGTATTTATCTTCGCCAGGAGTTGGCGTTTCTTTAATAGTTCATATTGAGTTTGAATGCATTGTTATAGGCTCATAACGACCTTCGATTTATTGATTTATTACAAATTTTTAATAATAGTAGAGAATAGTATATGCAAACTAAAATGATAAGCTTGGCACAGGAAAAGCTTATTCCCATAAGCCGGCAATCGGCTTGTGAAGGAATAGTCCTTCTTGAGAATCGCAATGCCGTACTTCCTATCAAAAAGGGAGAAAAAATATCCTTATTTGGACGTTGTCAGGTCAATACCTATCGAAGTGGTACGGGATCTGGCGGGGCTGTTAACGTTCATTATGCTGTGAATGCGTTAGAGGGGCTGCGCAGTAATCCTACCATTGACATTAATGAAGAACTGGCTGCTGTCTATGAAGAATGGATCAAAGTAAATCCTTTTGATGATGGAGGTGGTGGTTGGGCTGCTGAACCTTGGTTTCAGCAAGAGATGCCTCTGAATACCGAACTTGTCGAACAAGCTGCGAAAAATTCAGATAAAGCGCTTATTTTCATTGGTCGTACTGCTGGTGAAGATCAAGATAACGCTGATGCTCCAGGTAGTTACCGTTTGACAGAGCAAGAAGAAGCGATGATAACTGGCGTCACAGCTCAGTTTGATAAAGTGATTGTGATCCTTAACATTACTAATATTATGGATATGTCTTGGCTGAATACCATAGATAATAAAGAATCGATTCAGGCGGTTATTTACAGTTGGGCTGCAGGGATGGAAGGTGGGCATGCTCTCGCTGACGTTATCTCCGGAAACGTATCTCCAAGTGGAAGAATGTGCGACACCGTTGCCTATCAGTTATCAGATTATCCTTCATCAGCTTATTTCGGTCGTAAAGATTATAATTGTTATGTTGAAGATATTTATGTCGGATATCGTTATTTCGAGACCTTTAAGCCGCAAGCAGTACAATATGAGTTTGGCGCTGGGCTTTCCTACACCGAATTTAGTCGGGAATTACAGTCCTATTCAATTGAAGGTACGGGTATAGAGCGTATACTTCATTTGGATTTTTCACTGCAAAATATAGGTGAAGAGTACACCAGTAAAGAAGTGCTGCAAGTATATTGCGAAGCGCCACAAGGGCATCTTGGTAAGCCTGTTCAGTACTAGCTGGCTTTGCTAAATCTGAGGCTCTTAAGCCTGGTGATGTACAAATTCTTCGGGTTTCTATTGCACTTAAGTCCCTCGCCTCCTATGACGATAGTGGTGTCACTGGGCATCGATCCTGTTATGTTCTGGAAGAGGGGAGTTACCAGTTTTACGTGGGGGGCAGTGTACGTAAAGCAGTTCCAATTCCCACAACAATAGAGCTAGATGAACTTTTAGTTGTTGAAAATCTAACTGAAGCTTTAGCACCTATCTACCCATTCAAACGCTTGAAACCAGGCGCTCTTAAGGAAGATGGTACTTATGAAGAAACCTATGAAGCTGTACCTCAAAGAGCCATCTCTCTCAAGGAAAGAGTTGAGTCTGCAATGCCTGCTGCTTTGAAGTTAACGGGCTATCAGGGGATTCAACTTAAAGATGTTAAAGAAGGGCAAAATAGTATAGAAGAGTTTGTTGCGCAGATGAGTTGTGAGGAGTTAGCCTCTTTAGTTCGAGGTGAAGGGATGTGTAGCCCTAAAGTTACGCCTGGAACCGCGGCCGCTTTAGGCGGTCTTAGTGATAACCTTTTTCATCTTGGCATTCCTGCTGTTGCGGTAGCTGATGGGCCTTCAGGTATACGTATGGATAGTGGTCACAAGGCAACTCAAGTTCCGATAGGTACTTTGCTTGGATGTACTTGGAACAAAGCACTAAATGAGGAGCTTTTCTTCCTGATTGGTCAAGAGCTTTGTGCTAATAAAATCGATAGTCTTTTAGGCCCTGGCATTAATATTCACAGACACCCGTTGAATGGCCGTAATTTTGAATATTTTTCTGAAGATCCTTTGATGACGGGAGTCATGGGCGCGGCTCAAACTCGCGGCTTAAAAAAAGCAGGAGTATCTGGAACTATTAAGCATTTTGCCGCTAACGATCAGGAGACTGCGCGAGTTGATGTAGACAGTATTGCATCGGAGCGCGCCTTGCGTGAAATTCATCTTAAAGGTTTTGAGATGGCAGTCAAAGAAGGAGAAGCATCTTCTATCATGACCTGTTATAACCCAATAAATGGTCATTGGGGCGCTTCTAATTATGATCTCAATACTTCTATTTTGCGTGGCGAGTGGGGCTTTAGCGGTCTGGTTATGACGGATTGGTGGGCGAAGATGAATGATCCCATTGAGGCCGGTAAAGAAGATAAGAGATTCACTTCTTTTATGATTCGCGCACAGAACGACATTTACATGGTTGTTGAAAATGATGGTGCCGAATCTAATAGTATGAAAGACAATACGTTAGAGGCTTTGCAGCAGGGCACGTTGATGTTAGGTGAATTACAGCGTTCAGCGATAAATATTTGTCGATTTATCATGGCAACTCCTGCTATGGATAGACCACTAGAAGCCTATGATCCGATTAAGACGTTTATCGCACAAAGTAATACTTCTAATGTTGCAGCAAAAGCTATGCAAGATGAACTCGTTATCAATACTAAAGTCAATAAATCAATGATGATAGAAGTGCTTGAAGCTGGTGTGTATCAATTTAGCGGTGTTGGCCATTATGATCGCAACTCTCAGGCACAGTCATCTTGTAGCATCAGTCTTAATGGCGTTTTTGCTATGTCTCTTCCCATGAATGGGACTAGCGGCGAAAGTATTGTTGTAGAGGGACTGGAGGTAAGGCTGGGTAAGGGATACTACGAACTCACCCTCGATTTCGTGAAACCGGGGTTAGCGTTAGAGCGATTGATGTTTACCAAAAAGGAAGCTTTAGATTGAGCAAAGATGAATTGATTCGCATGATTTAGTAACCTAACTTAAAAAGGCAGAATAGTTTAGACTAATCTGCCTTTTTTAGATTAATGGGGAGCTTATACCAATTCCGATAAATAGCTGATCTATTTTACTGGTTAAAACCACTTACTGCTGCGTTGTAATTTTCGCAAAGGGAATAACCATTTACGTCAAATTACGCCTTGAATTAAGCTGTTTTTCCTACGCGAAATTTAGATCACATACTTACCGGAGTTGGTATTACCACTGTTTGCTCAAGTCCGCCTGTTCTAGCAGAGTATGATTCGTCAACTGAGAGAATCCGAGATGCCAACTCTAACTAGATTTAGAGATCGCCAGATTGAAACGATCTCTATGAATCATACATATATTTACAGTATGAGGGGATTACCACCAAGCTTCAAACATACCACCAAAAGTCGCAGTATCTAAATTAGAAGAATCATAGCTATTATCATCCCTCATTCCGATATACTCATTATCTGCATTCCCAATAGTTGCAAAGAAACGTATCATTGGTCTAGACCATGTTTCAGGCCCGATTGCAATATTTTGTGATATCGTGAATTTCCAAGATTTATTAGTCGCATCTAAATCCCCATAATCAACAACACTGTAGCCAGCTTCTAGCCATGTAGAATGTATATCATTCCATTGGTATGTAGGGCGAACTATCATATTGTAGCTTTCACTATCTTCTATTTTGGTAATGATCGTTCCTTGATTGAGCCATCACTTACCTTATAGGTACCTTTAGCACCATTTACATCTTGATAAGATGTAAGATACTGTAGGCCAATTTTGTCAGTAAATTTGAAGTTGCCTTCAAGACTAAATAATAGCGCATCGACACCGTCTGCTAAATCAAACGTGCTATTTACTGCATTACTTGAATAACGAACAACCAGGTGTTGATTATGTATCTTTCCTTCAGCAGCTATTTGGTAGGCATTGCTAGAAGTATTTTCAGATCCTTCTTCATCTTTTTTTATTTGATCAGATGAAAAACCGTAGTTGGCATAAAAAGCAAGATCTAAGGAATCACCAATTGTAATATTGCTTAATTTACTGGTGATCGCATATCTGCCATTATCTCCAACCATATCATCATCAACTTGTGCCACAGCGGATAAGTCGAATTTCAGCTCATCAATATTTAAATTATAGAAACCAAAGCCCTGTCCATCATGCATCATCCAAAAATAATCATTAATATCAAACTGAGGGCGTTGATGAAAATCACGTCCAGCCCAAACATATAGATCGGGTTGTGATTCAAATATATTTGTAGCACCCGCATACATTTTTTTAACTTGAACACCACCATCATCAGCCCATTCTCTATCAGCCCAATGATCAACCATGAAGACTAAATCCCATTTTGTGTTATTTGCACCTTCAAATACTTTAGCAAATTGGTACTCCCCCCCATTTTGCTCATTACCTAAACGGCCTGTTGCATTACCAAGCGATGAACCGTGGCTTCGAACTGTTTTTGCATCACTATTTTGAAAGTTAGCCCCATAACGAGCATAGCCTGAAAATACGATACCATGTTGAACTGGTGTCTCTGGCGTTAATATTGCGGGTTGTTGATCATCTTTATAATTAATTATTTGTAATTTTTTCTCGAGTTCATCAAGTCGTTTTACAAGAGTATCTATATTCTCTTGCTCGTTAGCTTGGTCAGTATTTTGATCAGCTAACAATGAGGTAGAGGTTAGTGCAGAAAGAATAGCAAGGGTTAAATTTAAATGTTTGATTTTATTCATGTTATGTCCAGTATGATTAATTAGCTTTCGCAATGCTATGAAAGCTATTTCATTTATGTATGTAAAAATTTTAAGCAATGCCTTGAAATGTTAAGAAATATCAAGTTAATTTTTTGAGTGATTAGAAATTCGGGGATAATGCGTTATCGCCTGCTATGCGATCTCTTCCTTCTGTTTTTCAGAATTGGTCGCATTCAAATCATGTAGGTCAATATCATTAAAAGTCACATTTACCTCACAAAATAAAAACTGATATAACATCAATCCCATCATTATCTAGTCATTAATTGTTGTTAAAATGAATGCTGGCTTTTATTTGTTTTGCAATTAAAACAGCTGGTTACTGAAATAAATAGATAGCGTTCACCTCTGTAGTGGTTGTAGCTGCTCTTTCATTCATTTGATATTCCGGAAAGCATAAATATCAACAGGAACAGAATGCTGCTAGCTCACGCATTTATGTTAACCAATAAAGAAGTGGGCATACTTACGGTACAAAACAAATATATTTTATTTATTCATAGTAAGGCTCCTAATTTAATTCAATATACGACTGGTGCGGGATATAACAGCTGACAAAAATGCGCAACTCTAATCAGCCCCAGTTCATTCCTCTTTAGCTGTAGCTTCCAAGTCATTCCCTAGGTTAAGTTATCAGCCCAATTGTGTTTGTTGTAGACCTCTGGACCATTCCATGAATAAAGATCTTTATAATAACTTTCGGATAAGAGGATAGAGTTATCTGCAGAAGTAGAGTCTTCTCTCTTACGCCCGATTAAGTTGTATAATGAAGCTAGTAAATATTAAAAACACCCAATAGCGCGTTTGAAAAATATTCATTATAAATCCTTATAAAGTCATTAATTACAGCATCGAAAACGTTTTCATTCTATTCCAACAATATCAATTAATTAAAAGCGTGTGAATGCTGTAAATTAGTATTGTCGTTGTGATATTTAGTATAAAAATGTTCATAATGACGAGTGTCTAGAATTGAATTAAAAGCAGATAATTGAACGCCCTCTTTTTTCCGTAGCACATTGATTTGGTCACCTAAGTAGAGGTGATATTTTTCATTTCAATAATTTTGTTGGTGGTTGAAATCTGCACTATGGGCAAGTGAAATTTCACTCTAAAGTTTCGATTAGAGTCAGCACAATGAGTTGTTGAGCAGGGCTACTCGGTACGTAAATCAGTAACAGCGATGAACGTCGGTGAATCAGAAAAAAACACCCCGTATTGAAGAAGATAAAACTATGGTTGAGATTCAAAATATATGTCATTTCAGTAAAATAGAAGTATCTTCTTGTACATAGCGGTTTTATCGCAAGGTGCTATTTTCTTTGCCCTTGGGGACGCTAGCTCGAAATTCTACATTTCCTTGAAATACCTGCTTTAAATTAGGCTATTCGTTCCCGTCATTATTAACATTTTTATGCTAAAGGTTACAACGATAATACTAATTTCTATCATTCACACGAGCTCAATTAATTGATATTGTTGTTTAAATAGGATGGAAGTGTTTTCGCTGCTGTAATTAATTACTTTATAAGGATTTATCATGAATATTTTTCGAACACACTATTTGATGGTTTTAATATTTGTGGGTTGCATTTATAATTTAGTCGGTTGTAACGGGGGAGATTCTACTTCTACTTCTGTAGATAATTCAGTCGTCTTATCCGAGAGTTATTATAAAGATCTTTATTCATGGAATGGTCAAGGGGGGCTGCAACAAACGCAATTAGGCCGAGGACTTAACCTAGGAAATTATTTAGAAGCGCCAGCTGAAGGTGAATGGACTGGTGGGCGTTTACTCGTTGAAGAAGACTTACAACGAATTTCTGATGCCGGATTTAAAACTGTACGAATCCCTGTTCGCTGGACTGCTCATACCGAGCTGGAATCTCCTTATGCCATTGATTCTGTATTTATGGAACGTGTAAAAGAAGTTGTTGGCTGGGCAAATAACGAGGGCCTTAAAGTTATCTTAAATGTTCATCACTATGAAGAAATGATGAATGATCCTGAAAATATGCAATCAAAACATGTCTTACGTTTGCAGAGTATATGGCAACAAATTAGCGAACAATTTCCTCTCTATGAATATCCCCGTGACAATCTTATTTTTGAGTTATTAAATGAGCCTAATGGCACCATAGATTACAGTGATTGGAACAATATAATTGCAAAATTGTTAAATGTTATCTGGAGTGATATGGCCACGCAACAAAATAACGGTACAGAGCAGCGAACTGTGATGATTGGCACCGCCAATTGGGGGCATCCAGATGGCTTAACTAAATTATCATTGCCAGATACGGTGAACGCAACTAATACAATTATTACTGTTCATTATTACGAACCTTTCCATTTTACTCATCAAGGCGCTGAATGGGTTGCTGGTGCAGATAAATGGGTTGGCACTCCTTGGCTAGGAACCGCAAGTGAACAAACGCCTTTGATCGCGTTGTTTGATAGAGTAACCACATGGAATAATCAAGCTAATCGTGGCTTTGAAATATTTATGGGGGAATTTGGTGTTTATTCTCAATTCTCAAATCCATTACATCAAAAGGCATGGACGGCATTTATTGCCCGTGAAGCAGAAAAAAGAAATATTAGTTGGGCATATTGGGAATACGCATCCGGTTTTGGTGCCTATGATGCGAGTACGGGGCAATGGCGAGAGCAACTAATTAATGCCCTTATTCCGATACAATAGTTTGTGAATAAATGTATTCAGTAATAACTATATACTGAATATAATAGATTTCCCGCTTGAATAAACAGCCTTAAGTTAGGTCGTTTATTCAAGCGCAGTGTATGTTATGGTGCAAAGATTAAGCGATACCCCTATATTTCAACGTGCAAACTCTCTCATTCATTTTTCCTCCACAAGCTATGACCATAATATTATGTGTACTCCCTATATATTGGCAATGAATAGCTAAAAAGCGCTGTTAAGGCGATATTAATAACTTAATCTGTTGAGGGGGAGGAAGGATTAATTGCTTGAAAAAAATCTTCATGCCACTCTAGTTGAGGCGATCCATTGCGGATATTTTTTTGCGTGAAAGAGATTATTTCATCGTATAAATCAGTCGGGGCTCGTTGGTTATTATTAATGTATGACTTCAATTTATTATAAGCAGTAGTTGAAGGGATGGTCCAAAGGGTTTTGTCATGAGATATTTTCTTAAATGACCAAGGAAAGTAACCCACGAGCTCTTTTTTTGCCCAGCTAGATATGGCAAGTAAGTTATTGTTATCACTTTCGCCAAACTCTCCCAGAATTAATGGAATGTTTAGATTATTGGTGATCTTTTCACGACCAAAGGTATCACTAGCTGGACCATAGTGATGAATTTCATAGACGAGGTTATCATCCCATTGTGAATTGATTCCGGTCTTTTCTTGAACCAAGGGATTCGTCCAATCAATTTTGCTTAAGTCTGAGCTCCACCAGGATGTTTCAGCGACAATAATGTGATTATTGTCAACTTCACGGATCGCATTACGTATCTTAATTAGTGACCCTAGTAGTTCATATTCTCGACCGTCTTGTGGCACCGGTTCATTAAGTAAGTCGTAGCCCCAAATAACGGGTTCTTCTTTATAGCGCAGGGCAATATGCTGCCAAACTTTGCTGGTGATTTGAATATACTCATCTTTATCCCAAAAATAAACACTACTTCTGGGTTGTGTAGCATTTGAGTCTAAGTTATCACAATGGTCCCCTGGATTTTGGTAACCTGGGGCTGCGTGCATGTCGAGCAACACATAAATATCATGTTTACGAGCTGCATTAATTAATAGGTCAAAATATTGAAAACCATCATCGCTTAACTGGTTATTTTTCCAAAACATATTGTAGTGAAATGGCACACAACAGAATTAAAGCCAAGTTGTTTTAACTCCTTTAACGTTTGTTCATTGACATAATTTAGGCGCCATTGATGTTCAAATTCAGCCGATTTATCTGCACTGCCAAATACGGTCGTTAATGAGTTAAGAAACTGTGTATGGGTGCGATATTTATAGTCTCCCATCATCAAATATCCTTCCCATAATAACCAATTTCCTAAGTTAATTCCGTAAAGGTAGAGTGGGTGATTATTTTCATCCAGAATCTTTTTTCCATCGGTGTGCACAAAATGAGGGAAAGAAGGTGTTGATGTTGAGGCCAATGCGGATGTACTCAGCAAAACGCCAAGTAAAGCGCTAGCAAAGCTAAATATAATGGATTTCTTGACTGGGATAATTGGCTTGACCATCTTTTTTTGTCTCATTTGTTTTCGAATATGAGATTAATAGCAACGCCAATTTCGCCTAAAATATAACCTGTAAATGTTCTTGAATTGATATCACTACAAACTAGTTGTTTCGTGTTGGCGGGCATATTAGCCATTTTTGTTGAATCGTTGCCGACCACGATAGGTGGTCGGCGGTGAGTTAAAGCGACGTTTATTGATTTAAACGCTTTTCATCTAAAACTGTTGTTATCCAAACAAGCGGAGAGTTCCAGTTGATGGTTATTTCATTTAGTGTCCACGCTCCAATATCATCAACAAAACACGTTTGTCCAATACATTTACCTTTGATAGTCGCAGCTATTGGGTCAGAAAAGTTTATTGAGTTTGGACCGCCAGACATTGCGCCTGGCGCTGGTTTTGGTGAGTTATTATCCGCTTGGAAAGACCAGAAGCGATGATGAGGGTTTTGAAGAGCATTTTCACCGTACCCTGAGATATACGACTTATCTAGCGGGTTATTACCAAGGATATAATTCATACCATCTGCTGCTGCCTGTAGGTATTTTATATCACCAGTAAAATCTGTTGCATAACTTAAGAAAATACCGTTATTGAGGATTTCAGAATTCGATCCCCATGGGTACTCTTCGCTAGTGTAAGGAATATTATAACCTTCTTCATCAACTGATTTTAGGTAAATATCTGCTGTTTTCTGAATGTTTTTACGTGCTTGTAGAATATCATTTTTTGGTAATTCATTTGGTACTAGTGCTAAACTAAGCGTACCAGCAGAAGCAAGATTACCCCAGTATAAACCATTTGATGACTCTTTATCATCACTTGGAGAAACTAAATATAGTGGCGATGCTTTAATTGCTTTTAAGTATTTGGCTTCACCCGTTGTGATAAATAATTCAGCACCTGCCCAGTAGAACTCATCTGATAAGTCAGTATCCCCATATGGGCCAGATCCTGTGAAGTTATCATAAGCTAATACTTCTGGGTGGGCATTTGCAGCATCCCAAGCTCGTTGTGCAGCCGTTAAACATTGACCAGAAAATGCGGGATCAATATCTTTCCAGATACGCGCACATTGTGCCGCTGTAGCAGCTAGATTTAATGTTGCAGATGTCGTTGGATAAAAAATAGCACGATCCATTGTATCTTTATGTGGTGGTAGTGGCATGCCTGTCCATTTTTCGTCGGCTACTTTATGAAAAGCCAAGCCTGATGCGTCAATTTCAGTTAATTTTAATTGATTAAGATTCGCTGATTGATCTCCCTCTGGTACTGTTACTTTTTTACCATTTGGAACTTGCATTGCCATCATGAATTCAACATTCCAACGCACCTCATCTAATAGGTCATTAACGTTGTTATTTGTTTCTGGAATAGTCTGGGTACCGTCCGCAAAAGGAACTTTTGCATCTTTTATCCATAAAGAGCGCTCGTAGAGGTTTAGTAAAGTCCATACACTAATACCACTGTTTACAACATATCGACCGTGATCGCCGGCATCATACCAACCACCAGAAACGTTCAATTCGAAGTCACAACCAGGCCATTTATTACCTTTTGCATCTGTTTTATTGAAACAGGTAACTGTCTCATTAGGATGGCCAGCAGGGCGAGCTAAATCAGCGCGTTGAACATATTCAGGCTTAATTTCAATACCGCTTCGGTTTTGATAAAAATAAGCAAGTGCATCATATTTTAATTCAGTGTAGATATCATCAGCAATGCGGAAAGGGTGGCTAGCTTCCCCATTGACGACAAGTACTATCTCTTTGCTTGGTGTTGTTAATTTGCTGAAATCAGCTTTATGAACAGACTCGCCAGAGCTTTTATTTAAACCGAATACCGTTGTCATACCCGTTAAAATAATTTTTCCGTTAGCATCTTTTATTTGCCATGCAAGAGGTTCTTTTGAATCACTTTTAATTGTTGCTATTTTTTCAGCTTTAGGAAAATAGCCAATTTGGTTTACATGAACTGTTGGTATAATGACTTCTTTTTTGAAGCTTTTTCCTTTTAACGAGACGTCACTAAAACAAATATCAGCTTTTTTTGTGCACCTAGCTGAAATTGGAATCCGGTTTTAGCATCACTTGGCTCTTTTTGGGTGAAATTAAAGGAATATGTTTTTGCCGTTGGACCAACAGAAATATCTTCATTAAAGTAACCAGTGTAGGGAGCGCCATCATGTTGAATTAATGCTTTAAATTTAGTTTCAACAGAAGAACGTGCGGTGAAGTTGACTTGATATGATTGTCCATTTTCTAGACCGAGACCACCTTGACCTAAAATCACATCCCAATTATTAGAACCTGGCTGTGTAATATTAACACAAGCTTCGCCATTTTTTACTGCTAGTTGACCACCTGAAACCCACCAACTTTCTTCTCCCTTTTTAAATTGAGGGTTTTGTAATAACTCCCCACTCTCACTTTGTTTTGATTGGGAATTATTTGATAATTCTTTTTTTTGCTGTAGAACTGTTTCCAGTCGTAACACAGCCAACCACTAAACCCGCTGTTAGAATAGTTGCTATCCCTTGACCTACTATACTTTTTCGATAAATAGTCATGAAAAACTCCGTTATATGATGCGATAAATTTTATCCGAAATAAAAAGCTAAATGGTTAGTTGTTTTATTAACTTCAAATAGTGAGGATATATTTATCCTTTTAGTTATTTTCTTCAATTGTGATATTTGATAACGGAACTCGTCTATTTGGTAATTGTGATCTGCATCTTCGACCAGAAATATGCGAGCGATGAATCTAGTCTATTAGTCTGTCTGAGTGGAAAAGTATAACAATAGCGTGTTTTTATGAAGCTTAAAATATATGTAGTTAAACGATGAAACGTCCAAAGCTAAGAATGTCTCTTAACTGAGCATTTCAGACGCTCTTACTTGCTACAAGGGCAAGAACCCATGTTCGAGAAGTGGATATTAATCCGATTTGCGATTTTACAATTCCCCAAAATGGCCTAAAAACGGTCATTATTCAACCCATAACATAGCCTCACAATGTGGTTATACAAAGCAAAATTATCTTTATCAACGCTATCGAAAGCAATTCAATTATGCGTCGTTCGAGTATTGAAAGAGAGCTCCGTCGTATATTATTTTGTTGAAAGAGGGCAAAAAGAGGGAGATTTTGTAATTATTTTATTGTGATATTTGGTTCATTGATTCACTAATTTTGTAATTGTGCGCCGGATATAGATTAATTTTTTCGAGAATCACTCATATTACTACCACTTAAGTTTAAATTTATTAAAAAGGTCCAACAAAATATCATTGTTGTTGCCCTTTGAAATAGGGAGTTAGGAAACGTTATGTTACTCAAAGAGAGGCGGCAAATTAAAAGTAAGCCTTGGGGTGAATACCAATTATATACACTGTCTAATGATAATGGTATCCAAGTTGACATATCAAATTTAGGGGCAACTATCGTTAATTTATATGTTAAAGATAAAGTAGGAGACATAAAAAATATTGTACTGGGATATGACTCTCCTCAAGAATATTTAGATGGTGATGTTTTTCTTGGCTCTGTTGTTGGTCCTTGGGCTAATCGTATTGCACAGGGAAAATTTGAACTCAATGGTGAGCAAATTGTTGTTGATCAAAACGAGGGCCGCAATCATTTGCATGGAGGCTCATGTGCAATCCATAAAAAGAAATGGGTACTGGAAGCGGTATCAGCAACTTCTGTTACCCTAAGAACAAACATTGCTTATCTTGAAGGTGGTTTTCCTGCGAACATGGAGATTTACGTCTCATATACGTTGAACAATGATAATGAATTAATGGTTGATTACTTAGCAAATGTTGATCGTGATACCCCTGTTAATTTAACACAACATACCTATTTTAATCTTAATGGTGGAGGTGATGTACTTGATCATTCGCTTACTATTAATGCTGAAAAATACTTCGTAACGGATGATTTTTCTATCCCGGTTGATAAGTGTGCCGTAGAAAATACCGTGATGGATTTCCGTAAACCTAAAAAATTACGTAAAGATGTTCTTGCTCAACCTCGTGAATTAGCGATAATCAAAGGGCTTTGACCATTGTTGGTGTCTTGAGGGAGAAGGCATTCAATTTGCTGCCACTGCGTATAGTGCGAAAAGTGGGCTATTTTTGAGAGTTTATGCGGATCAAAGTGGTCTTCAGTTTTATTCAGGAAACTTTTTAAAGAATGTTACTGGTCGAAATGGCCAAACATACCAGCAATATGCTGGTTTGTGTTTAGAAACTCAGCATTATCCAGATCAAATCAATATGGATACGTATAAAAAGCAATGCATTTATACACCTCAAAGACCTTATAAGCACAAGGTTATATTCCAATTGATATCCAATGAAAATTCATAAAATTTAAACTAAATAATGTTAATTCGATAGACTAAATTAAGGTAGAAATGAGAATGGCTTCAATAGAATTCAAAAATATAGATAAAATTTATCCTGGCAATGTACACGTTGTTAAAAATTTCAATTTAAAAATAAAAGAAGGGGAGTTTATTGTGTTCCTTGGTCCTTCGGGCTGTGGAAAATCAACAACATTACGGATGTTAGCTGGATTGGAAGATATTTCTGGTGGCGATATTATTATTGGTGATGATGTTATTAATGATATGGAGCCTAAAGACAGAAATATTGCAATGGTATTCCAGAGCTATGCTTTATACCCTCATATGACTGTTTACGATAATATCGCATTTTCTTTGAAGCTTTCTGGTTTAAAGAAAGCTGAAATAGAAAAAAAGGTTAGACCTATCACGGATATGCTGCAATTAACTCCATTATTAAACCGTAAACCCAAAGCATTGTCTGGAGGGCAGAGACAACGTGTTGCGATGGGCAGAGCCATGGTACGTACACCAGAGGTGTTTTTATTCGATGAGCCTCTTTCTAATTTAGATGCAAAGCTGCGCAATGCGATGCGCAGTGAAATTAAAGAGCTCCATAGAAAAATAAAGAAAACAACAATTTATGTTACACATGACCAGGTCGAGGCTATGACATTAGCTGATCGAATTGTGGTTTTACATGGTGGGCATATCGCACAAGTTGGTACGCCTGAAGAGATTTATAATAGACCCGCGAATAAATTTGTGGCTGGTTTCATTGGTAGTCCATCAATGAATTTACTCGAAGGTAAAATACAACAAGCGGAAAGTTTATATATTGAAGTTGCGGGTGAAACGCTTCCTTTGCCAACAAACAGTATGCAAGTTCAGAAAAATCAAAATGTATTAATTGGCATACGCCCAAGTGACATACATTTATCTGCAGAGTTACTTGAAGATTCGGTCGCTATTAAAGTGAAAGTGGAAACATTCGAATTATTGGGTGCTAACATACATTTAGAAACACAGTTTGGTAAGTGTATATTGACCGTTGAAACGCTATCCAGTGATTTAATCGAAGAGGGGCAGATAATTGATCTGTATATTGATAAGACAAAAATGCATCTTTTTGATTCACAAACTGAAGAGGTGATCGCGAGATAATTTTGAATGTTTAATATCCAAATTTCTCTAGTTATGAAGTCGTTTGGGTATAAAGAGCGTGTTTTCTTGCTTTCGGTAATTGGCATGCTCTGCTTTATTTTGATCGTGATTAAGTTAATAAATAGATATATTAAATGGATATTAATATGAATAAATTATTATTGTTGATTGATACTAGGTTCTATTATGATCGAGAAATATTAAAAGGTATTAAAGCCAAAATTGACGAATATCAATTAAAATTGACGATTGCTATTGAATCTATCGAACATGCCGATGAGATTTTGTCCGAGCAATGGGATTACGTTATTGCTGATTTTGATAAAGGAGATCGCCACCGAATTATTCCGCGTTTAAATTCTAATGTCCTTATATATTCTAGTTATGCCATTGAACACCCTCCAGAGTCTGTATCGACCTTGGTTAACGATAATGAACAGTTTGCTTGCTTAGCATTAGGACAATTCCTGCAAAATGATATTCATAATGTTGCATTTTACATGGAACCCAGAGAATGCAATGCAGGTTGGGCGAATGAACGAAAACAAACGTTCGATAATCACGCGAATCGGCTCGAATTTAAATATTTTGAAAATGTCAAAGAAGCGATTGCTTCAAGGCAATTTCCTTTAGGGGTTTACTGTGCTTCCGATCGTTCGGCAAGAAAGTTGGTCAACTTTTGCACTGAAAGAAATATTGCAGTGCCAACGCAGGTTTCTATTATAGGGACAGACTGTGACGATGCTGAACGTTCTATCTCTCCTTTGCCGTTAAGTTCCGTTAACCATGACCCTTATATGTTAGGACAGCGCTGCATGGATGTGCTACTTAAAGCAAAACGATTCAAAAGAGTATTGCATGAGAAGTTTCAGCCTGCTAGTTTAATGAATAAAAAATCAACACAAGAAGAGATAAATCAGGATCACATTGTAAACAAAGCACTTTATTATTTACATAATAATTTTCATTTCAATATAAAAGTTCAACAAGTTCTTGATTATTGTAGAGTATCTCGTAAGACGTTAGATAATCGCTTTATTAAATGTAAAGGGGTAAGCGTACACCAATATTTAGCGACTTTGCGTATTCTTAAGTCTAAAAAACTACTCAGGAATAGTAAAGACTCGATAGAGAGTATCGCCTTACAATGTGGTTACCCTAATCAAAGTTATCTGTATCAAATCTATAGAAAACAATTTGATTACACTCCTTGTGAGTATCGTCAAGGACTTAATGCAATGTAAATTAACGGCCTGGGCATTCAGTTAGTTGAAGGTTTTATTAAAGTCGGGATCAGATTTTACATGATTCAAAGTTTGGGCACTGCAATAAATTAAAAACAGTGTAACTGCTTATTTATACCAACAGATATGTTAATCGAACGATTTGGCAAGGTAAGCAGTTATGGCCATCGCTAATAATTGCTATTAATAATCCTTTAGTTCGAATTAAACGCATCAGGTTATCAATTCACTCCTTAATATCGGTTAATAAAAAACTCAAGCTATTCCCACCAAATGATTTACGTGAAAAATTATATTGCTGTGATGGATGCATCAAAGTAATGGATAATACCAATTAGAAATTTGAATATATCCTTAAACCCCCTTATTCTTGGGTGGCTAACTGTACGGTTACAAACAGCCTTGATGAATCGACCAATATTGATAAAAAGCTCAAGGAATGAATATCAACAAATCAGCTGGAATGTCTTGTTATTTAACAGATTTCTAAAGCTGTTTACTGGTGTTATGGTAACAAAAATGGTTAGAAGATAAGGAGATCAATAGCCTTCTAGTTTGTCGATTTTAGCCTGACAGCACATCTCATAACCATTATTATTCACGTTAATTTATTCATTAAAAATTATTATTGCCTCTATGTAGGCCTCCATTTTACTGACACTGTATGGTATACCTATGACTAAATTATTACTGTTGATCGATACAATGTTTCATTTTGATAGGGAAGTGTTGAAAGGTATAAAATCAAAAGTCGATGAGTATCAATTGAAGTTTACTATCACTATTGACTCGATTGAGCATGCTGAAGATATACTTTCCCAGCATTGGGATTATGTGATTGCAGATTTTGATAAGGGAGATCGCTATAGAGTTATTCCCCGCTTAAATACGAATATTCTGATCTTCTCTGGTTATAGAATACAAAATCCCCCTGAATCTGTGTCAACGTTAGTGAATGATAATGACCACTTTGCTTGCCTAGCATTAGGGCAATTTATGCAAAATGACATTGAGAATGTTGCATTTTATATGGAGCCTCGGGAGTGTAATACGGGATGGGCGACTGAAAGATTAGAGTGCTTTGAGAAACACGCCAATGAATTAGAGTTTAAGTACTTTAATGATATACATGAGGCTATCGCGTTGAGGAAATTTCCTCTAGGCGTTTATTGTGCGACAGATCGCTCGGCAAGAAAGTTAGTTAATTTTTGTATTGAAAGAAATGTAGAAGTGCCAAAGCAAGTCTCGATTATCGGTACGGATTGTGATGATTCAGAGAATGCTATTTCAGCCATTCCATTAAGCTCTGTTAATCATGATCCCTATGAAATTGGGCAACGCTGTGTAGAGGTTTTAGTTAAAGCCAAACGTCTTAAACGAATAGTGCACGAAAAGTATCAGCCTGTGAGTTTAATACATGGAAAGTCAACGATAACCATGGAAAGTCAAAATGATATTGTCAGTAAAGCCCTGTATTATTTGCACAATAATTTTCATATGAATATAAAAGTTCAACAAGTTGTTGATTTTTGCCGGGTATCTCGCAGGACTTTAGAGAATCGTTTCATTGCTTGTAAAGGGGTAAGCGTACATCAATATTTATCAGATTTAAGACTTTCTAAGTCTAAAAAATTACTCAGAAGCAGTCATGACTCAATCGAGAGCATCGCCTTACAATGTGGCTATCCAAATCTAAGTTATTTTTATAAAGTATATCGAAAGCAATTTAATTATACGCCGTTAGAGTATCGAAAGGGAACAATGGCTTAATCTTCTTCTGTGAAAGAGAACCATATAAAAAATTCGTAGCTGCGTCACATTGTGATATCTGGTTGATTGATTCACTGATTTGGCAACTGTGCGCTAGATCCTGATTAAATTTTTTGAAATCGCTCATATTATTGCCACTTTAAGTTTTAATAAAAAAAGGTGCAGCCTGTATGAGTATTTATAAAAACCCGCATTATTCAATTCAAGAAAGATTGGATGATTTAATGAGCCTGATGACTATGGATGAAAAAATTGCCCAGCTAAGTGCTCAGTGGCTACTTTTAAGTCCAACGGGAGAGCATAAAGATTGTGAATTAGAAATGTCTACGGGAGATTCCCGTAAGCCAATTAAAGAGCGCTTAAAGCATGGCTTAGGTCAAATTACTCGCCCTCTTGGTACATATACGATTAGTGCAGATGATGGTGTAAAAGCACTGAATTTGCTTCAGAAATTTCTCGTGGAAGAGACACGTTTAGGCATTCCTGCGATGTCTCATGAAGAGTGTTTAGTGGGGCTTATGGCAAAAGGCGCTACGTTATTTCCTTCGTCACTTAATTATGGTCATACTTGGAATCCTGATCTGATTGAAGAGATGGGCCAAGCAATTGGTAAGGAAGTTCGCCAAGTAGGGGCACATCATGGTTTAGCTCCAGTTCTTGATGTATCACGTGATGTTCGCTGGGGAAGAACAGAAGAGACACTAGGGGAAGATCCCTACCATGTCGGTGTGATTGCTACAAGTTATGTTAAAGGTCTTCAAGGTGATAAACGTGACGTATTAGCGACATTAAAACACTATGTAGGGCATTCATTTAGTGAAGGTGCGCGCAACCACGCTCCGGTACATCTGGGTTTTAAAGAACTCAATGACACATTCTTACTCCCCTTTGAAATGGCCGTTAAATTAGGTAATGCTGGTTCTGTTATGCCTGCTTATCACGATATCGATAATGAACCTTGTCACTCTTCTAAATACTTATTAACAACTGTTTTGCGTGATCAATGGGGATTTGATGGTTTGATTGTAGCCGATTACGGTGGTATTGAATTATTGGTTTCTCATCATGGAATTGCAGCAGATAGAGCTGAAGCCGCTGCACTAGCTTTTAATGCAGGTTTAGATATCGAACTACCGGATGATGCTTGTGCTACTCATATTCAAGACGCGATGGAAAGAGGGCTTATCTCTGAAGCCAAAATTGATGAGATAGTTGCACGTGTTTTAAAAGTTAAATTTGAACTTGGTTTATTTGAAAATCCTTATTGTTCGGAAGATCATATTGAAATTCAGTCACAGCAAGCCATCGATGTTGCCTATAAAGTCGCGTCTCAGTCGATAGTCTTATTAGAAAATGATGGCACTCTGCCACTTAACTCGCAGAAAAAAATAGCCGTTGTTGGGCCAACCGCAGATGATCAGCTGGCTTTACTCGGTGGCTATAGTTTTCCTGTTCATCTTATACTGAGTAGTCTTGGCGATGACGAAAAAGTATCAAAAACGATATTAGAAGCCGTTAAAGATCAATTTGAAAACGTTGAATATATTAAAGGCTGTGAAATATTGACGGAACGTCATGCGAATGCACCGGTTTTTCCTGGTGATGTCGATCTGGCTATGGGGCAAAAAATGGAATCCCCTGTATCGCAAGATATTAGTCAAATATCTGCAGCCGCGGCAGTGATTGCAGATGCTGATATCGCATTAGTTTGCGTAGGAGACTTAGCTGGTTTATTCCAAACGGGTACCATCGGGGAAGGCTCTGATACTGATAGTCTCGATTTACCTGGCGTACAACAAGCGCTAATTGACGCCGCGCTTGAAACAGGTAAACCTGTTGTTATTCTTGTTACAGGCGGCCGTCCATATAACCTCAATGGTGCAGAAGAAAAAGCAGCTGCTGTTATTTTTGGTTGGGCTCCTGGCCAAGAAGGTGCCGATGCAATTGTCGATATAATAACGGGTAAACAGTTGCCATCAGGCCGTTTGACGTTAACTATACCTAAAAATGTTGGGGCGGTACCTTATTACTACAATCATAAATTGAAGAGCAGCGGTACACCGATAGCCTACCACTTTGGTTCAAAATATAATTTTGGATATGGTTTAACCTATACGAATTTCGATTATAAAAATATGTCGATTGAAAACTCAATTGTCGATATTAATGGCGTTATAAAAGTATCGGTTGAAATTGAAAATACGGGGGCTATGGATGGTTGTGAAGTTGTGCAGCTATACGTAAAAGATAAGTTATGTTCTTTAGTCAGACCTATTCGTGAATTAAAAGGTTTTACAAGAGTAGATATTAACGTTGGCGAAACAAAGCAAGTCACCTTTGAATTACCCGTTGATATGCTTAACTTTACGGACAATCAGCATCAACGTGTTGTCGAGCCGGGTGAATTTGAAATTATGATTGGTCGTTCGGCAACCGATATTGTATTTACAGAAACCGTCAATGTAACGGGTGAGCTAAAACTATTACCCAAATATTGGAATATGCTATGTAACACGGTTGTCCAATAACACTCGCAATAATTTCCTTCATAAAATTCCAAATAACAAACTGTTATTTGGAATCACCTACTTAAATTCGAGTTTTACCATGAAAAATAACAATAGAGCCAACTTATTGGCAGAGATATCCGGAAAATTTGTTACTGTCGATGGTGATAAATACTATCAAATTAGCAACGCTGACCAGATGAAACCCTTTTTTATTAGTGTGGTATCGGCAAGTGATCACTGGTTATTTATTTCATCGACGGGGAGCTTATCTGCGGGAAGAATTCGCCCTGAAAATGCATTGTTCCCATATAAATCTGTAGATTGCATTCACGAAAGTGCGGAAAATACAGGTAGCAAAACCATTGTGCAAGTGCATACCGAAAATGGTGATAAACGATGGGAACCCTTTAATCTTCAGCATAATAGCCTTTATCAAGTGCAGCGCAATATTTATAAAAATGTGACTGGCGATAAAATTATTTTTGAAGAAATCAACCTAGATTTGGGATTGACTTTTAAATATCAATGGGCAACGAGTGAGCAATTCGGTTTTGTCCGTACCTCTACTGTAGAAAATAATGCTCAACAGGCTGTTGAATTTGAAATCGTTGATGGTATTCAAAATATTTTACCGCCTAATGCACCGCTTGCTGTTATGCAGAATGCAAGTGCGCTACTGGACGCTTACAAATGGAATGAGCTATTACCTAACAGCTCACTGGCAAGCTATAGCTTATACGCAAAATTAAGTGATCGTGCTGAACCTGCCGAATCGTTACTGGCAACAACGGTCTTCAGTATTGTTGATGATTGCCAGTCTATTTTGCTCTCAAGTGAGCAGTTAAGTGCCTTCCGTCAAGGTAACAAAATGTACAATGAAACCTTGCGTCGAGGTTTACGTGGTGCCTATTTTATTAATAAAAATTGTAAGCTTGCTGCTAATCAAAAAGAGAGTTGGCTGATTGTTGCTGATATCGATAAAACCCATAGAGAGATTGTTGAGTTACAACAGAATTTATGCAAAGAGAAAATACAAAAATCGGTCGAAATTAATCATCAAGAATTGCTGATGTTGATGGCTGGCAGTGATGCTTTCCAAAAAACAGCACAAGAAGAAACGACGGTACACCATTATGCCAATGTGCTGTTTAACAATATGCGTGGTGGTGTTGTTGTTGATCAATATTGGGTGGATAAAAATGACTTTGTAAAAACGTTGACGAATGCGAATAGAGTAGTCGCAAAACAACATGCCACCTTTCTTGCGAATTTATCAGATCGCATAGATTATCAGGAGTTGATTGCTTTAGCTGCAAAAGAAAACGATGCTCAATTAGTGCGTCTTTGTCATGAGTATTTGCCCCTAACCTTTGGTCGCCGACATGGTGATCCTAGTCGACCATGGAATCATTTTGAGATAAAACTAAAAGATGAAAAGGGCGACCGTCTACTATCTTATCAAGGTAATTGGCGTGATATTTTTCAGAATTGGGAAGCTCTTGGTTTGAGTTATCCAAACTTTGTGAAATCTTTTATTTCTAAGTTTGTGAACGCATCGACTATTGATGGCTATAATCCTTATCGTATAACCAAAGCGGGTATCGATTGGGAACTCTTAGAATCAGATGATCCGTGGAGTAATATAGGTTATTGGGGCAATCATCAAATTATTTACTTATTGAAGTTTTTAGAGTTATCTAAGAAATACCAGCCACAAGAGTTAACTGCATTGTTAAATACTGAAATATTCAGCTATGCAAATGTGCCTTATGAAATTGGGGAGGCTGAGCAACTATTTATTGATGCTAAAAATACTGTAACTTTCAACGATGAAAAACAAGCGCTAATTGAAGATCGGATTGCACAGCTAGGCAGTGATGGGCGATTGTTGCTAGATGCTAATAATAACGTTTATCTAGTTAACCTAACAGAAAAACTATTGGTACCCTTATTAGCTAAATTGAGCAATTTGGTCATTGATGGTGGTATCTGGTTGAATACACAACGTCCTGAGTGGAATGATGCGAACAATGCAATTGTCGGCACAGGCCTGTCTATGGTTACCTTGTATTACATGCGTCGTTATGTCATTTTTTTACAGGCGTTATTAAAAGACTGTAATGATACGGTGGTTCTTTCCGTAGAGGTAGCGCAGTGGCTGACTGTAACAACGCAAATTATGCAAGAAGCGCATGAAATTCTGAATCAAGGGGTTATCAGCTGTGAAGCACGCAACACCGTACTTCGTAAACTGGTTAGTACGGCTGCAGGTTATCGCGCAATTGTTTATAAAAAAGGTTTTTCAGGCAAAGCAACAGTAGATAACTCATCAATGATAGAACTGCTTGAAACAAGCTTAAAAGTTATAGATGAAAGTATTGAAACTAACTTGCGCAAAGATGGTTTGTACAATGCTTATAATATTATTGATTACACTGAAGATTGTGTGGATATTGATTTTCTTTATCCGATGCTTGAAGGTCAAGTCGCGGTATTATCTGCAGGAGTATTATCGCCTAAACAAGCAATTTCTTTGTTGGATAATCTTTATGCTAGCAACATGTTCCGAGAGGATCAGAATACATTTATGCTTTATCCTGATCGTGATTTGACTCGTTTTGAAAATAAAAATCGGATACCTGCACAGCGTGTAAATGGCAATGCTTTGCTTAAAAATATGATCGAAATAGGTGATCGCACTATTATTGAGGTAGATGCACAGGGGGATTACCACTTTAATGCCACCTTTGAAAATGGCCGTTTTTTAGCGGCTGCTCTTAAAAAGAGTGGATCTAAAGATAGTAATGCCATCGCAGATGTATTAACAATTTATGAAGACGTATTTAATCATCAGGCGTTTACAGGCCGTTCAGGGGCAATGTTTGGTTATGAAGGCCTTGGCTCTATTTACTGGCATATGGTCTCAAAATTATTACTTGCTGTGCAGGAAAATTATTTCTCCTCTTATGAACAAGATCCAACGTTCAGGAAACCAAAAAACTCGCAGAATACTACTATAGAGTGCGTGCTGGTATTGGATTTAATAAAACGCCAGATGTTTATGGGTGCGTTCCCGACTGACCCATATTCTCATACCCCTAAGCAGGCGGGGGCTCAACAACCCGGTATGACGGGGCAGGTAAAAGAGGAAATATTAACCCGTTTTGGAGAGTTAGGCCTATTGGTTAAAAATGGTCAAATTTATTTCCAACCATCATTACTTAAACAATCTGAGTTTTTAGTGGACGAGAGTAAATTTGAATTTATTAATATTAATGGTGAGTATGAAACAATATCATTGGCACCCAAATCATTAGCATTTACTTACTGCCAAATACCTTTTATTTATGAGATTGCTAATGCTGCTCAGATAGTGGTGCAAATGACAAATGGTGAAGCGCTTTCGTTAGCGAGTTTAGAGCTAGATACAGAAATGAGTCGTTTGATATTTTCTCGTCGGGGTGATATCAAACAAATACGCATTGCGCTTCAATCAAGCATGTTATTACCATGAAATAGGGCTAATCCATTGACCTATTGAAGGTCTTTGGATTCCTCGCATATTTATTGACAGTTGGCTTTCAGAGATAAATAGTTCTAATTACTAATTGTACTAATTGCAAAATAACTAACTTGAAGTGAAACGCCGTTTCATTTCAAGTTAGCATTCATATTAACAAGCTCAGTAGTTGGGATATCAGGTCATTATGTTTCCTGTTGGCAGCCCATAACGCATCTCTGTTAGATGTATATACGCCATTATTAGGTAGCCGGCTCTCCAAAACATGCTCTAATATCATCTTGAATGAGCACTTAACAAAACAGAAATAGATCGCTAATCACAGTTGTTACTTCTCATTAAAGGATCTAAATCACAAATTATTATCCGTGGGTAAATACTACAATCAACATGCCAATTATGGTAAAGCTAAACTTCATTTTTAAGCAGACAATAGGTTTATTGCTTAACAACAAAGATTATAAAGGTGATTGGTATGGCATCGGTACAATTCAAAAATTTGGAAAAAAGCTATGGCACTACGCCGGTAGTGAAAAATATTGATTTAGATATTAAGCATGGCGAGTTCATTGTTTTACTTGGGCCATCTGGTTGTGGGAAATCGACCACATTAAGAATGCTTGCAGGCTTAGAAGATATATCTGGAGGTGAAATACTTATAGGAGATCAGGTGGTTAATGATCTTCATCCGATAGAACGAAATATTGCCATGGTATTTCAAAGTTATGCACTTTACCCCCATATGACAGTGGCACAAAATATTAGTTTCAGCCTTGAAAATATGAAAATTGACGCTTCAGAAAGAGAAGCAATGGTAAAAAAAGTAGCTGAGATTCTAGAGCTTACTGAGTTGCTAGATAGAAAACCTAAAGATCTTTCTGGTGGGCAGCGGCAACGTGTTGCAATGGGAAGAGCAATGGTTAGAACGCCAGAGGTGTTCCTATTTGACGAACCATTATCAAACCTTGATGCTAAATTGCGCGGACAAATGCGCAAAGAAATTAAGGCATTACATCACAAAGTTAAAACGACTGTGATTTATGTGACTCATGATCAAGTTGAAGCTATGACATTAGCCGATAGAATCGTGATTCTTAACCAGGGGAAAATTGAACAGGTAGGTACGCCTAAAGAGATTTTTGACTCACCGAAAAATGAATTTGTTGCAAGATTCATTGGTGCACCAGAAATGAATATTTTTCCCCTATTAAACGCGAAGATGCTGAGTGATTTTAACTTTAATTCTTCTTTAGATACTTGTAATTCAATAGGTATAAGACCACAACACCTGCACTTTAATAAAGAAGAGGTTTCTGGTCATGACGTGCTATTTATTGATGTGCATGTCAAAGCGAGTGAATTACTCGGTTCGACTTCACATATAGAATGCGAATATCAAGGCAACAAGCTTATCGTTGACACAGCAAATTTAAATACTTTTGTTAAAGGAAAGGCTCGCCTGTTCTTTAATCAAAGCAAGGTTCATCTTTTTGATGAAAACAACAACATCACTTCAAATTAAGGAAAATAAATATGATTATCTTTAAAAAGAAAGCTATTTTTACTGCTCTATGCGCTAGTTTAGTGACTAGCATGGCGACTGCGGAACAGGTCGAATTGACTATTGCTAGCTTCCCTAATTTTAATAAAGCCGCAGAAGCTGCTGCGCCTTTATTCGAAAAACAGTATCCAAATATTAAGCTGAAGTTTGTTAATATGGCTTACTCTGATCACCATAATGCAATGACAACAGCTATGGCTACAGGAGCTAACTTGCCTGATGTTATGGGCGTTGAAGCCAACTTTATTGGTCGTTTTGCTGAGTCTGGAGGTTTAGAACAACTTAATGCGGCTCCTTATAATGCAGGTGAATTTACGCAAAAGATTGTACCGTTTACATTAGGTCAAGCGACAGACTCCGATGGTGCATTACGTGCTATGCCTGCTGATATCGGTCCCGGTGCACTCTTTTATCGAAAAGATGTGTTAGAAATTGCTGGCGTTACTGAAGAAGAGCTTATAAAGGATTGGGATTCTTTTATCCAAGCTGGGGTTAAAGTTAAAGCGAAAACTGGTAATTATTTAATTGCCAATGCTACTGATATTAAGAATATTTATATTCGCTCAGAGTTAAAAGAAGGAGAGGGTATTTACTTTGATAAAGAGCATAATATTTTAGTAAACACTCCGAGATTTAAAGAAGCATTCAGGTTATCAAAAGTAGCGCGAGATGCAGGTATTGATGGAAAAATTTCACCTTGGACAAACGAATGGACGGAAGGGTTAAAGCGTGGAACGATTTCTGTTCAAATGATGGGCGCATGGTTAGGTGGTCATTTACAAGATTGGATTGCACCTGATGATGCTGGTAAATGGCGTTCAGCAGATCTACCTAATGGATCATTTGCTAGTTGGGGTGGATCATTTTTCGCCATTCCTGCAAAAGCAGAGCATAAAGCAGAAGCTTGGGAATTCATTAAATTTATGTCGACTAATAAAGAAGTTCAATTATTAGCATTTAAAGAGATCAATGCTTTCCCTTCACTAATTGAAGCTCAAACCTGCCCAATGTTTGACGAAGAAATTGCCTACCTTGGTGGTCAAAAAGCGCGTCTTCAATGGAAAAAAGCTGCTTTAAAAATTCCATTTGTTGCAATGGATCGCTATGACGAAGTGGCTCGTCAAATCGTTGATGATGCATTAGAGCAAGTATTAGAGCACGATGCTGATATTGATAAGGTTCTAGCTGATGCTGAGAAGCAAATTAAGCGAAGAGCTCGTCGTCGTTAATTTTTAAAAATAGAGGGTGAGCTATCGTTTGCCCTCTCTTATTAGGTACAGGTTATGACATCTATGACATCTATTAATTCAACCAAAACTACTCCCCCAAAAAGTACCTTTTGGTTACGTAATGGTAATAAAATAGCGCCCTATATTTTTATTAGCCCATTTTTTGTTTTATTTCTTATATTTGGTTTTTTTCCACTTCTATTCTCGTTATATCTTTCGTTTCATAATTGGGAGCCCGCGGCGGGACTCTCTGCTATGGAGTGGATTGGAATAGAAAACTATACATTTGCATTAGGAGATGAGTGGTTTCATAAGTCGATTTATAACACCTTTATTATTGCGTTAAAATCAGGTATACCTCAACATGCAATAGCTATTCCGTTAGCCTTTTTTATTCACACTAGTTTTTCAAGGTGGCGTAATACGGTTATAGGCGTCTATTTTGTCCCTTATATTACCTCTACAGTGGCAATATCATTGGTATTTAGTACTCTGTTTTCGCGTGACTTTGGTATGGTAAATCAAGTACTGACATATTTTGGTAATTTCACCATTGCTGACATTAAAGTGTTTAGCTGGTTATTCCCGGTTGATAATGTTGATTGGGCTAGACCTGAATATACTAAGAATATGATTTCATTTGTTGTATTTTGGCGTTACGTTGGATGGAACACTGTACTTTATTTATCAGCTTTACAAACAATCCCTAAAGATTTGTATGAAGCTGCAATTATTGATGGTGCAAATCGTTATCAACAATTTTGGTATGTTACCTTGCCGCAGCTTAAACCAATGGCTTTCTTCGCCGTGACTTTGAGTATTATTGGTAGTCTGCAGTTATTTGAAGAACCATTTATTATTACAGGTGGTACGGGAGGTATTGATCAGGCGGGTAAAACAGCAGCGATGCATATGTATATAACTGCATTCGTGGAAAGTGATTTTGGTACCGCATCAGCAATTTCATGGATTTTATTTATGATGATTGCAGGATTGACATGGCTGAATCATAAACTATTAGGTGGGAGTAATCATTAATGATTAAGGTAAAAAAAGATCAATTTATAGCCTATATTGTGGTTGGGTTGGGTGCAGTTATAATGCTCGCTCCATTTTATTTTATGTTTGTGTTCGCTTCACATTCAAACTCAGGAATATTATCTGTTCCACCGCCTATATTATTTGGCGATTATATAGTCGAAAACTTTAATAAATTAATTAGTTTTCTACCTTATTTTTGGCATAACTTAGCATTAAGTTTATTTGTTGCAATCGCTGTAACAGCACTTAATTTATTATTCTGTTCACTGGCAGGTTATGCTTTTGCCATGTTTGAATTTAAATTTAAGAACTTTTTGTTTGTTTGTATTATGGCGACTATGTTATTGCCTCCATTCTTAGGGATGATCCCAACAGCGATGATTATGTCGCAAATTGGATGGATGAATGATCCTAAGGCTCTTATTATTCCTGCTGCATGTGGAGCAATGGGTATATTCATGATGCGCCAGTATATCTCAAGCTCCATTCCTAAAGAGTTGGTTGAAGCTGCTCGCATGGATGGATGCCGCGAATTCAAAATTTACTGGAGAGTGATCGTTCCTTTAATAACTCCTGCATTCGGAACACTTGGTCTGATAACTTTCATCGGAACCTGGAACAATTTCATGGGGCCTTTGGTTGTTATGAATGATATGAAAATGTTTACGATTCCATTAGCTTTGCGTTCTTTACAAGGTACTGGACAAGTGCCATGGGGAGCGGTAGCTATTGGTGCGGTAATTGCAGTTCTACCACTTCTTGTTCTGTTTGTTATGACATCAAGACGTTTGATTGATGGCTTAACCTCTGGTGCGGTTAAAGGTTAATATCAATTTCAAATAACAGCCATTTTATGTGACTGTTTTAAAAGAAATAGGGGCTTATTAACAAAGATAGCAAACGCAAACAGCGTCACTGTTTTCTTGTTAGATAAGCCCTATTTATTTGCTTCTCTGTCACCTATAATTATTCTTCTACCGTTATGCTGATGCTGCCAAGCTTGGCTGTAATATCCTGCCACATAACCGTTATTGTATGCTTTTCCTCTTTGATTATGCAGCGATGGATCTTGACGCGTTACAACAATCATTACCAACACAATCGGTACCCTCTCTGTATCTTTTATTCAGATAAAAGAGCGCCCATAAGTCAGCGCATAAACTCATTAAAATACGGTGCTGTTTGATGCTTGCAAAGGTCTGTTATACCAATCCGTTAGACCGATATCGTTGCAATTATATTGCTCTGATGATGTTTGTAGATGTAGCTACTCTCTATTTATGTGTTGACACCATTATTTATCGTAAAGCGATTAGTGGGTAAGCGGCTTGGTAAAAACGGCGCTTGAATAACTTCTGTTCCCTGATGCGCTATTTCTGTTTGATCATCGAGGCCGTGACAAAAGAAAGTTACTATATCTGGATAATACAGACTTTGCGTTGGGGTATCAGCAAATAGTGTTTATGTGCAAAAGCAGAGTCAGCGATGTCAATAATTGCAATAACGTTTGATAGGAGCGGATTTGTAGTATCGTTTTTTAGATGCCAACCGGCATAAGTGTTTGATTTATTTTCTTGATTAAGATAATAGATAGCGGCGTTGCATTCAATCGTAATAGCCTGCTATTACTTAATCATGCGCCTTGTTTTTTCTCATTTTTCCTCAACCAGCTATAACCATCATATTATGGTATTCATAAAAATAAATTTTTATTTAATTGAGGGTAAAAAAAAGCCTTCGGCAGAGCCGAAGGCTGGTTAATATTTAAAATAATTTACGGTTTATTCTGTTACAGATGCGGTTACTTTTACGTTGTCGATATAAATAATTGCATCCTCAAGTCCAGCGCCATCAGCTGCTGTGAATTCAAGCTTCACCTGATTTATATCTGTACCATCGAAATTAGCTTGAGCATAATAAGCTTGAATCGATTCTGGTGTAATGTTCTGAATAGTAAATGTTTCCCATGTACCATCAGTTTTAGTGGGCTGAGATTCATTAAATAAACCCATAGAATCAGCTCCACCAGTAGCAAAAGCAGTTTTTACTGATAACTGCCCAACTTGTGCTGCAGATACTTTTATATCAAAGGATAAATCAACACCAGCTGTTGCATCGATAGAACTATCAGTGTCGACAAGTATCACATGGTTTGATGAACCTGTATCTAGCCAGTTGATATCCACTTTCATGGTTCCATCATCAAAAGCTTGAGTCCCAGCAGCAGTGCCCCATTCAGTTGTCCAATTCACGGCATCGGTAAATGTATCTTCGAATAATGCACTTGGAGCTGCTGGTGGTGGAGGTGGTGTTGCACCTGTATCTTCTTTGTGTGCGGTGATTTTTACGTTGTCGATATAAATAATCGCATCCTCAAGTCCAGCACCATCAGTTGCTGTGAACTCAAGTTTCACCTGATTTATATTTGTACCATCGAAATTAGCTTGAGCATAATAAGCTTGAATCGATTCTGGCGTAATGTTTGTAATAGTAAATGTTTCCCATGTACCATCTGTTTTGGTGGGATGAGATTCATTAAATAAGCCCATAGAATCAGCTCCACCAGTAGCAAAAGCGGTTTTTACTGATAATTTGCCAACTTGTGCAGCAGTTACTTTTATATCAAAGGTAAAATCTACGCCAGCAGTTGCATCAATAGAACTATCTGTATTAACCAGTATTACATGGTTTGATGAACCTGTATCTAGCCAGTTGATATCCACTTTCATGGTTCCATCATCAAAAGCTTGAGTCCCAGCAGCAGTGCCCCATTCAGTTGTCCAATTCATGGCATCGGTAAACGTGTCTTCGAATAATGCGGGACCTTCAACAGGAGGTAGCTCTACAACAGGAGGCAGATCTACAACTGGAGATGTCGTGTCCTTGTTCTCATTTAAAATACAGCCATTTAACAACAGGCAAACACTTAATAGCGGTACTACTCTACTCTTTTTCATAACTTACCCTCAATAATAATATTACATTTGCAGGAACATCCTTGCCTAACCGCTATAAATATTCTTCTTTTTAATAGCTTAAATCATTCACCTTTTTGGTAAAGAGGGTTATATATTTTGCAGCGTAGTTAGAATTGTGAGCTATGTAGATGATTTGGATAATGACAATATTCAAGCTCGTTTACCAGTGATTTGTGGGTGATATTTGTTTGATATTGCTGGGTGTCATTAAATCGTATTTACTGCGATGTGATCGATATTTTTTATGGTAACCAACACTTAAATTATTTGAACTTAATCGCAATTACTCATGTTGCGGGGAAAATCATAAATTGATTTGCTAAATACGGTAAAGACGATAAAAAACTGCTCGTTCATAGTTGTACATAGTAATTACTAAATAGCTGCATTATTTTAACAATAGCGCCTGATATTTTTATTTCCGTTGATATTAATTGATAGGCAACTTAATGAATACCGGGAAATTAATGAAGCTATGCAATATTGTTGTTATTTTCATCTCATGTGGTTTCCGCTTGAGTATCTAAACATTAGTTTTATAGAGTGATTTTGCCAATTAGAGATGTGAGTAATTTTTGTTATCGAAAATCGAAGCCTATCTGCAATGTGGTAAATTTTTTGATTAGGTTTCGTACATGGAGGTAATCAATAGGTATATCGAAGCATTTTTTTTTATTAGATGCTTTATTTGTTGGTTTTTAATATCAATAAATTTTAATTGTCAGCTTACTGCGAGCCTGAGTAGAAGGTGCGAAGTTGCAAGGCAATTAGAAATTAATTTGATGATCTGATATTTTACATAAGGAATAATAATGAAAAAAGTAATGTTACCCGCTTTGGTTACCATGCTGTTAGTTGGCTGTGTGAGTAGTCAACAAGAGCAAACCGGTAATCAAATTACCACTTCTCCAATAAACGCAGACACACCATTACGAGTCGAAACACCATTAAGAGAGTTGGGAGATAGAGCTAATCTTGCCATTGGCGCAGCGTTCGAAACGCGTCACTTAAACGATCCGCTCTTTAGAGAGACATTAATCCGTGAGTTTTCGCAAATAACACCTGAAAATGAGATGAAATGGTCATATATAGAGCCAAAAAAAGGTGAGTTTGATTTCTCAAAATCTGATCAACTTGTTGATTTTGCAATCGAGCATGGGATGGTGGTCAGAGGGCATACGCTCGTTTGGCATATACAAAACCCAGACTGGCTAGAAAAAGGGAATTGGTCGAAAGATGAGCTAAGCGATATTTTGGAAAATCATATCAGAAATGTGGTTGGTCATTATAAAGGCAAAGTTGCTTATTGGGATGTAGTAAATGAAGCGCTAGATGATAATGGTGGTTTTAGAGATACCATTTGGTATCGTACATTTGGTGAAGATTATATTGAAATGGCTTTTCGCTGGGCTCATGAAGCAGATCCTGACGCACTTTTATTTTATAACGACTATTCCACTGAAGGGATGAACGCTAAGTCGAATGCGGTTTACCGATTAGTAAAAAAATTGGTTGATAAAGGTGTTCCTATTCATGGTGTTGGCACTCAGTTACATTTAACAGTTGATAGTCCAATTAGCGACGCATCAATTGCACGTAATATCGAACGGTTAACAGAAATGCAATTAAGCTTTCACTTTACTGAAGTCGATGTGCGAGTGCGAGATGGTGATGAATACGCATTAGATGAGCAAGCGAAGCGTTATGAAACACTGGCTAAACTTGCTGCATATTACCCTGACGTCGATATGTTTACGATGTGGGGGCTTACGGATAAATATTCTTGGGTGCCGAGTTGGTTTAAGGGGTATGGGCGTGCCTTGATATTTGACGAAAACTATCAGGAAAAACCTGCTTATTGGGCTTTGAAAGACGTGTTAGTTGATGTCGCTGCTAACCAATTTAGTTACGAACCAATGACGGATTTAAGTAAAATACAACGTTTTATACAACCATTTAACGCAAAGCAACTTGCCTCAAATACATTTGATCCTAAACAAGTCGTTTTTTATCCTTTTGCATATAACCAGCTTGATGTGAAGAACCAAACATTGCCTCCACGTAGTTCGATTGATGGTAAATGGGGCGTGGGTTTTTATATGAACAGCTTAATCGGGCAAGTTATTCGTCATGATAATAAAACGGTTACTGATCAAAAAATGGCGCACGAGAATGATAATGTAGAAATCTTTATCCGCATTGGAGAGCAATTCTGGCAACTAAGATCGATTGTTGGACAAGGATTTGCCCCATCAAACTTCCCTGGAAAAATTATGGGCAAGTGGAGTGATGACGGAAAGGTATTTGATTACAGTATTGAATTCACTGATTTTAAAGATTTAGTTGGAGAGACTATTGGTTTTAATATCGCGTTATCTGACAACGATGGCGATACTGAAAGTGGTGGTCGTAATGCGCAGCTTTATCCGCTTACGGGTAATAATATCGGTTGGCAGGGTGAAGAGTTTGGTGAGTTGTTCATGAATGGGCAAAATGCAGTTATAAAAGCGATCCCTGTTTCTACTCCTCCTGCATTTAAAGCTATAAAGTTAGCGACTAAACCGCAAGATGGTAATGATCCTGTCTTTCATGGGTACACTTATTCTTTAGCTTTTAACCAACTTAATCAGCAAGATATGACAATTGCCCCTGGCGATGATTTGAGTGGTAATTGGACTGTTGGTTACCATGAAAACTGGTTGTATGGCGTGGTTAATCGTGTCGATGATATAACGGTTACATCAATGAAGCAGACATACGAAAATGATAATGTCGAAATTTTTCTACAAAGCGGTGATGCTCCGATGACGCAATTCCGTACCGTTATTGGTCAAGACTTTGAATCGAATCATTACGCTAAACATTATCATGCACAATGGAATGAATCTGGCACGCAGCTGTTCTTTGCTATCGAGTTAGAATCCGCTATAAAATCTGGAGACAGTTTTATGTGGAACATTGCACTTTCAGATAACGATGATGGTGAAAAGCGTAAATATCAACTCTATCCTGTAGCGGGTAGTAATATTGCTTATCTAGGAGAAGAATTAACAAAGCTTATTGTTGAGTAATTTCGATTAGAAGTTAAAAAGGGGGGGACGTCCCCTCCCTTTTTATTACTGGCTTTATTGTATTCAATTAAAAGCAAGTCTTACCTACTCACCGAGAGTTACCGTTAATTGGATCACCAGCTCTTACTCTACTTCTTTTAAGTTAAGGAAAACTAATGAAACATTCAGGTATAACTATTAGTCGTTTGTTGTCGATTATCTTTGTTGTTTTTATTATTACTATTTTGGCATTGGGCTATATGTTTACGGCTCAATTTAATAAGACTAAAGTCGCCATTATGGAAGTTACAGATACAACCTTCCCATTGTTACAGAATGTCAGTCGTATCGACCATTCTATCGGCCTGTTGGAAGGGATTGTTAATCGAGCGCTTTTATCTAATGATGATAATCATATTGAAAATAGTATTAAATTAATCGAAAACTTGAAGTTAGATAAAGTAGATGAAAAAACCAGTAAGATTTCTGATAGCGATCTTGAACTGTTGACTCAACAAGCGTTAGTCCTACTCAAAAATCATAAAAAAGAGTCCCTAGATTCTGTCACCTTTGCGAGTAAAAATTCTGCATTCCAACTAATGTGCCAACGTTTTGGTGTTTTAATTGCTCAAGAGTTTAAGTTTATCCAAAGGCTCAATCCGAACCATCAACCAATGAACAACTTTTGCTAGACGCTATCCTTGAAGAGGTAATGGCAATGCAAGTCGAATCAACACATACACTTAATCAAGTTGACCTTAATGAAATTGAAAAAACACTTAAAAATAATAAAGAAAGTGCTGAGTTTATCGCCAGTGATTTTGCGGAATATTTGGAATTAAAAGTATCGGATGGCATTCAAGGAAGCTCTGAACTGGCATCAAATCTTTCATGGATTCTCAATGAAGCAAGTGAGACATCGGGGGTATTGGCGTTTTACTTACAGTTACAAAAAATTAAAAAAACAAATATTACTCAGTTGTCACAATTCGAATTGTCGCTAGATACCATAAAAAAAGGCATTATGTTGGCCTCAGAAGAGAGCCAAACTGTCACCGCTTCTCAATTGGCTGATACCGTTAAAGGTATTAATCTTGTCCTCACGAGTAGTAAATTTATTTTGTTAGTCGTATTTTTGCTTTGTTTGGGTATTAGCTTCTGGTTACAAAGGGTAATAAAAAAACCTTTACAACAAATCGTCTCAACATTGCATCGCTTATCTCAAGGTGATTTAACGGTACGCTGCACTTATGATAAGGATAATGAGTTTGGGCTGATTGCTGAAAACCTTAATTTAGCGATAAATAATCAGCAGAAAGTGATTAAGGATATCTCGGCGAAAAGTGAAAAAATAGATAACATCTCTGAAGACAACTTAAATTTGGGAAACAAATTGTATGCGCGTTCCAAAACGCAAAAAGAAGTGCTTCTTCGATAGCTGAAGCCTTAATTGAAATGGATGCAAGTGTTAAAGATATTGCTAATAGAGCAGAGGATGCTTCAGAATCAGTGACAAACATTGATATTAACATTAAAGAATGTGTTGATGTGTCTGAATCAGCTTATAAGCTTAATATAAACCTATCTGATGAACTACAGCAAGCCAAACTGGTTATGCAAAAAGTATTGCAAGGTAGCCACTCTATTTATTCTATTCTCGATGTAATCACGAAGATCACGGAGCAAACTAATTTACTTGCCCTCAATGCAGCAATCGAAGCAGCGAGAGCAGGAGAGAGTGGACGAGGGTTTGCAGTTGTAGCTGATGAAGTGAGAAAGCTTGCTCATAGTACTAAAGACTCTACGGTTGCAGTTAAGAGTGTGATCGAAGAATTACAGAGAGATATCGCATTAGCTGGAAAACAAGTGCAGCTTTGTAATGACAATATGAGCGAAAATGTGCAAAGTTTTAATACAATTCAAAATCAGATCACTCGGGTCAATGAAAGCGTTTCGGTACTCGCACAATTAAATAATGGGATGAGTGTTTCAACAACACAGCAATCCAATGTGTGTAATAATTTAACGCAAGATATGGAAGCTATTTTGTCCGCAGCGGAGGCGACATTAACAGCTACATCTGACGTCAAAGAAATAAGTAATCGTCTTATATCGATTGCCAAAGAGCAGGCCATCGTTATTGAAGTTTTTAAGCATTAACTTGATATAGTTGCTCAGGCTTAATCTGTGCCCCTTGAACAGCCAATTAACGGATTGTTTGATTTTTCCTTACTCCGTTTAATACAGAAGGGGCGCTGACGTTAGTTCGCTTTGCTAATTTACAGTGTAAGTATTAGGCTTTAAAGTGATTACAAAAAAACTATCAATATTAACATTGTAAATTACCCACCGGATCGAATCAGTAATTCTAGATTTGCCGTTGGCATTGGTATTTCTTTCTTTGTTTTTTGCCAATCGACATCAGGAAACTTTTTTTTCATCATGTCGATATCTCTTTCAAAGAAATCATAAATATACCAAGTGCCACCGCTGAGTACTTCTTTTTCTACTCCAAACCATTCGAACATAAAGGTATTGGCGATTAGCCTAAATTCACCTAAATAAAATTTCTCTCCACCGCTAACTTGAAAGGGGACTGAGAAGTCACTCTCTGCAAAATATGTCGTTGAGGCACCAGAAGGCTCAAGTTCATATAGGTTAAAATTATATATTTCATACTTTCCTTCGGGAAGCAATAGGGCAAAACTGGAGCCTGTAACTCTGCTATCGTTGTTGGTCGGAAGATTGTGAAAATCCACAAAGTCACCAGTCAGGTCGGTATAAATTTTGTGGTTTTCCTCCGTCTCAATATTTCTTATATAAAGTCCGTAAGCGGTATAAGCAGGCTGCAATGGATTTCTTGTTATGGTACCAGTTATTAAGCCAGTTGAGCCGCTGATATCTGCATTTGCCAATGTAGTTGGCATAGGGGGCTTGCCTGCACAACCTACCAGAGTAAGCATTAACATGCAGAATATTGATTTCAAAATCAACATAATACTTCCTTGTATCTAATGTAAATAAAGCGTCAAAATATAGTTAACAAGTTTACTTTTCAATCGTTTAACGTAAAGATAAAACATAAATCACAAACAGTGATAACAATCCCTCTAATTGTATGATTTATTCCCCTTAATACATAAGGTGTGTAGATTGAAATTAGGTAAATAAAATATTACGCATATCACCACGCGGGCAGAAGACCGCGTGACAAAAGTATAAATGTCCTCGATCTCATTTTCGCTCAATTTAATCAGCAGCTTAGTGAAAATACATTATCATATAGAATATCAACAAATTGTGAAATGCTGTGTTTTATTTTAAATAATTAGGTTGAAAATGAAAAATTATACAGTGTCGCTATGCAGCTAAGGTGATTTCATGTTTTTTACTAAATTGACGATATATTTGGAAGTTTATGAAGGTAAGGTAAGGTAAAAGCGACTGAATTATACACGGGTCTCTCAGTTGAATCTGCTTGCAGTGGTTTAAGTCATCAGAGAACATTAATGGGGGATTTTTTTAGTGTCGAGAAATGTTTCAAAGAAGTCGTTAGTAAGTTATGCCCCAAAAAGTTTTTCTGCACTCCGCCCATTATCTATATTCATTTATTGGCTAAAAATGAAGGCGGATATACAAATGTTGAAGTTAAAGCATTTACTGAGGCTGGTTTGGGCGCAGGCGGAAGATCTGTGAAGCTCATTGACAGTAAAGCTGTAATTAATAAAGAATTGCTACTTAAAGAGCAATTTTGCGAATTAAAAGGTGCATAACAAACAACAGTTGGTGTCGCGCATCCGATACCTTATTTAGGTGTGGAACAGCATAATGGGTCGTTGCTGCTCTTTATCGTAAATAGTGATTATTGCAAGTTTGGCTATGCTTTTCGCTCTAACTCAGGTTAAAATTTTCTCGGATCACTTTTATTCCCGCATATAATGGACTAATAATCATGCAGAAATCAGTCACTATCCAATCATTGATTTATCGAAATTATCTGAAAAATTCACTTGTGCCGTTATTGCTGATTGAAGTCGTTATTATTGCCCTTTACTTTGCCATTAACTTTTACATGTCAGAAAAAACGCAGCAGGTGTTGCTTAAAGAGGTCTCCCATAACCTGCAAGAGGTAAGCTCACGAGAAGCTAATAATATTAGGAATCAACTACAAGCTATCTCTAATTATGCCCTATTGATACAGCGTGATCAGGAGTCCTTTTTTGCTGATTCCGAGGCATGTTTTTTTCCTTATAATGCTCCTGCATTTTCCACACATGCAAATGGAGCCTACTATAAACTTAAGGATAATGGTGGTAGCAGCGTCTATTATTCGAGTAGCAGTACCTTGGGGGAAGCGCAAAGTCGTAAAGCACACTGCAGTGAGATGTTAGATCCCATTTTGGTCTCCATTGTTGAGACCAGTCCTATCGTCACACAGGCTTATCTTAATACTTGGGATGGTATGAACCGCATCTATCCCTTTATTGAAGATTTACCTGCTCAATATGGGCCTGTCCTGCATATGCAGGAGTTTAACTTCTACTATCAAGCCGATAGTCTGCATAACCCAGAGCGAAAACCTGTCTGGACGGGAGCTTATCTTGATCCAGCAGGGCAGGGATGGATGGTCTCCAATATTGTACCTATTTATCGTGATGATTTTTTAGAGGGGGTGAGTGGGCTTGATCTGACTATTGAATCGTTTTTAGATAATATCCTAAATTTGGATATTCCGTGGAATGCGACCACTTTTATGGTCGATAAGAACGGTATGATTTTAGCGATGCAGGCAAAAATCAAGGAGCTGCTTAAGCTTAAGGGGTTAAATACTTATATTGAGGGGGAAAAGATCCTCACTACGTTGGAAAAACCAGATCAGTATAATATTTTAAGTAGTGAAAATGGGGCATTCCAACAGCAGATGCAGTTTATTTTTGACTCCCAGCTGAGTATCAGCAAAATAAATATCGATGGAATAACCTATATTGTTAGCCAAGAGGTGATTCAGGAAACGGGCTGGCGGTTGATCTCGTTGGTGGAAGAAGCATTGGTTCTGCAGCCGATAGTTAATATTAAGCAGCTAAGTAAAGAAGTGGGGTATTTAATTATTGCCGCTATGTTACTTTTTTATGCCATCTTTTTTCTATTTTTATTGCGTAAATCTCGTCAGCTGACATCCAGAATAGCGACGCCTATTGAGCAACTTTCAACAATGACCCGTGGATTGGGTAAAAATATCGGTTCACAAGAAATAGCGGAAGTAGGGATTGTCGAGATAGATCACCTAAGTAATAACTTCAATGAGATGGTTGATCAGCTTGAGACAAGAACGGATGCCTTGGTTGCTTTGCAACTCAGTGAAGAGGTTAGAGCGAAAGAAGCTGAGCTCCTAGCGCGATTGGCATTAACGGATAGCTTAACTAATTTGGGTAATCGCCGCAAACTTGATAAAACACTGACCGCTGAGAATGATCGCGCGATTAGGTTTAATCATGCCTATGGTGTGCTGCTTTTAGATATCGATTACTTTAAGCAGGTTAATGATCCTTATGGACATCAAGTTGGGGATCAAGTGCTGGTCGAATTGGCTAATCTTCTGAAAACATTGATAAGAAAAACCGATACTCTTGGACGCTGGGGTGGCGAGGAGTTTCTTATTATTTGTCCGGAAATAGATCAAAATGGGATACTAAAGCTTGCTGAAAATATCCGCGAGCAGATCGATTGCCATCAGTTTCCCGTTATTGGCCACATGACAAGTAGTTGTGGTATCAGTCTTTATCAAGTGGGAGATGAACCTGAAAGTATCATCTCCCGGGCAGATAAAGCTTTATACGGAGCGAAGTGTCAGGGCAGAAATTGTACTAAATTTTTGTAGCTACGACTGCTACCAATTCCATTCAATCGTGATAGCAGACTATTACGATTGAATGCAACGCTGCTACCTATTATACCAACAAGATAGATCCGATACTTATACGGATTGATATTATTAGGCGACAATTAACATAATGACCTGTTAACCCCAAGGAATTGAGATGAGTATTGAAATTAGGCAAATAGAACACAAAGATATCCGAGGTTTTTATGATGCTCTATGTAATGTGGCTAGCGAAGGGGTTTATCTCCTTACCACAACACCTCCTCCCTATGAAAAAATGGAGAACTTTGTTCTCAATAATATCGAAAATAATCATGCTCAGTATATTGCCATACACAACGAAAAAGTAATTGGGTGGGCTGATATTATTCCATTAGAGCGAAATACAATGACCCATGTTGGGCACCTTGGGATGGGGATTGTATCCGATTTTCGCGGCTTAGGGATCGGAACTGATCTGCTGAAAAAAACGATTGCCCACGCGTGGAGTCAAGAGTTAAAACGTCTAGAACTGGAAGTGTTTTCTGATAATGAAATTGCTATTAAATTATATGAAAAGTGTAGTTTTGAAATAGAGGGAGTGAAAAAAAGAGCTCGATTCTTTGAAAACAGGTATCAAGATATAATAATAATGGCGCAATACAGTATTTAGTCTGCGAATTAATAACTAACATTGTCGATAGAGGGATTTTTACTTGAATATTTAAAGCTAGATGTTGAATAATAAAAGAATATTGGCGGAGTGGACGGGACTTGAACCCGCGACCCCCGGCGTGACAGGCCGGTATTCTAACCAACTGAACTACCACTCCGCGAAAATCTTTTTATTCTATAACTCACATTATAGTCTGACTGTTATACACATCGTTCTTTTCATCCAAGGATGAAGTTGGCGGAGTGGACGGGACTTGAACCCGCGACCCCCGGCGTGACAGGCCGGTATTCTAACCAACTGAACTACCACTCCACGAGTGTGTTACAGCTTTCTTCATTTATCTGTTGGCTACAGATAAATAGTACATCTACTTGATACATAATACTGTTGGCGGAGTGGACGGGACTTGAACCCGCGACCCCCGGCGTGACAGGCCGGTATTCTAACCAACTGAACTACCACTCCACGAGTGTATTACAGTCAAGCTTTGATAATTATCGATGTTGGCGGAGTGGACGGGACTTGAACCCGCGACCCCCGGCGTGACAGGCCGGTATTCTAACCAACTGAACTACCACTCCACGTGATAATCATCAGTTCAACATTTTGCTAACTTTCACCATCATCTTAAGATGATTGGCGGAGTGGACGGGACTTGAACCCGCGACCCCCGGCGTGACAGGCCGGTATTCTAACCAACTGAACTACCACTCCAGTTAGCATCGGCAGTGTTTAAGACCACCTCTGTTGAGGCGCAGATAATACGGAGTTGCCTTTGCTGAGTCAATAAGGAAAAACAAAAAAAAACTATTATTTACAGCTTAAGTGAATCAACCGCTTATTTTGTATTCAAATTTAGTTCGTTTTATCTATTGTGCTAATTTTTGCGTCGTTTTTTTAAGCAGTGCATTGCTATTTATCATTTAAATTAACGGGGGCAAATAAATCATTATCAATATTCAACTGTATTGATGCTTGCTTTTTTTTGATTATCCGGCGTATCACAAAGAATATTAACAACATGACAATGAGTAATATGCTGACGATTATTCCAGTAATAACCCAAACGTTACTCCATATGGAGGTTTCTTCAGGAATGATTAACTCGGTTTCTTCTATAACAACAGTTGGCGAGAGGGAGGGCTCGACGATCATCGGGAAGAGCTCAAAGGCTGCATCGGCTAATTGTAATTCAATTTCTCTACCTGCCACTGTCGTTGCAAATACTTCTGTTTTGAGGAGTAAACGGTCGTATTCCATCTCTTGGCTTGTATAGTGTAATTTATTCTCACTCATATCATTTTTATCTGCAATAACCTGTGCAACAACTTCGTTTTTCATATTTGTAATGATGCCGTTGATAATGACCGATTGCGCATCTATCTCCGTTGTATCAATCTCATATTCGAGGGAGATGGTTTTGTCGCCGGCATAGGGGAGATTAACTTTTTGTATGATAGGCTGTGGAAAAACTACTGCATCATAGTTATTGTTACGAATAAATACATCATTTTTCGTTTTAATATTTAATAGATAACGATCCGGCACTAAGTCAATAAATACGCGCGCGGTTAATTCGCCATCGAAAGGGAGGGCATCGTACCCTTTACCGTCATCTTGGTATAATGTCAGTTGCTTAATCGCATTACCGACCAGTGAAATAGATAGTTTTGCGCCATCGAGATAATGCTCATCTCTCATCACTTTCCCCTCATGGTAGAGAGAGGCGTAGGTGGTTATATATTCTCGGCTATATAATTTTAACGGTAATTTTGACGTTTTTAATTCAACTTTACTGAGTATTTTAATGCGATTATCGCCATCTAATTTAGCAATTGCTTGCCAAGGGCCGGGCATGGGATTATCAATGGTAATAATATCGGTTGTTTTAGTGCTTACCCAAGCAACAGATTCAGGGCTACGGCGTTGATAGAGCTTGCTGCCATCGGGACGAACTAAGACAACGCGTTGCGGGCCGTGTGAATGGTTAAGTATAAAAGTGACTTGTTCGGCATTGGGGTCAATTCTAAAGCGGTTATCTAATAGGGGAATATCATTGGGGGCATAAACGCTGTGCGCCAATGAAAAGCATGATGTGAATAATAGTAGTAAACTAAAAATGCCCTTTGTCATTATTTTCGCCACAAGCAACTCCCTGATTTATCAATGATATCTAAACGTTTTTGATGCGCTTCATTTTCTTCATCCGTGGCACAAATAATGGTTAATGGTGATTGAACTTGCCGTGGTCGACGTGTTGTATCACTATCATTAACACTGGAAGTTGAAAGATTTAGCTTGGTTTGCCCACCCGTCATTAGTAGGTAGACATCTGCTAATATTTCCGCATCTAATAATGCACCATGTAATACACGATGTTTATTGTCTATGCCGTAACGGTCACATAATGCATCAAGATTATTTCGTTTCCCTGGAAATAATTTTTTTGCCATCACTAAAGTATCGGTCACGGTTGACATTTCTTCAGTGGTTTGTGTCTTTTTATTTAAAAAACGGAACTCTTGATCCATAAAACTGACATCAAAGGGGGCGTTATGAATAACTAAATCAGCACCTTTAATAAAATCGATAAAATCATCTGCAATCTCAGTAAAGGTGGGTTTGTCTTGTAAGAATTCATCTGTGATACCATGTACGGTGATCGCTTCGGGATCGACGGCTTGTCCTGGATTGATGTAAACATGAAAATGACGCCCAGTTAATCGTCTATTAATAAGTTCAACGCAACCGATCTCGATAATTCGGTGACCTCGGTAAATCATTCCATCCTTATTCATCCCAGTGGTTTCTGTATCTAACACGACTTGGCGAATGAGTTTACTTGTGTTCATGTTGATCTCTATTTATAGTTGCTAAAGAATTGAGTTTAACAAATTTTGCGATGGTCATAATGAAAAAAATCCAACTTTATACAGATGGTTCATGTTTAGGAAATCCAGGACCGGGTGGTTATGGTGCTATTTTAATTTACAAGCAACACCGTCGTGAACTCGCCGAGGGTTTTTTACGCACAACCAATAATCGTATGGAGATGCTAGCTTGTATAAAAGGGTTAGAATCCTTAACAGAGCAATGTGTTGTTGATATTACAACAGATAGCCAATATGTGCGCCAAGGTATCACGCAATGGATCCACAATTGGAAAAAAAGAGGCTGGAAAACCGCTGCTAAAGCACCGGTTAAAAATGTTGATTTATGGAAGGCGCTTGATGCTGCACAGGAAAAACATCAAATTACTTGGCATTGGGTCAAGGGGCATTCAGGACACCCAGAAAACGAACGCTGTGATGAGTTAGCAAGGCAGGCTGCAGAGGATAACCCAAGCCAAGAAGATGTCGGATATGATGGCTAACGCTGTCGTGTGACGGCGGCTTGTTCGGCGATGATTGTTTTTTTAAATTCAAAATGTGATTTAATTGGGGTCATTGGGATGCTCTGTTTTTTGGCAATGATAAAATAGACACTACATAAATAGGGTAAAAATTGCTGGCCTATTTTTTCAATATATGCGGAGAGTTGGCCATCTTCACCATTAGCAATAAAATCAAAGTGTTGTTTTTGTTTGATTTCAAAGCCTAACAAATGTAGCCAGTCAATGACCCTGTTTGGGAAAAAGAGTCGTGCTCTTTGGGATTTTTTTTCGGTCACTAAGGTGCGTAATCCAAATAGGCTAATTGGGTTATAACCACTTATTATGAGTGTGCCATCTAAGGCTAACACGCGATCGATTTCACGCAGTAATTGGTGGGGATCGCTGGAGAAATCAAGTTCATGGGCAAGCACACAGAGGTCGATACTACAGTCTTGAAAAGGTAGTTGATGTAAATCTGCTATTAGGGTAACCGCGTTACCGTTTGCCGCACAGCTAATTTGATGGGGAATTGGTGAGCGGCTAGTATTAAGTTGGCAACTTAATTGTCCTAATTTTAAAAGGTGAGAGCCGAAGCATTTAGGCAGATGGTTATCAATATGCAGCTGAGTTTGATAAAGTAGTTTATTGCCGTTAGGTAACTGTTGCCAATCATCAATCGAGGTTAATATGCGTGTTGTTTTCGCTCTCTTCATAGCTTGTTCACCGAAAATTACATAGTTTAGGAATCTGTCATGATCAATATTCTCACCATTCAGGCGTTTAATGATAACTATATTTGGCTTATTAAAGATAGTCAAAGTCCGCATTGTATTGTTGTAGACCCTGGTGATGCACAGCCTGTTTTAGAGATTTTAGCCGCGCAGCAGTTAATCGTGGATGCTATTTTAATCACACATCATCATCATGATCATATTGGTGGCGTTAAACAAATAGTCGCAACGAGTGATAGTGAGGTTTTACTCTATAGTAAAGCGGCGTTATTCGACCAATCGATATTAGTTTCACAGGGCAGTTCATTAACCTTCTTTGAGGGGCGTTTAACACTTTCGGTGATGGAGGTGCCTGGTCATACGCTTGATCATGTTGCCTATTATAATGAGTCCCTATTATTTTGTGGCGATACACTCTTTTCGGGGGGATGTGGACGGGTTTTTGAAGGGACACATGAGCAGATGTTAGATTCCCTAATGCGTTTGCTTGAGCTAAATGATGAGACGAAAGTTTATTGCGCCCACGAATATACACAGAGTAACCTTATTTTTGCATTACAAGTAGAGCCAAAAAATAAAGAATTACTTAATTATATCCAACAGGTGAGTAAATTACGCCAACAAGGCGTGCCAACAATACCTACCACTATCGCCCGTGAAAAAGCCATTAATCCTTTTTTGCGTTGTCAAGAACCTTCACTTATCAATGGCTTGCAAAACTGCTTGCATATGGAACTAAATGATCCCCTTGCGACTTTTAGGGCATTGCGTCAATACAAGGATCGCTATTAAAGAAAAATGGCTAAAAATTTAACGGAAAGGATCGCCTGTGATAATGAATTGTTCTCTCTTTTACGGTAAGCTACGCCCCTTCATTTTTGCAAACGGTCCTTTTATGAAATTTTATTGTCTTTTTTTTGCGGTGTTATTTTTAAGCGCTTGCCAAACAACCCAAAATAGCAATATTGCTAGTGAAAGTAATACGTCCACTCTTTCCGATAGAAATGAAGAGCTTGCAGAAAAACAGATGCAAGATATTGAGTTTGAAGAAGGGCTAAGCCATTTAACAGAAAATGTACAAGTGTTAAATGAGGAAGAAAATAACGCCGCAAATTATAAAAATATTTGGCGTAAACTGGCTAATGGTTTTCAGTTTGAAGTGCCTGATAATAGCCGTATTGCAGAACAGCGAGATTATTATTTAAAACACCCTAACTACTTAAAGCAGGTATCAAAACGGGCAGAGCCATTTTTGTATCTGATTGTCGAACAAATCGAAGCGAATAACCTCCCCCTTGATTTAGCATTATTACCCGTGGTTGAAAGCACCTTTGACCCCTTCGCCTATTCACCCAGTCGTGCATCAGGTTTATGGCAATTTATGCCCATTACCGGTGAACGATTTGGACTACAACAAGATTGGTGGTACGACGGGCGTCGTGATGTTTATGCCTCTACCGATGCTGCTCTAAGTTATATGGAGTTCCTGTATAACTTTTTAGATAATGATTGGCTACATGCGCTTGCTGCTTATAATTCTGGTGAAGGTCGTGTTCGTAACGCCGTGCGCAGCAATCAAAGAAAAAATAAAGCGACAGATTATTGGCAACTCTCTTTACCACGCGAAACCGAAAATTATGTCCCGAAATTATTAGCCCTCGTCGATATTTTGCGTAATCACGAAAAATATGGTGTGGAATTGCCTTTTATTGCTAATCAACAGGTACTGAGTTATGTCGATACTGGGTCGCAGCTTGATTTAGCCTATGCAGCAGAGCTCGCTGAGTTATCGGTTGCAGAAATTCAACTGCTAAACCCCGCTTTTAACCACTGGGCGACCTCTCCTGACGGACCTCATAAATTATTGATACCTACCGTTATCGAAGAGCAGTTTAATGAACAGTTAAGTGCCATTGATAAAAGCAAGCGTATTCAATGGCAGCGCTATAAAGTGCGCAAAGGCGATAGTTTAAGTGTTATTGCTAAGAACCATGCGACCACCCAACGGGTATTAAAACAGATAAATAATCTCGATAGTTCTTTTATTAAAATTGGCCAAGCACTACTCATCCCTGTTTCCAGTGCCCAGGAAGGAGATTATATTTATACACAGGCGCAACGTTTTGCCCGGGAAAAAAATAAAAGTCGGCAGGGTAAACGCAAGGTTGAGCATACTGTCGTAGAGGGGGATACCCTTTGGGATATCAGCCGCCGCTATAATGTAACAACGAAAGAGATTGCCCAATGGAATAAGATAAGTAGCACGAAAACGTTACGTTTGGGTAAACAGCTGACTATTTGGCAAACCGCAGTCGCTGCAACTAAAAGTAAAAAAACCAATAAAACTACCCGCTCTATTACCTATAAGGTGCGCTCGGGGGACTCATTACACGCCATTGCCATGAAGTTTAATGTCAGCACTTCGGATTTAGTGCGCTGGAATCAGTTGGCCAATAAAAAATATATTCATCCAGGACAAAGTTTGAAAGTCTATGTCGATGTACTTAAATCAAGTACCTAATACCAATTCCGATAAATAGCTGATCTATTTTACTGGTTAAAACAACTTACTGCTGCGTTGTATTTTTCGCAAAGGGAATAACCATTTACGTCAAATTACGCCTTGAATTAAGCTGTTTTTCCTGCGCAAAATCTAGATCACATACTTACCGGAATTGGTATAATAATAAGTCAGCGGCGATACCATAAATTTGCCGCTGACTTATCTATTCTTACTTATTATCTTCCTTTAGCCAGATAGCAACCTGCTTGGCAAAATAGGTCAAAATGCCATCTGCGCCCGCTCGTTTAAAGCAGAGTAGTGATTCCAAAACCGTCTCTTTTTCCTTTAGCCAACCATTAGCAATAGCGGCTTTATGCATTGCATATTCACCACTGACTTGATAGGCAAAGGTCGGTACTTTTAGCTCTGTTTTGACACGGCGGACAATATCGAGATAGGGCATGCCGGGTTTAACCATCACCATATCGGCACCTTCTTGAATATCAAGAGCAACCTCATGAATAGCTTCATCACTGTTAGCTGGATCCATTTGATAGGTAGATTTATTAGCGCCCTTTAAATTGCCTGCGCTACCGACTGCGTCGCGAAATGGGCCGTAATAATTGGATGCATACTTGGCACTATAGGCCATGATTTGTGTATTGATGTAACCTGCGTTTTCAAGTGCCTCACGGATTGCACCAATCCGTCCATCCATCATATCTGAAGGTGCGACAATATCGGCACCCGCTTGTGCATGGGAAAGGGCTTGTTTGACCAGTATTTCGGTGGTGATATCATTGAGCACATAACCATCGCCATTAATGATGCCATCTTGTCCGTGAGTGGTAAAGGGATCAAGGGCGACATCGGTTATGACACCGAGTTCGGGACAGGCTTCTTTAATAGAGATAACTGCTCGTTGTGCTAGGCCCGCGCTATTATAGGCCTCTTCTGCCATTTCACTTTTAAGATCTTCTGGCACAACAGGGAATAGGGCGATGGCAGGAATACCTAATTCAACGAGTTGTTTTGCTTCTGTGACTAATTGATCTAATGATAAACGTTCAATACCGGGCATGGAGGCAATTGCTTCACGGCGATTTTCGCCTTCAATAACAAACATCGGATAGATAAGATCATTAACGCTAAGTTGATTTTCTGCCACCAAACGTCGTGAAAAGTCATGTTTACGTAAACGACGTAAACGACGAGCGGGGAATTGTTGAGAAAGTGTCATTGCGACTCCTATCAAAGGGGTAAATTAAAAAATGCTTGGCTATTTTTTTGTGTGTTTCGGATAACCGTTTGTACAGATTGTTGACGCGCCAAAGCAATCGTTTGTGCAATATAAGGGAGATATTTAGGTTCATTGCGACTTGATTTTGGTTTAGGCCGCATACTTCTTGGTAACAGATAGGGGGCATCCGTTTCGATCAGCAAACGATTATCTGGAATTAACTTTACTAAGTCGAATAGCTCACTGCCACGACGTTCATCGCAAATCCAACCGGTAATACCGATGTGTAAATCTAATGCTAAGCAGCGCTCTAATTCAGTTTCATTGCCTGTAAAACAGTGTAGTACTGCATGGGGAAGTTGCTGCCGATAGGGTGTTAATAATTCGATAAAACGGGCATTAGCATCGCGTTCGTGCATAAAAACGGGCAGTTGTAATTGCACCGCCAATTCCAGTTGTTGCACAAAGGCATACTCCTGCTCTGCTGGGGTTGAATAATTACGATTAAAATCTAAACCGCATTCACCAATCGCTTTAACCTGTGGATTTTCAGCTAATTGGGCAAGCTTAGCAAGGCTGTGGCTATCAAAGTTACTGGCATCATGGGGGTGAATGCCGACGGTGCAAAAGAGAAAATCCTGTTCAGTTTGTGCTAATGCAATCGCTTTTTCGCTACTTTCAATATCCGTTCCCGTGATGATCAGTGCAGATAATCCCGCCTGTTTTGCATTATCAATCACCTCATGGAGATCGTTTTGGAAACGTTTATTGGTCAGATTGACACCGATATCTATCATGATTTTTGTTCTACTCTGGCGTTTGTTGTTCTTCTATCTGCTCTTCTTTTGGAACATAAAAACGAGCAAACAGTAGACCAAGTTCAAATAATATTAACATCGGCACCGCGAGTAACGTTTGGGAAATAACATCTGGAGGCGTTAACAGCATACCAATGACAAAAGCAGTGACGACAATGTAAGGTCTTTTTTCTTTTAATTTTTTAGGGGTTGTCGCACCAGTCCAGCATAATAATAGCGTGGCAATGGGGATTTCAAAGGCTAAACCAAAGGCAAAAAATAGTTTTAATACAAAGTCGAGATAACTGCTGATATCAGTTGCGATGGTGACACCTTCCGGTGCGGTGCTAGTAAAGAATGAGAATACCAAGGGAAAAACAACATAGTAAGAAAAGACCATACCTAAATAGAAAAGTAGGGCACTGGTTACCACCAAAGGGGCTACCAATTTACGTTCATGTTTATACAAGCCCGGTGCAACAAAAGCCCATATTTGATAGAGGATCACAGGTATCGCAATAAAAATTGAGATGACAATAGTCAGTTTTATTGGTGTGAAGAAAGGGGTAGCAACTCCCGTTGCGATCATGCTGGAGCCTTCAGGTAGTTGGCTCGTTAGTGGAATAGCAAGGTAGTGGTAGATATCGTTAGAAAAATAGACCAAGCTTAGAAATATCACCATCACGACAGCGACAATGCGTAATAATCGATCACGTAACTCTAATAAGTGAGAGATTAGCGGTAAACTATGCTGTGAATTTGCATGGTCATTTTGTTGAGTGCTCATTCACTTTTACCCTCGGTTTTGATTTGGCTTGGATCACTCTTAGTTGTTTCGCTAAGTGTTTCACCGTCACTTTGATAAGGGCGACTCAAATCTTTAGCAGCTTGTTTCATTTCATCAATGGATTGTTGCAGTTCGGGATCGAGATTATGCAGCCCATTTTTACTGGCTTTTATCATATTTTCATTCATCTCATGCAATTTCAGTTCATGTGAAATATCACTTTTGACCGAATTAGCCATACTTTTGGCAGTGTTTATCCATTTGACCACACTACGAATAGCCGTTGGTAGACGTTCTGGGCCAAGAACAATCAAACCAATAACGGAAATAACAACCAGTTCCCAAAAACCAATATCAAACATTTAATTTGAACCTTTTATGAGAAAATTATTCCTGCTCTTTCTGTTTTTCTTTTGTATCTGTTTTATGCTCTGTTTTTAATTGTTGCTCAGTACTTTTATTTTCAACTTCCTTAGCGGCGCTTTCTTCTTCACTCATCGCTTTTTTAAAGCCCTTAATTGCACCTCCTAAATCACTTCCTATGCCACGTAATTTTTTGGTGCCAAAAAGTAAAACTACAATAACTGCGATAATGATTAATTGCCAAATGCCGATGCCGCCCATAATATTTATCCTCGATGATTATATTTGAATTAAATAGTTAACAAGTTGTAATGCGTTATAACAAAGTTTACAACTTATTGGAATGGTGCCAAGTGATTAACCAAGCAAAAACAGTTGGAACTGCTGTTACTAATGCAAGATTTTGATCTGACAGTAAATACGCCAAGGTAGTTACTATGGTTAAGGCGATGCTGACTGCAATATAAAAATTGTTCTTTTGCTTTTTATGCAGTTGTTTATTGAGCGATTCCGTTAACAACTGCAGCTGTTTTTGTTGCGATTTTGTTTGTGATAAATGTTGATGAATCAGCTCAGGAATTTCTGGCAATTTTTCTAGCCAAAAAGGGGCTTTTAGCTGAATTGATTTGAGTAATTTTGCAGGGCTTATCTGCTCTTTCATCCAATTCTCGAGGAAGGGTTTTGCGGTGTCCCATAAATCTAATTGTGGATATAACTGTCTGCCTAAGCCTTCAATGTAGAGTAATGTTTTTTGCAACAAGACTAATTGTGGTTGCACTTTCATATTATAGCGTCGCGCAGTGTTGAATAGATTAATTAACACCTGTGCAAATGAGATTTCTGCGAGTGGCTTTTCAAAAATAGGCTCACAAACAGCACGAATAGCAAATTCAAACTCTTCTACGGGGGTATCTGCTGGTACCCAACCCGAATCGACGTGTAATTGTGCCACTTGGCGGTAGTCGCGATTGAAAAAGGCTAAGAAATTTTCAGCAAGGTAGCGTTTATCTTCATTATTAAGTGTACCCACAATGCCACAATCAATACCAATCCAGAGCGGATCTTCTGGATGTTCATAGGAGACAAAGACATTACCGGGATGCATGTCCGCATGGAAAAAGCTGTCTCTAAACACCTGTGTGAAAAAGGCTTCTACCCCCCGTTCAGCAAGCAGTTTAAGATTAGTGCCCTGTGCTTGTAATGATTTTATGTCGGAAACCGGGATACCATAGATACGTTCCATCACTAGCACTTTTTTGGTGCAGTAGTCGGGATAAATCTCAGGTACATAGAGTAACTTTGAGTCTAAAAAATTGCGCCTAAGTTGAATCGCATTAGCGCCTTCGCGCATTAAATCAAGTTCATCTAATATGGTTTTTTCATATTCTTGCACTACTTCAACGGGACGAAGTCGTTCCGCTTCTTTTATGAAGCGTTGCATGAGTTGGGCAAGCCATTTCATTAACTGTAGATCCGCTTTGATGGTTTTTTCAATGTCGGGGCGGATCACTTTTATAACCACTTCACGGTTATCTTCACGAAGAATAGCGGTATGTACCTGTGCGATTGATGCAGAGGCCAGTGCTTCAATATCAAAATCAATGAAGAGCTCTTCAATGCTTTTTCCTAATGAAGATTCAATCTCTTTAATCGCCAATTCCCCTGCAAAGGGGGGAACATTATCTTGCAAATAAGCAAGTTGATCGGCATAGGCTGGTGGCAATAATCTCGTCGAGTTGAGAGCATCTGACCCAGTTTTATATAAATAGGTCCAAGAGATTGAAGTGCTAAGCGTAATCGTTGAGCTATTTCTTTCTCTTTGTGCTTGTTGCGTAGCCAAAATAGCGCCACTCGGAATAAGCGGTAACTAAGGGGAATATGCTCTTTGGTTATTAATTCAATTAATCCATATTCAATGATGGTTTTATTGATTTGATATAGTCGTGAAATCTCTTTTAGTTTAATCATTAACCGTTCCGTTAAATTTTTCAGTACAACGTTTTAAACGGGCTTCAAGTTGTGCACACTGTTTTTCAACGTCACTGACTTGATCGCAAAAATAGGCTACCTGTAATGGACCAGGGGCTATTTTTAACTCTTCAGTAACAATTTGCGCGCCGTGAGACTGTAATTTAATGAGTTGTTGATTAATATCTTGCTTGGCTGATTTTAAGTGATAACAAATTTTATGTGCGAGTACATCACCGACTTTCGTTGACAGAAACTCTTCCCAATCAATATTCATTTCAGTTAATAGCTGAGCGAACTGCTGGACAAGTTTTATATCTCCTTGTACTTCTAACTGTTCTGTTTTAATTAAGTGGGTAAGTTGAAGGTTATTCTGAAGCTCGGGTAAAGCGGATATATTTACGTTGATAGAACAGTCTATAGTTCCTTCAAATTGGCTTAATATATCGATTTGTTGTGCACTAATCACAAAATATAGAGGTTTATTTAGCTCTTTAATCAAGACAGAGAAAATGGTCCCATCAAGTTGCTTACGGCGTTGTTCAGCACAGGCATCAAGTTGATGTATTTTATTGACCGCTGTTTCAAGTAATCCGCAAAATAAGTTATCTAATGGCATAGTTATCTCTGTTTTGTAAGTAGGGCGTTATCTAGTATTTATATCCACGGTGAAGCGCCACGATGCCCGCGCTTAAATTAAAGTATTCACTTCCTTCAAAGCCGACATTTTCCATCATCTCTTTTAGTGTATCCTGATTTGGATGCATGCGAATACTTTCTGCAAGATATTGATAACTATCACTATCATTAGCAAATAATTTGCCCAATTTTGGGAGGATATTAAAAGAATAGAAATCGTAAAATTTACTAACAGGCTTATATAGTGGCTTGGAAAACTCGAGCACTAATAAACGGCCACCGGGTTTTAAGACGCGATAGATAGAAGCTAATGCTTTATCCTTATCGGTGACATTACGTAAACCAAAGGCAATGGTGACCAAATCAAAATGGTTATCGGGAAAAGGAAGTTCTTCTGCGTTGGCCTGTACATAATTAACATTGCCGACAATACCAAGGTCACGTAATTTGCTACGGCCAACTTTAAGCATTGATTCATTGATATCCGCTAAAACAACGTGACCATTTTTACCGACAATACGGGAAAACTTTGCCGTTAAGTCGCCTGTTCCACCGGCTAAATCTAATACCTTTTGGCCTTGACGAATACCAGAACAATCAATTGTAAATCGCTTCCATATGCGGTGGATACCCATCGATAAAACATCATTCATCAGGTCGTACTTAGCCGCAACAGAGTGGAATACATCGGCAACTAGCTCAGCTTTTTGGTTTTCCTGAACCGTCTTAAAGCCAAAATGAGTGGTGTTTTCTTGTGTGTTACTCATATTTCTCTCTTATTTTATACTAATTTAAGGCGCTTAAATGAGATCGAAGATGATACCTTATTTTATAAAAAAGGGGATATTTATTGTTATATTGGCCATTATTTGGCAATTGCTACCCGCTGATAGCGCTATTGTTGATTTAAATTAAATTTTTGTGCGATGCAAGTCAAAATTTTTACGTTATAATCATGCCATTCAATGAATTTAGTAATAGCTCTAATTAATGAGTTAAAAAGCTATTCGTTATTGTGAATCAAGTTTCTAAACATAACTTTTGGGATACAACAATGCTAAAAAATATCAATCCAACGAAAACAGCGGCATGGTCTGAATTACAAGCTCTATTTGATGCTAATTCTGATATGCAAATGGCGACACTTTTTGCTAATGATGCAGACCGTTTTAAGGCATTTTCTTGTCAGTTTAACGATGAGATTTTAGTCGATTTTTCTAAGAACTTAATCACTAAAGAGATTTTTGCAAAACTGTTGCAACTTGCTGAAGAAGTGGATCTTAAAGGTGCGATTAAAGCACAGTTCGCGGGTGACAAAATCAATGTGACTGAAGACCGTGCTGTTTTACATACGGCGCTTCGTAACCGTAGTAACACTCCCGTTATGGTTGATGGCGAAGATGTTATGCCAAAAGTGAACGCTGTTCAGGAAAAAATGAAAGCATTCTGTGCGAAAGTACATTCAGGTGAATGGAAAGGTTACACGGGTAAACGTATTACAGATATCGTTAATATCGGCATCGGTGGTTCTGACTTAGGCCCATTCATGGTAACTGAAGCACTTCGTGCCTATAAAGTAGATGGCATCGAAGCACATTTTGTATCGAATGTAGATGGTACGCACATCGTTGAGACGTTAGCGAAACTGGATCCTGAAACCACACTATTCTTAATTGCTTCAAAAACATTTACCACGCAAGAGACAATGACCAATGCACACAGCGCACGTGATTGGTTCTTAAATTTTGCGCAGGATGAAGCCTTTGTTGCTAAACATTTTGCTGCACTATCAACTAATGCAAAATCGGTTACGGAATTTGGTATCGATGTTGATAACATGTTTGAATTCTGGGATTGGGTAGGTGGTCGTTATTCAATTTGGTCTGCAATTGGTTTATCAATCGCATTGACCATTGGTTATGATAATTATGCAGATCTACTTGCTGGTGCTCATGACATGGATAAACACTTTGCTGAGACTGATTTTGCCAACAACATTCCGGTTATTTTAGCAGTTATTGGTATTTGGTATAACAACTTCTACGGCGCAGAATCTGAAACTATTCTGCCTTATGACCAATATATGCACCGTTTCCCTGCTTATTTCCAACAGGGTAATATGGAGTCAAATGGTAAATCAGTGGATCGCAATGGCGATGTGGTTGATTATCAAACGGGTCCAATCATCTGGGGTGAGCCGGGTACAAATGGCCAACACGCTTTCTATCAATTAATTCATCAAGGCACTAAATTAATTCCTTGTGACTTTATTGCACCAGCGATAAGCCATAACCCGACTGGCGATCACCATACTAAACTGCTATCTAATTTCTTTGCACAAACAGAAGCGTTAGCCTTTGGTAAAAGCCAAGCACAAGTGGAAGCTGAATTTGCAGCGGCAGGTAAAGCTGCGGCGGATGTGGCGCATTTAGTACCTTCTAAAGTGTTTGTTGGTAACAAACCAACTAACTCTATTTTAGTGAAGCAAATTACGCCAACAACATTAGGCCAATTAATTGCGATGTATGAGCAAAAAATATTCGCGCAAGGTATTATTTGGAATATCTTCTCATTTGACCAATGGGGTGTGGAACTGGGTAAACAACTTGCGGGACAAATTCTGCCTGAATTGAATACAGCAGATGACGTTGCAAGCCACGATAGCTCAACAAATGGTCTAATTAATACTTGGAAAGCTTGGAAATAAGCGATTCTAGTGACCATAAAAAACCGCTTTTTTAAGCGGTTTTTTTATATCTATCCATTTATTTTTTGCCAATTTAGTTATCTCCATTCGCATAATATGATGGTCATTGCTAATAAAATGCTTATACCTTTTAGATTTTTACGATAGGGCTTATACTGCGCTAACATGGATATAAGTAATTCGACTGGGTGGCAAATAAAGACTGTTGTGCCCTAGATTTAGATGTTAACGAGATAGGCTTATTATGAAATATTTAGTAACAGGTGCGGCAGGTTTTATTGGAAGTGCGGTTGTTGAACGGTTGACTGCTGCAGGGCATGAGGTTATCGGCATTGATAATCTAAACGATTATTATGATGTTAGCTTAAAAACCGCGCGTTTACAGCGGATTGAACATCCCCTATTTACTTTTATTAAATTAGATTTAGCTGATAGAGAAGGCATGCCTGCTCTTTTTGCTACGCATCAATTTGATCGCGTTATTCACCTCGCCGCGCAGGCTGGCGTTCGTTACTCCATCGATAATCCCTTAGCCTATGCCGATAGTAACTTAGTGGGACATTTAAATGTATTGGAAGGTTGCCGCCATCATAAAGTGAAGCATTTAATTTATGCCTCATCGAGTTCAGTTTATGGGTTAAATGGTAAGGTGCCATTTGCGACCAGTGATTCAGTGGATCATCCTATTTCACTCTATGCTGCGACTAAAAAATCCAATGAATTAATGGCGCACACTTACTCACATTTATATGATGTGCCTACTACAGGATTACGGTTCTTCACTGTTTATGGCCCGTGGGGACGACCTGATATGGCGCTATTTAAATTCACCCAAAAAATAGTCAATGGTGATGTGATTGATATTTATAATCAGGGGGATATGCGCCGTGATTTTACCTATATCGATGATATTGTTGAGGGTATTATGCGCATTCAAGATGTTATACCGACCAAAAATAGTGATTGGACAGTGGAAACTGGCTCGCCTGCAACGAGCTCGGCTCCCTATGCCGTTTATAACATAGGTAATGGCAATCCCGTTAAATTAATGGATTTTGTCAGCGCATTAGAAACTTCACTGACAATGCAGGCGAAGAAAAACTTTATGCCAATGCAGGCCGGGGATGTTTATCAAACCTATGCCGATACACGCGATCTCTTTAATGTGACTGGCTATCAGCCTAAGGTGGGCGTTGCTGAAGGCGTGGAAGCTTTTGTGCAATGGTATCGATCATTTTATAAGTAACCTTAGGCTATTTATTTTCCCGATGGAGTAGTGATGTTTCAGTGCAATTTTTACAGGCTAATACGACTGATTTTTATTCAAGTTTTATTATCTATCTTGTTTCTATCGGCGTTTCGCTTGTTTTTTCTGTATAAAATTGCTGATAGCGCTACTTTACTTGCCTATATCAATGATTTACCCCTAATGGCGCTAAGGGGGCTACGATTTGATTTAAAAGTCATTTGTATCGCTTTTTCTCTTCCTCTTTTAATTGGCTTAGTGACGGCTAAATCAGAACGATTTTTTAATCTGTATCTACGCTTTTCGCTTGCCTTTAGTGCTCTGATCTATTTTCTTATTTGTCTCTTTTCGATCGTTAACTTTTATTATTATCAAACCTACGGCAATTATATTGATCTCTTTATTTTTGGGCTTTTTGATGATGATACTTCCGCTGTTATTGATAGTATCTGGACAGATTACCCGGTTATGTTGGGGCTTAGTTTTAGTGTGCTGATCAGCTTTTTGTTTACTTATTTAACTAAAAAAAGCTTGGTCACGGAGCTGCAACTTAAGCAAATACGTCGTCAAAAAAATCGACCTTATTTGACAGGTTGCGCGGTTTTTCTCTGTATTGCTCTGTTTTTTCTGTTTGCACGCGGAACCTTGGGGAGCCATCCCCTTAAACGATACCATGCTAATATCTCTGACAATGTAAAACTCAATATTGTTACTCCAAATCCATTTATGGCGTTAGATTGGGCTAAGTCTGATTATGAGCAGCAGTTCACATTCAGAGCCGTTAATGCAAAAGAGTTACTTGCGAGTATTGAACAAGTTGTCAAAAGTGATTCGTTGCAACAACAAACTCCCGTTAATCCTTATTTGGTGAGTAACCGTCCCAATGTTGTCTTTGCTCTGATGGAGTCGATGGCAACCAGTATTCTTGATGAAGATGACATTGTAAATAATGATGTATTGGCAAGCCTACGTCATCATTTTCAGAACGATTTTTTATTTAAACGTTTTTACGCTGAAACATCAGATACCAATGCCACGATTGTTAATCTCTTTGTGCACAGCAGTGTCCCTAATATCAGTCATTCCACGGCAGCAAAGGTAAAAATGGCCGACAGCGCGGTTATTCCTTATAAAAATGCAGGATATGAAATCATCTTTGTTAATGCAGGTAATGGCATGTGGCGCAATTTATTTAATTATCTTCCCCTGCAAGGATTTGACAAGGTTTACGATGAAAACAGTATTGCTAAGTATTTTCCAGAGGCTGCAGACTATGCCAGCTCTTGGGGAGTGCCCGATGAATTTGTATTTAAGTTTGTACAAAAAATCCTAGCCGAAAGTGATAAACCTGTTTTTATCTGCCTATTAACGGTCGGTAATCACTCTCCATATCAAACGCCAGATAATTATCAGCCAAAAGTGGTTAAACCAAGCTTGAATTTACAGGAAAAAACAGAGCTGTCGCCCGAACAGCAAATGCAAATGTTACAAACCTATCAGTATGGTGCCGACGCTTTAGGGAAATTTATCAGCCATATTAAGGGGGGGGAATTAGCCGACAATACTATTGTGGTTGCGACGGGTGATCACCGTTTGCGTTCTATGAAAACGCACAATAGACAAGATGTTGCGAGTAAGTCACAAGTTCCTTTTTATCTGTATGTGCCGCAGCAAATATTGGGTCATATTGATTATCAGTATTCACCGATGAGGGTGGGTTCGCACAAGGATATTTTTCCTACTTTGTATCATTTGAGCTTGTCGAACGCAACCTATACCACCCTTGGCGGAAATAACTTACTCTCGCAGGATGATGATAAAATATTTTGGGGCTATTCTCAGGAAGGTCTTGCATTTACTGATGGTTTTGTCGCCAATAGTGATGCCAAGCGGCGATTACAGTGGCAGCGGGCGAGCCATTTATTTAGCAGTGATGCGCAAGCCGATCCCGAACTTCCATTCACCTATAACGATGTGAATCGGCTTCGGGATCTCTATATCAATAACGAAGTGATTACCAATAACCAAGTGATTACCAATAACCAAGTTACGGCTCAGTGAGGTAATTTGGGATTCAATTTAAATTTATTTAGCCATTTCAATTTCGATTAGGCGAATAATAATATGAATCACTTTAATATGTATCTCTTGAATACGATCCGCATAACCAAAGTGGGGGACGCGAATTTCGACATCGGCACAGCCTGCCATCTGCCCACCGTCCTTACCCGTTAATGCGACAACGGCGATCCCTTTTTTCTTGGCCGCTTCAATGGCAATCAGTATATTTTTGGAATTTCCTGATGTGGATAGGCAAAAGAGAACATCGCCAGTACGACCAACGGCTTCAAGATAACGTGAAAATACATAATCATAGCCAAAGTCATTACTCACACAGGATATATGGCTTGGATCTGAAATAGCTATGCCTGGATAACCAGGGCGATTATCTCGATAACGACCCGTTAGCTCTTCGGCAAAATGCATGGCATCACAGTGTGATCCTCCATTGCCGCATGACAATACTTTTCCACCTGCTTTGAAGGCGTTGGCAATTAATTTCGCGGCGTTTTCGATATTGGCAATATTTTTATCATCTTGCAAAAAAGCATCCAATACAACGGCTGCCTCTTGTAAATCATTTATGATTATCTCTTTGTTGCTCATAACTTTCTCACTTTGTAAGGAATTGGCGAATACCAAGTAAAATTATTGTCCAATAACATTTTCAATTTGTTTATAAATGTCATCACTGTTGAAGTTTTTTCGTGCAAACTGACGTGCTTGAGAGCCCAATTTATCCCTTAAATCAGCTGATGAAATTAATGCTTTCAGCGCATCGCAAAATTCTTGGTCGTTGTTCGCTAATAACCCCGTCTCATTATGAATTATCATTTCCGGCATGCTACTGCGATTATAGGTGACGCAGGGGAGCCCTTTAGCCATCACTTCTACTAATATATTGGCACTTCCTTCATATAGAGAAGGAAAAGCAAAAATGTCAATCTGCTCTAGAAATTCATTAATATCCTGACTAAATCCAAGTAGATGGATATGTTCTTGCATACCTGATGCGAGGATTAATTGCTTGAGTTTTTCTTCTAGCTCACCTTTTCCTGCTATTAGAAGTTTTATATTGAGTCCCGCAGCAACGAGTTGTTTGACCATCTCTATTAGTACGATTTGGTTTTTTTGCGTCACTAATCGTCCTGCACAGCCTAGAGTAATTTGCTCTCTAGTGTGTTTTATTTTTTCCGGAAAATGTTCAATATTAACGCTGTTGTAGATCACCTTAATTTTTTCCTTGGGAAATAGAATCCTGGTTCTTAGCCAATAGAGAGCGTTTTATCTCTTGAGAGTTGGCTATGATATCGGTGACCACATGTTTGAATAAAAAACGATTTAACAGGCTATTTTTAATGGGGTTAGGCATGCCGCGTCGATAAACAATGTTTTTTACCTTAGCAAGTTTCGCCGCTATACCCGATGTTTTGACATCGGAGGGGAGGTTTAAAACAATGCTATTCACCTGCTCTTTTTTAAAATAGTGGTAGAGACGATAAATTTTATATGGATTTAAAAAGCTGAGGTTGCTAATCGCTACAGGAAAACAAGGGATATCAGAGTGAGACCGTTGATATAATTCACTTTTCTGATTTGTCACCATGCAAATATCATATTTCTGAGAGAAAAACTTAGCCGTTGTGTAATGCCACTTTTCACCTCCGCCCCAGACTGAACAGGTATTAATAAAGCATATTTTATTTTTCATAAAGTAGTCTACTTTTTGCTCTGTTGTTTTTTCATATATTCTCTCAGCCATAAGTCAGCATAGCGAGTGAATGTGGTATTGGCACTTAATATAGCAAGTAATAATCCGTGGCGGCCATCTAAGAAACCGCGTTTGATAATATACATTTTTATAAAACGAAACAAACCATGTGCAATCGCACTACCTAATGAAGCACTTTTTTTTCCTTCCCTTTTTGATCCGTCCATGACTTCATATACAGTGCGGTTTTGTTGCGATATTGGGTTAGCGAATCGAAAGTATAGTGGAGTAGGTCACCCTGTAGGTGTTGCACCTCGAAGTTTTTTGGAACAATAACACTTTCATGTACTAAGGCATCATTATATTGTGTTGCTTGTCGAGGGTAGAGTCGGATAATTTTATCTGGATACCAGCCTGAGTGCCTGATAAATTTACCCAGCGCATAGGTTAAGCGATTAAGTGAATAACAGGTATTGCTTGGATTATTTTGTACGGCTGCAAGTATGCTGTTTTTCAGTTCATCCGATACACGCTCGTCGGCATCTAAGGGCAGTATCCAATCGCTGCTCATCTGCTGCTGCGCGAATTGGCGTTGTTTACCAAAACCTTGCCAATCATGCTGGGCAATAAATTTGTCGGTATATTGGCGGGCAATTTGCTCGGTATTATCATCACTACCTGAGTCTACAATGACAATTTCATCCACCCAACCTTTAACGGAATCAAGGCAGGCAGCGAGATGCTTTTGTTCATTTTTTACAATCATTAAGACACCGATGGTTGTTTTATTGGTACTCATAAAAACCCTTAATTTAAATGATGTTGCTGAGCAATTAATTGATCGATTTTATGTGTGACAGCGCTAATGCTAATGTCGGCCATAATATCACTGCCTTTGACTCGCGTACTCCAGGGAAGCTGTTCAAGCGGTTTACCCTGCTGGTGTTCAACGTGTTGTTGATAGACACTGACAATCCATTGTTGACTGAAATAGGGCCCTGTGCGTTTGGGATTACTGTGTCCATACAACCCGATTACTGCGGTTCCTTGAGTGGTTGCTATATGTGCCGGGCCTGAATCTGGCGCAAGCACGATCTCGGCTTGTTTAAGCACGGCTGTCAGCTGTTTTAACGAGGTTTTCGCAATCAAATTAGTTACTTGATGGCGCATCTGTTGCTCGATTTGTTGGCCTAGTGTTATTTCCCTTGGTGCAGGAGAGCCGCACAGTACCACTTGATAGCCCTGTTCCGTAACATAATCGCCAATCGCCGCATAACGTTCACTTAGCCAGTTGCGTTCATCTTTACTGGCGGCAGGAGAGATAACAAATAGCGGTTTATTGTCTGTGCTAATTTGCTGTGCAAACTCAATGTCAGCAGTCGGCAAAGGAATATTCCACGTTGGCGTAGTTTGCTGGATGCCTAAGTAATAGGCGAATTCATAAAAGCTGTCGAGAACGTGTGCTGATGCGGTATCTGTAATGCGTTTATTGGTGAACAACCATTGTAACTCTTTAGCGCGTTTAAAGTTAAAACCGACTTTATACTTCGCCTTGATCCCCAGTGTTAATAAACTTGCTCTTAGCGCAAGTTGCATATGTAGCAAAGCGTCAAACTTTTGCTTGCCTAACTGTTGCCAAATTTTACGCATGCCTGCGAGGCCAGCTTTTTTATCGTAAACAACGATATTAATATCGGGGAGATCAGCCACAAGTTGCGCTTCGATTTTGCCAACGATCCAAGTTATCTCAGTTTTTGGCCACTGTTTTTGAATCGCCTGTACCATCGCAACAGCATGGCAAACATCGCCAATAGCGGAGAGGCGTAGAATACAGAGTGAATTAGGTGCTTGAGTAAATAGTGCCATTCATTATTCATTGATTAGTTTACATTTGCTAAGTATACAATAAGCAAAAGATTTTTTTGATTTAGATTGCTAAACTTAGAAAAAATTGAGAGATGAGCATATGATCCAACGTTACCAGCAGGGCAAAAACTATATTATTTATGATGATGAATTGATTAATGATAATTTAAGTGATTGTTTTTCAATTGACTATTGGCAAACCAAAGCATGCGTTGTGGGTTCTGCTACTGGGCGAGGCACGACCTGGTTTATTCAATTAGCTAATATACAGGGGGCACTGCGACATTATCGCCGTGGCGGTTTGTTTGGCAAAATAGTCTCTGACCATTATATTTTCATGGGGCTTGAAAAAACGCGCTGTATCGCTGAATTTCATCTTTTACATCAATTGGCTGAGTCTGGCGTACATGTTCCGCGCCCGATTGCAGCACGAGTGAAAAAAAGAAATTTTTGTTATCAAGCGGATCTTCTTTCTGAAAAAATAGCTAATGCGCAGGATCTTGTCGCCATTTTGCAACAGCGAACGTTAACGGAAATAGAATACGTTAATATTGGTCAGCAAATAAAAAAAATGCATGCGGCACAGGTTAACCATACGGATTTAAATATCCATAATATTTTATTGGATGAGCTGGGCAAGGTTTGGTTAATCGATTTTGATAAGTGCTATCAACAGCGCGGAGAAAATTGGCAAGAGGGGAATTTACAGCGCCTATTGCGATCTTTTAATAAAGAACGCAACAAACGCGCCATTAAATGGTCTGAACAGGATTGGCTGTTATTGCTAAAGGGGTATCAGTCATAAGAAATAACTTAAAGTCCTCTGCACCGCCCCTTTACTTTTATTGACCAATGCAAGGGCATTATTTCCCTGCGTTTTTCTAATGTCAGGGGCGTTAAATAGGGTAAGGAGTTGCGTGCTTATCTCGCTGCTATCGTGGCAGACGGTACATGCCCCTAGTGCGATTAGTTGCTCACTAATTTGTTGGAAATTAAAATAACTAGGCCCGATTAAAATCGGTTTAGCAAGGGCGGCTGGCTCTAGCACATTATGCCCGCCAACGGCGTTACCCAATAAACTTCCCGCCATAAAGCAGATATCGGCAGCCCCAATAAGGGTTAACATTTCCCCCATCGTATCGCCCAAGTAAACCTGAGTATCGACATCAATGGGCTCTTTGTGACTTCGTCTTGCGACCTTTAGGTGCTGCGCTTGGCACATAAAATAAACGGCATCAAAGCGCTCAGGATGGCGCGGTACAATGATTAACAGGGCATTTGGAATCAGTTCAAGTAATTGTTTATGTGCGGCAACTATTTTTTCATCTTCACCATGATGCGTGCTGGCGGCAATCCAGACAGGGCGTGTAGTGGCTAATTCTTTTCTTAAATCCATGCCGCGCTGTTTTATCGCATCGGTGATCTCTATATCAAACTTTATCGATCCAGTTACATGGATTTTCTCCTGCGCAACGCCTAATTGTGCAAAGCGCTGAGCATCATCCTTCGTTTGACAAAGAATCGTTTTGATATTGCTAGACAATAAATCAAATACAGCTTGAAATTTTTGATAGCGAGAACAGGAACGCTGCGATAGACGTGCATTGATGATGGTAATAGGGATACCCGATTTTGCCGCATAATGCAGAGTATTGGGCCAAAGCTCGGTTTCCATAATGATTAATTTCATTGGGCGAATTGCTTTTAGGAATCCCTTTACGGCAAAGGGAAGATCTAAGGGCATATACCGATGTTCAATCAGTGGCGCTAATTTTGCTATTTCTGCCGCGCCAGTGCTGGTGGTGGTGGTGACCACAATAGGCGTGTTAGGGTGCTTCGCTTTTAGTGTTTTGATAAAGGGGGTTGCGGCAATGGCTTCGCCCACCGAGACAGTATGAATCCAAATGGGCTTGCCATTTGGGTCATTAAGTTTCGGCGTAAAACCAAAATGTTCAACCCAGCGTTCAGCGAAGGCGGGTTTGTTAGGTTTTTTTTTATACAAGCCATATAAAAAAAATGGCGCAGCCAAGGTTATAAGCAAGGTATATAATAGACGTATCAGCATAATTAGCGTTTCTTAGCCATCAAAGTTTAACCCTTTAACTCATTAATCGCTGCGAACACTTGATCCGCTGATATTTCCGTTAAACATTTAAGGTGCTTAAGGGGACATTCCCTTTTAAAACATGGGCGACATTCAATATCGGTGTGTAAAATTTTAACTTTTTCTGTTAATGGTGGGGTGTAGCCTGGCGATGTTGAGCCATATAGGGCGACAACTTTACAGCCAACGGCTGCTGCAATATGCATGAGGCCCGAGTCATTACTAACAACTGTATTACAAGCCGCCATTAAATCAACCGCTTCAATAAGGTTGGTACGTCCCGCTAAATCAACACACTGTTTTTGTTGTTCAGGGGAAAGCGTCGCTTTTATTTGTTCAGTAACCGGTTTATCTTTCTCGGAACCGAATAACCATACCTGCTCACCTTGCTCAATTAACATCTTAGCCAGTGTTGCAAAATGGCCTTCAGGCCAACGTTTAGCTGGACCAAATTCAGCGCCTGGACATAGGCCGATAATATTCTCACTGGCGGTTAAAGCGAACTTGTTAAAGCATGCTAATTGCGCCTCTTTATCAATAAACAGTGAGGGAGAGGGCAATTTTTTGATAGACCCAGAGCCTGTCATCTCGGCTTTTGGATAAGCGAGGGCAATATAGCGTTCAATCATCAATGAAAATGCTTTACGATTAGTGCGCAAATCGGTCAATAGCCCATAGCGAAACTCTCCTTTCCAGCCGATACGTTTTGGGATATTAGCAAAAAATGGAATGAGGGCTGATTTGGCTGAATTGGTTAATATAAAAGCTTGCTGATAATTGTTTTTTATCAGAGCTTTGCCTATTTCACGACGTTTAAAAAAAGAAAATTGACCATGCCCTAGTGGCATCTCTATAATATTTTCTATTTCCACCATCCGACTAAGAATGGGTTTGCACCAGTTAGGTGCTATTACATCTATGCTACAATTGGGATATTGCTCTTTGAGCGTGGTATATAGTCCTTGAGACATCACCATATCACCAATCCATGATGGGCCAATAATTAGTATTTTCATAGACTCTCTACCAATAAAAATTTAAAAAGTGCTAATATAGCAGGGGTTTATTGTAAATTATATACAATAGACAATAGATCTTTATTTTGGCAGTTGCTTTATAGAAATAATCCGATTAACTGCACGTATTGGATAGAAACAAGATGATCAGAACGGTAAAGTTAATATGGCGGTTTATTCGCAATAGTAAAAAAGAGATAAAACTGAATTTATTCTCGCTTTTATGGGATAAAAAGCCAAACAGTAAACTGGCATTTAAGGATGTGCGTTCAGTTTGTTTATTACGTTGGGATAATAAGTTGGGGGATGCCGTGATGTGTAGCGCCCTTATTGATTGTTTAAGTCAATATCGTCCCGATTTAAAATTGAGTGTGATAACGGGAAATGCGAGTGCCGCTTGGTTAAACGAAGTGAGTCATATTAATATTATTCAGTCACCACGACGTAGTATGCAAACCGCGAGAAGTTATAGACAATATGCGGGTATGTTTGATGTGGTTATCGATATTAGCAATGGTTTTAGTGAAAAAGAGCTATTAGCGTTACACTCATTAAATGCTTCTTATTATGTGGGCTATGAAAAACAGCGCTACAATATTTTTAATGTTCATATTGAACAGAAGTATGTTAATTTTTTTCAGCGTTATCATGCCGTTGCCAAGCTCTTTATCGATACGCCTAATTTTGCATATAAATTTCCCTTGCCAAACTATGCAAAGGAAACAAAACAATTTCAGACGATTATTGAGCAAACTAAAAAAAGTAAAGGCTATTTAGTGGCGATGAACTTTTTTGGTTCAGGGAAAAATCGTTGTTTCTCATTTGAGCAAGCATTGCGTTTGGTTAATCGTTGGACTGAGGAAAATGGCGAGGACCATTTACTACTCATTCCAGTGCCGGAGAAAAATGATTTTTTACGCTCTTTAAAACAGCGTTGTCGTCATCCTGAACGTCTCATTTACATTGATACCCCCTGTAGTATTAACAATACCTTAGCGTTATTAACTTTTGCTGATTACTGTTTTACTCCAGATACTTCCGTTGTCCATATGGCTAGTGCTACGAATACGCCTGTATTGGCCATTTATGGTGGTAGTCAACGAAATTATGAAGAGTGGAAGCCACTGGCTAAAGGTAGCCAAGTTATTTTTAACCCCCAGCCTAAAAATCGCCATGATCGCATTTCAGTTAATCACTTTGATTGGCATGAATTGATGCAAGCACGTGCAAAATTATTGCAAGGAAGTGGGCTGTGAATATCTGTTTTTTTATCCGCGATTTAAAAATAGAAGGGGTACAGGTTGTGACTATTCGTTTAGCAGAAGAAATTGCTAAGCATGGACACCATGTCACTATATTAACCGTAACCGATGAGCATGAATTAACCGTTGCCTCGTCGATTAATGTCGAATTTTTAAGCAAGCAAGAAAATGTACATGGTTTGAATTTAAAAAATGTTCATCATCAATTCATTGCGTGGTTAACTGAAAAAGAATCACACTCTACTTTTGATGCCATCATTGCTAGCCACAGCGAAACAATAAAAATAACGGCGGGTTCTGGTCCTCGTTTTATTGCTTATATCCATAACTCCGATGAATATACTTACCATAATAAATCTTGGTATAGAAAATACCGTTTTAGGGCGAAGTTAAAAAATGCCTTAGCAAAACGGCATGTATTGACGGTCTCAAAGGGGATTCAAAACTTTATTAACCGCATCATACCCAATGTTGCAAGTAGTGTGGTGAATCTTGTTAACCCCTTTGATATTCGCGCCTTGCAACGACAAGGTGAGGACCCGCAAATAATTAACCCAATCAATGGTCGATATCTTATTTTTATTGGACGTTTAGTAGCGCAAAAAAGGGTTGACCGTCTATTGGAGGCTTTTGCTTTATTGGACGATAAAGAGATTAAGTTAATGATCATCGGTGAAGGAGAGCTTAAGGCTGAGCTGGTCGATTATGCAAAAACCTTAAAAATTGACTCGAGAATTGTTTTTCTCAATTTTATGGTTAATCCTTACCCTTTACTTAAGCAAGCGGAATTATCGGTATTATGTTCAGACCATGAGGGGTTGCCTACGGTGATGATTGAATCTTTAATCATGGAAACACCCGTGGTGGCGACAAGCTGCCCGAGTGGGCCTGCGGAAATTTTGGGTGATTTTTTGCCGGATCATTTGGTTATAGATAACTGCCCGTCTAATATCGCAAGGTGCATTGATGCTGCACTTAAAGATCCTCGCAAAATTTGTTACGCTCAGGGATATCAAAAATATGCTAATCAGGCTGTTTATGATCACTTTGTTGCATATTTAAAGCAGCGTAATTTGATAAAAAGCAATGAAAATTAAGGCGCTAGCGCAGATAGCAGAACAATACATCAGGTAACGCAGGGGGGCTAGCTAGCCCCTTAGGTTAAGGGACTATCACCAATCTGCGTTGTAATAAAATATTTATGTAGAATAAATATACTGCTACTATTTTTCTTTGCTGCGATGTAATTGCACTAAATTGATGATTTTGTCTATGCTGACATCTTCAATAGTGCCGTTATTTTCCGCTGCTGCAATTAGCGCATTTCCAGATAAGGGATCACCATCCGCACGCCACGCTTCATCTGCTCTAATAATAACGGTTTTAATACCTAAAGCCGATGAAATATGGCCGATGGATGTATCCGTTGTCGCTGTTAATCCGATATCCATAATGGCGTTACACGCATCGATAATTGATGTACTTGAAATAAAGTTAAGTTTACTTATGGCATTTTCTGTTAAGCATTTTCTGACTTCATCTCTTGCAAATACATACACCTGATAGCCATGCTCAATGAGTGCATTAATAATTTCATCTGATTTATCTGCAGATAATGTATTACCTGATTGTGTGCCGCATGGATTGAACAATATTGAATTATCAGCAACTTGTTTTATTATTACCTTTCTCGGAATATTCAAATCATAATTAAATTCACCACTTCCTTCTATGCCGATATCGGGGAGAATTGATACCATTCTTTTGGTAAATTGTCGTGTCTCATCGCGGTTTTTACCGATATAGCGATGGAACACATTTGATCCAATCAGGTCTATTCCCCTCTCGCTTAACCCTTTTACTGGCAATGCTAAACGTTCATTAGCGTGTAGCTTTAGGATACGGTAAAAAACTGGCCACTTCATTGCTTGACCAAGGTATAAAACCTTATCGTACTTTTGTTTGTATAATGTTTGTAGTGCCAATTTATCTTGTTTATTTAATGACAGCGGTTTGGCCTGAAAGTTAATATTCCAAATCACATCTATAGCGCTATGATTTTTAATTATATCAATGTTTCTATCTCTGCATATAAAATCAACAGACCATTCAGGCCTGGCTTTTTTTATAGCATGAAACAGAGGGGCAGTAGCCACGGTGTCGCCAATTGCATCATAGGATATAATTAACAATCGTTGTTTTTGTTCATTTTCAATCGGCTGTATTGGCGTTGCAATACGTTTGAAAAACCAAAATAAGAATTTGTATTTAATGTTTTTTATAAGGTTGATTTTTTGCTTTTTCATAATAAATCAGATAATTAATTATTTATAAGGGAAGCAAAAAAATGTAAGTGCTTCTCAACTGTTTTTGCTAAGGAAAATTCTTGATGCATAAATTGCTGTGCTTTTATTCCCATCTCTTTAGTTGCATTGGGATTTTCTACAAAGAACTTTATTTTGGCAGCGAGTGCATTGACATCCTTGCTTGGGATAATAAAACCACTCTCGCCATCCTTAACTAATTCTGGAGAGCCACCCGTTGTGGTTACTATTGAGGGTAATGCATAAGCCATCCCTTCAATCACCGTTTTCGGTAAGCCTTCCCCGCTGATTGAAGGTTGTATTTGCAGATCTGCTGCCGCCATTAATCCCGGCACGTCATTACGATATCCGGCCACGTGAATGCGTGCTCTCATGGCATTATTGGCAATTAATTCGCTATAAGGAGACTTATCTAAATCGCGACCAACCACGAGTAGGTGAAAATTGCTATAATCAGCAAGTTGATTAACCGCTTCTAGAAGTACAGCGACCCCTTTACTTGGTCGGGCATTGGCAACGCAAATGGCGACAAAATCCTCTTTCTTAATGGCAAACTCACTCAAATCTGAAGGGGTATCTTTGAACCATTTTGGATCGTGGCCTTTATAAATAGTGACCACGTTTTTTTTGTTTTTCCACACCTGTTTCTGCACATCTTCTTGCACGGCTTTGGCAACACAGGATATACCATTCACGCGAGGATTTAGCTGCGTTAAATAAGCCGTTGGGTCGTGGCGATATAAGCCTCCAACGGTGCCTCGATAGGCGATCAGTTTTGCTTTAAAACCCAGGCAAGCGAATGCGGCATTCGGAATAGTTTTCGAATTCATCGCGTACACTATATCGTAGTCATCATTACGCATTTCATTACGTATGGTTTTAATAGTACGACAGCAAATTTTACGCGTTGGGTAACAATCAATGATATTGATATTATGCTCACGAAAGCGCGACACGTATTCGGCATCACCCTGCGTGACAATGGTTATTTCATGGCCCATCTTTGCCATTTCGATAAACATTTCTGCTTCTGGGCGAACACTGTTCCAAGCATCCCGATAGGAGCTATGAATAAGAATTTTCATATTTTATACCACTGTTTTTGTATTAAATAAATTATTAATTCCGAGAAATAAAAGCATAAATAGTAGATAAACGACCGGTAAATGGGCAAAGGGAACATCGGTTAACGCGGCAATACCAAGGGATGCAATAATCATCGTTATCGGGAGTGTTTCGCATACCTTGCTGATCAAGGCAAGGTATAAACAGTAAAGAAAAATAGATAACATAAGCAGTAAACCAATAAAGCCCGTTTTCACTGTCGTATCAATAAATTGATTATGGTAGTGCATCGGATTAAATTTAACGACCTCTTCACTGGTGAGCCCTTGTTCATATTGTTTGCTTATCTCATTGCGAAATGCTTTAGTTCCGACGCCTAAAAATGGATGATCATTGATGGTATAGATGGCGCTTTTCCAAAATTGTAACCTTAATCCTACTGAGGTATTTAAATTGTCATTAGAGATATTCTGTATCTCATTTGCCGTTCTTTGCCACATGGTTGTTAATACGCGTTGATTGGCGATTGCGACCATTATCAACAGCAGAATAAGTGTACCGCCCACTTTTAAATTTATCTTTTTATGTAAGTTTATTATTAATAAACAAGGGATGATGGCTATTAGCACCCCCCGCGTCCCCGTTAAAAACGTACAAAATAAAGCGACGAGGCTAGCGAGTGTAAAAATAATAAATTCTTTTCTACACTGCGTATTATTGGCTATTAGTGCGGCACTAATAGAGAGTAACATACAGCATGTGGCAAAGGGGATTGCATTCATCGGTTCACCAATGCGTGTAATACCTAATAGGAACGCTTGCCAATAGGCAAAACAGGCTAATAGGGTAGTACCAATAAGAATTGAGGCTTTTAACCAATTAATATGGTATCGATTAACGGGATAAAAATAAAAATAGAGTGATGAAACAAATAGGGTGCGAATAAATCCATGATCGACATGATGAATAACTTTGCTTAGCAACAAATAGATAATATTTAAACCAATAAAAAAAATAAAATAGCGATTTTTTTTGTCTTTATAAGTGCCTGAAAAAATTGACTTTCGACCAATATAGATAGCCGTTATAACGGCAACGACAAGAATGCGAGTCATGATTGAACGGCCATCTTGAAGCATCATTAACCCTGAAAACATCCATAACAGAGGTAGGTGAAGCAAAAAATTTTGCACGAATGTAATGGCTTGTTGACTGCTATGTTGAGATTTCATCAATTATCTTAATTTATATTTAAATTTATGTGAAAGCATTTCCCAAGTGAGGGTATTCAATTGGGAAATTTCTGTGAATGAAACTTGGAGCTTATTCATTTAAGATAGTCATGTATTCCATGACACCTTGTGCGACTGATTTAAACTCACCCTCATAGCCAGCAGCTCGTAACTTTGTTAAATCCGCTTCGGTAAAACTCTGGTAACGCCCCTTGAGATGGTCGGGGAATGGGATGCGTTGAATAGTGCCCGTATTGCCTAATTTTTCATTATGATAGCTAACAACGGCTTTCCCCACTTCTAAGAACGATTCAGCTTTACCGGTGCTGAGATTATAGATTCCCGAGATGTTGTTATCAAAGAACCATAAATTAACTTTACAAACATCACTAACATAGATGAAATCACGTTTGTGGTCACCTTCAAACAATTTTGCATTTTCACCTGCGTTGAGCTGATTGTTAAGGTGGAATGCAACACTTGCCATACTGCCTTTATGTTGTTCTCGAGGCCCGTAGACGTTGAAATAGCGAAAACCAACAATTTGCGGCAATATTTCGCCGTGTGCTTTGGCATCTGCCCAGAGATTACGAACATATTGATCAAATTGGAACTTTGAGTAGCCATACACGTTGAGCGGTTTTTCAAAGGCGAGTTCCTCTTTGAAAGTGTCATTACCACCATAGGTTGCAGCAGATGATGCGTATAGAAAAGGAATATCTCGTTCTATGCAGTAATGGAGTAGATCTTTTGAGTATTCATAATTATTTTCCATCATGAACTTGCCATTCCACTCAGTAGTTGCAGAACATGCCCCTTCATGAAAAATCGCCTCTATATCACCAAAATCTTGGCCAGATACAATCTGATTGATAAATTCATCTTTGTCCATGTAGTCCATAATTTGTAAATCAACGATATTGACAAATTTGGTGCCATCGGTGAGATCATCAACAACAAGGATCTCAGTAATTCCACGGTCATTTAATGATTTGATAATATTACTACCAATAAAGCCTGCACCGCCTGTTACTATAAACATCTCATCTCCTCGGTTCTACGTCGCATTTTAGCCAATTCATAACGCTTTATATTAACACGTGATCTGGTTTTATGCGTGGGTTAATCGTGCATTATGTGTTGCAAAATTTACTGGTAATGGAAGGGTATTTGTTGCAATAATGTAAATTATGTAGGATTTTTACAGGTTTTAGGGAACATGTCACAGTTTAAATTAATAAGTGCCTATGATGCTTATCAGCGTTTAGCGACGGAAAATATCCAAGTGGTGGATATCCGTGATGAACGCTCCTTTGCAAATGACCACGTAGAAGGGGCTTTTCATCTCACCAATAATAGCATTGCCCAGTTTATTGCAGAGGTTGATGTTAAGACACCCGTCTTTGTTATTTGTTATCATGGTAATAGTAGTAAAGGTGTGGCGCATTATCTCAGCGAGCAGGGCTATCTGGATGTTTATAGTGTTAATGGTGGTTTTGCTGACTGGCGAGTGATTGAGCCGCTAAATGAATAAGGTGTAAAGGTATAAACATGAGTGTAGTGGATACAGCCTGTATTGATGCCATTGGCATAGAAAAAGAAGTAAAACGCGTTTTTTTAACTATTATCGATCCCTTATTGTGGGATCAGGACAATGTTCATCTTTTTACTCTGCAGGAGAAAATTAATACTTACCTATTTTTTATTGAATCCGGTGAGCTATATAAATCATTTCCCGATAGTAAAGGGTTTGATATCGCGATTGAGTTGATTTTAAAACATATGCCAACGAGTGAAGCGATTACTTTTTTTGATAAAACATCGCAAATTCTATTGGAAAAAAACATCGTGTTTGTATTTGGACCCAATAAAGAGCATGGCTATGCAGAGCAGCAAAGTTAGCAACTGTTCATCATAAAGGCGGCGAAAGCCGCTTTTTCTTTTATTTTGTAAGCTGTCAATTTTAGCTAAATTAGTTTGCAATTTATTCAATAGAGGGGGATTTGATAAGGTAACTTGCCCACATCGAGTGATTTATGAAAATATGTGATGAATTTGTTGCTTTTTTCATTGCCAGTGACCTAGTTCATTTGGGATAATCCTTATTTATATTACAAATAATAGCCGTAATTGAATTTCACTACACCCAAATCAGGAGAAACAAATGCCTTCTCGTCAAGAGTTAGCTAACGCAATTCGAGCCCTTAGTATGGACGCCATTCAAAAATCAAACTCTGGTCACCCCGGTGCACCGATGGGGATGGCTGATATCGCTGAAGTTTTATGGCGTCACTTTTTAAAACATAATCCAAGCAACCCACAATGGGCTGATCGCGATCGTTTTATTCTCTCTAATGGTCATGGTTCAATGCTGATTTATTCGTTATTACATTTAACGGGTTACGATCTCTCTATTGAAGATATTAAATCATTCCGCCAATTACATTCAAAAACACCAGGTCACCCTGAATATGGCTATACAGCCGGTGTTGAAACAACAACCAGGTCCATTAGGACAAGGTATTACTAATGCTGTTGGTATGGCGATTGCTGAAAAAGCGTTAGCGGCACAATTTAACCGTGAAGGTCATGATATTGTTGACCATTACACCTACACTTTCTTAGGTGATGGCTGTTTAATGGAAGGTATTTCTCATGAAGCCTGCTCTTTAGCTGGCACATTGGGTTTAGGTAAGCTGATTGCATTCTGGGATGATAACGGTATCTCCATCGATGGTGAGGTTGAAGGTTGGTTTAGCGATGATACGCCTGCTCGTTTCGAAGCTTATGGTTGGCAAGTAATTTCTGTTGATGGCCATAACAGTGCTGAAATTCAAGCAGCTATTGAAGCGGCTCAAGCTGAAACAAGCAAACCGACGATGATTTGTTGTAAAACGATTATTGGTTTTGGTTCTCCAAACAAACAAGGTACACATGACTGTCATGGTGCACCGCTTGGTGCGGCTGAAGTTATTGCTACTCGTGAAGCATTAGGTTGGAACTACGGAGACTTTGAAATTCCTGCTGATATTTACGCGGCTTGGAATAATAAAGAGCAAGGCTTGGCTGAAGAAGCTTCTTGGAATGAAAAATTCGCAGCCTATGCGGCCGCTTATCCGGAGCTTGCTGCTGAATATAAACGTCGTATTAACAATGAATTGCCGAGTGATTGGGACGTTAAATCAACGCAATACATTGCTGATTTACAAGCGCATTCTGATAATATCGCGACACGTAAAGCATCACAAAACTGTATCGAAGCATTCTCTGCGATGTTGCCTGAAATGTTAGGTGGATCGGCGGATTTAGCGCCATCAAACTTGACCATGTGGTCTGGCACAAAAGCGATCACTGCCGATGATGCATCGGGTAACTACTTACATTATGGCGTGCGTGAGTTTGCGATGTCTGCCATTGTAAATGGTATGGCGCTGCATAAAGGTTTCATTCCATTCGGTGCAACATTCTTGATGTTCATGGAATACGCGCGTAATGGCTTACGTATGTCTGCATTAATGAAGCAACGTGCGATTCAAGTCTTTACCCATGATTCAATTGGTTTAGGCGAAGATGGCCCGACACATCAACCTGTTGAGCAAATTGCAAGCTTACGTTTGACACCAAACATGAGCACATGGCGCCCATGTGACAGTGTTGAGTCTGCTGTGGCATGGAAAACAGCGATTGAGCGCGTTGATGGCCCGACCTCGCTTATCTTTAGTCGTCAAAACCTAAAACCACAAGCGCGTGATGCGCAGCAATTAGCCGATGTTGCCAAAGGTGGTTATGTCTTACTAGACTCTGCAACGCCTGCTGAAATCATTCTTATCGCTACAGGCTCTGAAGTTGAGTTGGCGATGCAAGCGGCTGCTGAGTTGACTGCACAGGGCAAAGCAGTACGTGTTGTATCACTACCTTGTACAGACCTGTTTGAAAAACAGAGTGCTGAATATAAAGAATCTGTATTACCGGCAAATGTGACAAAACGCGTTGCTATTGAAGCGGGTATTGCTGATTACTGGTACAAATATGTAGGCTTAAACGGTAAAGTGATTGGAATGACAACATTTGGTGAGTCAGCGCCTGCTGAACAACTATTTGAGATGTTTGGCTTTACGGTTAAAAATGTCGTAGATACTGCCAACACTTTATAATGTTACTTTAACCTCGTGAACGATAAAAAACCGCATTTTTGCGGTTTTTTTATGTCATCTATTTATAACAATGAGTACCATTAATAAGATTTGCTATAAGTCATCAAATCCTATTAATGGTACTCATTGTGTGATTATCTCTGAATATAGTCAGGACAATATCTGCATTTCCTGTTATTGATAAAGAGGGATTGATTAAACAGTGATGTTGTATTGTGGTTGTGTAGCACTGTTTCACTCCTGAATTGTTATTGATGGCGTCATTTGAATGCGCATCCTTAAACCGTAATAGCAATTTGTATAAATATCTTATCTATCTTTATTGTATGTTTTGCAAATGGAACAGATGTTCACATCAAAGTACGCCTCTAATAAAGTAATTTTTTCTGCGTAAAATTCTCATCTTATACTTATTACAGTAAGTATTAATGTCTCTTGGTTTTTATTTGGCTTTAATTTGACCTGCGATAATTTTTTTTGGACACACTATGTTAGGCGTTTGACTATAATGTAAGTATGTTGAGTGGTTAGCAGTGGGATGGTATATGGATATAAGGTGGTATTCATACTATTTAAATGAGGTTTTATGAAAAAGTTTACAGGATTCACGCTTATTGAAGTTTTAATCGCCATTGCTATTGTTGCTATATTATTTGGCATTGCCTTCCCTTCATACCAAAGTCATATCCAAAAAAGTAATCGTATTGCTGCACAACTTGCCTTAACAAAATTAGCGCAGGAGTTTGAGCGCGTTAACGCTCGGCAAGGTGCTTACCCAACGACGTTACCAACTATTGATGCGACAGATTCTTATACATACGCACTTCCATCTGTCACTGATGACACCTTTACTATCACCGCGACACCCAAAATGAGTGACGAATGTGGCACTTTGAGTATTACGCAAACAGGAGAAACCGCTTCAAGTAAATCGAGTGGTTGTTGGGATTAATATGAAGCTTCATAGCGTAAAAAAAATAGAGGGAATGACATTGATGGAGTTGCTAGTGACGCTAGCGATTATGGTTATTCTGGCTTTCATTGGTGTGCCTAGTTATCAGCAGTTTGTTGAAAATGAACGTTTTGCCGTGGCAACCAATGAACTCTATAAAGCCTATCGCTTTGCGCGCAATGAGGCGATAAAAACATCAACGCCAATGACATTAGAAGCCAATCCAGGCGGGTGGGCTAATGGATGGTCAGTCAAAGATAGTAGCGCTAATGTACTGTTTGTTAGTAAAAAACCGCGAGCAGGAATTACCGTTTCCGGTGCTTCAATTACCGTTTTTGGAAGAGGTGCTTTATCTGGCGGTAATGCGGCTTTTTCAATTAGTAGCAGCAGTAAAGCCCGTTACCTTTGCGTACTTTCCAGTGGTCAAAGTATATTACAAGATGGGAACTGCCCATGAAAGATAGAGAATATGGATTTACCTTATTTGAAGTGTTAGTAGCGATGTTTATAACGGGAGTCGCTTTATTAGGGTTAGCCCAGTTAGAGGTGTATATACTTAAATCCTCTCAGTCGAGTTTTAATTATACCGTTGCCTCAATCAGAGCCAATAGTTTTGTTGATGCTGTTTGGATGGATTTATGTAATGCACAAGATGTTACATCGGCGAGTACTTATACACAAATTCGTAGTAACTGGGTAAATGATTTAAGTGCAGCAGGTATGACGACAGATGAAAATAGTCCGCCAGCTAGCATCACGCAAGATATCTCTGTCACTGTCAAATGGAGTGATCCGCGTTTTATTGATGAGGATGAGAATAATACATTAACCTTAGAAACGACATTCCCTGATAGCGGTTGTGGGTGAGCAATATGTATATTAAACGGTTTCCTAAGAGTAAGTTAAAAACTAAGCAAGTAGGTTTTACATTGATAGAATTAATGGTTGCGATGACGATTAGTTTAAGCCTCGTTTTTGCCTGTACCACATTGTATGGGTCATTAAAAAACAGCATCAATATTGCACAAAACTTGAGTAATGCACAGGAGTCATTACGAGGTGCTTTTTATTTGTTGTCTCGCTCAGTGCACCAAGCCCAGGGGATCAATATTAATGGAGTTAATACAGCTAACCAAGAGTTAGTGGTTACCTACGGGGAGCCGCAAAGTGGCGGGATACTCTATGGCTGTTTAGGTAATAGCATGGTTTCTGGTAGCAGCGATACCTATTATTCAGATGGTGCGGGGCTCTACTGTGATGATGGTAGTGGGGCTCAGTTAATTACCTTAGATGTAGAAAGGTTACGTTTTGATAATATAACTGGTACCAATGAAGAGGGACTAATCGTTAAGTTAAAAGTAACAGGCATGCCTGATTCTTTGGGAAATGATGGGGTTACATTTAAATTAGCATTGCGACAAAAAATATTAACAAATTTACTCGAGTAAATTTAGGAGGCTTTATGCAAAAGCAACAGGGGTTTGTTCTCCTATCCGTGCTAATTATTACGACTATTATTACAATATTGGCATTTTCACAAATTAGTGAAAATCGTTTACAGGAACGTATTGCGGGTAATCAACAGAAAGAGATCAATGCGCGGCTTGCCTCAGAACAAGGCATTATTAAAGCCTATGAATATATTAAAGAGCAAAATGCGTTGTCTGTACCTAATGCAACCATAGAAAGTAATTTAAAAGCCAACTCATTCGTACCGGTCGGTGCTAATTACTCTTTGCCTGCACAGTACATTAATTTAAATGGTTCAACATTTACCTTGGTGAGTATGGGAAGCTATCAAGGTGCCACTGCGTATTTGAAAACAGAAATAGAGGCGATTGAAATAACAGGGAAAAGCCTTTTTACTGATGCGGTAGCTGGTTGTGATGGGGTTTATGTGGGACAAGGTGGAGGCACGGTAGATAGCTATAATTCTAGCCTTGGTCCATACGATCCCAATGCACATAATGATAAAGGTAATGTCTCCACTATTAATAGTGGCGCGGATATCGAACTATCCGGTAGTGGTAGCATTTATGGTAATTTAACATCAAACGGGAGTATTTCCACAGGGACGTCAAGTGGTAGCTCTATCTCAGGGGCTGCCACCGCGGCTAATAATATACAATTTAAAGGGATTACTTCTACCTCTAATATTCATGCTGGTGGCAACTTAGATTTTAAGGGGTTAATTGCCACGGGGCAAGAGATCACCGTTGGTGGCGATTTATACGGTGATAATGGTAAGGATATTAGCAGCTCCGTAATATATGGTGGAGAAAACCATAGTAATTTAAAAACGGCAATACATAGTGACCAGATTTTGCCACCTGAAATTGATTTTGGAGAATGTGATCCGCTTGATATTGTCACGGAAATGACAGCCATGAAGGGGCAAGTTCCATCGGGTTCAACCAATAGTTACAGCGCAACAATGATTGGCAGTAATTTGCAATTCAATGGCGCAGAGGTCTCTTCCGATGGTACGCCTATTGCGGGTGTCGCGCCTGTCACCCTTGATGTGTTTGGTGAACCCACCGAGGTGTACATCTTTGATGAGTTTACACCGATAGGGCAGGATATCACTATCACGGGGGATATAACCCTATTGATAACCGGGGATATATTGACTAAAAACAGTAACTTTGTCTTTGCTGACGACACGAGCTCATTGACGATATTGACCGATGGTTCGGTAAATCTTGATTCATTGACGGATCTTTTTGCTGATGAAACGGTTAACTCTGAGGGGGAGGCTCCACTCACCATATATTCATCATATGAAAGCAGTAATGATTCGGATATGGCTGTGACAGTGGGAAGTAATGCTGATATGTACGCCAGAATTTATGCTCCGAATGGTAATTTAGATTTAGGCGGCGGTGGTGATATTATGGGGGCCGTGCGAGGCAAAGAGGTTAATGTTTCTGCTGGTACAGGTATTCATTATGATGAAATGCTATCGGATATGATTGATATCCCCGATGAGGAGCCGACGGCAGCGTCATTTACTTCTGTGCACTATTTTTATCCGTAGCCAGACCCTTTTTCATGTAAAAAAGCCCCTGAACAATTGTTGTTTTAGGGGCTATTTATTTTAATTTATAGCATTATACCAATCGGAATAAATAGCTGATCTATTTTACGGGTTAAAATAACTTACTTTTTTGTTGTAAGTTTCGCAAAGGGAGCAACCATTTTCGTCAACTTACGCCTCAAATTAAGCCATTTTTCCTGCGCAAAATTTAGATCACATACTTAACCCAATTGCTATTACAATGGGATATCTATTATTTAATTTTTGCTAAATCATTAATTTGTATATTACCTAACGGGTAATTATCAATGGTGCGAAGGATCGCACTACTATCATGAACTTCAATAACTTGCATCGGATCTTGGTATTGAGTTTCTGCATTGCGCTCGATGCCAAATTGATCTTTATAATTACTGCTATAGAAAAGAGTGAGTGTCTCGCCTTCTTTGAGACCATTGCGTTTACCTAGGTTAATTTGCACGCTGTTATTTTTTACTGAAATCACTCTGGCGATCGGGAGCATGCATTGCAATTGTTTATTGATATCTTCATTAACATTAGCGAGCAGGTTAATAATTGCTTGCCCATACTCCCTTTGCCAAAACAGTTTACTCTGTAAATCAGCACTTTCATGCATACCATATTCCCATTTAGCTTCGGTGCGATATTGCTTGCTCATGACAAGGGTCCCCTGTAGAGCATCATAGAGATAAACGGTCATATAAAAATTTCGTAGTGGGTCAACAAGCCAATAGTTAATCGAATTTTTGCTGTCAAAATCAACGGATAGATCATTGATCTCGGCGTAAAAAATATATTGGCTATCGGTTTGTGTTGCCATCGTTGATAGAGTATTAGAGATATTTTGCAGGCTATAATGTTGCCCTAATCGGACCGGAATATCGATTAATTCTCTAACATCTAACTGTTGAGGTGATAATTTTAAGCGGTTAAATAACGTTTGCGTTATTTGCTTATTAATGGTGTGTATCTGGCCGTCAACGGCATGATTGGGATTGTTTAATTTAAAACGTGTAATGGCGATCGATTTTGGATACTGGGCTCCTTGGCAACTATTATGTGAGAGTTCAATATCGACACTGATAGTGACCATTAATTTATCTTCTTTTACATTTTCATCGATGATGGTTAGTGAATTAATTTCGCCTTTACTGTTAAATACCAATTTATTTTCAACTAACACCCCATTGTTGACTTGCTGCAGAATGGATATTGGCCCCCCAGAATAAATTAATGCATTTTTTAGCGCCTCTTTGATCGCCACATCTCGGGCGCTATCGATATCCTGCTTAATAATAAAAGCTTCTCCGGATGACGTAAATAGCTTTGCATTGACACTGCAGCAGCATAAAGCCAAAGTGAAAAGTATATATTTTAACATAGAGAACCTTTAACTTAAAAAATAAACCTGTCATTATATTAAGCAATTTTCGAACCAATATTTTAAATAAATTTGGATGATAAAGTTTACTAAAGCTTTTTGCCCTGTTGCCGATACCTTCTATGAAAGTTAAATCTGTCCAAGGTAGGTAAGAATGAATAATTTATTGGTACTGGCAGGGGCTGCCTTGTTATTACAGGGATGTGCGTCAACAGCTCCCGAGCAAACAAGCGCGGCACGTAATATAGAAACGACTGCCGTTGTAAATACTCGCAGCGTTAGCAAAGATGATCATCTCTATTATTATATTGCTCGTTCTTCAGCGAATAGTGATGCTGCTTTAGGGGAGGTTAATGCGAGTATAGTGAATAATAATAGCAACTCGGATATAACTTCCTTTGTTGGTGAGCGATCTTTTGTTCTTTCTGAAGTCGTCAGCGATATGGCAGAGCAACTTATTATTAATCTCCCTTCGACATCTCGTCATCAGGCAATCGCCTTGACATCTATTGTTGATCTACATAACCATCAAACCACCAACTGGCTAGGGCAAACTATCTCAGAGCAGTTTATCCATGAATTGCATATTCGTCATATTCCCATTGTTGACTTTAAAATAACTGGCAATATTCAGTTAACCCCTGAGGGTGAATTTGCGTTAACACGCGATTGGAAAAGGTTGAATAAAGACATAGATGTTAACAGAATTTTGACAGGTACAATGTCTCGTAATGAAGAAGGGGTGATGCTAAACATTCGCATTGTTAACGCTAACAATAATTTGGTTGAATCGACTAGTAGTGCTTTTCTCCCTAATAATATGTTTGTTGGTGGGAATTATGATTATCAAGAAAAAAAATATATCTCACGTAATAGTACATTAAGTGATAAAAGTTTGAAATTAGTACAGATTGTAAAATGAAACTAGGATTATGCTTTTAAGTGGCTCGATTTTTGCTTTGTATGATTAACTCTGCAAGAAACACAAAGTAAGGAATATTATTATGTCACATGGGATTAATCGTTTCATCTCTTCGCTCTTAATGGTTGTCGCTATCTTGTTGTTAAGTGCCTGTGCGAAAACCAATGGTCAGCAACAGAATATGCTGTTTAGTAGTAATGATCAGCCATACATTATGACTTCTATCGGTTATGCTCCAATTGCCGCGCAGCAAGGTGAATCCTTTGATCTGCAAATGTTGAATGCAATTAAGGCTTCTAAATTAGAGGCTTATAAAGAGTTGGCGGAACAAATCTATGGTGTGTTATTGAGTTCGGAAAATGCAGTCAATGGCTCACGTTTGCTTAACGATTTGATTCAAGCGCAAGTGAACGGTTTGGTCAGAGGGGCGAAGGTGCTAAAAAGTTATCATGAAGGGGATCTCTATATTACAGAACTTGCATTGGATATGCGTAGCGTCTCATTATTAAAGGAGTCAGGTATTAGCTATAGTAAGCAAGAGCCTGCCGTTAATGTTGAACAGCAAGTGTTTTATTAGTTTGCGTGTTGTTGGCTAGGTCGTGTGGTATAGAGGTAAATAAATATTGCTCGTTGTTTATGCCTTAATATCTTGACCTAACAGAGATGCACTTGTCAGGGAGCCCTTGTTATTATAAGTGACGCTGTTTTTGCCCGTTTCTTGTTTTAAAATCTGCATTAAATGTTTATTGCTTTTCATGCTCAATGTGACTAGTTGGCCATTAATGTCGTTACTTTTTTTGCATGAGCGAAGCTGTTTATCGATTTCTTGTTTTAACTGTTGTAACTTTTCATTTTCCGCTAGGGCTTTTTGTAAGCCGTTTTTTATCAAGCTGTCATCGATTGAGGCGATCTGTTGCAAGGCATTTTGTTTGTCAGACAAAATTTCTTTTAATGAAGAAAAATTTTTTTCTTTGAGACAGGTAGTTTCCGCCTCGAGGATTGATTGTAAGGTATTAATTAGGGTCAGTTGTTGCTGTAATTGCTCTGCTAGCATTTAAATATCTTCCACTATCGATTATTAGCTAAATGCTTTACTAAAGTCACCTTCAAATTTACTTAATTTTTCAGCCAAGCGTTCGGTATTGATTTTGTAATCACCATTCAAAATTGCAGCTTTAAGAGATTCAATTCGTTGTTTATTCACTTGAGGCTCCGAAGATGATTGTTTTTCTAGTTTATTTAAATTCAACGCTTGTGAAGTTAACTGCACGGAATCTTTGCTACTCGCACTTGTTGTTTGGGATTGTTCACCTAAAGATTGTTGTTTTTGTGCCTTATTTTGCTCAACAATGATGTTTTTTTGTACGCCTGATCGATTTATATTTATACTCATGATCCTATCCTTAAAGTACTACATATTTAACTTATCGGCCGTATTTATAATTTCTTGAGTACTAAATTACAAAAAATTAGAAAGACACTTGAACTTCCTTTAGCCCTGATACTGTCCCAACAACTATTCGTTGTGTGCGTGAATTTTTAACTCTTACAGTGCCTCCAATATTAGCATCATTTAAAGCAATACCTGAAGTTTTTATTAGTAGCCCTTTGTTATTTGCTTTGATCACTACCTTGTCATCTTTGCAAACAAAACAGACGTCTCTTTCGGTGATTATTTTTTCGTTAGATAGATTACGTTTTAATCGCGTGCCGATAAGTACGCTTAATTCATCGAAACTACCATTTTTGGCTTGATATTTAGTCACATAGCTTAATTTTATATTATCGGCTGTTAATCTATTGCCCTTGATCAGTGACGTGCTTGTCATTACTCTCGGTATTAATATCTTAACCTGTGCTCTGACATAGGTTGTCCATGGCTTTGGATCTGTACAGGTGATTTTTACCGCTGTATTTTTTTTCAAGGTGTCACCGATAACCTCCCCAATCAATTCACTTGCACAGGGGATAAAGTTGTGACGATTATCAATTGGGGAAATGTTAATTTGCAATTTCTGTTTGGTGTTTGTATCGTATGAAGTATCATATTTGGATGAAATAATGGATTCTGCAAAATTTTCTATCTTTTTTCTGTAATTGCTCTCAGCGAAACTATACGAACAGTTTATAATAAGCAAGATGAGGAAAAAACGTATCAAAATATTCACCTTATTCGTTGATTATTTATTTATTGCTTAATTAAGAAACTTAGTTTAATGGATTTCCCTTCATTATAAAACTACTTGTTTTTGCTAAGCACTATAACAAAAAGGATTTAAACATGGCCGGCATTTTAGACTCTGTGAATCAGAGAACACAATTGGTGGGGCAAAATCGTCTTGAGTTGCTTTTATTTAAATTGGGTGGAATTCAACGTTATGGGATTAACGTATTCAAGGTAAAAGAAGTTTTACAGTGCCCACCTTTGACAATGCTTCCTAAATTACATCCTTCCATTCGTGGTGTCGCTCATATACGAGGACAAACTATTTCTGTTATTGATCTGAATTTGGCGACAGGTGGACGCGCTATCGATAACGTTGAAGAGCGCTTTATTATCATCACAGAGTATAATCGTTCAATTCAGGGGTTTTTAGTGGGCTCGGTCGAGCGCATTATAAATATTAACTGGGAAAATGTGTTGCCGCCTCCTAATGGTGTTGGCCGTTCAAATTATTTAACCGCAGTTACGGATATAGAAGGAACATTAATTGAGATTTTAGATGTTGAAAAAGTGTTAGATGAAATTGCGCCCGTTAATGCTGAAGTTAATGCGGATATTATTGCACAGGGTATATCTGAAAAAGCGATGAATAAACGCATTTTAGTCGCTGACGACTCGACCGTTGCGCGTAAACAGATTCAAAAAGCGATATCAACACTTGGTTTTGAATGTGATTTAGTTAAAGATGGTAAAGAGGCGCTGGATTTGCTCAAGGAAGTATCCAAAACACAACCTGTTACGGACCGTTACGCTTTAATGATTTCTGATGTAGAAATGCCAGAAATGGATGGCTACACATTAACCGCTGCGGTTAAAAAAGATCCTGATTTATGTGGATTACATATTATTCTGCATACTTCATTAAGTGGTGTTTTCAATCAATCAATGGTTGAGAAAGTTGGGGCCGATGATTTTATTGCTAAATTTAATCCCGATGAATTAGCTTTAGCAGTGCAACGTTCTACTAACTTAGATAAATAATATTAATAAGTGAGATACTATTTGTGAGATCCCTTTCTGACGATATTTATAAGCAGTTTTCTAATTTTCTTGAGCAACAATGTGGTATCGTTCTCGGGGAAAATAAGCAATACCTTGTAAAAAGTCGATTAATCCCTTTGATGGCTCAATTTTCAATTCAATCACTGACTGAATTAATCAATCAATCAATGAGTTATAAGAATAGATCATTGAGAACCGCCGTTATTGATGCAATGACGACTAATGAAACATTGTGGTTTCGTGATAAGTATCCTTTTGAGTTGTTGCCACAAAAAATATTCCCAGAAATACTAGCCAATAAAAAGAGTATTAAAATTTGGTCTGCAGCGAGTTCATCGGGGCAAGAAGCTTATTCGATAGCAATGACCGCCATTGAGTATCAAAAAGCGAAGTCTATATTAGGCATGAATGTGCAAATAATTGGCACGGATATCTCTAATACAATGCTGCAACAGTGTAACAGCGGTGTTTATGACACATTAGCACTTTCACGTGGTTTATCTCCAGAGCGTAAAAAACAGTTTTTTGAACCGCTTAAAGATGGCTCGGCTAAAATGCAAGTTAAAGCAGATGTCAAAAAATTGACCAGCTTTAGAAATTTTAATTTGCTTGATAGCTATGCACTGCTAGGTAAGTTTGATGTCATTTTTTGCCGTAATGTCCTTATCTATTTTTCAGCAGATGTTAAATCTAAGATATTAAATCAGTTTGCTAATGCTTTAAATCCAGGTGGATATTTAATTCTGGGGGCTTCTGAATCAATAACGGGCTTAACGCCTCGTTTCGATATGATACGTTGTAATCCCGGCATCATTTATAAACTTAAATAATTAAAATTGCCTCTTTCATTATGAAGAGGCAATTTTTGCCACTTTGCTCGCGACGACAGCCGCAAATGAATCGTTTATTAACCGACTCACTTTACTTCCCCCTACTGTAAGTTTTGTTTATTCATCTTGTATGGCGATGTTGCCATACCAACTCATAAAATAATTGAAAAAAATCCCATTTAATAATTTTTGGCCTACTATTTGCATTTGTTCGTAGAGAGGAGAAATTTATGGCGATTAACTTTGACAAAGCACTCGGTATTCATCAACACACGTTAGGTGTGCGTGCCCAACGTTCTGAAATATTGGCGAGTAACCTAGCGAATGCAGATACCCCTGGATATAAAGCGCGTGATATTAACTTTAAAGATGCATTGGCTAATGCGACATCACGTACTGGTGTTTCATTAACTCGTACCAATGATAGTCATAAATTTGCTCAAAGTTACTCCATGGCTCAGGCTGGTGAAATGTATCGAATCGGCAATCAACCCGATACGGGTGACGGCAATACCGTTGATGCAGAAGTGGAGCGGAATTTATTTATGAAAAATAGTTTAGAGTATCAAGCCAGTTTAGATTTTTTAAACAGCAAAATTTCAGGTTTGCGCAAAGCAATTAAAGGGCAATAACAGCTTGTTAGGAGTATCACTATGAGTTTATTAAGAGTATTAGATGTATCCGCAACAGGTATGAGTGCGCAATCTGTACGTTTGAATACAACCGCAAGTAATTTAGCTAATGCTAATAGCGTTAGCAGCAATAGAGATGAAACATATCGCTCACGTCAGCCAATTTTTGCCGCAGAATTAAACCGCGCTAATAGTGGTTTAAGTAGTAGTGTTGGCGTTAAAGTACAAGGCATTATTGAGAGTGATGCGCCTTTGCAAACGGAATACGCTCCGAATCATCCTAAAGCTGATCAAGATGGGTTTATCTATCATTCCAACGTTAATGTCATGGAGGAGATGGCGAATATGATTAGTGCTTCTCGTTCCTATCAAACTAATGTTCAAATTGCCGATGCAGCCAAACAGATGTTAAGTCGCACATTACAAATGGGCAAAAGTTAAGGGGTAATCTATGGCATCAATTAATAATTACAGCTCATTAAATTTAAACGTTCCGTTAACGCCTGAACAAGTTGCTGCGAATAAAGCGGTCGATGCACAACAGCAACTTAATCAAGAAGATTTTTTTGCTTTGCTTTCGCAACAGTTGGCTTATCAAGATCCTTTCAAACCGGTTGATAACTCAGAAATGATTGCACAAATGGCTTCATTTACTACTGCTGAAGGCATTACCACCATGGGTAATGAATTTGCGGGAATGAAAGCGGTATTAAGTTCTAGTCAAGCATTAGAAGCTTCTTCATTAGTTGGTAAAAAAGTACTCATTCCAAGTAATCAAGCTTACTTGGATACCGAAGGTGGAGCATCCGGATCAATTAATACTGCGACAGGTGCTTATAACGTCATGGTTACCGTTGAAGACTCATCAGGGAATATTATTCGCTCTATTAGTTTAGGTGATATTGGTGCGGGTAATAAAGGTTTTTCATGGGATGGCTTAGATTCTCAAGGGAATAGAGCACCAGAAGGACAATATACTTTAAAAGCTAACGGTGTTGTTAATGGGCAAGGTGAAGAGTTAACAACAGCGTCATACGCACACGTACAAAGTGTTAGTTTAGGTGGCGGCACTGCTGGGGTTAATTTAAATCTTAAAGGCCTAGGTGGTATTAAACTTACAGATGCAATTGAAGTTGCAGAAAATAAATAAGAGGGAATAATTATGTCTTTTAATGTTGCATTAAGTGGTATTGCTGCGGCTCAAACGGATCTCGATACAACGGCAAATAATATTGCCAATGTCGGTACCGTTGGTTTTAAAGAATCTCGTGCAGAATTTGACAGTGTTTATGCAAATTCACTATTTTCTAATAGCAAAACTAAAACAGGTGATGGTGCTTCTATTGCAGCCGTTGCACAACAGTTTCATCAAGGAAGCTTGAAATTCACACAGAATCCATTGGATTTAGCGATTACTGGTAGTGGTTTTTTTGCTACCTCAGGAAACATAGGAGATAGAGATTTAAGTTATACGCGAGCAGGTACTTTCAAACTTAATAGTGAGAATTTCATTGTCGATAATAGTGGTAACTATCTACAGGCATTTCCTGTTAACTCGGATGGTAGTTCTTCATCGGTAAGTTTAAGTACAACTGAGCCTATTCAAATTCCTGAAACAGCAGGAACACCAGTATCAACAAGTCAGCTTGGTATTACCTTAAATTTACCTGCTGGCGATCCGACTCTTGATCCTGCTAATTTTGATCCACAAGATCCTGCTACTTATAATAATGCCACTTCGATAACCATTTATGATTCATTAGGGCAATCACATATTGCCAGTACCTATTATATTAAACCTGAAAATGCTTCCTATACTGGAACGAATCAGTGGATTACTTTTATGACTGTTGATGGTATTCCGGTCGATGCCTGGGATAAATCCGCAGTTCCTCCTGCTGAAACATCAGGCGTCTATGATATCGATGCCGATGGTGATGGCTTGCCTGATGGTACGCCGCAAACGGCTACTTATACCGATGCGGCAGGGGTTACCCATACTGGTATTGTATTGACCTTTGATGACACTGGTGCCTATAGCGGATCAGATCCTGCAGATTTAGATTTTGAGCCACTTGGCGTGAATGGAGCTGGGGTATTGCCTCCTGGTGCCGATGGTAGTCAAGCGCTTAATTTAAATTTTAGAGAACCAACACAGTTTGCGTCGTCATTTGAGGTAACGGCGTTAGAGCAGGATGGTTTAACCGTGGGACGTTTAACGGGTGTTGAAATCGGTAGTGATGGTTTAGTAAAAGCGACCTACAGTAACGGTACTTCTCAACCTCTCTCACGTGTCGCTATTGTCCGTTTTCGTAATGAACAAGGTTTGACACAAACGGGATCGAATTGGATCGCTTCACAAAATTCAGGTGATCCAATTGCTGGAGAGGCCGCTTCTGGCTCCTTTGGTGCGATTAATTCGGCAGCTTTAGAGCAATCAAACGTCAATTTAACGACAGAGCTGGTTGATTTGATCACTGCACAGCGTAATTTCCAAGCCAATTCGCGTGCATTAGAAATAAATAATACCTTACAACAGACAATCCTGCAGATCAGATAATTTATTTACTGCAACTTACCCCCAGAAGCGCACCTTTTTAGGTGCGTTTTTTTTGTTTGCTTACCTGCTTCTTATATATTGGCATATATGTTGCTTTAATTAGTTGTAAATCTCTATTAAAAAATCGCACTGCCCGTGCTTGTTTAAGGAATTAAAATGGATAACTTTCTTTATATCTCAATGTCAGGTGCCAAAGAGAGTATGAATGCTTTGGCAATCCATGGTAATAATTTAGCAAATGCCAATAAAACCGCTTTTAAAGCGAGTTTTGAACAGGCTCGCAGTATGCAAGCTTATGGTCAAGGCTTGCCTACGCGGGTGTTTTCAATTACCGAAGAGCCAGGGCAAAATTTTGACAAGGGGACGTTGCAAATGACCGGACGTGAGCTTGATGTTGCCATTCAAGGGGATGGCTGGCTTGTGGTTGAATCGCAGCAAGGTGGGCAAGCGATGACGCGTGATGGAGGTCTAAATCTTGATCCAACGGGTTATTTAATTGATTCTAAGGGTAATCAAGTTGTTGATATACAGGGCGGACCCATTTTCATTCCGCTCCCTGTAGAAAAATTTAGTATCCGCAGTGATGGTATGGTTGAAATTCTTCCATCTGGCGCACCCGCTGAAGCGATGGAAGAAATCGCGCAGATTAAATTAGCGAATCCAAATAATGCAGATATTGTACGTGGCAAAGATGGTCTATTTAGACGGATAGACGGTGCTGAACCAATTGAAAGTAATCAAGTGCAGCTGATAAGTGGTTCACTTGAAGCATCTAATGTGAATCTCGCGAGTGAATTAACCAGTTTAATTAACTTGCAACGGCAGTTTGAGATGCAAATTAAAATGATGAAAAAAGCGGAAGAGATGGACAAAGCGTCTGAATCTCTACTACGTGTTGTTTAACTTAGCCTACGGCGCAGTGTAAACAATCACTATTAAAGTATTTAAGGAGAAAAATTATGCATCCCGCTTTATGGATAAGTAAAACTGGATTAGATTCCCAACAGACGAATGTGGCTACTATTTCTAATAATTTGGCGAATGCCAGCACTGTCGGTTTTAAAAAGAGTCGCGCCATATTTGAAGACTTACTCTATCAAAATATTAATCAGCCAGGCGCCAGCGCTTCTGGAACAGTAAGCTACCTTCTGGATTAATGATTGGGGCGGGTTCTAAAGTCGTTGCAGTACAAAAGAATTTTTCACAGGGTAATGTGCTCACAACCAATAACTCTTTAGACATTATGATAGACGGTAGCGGTTTTTTCGAAATAGAGATGCCAGATGGTAGCTCTAGTTATACACGTAATGGTCAATTTCAGCTTAACGAAGATGGCATTATTGTTACCCCTGGTGCGGGCTACCCACTTTTACCTCAGGTACAAATTCCGGCTAATGCACTCTCTATTAGTGTTGGTGCTCAGGGTGAGGTCTCGGTACGTATTCCTGGGCAAGCAGAGAATCAAGTGGTGGGGCAGTTGAATGTTAATGATTTTATTAACCCTTCTGGCCTTGAGCCGATTGGTGAAAATTTATATACGGAAACCGGAGCCAGTGGCGCGCCACTTCAAGGAGTGCCCGGTAATGATGGTATGGGTTTTTTACGTCAAGGGATGTTAGAAACCTCTAATGTTAATGTGACCGAAGAGTTAGTTAATTTGATTGAGAGTCAACGTGTTTATGAGATGAATTCTAAGGTAATTTCAGCAGTTGATGAAATGCTATCCTACGTCAGTCAACAGCTATAATGGAGGATATGATGCGTAAATTGATAATATGTTTAAACTTAATGGTACTGGCTGGCTGTACTTCGTTACCGAATCAAGCCTCGAAAGATGATCCTGAGTTTGTTCCTGTTGAGCCGATTGAAGCTGATTATAACGTCGCTGCAACGGGATCTCTGTTTCAAGATAGCTATGCTAATAATCTCTATTCAGATATTAAAGCACATCGAATAGGTGACATTATCACCGTCTATTTAGAAGAGGCAACCACGGCAAAGAAAAAAGCAGGGAGCAGCCTAGAGAAGAAAAATGGGTATGATTTAACGGTCGCAGAATCTGACCTGCCTCATTTTGGAAAAGTTTCTGGAGCAAGTATTGGTCTCTCAGGAAAAAGTAAATTCGAAGGTGATGCAGATGCCGACCAAAGCAATAGCTTAAAGGGGAGTATTACCGTCAATGTGACGCGAGTTTTGAGTAATGGTAACCTTGAGATCCGCGGCGAAAAATGGTTGATGCTCAATAATGGAGAAGAGTTTGTTCGTATCAAAGGGGTTATTCGCTCTGAGGATGTTCGTTCAGATAATTCAGTGTCATCGATGCGAGTTGCTAATGCACGTATTCAGTATGGTGGTACGGGCGATTTTGCTAATACTCAACAACAGGGCTGGTTAACTGCATTTTTCAATGGCCCATACTGGCCAATTTAATGTACTTAGCAAGTAAGGGTAAGATATGAAACTATTAACAAAATTATTATTTACTAGCCTGTTGATTGCATCAGTCGGCAATAGTTATGCAGCGCGTATTAAAGATTTAACCAGTGTGCAAGGCGTTCGTAGTAATCAGTTGGTTGGTTATGGTTTAGTGGTTGGTTTACCGGGGACTGGTGAAAAAAGCAGTAAATTTACTGAGCAATCCTTTGCGACAATGCTGCGTAATTTTGGTATTAATATTCCTGAGGGTGAAAGCTTAAAAATCAAAAATGTTGCCCCAGTGGCAATCACGGCGGAATTAAAGCCTTTTACTAAAGCGGGTCAGAAAATTGACGTTACTGTCTCAGCGATTGGGGAAGCAAAAAGTTTACGTGGTGGGGAATTGTTACAAACCTTTTTAAAAGGGGTTGATGGTAATGTGTATGCGCTTGCCCAGGGGAGTCTTGTGGTTGGTGGTCTTGGTGCTGAAGGTGCCGATGGTTCAAAAGTGGTGATTAACACGCCAACAGTAGGGCGGATCTCTAATGGGGCTATTGTTGAACGTGAGATAAAATCCTCTTTTTCACAGGGTGATAGTATTACCTTAAATTTACATCAATCGGATTTTACCACGGCAAAACGAATGGCCGATGTTATTAATAATCTGGTTGGTCAGAACACGGCAACCTTATTGGATGCGACTTCAGTTAGAGTACTTGCACCGAGAGATCAATCTCAGCGAGTTTCTTATCTTTCTACATTAGAAAATTTAGAAGTTGAGCCTGCTCGTGCTAAGGCAAAGATCATTGTTAATTCACGGACTGGCACCATTGTTATTGGCCAAGATGTTAAATTATTACCTGCGGCTATCACGCACGGTGGAGTGAGTGTTACCGTGAGTGAAAATAAAGAGGTGTCGCAGCCAAATCCCTTTGCGGGAGGGAGAACGGAAACGACAGATAATAGTACAATTAATATCACGCAAGAAAACAGCCGTATGTTTAAATTTGATTCAGGCGTCAGTCTTAATGATTTAGTGCGAGCTGTAAATGAAGTTGGTTTAGCACCGGGTGATTTAATGGCGATTTTAGAGGCATTAAAACAAGCTGGTGCATTACAGGGCGAGTTAATTATTATTTAATCAGTTAGCAAGAACCATTGTTAACTTGCTAAAAAGGGGAAGCAGTTAGTCGCTTTCCCTTTTTGCTTTTTATAAGCTCATTGCCGCAATCCAACCAAATATAATGAGTGGTAAATTATAGTGAATAAAAGTTGGTACAACACTGTCCCATATATGGTCGTGATTATTATCAGCATTTAACCCTGAAGTTGGCCCAAGCGTTGAGTCAGAGGCGGGTGAACCGGCATCTCCGAGTGCAGCTGCTGTGCCGACAAGGGCAATAATGGCCATTGGCGAAAAACCAAAGGCGATGGCTAAGGGAACATAAATAGTTGCAATAATTGGAATCGTGGAAAAAGACGAGCCAATTCCCATGGTGACTAATAAGCCAATAATAAGCATTAGTAACGCGGCTAATGGTTTGTTGTCGCCGATGCTTGTTGATAGCATTTGCACTAATGTTTCGACTCCTCCAGAGGCTTTCATCACCGCTGCAAAACCTGCTGCAGTGATCATAATAAAGCCTATCATTGCCATCATATGAACTCCTTTAGTAAATACATCTTGCGTCTCTTTCCACGCAATAACGCCACCTAAGGTAAACACCATAAAGCCAGCTAAAGAGCCGATGATCATTGAGCCAGACATTAATTGAATCGCTAATGTTGTGATAATAGCGACAGCGGCAACGATCAGATGACTTTTTTGTAACTGTTTTTTTTCCGCTTTTATGGGGGTATTCGTTGGCGTGTAGTCACGAGGTTTACGGTAACTGAAAAATACCGCAATCAATAATCCAGTCAGCATGCCTAATGCGGGAAGTATCATCGCATAGGGAACTTGGTCTGCGGTTACCTGTAGACCATTATCATATAAGTTTTTTAATAGAATATTATGCAAAAAAATGCCACCAAAACCGACTGGTAGAACCATATAGGGAGTCACTAACCCAAAAGTCAGTATACAGGCAATTAAGCGACGATCTAAACGCAATTTATTAAACACTTCTAGTAGTGGCGGAATCAAAATTGGGATAAAGGCAATATGTACAGGAATGATATTTTGCGAAGAGATAGAGATCAATAAAATGACACTGAGTAGTATGTACTTAATGACATAGGTTAGATGATCAGGGTGTCTGCCGTGAATACGCTTAATAATCGTTTGCGAAAGTAAATCAGTGATGCCTGATTTCGATATTGCCACGGCAAATGCACCGAGCATGGCATAGCTGAGGGCAATGGTTGCGCCACTGCCAAGTCCACCTTCAAAAACAGCAACGGTGTCTGTCAATGACATACCCGCACTTAACCCCCCTATCATGGCACTTAATGAGAGGGCGATGACCACATTTACCCTCATTAAAGAGAGGGCAAGCATGACTGAGACAGACAATAAAACAGGGTTAATCATAGTGAGTCCAAGGTTATTTTAAAAAAGTGAAGTTTACGCGACTATTACATGTGCTAAAAGTGAATAAACAGAGATATTTTAATAACGACAGGTTTGTATTTTTGGCACTTTTTTTGCTTTGTTTAGTTAAATGAAAATTAACGGGGCTGACAATGGCTAATCAAGCAGTGACGCAAGCGAGTAATTACTTTGATTTACAAGGGTTAGATCAGTTGCGTCAAAAAGCACAAGGTAATAGTAAAGAGTCGATTCGTGAAGTTGCTAATCAATTTGAATCGATGTTTGCCACTATGCTTATAAAATCAATGCGTGAAGCTAATGAAGCCTTTGAAACAGATAGTCCTTTTAATAATAAACAAACTAAATTCTATACAGACATGCAAGATAAACAACTCGCCCTTGATATCAGTCGTCACGGTTCACTCGGCCTTGCAGATGCCTTGGTGAGACAGCTTGATCCGAATTCCATTGTTACGCCAAAATCACTGCCAATAGAGCAGTTAAACATGCCTAATAGTCAACTTGATAAAATGCATTCATTAGAAAAAGAGGCGTTGATTAAGGAATTTAATAAACCAGATCAATCTCGTTTTGCTACGCAATTTGTTAAGTCGCCAGCGACATCAGCTAATATTTCAACAGATTCGGCTAATAACGCTCCTGAGTTTAGCGGCAAAACATCCTTTATTAATACCCTAATGCCATACGCCAAAAAAGTGGCACAGGCATTAGGTGTTTCTCCTGCTGTTTTAATTGCACAATCTGCATTGGAAACGGGCTGGGGGAAAAAAATAATTAATAAAGATGCCAATCAAAGTAGTTTTAACCTTTTTAATATTAAAGCAAATAAAAGCTGGCAGGGCGATAAAGTCAGTAAAGATAGCTTAGAAGTTGAAGATGGTATTGGTATTAAGCGTCGTTCGGACTTTCGTGCCTACGAAAATATTGCCGCTAGCTTTGCTGATTACCAAGATTTTATCGTCAACAATAAACGTTATAAAGGGGCGCTAAAAGAAGGCGCTAATAGTGAACATTATATTGAATCGTTGCAGCAAGCAGGGTACGCAACTGATCCTCAATATGCTGAAAAAATAAAACAAATCATGCGCAATGAAGAGTTCCAACAGATTATTGCAGGAGACGATTTTAATGGCTGATCTATTTCAAATTGGTTTATCGGGCATCTATTCATCACAAGCGAGTCTTGCGACGACTGGTCATAATATTGCTAATGTGAACACGCCTGGATATTCTCGGCAATCAGTGGAAGTCGCGACGGCTGGTGCGGATCGTTATGGGGAGTATTTCCTTGGTCGCGGTTCGATTGTTAACGGTATTGAACGTGCCTATGATAAATTTGCCTTTAACGAAAATGTTATCAATACATCACAATTTGGCTATGCGAAAGAGGTTTATGCCCAGTCAAGTCAGATGGATATGTTACTTTCCACTGAAGGCACATCGGTTACAAAACCGGTATTAGCGACATTTGAGTCGATTAATAATGTTGCTGATCACCCTAACATGCTTGAGTCTCGACAAGTATTTCTTGAATCAGCGACTAATATGATAAACCAATATAACCGTCTCTATGAAAATATTGATATCCAATATAATAGTATTAATACTGATATTAGTAATACAGCTAAAGCAATTACCACCATTGCGGATAATTTGGCGAATATTAATAAACAAATCTCAGCTGTCTTAGGGAGTGGCGGCAGTAATAATGCTAATGACTTAATGGATCAACGCGATCAAGCCATTACCGCATTAAGTGAATACGTAAATGTTTCAGTGGTGCCTGCTGATAACGGTATGATTAATGTGTACATGGGCAGCGGGCAGGGATTGGTGATGGGGGCTGAGTCACTTAATATCGTTTCTATCAATGGTAATCCAGATCCCTCTCGTAAAGAGCTTGCTATTAATATCAATGGTAGCCTTGTGAGAATGGATGGCGAAAGGTTAGGCGGCAAGGTAGCGGCAATGTTTACCACGCGTCGCGATGTGGTTGAACGTGCTTTTAATCAGTTAGGACAAAATATTATTGGTTTAACCCACTCAATTAATGAGCAGCAAAAGCAAGGGCAGACTCTCGACGGTGCGATTGGTGATAATCTGTTTAATGATATTAATTCCATCGAAACGATGCAAAAACGTGTCTTATCCCATAATGATGGGTTGGGCAGTGCGCAATTAAGTTTACGTGTTGATGATCTTAGCCAATTGAGTGCCGATGAATATGGGTTAGTGGTCAATAGCTATGATACGACAACGCCTCCTGGTACGATTGAATTTACAGTCACCAATGCATCAACGGGCGAGTCACAAATATTAACCGTTGACCTAAGTTCACAGAGCGTATTGATATTCCCAATAGCGGCTTAAGCTTAGGGATTGATGCTATTATTGCCACTGATCCCCCCCAACCAGGCAAAACATTTACCCTTAGACCAACCCGTTTAGCAGCAATGGAGGCGAGTTTAGTCGAAACGAACCCTGCTAAAGTTGCAGCTGCCGATGCACAGATAAAAGCCAATGCGGGTGAGACGAACAGCGGAGATGCCACAATGCGTGTTTCTGCATTGAATAACAGCGCAGATCCGCTTTATATGGATGCCGATAACCCATTACAGATTAGTATTACCAGTAATATTGCGGGGGTGATAACCTATGAAATTGTCGATAAAAATGGCACTCCCGTTACTTTGCCTACAGGCTCTACTGGCAATTTTGTGCCCCCTAAAGTTCCTGGCGACGTACTGACTGGATTGACGGTGACGCCAGACTTACTCACAGGAAAGGCGATATTTAATTTTGCTGGTATTGAAGTTGAATTGGAAAGGGGGCAGCCTGCAAGCGGTGATACCTTTGACTTGACCTACAATGAAACGGGCGATGGTGATAATCGTAATATTCTCGCGATGGGGGAATTACAGAACAAAAAAATAATGAATGGTAATAAGGCAACATTTCAAGATGTATATAGTGGCATGTTAGCGGAATTGGGGGCAAAAACATCCAATGCCGATATATCGATGCAATCAACGGCGATACTAAAAAACCAATCCTATGAGCGTTTGCAGAGTATCAGCGGTGTTAATATGGATGAAGAGGCTGCTAATTTATTACAATATCAACAGCATTATAGTGCCGCTGCGCGTGTTATATCCGTTGCGGGGGAGCTTTTTGATACCATTTTACAAGCTGCCCGTTAAACATTTCTGATTCGGCTAGCAATAGCTTTGCAATTGCTAGTTCACCTCTCTTGCCTTAGTTTTTTATATTGGCTTATTTCTTGCATTTATTCTGGTTAGGTTGAGTTAATGGCTCATAATAGAATAAAGAGGCTAATATGCGAATTTCCACCCAAGTGTTTTATCAACGTAATACAGAAAGCGTGATGTCGCAGCAGACTAAGTTGAGTCAACAAAATCTCCATTTATCTACTCAAAAGCGCGTTATTACGGGGGCTGATGATCCCGTTGCGATAGCGACTATTCAACGTTTGAAGCAAGATATTTCTCTTGGTGAACAATATATTAAAAATGGTGAGATGGCTGAAACGTCTAATTCATTAGAAGATACGGCGCTTTCTCAGGTGACGAATATTCTACAACGTGTTCGTGAATTGATGGTAAGTGCTGGTAATGACACTTACAATCAAGAAAACCGTGAGGCAATTGCGCAGGAATTAGATAACTTACGAGATGAATTAATTGGTGTTGCTAACTCTAAAGATGGTAATAGTCAGTATATTTTTTCTGGTTTTCAGGTTGATACACAGCCTTTTCAAGAAAATGAATTTGCTAGTATCGATTACCATGGTGATAGCGGTAGTCGTGATTATAAAGTGGGCACTGGTGTTTTTGTTGGAGGTAATACGCCTGGTTCAACAATATTTACCGATATCCCTGAAGGAAATGGTACGTTTGTCTCCAGTGGTAATCCGCTTAATGGCGGATCTGGTGTTATTGATGCCGCTTCTGTTATTGATAGCAAAGCCTCTAAGGGGTTTTTGCAAGAAGATTATACCATTGCTATTAGTGAGGCTACGCCTGGTGCCGATCCCGATTATTCTGTGTATGGCTTAAAAGCGGGAACGGTTACTGGTGATGCGAAAATAACATTGCAGTCAGTAGATGTTAACAATGCAGGTTTTGCTGGTTTTGATCCCGCAAAATTTGATCCTGCTGCAGCATCTAACGGGCTTGACATAAGCTTTATTGCAAATGCTGGACTTATTGATGTCTCTATCGGTGGTGTTATTGCTTCTCCTTCCTTTGATCCTGCAAATACTGAAGCGCAGACTGTTTCTGTGAATGGATTTTCATTTGAGATTGATGGTATCCCTGATTTGACCGATACCTATAAAATCAATAAATATGTTGAGCCAACGCCTTATCAAGAAGGCCAATCCATTGAGTTTAATGGTATTAAAACCGAGCTAAAGGGGGAGGTGGAAAATCTTGATAGTTTCACATTACGTCAAAGTGACACAAAGGATATTTTTGCCACTATCAAAGATGCTATCGATACCTTAAGAATACCGGGAGAAGATAGTGTGGCGAGATCTCAACGGGAAATGGGGCTAAATATGGCCCGTCACCAAATTGACAATACCATGAGTTCAGTGTCAAACGTTCGTACCGCGGTAGGGGCTCGCATACGTACTATAGAAAATCAGCGCGAGTCGACACTTGATTTTAATTTAAGCAGTCAAAAAACATTATCAAATTTAGAAGATTTAGATATGGCTGCTGCTATTAGTGAATTTCAACAACAGATGAGCCTATTAGAAATCACTCAGCAAACCTTTGTGAAAATGCAGGGATTAAGTCTTTTTAAATTATTGTAAAGAACAATAAATTGACAAAAAAAGAGGCAATTGATTGCCTCTTTTTTTTTGCTTCTTATTTAATCAGTCAAAAAACAGTCTCTCATTTTCTCAATTTATCAATTAGGGTTAATGTAAGTTATTGTTTTTATTTAGATTACTTTTGTTTTGAAAACTTGGCATGAAAATCGCTTTATTACGAGGGAGAGTAAAAGTTGACGGCAATTAAAACAATAATTGCCTATTTCCCCCGCAAAGGGATTGCAAAGAAATTAAGGAGGAGCCCATGGCTCAAATAATCAATACCAACATAATGTCGCTCAATGCACAGCGCCAATTAAACAAAAGTCAAATTACCCAAAACCAAGCGATGGAACGTCTATCTTCTGGTTTACGTATCAACAGTGCCAAGGACGATGCCGCAGGTTTAGCTATCTCAACGGGGATGCAGTCACAAATTCGTGGTATTAACCAAGCGGTACGTAACTCAAACGATGGTATCTCGATGGCGCAAACCGCCGAGGGGTCGATGGATGAGATGACCAACATTTTGCAACGTATGCGTGAGCTTTCCGTGCAAGCTGCGAATGACACTAACTCTGCATCAAATAAAGCCTCTATTCAAAAAGAGGTGGATCAACTTTATACCGAATTAGATCGTATCGCCACAACCACCCAATTTAATGGGACAAATTTATTAGATGGCTCTAATGCCTCAACCACTTTGCAAATAGGCGCGAATTCTGGTGAAAATATCACCTTTAGTATTGCTAGCGTGACCACTGCCGAACTTGGCTTAAATGGCGGAGTTAATAAGGGCGATCTCAATGGTGGTCGAATTCTTGATAGTGTCGCAACGGCGGATGGTGCTGTTGCTATTAATGGCGTTGATATTGGTGCAATAGCTGCCGGTGGTGGCGCTGCTGAAATGGCGCGAGTCATTAATCTTGAGACCGCTTCTACAGGGGTAACCGCTGATGCCTATAATGTGGTTGAAGGACAATCGGGCACCAATGTAACAGGGATCACCAGTGGTTTGCAGATTACCATTGGTAACGGCACCGCGGTGACGCTTGCAGCGACATCTTCCATGGAAAACTTAGCGGAAACCATTAATCGTGACGTTGAAGGATTAAAAGCAACAGTGGGAGAAGATGGTCAACTCATTTTAAATAATGATAGCGGTGAAACTATCACCATCGCTGGCGCTGGTGCTACTTCTGGCTTAGAAAACGGGACCTTTAAAGGTTACTTAGGTTTAACCAGTCAAAATGCAGAACCTATTGGCGTTGATTTAGGTACAAATGGGGTCGCTACAGAGACGAAAAATTTAGGTTTTATGGTGACCAATGGCTCTGCTGTACTGGGTGAAACTCCTACGGGTGGTGCGATTAATGAAGCGGATGCGATTACGATTAATGGTGTGCCATTAATTTCTTCGGGCGCAGCATTAGCAGATCAAGTCAATGCCATCAATAAATTAACTGAAGAAACGGGCGTGATCGCCACAATAAGTGGAACTGAAATTTTACTTACCGCTGCCGATGATGGTGATATTGTTGTGGCTAGTCACGCACCAACGGAAGCGGCTAAAGCAACGGCACTAGATAAATTAGGCATGATCGATGTCGGTGGTACCTCTGTGACTGAATTAGGATTAAGTGTGACCACTTCAAAAAATGCGGTCAGTAGCCTTGATAAAATAGATGTTGCTTTAGATAAAATATCCGATTCACGGGCTAACTTAGGTGCGATTCAAAATCGTTTGAGCTCTACTATCTCTAACCTTGAGAATGTTTCACAAAACTTATCTGCATCAAATTCGCGTATTCAAGATGCCGATTTTGCTGCTGAAACATCGAAAATGAGTAAAGCGCAAATCTTGCAACAAGCAGGTACCTCTATGCTATCGCAAGCAAACGCAAGTTCACAAAACGTATTATCATTGCTACAGGGCTAATAGTGATATTACAGGTAGTTAGTCGTTAATCGCTAATTACCACAGGTAAAATGGGTGAAAATTTCTTTGGTTTTTACTCTCATTTTCTCCGATGGTTCACCCATTTAAAGGCAGCTTTGGCTGCCTTTTTCTATTTATGGCTGCCAATAAAAAATAATAAATGAGCCCCGCGATAGCGCCGTATAGATGGGCGTTAACCAGCACGGGGGCGGCAATTAAATCAATGGTACTTTGTTGCGCACCAAAAATTTGCTCATAAAAAATTTTAATCACAAAACCTGTTCCTAATAAATACCCCCAGCGATCTTTATTTTTGATATCACTTATCACTCCATAACTAAATAATCCGTGTAACACCCCAGATAAACCGACATACCCTGTAACTGTTGGCTCTAAGAAAAACAGACAAAGACCAATAAATAGGCTATTAAATAGGAGAAGGGGCAATACCTTAACTTCTTTAAAGGTGTCGATAAAAAGTCCGAGCGTAATAAGTAAACCGATTAAATTGAGGCCAAGGTGATTGAAATTAGTATGGCAGAAAGTTGCGCTGATGAATCGCCAATACTCGAAATGGGTAATAGCATTGTGATAATATGCCAGAAGCTGACTAGCTTGTGGCTCAAATATATAAACTAATATCGATATTGATATGATGAGCGTAGTTTCAATAGCAAGATTTCGCATCCGTTTCCTTTATTGCTGTGAGAATTTATGACCAAACGAGTCGTGTGCCAACGTTGTTTAAAAGCACAATCTGCATGTATTTGTGCAACGATTAAAATGATTGATAATCAACACTTTTTGCACATATTGCAAGATCCGAGTGAAGAAAAAAAAGCAATCGGCACCGCCAAAATACTAGCGTTATCGTTACAGCGCTGTGAAATTACTACTGCTAACTTGTTTGACGAAGGTTTATTTGATATTGATAACAGTTATTTATTGTTCCCTGATGAGGCGGCAATTCCTGCCGATAGCTTAATAAATCAGGCCAATATTAATTTTGACAGTCATTTTATTATTCTCGATGGTAGTTGGAAAAAAGCCTATAAACTATTAATGAGCAACCCTTTTTTGCAAAAATTACCGAAAGTGGCGATAACAGGGACAGAGAGTAGCCATTACCGTATCCGTAAATCACCGCGTGAAGATGGTTTATCGACGGTCGAAGCGGGTTACTATTTACTTTCTCAATTGGAAAACGAAAGTGAAAAATATTTGCCTTTGTTGGAAAGTTTTAATGCCATGATTGATTATCAAATATCCAGAATGCCAGAGGGGACTTATAAAAAACATTATCTTGATAAAAATAGCAGAGAGACAGCCTCATAATGTTAAAAATTACAGCGGGTGTGGAGATAGCGGACTGGCAAATTGAGTTGAGCGCAATTAGATCGCAGGGAGCAGGTGGGCAGAATGTTAATAAGGTCTCTAGTGCCATTCACCTTCGTTTTGATATAAACGCTTCTACATTACCGCCATTTTATAAAGAACGTTTACTCAAATACTCCGATTCGCGTATCACCGCTGATGGTGTGATTATCATTAAAGCGCAACAGCATCGTACTCAAGAAAAAAATCGTAGTGATGCATTGGAACGCTTAAAAACGTTAATTTTGGCCGCGGTGGTTGTGCAGAAGGCTCGACGAGATACCAAGCCAACGCGAGGTTCTCAGCATCGGCGTATGGATAAAAAAACAGCGCGCGGACAAATTAAAGCGATGCGTAAGAAAAATTTCGACGCTTAGCGATTATCTAAGCGATTATAATCAAACAAACCGGAGTTAATCGCATCACCTTGTTGATATAAGCGATGAATTGTATCGCTCACCTCCCAGAAGTTTTTACTACTGCGGCGAACTCCATATTTATCCAGTAACTTCGCATAACTTTCGGCATCAGCGACTGCGGCAAGTTGTTGACTAAATGCTGCTTGCTGTGAAGCCTTGAACGCAAAAATAGTTTCAGGGTAGTTACTTAATAAACCCGTATATATTTCAGCGGTATCTTGATCGGGAAGATGCATTTTTTCTGCACGAAACAAGCTAGAGACATTTTTATGAGCGTTGTGACGTATTAAACTAAATAGTTGCTCTCCTTCATTGGCATCTTCAACTAATATAAAGCTCGCCTGTGATAATTGCTGAACGGCGTGGTTTGGTAAATGATTCAATCTCGCTAAGGGCTCATTAACGAGATCCAATCGTTGTTTATCGCGTTGTGTCGTGCTTAACGGCTCTTGGTAGTGTTGTTTTAATTTGTTAAATAACTCTTTTTTCGGGTTACTTGTTACATAGGTTAAATTATTTTGTTTATGTAAGAAAAAACTATTTTCATCAAAGTAAGTTTTTAAATCTTTATTAGCGTCAAGGTACCAACTATTAATTTCATCGGTGCGGTTGCCAATCGGAAGTAGGGTGATGAAGTCCATTTCACTTTCAATTCTTAAAAAGTCCATATACAACCGTGTGGTTAATTCATGACCTACTCGCCCGTAAACATCATAGCCTGCAACTAATAGGTAATGAATTCGTTCTAAAATGGGGTAGTTAATTAACCATGCTGTTTTAGGGTGGGGACCCTGTAACCCTTTTACTACTTGAGCATTATCTGCATGCCTAAAAATAGTTAATCCAGCATTTTCATTACCGTTCCAGATACCATTTAGACCGAGGTATTGATCTATTTTTTTGGTACTTTTTAAGGCAGTGTCCTGTGCGGCAATGTATTTTTGTTCTAATTTAGAGAATTTATGCCAAGTGGTAAGAGCGAGATGATTTTCACTATAGTCCGATGGTAATTGCAAATTTTCTGCTTGCCCCAGGATAAATTCGTCATACGCCTTTGAATTTGTTAGTTCTGGGGCGACAAAAAAGACCCAAAACTTGTCTCGTATAACATTTAAGGCGATTCGTCCTCGGCAAACGGGACCCTTAATAAATCCCATAATCGTAAAGTGAGCTTCATCGAGCATAAATTGATAACGGGAATGTGCAGGGATAGCTGCAAATGTGCTGAACGGATCGTACCCCTTTTCGTAGCTTGGTAGATTTTCGACGCTAAAATGAGCTTTATAGAACAATGCATTCCAACGTGCTAATTTATCCTTGTTCAGTGCATAGGGCATATGTGTTTTTGTTAATATGGTTTCTGTATCGCGAAGTAAGCGATAGTAAAATTGATCAACGGGTGGTTTTGTGTAGGGGCGTCGCGTTGCAATTTCATCCACGTCTGTTCCTGGTGGCGTTGTTGAACGCACCAATCGGAAAAATATCGGTTGCTTGTTATTGTCTGTAGTCTGTTCTGAAAAATAGATATGCGCTAAAAACAGATGTTCATAAATATAGCGGCTGATTAGTTGCGATTTATTATCCTTGCCATTTAATAACATCTCCCATTTTTCAATTTCAGCGAGCATATTGTCATTGAGTGCTATTGGTTGTGCCATTGGTGCGCCTTGACTAATCCACTTCTCTATTTTTTTAAATTCGCTGTTACTTAGCTGTGGTAGGCCATAGGGCATGCCCGCAAGTGGTTTGTCTTCCGCGTAGCTAGCAAACTCTTCGATACTTGGGCATTGCTGCTCTCTATCTAAAGAAAAATCAAAATCATCGGGCAGTACCGCGACATTTGGAAGCGGATGTTTCATTTTCTGTACTAGTAGTTGATATAGCACACTGCCTTGCAAGTTTGCGGTCGGTGTCTGATCTCGTTCATTTAATATGGAATTGAAATGATTATCGCGCCACGCTTGCGTTGTTTTATGATCGATAAATAATCGAGTAGGTTCAGTTTCAAATAGACGAGTGGCATAAACACTCTCGATTGAGGTGCCTCTATCTATCCCCTCTGGTGAGGTGAGTTTTAACTGGCAGGGGGCATCGTAACAGCCATGGCAAACAACGCAGCGTTGATCAATTATAGGCTTTACTTGTGTTAGGTAATCAATAGCGAGGGGGTCATCGTTAGGGCGTATGCGATCGCGGACTTGCGGTGTGCCATAATCTTCATTCATCTCTTTTGTGGTATCTGAACAAGAGAAGATAAAAAGAGTGCTTAGTACTATCAAGAGCTGCCGTAATAGCATTGCTAGAGTCCTTTCGTTTGATGTGTTGCTTTATAGTAAATGACTACCGATAATTATAGCGCCTCCTTTATTAATGAAAAATTAATTCAAGCTAAAGGGGGCGAATTTTACAACTGATTATGCTTCGTACGCAACGGGATCGGTTACACCATTAGCAGCGAATGCATGGAGTCGCTCCAGACAACTACCACAGTGACCGCATGCTTTTTCTCGGCCATTGTAGCAAGTCCACGTATTGATATAATCTAGTCCCATCGCTAAGCCATCTTTTAGAATACCAACCTTGTCGCTATGTAAATAGGGAGAAAAAATTTCCGTTTTTTCATAATTGGCGACTGCGGCCACATCGTTCATTTTTTCGATGAATACGGGGCGACAGTCGGGATAAATGTCATGGTCGCCAGAATGTGCGCCGTAGTAGACTTTTTCTATCTTTAATGAGACGGCATAACCAATCGCGAGGGAAAGCAAAATCATATTACGATTGGGTACGACCGTTGAGACCATGTTATCTTTTTGGTAATCACCAAGTGGGATATCTATATTGCTATCGGTGAGTGATGAACCACCAATAAGTTCGTTAATAGCAGATATATCGATCACTTTATGGTTGATGCCAAGATCGGCACACACTTTTTTTGCCGCTTCAATCTCTTTGATATGGCGTTGTCCATAATCAAAGGTTAATGCATATGGCGTAAATCCTTGCTGAATCGCTTTGTGCAATACGGTGTAAGAGTCCATGCCACCGGAGTAAATTACGACAACTTTTTTATTCATAATACTTGTGTTTCCTGTTCTATTAACTTATAAGTCCGAACAAATTTTTATTAGCGGAGTATAATACGCGAATGCATAGCAACTATAAAGTAAATGAATTATTTCAAACTATCCAAGGGGAAGGTCATTTCACTGGCTTGCCTGCTATTTTTGTCCGTTTACAGGGGTGTGATGTTGGCTGTGCATGGTGTGATACAAAAAATACTTGGCATATCGATCCCGATAAAGAGACACAGTTAACTAATCTGACGGATCAAAGTAATGATTCCGATTGTTGGGCGGGCGTCACTGCACAGGATATTATTGATGAGATTAAACGCTTAGGTTATAGCGCGAATTTGGTGGTGATCACAGGTGGAGAGCCCTGTATGTATGATCTTCGTGAATTGACAACACTATTACATCAATATGCTTTTCAAACACAAATTGAAACCAGTGGTACACATCCTATTTTAGTGGATGATAGAAGTTGGGTGACGTTATCGCCTAAAGTCAATATGCGTGGCGGTAAGGCCATTCTGTCGAGTGCACTTGAGCGAGCCAATGAAATTAAGCATCCCGTGGGCACTGAGCATGATATTGCGCAACTCGATGAGCTATTAGCATCATTAATATCGATACAGAATAAGGTGATCTGTTTACAACCTATCTCACAAAAGAGTAGAGCGACAGCGCTTTGCAGTCGCGTCTGCATTGAACGAAATTGGCGATTGTCGGTGCAGGTTCATAAGTACTTGGGGATAGATTAATCTCTTTGGTAAAGACCCTGCTGCTTAATATATTGATGAACGGCCTCTGGCAGTAAGTAGTCAATAGGCATCTTGTTTTTTAGTAATTGACGAATTTGCGTTGATGAAATATCAAATTGGCTAGTTGTTTGAAAGTATATTTTACCGCAGGGTAAATTATGTAAGGTCGCGATATCATCACAGCGGCAGCGTTCCACTAACGCTTGTATGGTTTTATTGAATAGTTGCGTTGTTCCTGGTCGCTCACTAATCACTAAATGGCAGTAGTTAAGTATCTCCTGCCATTGATACCACGAGTCAAAACTTTGTAGTGAATCCATGCCCATAATAAAACAGATTGGATTATTAGGGTGCTCTTTTTTTACTCTTTGAGCGTATCAATAGTATAACTTTTAGCGTGTCGATTTAGCTCTCTGGTATCTATCTCTATATTGGCTTGATCTTGTATTGCTAAACGCACCATCTCACTGCGCTGTTGTGCATTGGCTTGACTGCTCTTTTTATGTGGCGCGATATGATTTGGCATGACATAGAGTTTTTGTAACGCCAGAGCAGTACTGATTTCGAGTGCAGGGCGAAGGTGGCCAAAATGGATGGGATCAAAGGTACCGCCTAAAAATCCAATCGCGGTTTGTTGATTATATTGATTCATCTATTGCTACTCTTTACTAAAAAATGATCTGCTGATGGCCTCAAGTTGTAGCCAGTTATCATCGCTATTATCCACTTTAATGGCAATTTCTAATTCGGCACAGCAATTGAGTGTCTTTTCAAGTTGAGCACTACTCAGGCGTGTTAATGCATCCGTAATAAGCTGTTGCTTAGTTGCCCAGAGCATCGGTTTTTGCTGTTTAAATAGTTGTGTTAATGGCGTATGTTGGCGCTGATAACTTAACTTAAGTAATTTAACAACCTCATTATTAAGGGTGGCACTTAACAGCAGAATCTCACTGCCTTCTGCTTTAAGTTGTTTGAATATACGCGTCGCGCGAATTTGATCACCAGCTAGTAAGCAATCTATCCATTGAAAAAGGCTGTAATGATTATGTGTCGTAATCGACTGCTCAACTTGCTTTAACGTTAAGTGTTGCTTTGGGTAAAGTAAAGAGAGTTTTTCAAATTCTTGTTTTGCCGCTAATAAATTGCCTTCAAAGTGGGTACAAAGATAGTCAATGACCTCTTTGTCTGCGTGTAAGTTTAACGCCTTTAAGCGTTGGAACATCCACTGGGGTAGCCTATGTGCAGCGGGAGTGTTGGTGGAAATATAGATACCTTGTTGCTCAAGGGTTTTAAACCAAACACTATTGAGTTGTTGGCTATTAAGTTTTGGGCCTTGCAAAACTAATAATATATCGTCGTTAATGAGCGTGGTTATTTCACGGATAAACGCGGTGTTTTCTTTACTTGTTTTAGTAAAGCTAAGCTCAATAATTTTTTTTTCTGAAAAAAGAGAGTGGCAATTAAACTCATTGTAAATAAGGTCACCTGAGAACTTCCCGTCCAAGCTGAAGGAGAAGGTCTCCATAAACCCCGCTGTTTTGGCAACCCGTTGAATTTGATCTCGGGCTTCCAAACAGAGCAGTGCCTCATCGCCAAAAATCAGGCAGCAATGAGGTATTTTTTGTTTTAAGTGTTGCAGTAACTGCTCAGGATAAATTCGCACAAATAATCACTCGGTTACCGTTGCTTCGGGTAATTTATCTGCATTGTTAATATTTAGGCTAAGCATCGTTGTTATTATGTTATCCGCGGCAATACTACGTAGTTTTGAGTAAGCGCTCTGATTCGCGCGACTTTGCCAATGCTTTTGCTGAATTATCCAAAAAATCACGGTATAAATTAACACTGAACTCCTGCGCTTGATAGCCTGGTGTTTGAATTGAATAATTTAGGTTGTAACTGATTTCTTGTTCAGCATTTTGTGCGTTCACATAAAGTGAGATAGTGCGTGATGAACGACGCTCTGAGTCTATTTTTAAGGTCGCGATATTGGCATCAGGATTAGGGACAAGCTCGATACCTGCACCACGGAGGCGAACCTTAACAAAACGTGCTAAATCACCATTCGGTTCATGCGTTTGCAGGTAAAGTTGCGGATATTTATCGGCTAATCCATCGACATGCTTGAGGTGAAATCCACAGCCACTGAGTAAGAGTGTTGTGCATAAAATAAAAGAGCTTTTGCAGTATCGCTGCTTGGCATATAAGAGGTTACAAAAATAAGAGATCATTAAGAAGCCTTTTCGGTTAGTTAATATCAATAAGATGAGAGTAGACTATTTTTTACTCTCATCTATTGCTGCGCAATGAAAACCTAGTTTGTTACCACTAATTTGCGACGATATTAAGTAATTTACCTGGAACGTAAATGATTTTTCGCACCGTTTTTCCATCGGTAAATTTACTGACATTGTCAGTTGCAAATGCAAGTGCCTCGACACTCTCTTGCTCCGCTGTAGCTGGTACAGATAATTTTGCGCGTAGCTTGCCATTAACTTGTACCACAATCAGTTTTGAATCTTCCACTAATGCAGTTTCATCAACCGTTGGCCATTCTGCGTTGATGATATCATCTTGTGCACCGAGCATTGCATATATCTCTGCGGCGATATGTGGCGTGATCGGTGATAAGAGTTTCACGATGGCAACTAACGCTTCATGCAAAATAGCACGGCTTTGTTCGTCATCCATTGCCGCTTTAGTTAACTTATTCATTAACTCCATGACGGCTGCAATAGCTGTGTTAAAAGTTTGACGACGGCCAATATCATCGGTCACTTTGGCGATGGTTTTATGTACATCACGGCGTAGCGCTTTTTGTTCATCATTATGTGCGTCAAGGTTTAACGGCGCAGTTTCACCTAATGCCACGTGGTCATAAGATAGTTTCCACAGACGTTTTAAAAAGCGTAGCGAACCTTCTAGGGCGGAGTCAGACCATTCTAGCGTTTGATCGGAAGGTGCAGCAAACATCATAAATAAGCGCACACTATCGGCACCGTATTTATCGATCATCAACTGTGGATCTATGCCGTTATTTTTAGATTTAGACATTTTACTCATGCCATCATAAATAACAGCTCTGCCGTCTTTTGTTTTAGCGGCGATCACTTTACCTTTGCCATCAAGTTCTGTTTCAACATCCGTTGGTGCAACCCAAACTTTACCGCCTTTCTCATCTTCATAGTAATAAGCATCTGCTAATACCATGCCTTGAGTGAGGAGTTTTTTATATGGCTCATCGCAGTTAACCAAACCAAAGTCACGTAATAATTTATGGAAAAAGCGCGAATATAAAAGATGTAAAATGGCATGTTCGATACCACCGATATATTGATCTACAGGTAGCCAGTAGTTGGCTTTTTCTGGATCGAGCATCATATCGTCACTTTGTGGTGAACAGTAACGCGCATAATACCAGCTTGATTCCATAAAGGTATCAAAGGTATCTGTTTCATGCGTTGCTATTTCGCCGTTAAAGGTTGTTTTTGCCCACTCTGGATCAGCCTTAATCGGAGAGATGATACCATTCATCTGAACATCTTCAGGTAAAACAACCGGGAGTTGATCTTCTGGGACTGGAACCACTGAGCCATCTTCCAAGTTTAACATCGGGATAGGTGCACCCCAGTAGCGCTGACGCGAGACACCCCAGTCACGTAGACGGAAGTTAACTTGACGTTTACCTTTGTTCTCTGCCACTAATTTTGCTTCAACGGCATTAAATGCTGCCTCGAAGTCTAAACCATCAAATTCAGCGGAATTAAAGCAGATGCCTTTTTCTGTGTATGCTTCAAGGGAGACATCGACATCACTATCGGCAGGTTTGATTACCGCTTTAATATCGAGTCCGTAGGCTTTAGCAAACTCATAATCACGTTGATCATGTGCCGGTACAGACATTACGGCGCCAGATCCATATCCCATTAAGACAAAGTTAGCAGTCCAAATTGGCACTTCTAAACCAGTAATAGGGTGAATCGCTTTTAGGCCCGTATCAACGCCTTCTTTTTCCATGGTTGCCATATCAGCTTCTGCCAATTTTACGTTTTTGCATTTTTCACAAAACGCAGCAAGTTCAGGATTGTTTTGGGCAGCCGCTAGTGCCAATGGATGTTGAGCTGCCACGGCAACATAGGTGACACCCATCACGGTATCAGGACGGGTTGTGTAAACAGAAAAGCGTTCATCGCTTCCTGCAACGTTAAAGTCCATCTCAATCCCTTCAGAACGACCAATCCAATTACGTTGCATGGTACGTACTTGCTCAGGCCACTCTTCTAACGTATCTAAATCATCTAAAAGTTCTTGCGCATAGGCGGAAATTTTAATAAACCACTGTGGGATCTCTTTTTGCTCAACGAGGGCACCAGAGCGCCAACCACGACCATCAATAACCTGTTCATTGGCGAGTACAGTTTGATCGACAGGATCCCAGTTTACCGTAGACATTTTTTTATAAACTAACCCTTTTTCATAGAGCTTAGTAAAGAACCACTGTTCCCAGCGGTAATATTCAGGACGGCAAGTGGCCAACTCTCGAGACCAATCGTAACCAAAACCGAGCTGTTTTAGCTGCGTTTTCATATATTCAATATTGTCATAGGTCCAACCAGCTGGTGCGGTATTATTTTTAATCGCCGCATTTTCTGCTGGTAATCCGAAAGCATCCCAGCCCATAGGCTGCATGACGTTTTTGCCTTGCATGCGTTGATAACGTGATACTACATCGCCAATGGTATAATTGCGGACGTGACCCATGTGTAATTTCCCACTTGGGTAAGGGAACATAGATAGGCAGTAATATTTTTCTTTTGATGGATCTTCTGTCGCTTTAAATGATTGTTCTTCTTCCCATTTTGTTTGGAATTTCTTTTCAATCTCTTTGGGATTATATAACTCTTGCATATCGTATCTGCCTAGCAATAATAAATGAAAAAATAAATAGGGTGATAGGATACAGGAGCGAGGACTGAGCAACAATATTTATGAGAAATAAGCGTGATTTTTACTCGGATTGTTAACATATTGATGGCTGTAGCGTAAAAACGAGCTAAAAAGGGGCTGTTTTTTGTACTTTCTTTGCGAAGTGAGTTGCCTTGCTATTGGGTAATTGTATTTATTGCTCAGTAAAGATGAATTTCCCCCTCAACAGCAGAGTGAGGCAACGCAGCGATAGTAGTCAAAAAGTTGAATATGATCTAAGTGGCTATTGAGGAGATTGCAACTTAAGCTATGCGATGCGTGTTGATGATAATACGGATCCACTGTAGCTATCATTATTAGTAATTTTTTGACGTTAATTTACCCATTTTGTTGATAAATTCGGCAAACAAATTTTTTTTATGTAATTCTACTTTACAAATTGAAGCGACAATCTGTATGATTCGTCCTGTTCCGGAGGGGTGGCAGAGCGGCTTAATGCACTGGTCTTGAAAACCAGCGAGGGTTAATAGCTCTCCGAGAGTTCAAATCTCTCCTCCTCCGCCACATTTTAAAGGCTTCTCAATTGAGAAGCCTTTTTCATTTCTGTAATATAGAAAATCCCATATCCTTGCTTGTTATTACTCTATTGGTTGCTTTATCTGAGAGTAAATGGTGCGCAGGTTTGAGTCTGCATTTTTATATTTTTTTTGCTTAGAACTATTATTCACCATGCTTCGCATAGCCATGCGGACTGAACTCCACACCCCATTATATTTACCTATTATTTCAAGCTAACTCACAGATAAACAAAACAAACAGATCGGTTACGTTTGCCCAATGGCAAAGCCGCCCTATACTTAATATGCAATACCCGCAGGTGAAACAGAGGGATTCATGTTATGACGAAAGAAGGAATGACATTACCAGAACTTGTGCAACAATCTTTTACCACTTTCCGTAGTAGTGGAGCGTTTTTTTATCGTCGAGGAGATGGTTTTTCTCCCCTTTCATCTGAACATTTTTTAGAAACTATTCGTCGTATGGCTTTGGGATTTGCTGCGTTAGGCTTAAAGCGTGGCGATGTGGTAGCTATTATTGCTAATTCTAGCCCTTGGTGGTTAATGGTGGATTTGGCCATAATGTTAGCGGGTGGTTACAGTACCGCAGTATTCCCTAAAATCAGCAAACAAAATCTTGCCTATCAACTCAAAGATTCAGCTTGCCGTTTTGCCTATGTAGATGATCCTGAGTTATGGACTTTTGCACAAAGTGAATGCAAGTCATTAAAAAAAGTAATCTTAAGAGATGTTGCCCATCAGCAAAAAAGTAACTATGTCAATTTTAACGATTTGCTAAAAAAAGGCGACCAATTATCACTGGCTAAACCGGAGCTATATCGACAACTTTGTGCACAGCTAAAGCCCGATGATATTGCCACCATTATTTATACATCAGGTAGCACTGGTGATCCTAAAGGTGTTGTCCTTAGCCATAATAATCTATGTAGCCAAATCGTTGCTGCTATACAGCGTTATCCTCTGGATCATAGTAAAGATAGGGCGCTCAGTGCATTACCTCTTGCGCATTGTTTTGAACGTACGGTGGTTTATACCTATTTCTGTCAGGGGGTGCCCATCTATTTTGCTGATGACGTGCAAAAGCTTAAAGAGTATTTACCGATAGTCGAGCCTACGATAATGACCATGGTGCCGCGTATTTTAGAAAAACTCTATTCGAAATTACATGAAAAAATAGACAGCTCCTCTTCTTTAATAAAAGCACTGGGCAATTGGAGTGTGCAAGTCGGGCATCAAGATAATGCTAATGCGCTCAGTAAATTTGCCGCAGATAAATTGCTATTTAAAAAAATCAGATCGGGTTTAGGAGGTCGATTAAAAACAGTCATTGCTGGTGGTGCCGCTCTCGATGAACATTTATGTCGTTTTTTTATTAATGCAGGTATTCCCATTTATCAAGGTTATGGTTTAACGGAAACATCGCCAGTGTTAACTGCTAATTATCCTGGTCATAATCATCCAGGAACAGTTGGCCCCGCTTTTCCCGATGTGCTGGTGGAAATTCGGGGAGAAGAGGGGGAGATTCGCTGTAAGGGACCAAACATCATGCTGGGGTATCATAAAATGCCCGAGTATACGGCTAGTCGTTTTGATGATGACGGCTGGTTTTGTACTGGCGATACGGGAGTATTCGACAAACATGGAAATTTGATTATTACTGGACGCTTGAGTGATATTTGTAAAACCTCAACGGGTAAATTTGTTTCGCCCGTACCGCTTGAGCAAGCTCTACTTAAACATCCTTTAGTTGATGCTGCAATGGTGATTGCAGATGGTCGCTCATTTGTTAGCGCACTGCTTTTTGCGGAAGGCGAAGCTTTCCAAAGAGCATTTACCACCTATCAAAACTCGCCTGAATGTGCTGAGTCTCAGGATGCGGATCATTGCATTATGCAGTCCTTGCAAAAACACGTCGATCAAATCAATGCAACGATTAATGACTGGGAAAAAATACGTAGCTTCAGGTTAATTACCGAGGAGCCGACGATTGAGTCAGGTTTATTAACGCCGACCATGAAACTTTGCCGAGGAAAAGTGAGTGAGCGACATGCAGAGCTGATAACGTCTATGTATAGCCATCATAGCGAATAAAATAATTACTAAAGACCATCAACTGTGATCCATTTTAAGCATTGATAGGAGAGGATATGAAAGAGCGATTAGCGATAATTGAAGGGATTCGTAGCCCTTTTTGTAAAGCGGGTACGGCTTTTAAGGGGATGCAGGCGGATCAACTTGGTGCCATTGTTGTTCGTGAGTTAATGGCACGATCGGTACTCAATTATAATGACATTGACGAGGTGATAATGGGCAATGTGGCTCAGCCCGGTCATGCCGCTAATATTGCTCGTGTGATCGCCTTACAGGGTGGTTTTCCTTCAACCACCATCGCTTATACGGTTAATCGCAATTGTGCGTCGGGTATGGAAGCGATGACCACCGCCGCGAATAAAATATTTGCTGGTGAAATCGAGATCGCGGTCGTAGGTGGGGCTGAATCGATGTCTAATATTCCACTATTATTGAGTGCGCAAATGAGTGATTTTTTTACTCGGCTAATGATGGCTAAAAGCTTGCCGGATAAATTAAAGGCGCTATTGACATTCCGCGCCCATTTTTTAAAACCAGTGATTGGTATTGAGCTCGGATTAACTGACCCCGTTTGTGGGTTAAATATGGGGCAAACGGCGGAAGTGTTATGCCGTGAATTTGCCATTACCCGCCAAGAGCAAGATGAGTTTGCATTGCTTAGTCATCAACGTGCAGCACAGGCACAGTCCGATGGACGTTTGAGCGATGAAATTGTGCCTGTTCCCTGTGCACCTGATTATAAACATATTCAACACCTTGATAATGGCCCGCGCGGTGATCAAAGCAGTGTGGCATTATCTAAATTACGTCCCTATTTTGACCGCGATGCAGGTAGTGTGACCGTTGGTAATGCCTGTCCGATAACCGATGGTGCGGTAGCTTTCACTGTGATGGCGGAGTCAACGGCAAAACAGCGCGGTTTAAAACCCCTTGGATATTTACGTGATTACAGCTATGCCGGACTTGATGGTGCGCGAATGGGACTTGGGCCCGTTTACTCTACAGCCTGTTTATTAGATAAAACGGGGCTGACACTCGATGATTTCGATTTAATTGAACTAAATGAAGCTTTTGCCGTGCAGGTGATCGCCAATGAGCGTGCCTTTGCGAGTGACCAATTTGCAAAGCAATATCTACACAGAGATAAAGCCATAGGGGTCATCGATCGCGCCAAGTTAAATGTCAATGGTGGGGCGATTGCACTCGGTCATCCCGTTGGCGCAACGGGCGGGCGATTAATATTAACCTTGTTGCATGAATTGCGCAGAAGAGGGGGGCAAAGAGGATTAGCGACACTTTGTATTGGTGGTGGTCAAGGTGCATCTCTGGCACTGGAGGTAGAGTAATGAAAACAATTCGCATGGAAAAAAACGATTGGTTATTACGTGTTATTTTTGACCTTCCCGATGAAAGAGTAAATAAGTTATCCACAGCTGTTATGTCTGAGCTAGCTCAAGTGGTCACAGAGCTTAGTAAAGAGACGCAGTATGAAGTGGTCAGTTTTGAAAGTGCTAAAAAAGATATTTTTATTGCGGGGGCCGATATTGAGGAATTACGCGATATTAATGACTTAGCAACTGCACGTGAAAAGGGGCAAGTTGGGCAAATGTTGTTTACCCGTATCGCCGCATTACCACAAACCACCGTCGCGATTATTGATGGTGCCTGTGTTGGTGGGGGCTGCGAGTTGGCGCTAGCCTGCGATTACCGTATCGCCACGGATAATCCTAAAACAACTATTGGGTTACCTGAAGTTCGCTTAGGAATTATTCCCGGGTGGGGGGAACACAACGCTTACCAAGATTAATCGGTTTACCCAATGCATTGGATATTATTTTGGCAGGAAAAACCGTTAATGGCAGTAAAGCGAAAAAAATAAAATTGATAGATAAGTTGATCGCCTCTGCGTTATTAAATGATCAATGTGAAGGCTTTTTACAACAGTTGCGCGATCCGAACTTTAGAGATGAGTTAAAGGCGAATAGGGAGCCTCGAGCTAAAACACAACGCATCATGAATCAACTCTTAGAGACATCCTGGGGCCGTGCATGGGTGATTAAACAAGCGCGCAAAAGTGTTCTGAAAAGCAGTAAAGGTTTTTATCCCGCTCCACTTGCCGTGCTCGATGTTGTCGCGACTAAATGCAGTTTTAATGAGGGCATCAGCCGTGAACTTGAGGCCTTTTCCAAATTAGCGGTTAGCGATATATCGAAAAATTTGATCGAACTGTTTTTCTTAACCGAAGCGGTTAAAAAGTCTACGGGAGCAGATTATAAGGGCGAAATTACGCCGCCTCAGCACGCAGCAGTGCTTGGTGCCGGGGTAATGGGGGGCGGTATCGCGTGGCTATTATCTCAGCACAAACTTTCCGTCAGAATGAAGGATATTAGTTGGGATGCCGTCGCATTAGGTTATGCACAGGCGAGTAATTATTTTGCCCAGTTAAAAAAACGTCGTCGCCTTCAACAAGGTGACATTGATCGGGCCATGAATCGCATTGGTGGATCGGTAAATTATGAAGGTTTTGCCCATGTAGAAGTGGTGATCGAAGCGATTGTGGAAAATATCACTATCAAAAAACAGCTATTAGCGGAGACAGAAACGCACATCAGTGATTCGACATTGCTCTGTAGTAATACTTCTGCATTGTCTATTACCGAGATGGCGAGTGTGCTAAATCGCCCAGAAAATTTCTGTGGGATGCACTTTTTTAATCCCGTTAATCGTATGCCTTTGGTGGAGATTATTCGCGGCGAAAAAAGCAGTGATGAGACCATTGCGCGTGCGGTTGCTATGGTTAAAAGTTGGGGGAAAACGGCAATTGTTGTGGCTAACTGCCCGGGATTTTTAGTTAATCGAATTTTATTACCCTACATGAATGAAGCTGCCTATTTACTACAAGAGGGGGCTGATATTGAGATGATTGATCGCGTGATCACTGAGTTTGGTATGCCGATGGGACCTTTTCAGTTAGCCGATGAGGTGGGCATTGATGTTGGTTATAAGGTTGCTAAAACGCTACAGGAAGGTTTTGGTTCGCGCATGGCGGTGAGTCCGCTGCTCACAACCGTATATGAGGATTTAAAACTGTTAGGAAAGAAAGGGGGTGCTGGATTTTATAAATATCAAGGTAAGGAAGTCACAGTCAATCCATTGGTGGCCAATTTTACGGGGACAACGGCGAAAAAAGCGCACAGTGAAGAGGATATTATTGACCGCTTAATGATTATTATGGTTAACGAAGCCGCACATTGTTTGCAGGAAAATATCGTTGCTAATGCAGGACAGTTGGACTTGGCGATGGTGATGGGCACGGGCTTCCCGCCTTGGCGAGGTGGATTGTGCCGCTGGGCTGACAGTGTTGGTTTGGAGACTATCGTCAATAAATGTAACGCTCTTAATGAAATTATCCCTGAACGCTATCAAGTTAGCCCCTATTTAACGGAGTTGGTCGCTGCTCAGAAAGGATTTTACGCGCAGGCTAAGGAGGTATTATGAACTCAGAAGATGACAATAAAATGGTCATAGATACATCGAAAATGAGCGATGCGAAGGCGTCATCATTACATCTGACCGAAAATGCTCGCGAGTCGATATGGCATCATCCTAGTTTTGGCAAATCCCTGTTCATGGGCGAATTTAATAAAGCGATGATTTTCCCCTTTCCAAAACAAAGTGAGGAAGATAAGAAAATAGGCGATCAACTGGTTGCTGATGTGGAGGTTATCCTACGTGAAAAATTGGATGCTGATTTAGTTGATGAAACGCGAGTTATTCCAGAGGAGGCGATTCAAGCATTACAAAAAATCGGTATTTTCAGCATGAAAGTGGATAAAAAATATGGTGGATTAGGGCTTTCTTTGGTCAATTATAATCGTGTCATGGCAGCTATATCCAGCCATTGTGGCTCGACCGCGGTTTTAATATCGGCACATCAAAGTATTGGTGTACCTCAACCCTTGAAATTATTTGGAACAGAGGAGCAGAAACAACGTTTTTTACCGCGGTTTAAAGAAGGGGCAATCTCTGCTTTCGCATTAACGGAGCCAAGTGTTGGCTCCGATCCTGCACACATGAAAACCACCGCCACCTTAAATGAAGCGGGCACCCATTACCTCATTAATGGCGAAAAGCTCTGGTGTACCAATGGCTTGATTGCAGACTACTTGGTGGTGATGGCATGCACCGCCCCTAAAATAATTAATGGTAAAGAGAATAAGCAAATATCGGCATTTATTGTGGAAGGGAAATCGCCGGGTATTGAGATACGGCACCGCTGTGATTTTATGGGGATACGTGGTATTCAAAATGGTCTTTTGCATTTTACTGATGTTGCGGTGCCCGTTGAAAATCGTATTTTAGAAGAGGGGCGTGGCCTTAAAATTGCCTTGGCAACCCTTAATACTGGGCGACTTACTATCCCGGCTGCCTCCACGGGTATGGCAAAACAGTGCGTTAATATGACACGACGTTGGGGCAATCAACGAGTTCAATGGGGGTTGCCAATTGGAGAGCATGAAAAAGGGTCGAATCGTCTTGCTTTTATTGCTTCGACCACCTTGGCAATGGAATCCGTCACTTGGTTAACTAGCCATTTAGCGGACAGAGGCGATGTTGATATTCGCATGGAAGCGGCGATGGCGAAAATGTTTTGTAGTGAAATGGCGTGGCAGGTGGTCGATGAAACGGTGCAGTTTTTTGGTGGGCGTGGATATGAGAAAGCCAGCTCATTAAAAGCGCGGGGGGAATTACCCTTTCCCATCGAACGTATGCTACGAGATTGTCGAATCAATCGTATTATTGAGGGGACAACGGATATCATGGAGCTTTTTTTAAGTCGAGAGGCGCTTGATAGTCACCTAAAACTGGCGCAGGATTTACTGCAACCGGGTCTTGATGCAAAGGGCAAAAAAGCGGCCATGATTAAATTGAGTAAAGCTTATCTTAGTTGGTATCCAAAACAGTTCATTAACATGAGTTTGATTACAACTGTCACAAGCATCGCAGGTGGCAATTTGGCAAAACAGCTGAGTTATTGTGAACGTGCAGCCCATAAGTTGGCGCGAACGCTGTTTTTACAATTGTTAATTCATCGTGAAAAACTGGAATTACGTCAGGAGATATTAGGTCATTTAATGGCGATTGGTAGTGAAATTTTCGCCATTGCTGCTACCTGTTCATACGCACAAAATCAGTACCAACAAGGAAACCGTAATGCAATCGACTTAGCGCAGCACTATTGTCGATTAGCACGTCAACGTATTAAGGCTGAATATAATGCGCTCTCATTTAAACAGCGTAAAACGGCAAAAAATATAAGTGACAGTCTGCTCAAGGATCATTTAATTTGGTTAGAGAGGGGGATCTATCCGGTTAATGATAAGGAGTAATCACTATGTTATATGAGAGCAGGCTAGAAAAAGCGAGTCGATCCTTTCGAATATCAGGGCTGTTGATCAGTGCGTTGGAAAAATTTACGCGTACTTCTATTTCTGTTGAGGGGTTAGAAAATACGCGTGCTAACCCGACCTTATTTGTTGTCAACCATTTTACCCGTATTGAGACCTGCCTGTTGCCCAAAGTATTGTACCAATTCAATGGGCAAATGGTCCATTCTTTAGCTGACAGCGCATTGTTCGTTGGAAAGTTTGGGCAATTTTTAACCTCAGTGGGGGCTTTTCCCGTTAATCTTAAGGGCCGGGATGAAAAAATCATATCTGAATTGATGCGTGGTAGTTATAACTGGGTGATTTTTCCTGAAGGGTCAATGATGAAAAATAAGAAAGTGGTTGAAAATGGACGCTTACAATTACACTTACCCCATATAAAGCGCTCACCTTATACGGGGGCAGCGACCTTAGCATTGAAAAGTTTTTTATTGAAAGAAGATTATAAACAGGCGATTGCTGATAATAATGAAAAGTTGATTAATTTTTACCAAGATACTTATCATTTGCGTGGTCCGGGCAATCTCGACCCGTTAGACCTATGTATTGTGCCTGTCAATATTACCTACTACCCATTACGCCCAGGTAGGAATTTATTGGCAACGGGCGTACAGCTTTTATTAAAAGATCTTCCCCCGAAAGTAGAAGAAGAGTTATTAGTTGAGGGAAAGCTATTACTACAAGAGAGTGATATGTCTATCTCCTTTGGACATCCACTGGATGTGCGTAGTTTCTGTAAGCCCTACCGTCGTTTATTTAATCTATTTTTACCTTTTTTATCGACTCAGAGGAAAATTAATTGGTTGATGCTGCTGATGCGTCACCGCTTAACGCGGCTATTTATGCACCGAATCTATAAACGTTTATCTATCAATATGGACCATTTGGTCGCAACGGCATTGCGTTATGTCCCCGTTCAGGGAATTGCTGAGCAAACCTTTAAACAAGTTATCTACCTTGCTATTGTCATGATAAAAAATCATGGGCAGCGACGCGTGCATCAAAGTATTGATGATAGGGTGATTAATCTCATTGCTGAAGACCCCTATAAACCCTATGAGAGTATTATTGCCCTCGCTGAATCGGAAAAAGTGTTACGGCGAGAAGATGGTCTCCTATATGTCGATCATAATAAAATAAAACTGCAACATGCCTTCCATCGCGTGCGCCTTGATAATACGACGGCCGTATTAGCCAATGAGTTTGAGGTGATGGAGGAGAGCGTTGCGGCGATAAAAAAATTACTGGCTAACTCTGCGGCTAAATTAACCTATCAGGTAGCCGATGCCATTATGAACCGAGACTGCTCTATCTATGAGGAAGAGCGAATGCGTTCCTATATCAAAGACGAAAGTAAATCACGAGACGTGGGTAAGCCGCGCCATTTAGTGGGCGATAAAAGCAAGCCCGGTATCGTGCTTATCCATGGTTTTTTGGCTTCCCCATTGGAAATGTTAGCGCTGGGTGAGTATTTGAATAAACTGGGATATGGCGTTTATTTGGTGCGTTTAGAGGGGCATGGGACACATCCTTCTGAATTGGAAAATGCCACTGTCGAGAAGTGGAGAGATTCTGTGCAACGAGGATATGCGCTGCTGAGCCATTATTACCGTAAAGTCATCGTTGTTGGATTTTCTGCCGGAGCGTTACTCGCCTTACTCAAGGGCAGTAGTGAAGGCAAACAATTAGCGGGTATTGTCGCAATTAATCCCGCTTTGACTTTACGACAAAAATCGAGCCAATTATCTCCAATGTTAGATAGATGGAATAAAGCGCTACATAATTTATCGCTTAAGCGGGGCACTTTACCTTGGTTAGAAAATGAGAGTGAAAATAGCGACAGCAATTACGATAAAATATATATCAGTGGATTGCGTCAATTTACCGAATTACAAGCCCTCTGTGGGGATAAGTTGGCTAAGGTTCGTGCTCCTTTATTAATTATACAGGGTAGTAATGATCCTCTCGTTGATCCTAGTGGCGCAAGGGAGATAGTTAATACGGTTTGCTCATCACAGAAAAAGTTAGAGGAAATTGCATTTAATCGCCATGTTATTGTACGGGGAACGCTTGTTTAGAGGTATTTAAGTTAGTTGAGCAATTTATCGATGGGCTGTAAATTTATTTTGCGCTAGCAATGCGCAAAGCGTACAGTAGGCTACTATTTTGACCCCGTGGGATTTTTTAAAGGTATGTTGGTGTGAGTATTATTCTTGGTATTGATCCTGGGTCGCGTATTACGGGTTACGGTGTGATCCAACAAAAAGGCAGTAAATGTATCTATATTGCTAGTGGATGTATTCGCACTAAAGGTGATCAGTTAGCTCCTAAATTAGATATGATCTTTAAAGGGATCTGTGAAATTATTAGCCAATATCAACCCTCCGAATTTGCTATTGAGCAGGTTTTTATGGCTAAGAATCCCGATTCGGCATTAAAATTGGGGCAAGCTCGAGGTGCGGCAATTGTTGCCGCAACGCAAGCGGATCTCTATGTTTGTGAATATTCTGCACGACAAATAAAACAAGCGGTCACAGGAAGTGGTGGGGCGAGCAAAGAACAAGTACAGCAGATGGTGATGAAAATTCTTTCTTTATCGGGAACGCCTCAAGCAGATGCTGCCGATGGATTAGCGGTGGCCATCTGCCATGCCCATACCGCACAATCGTTAGTCGCAATGTCTGGACAGGTAAAGAAAACTGTGCGCGGACGTTTACGTTACTAGAATATTATAATCAGTAATTTATTTTGCCCTTCCTTGAGACATGAATGAAAAATTTATCCGATACACATCTAGGTGTTTTTTATGCGCTTGGTGCTTATTTAATGTGGGGCTTTGCCCCTGTCTATTTTAAATACTTACAGTTTATTCCTGTTTATGAAATATTAGCGCATCGAGTTGTTTGGTCACTATTGGTGACAGCTCTTATTATCAGCTATAGCAATGGGTGGGGTAATGTATTGCAATTATTGCAATCCCCTAAAAAGATAGCGTTATTGGCGTTAACCTCACTACTCATTAGTGGTAATTGGATGATGTTTATCTGGGCGATTAATAATGGCTATATGCTCGATGCTAGTTTAGGTTATTTTATCAATCCTATTATTAATGTTTTATTTGGTTTATTTTTCTTACAGGAGTCCTTAAGCCGCATAAAATGGCTCGCAGTCATGCTTGCTGTCATTGGTGTTTCTATTCAGGTTGTACAATTAGGTGAAATACCCTGGATTGCCTTATTTTTGGCTAACAGCTTCGCTATTTATGGATTGGTTCGTAAAAAAATAAAAATTGCAGCATTGACGGGATTATTTGTTGAAACCCTATTAGTTACGCCCATAGCACTATACTATCTTGTCTATATTGCCAATGGCCCGAGTGCTAATATGTTCGAGAACAGTTGGTCTTTGAATATTTGGCTGATGTTTGCGGGCGTTGTAACGGCGATGCCGTTAATTTTTTTCGGGCAAGCAGCATTACGATTAAAATTATCCACATTAGGCTTCTTTCAATATTTGGCGCCGACATTAATGTTTTTATTTGCCGTATTTATTTACGCAGAGCCATTAAGTTTGGTTAAAATGGTTACTTTTGTATTTATTTGGCTAGGAGTCTGCCTTTTTGCTTGTGAAAATAAAATACAAACATGGCTTAAATAAAGCTGGATATTTAATCAGTTGTTTTTTATGCTAGTAGTATAATCAACATTAAAGAGAAAAGAGCAAATGATTGGTCGTTTACGTGGCATATTATTAGAAAAACAACCACCAGAGGTATTGTTAGATGTATCCGGGGTGGGCTATGAAATACAATTACCGATGAGTTCATTCTATCTTCTACCCGACATTGGCCAAGAGGCTATTATCTACATCCATTTCGTGGTTCGTGAAGATGCTCAATTGCTATATGGATTTACCGATAAACATGAACGTGCAATGTTTCGTGAATTGATTAAAGTGAATGGCGTTGGGCCTAAGTTGGCACTTGCTATTCTGTCGGGAATGACTGCCAATCAATTCGTGCAATGTATCCATAATGATGCCGTTAATAGTTTAGTAAAATTACCTGGGGTGGGTAAAAAAACCGCTGAACGTTTGTTGGTGGAAATGAAAGATCGCCTAAAAAATTGGACGGGGGCCGATTTATTAACTCCTGAAGCAGATAGAATGGCATTAGAAAGTGACAGTGAGCACCCGCAGCAGATAAATAATAGTAAAGAAGAGGCGATCAGTGCATTAGTAGCATTGGGCTATAAACCGATGTTGGCAGAGAAAACCATTAATCAGATATATCAAGCTGGCATGGACTGTGAAGCTCTGATCCGTTCTGCCCTTAAAAATATGCTATAAGTGCTATCACTGCGAATATAATTAAGAGTAAATAATGATTGAACAAGATCGCCTGATTTCCGGCCAAGAAAAAATTGATGATACTTTTGTGGATCGTGCCATTCGACCGAAATTATTAGCAGACTATGAAGGTCAACCACAAGTAAATTGTCAGATGGAAATTTTTATTGAAGCGGCACGTCAGCGCAGCGAGGCGCTAGATCACCTATTGATATTTGGTCCTCCTGGTCTGGGTAAAACAACACTATCGCACATTGTCGCGAACGAACTACAAGTGAATATTAAAACCACTTCGGGGCCTATTTTAGAAAAAGCGGGTGATTTAGCGGCACTATTAACGAACCTTGAAGAGAACGATGTCTTGTTTATTGATGAAATACATCGTTTAAGCCCCATGGTCGAAGAGATTTTATATCCTGCAATGGAGGACTATCAACTCGATATTATGATCGGTGAAGGGCCCGCTGCGCGCTCTATTAAACTTGATCTTCCCCCCTTTACATTAATTGGTGCCACGACCCGTGCTGGTTCCTTGACTTCACCATTACGGGATCGTTTTGGTATTGTACAACGCCTTGAATATTACGATTTAAAATCATTAACTCGGATCGTCTTACGAAGCGCGAATCATCTGCTACTGAAGATGGATGAATCGGGGGCAATTGAAGTTGCAAAACGGTCTCGTGGTACACCACGTATTGCCAATCGTCTGCTACGTCGAGTGCGAGATTTTGCGCAAGTCAAAAATGTGACGGTGATTAACGATGAGATTGCTAAACAAGCGTTGGATATGCTTGAGGTTGATAATCAGGGGTTTGATTATATGGATAGAAAACTCCTGCTCGCTATTTTAGATACCTTTCAAGGAGGCCCCGTTGGTTTGGATAATTTAGCTGCGGCAATAGGGGAAGAGAAAGAGACGATTGAAGATGTGCTTGAGCCCTATTTAATTCAGCAAGGTTTTTTACAACGCACACCTCGTGGTCGCATTGCCACTAACCGAACCTATTTGCATTTTGGATTTGATAAGCCAGAAACATCTCGTTAATTAGGAAGGGGAGACGTGTTGCTATTTGACCCCTATTAGCTAATGTTACGGTATCAACATGTCATTAATTTGAGTATATTTCGTTTTGAATCATACCTCTGATACTTCAATGAATAGATTCGCGATTACAGTTGCGCGGTGATAATTTCTTACTCAATATCTAACTTGATCTAAATCAAATTCACTTGTATAAATGTAATTATTATCAGTGCAACCCTTTGATGTTTATTGATTGTTAATGAAAGTGGTTATTTACATCATATTTTAACATATCGTTAACAATATAGCTTTTTATTTAATCTAGCGAAGACTTGAACGATAGTGTGATTGTGACGAAAAGGAATTTTTCTTTTACTTAAAAAACTACAATGGTATTAAAATTATCAAATAATTATTATATTAAAATTTAATATCAGTCGTTTTTGAGCTTGTTTCTTTTATGTCGAATATCTTATTAGGGATGCCCTATATAGATAAATAATTTAAATATTTCATAATTTATTAAAAATTAACTTTAGGAGAAAAATAGATGGATGACATTGTAGATCTATCGCGATTTCAGTTTGCGATGACCGCTATGTATCATTTCTTATTTGTACCATTAACATTAGGTCTGGCTTGGATCTTAGCGATAATGGAATCACTTTATGTGATGACAAATAAAGAAATATATAAGGACATGACCAAGTTTTGGGGCAAATTGTTCGGTATTAATTTTGCGCTTGGTGTGGCAACGGGTCTTACTATGGAGTTCCAGTTCGGGACTAACTGGGCTTATTATTCCCATTACGTTGGGGATGTATTTGGTGCGCCTCTTGCCATTGAAGGTATGATGGCATTTTTCTTAGAATCAACCTTTGTTGGCCTGTTTTTCTTTGGTTGGGATAGATTAAGCAAAGTACAGCATTTAACTGCAACTTGGTTAGTTGCATTAGGCTCGAGTATGTCCGCACTGTGGATTCTGGTGGCTAATGGCTGGATGCAAAATCCGGTTGGTGCTGAATTTAACTATGAAACCATGCGTATGGAAATGACCAGCTTTGCTGAATTAGTATTTAATCCAGTCGCACAGGTTAAATTTGTTCATACGGTGGCTTCTGGTTATACAACGGGCGCCGTGTTCGTCTTAGCGATTAGTGCTTATTATTTACTGAAAGGGCGTGATATTGGTTTTGCTAAGCGATCTTTTGCAATAGCAGCAGCATTTGGTTTGGCTGGGATTTTATCGACCATTGTGCTTGGTGATGAAAGTGGCTATGAAGTAGGTGATGTGCAAAAAGTGAAGTTAGCAGCGATAGAGTCTGAATGGGAGACTCATCCTGCACCAGCTGCTTTTACGATGATAGGTTTACCTAATCAAGAAGAGCAGCGCACCGATTACGCGATTAAAATTCCTTATGCATTAGGGATTATTGCAACGCGCTCTTTGGATGAAGAAGTGACAGGCTTAAAAGATTTAATGGCTGAGCATGAAGTGCGTATTCGTAATGGTATGATTGCTTATCAATATCTTGAAGCTTTGCGTGCGGGTGATACTTCAGATGAAACAAGAGCTGCTTTCGAAGCTGCAAAAAGTGATTTAGGTTACGGTTTGCTGTTGAAAATATATGCGCCAAATGTCGTTGATGCCACGGAAGAGCAAATTCAAATGGCTGTTAATGACAGTATTCCTGAAGTAGCTCCAATGTTTTGGTCATTCCGTATTATGGTTGGCTGCGGTATTGTTATGCTGTTCATTTTCTTATTCGCTTTCTATCAATCTGCCCGTCATCGTATTGGTGAAAATAAGCTATTTTTAAAAATATGTTTGTACAGTTTACCACTACCTTGGATTGCAGCCGAAGCTGGTTGGTTTGTTGCTGAGTATGGGCGTCAACCATGGGCTATTGCTGAAATATTACCAACATCTATAGGTGTTTCAGGCGTTTCGATTGAGCAGATCTGGTTTAGTATTATCTCTATTGCCGCTTTCTACACCATACTGTTGGTCGCTGAGATGTTTTTAATGTTCCGTTTTGCACGTCTAGGTCCAAGTAGTTTGAAAACCGGTCGTTACCATTTTGAACAACCAGAAAATAGAACAGAACAAAAGGGATAGGAATTATTATGTTTGATTATGAAACGTTAAAATTACTTTGGTGGTTACTGATTGGCGTATTGTTGATTGGTTTTGTTATCACTGATGGTTTCGATATGGGAGTCGGTACATTGCTGCCTGTTATCGGAAAAACCGATGATGAACGACGTATTATGATAAATAGTATTGCGCCACATTGGGAAGGTAATCAGGTCTGGCTAGTGTTAGCTGCGGGGGCTGTTTTTGCAGCTTGGCCTGCTGTTTATGCGACTGCTTTTTCTGGTTTCTATATTGCTATGATGCTGACTTTATTCTCATTATTCTTCAGGCCCGTTGGTTTTGATTACCGTAGTAAACTAGAAAGCTCTCGCTGGCGTAAAAGCTGGGACTGGGGATCTTTGCAGGTAGTACGGTGCCACCAATTGTTTTTGGTGTCGCTTTTGCTAATTTATTGCAGGGGATCCCTTTTGTACTTGATGATTTTTTACGTGCACAGTATTTAGGAAGCTTTTTTGCCCTGCTTAATCCCTTTGCGTTATTGGTGGGGGTATTCAGCTTAATGTTATTTGTGATGCAAGGTGCTGCTTGGTTACAGATGAAAACCGAAGATGAGTTACATGCACGTGCTCGACGTGTTATTTTTGTTGTCGCGCCATTAGCTGTTCTGTTATTTGCTATTGCAGGTGTTTGGTTATATTACGGTATTGATGGTTATGTGATCACCGCGATTGGCGATCTTAATGGCCCCTCTAATCCATTATTAAAAACAGCTGAACTACAGGCGGGAGCATGGTTCTTGAACTATGAGAAATACCCAATAATGATGTTAGCGCCTGCGTTGGGATTATTACTGCCGCTGTTAGCCGTTATTGCGACTAAATTTAACCGAGCAGGCTTTGCATTTTTATTTACTAGCTTGACACAAGCGGCAGTATTGATGACCTTTGCATTGAGTATTTTCCCATTTGTGATGCCATCAAGCATTAATCCGAGTATGAGCTTTACTGTGTGGGATGCGGTATCAAGTGAGATGACGCTGAATATTATGACTATTGCTGCTGTTATCTTTTTGCCTATCGTTCTCTTTATACCTCATGGGGTTATATAAAAATGTTTGGGCGTTTAGGTAAGCAATATATGGCTAAATATAAACATTCAGCTTATTAAGAAATTTAGGGGAAATATATGTGGTATTTTGCGTGGATTTTAGGTGTACTATTAGCCTGTTCATTTGGTATTATCAATGGCTTATGGCTAGAGCAAGTGGAAACTAATGAGCTTGCTGAAAAGCAAAATGATAGCGATAACAGTTAATTCATCATTGCTGATTTAAAAATAAAAAAGAGCCGGACAGGCTCTTTTTTTTGTGACAAAATAAGGTGACGACAAAGAGATAATTCGACAAAAAAAGTCTTTTGTAGTAGCTTTGAAAGCTATTTTTAGCAAAGAGGGAAAGACGTGTTAAGCTCAACATTACCCGTACGAATTTATTACGAAGATACTGATGCCGGTGGTGTCGTTTATTATGCTAATTATTTAAAATTTTTTGAGCGAGGCCGAACAGAGTGTTTGCGTGAAGCCTCGATAGAACAAGATACTTTATTGGCACAAGATATTGCTTTTGTGGTAAAAAAAGTTGACATGGATTGCGTAAAATCAGCACGATTCAATCAGCTGATCCATGTTAATACCGAGGTGCTTTCTTATCGAAAAGCAAGCATCATTTTTAAGCAAACTATTGTCAATGAAAATGGCGAACTGCTTTGTCAAGCGACAACTTTAATCGCCTGTGTTAATTTACAGAAAATGAAACCCACAGCTATTCCGGCTGAAATACTAGAGGTAATGTCCAGTGCACGCTGATATGTCTTTTATAGGTCTATTTTTGCAAGCCAGTTGGCTTGTGAAGTTTGTTATGTTGTTATTATTAGCTATGTCTATCTATTCGTGGACACTCATTTTTTCGCGTACAAGGGTCATTAATGCCGCGAAAATATCGTTGCAGCATTTTGAAGAACGGTTTTGGTCAGGGCATGATTTGAGTCGCCTGTATAAAGAAACGGCTGCTCGTAGCGAACGAATCGTAGGGAGTGAAAAAATATTTTATAGTGGTTTTAAAGAGTTTTCTCGTTTACATCGTATTCCTGGACGCAATGTTGACAGTGTTACCGAAGGGGCACATCGTGCTATGCGAGTCACCTTATCACGTGAAATCGATGAGTTGGAGAAAGGTTTGCCAGTGCTTGCTACTATCGGTTCAATCAGCCCCTACATAGGATTGTTTGGCACAGTATGGGGGATAATGAACTCCTTTATTGCACTTGGACAAGTTCAACAAGCAACATTAGCAATGGTTGCACCAGGAATTGCCGAAGCGCTTATTGCTACAGCTATGGGCCTCTTTGCTGCGATCCCTGCCGTTATGGCCTACAACCGTTTTTCCACACAAGTTGCTTCATTAGAAACTGCTTATATTAATTTAATGGAAGATTTTACCTCGATTCTGCACCGCCAATCCATGAATGAGAATGAGTGATGAGCATGCAATATTCTTATCGAAACCCGAAAAGACGCCGCGTTATTGCTGAAATTAATGTTGTTCCTTATATCGATGTAATGTTGGTTTTGTTAATTATTTTTATGGTTACAGCCCCGTTAATCACGCAAGGCGTTAAAGTCGATTTGCCACAAGCTGCCGCAGAGCCTTTATCTGAAGATAGTAAACCGCCACTGATTGCCTCTATTGATAAACAAGGGCGTTATTATCTTAATGTTGGTGAGAGTGTTAAAACGCCTCTTCAGGCCTCGGAAATGAAGGCGTTAGTGAGTGCTCAATTGGCGCTTGATAAAAATGCACAATTTGTCGTCAAAGGGGATGGTGATGTGCCCTATAAATCAGTCATTGATTTAATGGTGCTATTGCAAGAAGCGGGAGTCCCTTCGCTAGGATTAATGACAGAGCCTGAGGACGAATGAAAAATAGCACAACGATAATTGCTTTTATTACAGCTGTCGCGTTACATCTTATTGTTGGCGGTATTTTATTAATGAATATTGAATTTACTTTGCCAAAGGATAAACCGAAAGAAAATATTATTAATGCATCATTGGTTGAACAAAAATTGTTTGATGATTTGGCGCAGCGAAAAAAAGATAAAATATTAGCTGAACAGAAAAAACAACAAGCAATTCGTCAAGAAAAAGAGCGCTTGCAAAAGGAAGAAGCATTGCGCAAGCAAAGGGAAGTACAGAGAATAAAAGAAGAAAAAGCGCAAGCTGAACGTAAAAGAGAGGAAGCAGAGCGTATACAGGCTGAAAAGATAGCGACGGAAAAGGCGGCAAAGGAGAAGGCGATTAAAGAGGCGCAGGAGAAGGCTGCGAAAGAGAAAGCAGTAAAAGAAGCACAGGAAAAAGCGGCGAAAGAGAAGGCAATTAAAGAAGCACAGGAAAAAGCGGCGAAAGAGAAAGCAATAAAAGAGGCGCAGGAGAAGGCCGCCAAAGAGAAAGCGATTAAAGAAGCACAGGAAAAAGCGGCCAAAGAGAAAGCAGTAAAAGAGGCGCAGGAGAAGGCTGCGAAAGAGAAAGCACAAAAAGAGGCTGCTGAAAAAGAGCGTCTTCGTAAAGCAGAATTGGAAAGGCTAATGGAAGATGAATTTGCAGAAGCTTTTTCTAGTGCGCAAAGTGCTAAGCAGTTATCTGAAATTAAGCGTTATGAAGCATTAATTCGAGACAAAATCAGCCGAAATTGGCAAGTTGATGCCGATATGAAAGGTAAAACATGTACGCTTGCTATTCGTCTTGCTCCAGATGGTTTAGTCTTATCTGCAAATAAAAGTAAAGGCGATGATAAGTTATGTGCATCTGCCAAACGTGCAGCCCTAAAAGCGCGCACATTACCGATTCCAAAGGATCCTGAAATATCATTACAGTTTCGCGATTTTGATATAACCTTAGATCCCGATTTATAGGAGAGTTGTCCATGTTTTATCGTTTTATATTGTCTTTTCTTTTTATTGTTTTTTCAGCGAATGTCAGTGCGCGTCTAGAAATTTTAATTACGGAGGGGGTTAATAGTGCAAGACCCGTTGCCGTGGTCCCCTTTCAATGGGTAGGTGCAGGAGATAAACCGGATAATCTCTCTGATATTATTGCCGCAGATTTGCAACGCAGTGGACAATTTAACGCTATCGCTATTGCTAAAATGCCGCAGACACCTTCTAAAAGTGAAGATATTAATTATGCGTTATGGCATAAAGCGGGGGTTGAAGTGATTGTTATTGGCACGATCCAAGCTGCGCAAGATGCGGGACAATATATTGTAAGTTATCAATTGTTTGATGTTGTAAAAGGTAATGTTGATATCGAAGGTTATAACCCTCTATTAGATCAAGGACGAAGTATTGTAAAAACAGAACAACTGCGTCCGTTAGCCCATAAAATCAGTGATATTGTTTATGAGAAATTGACCGGTGTTAAGGGCGCTTTTTCGACTAAGATTGCCTATGTCGCCGTTGATAGAAACGATGAGCATCCATTTCAACTGCGTATTTCCGATTACGATGGCTATAATGAAAAAACCATTTTACGTTCTAAACAACCTATAATGTCTCCTTCTTGGTCGCCAGATGGGCGTAAATTGGCCTATGTCAGTTTTGAGAAACGTCGCTCAGAAATTTGGGTGCAAGATCTGTTTACTCAGCAACGCGAATTAATTACTCAATACCCTAAAATTAATGGTGCACCGAGTTTTTCTCCCGATGGTAAAGAGTTAGCAATCGTTCTTTCAAAGGATGGGCAACCAGATATTTATACCATTAATCTGACCACTAAAGCGCTACGCCGTATCACTAAAAGTCGAGTCATTGATACCGAACCAAGTTGGGCTCCCGATGGGCAAAGTCTTGTATTTACCTCCGAACGAGGCGGAAAAGCGCAGGTCTATCAAGTGACACTCGCAACGGGGAAAATAAAACGAGTTACTTGGCAGGGGGATGTTAATTTAGGTGGCACAATTACCCCCAATGGTGATAGTCTAGTTGTGGTAACTCGCCATCAAGGTGATTATAAAATATCAGTACAAGACCTAAATTCAAGTGAGTTAAGAACATTAACTAAAACCCAACTAGATGAATCACCAAGTATTGCTCCTAATGGTAGTATGATAATCTATAGTACGGTTTATAAAGGTAAGCAGGGATTAGCACTGGTATCTATGGATGGACGTTTTAAAGCTAATATACCAGCGCTCAATGGTGAAGTTAAATCGCCAGCTTGGTCTCCATTTTTAAATTAATTCAACCAAACGATAAGGAAGTAGTATGAACCTAACTATGATTTCAAAAAGCTTATTAATTGCATTACCTATGTTGGCATTAGGGGCATGTAGCTCTACCACTGAGTCAGAAGCAACAAAATCTGCATCGCAACAAGCTGCTACAAACACTAGTGAAAATAACAATGGAGTGCAAACTGAGTCTATTGAAGTTGGTGACGTTATTGAATTAACTGATGAAGAGATAATGGTGAAGGAATATACCTCAGCGATTTTAGAATCAACTATTTTATTTGATTTTGATGCAGCAACAATCAAACCTCAATTTGCTACAATTTTAGATGCTCATGCCAAATTTTTGATCGATCACCCTGCAAAAGTAGTGGTTATCGAAGGGCATACCGATGCCAAAGGGACACCTGAATATAACATCGCTTTAGGAGAGCGTCGTGCAGCATCGGTTGCTACCTATTTAGAAAATATGGGGGTAATGAGTAAGCAAATTTCAGTTGTAAGTTATGGTGAAGAAAAGCCTGTTAATTTTGAACATAATGAGTCTGGTTGGGCTGAAAATCGTCGTGCTGAATTAACCTATTAAGTTTTTACCTATGAGATATAAAATCTATACAATGGCCATCTTATTGGCCTCTTTATCCTCGTTACCTGTATCTGCAGCGGCTCCTGTGGCTGACCTTAGGTCAAGTACGGGAAATACGACTAATGGCGAGTTAGAAAAGCAGCTAAATGAGTTGTCTCGCTTATTGGAGACGCGTAATAAAATGCAAGTCAAGATGCAGAGTCAGCTTGATCTTTTATCACAAGAAATGAGTATGTTACAAGGTAATATCGAGGTCTTTAATCATAAAATTGAAGAAATTGAAAATCGCCAACGTAATTTATATCAATTAATTGAAGAACAGAAAAAAGCCAAGCTGCAACCCGTTGCAAATGTTGACAGTGTAAAACCTGAAAGCAAAAATGAGCAAGTTGCCTATCAAAGTGCCGTTGATCTTGTCTTGGTAAATAAAGAATACCAACAAGCGATTGCCGCCTTCGAGGCCTTTGTAGTTGACTACCCGAAATCAGAATATGTTGCAAATGCACAGTACTGGTTAGGGCAATTGCTATATAAACAGAAAAAGCGTGATGAAGCGCGATCAGCCTTTTTAATTGTTATAGATGATTACCCTAAATCTAATAAGCGAGCTGATTCTCTTTTTAAAATTGGCCTTATCGATGAATATTTGGGGAACCTAACATCGGCGAAAGTTTTTTATCAAAAAGCCGTGGCTGAATATCCCAACTCGTCAGCCGCTGAATTGTCGAAGGAGAGGTTGAAAGTTTTATGATCACATTGGTGAGCACTTTGCTGAACTAGGTGATTTTGTTTGTTTTCTCAGCAAGCAGAACGAAAAGCTTTTTTTTTTGTTGCGCTATTAAAAAAATTCTATATTATACGCCGCAGTTGAAGCGTGACCTGTGAGTTATATCACGGTGGTTGTTTTCAATTTAAGGTTCTTTTGTGTTAACTTATTGGTTAAAATGATCGATAAGTACAAACTAATCTAAATTAGTAAGACCCATTTATGGGCCGTTAGCTCAGTTGGTAGAGCAGTGGACTTTTAATCCATTTGTCGAAGGTTCAAATCCTTCACGGCCCACCACTTTTATTGTAAAAGTATAATAGTAATACCCCATTTATGGGCCGTTAGCTCAGTTGGTAGAGCAGTGGACTTTTAATCCATTTGTCGAAGGTTCAAATCCTTCACGGCCCACCACTTTTATGCATTGTAAAAGTAAAAATAGTAAGACCCATTTGTGGGCCGTTAGCTCAGTTGGTAGAGCAGTGGACTTTTAATCCATTTGTCGAAGGTTCAAATCCTTCACGGCCCACCACTTTTATTTTGTAAAAGTACAGTTAGTAAGACCCATTTATGGGCCGTTAGCTCAGTTGGTTTAGAAGTCGATTTTTAATCCTATTGTGTTGATAAGAGTCGAAGGTTCAACCTTTTATTCGTCAGTTTCACCGTATATCGGGCCGTTAGCTCAGTTGGTAGAGCAGTGGACTTTTAATCCATTTGTCGAAGGTTCAAATCCTTCACGGCCCACCACTTTTATTTTATAAAAGTAAATTTATTCATACCCATTATATGGGCCGTTAGCTCAGTTGGTAGAGCAGTGGACTTTTAATCCATTTGTCGAAGGTTCAAATCCTTCACGGCCCACCACTCATTTTAAATGAAATTTATTAATCACTCCCTCATGTTTTAATTGTCGTTTTTATTTTTAACCACGGTATAATTTATCTATATTTACTAAACATCGAGACAAATATGAGCAAAATATCTCCTCTTGCTGGTTCTGATTACCCGTTCCCAGCAAAGCCGTCGGTACTTACCGAGTCTGAAAAGTGCGATTACAAAGCAAAGATTAAACAGTTATTAATTGAAAAAGATGCTGTTTTAGTTGCTCACTATTATACCGATCCTGAAATCCAAGCGTTAGCTGAAGAGACTGGAGGCTATGTTGCCGATTCTTTAGAAATGGCTCGTTTCGGCCGAGATCACGCTGCTAAAACCTTGATTATTGCTGGTGTTCGTTTTATGGGGGAGACCGCTAAAATTTTAACGCCCCATAAGCATGTCTTAATGCCAGAACTTGAAGCAACCTGTTCGTTAGATGTAGGTTGCCCAGTTGATGCATTTAGCGAGTTCTGCGATCAACATCCAGATCGTACCGTGGTTGTTTATGCCAATACATCGGCAGCAGTAAAGGCAAGAGCAGACTGGGTTGTAACATCAAGTATTGCATTGGAGATCGTTGAACATTTAGACAGTGAAAATAAAAAAATAATTTGGGGGCCTGACCGACACCTTGGTGGTTATATACAAGCTAAAACAGATGCAGATATGCTAATGTGGCAAGGCGACTGTATCGTTCACGATGAATTTAAAGCCAGTGCGTTACGAGATATGAAAGCTGTGTACCCAGATGCTGCAATTTTAGTCCATCCTGAGTCACCCGAAAGCGTCGTTAAATTAGCCGATGCAGTTGGTTCAACAAGTCAATTAATTAAAGCAGCGAAGGCGTTACCTAATAAAAAGCTCATTGTAGCAACGGATAAGGGCATTTTTTATAAGATGCAACAGGCTTGCCCGGATAAAGAGATTCTAGCTGCACCAACCGCTGGCAACGGTGCAACCTGTCGAAGTTGTGCGCATTGTCCTTGGATGGCAATGAATGGGTTGAAAGCGATCTATAATGCATTAACGGATGCAACGGGCCATGAGATTTATGTAGATGAAAAAGTTGCTCAAGGTGCATTAGTTTCATTAAATCGTATGCTTGACTTTGCTGCGGAGCAACAGTTGAAAGTGCAAGGTAATGCATAATATCAATTTGATTATACCCATTGCATTGACTTAATTAACCCTATTACTTACTTATTACTTACTGAGAAATTATGATCACAAATGATGTTCTACGACGTGTACGTTATGCGCTACAACTTAATGATAAAAAGATGTTAGAAATATTTGCATCGGTAGATAATCCTATCGATGAAAATTATCTGCATAGCATCATCGCAAAAGAGGGCGAAGATAATTTTGTGTTTTGTCGTGATAGCTTACTTTCTTTATTTCTTGATGGGCTTATCGATGCTAAACGTGGTAAAAAAGAAGGTAGTAGTCCAATTCTTTTGCCTGCTAAAGCGGTGATTTCTAATAATGATATTTTACGTAAATTACGCATCGCACTTAACTTTAAAGAAGAAGATATGCTTGCTGCGTTAGACTCGGTGGAATTCCCTGTTTCTAAAGCGGAGCTTTCAGCTTTATTTAGGAAAAAAGATCACCGTAATTATAAAGTCTGTGGAGATCAATTACTTAGAAATTTTTTAAATGGTATAACTAAACGTTTTCGTGGAACAGAAAGCGAAGTTTAAGTGTCTCTTAGTTGATACTATAACCAACGGCTATTTTTGCATTTTAATTGGGAGCAGTTATAGTCATAGAAAGGTGTTTTTTTGATTATAATAACGATAAGGAATAAAGCGATGTTATCTATAATGAAGGTTTTGAGTTTATCTTTGCTTGTTTTAGTTGTTGGTTGCTCTTCATCAACGGAGAAAGAGACATCCATTGGCAGTATTCCTAAATGGATTTTAGATCCGCAAATTGAAGATGGTATTGCTGTTTCTGAGTGTGTTTTATTTTCTGGAAATATGTCCATTGATAGGCAACAAGCATTAGCTAATGGGCGTGCTTCTCTTGCTCAACGTATTGAATCGCGAGTCAGTGCGCTAGACAAAATATATCGGGATAAAATAGAAGTGAGCAGTGGCGTAGAATCTGGGACTACATTTTCTAGTGTTTCTAAGCAGGTAACACAACAAACGTTAGTGGGTACTAGCCTTGTTAAAACAGATATTGTTGAAATTGCTGGTAAAGATAATCTCTGTGTCTTGGTTGCTATTGGTCAAGAATCTACTAAAGAGATATTTGATAATTTAGTAAATGCAGCAAAACGCCCTATGTCTGCACAACAAAAAGATCTGTTGTATACGGAGTTTAAAGCGCAAAGAGCTGAACAACAGCTTGATGCTGAATTAGAAAAATTACAGCAACAATAGTGTTGCTGGCTAAAACGCAGAGTTAATCAGCCCATTTAATGGCATGAATATTGCTTTTCTGGATGTATGTGTCAATAAATGGGTTAATATTATGAATCTTAATACTTCTGCATTATTTAATGAGTTAGGCAGCGCAAACATTCAGAATAAGCGAATCGAAGGCGAATTTGCCAGCCAACCAACCAACTCCTCATCCGCTGATTTTTCTAAAATGCTCAAACAAGCGATAGATAATGTGAATGGGCTACAACAAAATACAACAGAATTACGTAATCGCTTTGAAATGGGTGATAAAGAGATTAGTTTAGGCGAAGTGATGATTGCTGCCAATAAATCAAGCTTGGCATTTGATGCAACCGTGCAAATACGTAATAAAATGGTAGAAGCATATAAAGAAGTGATGAGCATGCCTGTTTAGGTGTATTGACTCAGAAAAAGGATAAACTGTGGCTAGTTCAGATAATACCCCTAACATGTTATTAGAAGATAGTAACTACAACAATGATGAAACGGTTGCGCCTCAAAAGGGGGCTATCGCGGCTTTCTTTTCAAATGTTGACGTACTCAGACAAATTAGCATGATTATCGGTTTGCTGATTGTTTTGGCCATCGTTGTTATTATTTGGTCATGGGGTAAAGAAGCTGACTACCGTCCTCTTGGTACCTACCAAACAGAGGAGTTAATTACGACACTTGATTTCCTTGATAAACAGCAAATTCAATACAAACTCGAAGGAAATTCGATACTTGTTATCTCTGAACAATATCAGAAAATAAAACTACAGATGACACGTGCTGGGTTAGTTAATGATAATAGTGAAGATGGTGATGATATTCTTCTCCAAGATATGGGCTTTGGGGTTAGCCAACGTGTAGAAAAAGAGCGTTTGAAGCTAAGTCGTGAGCGCCAATTAGCCTTGGCCATTCAAGAGATGAAAAGTGTGACTAACGCGAAGGTATTACTGGCGATACCAAAGGAGAGTGTGTTTGCACGAAAAGAACGTGAAGCAAGTGCTACCGTAGTGGTCACGACTGCTCGCTCTTATACGCTTTCGAGTCAAGAAGTTGACTCCATTGTCGATATTGTGGCATCCGCTGTGCAAGGGTTATCTCCGAATAATGTCACCGTGAGCGATCAGCGGGGACGTTTACTTCATTCTGGTAGCAGTAGTGGCATGTCTGCTCAATCGAGTAAAGAATTTGCTCTCCAACGTGAACGCGAAGACGAATATAAAGCGAAAATTGATGCCATATTAATTCCGGTGCTAGGATTGGCTAACTACACTTCTGAAGTCGATTTGATGATGGATTTTACCGTTGTTGAAGAGACCAAGAAAACCTTTAACCCAACTCAGCAAGCAGTTAGAAGTGAAATGCTTGTTGAAACAAAATCAACCAGTGCCTTGGCTGGCTCAGTACCCGGAGCATTAAGTAATCAGCCTCCAGCAACGTCCTCTATACCAGAAGAAGTTGCTGGAAACGAATCGGCTAAAACCGTTGATGGTAATTCACATAATGAAACAACGCGAAATTTCGAAGTGGATAGTACGGTTACCTATATTAAGCATAAAATTGGTAAAGTGGATCGCTTAGCTGTTTCCGTTGCACTAGATTATGTCACGACCACCAATGAAGCTGGTGATGTCGTTTATACGCCTCGTCCTGCTGAAGAAATCGCCAATATACGTCGTTTACTATTGGGTGGATTAGGTATTAATGTTGCTCGTGGTGATGTGTTAGAAATAGCATCGGTGAGTTTTAACCGCCCCGAGTTAGCAAGTGATGCAGAAGAAGAGTTCTGGAAAACTGAGATATTCCAAAGCTATGTCCGCTTCGGTGGCAGTATGTTGATTATTTTATTAACTTTACTGTTAATTGTACGCCCTATTATGAAAAAACTACTTTATCCTGAAATGCTTGAAAAAGTGGATGAGTATGAGTTAGGTGGTGCAATTGGCTCTATGTCTGGTAATGATTTGCAGTTATTGAATGACGATGATAATGGTATTGAATTTGGTATCACGAATGGTCAAGTTGTATTGCCAGATTTACACAAAGATGAAGACTTACTTAAAGCGGTGCGGGCATTAGTTGCCAATGAGCCCGGTTTGTCTGCACAGGTAATTAAAGAGTGGTTAATTAAAGATGACGGATAAAAAAGCAGAAGTAGATAGTAAAAATAATAAGGTCGCGGGTACCGATTTTGATGTCACTACGCTTACAGGTGTAGAAAAATCAGCCTTACTTATGCTCAGTTTAACGCCTGCCGATGCTGCACAAATATTTCGTAACTTAGAGCCGAAACAAGTGCAAAAGTTAGGGATGCAGATGGCTGCTTTAAAGGATTCTTCACAGGCGAGTGTGAGTAGTGTGCACCGTTTATTTATAGAAGATATCCAAAAATATAGCAACATCGGTTTAGATAGTGAAAACTTTGTTAGAGCATCGCTTATTGAAGCATTAGGTGAAGATAAAGCCGGTAATTTGGTTGATCAAATTATATTAGGCAGTGGCTCGAAAGGACTTGATTCATTGAAATGGATGGATGCGCGGCAAGTGGCTGCGATTATTCAAAATGAGCATCCTCAAATCCAAACCATTGTGTTGTCTTACTTGGAGCCGGAACAATCTGCTGAAATATTAACTCAATTCCCCGAAAAAATTCGACTGGATCTGATGATGCGTATTGCCGGATTAGAAGAGGTACAACCTGCCGCATTACAAGAGCTGAATGAAATCATGGAGAAACAGTTTGCCGGACAGGCGGGTGCTCAAGCAGCGAAAATGGGGAATCAAAGCTGCTGCTAATATAATGAACTATTTAGATACGGCTATAGAAGGTCCGTTAATGGATGCTCTGCGCGAGTCTGATGAAGATATGAGTCAACAAATTCAAGATCTTATGTTTGTCTTTGATAACCTTATTGACCTTGATGACCGTGGTACACAAACATTATTACGTGAAGTACCTGGTGAGCAGCTGAAATTAGCGATTAAAGGTGCCGATGAACAGCTTAAAGAAAAAATATTCAAAAATATGTCTTCTCGTGCAGCTGAAATGCTACGTGACGATCTAGAAGCGATGGGACCTGTGCGTATTAGTGAAGTGGAAGCGGCTCAAAAAGAGATACTTACCATTGCTCGTCGCCTGTCTGATGCTGGTGAAATCATGCTTGGTGGTGGTGGTGGTGATGAATACTTATAATTCAGGTAGCCGGAGAGTACTCTCATGAAAGATGACAAACCAGAATTTGTTAATTGGCATTTGCCCGAAATGGGAGAAACAGAGGACGATGCTGATGAGGTGAGTTTATTTGGTAAACCTGCTGCTTGGTATAGTCATGAAAAAATAAGCGAAGAAGAAGAAGCCCTTGAAGATGAACCAACCCCATTAACGTTAGAGGACATTGAGGCAATTCGTTTATCGGCCTATGAGGATGGCTTTAAAGAAGGAAAAGAAGCCGGTTACAGTGCTGGACATGAAGAAGGGAAGGCGGCAGGTTTTATTGAGGGCAAACAAGAAGGTACGGAATTAGGCTTGAGTGAAGGTCGTAGTGAAGGGCAAACGCAAATTGATGAGCAAGTCAATCATTGGCAACGTTTGATTGAGCGGCTGCATAATCCACTCGAAAAGCTTGATGATAGTGTTGAGTATCAATTGGTGCGTTTAGCAACAGCGCTTGCTGAACAAATTACCCGTTGTGAAGTACAAACTAATCCGCAGATAATTTTGCATGCTTTAAAACAAGCCGTTGAAGCACTCCCTGTCTCAGAGCAAACAATACATATTTTATTACATCCAGATGATCTACTCTTTGTACAAGCCGCCTATCCTCCTTCGCTCTGTGAAAAACGAGGTTGGGATTTGCAAGCTGAGCCGGCATTAGCGCGTGGCGACTGTCAAATACAGACAAAAATTTCCAGTGTGGATTATCTATTTTCACATCGAATAGATCAGGTGTTAAAGCAGTTCTTTAAAGAAAACCATGATTTCATGCCAGATAAAAATGATGATTCTGACTTATCAAATAATGCGCCTATCGATAATATTGACCAGCCAGAAATAGCGCCGCCCGATGATGTCAGTGATAGCGATGAGCTTAATCCTAATTCGGATGTTGATGCTAAAAATGAATAGCCTTGCACAGCGACTTACGCAATACCAAACAGATCAGTTAGTGACTCACCCAACGGTATCAGGGAAACTTATTCGTGTCGTTGGGCTAACCTTGGAGGCTATCGGTTGTACCGCTGCGGTGGGAAGTTTATGCAAAGTGGAAACCAAGGATGGCTTTATTGATGCCGAAGTCGTTGGTTTTTCTGATGAACGTCTTTTTTTAATGCCCAGTGAAAGGCTAACAGGAGTTGTCCCAGGTGCGAAAGTTATCCCACAAACCGTTGCACAGGGAATTCCCGTTGGCATGGAATTATTGGGAAGGGTCTTAGACGGCATTGGTAAACCGATTGATGGCAAGGGAGATATCATTACGGCACAATCTAGCCAATATAATAACCCGCGTATTAATCCACTAAGTCGTAAAGCAATTAAAGAGCCTCTGGATGTTGGTATTAAAGCGATTAATTCATTATTAACTGTTGGCAAAGGTCAACGTATGGGGTTATTTGCGGGGTCTGGTGTCGGTAAAAGTGTGCTTTTAGGTATGATGACTCGTGGTACAACGGCTGATGTCGTGGTGGTTGGTCTTATTGGGGAACGTGGCCGAGAGGTTAAAGAGTTTATTGAGGAAATATTAGGTGTAGAGGGACGTAAGCGTGCCGTTGTAATTGCAGCTCCGGCGGATGCTTCGCCATTAATGCGCTTAAAAGGATGTGAAACCTCTTTAACTATTGCAGAATATTTTCGTGATCAAGGCTTAAATGTCTTACTTTTAATGGACTCTTTAACGCGTTTTGCACAAGCTCAACGTGAAATCGCCTTAGCCATCGGAGAGCCTCCTGCAACCAAGGGGTATCCTCCCTCCGTGTTTGCTAAATTACCCGCTTTAGTTGAACGAGCTGGAAATGGTAATGAAAATCAAGGGTCTATTAGCGCCTTCTTCACAGTATTAACGGAAGGTGATGATTTGCAGGATCCCATTGCCGATGCATCAAGAGCTATTCTTGATGGTCATATCGTATTATCTCGAGAATTGGCCGATTCTGGCCACTTCCCCGCGATTGATGTGGGTAAATCGATTAGTCGTGTGATGCCCATGGTCACTTCAGATGAACATCAAATTTTAGCTCGCGCTTTAAAACAAGCTTATTCTTTATATCAAGAGAACAAAGAGTTGATAACTATTGGCGCCTATGCGAGGGGCAGTGATCCAAGAATTGATAAAGCGATCGTAATTAAGCCAAAGTTGGACCATTTTTTGCAGCAGGGTATGAAAGATAGCATTAGTTATAACGATTGTTTGACACAACTAGCGTCCTTAACGCAACAGTTTGTTAATAGTTAACTTTATGAAAAAGGGATTTAGATGGCCAGAGATGCACTACAACTTGTTTATGAACAGCGTGAAAAACAGGTAGAGCAAGCATTATACGCCTATCAAAAATCACAAAAGATGTTGTTTGAGCAGCGCAAACAATTACAAAATCTAAGCCAATACCGACAACAATATATTTCCCAATTAACTGCAAAGGGGGGGGAGGGGCTATCCATCTCTGAATTGGCTAAATACCAGCGTTTCATCATGCAGATTGATGAAGGGATCACCAATCAGCAGCAATCGATGGTTAAATTTGAATACGATGTGCAGGCCAGTAAGAAGCATTGGTTAGATAGTCAGGTGAGCTGCAAAGCATTGCTAATGTTATTAGAGAAGAAAGCGCAACAAAATGCGAAAATAGCCGACCGTAAAGAGCAACAATTACTTGATGAGTTTTCCACCTTTCAGTTTTTTCAAAAAAGCGCCCCACGAAGATAATTTATGGCCTATATATTGCTTTATTTTTAAATGTCTACTTTACATGTTGGTTAATTGCTCTGTTTTTTGGTTAATTATCTGATTTTTAATGTTATTTATTGTTTGCTTTTGGTGTTGAATTAGAAAAAGCGGCAATAAATGTTGTTTAAGAGAGTTATTACATGATGCAATCTATTTTATTACCGACCTCACCGTCCTCCTTGCAGTCAAAAGAGTCGGTTAGCTCAAATGAATCCAAGGGCGATGAGATTGATGGATCATCCGCAGAGACGCAAGTGAAAAAGAAAAATAGCATTTTTTCTACTCTGCTTGATGCTGCGATAACACCAAAACAAGCAATCGATGCCAGTGCAAAAACATTATCAGAGCAACTTCAATCAACTTTATCTGAAGAAGAAATAAATAAAGATAGTGCTGAGCCTAGTTCAATCAATGAGAGCGAATTAGTTGATGCAGTTGAAGAGGAGCTGAGCGTTCAAGATTATAGCCAGACAGAGGTCAGCTTTGAGTGGGATAATCAGACCGTTGAGGTTGATACTCACGCGGTAGTTGCTGAGGGCGAGCGCCTGCTCAATAGGAGTGAAAATGAAAAGTTGCACTCAGAGAAAAACAGGGAACTCTCTGTTGATCAAGAAATTAACGAATCAGATAAGAATAACGCTGTTTTATCGACAGGCAACATCGATAAATCAAATAAGGTCAATGTTTCTGGTATTGATAACGAAATAGAAAATGATAAAGTCAAAAAAGGGGAGCAAAATAGTGTTTCATTTGCCGAAAAGCAAAAGGAACATCAATCGCTATCGTCACGTATTAATGACCAAGAAGGGATCCAAGCCCAAGGAGTCTTATCCGATACAGAAGGTCGCTTACAAAATGTTGCTCAAAATCAGCTTGAAGCGCATTATTTTTCATCTAATAACGAAACAAGGAACCCGGCTAATATTGCTGGTGACGCAAAGCTATCGCAGCAAGATGATAAGCGTACTTCTATCAATTCTAGTGGTGAGATTAAGCCCTCACAAGCAGAGTTGCAACCTGCCAATATTTTAGCGCAGATAGAAGAAGCACAAAAAACCAATATACGTATTAGTGGATTAAACAGTCAAGCTGTGAGCGGATCGGATAAAACAGAATCAGAAAATGAGAGTGTAGAAGTTCAGGATGAAAAAAAGGGTAAACTGATTTCTAAAAGTTTATTTGAGCCTGAAAAAATCGCGTTAAAAGATAACGCTATGAGTAACGATAAAGCATCAACTGAAGCATTTTTAAAAAATCAAGCAGCCGTGGTTATCCCTGATAAACAAGAACACATTTTAACGTCAAATCAAACTGATAAAACAGCATTAACGGCATCGATGGATAGCAATTCGCTACTTCGTTCGAATCACATCACGGGGACTCAAAGCGATAAATTGAATGGGCAGCCGCAACCAATGTTAACCATGCACGCAACGTCATTACATGATCCATTATCTCTGCATGCTAAACAGAATGCGGCTTTATTGGGAGAGCGAGTGATGATGATGATTTCACAGGATAAGCAGGAAATACAAATTCGCCTTGATCCCGCTGAACTTGGCTCAATGAATATAAAAGTACAAGTACAGCAGGACCAAGTGCAGCTAACCATTCACACGCAAATGAGCCAAACGCGCGATTTTATTGAGCAACATTTACCCAAACTCCGTGAACAACTTGCTCAACAGGGGGTTAATTTGGGTGAAGCTAATATCGAGCAGCAAAGCCAACAACAAAAGCAGCAGAACCAACAGCAAACGAATTTAGCACATAGTGATAGTTCACGAAGTGAAAATACATTGTCTGCAACGTCGGAGTTAGATGGATGGGTTAAAGGAAATATCACCTTGGCTGCTCAAGGAATAGACTATTATGCATAACGTTTTTGATTATTACTGAATTTGTCATCGAAATGCATTAAAATCCGCACAATTATTTTAACAGTTTAAGGATATAGGTTAATGGCTGACACGGATAACAATAAAGAAACAGCTGAAGGTGAAGCTGTCAAAGAAGGCGGTAAAAAAAAGTTAATCATCATTATTGCAGCCGCCAGTATATTATTATTAATAATTGCAGCCGGCGCTTACTTTTTATTTTTCAATGACAGCGCTGAAAAAGAACAACCCGTCGTAGAGCAAGTGGTTGAAGAAGAAGTGGATAATGGGTTTGTTGAAAATGTTTATGTGCCTATGCCTCTGCCTTTTGTTTTTAATGTTGAAGATGGTAAACGTACGCGTTTGGTACAAATTAAAGTGCAATTAATGGTTCGAAACAACGAATATGCGTTACTTACTCGCAAGCATAGGCCACTATTAGAAGGCACAATTGTTAAGGTATTAAGTTCTGCAACGGTTGCACAATTGCGTAGTCCAGAAGGTAAAGAAGCTCTTAAGAGCGATTCTTTTAAAAGCACTAAATGAAGCTACATCAAAAGTTGAGCAAAAAGCATTAATTAATGCGGTACTATTTACAGGCTTTGTTTTACAGTAAATTTTAGTGACTATTTAGCCCATTTTACTTTCATCATAATAGAGTCGTTATTACGAAGAGCAAAGTTTAAGCGGTTTAATTTTATTAATGGTCGAACGGCAAACATGATGTTTGCCTGAATCATTACTTTTTTAATTCTTTATATCAGTAGGATTTTTCATGGCAGATCTGTTATCCCAAGATGAGATTGATGCGCTACTTCATGGCGTAGATGATGTTGAAGAGGATATTGCTGAAATTGATGGTGGCTCTGAAGAATCTCTTGTTCATTTTGATTTTTCCTCACAAGATCGTATCGTTCAGGACGTATGCCAACCTTGGAGTTGGTTAATGAACGATTTGCGCGTCATTTAAGAATTAGTTTATTTAATATGTTACGTCACACGGCAGAAGTCTCCATTAATGGCGTGCAAATGCTTAAATTTGGTGAATATTTACACACCCTTTTTGTACCAACCAGTTTGAATATGGTACGTTTTCGCCCATTGAAAGGAACCGCTCTCGTCACCATGGAAGCACGTTTGGTATTTATTCTTGTGGAGAATTTCTTTGGCGGTGATGGTCGCTATCATGCAAAGATAGAAGGACGCGAATTTACGCCAACGGAGCGCCGTATTATTCAAATGCTGTTAAAAATAATATTTGAAGATTACCACGATGCATGGGCCCCCGTGATGGACGCTGAATTTGAGTACCTTGATTCAGAAGTTAACCCTGCCATGGCGAATATTGTTAGCCCGACCGAAGTTATCGTCGTTAATTCTTTTCATATTGAACTTGATGGCGGTGGCGGTGATTTTCATATTGCAATGCCTTACGCTATGTTAGAGCCAATAAGAGAATTACTTGATGCGGGTGTGCAGAGTGATAAAGAAGATACCGATCAGCGCTGGAGCCAGGCGCTTGAAGATGAAATTATGGATGTATCGGTCGATATTACCGCTAAATTATTGGAAAAAGAGTTAACCTTGCGCGAAATGATGAATTTTAAAGTGGGTGATATTATTCCTGTGGATATGCCAGAGTCAATGTTGGTATCTGTAGAGGGATTGCCGACATTCAAGGCAACGTTAGGGCAGTCTAATGAGCAGTTAGCCATGAAAATAACAGAGCGCTTGAGACGTCCGAAGATACATAATAGTAAATTACAGATTTCAAATTTAAAATTAGGCTCTGAAGAACACTAGCATAATTAGTTCTTAGGATAACTAACGATAGTCATAAAAATGGTAAATAGGGAAAAATATGAGTAATGAACAAGATATGGCTGATGAGTGGGCTGCGGCACTCGAAGAATCTGGTGACGCTGGCAAAGCCAATCAGATTAATAGTGTTGAACTTGATGAACTTAAGGACACGTCAACGGGATTAGATAGTGAAGAATCATCACGCTTAGAGAGTATACTTGATATTCCCGTGACTATTTCCATGGAAGTTGGCCGTAGCAAAATTAATATTCGTAATTTATTACAGTTAAACCAAGGTTCGGTGGTTGAACTGGATCGCGTTGCTGGAGAGCCTTTGGATGTTTTGGTAAATGGGACCTTGATAGCGCATGGTGAAGTGGTTGTGGTTAATGATAAGTTTGGTATCCGATTAACGGATGTCATCAGCCAAACTGAACGAATTAAAAAGCTAAAATGAGGATTTTTTTCCTTACTATTGCAGCCGTTTTTTCTAGCAATGTATCTGCTATGGAGGAGAGTATGAACAACCCTGATTTTGCTTTGGGTAGCGTACTTGCCTCCTTGCTATTAGTCATTGCCTGTATTTTTTTATTTGCTTTTTTAATGAAAAAAACCAATCTTTTAAAAAATGGACAGGGAAAAACTGCAATGAAAGTGGTTGCGACATTGCCACTAACTAATAAAGGTCGCGTGCAGATAGTTGAACTTAATGGTCAACACTATCTATTAGGAGTGACGGAGCAAAATATCTCACTACTTGATAAATATAGTAAACCGTTAACTACTGACGAGCCTACTACAAAAGAAGTAAATACCTCTTTTGCTACATTATTAGCTAAAATAAGTCGTAAATCAGATGCGTAAAATATATCCGCTACTTGCCCTTATCTTATTACTCTTCTCACCTCAGCTATTGGCACAAACAGGGGCGTTATCCGCTGTAACCGTTACCACTAATAGCGCAGGAAATCAAGAGTATAGCGTTACGCTACAAGTATTAGCGTTCATGACTGCGTTAAGTTTCTTGCCTGCGATGCTTATTTTAATGACCTCCTTTACGCGTATTGTTGTCGTGATGTCAATTTTACGACAGGCACTTGGTTTGCAACAAACCCCTTCAAATCAAGTGATTAACGGGATCGCATTATTTTTAACTTTTTTTATTATGGCTCCGGTCTTCGACCGTATTAATGAGGCTGCGCTGCAGCCTTACTTAAGTGAAGAATTGACCATTGTTCAGGCGCTTGAAAAAGGCAAAAAGCCGATGATGGATTTTATGTTAGCGCAGACGCGTCTGAAAGATTTGGAAACCTTCATGGAAATCGCGAATGTTCAGGCCGAGACACCAGAAGATGTGCCTATCACAGTGCTTATTCCTGCTTTTGTTACCAGTGAATTAAAAACCGCATTTCAAATTGGTTTTATGATCTTCATTCCTTTTTTAATTATAGATTTGGTCGTGGCAAGTATTTTAATGGCAATGGGGATGATGATGTTGTCACCGATGATTATTTCATTACCATTTAAGTTGATGTTATTTGTTTTAGTGGATGGTTGGAATTTGATTATGGGTAGTTTAGCTAATAGCTTTGGCCTGTAGGAGAGCAGATGGAACCTGAAGTATTTGTCTCTATTTTTAGACAAGCATTATGGCTTGTACTGATGTTAGTTTCGGCCGTTATTGTACCGAGCTTGTTAATTGGTTTAGTGGTTGCCATTTTCCAAGCGGCGACTTCTATCAATGAGCAAACATTAAGTTTTTTACCGCGTTTAATGATGACCTTAATCGCGCTTGCATTTGGTGCGCATTGGGGAATGGAAAAGCTGATGGTGTTTTTTATCTCAATGATTGAACAGATACCGCAAGTTGTAGGTTGATGGTATTTTCTGCTGAATTTTTGCTCGATTGGCTTGCCTCTTATTTATGGGCATTTTGTCGTATTGCGGCCATGTTGATGGTGATGGTTGTGGTTGGCTCTCGTACCACACCAACACGTATTCGCCTTTTTTATGCACTGGCAATTACATTTGCTGTGTTACCCGTCCTACCTCCTTTGCATGTCACTATCGAGCTCTTTTCATTTGCCAGTGTCATTGTTATTTTGCAACAACTATTGATTGGTATTGCAATCGGTACAATCTCAATTTTCGTGGTGCAGACCTTTGTCGTTGCGGGACAAATTATTGCAATGCAAACCAGTTTAGGTTTTGCTTCGATGGCCGATCCGACTAATGGGCAATCCTCCCCCGTTGTTGGGCAATTTTATGTGCTATTAGTGACACTTCTCTTTTTAGCGGTAGATGGACATCTGTTGATGATCGAAATGATTGTGCGCAGTTTTGATACGCTTCCAATATCTATGCAAGGCTTATTAGCAACCGATTATGAAAAACTGGCCAGTTGGTTTTCTTTGATGTTTAGTGCCGCATTAGCCTTTTCAATCGCATCCATGGTAGCCATGCTTTTAGTCAACCTCTCCTTTGGCATAATGACCAAAGCGGCACCACAATTAAATATATTCAGTTTAGGCTTTTCAATTAGCATGGTGTTTGGTCTATTTATTTTGTGGGTAACCATGATCAATGTCCCTATACACTTTGATAATCAATGGTTGCGTGCGATTAATTTAATGTGTGAATTAATTAATAATAGCTGTGAAAGGCCGTAACTATTATCTGCCTTATATGGGGCTTCACTTTGATCATCTAGGAGAGTTGTAGCGATGGCTGAAAATGAAAACGGCACGGAACGTTCCGAAGATGCCACCCCCGATAAGCTGCGAAAATCCAAAGAAAAGGGGCAAGTTGCTCGCTCTAAAGAGTTAGCGACAGCTTCCGTATTAATTTCAGCCTCTATTGCCATTATTATTTTTGGCGAGCGTCTCGCTTATCAGCTATTTCTAATGATGAAACGAAGTTTCACCCTTGTTCGTGATGATATTTTTGCCCCTGAGCAGATGTGGTTACATATATCGGCAGGCTTTTCTGGCTTGGGTTTACCGATGTTTATTATTTTATTTATGCTTTTCATTGTTTCCATCTTAGGTAGCTCACTATTGGGTGGGATGATATTTAGTACGCAAGCGATGATGCCTAAATGGAGTCGTCTAAGCCCTGCTGCGGGTTTGAAGCGTATGGTTGGAAAACAGGCATGGGTTGAGTTAATAAAATCAATTCTAAAGGTGCTTGTCGTGATGGGAATAGCGTGGTGGATTTTAGGCGTTACCTTTAACGAAATATTACAGTTATCCGTATCGCCTTTGCCTGGTAGTGTTTTTAAAGCATTAGATATGATTGCTTGGATGTTTATGGTGTTATGTTTGTCATTGTTAATCATAGTGGCTGTTGATGTACCTTATCAAATACATAAACACAGTGAAGAATTAAAAATGACTAAACAAGAGGTGAAAGATGAGTACCGTAATTCAGAGGGGAAGCCCGAGGTAAAACAGCGGATCAGACAGCTCCAATATGAGGCATCACAACGCAAAATGATGGGAGATGTGCCCGATGCGGATGTGATAGTGACCAATCCAACACACTATTCGGTCGCTATTAAGTATGAGCAAAGTGGTGACAGAGCTCCCTATGTTGTCGCTAAGGGGGTTGACTTTATGGCGATGAAAATAAGGGAAGTTGGACGGGAAAATGAGGTGCCAATTTTACAATCACCAGCGCTCTGTCGTGCCTTATATCATAGTACAGAGATCAATGACGAGGTGCCTGAAGCTCTATTTGCCGCAGTGGCACAAGTGCTTGCTTACATTTATCAATTGGACCGATTTCGTCAAGGCAAGTCTGGCCGTCCTAAAGCACTTCCTAGTGATTTGGTGATACCAGATGACTTTAAATATGATAGTTAATTTTTTGCGACCTACTTTTATCATCTATTTAATTAGAAGTTGTTCAAATTATTGTAAATGATTTATTATAGTAGCCGTTTGAATTCAGCATGATCATACAATTTATGGCATGATTCCTATCACAGACATCATCACTTGATTATAGGTTAACAACATTAATACACTATTTACTTCCCTATGGGCAAATAGAGCAAAATTAGGTGGCGGTTTAGGTACACCTATCATGGTGTTGGCTGCGCTAGGTATGGTTATGTTACCAATGCCCGCGTTTCTACTTGATATGCTCTTTACCTTTAATATCGCACTTTCTTTAGTGGTTTTATTCGTTTCCATTTATACCCGACGTCCGTTGGATTTTGCTGCATTCCCAAGTGTATTGTTGATTGCTACATTATTACGGCTTGCGTTAAATGTCGCCTCAACACGCGTTGTGTTACTTGAAGGTCATCAAGGTGGCGCTGCTGCAGGACATGTTATTGAAGCATTTGGGTCGGTTGTTATTGGTGGCAATTTAGCTGTTGGTTTAATTGTTTTCCTTATTTTAATGATCATTAACTTTGTTGTTGTGACTAAAGGTGCTGGTCGTATTTCAGAAGTAAGCGCCCGCTTTACTTTGGATGCCATGCCCGGAAAACAGATGGCAATAGATGCCGATCTCAATGCGGGATTAATTGATCAAGATCAGGCACGAAAACGACGCGAAGAAGTAACTATGGAAGCTGACTTTTACGGTTCCATGGACGGTGCGAGTAAATTCGTGAAGGGTGATGCCATTGCCGGTATTATGATCCTATTTATTAATATTATCGGTGGTTTCATCATTGGTATGTTGGAATATGACCTGCCATTTTCACAAGCCGCTGAAATTTATACTATATTGACCATTGGTGATGGCTTAGTCGCACAAATACCCTCTCTACTTTTATCCATTGCTGCTGCCATTACCGTTACCCGTGAAAATACTGATGCCGACATGGGTGGGCGGATGCTGGGTCAAATGTTTGACAACCCCAAAGCATTAATGATCACGGCGGCTATTTTATTAGTAATGGGCATTGTACCGGGGATGCCTCATTTTGCCTTTTTATTATTAGGTGGTATGGCTGCTGGTGGCGCGTATTGGCAATTTAGTCGTAGTAAAGCTAAAGAAGAAGCCGCACTACAAGTGCAAGAGAGTAGCGTAAATGAGAACGCCAAACAAACAGCCGTTAATAAAGAGTTAGGCTGGGATGATGTGCGAAGTGTTGACACCATCGGGCTTGAGGTCGGCTACCGTTTGATCCCCCTTGTTGATCGAAGTCAAGGAGGTCAGTTACTTGATCGTATTAAGGGCGTGCGTAAAAAATTGTCGCAAGAAATGGGGTTTTTAATCCCACCAGTTCATATACGTGATAATTTAGATTTACCACCTAATAATTATAATATCTCCTTGATGGGTGTTAGCTGTGGTTTTGCTGATATTTATCACGATAAAGAGATGGCTATTAATCCAGGACAAGTTTTTGGCCCTATCGATGGTGTCGCTGGGATTGATCCTGCCTTTGGCTTGGAAGCAGTTTGGATAGATGAAGTTCAACGAGAACAAGCCCAAGCGTTAGGTTATACCGTGGTGGATACCGCCACCGTGGTTGCTACTCATTTAAGCCAGATTTTAAGTAACAATGCCGCGCAATTGTTAGGCCATGAAGAGGCGCAAAATCTGTTAGATTTGTTGGCTAAAAAACACCCTAAATTAGTCGAGGGATTAGTACCAGAGACATTATCCTTGAGTAGTGTTGTGAAAGTATTACAAAATTTGCTCAATGAAAATGTAGCACTGAGGGATATCCGTACAATTGTTCAAACCTTAGTTGACTATGGACCTAAAAGCCAAGACACGGAGGTATTGACTGCCGCGTGTCGAATTTCACTAAAACGCATGATCGTGCAAGAAATCATTGGCAATGAACTCGAATTACCTGTTATAACACTATCTTCAGATTTGGAGCAAATTTTGCATAAATCTATGCAAGCTGGTGGTGCTGATGGTGCAGGTATTGAGCCGGGATTGGCTGAAAGAGTACAATCTTCATTACTAGAGGCGGCACAACAGCAAGAATTGATGGGGCAGCCTGCGGTATTGTTAACCTCCGGTATATTACGCGGTACGTTAGCTAAATTTGTAAAATATACAATTCCGAGTTTACATGTTCTGTCATATCAAGAGATACCCGATGACAAGCAGATAAAAATAATTAGTTCGATAGGGCAATAATTGGTTGTTATAGATGAAAATTAAACGTTTTTTTGCAAAAGATATGCGTACAGCAATGACTGAGGTTAAAGAAGTTCTTGGACCTGATGCTGTGATCATGTCTAATAAAAAAGTAGTTGGCGGCATTGAGATTGTTGCTGCCGTCGATTATCAATCGGAAAAAACGGAATTACAAAAAAATAAAAAAAATGATGACCCCTACGGCTTGTTAGCTGAGGATAATGTGCAACTTTCTTCTCAGGCTAGTAAAGCGCCGATTAGGTTAAAAGCATCCCCCCGTAAAGAGGATAAAGAGAGTGGTGATGATTTTGCTAAATCATTAAATTCATTCTTCGGTAAAGTGAATGCACAGCAGGCAAAAAACAGTGCAAATAAGGTCGCTCCAACGGCTAACCATAACGGGGAATATTCATTAGCTAAAAATAAATATTCAGCTGATGTGGCGCAGCCTAAAACATTAGCAGAGCAACAGAATTGGAGTCATCCTAAAGAAGCGAAACCGGCTTCGCCCTCTATTCGACGAAGCGCCCCTGTTAGTCGTAGTGGAGAGAATAAAGAGATAGCAAAAATTAGCGAAGATGTTGCTTCATTACGCAAATTATTAGAACATCAAGTATCTGGATTACTATGGCAAGAATTAGAACGTAAAGAGCCTGTTCGTGCGATGGTTATCAAATGGCTAACTGGCGCCGGATTTTCTCATGATGTTGCAGATAAATTAGCCGAATATATTCCAGAGGATGCGTCTTCGTCACAAGTTCAGGATTATATACAAGCATTATTGCAAGAAAAATTAAAAGTAGGTAATAATGAAATTTTAGCGCAGGGAGGAGCCATTGCGCTTTTGGGGCCAACTGGGGTTGGAAAAACAACCACCATTGCCAAACTTGCAGCGCAATTTGCCATGAAATATGGTGCTGAACAGGTTGCATTAATTACTACTGATACTTATCGTATAGGGGCTCATGAGCAATTAGCAACCTATGCTAAAATAATGGGCTGTGCGATACGGGTTGCAAAAGATGCCGATGAGCTTTCAGAGATATTGTATCAATTCAGAGAAAAGCGTTTAGTACTTATTGACACAGCTGGGATGGGGCAACGAGATGTACGATTATCGGAACAACTTGATACGTTAATGCGTAATAGTCGGGTCAATATCCATAGCTATTTAGTTATATCATCTACATCTCAACGGCGTGTTATTGAAGAAGCTTTATTACATTTTAAACGAATTAAACTTTCTGGTTGTATCTTAACAAAAGTCGATGAAAGTGTCGGTTTAGGTGAAGTGCTGAGTGTTACCATGGAGCATGCGCTACCTATTAGTTATGTGACAACGGGGCAGCGAGTGCCTGAAGATATTGAAATAGCAAAAACGGAAAGTTTAATCACGCAAACATTAGAGATGATGAACGAGTTATTCACACAGCAGCAACAGCAGTGGTTTGATAACTTTAGCGATTAAATTTTTTGTTATAATTAGCAATAAAGGTAATAGCAAACCTTTATCGTATAAAATAAGTTAATAAATAATGAGTAATATGATGATTTCAGATCAAGCAAGTGGCTTAAGAAGAATGACAAATAATCAAGTAAAAGTAATTGCCGTTACCGGTGGTAAAGGCGGCGTGGGTAAAACGAATGTTACTTTGAATCTTGCTGTATCACTTGCGCAACGAGGCAAACGAGTTTTAATTCTAGATGCCGATTTAGGTCTGGCAAATGTCGATGTGCTACTTGGTATTCGCGTCACCAAAAATTTATCGCATGTCTTATCTGGTGAATGCACCCTTGATGAAGTGATTGTGGAAGGTCCGGATGGGGTCATGATTGTTCCTGCGACATCTGGAACACAGTCAATGGTTGAATTGTCTGATGTTGAGCATGCTGGGCTGATTCAAGCCTTCAGCTCTTTACAAACTCCGATCGATATTCTTCTGATCGACACCGCCGCCGGTATTTCCAATATGGTTGTCAGTTTTGCTCAAGCGGCGCAGGATGTGATCATGGTGGTTTGTGATGAACCTACATCAATTACAGATGCCTATGCACTGATTAAAATTTTAAGTAAACAAAATGGCGTTTATCGTTTTAAAATTGTTGCCAATATGGTTCGTAGCTTACGAGAAGGGCAAGACCTATTCACTAAATTGACGCGCGTAACGGATCGTTTCCTCGATGCTTCCTTAGAGCTTGTTGCTTGTATCCCATTTGATGGCAATGTTCGCCAAGCGGTGCGTAAGCAAAAAGTGGTTGTTGAAGCATACCCTAAAACACCTGCATCATTAGCATTAAAGGCATTAGCAAATCGAGTTTGTGATTGGCCTATCCCGAATCAACCCGGCGGACACTTGGAGTTCTTTATTGAAAAATTGTTACTCAATGATAATGCTAAAATAAGCGAGTTGCCATAAGTGATAAAAGCACAGGGCTATTACAATAATACTTCAGATCTCATTGACCGCCATTCTGAACTAGTAAAAAAAATAGCTTATCATCTTAATGCTAGGTTGCCTGCTACCGTGCTGATCGATGATTTGCTGCAATCTGGTATGATTGGTTTATTGGAAGCTGCGAGAAATTTTGATGCCTCTAAGGGCGCAAGTTTTGAAACTTTTGCAGGTATCCGGATACGTGGTGCAATGTTAGATGAAATACGTAAAGGCGATTGGGTACCGCGTTCAGTGCATAAAAACAGTCGTGAAATAGCGGCTGCAATCAACGCGGTTGAAAAACGTACTGGTCAAGATGCAAAGGACAGTGAAGTTGCAAAAGAGTTAGGTATATCACTTATTGATTATCAACAAATGTTGCAGGATGTAAATTGTGCTAGATTAGTTGCCTATGAAGATATTTCTGATTGTGATGAAGTGCATGGGGAAGAAAGTAGTGATACTGTTTTTGATGCTGTCAGTGAAAATCAATTTTCAAGCAAGCTCGTGGAGTTGATAAAACAGCTTCCTGAACGAGAAGCATTAGTATTATCCTTATATTATGATGAAGAGTTAAACTTAAAAGAAATTGGTTTAGTACTCGATGTGAGTGAGTCTAGAGTAAGCCAAATTCATAGCCAAGCACTACACCGCTTGAAAGCAAAAGCGCTAATTGCTTAGTGAGTTGCTAGACATGCTCTTCGATTACTAAGAGATACATCACAGTTGCATTAACAAATAAAGAAATGACAGGCTATTACGCTCATTTTTTTTTATATTTGCTTTTATTTATTTGTAGTAGATAAATAAAAATATTTTTTACTTAGGGGAATGTTTTGGACAGAAATATGAAAGTGCTAATTGTTGACGATTTTTCAACAATGAGAAGAATTATCAAGAATTTACTACGAGACCTTGGTTTTACAAACACATTTGAAGCTGATGATGGAAGCACGGCTTTACCTATGCTTAAAGAAGGCGGCTTTGAATTCGTTGTAACTGATTGGAATATGCCAATTATGCAAGGAATCGACTTGTTAAAAGAGATTCGCAAAGACCCCAACTTGAAACACTTACCTGTTTTAATGGTGACGGCTGAAGCGAAACGTGAACAAATTATTGAAGCGGCTCAAGCGGGCGTAAATGGTTATATCGTGAAACCTTTTACTGCGGGTACGCTAAAAGAGAAGTTAGATAAAGTATTTGAGCGATTAGGTTAAAAAGGAAATCGCTATGGCGAACCCATTGATGCCGCTACTCTCTATTGAACAAGCTAGAGCTGTTGTTGCTCATCTAGAAGCTGACGATATAGATGCTGCAAATAAAATTGTTGAAAATGTAACTCTTAGTACCATAAACAAAGATTTTGTGTTTGATAAAGTAGGTGAATTAACAAGAGAACTGCATGATACATTAGTTAGTTTTCAAGAGGACACTAGGTTAATTGATTTAGCTGACCATGAGCTTCCTGATGCTAAAGATTGTTTAAATTACGTTATTGAAATGACCGATAACGCAGCCAATAAAACGATGGATGCAGTTGATTCTTGTCTACCCATTGCCGATAAAATGATTGCTTCACTTGAAAAAATCAGTCCAAATTGGCAAGGTTTAATGACGCGAAATTTAGCGTTAGGCGATTTTAAAACACTTTGTCATGATGTTGATGCCATGCTTAAAGAGTCAACAATTAGTGCTTTAGATTTGCGATCTTCACTAACTGACATATTAATGGCACAAGACTTTCAAGACCTAACCGGACAGATGATTCGTCGGGTGATTACTTTAGTGCAAGAGATTGAAGCTAAACTGGTAGATATTTTAAAAATATCTAGTACAGAGATCGCGCTTAGTAACAAACGAGTAATAGAAAAAAACACTGAGAAAGATATTACCGCTGAAGGGCCGATTATGCGGGCCGAAGAACGCGACGACGTTGTAAATGGACAAGATGACGTAGATGATTTGCTTTCTAGTTTAGGATTTTAAGGATAAAGATAATGACCTTTGAAGTAGATGAAGAAATCCTGCAAGACTTTTTGGTTGAAGCTGGTGAAATTTTAGAATTATTATCGGAACAGTTAGTTGAACTGGAGAATAATCCAAGTGACACGGAATTATTGAATGCAATATTTCGCGGCTTTCATACGGTAAAAGGTGGTGCTGGTTTTTTATCCTTAACTGAGCTTGTTGAAACATGCCATGGTGCTGAAAATGTTTTCGATTGTTTGCGACAAAATAATCGCTCAGTAACTGCCGTATTGATGGATACCATATTAGCTGCGCTTGATGTTATTAATGAGCAATTTGACGCTGTCAAATCCGGAGATCCGATCAATGCGGCTCCTGAGGATATTTTGGCAAAGTTACACCAATTAAGTAAACCCGAGTCACTAGATGAAGTGGCAACTAAATATGAAGTCCCCGTTTCTGAGTCTGAGCCAGTTGTCGCCCCCGTTGAAGTCGCTGATGACAATCACAATATAGACGATATTAGCGAAGATGAATTTGATGCCCTGCTAGATGAACTGCATGCAGTTTCAGGCTCCTCAGTCGTTGCTCCCCCTGCTTCTCCTGAAAATGCTGAGATTAGTGAAGATGAATTTGAGTCGTTATTAGATGAATTACATGGTGTCGGTAAGCACTCATTGACGGCGCCTGCTGTACAAAATAATAAAGAGCCGCATAGCTCCGATGCGATAGCCGATGATGAATTTGAATCTTTACTCGATGAGCTTCATGGTAAAGGGACTCATGGTGGAACGCCCAAAGTCTCACAAGAAAAACCCGCTGCGGCTGAAGTAAATGGCGATGAAATAAGTGACGATGAATTTGAATCTTTACTCGATGAGTTACATGGGGTAGGCAAGGCGGCTCAGACAACGTCTAAAACAGAGCCAGAAGCTGAATCCAAGCCTGCAGCAATTGAGCCTGCTAAAGCTCCTGCTCAAAGTGCCACAAACTCCAGCAAAGAGGTTAAAGCGCCAGCTGCCACTCCGGCTCCTGCTGCCCCAGCAGCTAAAGCCATGCCGGCTAACGCTGCTAAAGCGACGATCGTCGAACCGACCGTCCGTGTAGATACCGCCATTCTTGATGAAATTATGAATATGGTCGGTGAATTAGTATTGGTGAGAAATCGTTTGGTCAGTCTTGAAACAACGACCGAAGATGAAGAGATTTCACGTGCAATTGCTAATCTTGCCATTGTGACGGGCGATCTTCAGGGGTCGGTAATGAAGACGCGTATGCAGCCAATCAAGAAAGTATTTGGTAAGTTTCCGCGTGTAGTGCGAGATTTAGCTCGCACCTTAGGCAAAAATATTAAACTTGAATTGGTTGGTGAAGATACTGATTTAGATAAAAATTTGGTTGAAGCTCTGGCAGATCCGCTCGTGCATTTAGTACGAAACTCGGTGGATCACGGTATTGAAATGCCCAATATACGCATGCAATCAGGCAAAGAAAAAGAAGGACGTATTTTACTTTCCGCTTCGCAAGAGGGGGATCATATCCTGCTTGTTATCGAAGATGATGGTGCAGGAATGGATGCTGAAAAATTAAAGCAAATTGCGATAAATAAAGGCATTTTAGATCAAGATACCGCTGAGCGTATGCCTGATAAAGAGGCATATACACTTATTTTTGCTCCCGGCTTTTCGACTAAAGTTGAAATTTCGGATATTTCAGGCCGTGGTGTCGGCATGGATGTAGTGAAAACCAGTATTACCAAGTTAAACGGCACTATTTCCATTGATTCAGCCATTGGTAAAGGTACGCGTTTAGAGATCAAAGTACCTTTAACTCTCGCTATATTACCGACATTGATGATAGTCGTTGGCGGACAAACCTTTGCACTACCATTAACGAATGTTAATGAAATCTTCCATTTAGATTTAAGTAAACAAAATATTGTTAATGGTCAACCTACAATTGTCATTCGTGACCGCGCTATACCTCTGTTTTATCTGAGTAAATGGTTAGCTCCAAAATCAGCATCTGCATTAGAAACAAAGAAAGAGGGGCATGTGGTGATTGTTCAGTTAGGTGTTCAGCAAGTTGCATTTGTTGTTGATGCGTTACTCGGGCAGGAAGAAGTCGTTATTAAAGCACTGGATCGTTTGTTAACGGGGACACCGGGTATGGCTGGAGCGACGATTACTAGCGATGGTGGTATTGCACTTATTCTTGATATACCAAGCCTACTGAAACATTACGTATAAAAATAGGATCCAATATGGTGATCAAAGTATTAGTTGTTGATGATTCAAGTTTTTTTCGTCGAAGAGTAAGTGAGATCATTAACAATTCACCTGCATTAGAGGTGATTGGAACTGCAAATAATGGTTTAGAAGCGGTAGAGATGGTCGCGAAATTAAAACCTGATGTTGTCACCATGGATATAGAAATGCCGGTGATGGATGGTATTACCGCCGTAAAAAAAATAATGGCATCAAATCCGGTGCCAATTTTAATGTTTTCATCGCTGACCCATCAAGGTGCTAGTGCTACGTTGGATGCACTAGAAGCCGGTGCAGCAGATTTTTTACCGAAAAAATTTGAAGATATCGCGCGTGATAAAGAGGAAGCAATAACACTGCTTCAACAGCGTATTAAAGCAATCGCGAGTAAACGAGTTCATCGAGTTATAACACCAACCACACAACCTACAATAACGAAAACGACCAGTCGAGCGCCTAGTGCGACCTTGACTGCGCTACAAAAATTGAACAATAGACGAGCAGAAAGTACAGCGACTTCAGCCGCTAAACCTCTCTCAACACTAACGAACAGGAATGTGACCAGTGCCCCTTCCCGACATGCGGTTTTTAAAGCGTCGGGTAAATCCTACGATATATTGGCTATTGGTACTTCAACTGGTGGTCCTGTGGCGTTACAAACTATTTTAACGGAGTTACCCGCGGATTTTAAATTACCCATTGTTTTAATTCAGCATATGCCTGGTACCTTCACTAAAGCCTTTGCTGATCGTTTAAATGGTGTTTGTAAAATTAATGTAAAAGAGGCAAGTGATGGGGATAAGCTGCTTCCTGGTTGTGCATATTTAGCACCTGGTGGAAAGCAGATGTTAATAGATGGGCGTCCTGGTAATGCTTCCATCCGTATTCATGAAGGCAGCGATAAACTAAACTATAAACCTAGTGTCGATATTACATTCGCATCATTATCAAAAAGTTATGGTGGAAAGGTGCTTGCGGTTGTGCTTACTGGAATGGGAGCAGATGGCCGTGAGGGGGCGCGTATGCTTAAGGAAAAAGGAGCCGTTATTTGGGCACAAGATGAAGCCAGTTGCGTGGTGTATGGCATGCCTCAAGCGGTTTTTAAAGCCGGATATACATCGTATTCATTACCGCTAGATCAGATAGCTAAATCGATTAATATTGAATTACGACATGAATAAGCTCGCTCTATTTGGTTTTTTTATTATTATTTCTAGCTTACTGATTGCACAAAGCTATCACGGTGCATCGATACAAGGAATTCTGGACTTACCTGCTTTTCTCATTGTCTTTGGTGGCACCTTAGGAGCTATTTTAATACAAACTTCCTCTAAGCAGTTTTTAGATGCATTGAAATTATTGCCAAAAATATTTTTAGCGCCTTCCTCCTCTCTTATTGAACAATCACTAAAGATCAAAGAGTGGTCACATAAATCGAGATTGCATGGTTTATTAAGTTTAGAGCAAGCCAATGATAATAGCTTAGATCCCTTTACCGATAAGGGCATAGCAATGATAGTCGATGGTAGCGATCCGATTGCATTGCAAGATGTTTTACAGCATGACATTGATCTTGAGTGCGAACATCAGGAACGTAGTGCACAAATCTTTGAGTCAATGGGAGGATATAGCCCGACTATCGGGATCATCGGTGCGGTACTCGGTTTGATTCAAGCGATGAGTTTTTTAGATGAACCTGAAAAATTAGGGAATGGCATTGCCATTGCATTTGTTGCAACTATTTATGGTGTTGGGTTTGCTAATTTTATCTACTTACCTATTGCCAATAAAATCCGTTTACATTATCGACATATTGCACTTTACAAAGAGATGACTTTAGTGGGATTAATTGCGATTTCCCATGGTGAAAATAGCCTATTACTTGAACGTCGCTTAGACAGTTATCTCAATAGAGCCGCCTATTAATGGGATTTCGGCCTCGCAGAAGATTGCATGCACATGGCGGCAATGACCTAAATCGTTGGACCGTCTCCTTTGCTGATTTCATGACATTAATGTTTGCTGTTTTTGTCGTTTTGTATTCAGTATCTTCAACTGAAGAAGATAAATACAAAGAGGTGATGCAAAGTATTCAGGAGGCGAGTAAATTACTCAATAATGCAATTTTAAGCAGTAATGATGCAGGGATTCTCGATAAGCAGAGTAATAATATATTAGAAGATAGTGGACCTGCTCTGCTTTCAGAGCATCGATATCAACAAGCTGAAAATGAATTGTCAGCGGTAGATGATCTTAAAGAAGGGGTAGAGCTGAAACAGTTAAAGACTGAGCTGGAGAATTTATTTTCAGCGGAATTAGATAATGAATTGCTAGTTATTAAGGATGATGGTGATTGGTTAACTTTAGAGTTTGCCGGGCAAATGTTATTTGCAGGCGGAAGTCATACACTACTTATATCAGCAAATGAATTGCTAAAAGCATTGGCGAAAAGTATACAACCGATTGATAATTTAATCCGAGTCCGTGGTTATGCCGATCAAACAAAGGTCTCCAATGAGATCTACTTTTCAAATTGGGAACTCTCTGCTTTTCGGGCATTTAGTGTATTACATGAATTAGCTAATTTAGGCATCGATCCACAAAGAATGGCCGTCGAAGCTTATGGTTCATACAGTCCAATTTATCATTCTGATGGTAGCGTTAATAATTTAGCGAGCCGAAGAGTTGTTCTGGCAATTTCACGTTACTCAATGGTTAAACAACCCAGCATAGAGTTGGCCAAGCCTATCGTTAAAACGGTCTCTGAGTCGGTGGCAACGCAAAAGCCAGACTTAGAGACGATGCAAGAATTGCATTTACCTGATGGCAGATTAATTTTCACAACAAGGCAGGAATAACGTTGTTTATTTGGACTGTAGCAAATCAAAAAGGTGGAGTCGGTAAAACGACCACTGCCATATCATTAGCGGGATTACTTGCTCAACGAGGTTATCGAGTTTTATTAATAGATACCGATCCACAGGCATCTTTAACTTGTTATTTGCAATTTGACCCTGAACAACTGCCTGTTAGTTTATTTGACCTCTTTGTTGAGCCTGCTGAAACGAAGGAAGAGCTGGCACAGGTTATTCTACCAACGGATTTACAAAACATCTCCTTAATTCCTGCATCGATGGCGTTATCAACCCTTGACCGTATGGTTGGAGGTCAAGATGGTATGGGGCTATTTATTAAAAAACAGCTAACCTTAGTCGAAGATGAGTATGATTTTGTTTTAATTGACTGCCCTCCTGTATTAGGGATAATGATGGTTAATGCACTTGCAGCCTGTGAAAAACTATTAGTGCCAGTGCAGACTGATTTTCTTGCATTGAAGGGGTTAGAGCAGATGATCAAAACGTTAGATATTATACAAAAATCCCACGCTGAAAATTTTGATTTTTGTATTATTCCAACCCTGTACGATAAACGTACGCGTGCATCTATCAATGCACTTGAGGTATTATTAGCAAGTTATGCCGATAAGGTATGGAGTGGTGTTATTCCCGTTGATACAAAATTTAGAGATGCAAGTTTAGATCACCTCCCCATCTCTATCTATTCACGTGATTGTCGCGGTACCATCGCCTATGAAGCTCTACTCAATGATTTAATGACAACAGAGAAATAAATGAAAAATCATAATGATCAAGCGATGGCGAACTATTTTTCGTCAATGTTATCTGAAAAAAACACTAAGCCAACGGCAACAGAAAAATCCGTTGATGTGATTGATCTAGAACCTTTTCAAGAGCCTGTTCATTCATTGCCCGAGACATTGGTTTTTTCCCCATTGCCAGACTCATCGGAAGTTTCGGAATCATCGAAGTTATTAGAAAGTATCGATATTGTTGCTACGCCTGAATTAACTGAAACGATTGATATTAGTGGAGCTGAATTTGCTGATGAGTGGCAGCAACTTTCTATTGCCAATGAATTTCAAGTGTTATTTTTTGAATTAGCCGGATTGACCTTTGCAATCCCGTTAACTGACCTCGGTGGTATCCATAAATTAGACCGATCTCTGAATTCTTTACTTGGGAAGCCCGATTGGTTTGCTGGTGTGATGACACACAACGAATCATTGTTTAATATTGTCGATACAGCTAAATGGGTGAATCCAACACTTTCTTCGGAAACACTCAATTATAGCCATTATGTTTTATTAGGTTCAACGGAGTGGGGACTCTCCTGTGAAAAATTGTTAGGAACGGAAACGTTAACGAAAGAGCAAATTAAGTGGCGTAGTTCTGCAGGCAGAAGACCTTGGCTAGCAGGGATGGTGAAGGATAAAATGTGTGCGTTGTTACATGCCGAAGAGCTCGTTAAACTATTAAATAGTGGTATGAATATTCACAGTAATAAATAGTGTTCAATGGACTTAAAAAAACACTAAGATTACTTTAATTAATATATAAGTAGGGAACCTTATGCAAAACAATGATAAAAAAATCGTGAAATCTGTAGATGATGAAGTCTTTCAAAGAGTAACTTTTCAACTTGAAAATGAAACCTATGGCGTCAATGTAATGCAGGTACAAGAAATTTTGCGTTATAGTGAAATTGCTGCGGTGCCCGGTGCGCCTAGTTATGTACTCGGTATTATTAATTTACGTGGTAATGTTGTCACGGTAATTGATACTCGTTCCGCTTTGGTTTAATGCCTGCTGAAATTACAGATAATACCCGTATTGTTATTATCGAAGCTGAAAAACAGGTAATTGGTATTTTGGTCGATAGCGTTGCCGAAGTTGTTTACCTTAAGAAATCTGAGATAGAAGATGCGCCGCATGTCGGCACCGCTGAGAGTGCACAATTTATTCAGGGGGTAAGTAATCGAGGAGATGGTTTACTTATTCTGGTCGATTTGAATAAGCTGCTCTCTGAAGATGAGTGGGATGAATTAAATTTATTATAAGTTGAGTAAATAATGCTCTTATCCTATATCCCTTGGATTGCTTTGTTGCTATCTATTATTTTATTTGTTGTAAATTATCTATTCATAAAAAAACAACAACTTAAAATTAATGAATTACAGTCACTTGTTGAATCTCTTACGAGCAATAACGCGTCTTTTAAAAGACAGTTTACGGAAGCGCATGCGGTCAGTTTAGGGATGGGGAAGAAAATACAAAAATTTGAAAAAATGGTAAAACAAATTCAAGAAAATCATTCCAATTTAGTTGCACAAGCGCCTGAAAATAGGCTTTATACTCGAGCCATGAAAATGGTTGAGCTTGGTGCATCAATTGATGAATTGATGGTTGAATGTGAATTACCCAGAGCTGAAGCTGAATTGTTACTTAACTTGCATAAGAAGTAGGGATTTATTTTATTATTAACGAGCGCATGCCACAGGCAATGTGAATTGAGAAAAGTATGCGCTTGTATATTCCACTCTATTCCTCAGATAAAATCGCTGTGTTAACATTCTTATTTTTGCAACCTGCATCATTACGTTTTCATATTGCACATTTTTAATATTAGGTAGCTGGTATGCTTCATTGTAACAATTTAACCTGCGTGCGTGAAAATAGAGTTTTGTTTCAAAATTTTAATTTGATAGTCAAACCGGGTGATATTGTCCAAATAGAAGGCCCTAATGGGGTTGGAAAGACCTCTCTATTTCGTTTGTTAGTTGGATTGGCTCAGCCCTATTGTGGTGATATTTCTTGGCAAAATGAGAGTATCGCCTCAGATCGTGATGTTTTTCATCGACAATTATTGTTCCTTGGCCATAAATCGGGCGTAAAACCCGAACTGACAGCATTGGAAAATTTACAGTTTTTTCAAAACATGCATCCGGCTAAGGGAAGTTTTAATCTTTGCAGCGTATTAGCTAAGGTTGGCCTAGCGGGCTATGAAGATATACCAACATCACAGCTTTCAGCCGGGCAACAGCGTCGAGTTGCTTTAGCGCGTTTATGGATTAATGATTGTCCGTTATGGATTCTTGATGAACCTTTTACTGCAATTGATAAATCTGGCATTGCTGTATTGGAGGAACTTTTTATTGAGCATGCCAAAAAAGGGGGAATGTTGTTATTGACTACCCATCAAGATTTATCGATTGATAAAAAATTACTGAGAAAAGTGACCTTAGAAAAATCACTGAGTGACATTTATGTTTAGTGCTTTTGTGCAAATTGTTAGTAAAGAATTGAAGGGCGCATTTCGTCGTCAAAGTGATATTTTAAATCCGATTTGGTTTTTTGTTATTGTGGTGACCCTCTTTCCATTAGCGATTGGTAGTGAGCCCACTTTACTTAAACGTATTGCTCCCGGCATTATTTGGGTTGCTGCGTTATTGTCAGCATTACTCTCCTTTGAGCGGCTTTTTAAAGATGACTTCATTGATGGGAGTCTAGAGCAGTTAATGCTGACTGGTTACCCTTTACCTTGGTTGGTTAGTGCCAAGGTATTTGCGCACTGGTTGTTAACAGGTGTCCCAATTCTGTTGGTTTCACCCTTGTTAGCGATTTTTTTAGCGCTGGATATGCGCACTTATTACGCGTTATTTTTAACCCTTTTAATTGCGACCCCTATCTTGAGTTTACTCGGCGCGATTGGTGTTGCATTAACGGTAGGGTTACGTAAAGGGGGGGTATTATTAAGTCTCATCATGTTACCCTTAAGTATCCCAATTTTAATTTTTTCAACGATGGCGGTTGATGCGGCAGCTTATGGACAATCTTATTTAGGATTCTTAGCACTTTTAGCTGCTATGTTAGTGGCTTCAATTACATTGGCTCCTTTTGCTATTGCGGCCTCATTGCGCGTTAGTCTTAGTTAATTTTTTATAGTAGAGATAGATTATGTGGAAATGGTTACACCCCTACGCAAAACCTGAAAAAAGCTATCAATTAGCAGGTACGTTATTACCTTGGTTTGTTGTCGTAACTGTTGTTACATTTATTATTGGTATGGTATGGGGGTTATTATTCGCACCGCCAGATTATCAACAAGGGGATAGTTTTCGTATTATCTATATTCATGTCCCTGCTGCTATGATGGCGATGGCGGCATACTCAACAATGGCTATTGCTGCATTTGTCGCACTTGTTTGGCAAATTCGTTTAGCGGAAATGAGTGTTGCTGCAACTGCTCCCGTTGGTGCTGTTTTTACTTTCATTGCTTTATTCACCGGAGCTGCATGGGGGAAACCGATGTGGGGAACTTGGTGGGTATGGGATGCAAGGTTAACCTCTGAGCTAATTTTGTTATTTGTCTATCTTGGTATTATCGCGCTTTACAATGCATTCTCAGATAAAGCCTTAGCGGGGCGTGCGGCTGCCATTTTAACGCTTGTCGGCGTGATTAACTTGCCCATCATCCATTACTCAGTTGTGTGGTGGAATACGTTGCATCAAGGGGCAACAATTAGTAAATTTGAGAAGCCATCAATGGCCCCTGAAATGCTTTGGCCTTTGCTTATCATGATTATTGCTTTTGCTGCCTTTCTAGGTTCACTGAGTTTAATGCGTTTTCGTAATGAGATATTATCGCGAGAGAGTCACCGGCCTTGGGTGATTGCATTATTAACCAAACCGTCTGTGAATGTTTCAAAAGAGGGGTGTTAACAATGGCATTTTCTTCAATCAGTGATTTTTTTGCGATGGGCGGATACGCTTTTTATGTATGGTTGGCCTATGGCATCTCCTTTTTGGCGTTGCTTGTTTTGATCATTAATACCAGAGCGAAAAAAAAGAAAATATTAGTAACCGTTAAACAGCGTTTGTTACGGCAACAACGTATTAAAGATGCACAAAATGTAGAAGGCTCATTATGAATCCTAGGCGCAAAAAACGACTCTTAATTACTACCTCATTAATATTGGGATTATCGATAGCATTAGGATTAGTGTTATTTGCTTTGCAGCAAAATATCGATCTTTTTTATACACCGACAGAGGTGATACAAGGTAAAAAGGAAACCGGTGTTAAACCTGTTGTTGGGCAGACATTACGTGTTGGGGGAATGGTTGTACCGGGCAGTGTAAGGCGAGATCCTGATAGTTTAAAAGTGAGTTTTGATCTACTTGATAATGGGGGCGGGACGGTCACCATTTTCTTTGATGGTATTTTACCGGATCTTTTTCGCGAGGGGCAGGGGATTGTGGCGCAAGGTGAGTTAACCGCTGCGACAGAAATTTATGCCTTTGAAGTGCTTGCAAAACATGATGAAGAATATATGCCGCCTGATGTTGCCGATGCGCTTAAGGGCATGGAACATTTAAAAGTAAATAATAATTAAAGGACTGTTCAATGCTTGCTGAAATTGGTCAATTTTCATTAGCTATAGCCTGTATGTTAGCGTTATTGCAAACTGTTTATCCCCTTTATGGGTTGTATGCTAACCAGCCAAGTGCTATTGCATCTGCTAAAATATTGACGATTTTACAGTTTATATTTGTTTTTTTGGCCTTCATCATTTTAAGTTATTTATTCCTTGATAATGACTTTAGTGTTGCCTATATCGCGAATAATTCCAACTCATCACTGCCTTGGTATTTTCGCTTGTCAGCAGTTTGGGGAGCCCATGAAGGGTCACTATTGCTTTGGGTCTTTTTACTTGCACTGTGGAGTATGGCCGTTGCGGTATTGAGCAAAGCACTTCCCGTCGAGTCAATTGCGCGCGTCTTAGCTATATTAGGATTGATTTCATTAGGATTCTATCTTTTCGTTATCTTAACTTCCAACCCGTTTTTACGTACCTTGCCTTATTTTCCAGTAGATGGTCGAGACCTTAATCCTCTCTTACAAGATGTTGGTTTGATTATTCATCCCCCTATGCTGTATATGGGCTACGTTGGCTTTTCCGTGGCCTTTGCCTTTGCCATTGCGGCTCTATTAGAGGGGCGTCTTGATAGTGCTTGGGCAAAGTGGTCGCGCCCCTGGACAATGACTGCGTGGGTATTTCTTACCGTAGGCATTGCGCTTGGAAGTTGGTGGGCCTATGCAGAGCTTGGTTGGGGAGGATGGTGGTTTTGGGATCCCGTTGAAAATGCTTCATTTATGCCTTGGATTGCAGGCACTGCATTAATTCATTCCTTAGCCGTCAGTGAAAAACGTGGTGTCTTTAAGTCCTGGACTGTTTTACTCGCTATCAGTGCTTTCTCATTAAGTTTGTTGGGTACCTTTTTAGTGCGCTCTGGTGTTTTAGTTTCAGTACACGCTTTTGCCAGTGATCCCGCGAGAGGGTTGTTTATTTTGGCATTCCTTATTCTCGTTATTGGTGGCTCACTATTACTCTATATCATTCAAGCATCTAAGGTAAAAAGTCGAGGTAAATTCTCACTCTGCTCGCGTGAGAGTTGGTTACTTATTAATAATATTTTTTTAATTGCCGCCTTGATAGTCGTACTTTTGGGAACGCTATTACCTCTTGTTCATAAGGAGATAGGTTTGGGTAGCATCTCCATTGGCGAACCCTTTTTTAATCGTATCTTTACCGTACTTGTGGTGCCATTTTCCTTGTTTTTGGGAGTTGGCCCGTTGATGCGTTGGAAACGTCAAAATATGGCTGAACTATTCGCACCATTAGCTATCTCATTAGTTGCTAGTGTCGTTTTCACCTTAATATTTTTATTCCAATTCGCCTCGCATTTTACTTGGTTGGCCGTGTTAGGTGTTTTTCTTGGTTTTTGGATATTATCGACCACGTTCAGTGAGCTTTATTTGCGCTCAACGCATCGTTTTTCTCTTGTAAAAGGGTTTATGAAATTAGGTAATAGCCATTGGGCGATGAGCTTAGGCCATGCAGGTTTTGCGGTGTTAATTATCGGTATCACGATGACGCAAAATTACTCCATTGAACGAGATGTTAAATTAGCCGTTGGTGAGAATATTGCTTTTGAACACTATCATTTTCATTTTGATGCGCTCGAAGCGTTACAAGGTAGTAATTATAAGGGCACAGTTGGTGTGTTTACCGTATATAAAGAGGCCAATGTGATTGCCACACTGCGCGCTGAAAAACGCTTTTATACTGTACAAAGAATGCCAATGACGGAAGCTGCGATTGATGCCGGTATTACTCGTGATTTGTATATTGCAATGGGTGAAGCCTTACCCGATGGTGCATGGGCGGTGCGTATTTATTACAAACCGTTTATTCGTTGGATTTGGTTTGGGCCACTACTAATGGCATTGGCGGGTGTATTGATGATCATTGACCGTCGTTACCGCGTTAAAAAAACAATAAATGCTCTACAGGAAGCTGCATAATATGGCTAAAAATCGTACCCTATTGGCTTTGTCGATCCCTTTAATTATTTTTGTTATTGTCTGTTATTTTCTTTTTAAGGGCTTATATTCTGACCCGCGTAAATTAGATTCAGCATTAATTGGGCAACCCGTCCCTGAGTTTACCCTGCAGGATATTTATAGCCCGGAAAAACAGTACGATCGATCAATTTTTACAGAGCAAAAATTGTTACTTAATGTATGGGCAACTTGGTGTCCTACTTGTTATGCCGAACATCAATTTTTAAACCAATTGGCTGGGCAGGGGGTTTATATTGTTGGTATGAATTATAAAGATCAACGCCCCAAAGCGATTAAGTGGCTCACAGATTTACATGACCCTTATAAAGTTAGTCTGTTTGATGAAAATGGCATGCTTGGTTTAGATCTTGGTGTTTATGGTGCGCCAGAGACCTTTTTTATTGATAGCAAAGGCATTATTCAATACCGTCATGTTGGTGATTTGAATGCTCAAATCTGGGAAAATGAACTCTCCGCTATTTTTGCCAAAATGGAATAATCTATGAATCAATTACTTTTCTCCCCTGTGCGCCAACTACTCATGTTACTGTGCTGTATAACGGCCGTTAGTAGTGCAAATGCAATCGATAGTTTTGAGTTTGATAATCCACAACAAGAACAGCTTTTTTTGGATTTAAGTAAACAATTACGTTGCCCAAAATGTCAGAATCAGAATATTTCAGACTCTAACGCGGAGCTTGCGAAGGATTTACGTAATAAAACCTATGAGCTAGTGAAACAGGGTAAGAGTGAAGAACAGGTTATTGATTATATGGTGGCTCGTTTTGGTAACTTTGTTCGTTATGATCCGCCAATGACCCCGGCAACTATCTTTTTATGGTTAGGGCCGCTTATTTTTATTGTGCTGGGCTTTTATATTCTATATCGACAAATTAACAGCCAGAATAAAACTGACGACCCTTTAAATAATAACGATGCTAAACGGTTACAAACCCTACTTGGTAAAAATAAACAGTCAGAAAAAAACGTAAAACAGGGAAATCAATGATGATCATACAATTTTTTCTAGGCATTATCTTATTGCTAATTATCGCCTGTACGCTGTTTATGCTTCCTTTCATTAGGAAAAGCGCGAATCAATCTAAAAATAGTAATACAGCCGCGCGTAACCAACTTAATCGTGACCTATATGAGACAAGGTTAGCGGAGTTAGAAAACGATGAATCACAGGGAATTATAGTTGATAAAGATAAAATAATTGAAGAATTGCAATACAATTTACTCGATGATGTTATCGATGCAGATCAGAAAAAGAGTGCTAAAAAAAGTAAATTTATCTGGTTACCTGGTCTATTCATATTATTAGCAGGTAGTATTAGTCTCTATTCTTCGGTTGGTGGATACCAGCAGTTAAGCCATTGGGATAATGTACTACAGCGTTATCCCGCATTAAAGAATAAACTTTTTAATGATAAAAACAGCCGCCCGAGTGAACAAGATTTAAAAGATATCATGCTCGGTTTACGTACACACCTTAGCGTACAAGCCAATGATGCCGATGGTTGGTTATTATATACACGCTTAGCGATGTTTTTTAAAGATGCAGACTCTGCTTTGGATGCAGCGCAAAAAGCGTATCTGTTAAATCCCCAATCGTTAGATGCAAAACTAACTTTTATAGAGCTTAAAATGCAAGGTGATGAATATTCACAGCAGCAAGCTGAGTTGATGTTAAAAAATATATTAGCGACTTATCCCGACCTGATTGAAGCTTGGTCAATGTATGCTTTTATTGCCCTTGAAAAACAGGACTTCAATGAAGCTAAAGTGCGTTGGGAAAAAATGTTGACCTTGGTGGATGCTGGTTCTGAACAGGAAAAAATATTACATGACAGCATTGCCTATGCCAATACTCAGTTGCAGGTTCAACAGGCACGCAGTGAGCAAATGCAAATCATAGCACCATCGGAACATGCGTTAACCACTAACAAGGTGGTTGCGATTGGTCAAGCGTATCAGGTAACTATTAATATTAGTGAATCGGTTAATCTTCCTGAAGGTGGCTCTTTATTTGTTTTTGCGCAATTACCTGCTGGTCCAAAAATGCCTATTGCAGCAGTAAAATTGCCACTTAACCTGTTTCCAATTAAGGTTGAATTATCCGATGCGAATGCAATGACTGCTGGCATGAAATTAAGTGATTACCCGGAGTTTATTATTAAGGCGCGTATAACCACGGATGAAAATGCGACTTCTGGCAAGTGGCAGGGACAAAGTGAAGTGGTGGAACGGGATAGTCAAAACGAGGTTAAAATTGTTATTGATGAAGCTTTATAATATGGCTGATTTATTATAATTATTTGGTGTATGACCGTTTTATATCTATAATCGGTTTATCTATCTTTATAATAACTGAATGAATTTATGAGACTATTTTTTATCTTGTGTGTCTGTTTTATCCAACCAGTTGCAGCGCAAACGATAAACCCAGCAACGGATCCTGAGTATAAAATGAGCGATCCCATTGAACCGATTAACCGTGTTTTTTGGGATTTTAACTATAAAATACTCGATCCTTATATCTACAAACCAACCACCGAAACCTACGTTGATTGGGTCCCTACAACGGGCAGAAAATCAATCAACAACTTTGTTGCCAACTTTTCAGAACCTTCGACAGTCATTAATAATTTATTGCAGTTAGAGTTTGAGCACGGTGGTAAAGCATTATTCCGTTTTGTTGTTAATACGACACTGGGTGTCTTGGGTTTTTTTGATGTCGCCGATGAGTTTGGCGTGCCTCGACGTCGTGAAAGTTTTTCCAATGTATTGGGACGTTGGTCTGTTCCCAATGGACCCTATTTAATGTTGCCCGTATTGGGACCTAGCAGCCCGAGGAAATTAGTGGGTAACTTTGTCGATGGGTTGTATTTTCCGATGAGTTATATCAGTTTTTGGGATCGGGTCGCTTTGTTAGCCCTCGATGGTCTAGATAAGCGTGAGCAATTGTTAGGGCAAGAGACGCTATTAGAGCAATCGTTAGATCCTTACCTTTTTGTTAAAGAAGCTTATATTCAATATGAAGCATTTAAGTTTTATTCTGGTGATGCTAATGCCAAAATCGAATTTATTATGAAAACAGACTCGCCAGAGAGAACAGGACAACCTGATCCCAATTTAGATAGCTATATGGATGAAATTGATTAAACATAATTATGAGGAATTAACTGGTGGCAACAACAAATATCATTACCATTGATGGGCCAAGCGGTTCAGGAAAAGGCACGGTTTGTCATATTCTTGCTAAAAAACTACAGTGGAACCTACTTGATAGTGGCGCATTATATCGGGTTTTAGCTTTTGCGGCATTGCAGCAAAAAATAGATTTAAGGATCACCAGACGCTGGTTAAATTAGCGCTAGATTTACAAGTTTCTTTCCAATCGAATGGTGTTGGTGTGGATACACTGCTATCTGGTAACAATATCGGTGATCAATTACGTACTGAAATTGTTGCCGATGCTGCATCGCAAATTGCATCAATTGAAGTCGTTAGAGATGCATTATTGGCTCGCCAAAAAGCATTTTATCAAAAGCCCGGCTTAATAGCCGATGGACGCGATATGGGGACGGTCGTTTTTCCTGATGCCACAGTGAAAGTATTCTTAGATGCAAGTGCAGAAGAGCGAGCACAACGTCGTTTTAATCAGTTGCAAGAGAAAGGCTTTAGTGTTAGCATTGCGCAAATTTTAAGCGAGATAAAAGAGCGAGATTTTCGTGATCGAAATCGCACTGTAGCGCCTTTACGGCCCGCAGAAGATGCATTTGTTATCGATTCAACTTGTTTGACTATCGATGAAGTGGTCGAGCAAATTCTTAATCTTGTCGCGCATAAATTAAATTTGTAGAAAATAATTTTCTGCTTTTAAAACACCACCTTATGGATAAAGTGGTTATCTTCCTCAGCCTCCCTTACTAATGGATTGTAAGTGGTTGTATAATAAATAAGTGTGAATAAATAGATGATGGAATCTTTTGCTGAACTGTTTGAAGAATCTCTTCAACAAGTAGAAACTCGCCCTGGTACGATTGTTAAAGGTACAATTGTTGGTATTCGTAATAACCTAGTATTCGTTGATGCGGGTCTTAAATCTGAAGCTGCAATTCCAGCTGAAGAGTTCAAGAATGCTGCTGGCGAACTAGAAGTTGCTATTGGCGATGTTGTAGATGTAGCGTTAGACGCGGTTGAAGATGGTTTCGGTGAAACTAAACTTTCTCGTGAAAAAGCGAAACGTCATGAAGCTTGGATCCAACTAGAGAAAGCTTACGAAGACCAAGAAACTGTTATCGGTGTTATCAACGGTAAAGTTAAAGGTGGTTTTACTGTTGAATTAAACGGTATCCGTGCTTTCCTACCTGGTTCATTAGTTGACGTACGTCCAGTACGTGACACTGCTCACCTTGAAAACAAAGATATTGAATTCAAAGTGATTAAACTTGACCAAAAACGTAACAACGTTGTTGTATCTCGTCGTGCTGTTATTGAAACAGAAAACAGTGCTGAACGTGATGAGTTACTTGAGAACCTTCAAGAAGGTCAAGATGTTAAAGGTATCGTTAAAAACCTAACTGACTACGGCGCGTTCGTAGATTTAGGTGGTGTTGACGGTCTACTTCATATCACAGATATGGCTTGGAAACGTGTTAAACACCCAAGTGAAATTGTTAATGTTGGTGATGAAATCAACGTTAAAGTACTTAAATATGATCGTGATCGTACTCGTGTATCACTTGGTCTTAAACAACTTGGTGAAGATCCATGGGTAGCAATTGCTAAGCGTTACCCTGAATCAACTCGTTTAACTGGTAAAGTGACTAACTTAACTGATTACGGTTGTTTCGTTGAGATCGAAGAAGGCGTTGAAGGTCTTGTTCACGTATCTGAAATGGATTGGACTAACAAAAATATCCACCCATCTAAAGTTGTAAATCTTGGTGATACAGCTGAAGTTATGGTATTGGATATTGATGAAGATCGTCGTCGTATCTCTTTAGGTCTTAAACAGTGTAAACCAAATCCATGGGAAGAGTTCTCTTCAACTCATGATAAAGGCCAAAAAGTATCAGGTAAAATCAAATCTATTACAGATTTCGGTATCTTCATTGGTCTAGATGGCAACATCGATGGTTTAGTACACCTTTCAGACATCAGCTGGGAAGTTGAAGGCGAAAAAGCTGTATTAGACTACAAAAAAGGCGACGAAATCGAAGCTGTAGTTCTACAAGTTGATCCTGAGCGTGAGCGTATCTCTTTAGGAATCAAACAAATAGCTATTGACCCGTTCAATAATTATTTAGCAGAATTCAAGAAAGGGTCTATTGTTACAGGTACTATTTCTGAAGTTGATGCTAAAGGAGCTACTGTTGCTCTTGCTGATGGTGTTGAAGGTTATATCCGTGTTGCTGATATTTCACGTGATCGTATCGAAGATGCATCTACAGAGCTAAAAGCTGGTGAATCAGTTGAAGCTAAATTCGTTGGTGTTGATCGTAAAAACCGCGTAATTAGCCTTTCTATCAAAGCGAAAGATGAAGCTGATGAGAAAGAAGCAATTGATACATTGAAGCAACAAGACGAAGCAAGCATGGGTAATGCAATGCTTGACGCGTTTAATGCTGCTAAAGGCAAATAATTTTACTCATTCCTTTAATGAATAGTTATTGGATTTAGTATTAATTTGACGTCAGTTTTCTGGCGTCATTATTTGTATTAACTGGTGTCGCTTTACTGTTTTCATTTATGAAATTGAGGTGAGTTATGACTAAGTCAGATTTAATAGAAAGACTAACCAGCAAACATTTTCAGTTGTCTGTTAAAGAAGTTGAAGAGAGTGTAAAAGAGATATTATCATTAATGACCAATTCATTGGCGAGTGCTGAGCGAATTGAAGTCAGAGGTTTTGGTAGCTTTTCATTACACTTTAGAGCTCCACGTATTGGCCGAAATCCGAAAACGGGTGATAAAGTTGAATTAGGTGGTAAGTTCGTTCCTCACTTCAAGCCAGGCAAAGCGCTTCGAGAGCGCGTTAATGTTTGATGCTTTTGCAAGTAACGACAATGGTGCTTTATAGCACCATTTTTTTTGCCTTGAAATTATTAATGGAGTTACCTCTCATTTTAACAACCATTAATGAGTCGATAATTATAGGATTTTATTACCGCCCCCCCATCACTTATAATCATGACACACCCGATTGATTTTTGTATTTTCAATGGTAACGGGTATATTCCCAATGGCATTTATAATACACTGATAGCAATCTCATTTTTATAGGTATAATTATGAAACGATTTTTGACTTTGCTTGTCGCAGTACTGTTTTTTATTATCGCGGTTGTGCTTGGCTTAAAAAACCAAGATATGGTTAATGTGAATTACATTGTGGCACAAAGTGACATGCATTTATCCACGCTATTAGCCATTACCTTTACAGTTGGTTTTGCTATTGCAGCCATTTCCATGGGCTGGCTTTATTTGCAACTGAAAGTGAAAAATAGGCTTTTACGTCGCGCTAATAATAAGCAACGTAAAGAGTTAGATAAATTACTTTCTCAGCCAGTCACCAATAAGGATTAAATTTCAGTGCAAGAAATTTTCTTTCTTTTACTTCCTGTTGCTGCCTTTTATGGCTGGTATATGGGGGTGCGCAGTGTGCACCAAAAAAATCAGAAGAAAGGTAATAAACTTAGCCGAGATTATGTCCAAGGTCTCAACTTTCTTTTGAATGAGCAACCCGATAAAGCGGTTGACCATTTTATTGCACTGCTTGAAGTTGACAGTGAAACTATTGAAACACATCTTGCCTTAGGTAACTTATTTCGGCAACGCGGTGAGGTTGATCGCGCTATTCGTATTCATCAAAATTTAATAGCACGCCCCAGTTTAACGCGTGAACAAAGAGATTTAGCATTACTACAATTGGGTAAAGATTTTTACCAATCAGGGCTATTAGACCGTAGTGAAGATATATTTAGTAAACTTAAAGAATCCCCTGATTATCACCAAATAGCCCTAGAAAACTTACTACAGATTTACCAGCAGCTAAAAGATTGGAAGGAAGCCGTTGCTGTTACTGAGAGCCTGCACAAGCAGTCCAAAGGGAAAACTAAACGTAGAACGTTATCTTATCTCTATTGCAGCCTAGCGGAACAACTTAATCAACCTGTTGATGAAAAGCAGAAGATCAAAATTTACCAAAAAGCATTAGCTGTATGGCCTAGTTGTGTACGTGCCAATATTGCTTTAAGTGATTATTATACGCAAAAGGGAATGCCAGAAAAGGCACTTGCTATTTTGGAGTTGATACCTGAACTTGATATCGATTTTACGGAAGTCATTTTAGATAAATTATTAGCATTGCATGAGCAACTTGGTAGTGAACAAAGATTAATTGCTTATTTATATCGTATTGTGAGCCTTGGTGGTGGCGCTAGCGCCGTTATTATCTTAGCTAAACTAATAGAAAAACATCAAGGTATCGTCAAAGCACAGGCGTTTATGTTGCAGGAATTACGGCGTAATCCTACGATGAAAGGCTTTAACCACTTCATCACCTATCACTTACAACAGGCTCAATCGTCTAGTGAAAAAGAGAGCTTGAATTCATTACAACAATTAGTTTCTGAACAAATTAAATTACGCCCAAAATATCGCTGCCAGAAATGTGGCTATTCAAGCAAAAAATTATTTTGGCTTTGCCCCTCTTGTAGAAGTTGGGGGCGTATCAAGCCTATTCGAGGGTTAGATGGTGAGTAGGGGGCTTTTAGCGAAAATTCCGAGTTGAAAGTGCGAATTTAAGGGGCTAAACTGCGCGCTTTCGTTTTAAGATTTTACTGCAAAGATTATCGTAATAGATAAGATAGGTTGGCCTTTAGGGCATTAAGAATAGGAACAATAATGAGTCACATTACCGATCCAAAAGTTGTTATCGCATTAGATTATGATGATAGGCAAGCCGCATTAAATTTCATTAACCAACTTGATCCAAAAAGTTGTCGTCTTAAAATAGGTAAGGAGATGTTTACCCATTTTGGCCCTGATTTTGTGAAAGAAATTGTACAAAAAAACTTCGACGTTTTTCTGGATCTAAAATTTCATGATATTCCTAATACCGTTGCTAAAGCAGTGAAAGCCTCGGCAGATCTTGGAGTTTGGATGGTTAACGTTCATGCCAGTGGTGGACGACGTATGATGGAAGCGGCAAAAGCGATCCTTGAACCTTACGGTGACAAAGCGCCATTATTAATCGCAGTGACTGTTTTAACGAGTATGGATCAATCAGACTTAACTGAATTAGGTATTACCTTAACACCAGCCGAGCAAGTGAAGCGTCTTGCTATGTTAACCAAACAATCTGGCCTTGATGGGGTGGTTTGTTCTTCTCACGAAGCGCATGAGCTAAAAGAGTTATTAGGTGCGGAGTTTAAATTGATCACACCGGGCATTCGTCCAGAGGGAACTGATGCAGGCGATCAGCGTCGTATTATGACGCCTAAAGAGGCGATAAATGCAGGATCTGATTACTTGGTTATCGGCCGTCCAATTACACAATCGACTGATCCAGTGCAAGTATTAGCTGAGATAAATGCAACCTTGCATCAGGATAAGTAATGAAAAAGTTTGATATGAATAGATATAAAATGGAATTTATGGAGAAATTTGCCTTTGATTTCAAAGAGTGGATGTCTCCAGCCATTCGTGACTATTATTCATTATTTATCAAAAAAGCGCACAATAATCGTACCCAGCTACTTTCTTGGGTGAAAGAGTACTCAATTTTAAAAGATGGCCGTTCCGTTAGTGTCGAACAAAAGCCGGTGCAACTTTCTCCCGAAGCAAGGGAGCTTTTTTTATTACTAAAAAGCAAGCTTGGAGAAGAGGTACATGTGGGAGATTGGCTAACAATTTCACAGCAGCGCATTGATCAATTCTCTGATGTCACTGAAGATCACCAGTGGCTGCATAATGACATTGAACGTGCGCAAAATGAGTCTCCTTTTAAAACGACTATTGCTCATGGATTTTTGACATTATCGTTATTGCCACGTTTAACCGATAGTGTTAACCCAGACAAACCGCTCTATGCTAATGCCAAAATGACGGTTAATTATGGCCTTAATCAAGTGCGTTTTCCTTACCCAGTTAAAGCAGGAAGTGTTGTTCGAGCCCATAGTCGATTAATTAAAGTCACCCCGATTAAAAGCGGCTTAGAAATTGAAAAAGAGATCTCCGTAGAAATCAAAAATACTCGCCGCCCAGGCTGTGTTGCGGTTTCTGTGGTGCGGGTTTATTTTTAGTATTCATTAAATGCGGGTCATTGCCCGCACGCTGTATCTCTTTTTCATCCCCCCTATAAAGTACTAAAAAATCTCCATTTACTCTAAAGTTATTTTCTTAATGGTCGATAAATAAAATATAAGTCATTGAATTTATGTTTAAATTTTGTGAATGTTAAATCAATAATATAAATTAGGGATAAATGGTAGTGGCTACAGTAAATACAAATGTAATGTCACTGAATGCACAACGCCAGCTAAGCAAATCACAAGCAACCAGTAACCAAGCCATGGAACGTTTATCTTCTGGTTTACGTATTAACAGTGCCAAAGATGATGCTGCAGGTCTTGCTATTTCGACTGGTATACAATCACAAGTTAAAGGTATTAACCAAGCGGTGCGTAACGCTAACGATGGAGTGTCGATGGCACAAACTGCTGAAGGGGCAATGGATGAAATGACCAACATCCTACAACGTATGCGTGAACTTTCTGTACAATCTGCCAATGATACTAACTCAGCCTCAAACAGAAAAGCGATTCAAGAAGAGGTTGACCAACTGCACTCTGAATTAGATCGTATTGCTGAAACAACGGAATTCAATGGTACGAAACTACTGAACGGTAGCGCGGGTGAAACTACACTGCAAATTGGTGCAAATATAGGGCAAACATTAAGCTTCTCTATCGCCTCGGTCAGTACAAATAGTTTAGGTTTAAATGGTAATTTAAATAAGGGTGATTTAAATGGTGGTCGAGTTCAGCTTGCGACTACTGGCGTTGACGGCGACTTGAAAATTAATGGTACTAATATTCCTAAATCTGATTCAGCTTCAGCCATTGACATCGCTAAGGCAATTAACAGCAAAGTCGCAGACACAGCGGTGCTAGCTAGTGCCTATAATGTTATACAAGGGGATGATGCAAATCTACCTGTAACGGGGATTACTACCGCTCTTCAAATTCGTGTTGGTACTGCTGCGGTTGTGACATTAGGGGCTACTTCCTCTATGGAGAACTTAGTAGAAACTATCAATCGTGATGTGGCTGGGATAAGTGCTGCATTAGGTGATAAGGGCGAGCTCTTGCTAACCAACGATACGGGGGCTGATATTACTATTGGTGGCGGTCAAAGTGTGGCAACGGGATTGATTGATAGAACATATTCAGGTTATCTAGCCCTACACAGTCTAGACGATAACAGTATTGCCGTGAGTGGGGCGCAAACTCTGAATGCGGGTTTTTTAGAATCCAATGGTATTGACTCCATTGTCGGAAAATGGATGACGACGGCATCATTCGATATTATGGCGAACGATAAATTACAAATTAACGGTGTAGATATTGCGCCTGCAGCTATCGCATCTCCAACTCAATTGGAAGCATATATTAACTCTTACAGTGAGCTAACTGGCGTAACCTTATCTGCAGTTGGATTTCCGAAGATGGTCTATGCGGCTGAGTATGGTATTGGAGTTGAGATCACCTCGAATGCGACGACTCAAACAGATCGCGGATTAGCGCTAAGAAAGTTGGGAATGCCCACAGAGATGGGGGGAAAATCAATTGATGCTTTAGGTGTTAACATAAAAACAGCTGCTCACGCCAGTAAAAGCATTGACTTGATCGATAAAGCTTTAGGTAAAATTAGTGATTCTCGGGCAAGTTTGGGGGCGATTCAAAATCGCTTAGGCTCTACAGTTGCTAACTTAGAAAATGTATCTCAAAATTTAGCCGCTGCGAACTCGCGAATTCAAGATGCTGACTTTGCGGCAGAAACCTCGAAAATGAGTAAAGCACAAATATTACAACAAGCGGGGACATCAATGCTTTCCCAAGCGAATGCATCGGCTCAAAGTGTACTATCAATGCTTGGCTAACCCTACATAGATAGTTGCTAACATGCTGGTGGGGTGATTTCCTTGCTCTGGCATCTGACTTAGCGCCTGATAACTACAGCCCAAACTCTATCCTCTGTCGTGTTTAATCAACATGCACAAAAAAACATCTCTTTTCTTCTAAAGTTATTTTTCTCCCTGTCGATAAAGTAATTAAGTCTGAACATCGACTGTTTTGAAAATGAACCGTTACAAAATAAATAACGAAAAATTTGCAAAAAACATTAAAGTTATTTTTTAAGCGGTCGATAAATTAAACATAACCAATTGAACTGATATTTAAGCCCTCTAAATCTTAAGTCAGAAATATATAAACCAAGGAGCACATCATGGTCGCAGTAGTAAACACAAATGTAATGTCACTGAACGCACAACGTCAGTTAAACAAATCACAGGCAACCAGTAACCAAGCCATGGAACGTTTATCTTCTGGCTTACGTATTAACAGCGCCAAAGATGATGCAGCGGGTCTTGCGATTTCGACTGGTATGCAATCACAAATTAAAGGTATCAACCAAGCGGTACGTAACGCTAACGATGGTGTGTCAATGGCACAAACCGCTGAGGGTTCAATGGATGAGATGACTAACATCCTACAACGTATGCGTGAACTTTCTGTGCAATCTGCCAATGATACTAACTCAGCATCAAACAGAAAAGCGATTCAAGAAGAAGTTGATCAACTACACTCTGAATTAGACCGTATTGCTGAAACAACAGAATTCAACGGTACGAAACTACTTAACGGCACAGCAGGTGAGACAACACTGCAAATTGGTGCAAACTCAGGACAAACATTAAGCTTCTCTATCGCATCAGTAACCACTAATGACTTAGGTCTAAACGGTGACCTTAATAAAGGTGATCTAAACGGTGGTCGTGTAACAGGTGATCTAACTGCATCTGCTATTGATATCAATGGTGTGTCAATTGGAGCGGCAACGCCTATCACTAGCAATACTGCATTAGCAAATGCGAATGCAATTAACGATAAAACAGCAGAAACAGGTGTCAGAGCAAATGCCTATAACGTCGTGCAAGGTGCTTCAACTGAAGGTGGTAAAGCATTAACGGGTATTACCGATGGTACACTACAAATCACAGTGGGTGATGCCAAAACAGTTACACTCGGTGCAACGTCATCAATGTCTAACTTAGTTGATACAATTAACCGTGATGTAGCTGGTGTTACTGCATCATTGGATGATAAGGGCGGATTACTACTAACCAATGATACTGGTGCCGATATTACTATTGCTGGTACAGCAACTAACACGGGCTTAACTGCAACAACAAATCAAGGTTATATTGCTTTAACTAGTGAAGATGGTTCTGCAATTAGTGTGAGTGACCACAATGCTCCGACTAAAGGTGCTAAAACTATATTAGCTGGATTTAACGTATCAAATGGTGCTGGTGCAATCTCAACTAGCTCTGCAGGTACTTACAATGGTCTCATTACGGCAACAGATGGTATTCAAATTAATGGTGTAGATTTAGTTGCATCAACAGCAGCTACTGGTGCTGCAATCGCTACCGAGATTAATAAACTCACTGAGCAAACAGGTGTGACTGCAAACTTTACTGGTGGTAAGTTAAATTTTGCCTCTGCAGATGGCAGTGCGGTTGAAATCACCTCAAAAGCGGATGGTCAGACTAATCAAGCAGCTGCTCTTGCTAAATTGGGGATGACTGGTGAAATGGGCGGTAAGGTTATCGATAGTTTAGGTACCAATGTATCAACCATGGCGGGCGCTGTGAGCACTATCGACAAGATCGATGAAGCGCTAGGTAAAATCAGTGATTCTCGTGCAAGTTTGGGTGCGATTCAAAACCGTCTAGGCTCTACAGTTTCTAACTTAGAAAATGTATCGCAAAACTTAGCGGCTTCTAACTCGCGTATTCAAGATGCTGACTTTGCTGCAGAAACCTCTAAAATGAGTAAAGCACAGATATTACAACAAGCGGGTACATCAATGCTTTCACAGGCAAATGCATCGGCTCAAAGTGTACTATCAATGCTTGGGTAATCACCTTGGGTAGCTTAGATTAATAAGTTGGTTATAAATAGCTCCCTATTTTGTAGGGGGCTTTTTTACCATTAGCTAGTTGAGAATTGAGGAGGATATATGTCTGAGTTAACAGTGACCGCATCAGCAAGTAGATTGGTTCCCTTAGAGGGAGACAATATAACGGCAAAAGCACGTAATAATGCGATTGAAGTTGGCATTAATGAAGAGCAAGAGGGCCTCGTTAGTCCACTGCAAGAAAGTGAAAAAGTAACCGAAAATTTGTCAAGTAAAGAAGCAGAAAGCGCGATTGCAGAGATTAATGCCTTTGTACAAAGTATGCAGCGAAATCTCTCTTTTCAGGTCGACGAAGATCTTGGCGAGTCGATTATTTCGGTTAAAGATATGGAAACCGATGAATTAATTCGTCAAATTCCATCTGAAGAGCTAGTGGTACTACGTAAAAAAATGGACGATGTTGCAGGGATTCTATTTGATACTAAAGTGTAGTTAGTTGTTATCTATGCCATAATGGCTGGTTATTAGATAGCGGACTGATGTGGTTTTAATTGGTCTGATTTTTGCTTTTAATTCCTTTGGTAACCGATTTTTATAAGCGAGTAGGGAATAATTATGTCTTCCATCACTTCCACTGGGCTTGGCTCAGGACTGGATATTAACAGCATTGTGACGGCAATTGTGGGGGCTGAAAAAGATCCTCTTATTGCTAAAATGATGAAATCATCCGCCGAAGCAACGGCAAAAATATCCGCCTATGGCATGCTTAATAGCGAGTTATCTGGTTTTAAATCATCCTATAAACAACTTGGTTATGGCTCTACCTTTTCAGCTGCTGCGGCAACGAGTAGTGATAAGGGGATACTTGATGCAACCTTGGGCTTAGGTGCGGAAACCGGGCAATGGGAGTTTGAAGTAAAACAGCGCGCACAGGCGCACACCTTAATTTCCTCGGCTGCAGATGCCTTTGACTCTGTGAACGATCCCGTCGGCACGGGGGTAATCTCCTTTCGTTTTGGTACCTATAGTGACGTTGATGGTAGTTTTTCCGTCGATCCGAACAAACCGATTGAGACCTTAACCATCGATAGCAGTAATAACTCTTTAACGTCGATGCGAGATGCCATTAATGAAGGTGATTATAGTGTAAGTGCTTCGATAGTTAATGATGGTACAAATTACCGCCTTGTATTAACAAATAAGGAGACAGGCGAAGCTAACGGTATCGAGTTAACCGTGCAAGATGATGATGGTAATAATCAAGATGGCACAGGTCTATCGCGCTTTACCTATTCAGAAACCACCAAGAATGCGGAACAAACCGCCGCCGCGCAAGATGCCAAAATCATCATGAATGGTATTACCATTTCACGTGCTAGTAACGAAATCAGTAATGTCATTGAAGGTGTCACATTAAACTTAAATGGTGAAACCGAGATTGGTAAAACGGTGACTTTAAAAATTAATAAAGACACCAGTAAAGTGGAAGAACAAATTCAAGCCTTCGTTGATAACTATAACAGTACTATTCTAAAAATGAATGAGTTAACCAAGGCAGGTGGGGTAGGGGATTCCGATGGTATTTTGAATGGTGATTCAACGATTCGTAATATTCAAAGCCAAATGCGCTCAGTGCTTAATACCTCCGTTGACCACATTCAAGGTAGTGTAAAAAGCTTTGCAGATTTGGGCATATTGACCAATAGAGATGGCACGCTTTCCCTCGATTCATTAAAGTTTTCTAATATATTAAAAAATGATATGGATAGTGTTGCTGAGTTTTTTACTGCGTCGGGCTCGGCATCTGATCCCATGGTCTCATTCGAAAGCAATAGCAGTTTAACTAAACCGGGTACTTATTCGGTCGAAGTGACGCAGTTGGCGACACAGGGGATACTTACCGGTACGGATATTGGCCTCAATTTTCCGCTAACTATCGATGCGGATAACGATAGTTTTACCATGCGTGTCGATGGTTACTTGTCTGGCAATATAAACCTCAGCCAGAAAAGTTATGCAACGATAGAAGAGCTGGCGATTGAAATGCAGTCGCAAATTAATTCCGATAGCAACTTTGTAAGTAATGGCATTAGTGTCAATATTGCCAATGATGCTGGAAAATTAGCTATTACATCAAATAAATATGGATCATCCTCCACGGTTGCCTTTACTCAGGTGGATACTAATTTTTTGACTTCCGTCGGGTTAGATGTGCAAGGTGGTATTAATGGTGTAGATGCCGAAGGATTAATTGATGGTGTTGCTGCATTTGGTGATGGTCAATATCTATTGTCACAGGATGGTAAATCAAATGGTATTAAATTACTCATTGAAGGTGGTGCATTAGGCAGTCGTGGCACGGTTACCTACGCAGAGGGGGTCACCAAGCTGATGAATGATGTGCTAGCCGGTATTATCGATGCGAATATTAGCTCATCGACGGGAGATATAGAAAAAAGTAATACTATCATTGATGGTAAGATTGACTCTTTATATAAGAAAATAAATACGATTGACGAGCAACAAACCGCCGTTAATTACCGCATGGATAAGTTAGAAGCGCGCCTCTATAAGGATTTTAATGCTATGGATATGGCAGTTTCTAGCCTTAATAATACCATGAGCTATTTAAAAGCAACGCTCGATGCCTTACCAGGATACACCCGCGAAAAATAGACGCATATTTTTATGTTAGACTCTTTAAGCGGATGTCAAAAATCACGATTTTTACATCCGCTTTTTATTGCTCCTCGAGATTCATCGATTACTCTTTTTTGCTTGTGCAGCAATAAATATACCGATACAACGCACATTTTATTGGGTTTTTCTTATTTTTCACTCTTCTAGTCTATATAATCTTTTTATTCAGTTATTTTAATTAGGTACGGCAATGTCATCTCAGTTAGATCCATTAATGGTAAAAATTCAAACACAACTATTGCGTGCTACATTTTTAAAAAATATGGCGGTATTAAAGACTCAGATGCCGACTATTTATCAATATTATCAGAATTATACGCCGACCAAGGTGCAGTTAGGATTAGATAGTCATGGTCATGTAAATTTAATCAGCAATGGTGAGTATGTTTATCAAGAAGATCCTAAGCTAGCTAGCCAAGCACAGATTGACCTCTTTATTCGTAATCCAGTACAGTTTGATTATGAAGTTTACCAAAACAAAGATCATCAGAGTAAATATGAGCATGAACGTGTTATTCACAGACTATTTCAAAAACGTCGCGATGAATTAGGCGTTTATTCTCAATTTCAATTAAAAGCAGGCGACAGTGTTAATTTTATCGCGATTATCGGTAGTGGGCTTGGTTATCATATTGAAGGGTTGTTTGAAAAGTTTGCGATTCGTTCCGCTTATGTGTACGAACCTGAGCCAGATTGCTTTTATGCTATGTTGCATACGATTGATATTGAAAAATTATTAACTGATTGTCAGCGCCGTGGGGGGGAAATTAGTTTTAAAATTGGCGGCAATGAGAATGAATTTGTTAATGAAATTTATAAAAGTTTTAAGCGACAAGGGTTTTTCAATATAGCGCAAATGTATCAGTACCGTCATTATTTGAGTGATAAAACCACCGATGCCTTTAAAAAAATTAAAGAAGTTGCCTATCGTTATCAATCAGGTTGGGGGTTTTGTGAAGATGAAATCATTGGTATCTCCCATACATTAACCAATATTTCTGCTAATAAAGCGGCGACGTTATTACAACATGCCAAATTTCAAGTCAAAGAGCAGCCCGTGTTTATTATTGGTAACGGCCCCTCGCTCGATGAGTGCTTACCCTTTATTAAAGAGAACCAAAACAACGCGATTATTATTTCCTCGGGGACGTCGTTAAAGCCGTTGCTTAACTACGGCATAAAGCCTGATATGCACGTTGAACAAGAGAGACCGATGTCGATTTACCAATGGGTAAAAAAAGTGGGGCATGAAGAGGTGCTAAAGGAGATACCGCTGATTTGTTTAAATACGGTTTATCCCGGTATTCTCTCGCTCTTTAAGCAGCCCTATGTGATGTTAAAAACCGGAGATGCCGGCACCAGTTTTATTCATGATCATATTTCCGATAGATATGAAGAACTCTTTTATTGTAACCCAACCGTCACCAATGCCTCTAGTGCAGGGGCGATTGCAATGGGCTTTAAAAAATTATTTCTGTTTGGTCTCGATTATGGATTTAAATCGCAAGATGAACATCACGCTAAGGACAGTATTTATTATAAAGATATTGACCATTTTAAGATGCACTATGATTTTAAAGTTCCTGGGAATTTTGTTGACGAGGTATTAACCATCAGAACCTTTGATAACTCTCGTGGCGTGTTAGAGATGTTACTTGAACAGAACAGAGATGTTGAATGTGTTAATTGCAGTGATGGCGCTCGAATATTGTTGACGACACCCTGTCGCGTTGATGCTTTACCTGCATTTCCCGTAATAGAGAATAAAGTGCAACTCATTAGTCAGCATCTTGCTAGTTGTTTTGATAATGATTACACGATAAAGCATGATTTATTTGCAGAATTTAGTGATGTTATGGCTTACTTTGATGGGTATATCGAGACATTACTAGACATGTTCAATGGGGTTAACAATAAAGAGGATTTAACGCAGGCTTTTTCGGCACAGTATCTATTCATGAACAGTGTTGATGCGGGCAAGCAGAGAAAATTATTTCACCGTTTTTTTTGCGGCTCTTTAAACTATTTGCAAACCAGCATTATGAGCAACCTTAATAATTATCACGATGAAAAAGCACGTAATCGGTTTATTCAATTTTGTGTTAAAGAGATGAGCGACCATTTTATTTGGCTATTAGCTGATCTTAAAGCACACTACAATCAACCAGCAAGAGCCTAGTTGCGTTTATCAAGGAACAGAGTCATGCAGAGTCAAAAATTGTTGCTTAAATTAAAACAGGCCAGTGCGGAAGCTAAAAAAAACAACTATATAAAGTCCATCTCTTTATGCAAAAATATTATTAAAAAAGAACCGAAAAACATTGCCGCCTATAAGTTACTGGCAACCAATTTTATTAAATTAAATCGCCTTGATGAGGTAGAGTTAACCCTTAAAAAAGTGCTCAAATTAATTACTGTAGAAGCGGAAAAACAGCCCTTGCTGCATTTACTTGGTTGTAATTATATTCACCAAGAGCAGCACGAAAAAGCATTAACTATTCTAGAGGCTCTTTTCAATCAAACTGGCGATAGCAAAGTATTGCTAGATATTGCCTTGGCTTATTCAAATCTGGGCCAGTATGAAAATGCACGGGCAGTCTATTTAAAGTTAATCGAATTAGAGCCCAATAACGACCAAGCAAAATTTAATTTATATCCGATTCTTTTACATTTAAAAGAGTATCAAGATGCTTGGGTCTGCTTCCATAGTCGCTTACAACGTGCCGAAATTAAAGAACAAGTGCATTGGTTTGCGCCTGCATGGAATGGTGAGTCGCTCGTAGGTAAAAACATACTGATTTATCCAGAGCAGGGAATTGGTGATAATCTCGCCTATACGGGCTGTTTTGCAGAGGCGATTGCTGATGCTAATAAAACCTATATAGTTTGTGATAACCGTTTAAAAGCCTTATATCAACACAATTTTCCAACGGCAAATATTCTCTCCTACGCCGATGTCAATCGAGAGCAGGCGGTTAATGGGGAATTAGATTTACAAATTTTAGCGGGATCATTATCTTACCTTTATCGATTATCGGAACAATCATTTTCTAAACAGCGTCATTTAAGCATCGATAATAGTTTAAGGGAGTCAATTTCGATTCGCCTTTCCAAAAAAAGATTACGTATTGGTATATCATGGTTTCACGGCCGCATGAATGACGGTAACAAATTTTCAATGTACCTTGAAGAGTTATTGCCATTACTTAAGCACGAAGATATCGAATGGGTTAATTTACAATTTGGTGAATACCACCAAGAGATAGAAAATATCAAAGCGAAACATGGTATCACGATTACCCATTTTGAAGACTGTTCAGCAGCTGGGGACTTTGAGCGTTACGGTGCGTTAATTGCTAATTTAGATCTGGTCATTTCAGCTAGTAACGCCGCGTTAATGCTAGCGTCAAGGTTAGGCATTAAATCGTGGATGTTTTTGCCAACCATAAATCAGTTAAATCATCCTGATAGCTACCTCGATTCTCATTGGACTAAAAATTGCCGCCTTTTTTATCAAAATAATGATAAAGATTGGGGGGGAGTGGTTCAGCAATTTTGTGATGCGATTAAACTCTTGAAGTAAGTGGTCATGCTATTGTGACCACTTGCTTTTACTGTTGTAAGTTAATACTGTATTTTAATCTAAATGAGTTGTTGTCAATTTCTTTCAGTGTATCGTCAAGCTCTTGCAAGCTGAAAAATAGTCGAGTTAAAAACAGATTATCATCAATGCTGTTTTGTAACATGACAAAAGGGTAACTGGCTGTTTGGTCTATGTTAATCGTTAAAATTCTACTGTTATTTTTTCCAAAGGCAATAACGCCATCCGTTGCCCCTATTCCACTTTGACTACTTTGTAGTAATGAGGATGCCTGCGCATGGTTAATGTGAGTATTTGCATCAAGTTGGTAACGTTCATATGCACAGCCTCCATTTTTGCATTCATACCACAACTCTTTATGTTTTTGCGGTATTAAGGTAATAGTACCCAAACGAATAGAGCCTTTAATACTTGCACTCAGGGTGATATTTGCATCGTAGCATAGCTGCTGTGTAGTGAAGTCAATATGCCACGCTTTTTCTATTTTCCCTAATGTCTTTAAAGGAATTACTGCACTTAGAGTTATGCCGTTTTCTGTCTCTTGCAGCTTATAATCGCTCACGTTACATAAATCGGTTATACGGCCACCTTCTGCATAATCGATAACCGTCGTTCCAGTGTAATAGTCAGCACCATGATGAATAAAGTCTAAATCACCATGCATGACGGTGCCGATAGCTTGCCGTTCACCATGATGGATAATTGATTTTAAACAGAGTCCTTTGAGTGTTAGAAAAGTAAAACTTAGCCCATCTTTACTGATGGTTAATTGCTGTTTTTCATTCGTTACTGAAATATCATTAACAACGTGCAACAGTGATTTTTTTAGCTCTTCATTTGTTTTTAATGGCCGTAAAAAATCTAAGGCATCAGCCCATTTTTTTAGGGTTATATGCGTGCGATAATCGCTGCCCCAATATTGTAGAAGTTTTTTCCAATCATTTGTATTGGTCGATGATTTTATAGTGCGAAAATAGTTATAACATAAGTGATTAATGTAGGTCGCGCCACGTCCACAGGCAGCCCAGCGGCTCAGTGAATACTTTTGCTGTTTCTTGACGATAACAGGTGTGCAATTTGAAGTTAGTGTCAGATTGATGTCAGCACGTAAATGGTCTATAAGCACTTGAGATGGTAAAACAAAGTCACCGATAAGTTTAAGCTTTTCAATCGTTTCTAAGATGATTTGCCATTCATTGTGAGCAATTAACGCTTCCGTTTCAAATCGCCCCGGTCGATAATTAAACACCTCTAAATCAGAAGTATAAATAGGTAGTGCTTGGTAGCCTTTTGTTATGTAATAAGTTATTTGTGCTAAATAATCCTCTGCAATATTTTCACTATGTATTACTCGTTGAAATTTTTGAAAAATAATACTATCTGTCCATAGCAGAGGCAGTTTTTGTTTCAGGCCGGATGCTATAACCGGGGTAAATGCATAACTTTTTTGCCACTCTTTATGTTTGGTAAAGGCATTATTCCATTCCATCACAATACCGACATAGCCAGCTTCATAATAAATATCGACCATTGATTTGGAAAAAACTTGCTCGTTAACATAGGCAAGGCTAGGTGTTATACCTAAAATCTGTTGATACACCTCTCTGCCAATTTTCTGGTTGGCAATATTGACTTCATAGGGAACCAGAGGGCCGATTATTTGCATATAACCACTGCCGATAAGCTCAATAAGATTTTGCGCGTGAAGCGCTTTGAATTTTTCAATCCACAGGGGGCGATACAGGGCAATTTTTTCTAAGCTATAAGCGCTTAGCTCTAATCCCGTTGGGGTCTTACTCTTTTCGATAAATGTTAAAAGAGGAAAATAGCATTTATCAATCACTTCAGGAATGCTTTCTTCTTCAACGGCTGAAAATGCCAAATTGCCGTGATAGATTTTATATAAGCTAGTCATTGTAATACTTTGTAATGTTTAGGATGACCATTGCATGCTATGTCGTCAACAGCAAAAGTGATAGTGTCATATACTTGGTCAACAAGTTGCTGTAAATGCTGGTAGCTATCCGCTTGAATAATAAATACGCCGATTCGTTGCCCATGGTTACGTATAATGGGGATTTCTGCGCCTATTTGGTAATTAAATTCAAGCTTTTTTAGTTGTGGAATTTGTTTGGCTTGCTCAATTCCGTATATAGAAGTTAATTTTCCTGGGGGTAAAAAGAAGTATCTATTAGCAACTACATTATTTGTTTTAGGGGTAAGTTCAGATAAATCGACAGGTTCGCTTAAAGCAATTTGAATTGCACTTTTAATATAATTAATATCGTGGGCTAATGGTACTAGGCTTGCTGAAAAATCTCCGCCACTTAAACGAGAGGCTACTTCAATAATCATCGCTTTATTATATTTAGTTGAATAAACTACATCACCTTTCAATACACCATTGTTGATCTTTAATGTATCCACAACTTTTTCGATAAGCGCACATATCTCGTCGTATTTTTCATCTTTGATAGCACTTGGTTGCCACCCCCCATTTTCCATAATATAAGGATAAAAATGTCGAGTATCATTATAAACTCTATCTGCAAAACCAGGGTGATAACATTTTCCATTATAAATAATAGTTTCTGTGCTTATTTGATTACCTTCAATGTATTCTTCGATAAGTACCTTACCACTCTTTGAGTTTTGCTGTGCATGCATATAAAGGTCTTTTATGCTGTTTTTATCACTACAAATACTCACTCCTTTAGATCCCGCTGCATCAATGGGTTTAATGATAATACTTTGGCATTGCCAAGCTTGCCAAAATGTATCTATCTCCTCACTATTTGTGATGAGTGCATATTGTGGAATGGCAATATTATGTTGGGCAAATTTCTCTTTCATTAAAAATTTATTAGTAGTAATTTCTGCTGTTTCAAAGCTCGGTGCTACCCATGAAAATGGTTTCGCTATGCTGGCAAGAAGATGAGGGACATCGCTTCCCATCGTTAATATGCCAGCTAGATTTACCTTGTTGGCGATGAGTTCTTGACAATAAGCGATGACATCTTGAGTGTTACTGAAATTAATTGCTTGTGCATAATCGGCTATTTTTAGTCCGGGAGCTTCTGGATTTCCGTCAACTACTACGGTTAATAAGCCCATTGAATGGGCCGTGTTGATCATAAACAGCTGATCATTGCTACCGCCTAATATTAGTATTGCTTTTTGTTTCATGATAAGAGCTTTCTGCTGTTAAGTTGTTTGATAATTGAAGCACAATCGATTTGTTCTAATTTAGACAGATATTCTTTATCGCCCGTTGAAGTGTAGTCATTTTCAATTGCTATGCGTATAAGTGGCGTAGAAAGAGCGTTATCTGTAATTAACTCACTAACAATTGAACCAAACCCAGCCTCTTTTACATTTTCTTCTAATGTTACGACAAAGGGAGTGTTTTTGATTAATTGCTTAATGGATTCTTTATGGAATGGTTTAATCCATCGAACGTTAACAATACCTACAGATTTACCCAGTTGTGTAAGTTTTTCCCTCAACTCTATCGCAGTGGTTAAACGATTGCCTACGGATAAAATGTATCCATCATTGCCTTCAAAAATAATTTCATTCTGCTCAATGGGCTGTTTCTGCAAATATTTCTGTTCATCGCTTCTAATAGCTTCATAGGGGTGTAATATTATCATCGGCTTAGTTGCGGTATGAGCTCGTAATTCAATCATTTCTTGCAGGTCTCGACTACTTCCTGCATAGAATATTTCCAGATTTGGCAATCCACGTAGATAAGATAAATCGTAGATGGCATGGTGTGTTGGGCTATCAAACCCAGCAAAGCCAGAACGAGACGAGATAATAGTAACAGGTAAATTCATAAAGCATATATCGTGGAATATTTGATCCATGGCCCGTTGCATAAAGGTAGATTGATAGCATAAAAACACTTTTTTATGGCTCATTGCTAAACCTGCAGCCATACCTGCCGCTTGCTGCTCGGCCATGCCAACATCAATACTATTTTCTGGAAAATCAATAAGTAACTTATCCAATCCAGACGCATAGGGGGTTGATGGCGTTAATGCAAATATACTTTGATCATTGCTTATTAATCGACTTAGTGTATTGCCAATTACTTCTGTATAGGATTTGCCTGCTGGCGTTGGAGAGGTACTGGCGCCATCAAGAGGGTCAAAGGGCATTGAGAAATGCAGTTTGTACGGGTGGTTTTTAGCAATATCTAAGCCTTTACCTTTGACTGTTTTAACATGCACGATAGTTGTTTTATTTTGTAATGCGTGTTTAGCTTGTTGTAATACTTTGATGCTAGAGGCTAAATCATGGCCATCTCCGATGTGGAAATAATCGAAATTCATCGCCTTAAAATAATCAGATGCACTTTGTTCATTAGCCAAAATATGGTTCACGCTGCCTACATTTTTAGGGATAGACATACCATTATCGTTAATGATAATAAGTAGGGGAAGTGGGCTTTGTGTTGCGTAATTAAGACCTTCAAAGGTCATTCCTTCAACAAACGCACCATCCCCGACGATGGCAACAGTGATACAGTCACTGTTACTTATTTTATTCGCATAGGCAATTCCTGTACCGATAGAAACTGCGGTGCCGCCATGAGATGCATCTAAAATATCGTATTTACTTTCCTTTGGGCAAATAAAACGAGACATTCCTCCGATGGAATTTAAACTTGGAAAAAGTTCGGCTCTACCCGTTAATAATTTATGTGTATAGCCTTGATGACCCACATCAAAAAGTAATTTATCTTTTTGTAAATCAAAAACATAATGAAGGGCAATGGTTAATTCAATAACACCCAAATTTGCACCGATATGCCCACCAGTTTTTGATACGTTGGAAATTATGAATGTGCGAATTTTTTCTGCTAGCTCATTAAGTTCATTTAAGTTTAAATTGCTTATTGATTGACTTGTTGGCATGTTTTTCAAATGGTATTCCTTTATTTCTATGTTATGGTTCGTAGCGATAAAAAAATAATATAGCTATAGGTATAGACCACCATTTATTTTAATGGTGTGGCCAGTTGTGTAGTTTTGTTTTGTTGAAGTTAGAAATAGGCACGCTTCAACAATATCGTCCATATCACCAGCTCTTTTTAATAAAACTTTATCTAAATACTCTTGCCCTGCTTTACCTTCTAGTTCTTTTTCAGTCATTTCAGTTTTGATAATACCAGGAGAAATTGCGTTAACTAAAACATCAGGCGAGCCATACCTTGCTAATCCTTTTGTTAATGTTTGTATTGCACCTTTAGAGGTTGCGTAATGCAAGGTTTTCGGTCCTCCATAATCACCTGAAACAGAAGATATGTTAACAATGCGCCCCCATTTGTTTTCAATCATAAGAGGCATAAATTCTTGGCTACATATAAATACCGATTTTAAATTGACGTTCATTAATAGATCCCATTCATCATCATCGATTTCCCAGAATGTTTTTTGTCTATTAATACCTGCATTATTAATTAGAATATCTAATTTTCCGAATGTTTCTAAAATGAATTCTTTCATTTTAATAACTTCTTTTCGTATAGAAACATCTGCTTTAAAAGAAACTGCAATTCCACCAAATTGATTTATTTCATCAACGGTATTTTCTGCTTGTTTAGGAGAGTGATTGTAATTGATGATAACCTTATAGCCTTGCTTAGCGAAACCAATAGCAATGCTTCTCCCGATACCTCGACTAGAGCCAGTTACTAAAACTACTTTATTGTTATTTTTCAAAATATTCTCGTTTTATCTGTATATTATTGATTGCGAGCAAAAATAATAGTGTTTGCACCAATAGGATCATCATTAAAATGAATTTTTCCTGCTTTTAACCCTGTTATACGTTCAATAGCAAAGTATTGAGAAACCAAATCAGTCAGTTCTTTTAAGGAGTATTCATAGATATGTTGTGGGTTAACGCATTTACTTGGGCATGAGTTTTGAGGGGTGCTAATAATTAAATATCCCCCATCTTTGATTACTCTTTTTAATTCGCGTAACGTTTTGTGAGGCTCAACATGCTCAATTGTTTCCATACTTAATGCTACATCAAAAGTATTATCGGGAAATGATATGTTAGTTATGTCTTCCTGTTTAAAGGCAATATCTTGGCAATGCGCTAGTGCAACTATATTTTTTTCTATTTGTTGTTTATCATAGTCCGCTGCTACTATTTGGTAATTTTTTCCACTTAATTTTTTTGAACCATAGCCTGTTCCACAGGCTATATCGAGAATTTTCCCTGAGGTTATTCCTTTGCTATTCATGAACTCCTCGGACAAATCATAGTGATAAGTTAATTGGTCTCCCGATAGTATCTGTTTGTCACCAGATACTTCTTGCCTTTCGCTGAACATAACTTGCTTCATATTTTCTCGATATTCTTCAATATCTTCGATATCAAGTTCATCTTGTGGAGTGAAATATTTGCAGTTAAATTCGGGGCGTCTCATTAATAAAAATTTAGGGTGGATCTCATGTATATTAGGATTTTCAATCTCACCCGAGTTTAATATATTGTTTAATAAAATTAATGCACTTGGCTTATATACTTCGCAGGTAAAGTGGACGGGATAATCATCTGGGAATTTTACACAATCATAGTTATTTACTTTTGCTAATTGATAAATTTGTTGGAAAAGCGATATGTCAAACTGAAAATTTAATGCGTTAAGCCGTATAAAATGCTCATTATTGAGTGATTTTGTTGCTTTGATGATACGTAAGAGCGGGCTACTATCATGTGCATATACAATTATTAAATCTTCAAAGTGGGATTTGAGTTTATTTAACTCCCCTTGTGCATCATATTCCGGAGCCACAAGAATGACATTGGCCTCCTTAAAATTATTGTAGATTCTTTTTATGGTCCAATACACAGCAGGGTAGCCATTAATTTCATTCATACAATGTTCGATGTCACCAGCCCATGATCTTGAGCTTGCTTGAACTACAAAATTAATCATTATTTTATTCCTTTATTTTTGTTGCAACGCATAAAATTGATTTAGTACCGCCTTTGATTAACGAAGCCAGCTTCCACTTTATCTTATTTGGTAACTTCCACCAAAACCAACTTTTCTCTATTAATCCTGGCTCTATAAACACGCATTCAAGCCCAAATAATAATAATGAATTCTTTAGCGTTTCAGGTGAATAGGGTTTAACGTGAGTTGGGTCATTGTAAAAGTTTTTGTAATCCATTTTCCAATTCGGCGTTCTTATAAAAACTAGTCCATCTACTTTCAAAATTCTTTTTATTTCTTTAAATATATTTTCAGGTTTTTGGATATGCTCAATAACGGCATTTAGGGTAACAAAATCGACACTATCATTGTCGTGTGAAAGTGAATCTTTCTCAATATCGAAATTAGGGTAATCATATGGAAATGAATTGATATTGATACTGTGGCAATATCGGCTAAATCCTTGATCTCCGCTTCCTAAATCAACATTAACACCTTGAAGCGGTTTGTTGAGAGCTCGAGTTGCCACTCTGTTATAGGTACTAAAAAGACGCTTATTGAGATGCTCTGACTGTTTGTTTTCCTGCGCATGGTTTGATGCGTATTGGGCTTTAAGATCCATATCCAACCTTTTTTTGAATAATGTCTATTATCATATTTTTACTAACAATATTATTTGTTATCGGTTTTATGTGTAGAAATGCATTCATGTTATTGATATCACTTTTCATGATTCGTTGTGCAAATTTATTTTTTTTGAAAAACTCACTTGATTGCCAATGGTTATTATTTAAACAGATATGTAATGCTGGGATTTGCATGGTTAATAACTCATAGGCTGTTACCCCAAAAGCGATAATGCCGAAATCAATGTGTGTTAAAAAATCTGCCATATTAGTAATATTGGATTTTATCGATACATTTTCAGCTGAATTTTTAATAACGCAGTAGTCTGGGTGATTAGGAGGGATGACTACAGTTATATCTATTTCATTTACTAACGTTAGCAGTTGTCTTACTATCGTTAAGGTTAAATTGTTCGGATCAGTGCCACCCATCATCACTAAGATATTTGGTTTTTCATTTTTAACTTTTTTATGCTTTTGATAAAACTCAGGGCGTAATAACACATACTCTAACCCTTGTTTAATTTTTCCTGTAAACCCACACCAATCTAAATTATCGAGTTGTGCATGGGGAGGGTAAAAACAGAGGTCGCATGCTTTGCGGTAATCACTGGGTTCATCAATAGCGACCGTAAGTATCTTTTGTGCTTTTAATTGCATGATAGTGTTTATCGGTAAACCATCACGCACATCCCCAATGAATACATTAACCTTTAGTTGTGAACTTAATGTTAGCAGCCAGTGGTCATAGTTAAATGGCGTAGGGGCAATGTGTACTTTAAAGCCTTGCTCGGTTACTTTATTTATTCCCAGCGCATGGTTTTTCATGGCAAAAAACACTTGATGCCCTTTGTCTTTAAAGCTTTGCGCCAGTACTAAACAGCGTGTGACATGACCAAGGCCTATCTCAACAGATGCATCGCACCTTATTAATATATTAAGCGGATTCAAAGCCATCTCTAATTTCTTTAAAAGGGCGTAAACCATCGCTTGGATCTGCTCGCCAAAGCCTATCTGCCTCTTCACTTGGCGCCGCTTTTTTCACGCCATCACCATCGGCTTTTATACCATCTTTTACTAGGGTAATTGTTTGCTTGATATTATCAGGTAACCAGCAGTGGCCTGCTGAAAACTCTTCCCCTTGGCCGTCTAAATCGAGATGAAATTCAATCGCACTGGCACCCCATTTATGGATAGCTCTTAATAGTACTGCTGGGGATACGCTGTGATCAGAGAGTCCAACTGGGCAATCAAATGCCTCTTTTAAGGTGTGAATAGCTTTAACATTGGCTTCTATAATAGGGGTCGGATAACCAGAAATAGCATGTAACAGCGTGAGTTTCGCACTGCTATTTTTTCTAAATATCTCTACGGCATGTTTTATTTCATTTAAGGTTGCCATACCCGTGGATAGAATAAGATCTTTTCCCGTTTGCGCGCAGGCAATAATTAGTTCATCCCACAGTAGTTCATAGGAGGCGATTTTATAAAAATCGACATAAGGTTCAAGTTCTGTGACTGCCTCTAAATAAAAAGGAGTACAGGTGAACTGCATGCCCAGTTCGTGTGTATATTTGGAAAGCTCAGGAATAAAAGTAACGGGAAGTTCCCACGCTTTGCGGTCACGGTGCATTGCACTTTTTTGTAAAATTTCGGGGGCAAATAGCTGCTCTACTTTGAAAAGCTGAAATTTTACGGCATCGCAGCCAATCGCTTTTGATACTTTAATAAATTCTTTGGCGCGATCAATATTCTGGCCATGGTTACTGGAAACCTCTGCGATAAACATCGGTGTATTACTAGCCATTAAATTTTCCCTCTCTGTTTGAGTAGTTGAAACATTAGCTCCGCTTGCTCCCAATCTTCAGGGGTATCGATATCTTGGACTAAATAGCGTGGCAGAATGATCGGGATGCTACTGTGGCTAAATGCGATATCAGGTGCGTCCAGTTTTAAATTTTGCCAATAAAATTGTCCTGCATCTTGATATGCAGTTTCTAATCTTGGCTACGGGTCATGAAATGTTCAGGTGTAAACATTTCACATCTTCCTGTTTTTGTTATTTTAAATGTTCTTTGAATAGGGAATGGCATGCTAGTGGCGCTGAAGGCTAGTTGTGCCGAACTGTTTTTAAGTTTTTGATAACCTTCCTGCAAAAATTTTACTTGTAGTAGCGGAGCGGTGGCATAGATAGTACAAGCGTAATCATAGGATTCACCCTGCTGTTGTAATATTTTTAATGCATGGTTAATAACTGCGCTGGTTCCAGTATAATCATCTGCTAGCTCATTCGGGCGAATAAACGGAATTTCTGCCCCATAACGTTGGGCTATATCAGCTATTTCTTTATCATCTGTGGAAACAATAATGCGATCAAAAAGTTGCGAGGCGATAGCAGCTTCGATTGAGTAGGCAATCAATGGCTTGCCACAGAAATTTTTAATGTTTTTATGTGGGATACGTTTACTGCCACCTCGAGCAGGTATGATCGCGATATTCATGATAATACTCTTGTTAAGCTGCTAATCACGGTATTTTGTTCTGTTTTATTAAGTTGCGTATGTAAGGGAAGAGTGAGTGCTCTGGCGTAATATTTTTCTGCCTGCGGAAAATCACCCGCCGTAAATCCCAACTGTTGATAATAGGGCTGTAGATGCACTGGAATATAGTGCAGATTGACGCCGACTCCCGCATTTTTTAATTCATCAAATATTTGACGATGGCTTTTATTTATTTTATTTAGCTCTAATTGGATGATATAAAGATGCCAAGATGAATCTGCTTGCTGCATCTGTTGAGGTAGCATAATCGGCAAATCAGAGAGCTGTTCATTGTAATTTTCCGCTAACTGTTTACGGGCAGATACAAACTCATTTAAGCGTTTAATTTGACTAACGCCGAGTGCCGCTTGTAAATCACTCATGCGATAGTTAAAGCCTAATTCAAGCTGTTGATAGTACCAATCACCATGTGGTGGTTCACTCATTAGCTGTGTATCTCGTGTGATACCATGACTGCGTAAACGCTGCATTTTTTCCGCTAATCTTTGGTTATTGGTGGTGGCGATCCCCCCTTCTGCAGTCGTGATAATTTTCACTGGGTGAAAACTAAATACGCTGATATCGCTGTATTGACAATTACCGATGGGCTGATTTTGATAAAATCCACCAATGCCATGGGAGGCATCTTCAATAATAGCAAAGCCATATTCTAAGCTTAGCTGGTGGATTTTCTGCATATCACAGGATTGCCCGGTCAAATGAACAGGAATAACCACTTTAGGTAAACAGCTATTCTTTTTTGCCGCTATCAGTTTTTCTTCAAGCTGCAGAGGGCAAAGGTTATAAGTGACAGGATCTATGTCAACGAAATCAATGCTTGCACCGCAATATAAGGCGCAGTTTGCTGAGGCAACGAAGGTAATGGGGCTAGTCCAGACATGATCACCTGTCCCGACGCCGAGTGCTAAGCATGCGATATGCAGTGCAGAGGTTGCCGAGTTAACTGCCACGGCATATTGGGAAGATGTTACCGTTTTTATTGCATCTTCGAATAGAGGTACTTGCGGTCCTTGGGTTAGAAAGTCTGATTGCAAAACTGCAATGACCGCATTGATATCTTGTTGGTTAATATCTTGTTTACCGTAGGGGATCATGGTTGACTGCTATATTGATTTGTCAAATTTGATAATATCTTCAACACTTAAAAAGTGAGGATTATTACCAGAGTGAAATTCGTAACCTTGCTTAACCTCTTGACCATGCTCGCCAAGCAGGTTAATGGCATAGTCATTTTCACAGCCAAAAAATTGAATACTGGGTTTGAGCAGATAATGGTCGGTAAATTCTAAGGTGAGGTGCGACTCATCCGCAGGGCACATGATTTCATGAATTTTTTCCCCTGGGCGAATGCCTATTATTTTTATCGGTAAATGCGGCGCGTAAGCCGTTGCAAGGTCGATAATATTAATAGAAGGTATTTTTGGTACAAAGATCTCGCCACCATGCATACGTTGGAAATTTTTAAGTACGAAGTCGACACCATCTTGTAGCGTGATCCAAAAGCGAGTCATCTCTTTATGGGTAATAGGGATATGGTCGCAACCATCGGCAATTATTTTTTTAAAGTAGGGTACTACACTGCCTCGCGAACCCGCCACATTACCATAACGGACCACTGAAAATAGGGTCTCATTTGACCCGACAATATTATTTGCAGCGACAAAGAGCTTATCTGAGCAAAGTTTGGTTGCACCGTAAAGGTTAACGGGATTAGCGGCTTTATCGGTGGATAGGGCGATAACTTTTTTTACGCCATTATCAATGGCCGCTTTTATCACGTTTTCAGCGCCTAAAATGTTAGTCTTAATGCACTCCATCGGATTATATTCCGAGGCGGGGACATGTTTCATGGCTGCTGCATGGATCACGTAATCGACATCAGACATAGCACGTTGTACTCGTTCTGCATCCCGGACATCACCAATAAAATAACGCATACAAGGCTGGTTGAAAATTTGCTGCATCTCGAATTGTTTTAGCTCGTCACGAGAAAAGATAATAATTTTTTTCGGCTGGTAACGTTCGAGTAATGTTTGCACATACTTTTTACCAAAAGAACCGGTTCCGCCAGTAATGAGTATTGTTTTATTATTGAACATAATCGACCTTTAGGTAGCTGTTAGTTACTTATTTATATACGTTTTTCTTATAGGCATTAAGTTTGCCTTTATTGCGTTTTAGAGACAAGGCTTGTTCTTTGAGCATTGTCTGTTTTTGCGATGCAACTATCTGTAATTGCTGTAAAAGCGCTTCTAACTTTGCTAACTGAGGAAGGAAATCCTGCAAAGCTTGTTGTGTCTGAGTATCTAGCAAAGAATACATTTTTGAAGAAAAATGCTTTTCTAATAATTGAAACTCATCGATATTATTTTCATTTAAACAAGCGTTGAGTTGTTGTGTTAACACAAACAACTCATCTAATTTAGATTCGATTGCATTATCCATTATCTATACTGCTGACGAATTTCTTGAGGGATCGCGTCCCATCCAGATTTTATTTCTGAAATTAAAGTGCCGACTTCCGTCAATAGCTCTGCTTTATTTTGTATATTAGCCTGGGTAACCTGTGAAATCATATAGGAATATAAGTTAAAAAGGTTGTTAGAAAGCTCCCCCCCTTTTTCCATATCTAAACTATCCTGTAATTCACCGATTAATCCTATTACTCGGTTCAATAATTTGTTTTTATTTTCTATATCCTTGCGCTCTATAGCTCCTTTCGCAGCAGCTAAATTGCCTAGAATATGTTGCATGACTAATGATATCAAAGTATGTGGATCAGCCTGTTCAATTTGGGATAAATTCGAACTTTGATATTTCTTAATAGAAAGACGCGTCATATTTTCTGTTTCCTTGCGACTACTTTAAATTTAATGCTACGTATACTGCTAAATATACTCGTTACTAATGAAAATGCATCTTATTCAAGATTATGTTGTGTTGTTTGACGCTTTTTTAACGTTAATTTGTCAATATTACGCCGCTTTAATCTGACAAATAGTTTAGCAAAATGTATACCAACCTTAAAAAATCTAATGGAAAACTCGATTGTAATGGTTGTTTTTTTCGTTTTGATTGTACCGTCAGAATCTGGGCATCGTCATATAATTGACAATAATCGTTTTTTTATTTATCTAATTTGCGTTAAAATGGTTCGCTACATGCTCAGCCTACTATAGGCTTAACGAGTCATATCGTTTAATTTTAGAAGTGAATCTTATGGAACAGCGATCTCCTATCTATATAGTGGGTACTAGTCAGGCACAATATGATACTTTATCTACCGTATTAAATTTTGTCGGTGAAAATTGTTTATCTGTTATGCAAGCGGACTTATTAAATCAGATTAATGAGCGCGCTCCGCTATGTATTATTCTTGGAGATGTCAATGCAGCTTCTATTGAACTGCTTGATGCCTTTCCTAATAACGCCTTTTTGACGTTATCGGGTGAAGACAATCAGTCCAGCAATCACATTGGCGTATTAGAGTTACCCGTTGAGTACGCCAAATTAATGCAATTACTGCATCTTTGCCAGTCCTTTAATGGCTCAGATAAAAAACTACAAAAAGCCAATAAATACTTACTGACATCCTTGGTTGGACGAGGAGGGCGCATTCAAGAAGTGCGTTATTTAGTTGAGCAAGTTGCTGATAGTAAAGCAAATGTATTAATTCTTGGCGAATCTGGAACGGGTAAGGAAGTGGTCGCTCGTGCTATTCATGAAATATCTAGCCGTAAAAACGGGCCTTTTGTCCCGGTCAATTGTGGGGCTATTCCTGCTGAGTTATTAGAAAGTGAATTATTTGGTCACGAAAAGGGCGCTTTTACGGGGGCTTTCTCTGCACGTAAAGGTCGCTTTGAGCTGGCTGAAGGTGGAACACTATTTTTGGATGAAATTGGTGACATGCCAATGCCAATGCAAGTTAAGCTATTACGTGTACTGCAAGAGCGAACCTTCGAGCGTGTTGGTGGCACTAAATCACTACAGGCTGATGTTCGCGTTGTCGCTGCCACGCATCGTAATCTTGAAGAGCTTATTGAAAAAGGCGAATTTCGTGAAGATCTCTATTATCGCTTAAATGTCTTCCCCATCGAAAAACCGGCATTGCGCGATCGTCAAGAAGATGTCCCATTATTATTACAGGAACTTTTATCACGTTTAGAGAGCGACCATAAGGCGAGCCTACGTTTTACACAACGAGCTCTTGATTCTCTGATGCAACATAATTGGCCAGGCAATGTACGAGAGTTATCTAATTTATTAGAAAGATTACTTATTTTACATCCTAATCGTATTATTGATTTATGCGATTTACCAATAAAATACCGTCATGTTGATGCGCAAGGTGAATTTGTTGAAACTATTCAATATAGTCCTGAGCAAGAAGCGATTGCTGAACGTGATGCGTTAATTGATATGTTTGGCAATTCACCCGTGACGGCAGAGGAAACTGAAAGTTTTGATGAGTCGTTAGGATTCCTCGGGCAGTTGCCACCCGATGGTATGAACTTAAAAGATAAATTGACGGAATTTGAAATTGAGATGATCCGTCAAGCTTTAGATAGTCAAGATGGTGTTGTATCGCATGCCGCCGAACTGCTGTCGATGCGTCGCACTACGCTAGTTGAAAAAATGAAAAAATATGGACTAAGTAAGGAAGGCTAAGCAAGCGAATTAGCAGATCACAAGCCCGTTATAATATATTATCTCGGGCTTTTTTTATCTTCTAACAAGCGTCATTTTTACGACGCGCTTATTGTTAAGTTGTTGTTTTTAATTGTGATTTATGTTTTGGCATAAATAGTGCTTATTTGTTGTGGTGAATGGCAAATAGGGCGACATTATGACAACAGAGATTAAGCAAACAGATTCAGGCGTGTTAGAGCAGGAGCAATTTTCTGGCGAACTCAAACAACTACGCGCACAGGCAAATTATATGGGGCAACTATATAATGAGCTTCCCTCTGGATTGATTGTTATTGATGGAAACGGTGTTGTTGAGCAAGCTAATCGAGTTGCTGTTTCATTATTAGGTGAGCCTTTACAGGGGCAGCTTTGGCGTCATATTATTGATCGTTCCTTTGCGCCTAAAAATGATGATGGTCACGAAATATCGCTTAAAAATGGTCGCCGTATTCAATTATCTATCTCTTCATTGGAAGGTCGCCCCGGCCAGCTGATCCTGTTAACCGATCTTACCGATACCCGTTTATTACAGGAGCACGTTGCAAAATTACAACGCCTTTCTTCCTTGGGTAAAATGGTGGCATCGTTAGCACATCAAATTCGTACACCTCTGTCTGCTGCCATGTTATATGGTGCGAATCTAGCCAATAAAACTTTAACGGAAAATTCACGCGCCCGTTTTCAGGGTAAACTGATGAATCGTTTACAAGACCTTGAAACACAGGTCAATGACATGTTGTTATTCGCCCGCAGTGGTGAGCAAAAAGTGGTTGAAGAAGTCTCCCTCGGTGCTCTGTTAGAAGAGGTTGAAAATGCAAGTGAAACGCTTTTATCGCAGGTTGATGGGCATCTACAATGTCGATTACCAGATCCCGATCTATTAATTATGGCTAACAAAACTGCGCTTTCTAGTGCCATTACTAATTTAATTTCTAATGCAGTGGAAGCGACTGGCGAAGGGGTTAAGCTCTATATTTCTACGGCACGCAGAGGTAGCGATCAAGTTGAAATAGCGGTGATGGATAACGGTCCTGGCATTGAAAAAGAAAAAATTGCTAAAGTAATGGAAGCCTTTTATACCACCAAATCTCAAGGGACTGGGTTAGGCTTAGCGGTTGTACAATCTGTCGCACAGGCGCATAAAGGCAGTGTGGAAGTAAAATCTGAATTCGGTAAGGGTAGCTGTTTTACTTTGGTGTTACCTTTATATCGCGTAGGTGAATATCGATCTGCTGCGGGTAGTGTGCAAATGAATCATGCGATTGGAGGCTAGAATGTTGCAAGGGAAATTATTAGTTGTCGAAGATGACGCAGGCTTAAGAGAAGCATTAATTGATACCTTATTATTAGCAGGATATAACTGTGATGAAGTGAATAGCGCGGAAGCTGCGTTGCTTGCCTTAGGTAAATCGCAATATGATTTAGTGATCAGTGATATTCAAATGGGCGGCATGTCGGGTTTAACCCTATTACAAAATATTAAAGAGAAATACCCTAGTCTGCCTGTGTTATTAATGACCGCCTATGCCAATATCGACGATGCCGTAAATGCCATGCGTGATGGCGCGATAGATTATTTAGCCAAGCCATTTTCTCCGGAAGTGTTATTAAATCAAGTTAGCCGTTATGCGCCCGTGCATAAGGTTGAATCTCGCACCCCGATTTACGGTGATCCTAGTACTGAAAAATTATTTGTCATGGCTGAACGTGTTGCAGCCAGTGATGCATCGGTGATGATCACTGGCCCCAGCGGTTCAGGCAAAGAGGTGTTATCTCGTTATTTACATGATAAATCAGCGCGTTGCGATGAATCCTTTGTTGCCATAAACTGTGCGGCCATTCCTGAAACTATGCTTGAATCGACGCTTTTTGGGTATGAAAAAGGAGCCTTTACTGGCGCGATACAAGCTTGTCCCGGCAAATTTGAACAAGCACAAAATGGCACTATTTTGCTCGATGAAATTACAGAAATGCCGCTCGATTTACAGGTTAAATTACTGCGTGTTTTACAAGAACGTGAAGTGGAGCGTCTTGGCTCTCGAAAAACCATTAAATTAAATATTCGCGTGATAGCGACCAGTAACCGAGATCTTAAAAAAGCGGTAGTAAATGGCACTTTCCGTGAGGATTTATATTACCGTTTGAATGTTTTTCCATTACAGTGGTTGCCATTAGCAAAACGTAAAGGTGATATTTTACCGATTGCGGAACATCTGTTAATGCGTCATGCACTAGATCAATCTCAGCCTATTCCAACCTTATCAGACGCCGCAAAAGCGCAGCTATTAGCTTACGCTTGGCCGGGTAATGTTCGTGAACTGGATAATGTCATGCAACGCGCTTTAATTTTATCTGATGGTGAAATCATTACTGAGTCGGCATTGATATTAGAAGACATGCATTTCCAAGATATGATGGAGCAGAGTGAGCAAACTTCTCTTTCTGATATCGGCCATGATGAAAATGGCGAGGATGATAACGCTGAATTTAGTGAACTGGGTAAGGGGCTGAAAGATCAAGAGCAGAAAATTATTTTAGAAGCGCTGCATAGTTGTAGAGGAAAACGTAAAGATGTTGCCGAATTACTCGGTATTAGTCCACGAACGCTTCGCTATAAAATAGCGCGTATGAAAGATCAGGGGGTGGTTTTACCTGCATAACCCGATTCTATTTAGCCTCATGATATGATAAAGATGAGGCTAAATGGTTGATAGGTAAATACTTTTCTTAATCCATTTGACAATCTGCCAATGCATTACGCACAAAGCCTTGATGTTGCTTTAGTTTTGCCGTTGCAGTTTCGGCATTAAGCCCCGACAAGATCATTAAGATAGCCGTTTTACAGTGACTATTCGTTTGTTTAAGTGCTTCGATGGCGTGCTGTTCTGTACAACCCGTTGCTTCGATAACGATATTAATTTGCCGTTGTACTAACTTCTCATTGCTTGCCTGTACATCAACCATTAAATTAGAAAATACCTTGCCAGAGCGGATCATCGCCGCCGTTGTCAACATATTAAGGACCAGTTTTTGTGCCGTACCCGCCTTCATTCGCGATGAACCTGTGACAACCTCGGGGCCGACCTGTGGGGTAATATTAATATTTGCTAATTTTGTCATTGGGCTATTAACATTACAGCTTAATGAAATCACCGTTGCAGAAAGTGAAAGCGCATGCTGCATTGCACCGATAACATAGGGGGTGCGACCACTCGCGGCAATACCAACAAGAATATCTTGTGCTTGGAAGTGGATTGATTGTAAATCTTTTTTTCCTAATTCAATGTTGTCTTCTGCATTTTCGACCGCCTTTAAAATGGCGGCATGACCACCGGCTATTAATCCCATGACTAATGAGGAATCGCTACCAAAGGTTGGTGGGCATTCGCTTGCATCTAAAATACCTAATCGACCCGATGTCCCTGCGCCACAATAGATTAACCGTCCCCCTGCTTGAAAGGCGTTAACGATAGCATCAACGGCTTGGGTTATTTCCGGTAAGGTTTGTGCTACCGCCAAGGGAACCGTTTGATCTTCATTATTAATGACAGTGAGGATTTCTAATGTGGAAAGTGTATCTATGTCGGCACTGTTTTGATTGCGTTTTTCTGTACCAAGTTGGCTTAAGTCTATTTTCATGGTTTTCTTCTCTTAAATTGTCCTCCTATACCCATTATACCTCATGTTACGTCTTGCTCTGGTATCCGAGCTAGCGCCTGACAAAGCATCTGGAGATAACATGGGTATATATTAACGTAAAAAGAGATAGCCACCAACAGCCGATAGATGGCAAAAAAAAGTGATATAATAAGATTGCAAATAATAACAATTATCATTAAGATTAAAGGTAGCTGATAACTATTATTATTTAACTGGATCTAAAATGAAAAAACTACTACTTAGTACTTCGCTATTTACCGCTTTAACCACTTCTGTCATTGCCGATGAAGTTAATATTTACTCATTCCGTCAGCCTTTTTTGATTGACCCTATTTTGGCTAAATTTACCGAACAAACGGGTATTAAGGTGAATCTGTTATTTGCTAAGGATGGGCTGGTCGAACGTATCAAGCGAGAAGGCGTTTTATCGCCTGCTGATATCGTATTAACCGCCGATTTTAACCGCTTAATGGCATTAAATGAGGCACAGCTAACCCAAGCAGTGGATAGTAAAGTGCTCAATGAAAATATCCCTAGCTATTACCGTGACACTAACAATCAGTGGTTTGCGCTTAGTACGCGTGTGCGTAATATCTACTCCTCTTCTGAACGTGTTGGGCCTGTACCAAATATCACTTATCAAGATTTAGCAACACCCGCTTTTAAAGGAAAAGTCTGTATGCGCTCAGGTAAACATCCCTATAATGTCTCATTAATTGCGTCAATGATTGCCCATGACGGCGAAGCAAATACTAAAACTTGGTTAGAAGGGCTAAAAGCCAACCTTGCGCGTAAGCCACAGGGAAATGATCGCGCCCAAGTGAAAGCGGTTAAAGATGGTGTCTGTGACTATGCGCTAGGTAATAACTATTACTTAGGTAAAATGTTAGAAGATCCGAAGCAAGTGAGCTGGGCTGAAGCGGTTAGTATCAATTTCCCTAACCAAAAAACAACCGGCTCACATGTTAATGCAACGGGCGTTGTATTGGTAAAATATGCGCCAAATAAAAATAATGCTATAAAATTGATGGAATTTTTGTCAACGGATGCTGCTCAACAAATGTATGCTGAAGGTAATTATGAATATCCCGTAAAAGAGGGTGTACAACCTTCTAAATTGGTTGCATCATGGGGCACCTTTACAGCGGATAAACTACCGCTTTCTGATCTTGCCAAGTACCATGCAACGGCAATTAAGTTACTGGATGAAGTTAAATTTGACCTCTAATATTTATAAGTTACTGCCTTTGGCAGTAACTACTCTTTTATTTGTTCCTATTTTAGCGCTTGTTATAAGCGCTTTTTCTATTGATGATAGTGGTAGTTTTACACATCTTATTGATACCGTCTTAATGGATTATAGTATCAATACCTTGTTGCTTATTGTTGCTGTGATTTGTTTCAGTTTTATCTTTGCGATGCCCGTGGCTTGGTTTATTGCTTGCTGTGATTTTCCTGGTCGAACTATTTTGCAATGGGCTTTAATGTTACCCTTGGCACTTCCTCCCTACATCGTCGCCATCGTTTATACGGATTTATTAGATTATTCGGGGCCTGTGCAACAGCTGTTACGTTCAATGATGGGCTGGCAGCAAATGTCCGATTACTATTTTCCCGATATTCGTACTCTTTTCGGTGCCGCAGTTATTTTGAGTTTGGCACTCTATCCTTATCTTTATCTTTTGTTGCGTGGTGCATTTTTAGGCCAATCTGGAGGATTGTTTCAGGCTGCACGAAGTTTAGGGCTATCCCCTGTACAGGCGTTTTTTCGAGTCTCTTTACCGCTTTCCCGATCGGCTCTGGCGGTAGGCATCTCTTTAATCGCGATGGAAACATTAGGCGATTTTGCCACGGTCAATTATTTTGCGGTGAGCACCTTGACCACTGCCGTTTATGATACTTGGTTACAGCTAGGTAGCTTGACGACCGCTGCTAAAATATCCTCTTTAATGCTGCTAATTTTAGTGATTTTAATTAGTTTGGAGAATTATAGCCGCCGTAAGCAGAAAATTTACCAACGCAGTGGTGCAACTTATACTGAGCTCCGTTTTAAATTAACGGGTTGGAAAAAATGGAGCGTCATGGGCTACGCATGGTTGTTGCTTTTTTGTGCCTTTATTCTGCCGTTGGCAATACTTTGTTACTATGCTTGGCACTATTTTGCTGAATCCTTAACGGATGAGTTATGGCGTTATACGCAGAATAGTTTTTACTTAGCGATGATTGTTGCAACCATTGCCTTAATCATTGCATTGGTGGTTAATTTTTATCAACGTTTATCGCCCGGTTTTGCGGCTAAGAGTTGTATCCGTTTATCGTCATTGGGGTATGCTGTACCGGGAACGGTCGTCGCTATTGCGGTGTTAATACCTTTTACAAAAGTTGATTTATGGCTGAATGAGTTGCTTGTTAACTATGGTTTTTCTCAAATTGGGCTGTTTTTTTCTGGATCGCTATTCATTTTGGTGGTCGGTTATCTGGTGCGTTTTAGTGCAATTGCCGTGGGCAGTATTGACAGTAGTTTGGCGCAAGTATCGCCATCACTAGACCAAGCATCACGCTCACTTGGACAAAGTGCAGCGCAAACTATTCGCCGTATTAACTTGCCCTTGATTAGAAAAGGGATGTTAACGGCATTTATTTTAGTGTTGATTGAAGCAATGAAAGAGCTACCTACGGCACTATTATTGCGACCATTTAACTTTGAAACACTGGCCACTTATGTTTATCAGTTTGTCTCCGATGAGATGATTGAGTATGCGGCACTGCCTGCATTGCTGATCGTGTTAATGGGATTATTACCTTTTATTATTGTCAATCGTTTATTGGAGAAAAGCTCTTAATGCCTTCATTAGTTGTTCAGCAATTAAGCTGTTTTTATCAATCTAACCAAGTTTTACAATCGCTTGATTTAGCCCTTAATAATAACGAAATTATCTGTTTATTAGGTGAGAGTGGATGTGGCAAAACAACCTTGCTAAAAGCCGTTGCTGGTTTGCAAACAGAGCTGCAGGGGAGAATTGAAATTAATGGTAAAGTCGTTAATGATGACGGCATTACTTTACCGCCAGAACAGCGCAAAATTGGTTTTATTTTTCAAGACTATGCACTTTTTCCACACCTTAATGTTGCTGATAATGTAGCATTTTCGTTAAGCAAGCTGCCTAAAGAAGAGCAACAAAAGCGGGTCGATGAGGTGCTCGCCTTAGTGCAATTGAGTAATTATGCACAGCGTTTTCCGCATCAATTATCAGGGGGGCAGCAGCAGCGTGTTGCCATCGCTCGCGCCTTAGCCTATCAACCGCAACTAATGTTACTCGATGAACCCTTTTCTAATTTGGATCACAATGTTCGTTTTCAATTGATCCATGAGATTAGAGATATTCTTAAGGCGCAGGCAATGAGCGCCTTATTTGTCACCCATTCAAAGGAAGAAGGCTTTGCCTTTGCCGATAAAATCGCCTTAATGCAGGCAGGCAAAATCGTGCAGATTGGCACAGCAAAAGATTTATATAGCCACCCAAAATCGAAGTATGTTGCCGACTTCATGGGCGAGAGTAATTATCTTCAGGTAGTAGTCGAAGATAAATATAGCTATCAATCTGACCTTGGTTTGCTCACTAGTAACAGTTTAATAGATGCTCCCATTGGCGCCATGTTTAGTTTACTGTTACGTCCAGAGCAGATTGCCATTGCACGGGATATTGAAGGGCAAGGTCAGGTTAAACAAGTTGAATTTTTAGGTGCATACCAGCAAATAAGAGTTGTCTATCGTGGTCATGATTACTGCATTAAACAGGCCAATTATTTGGGGGATTGTCTACAATTTTCGGTCGGTGACAAGGTGTCACTGAGCGTGTTAAGCCATGACTTTGTTATTTTAAATTGATTACAACTTTTTGTTGTTGCAATGAAAATGAGCCCCTCTGTTATCTCGTTCAAGTAATACCAATTCCGGTAAGTATGTGATCTAAATTTTGCGCAGGAAAAACAGCTTAATTCAAGGCGTAATTTGACGTAAATGGTTATTTCCTTTGCGAAAATTACAACGCAGCAGCAAGTTGTTTTAACCAGTAAAATAGATTAGCTATTTATCGGAATTGGTATAATACCAATCCGCATAATGATCACCATTTAATTAAGCGGATTGGTCGCATGATAAAGTTAATTATTATCCATCAGGGGTGTAGATTTTGTTCAAGAAAATCGATCAAAGTATGCCAAGATTTTTTATCTGCCACTTCTTGATACCTTTCAGAGCCGAACACCGTAAAGGCGTGTGGAGCACCAGAATAAATTTGAATTTCATAATTAGCCTTTACCGCTTCAAGTTGTACACCCAACTCTGCTACCTCAGTTAATGGGATTCCACTATCTGCACCGCCATGGGCGACAAAAATTGGCGCTGTTAGCTTATTGTAGTTTTGCCCATCGGGTGTTGTTAATCCTCCATGAAAAGTAGCATAACCTTTCACCGCTGGCGCTTCTCCAGATCGAGCAAGCTCTAACACCGCAGCTCCACCAAAGCAGTAACCCATCACCACCATCTCATCTTGGCTCAATTTTTTCGATTCATTGATGCCGGCTAAAATTAAACGGCGCATTTTATCGCGATCATTATATAACTTGCCGGTTTCCTCTTTTTTGGCTTGCGTTTCTACGGGACGGTTTCCCTTTCCATAGAGATCAGCGGCAAAGGTGTTATAACCGAGTTTTGCGAGCATATCTGCACGTTTTATTTCGTACTCAGTTAAGCCATCCCAGTCATGAATGAGCAGTACACTGCCTTTTGCTGTTCCCTGCGCTTTAGCAAAATATCCTTGGTAATCTTTGCCATCTAATTGATAAATAACCTGTTGCGCTGCAACGGGGAAACTCATTAATAATGCTAATCCTAAACCTATTGCTTTCATACCTAATCACCTCATCAGTTATACATTTACTTTAGCAGCGGATTGTTGAAATTGCTGTTAAAAAAAGTATCAGAAGCTTGCCGCTGAGCCATTTCATTGCTTATAGTTAACCCAATAATTATCTATTCTAGCCATAAATGGCCGAGTGTGACTCTGGTCGCATATGTTTGTGATAATTGCTTTTTATTTCATTGATATCAAACATTTGCGTTATAATTACCTGTTTCAGCGTGCTTTAATTTTGTTAGTTGCTGTGCTGTAGTGGTTATTGTTGTTATTAAATCATTCAACAAATACCTACAATAAAAATAATATGGTAAATCTATAGGTATAAATATGCGACATTGTTTCTTTTATTATATTTCAATACTATTGTTGTTTAGTCTATCAAGCCCCGCAAGTGCCATTAATAATGTGCTATTCATTCACTCTTATCATGGTGAACATGGTTGGACCAGTTTTTTAAAGCAGGGGTTTAATGATGCTTTTAAAGACGATAATGATACCCGTCTATTTCATGAGTATATGGATGCCAAGCGATTCCCCAATCCAAAAGAGGAATTTCGTTCGTTGTTTATCAACTATCTCCGCGATAAATACAAAAATACCGTCATTGATGTTTTAGTTATCTCTGATGATGCAGCTCTTAGTTTAATTCGAGCCAATCGTTCTCGTTTTTTTCCTGAAGTGCCGATTGTTTTCTTAGGCATAAACCGCGTATCAGAGGAGTTAGTCAATGAGCCTAACATGACAGGGGTTTTTGAAAATAGAGATATTGGTCAAACGTTGATAGATATAAAAAATCACACTGGGCAAAACCACGTGGTGGTGATAACAGATCAATCCGAGGCTGGAAAAGCAAATGTTTGGAAAATTGAACAAGTCAAAAACCACCCTGAATCACCGGCAAAAGTCACCATTATTGATGATTTGAAAGACACGACTATTACAGCATCTTTTCAGGGGATTGGTGAAAAAATTCCCGTGTTATTAATCGGGCAGTTAGTCAGCCCAGCGCTTAATGATGCTTTATTAAGCTGGAATGATGGTGTAAAGGCGGTGACTGATCGTATAACTAACCCCGTATATACCATTGCTATTACAACATTAGATTATGGAGTGGTTGGTGCGCACGAGCTAGATGGGCGGCAACATGCAGCAAGAGCTGCTTTAATGATTAAGCAGCTTTTAGCTGGTGTAAGTATCTCCGATATTCCAGCGATAACGAAAGCCAAGAGCCGTTGGATTTTTAATTGGGAAAATCTTAAAAATTATCACCATTTATCAACAATGCCCTTGCCGTTAAACAGTGAACTTATTAATCAGGAGCGAACTTTTTATCAGCAGTATAAATTGATTGTGTGGTTGGTCGGCATTGCATTTATTGTCTTTATTATCGTGATTATTCTATTAACGGAAATTATTCGTCGCGGGATACATAATCGCCGTATTCTATTGGAAAATGAAACGCGGTATAAAGATTTAGCCCATGCTGGTGCGAATATTTTTTGGGAAACAAATGTAGACAATTGTATTAGTTATCTATCTGGTGATGCAAAACTTGCTTTTGGTATTGATAGCCAGCAGATGATTGGAAATAGAATTGATTTGCTATTTGAAAATAAGAAAGTATTTGACTTTCCTTGGGCTGATTACAACCTAGCGTTGGCCCGCAAGGTAGCTTTGGATAATCTTATTTTTAAAGTCAAATCTGCTGACCATGACGTTAAGGTATTTATGGTTAAAGGTAAACCTTTGTTTAATGATAAATTTCAATATTTAGGCTATCGAGGTATTTACAAAGAAGTTACACATGAGCTAAAACTATCTCAACAACTTGCCTATCAAGCTGATTATGATTCATTAACAAATTTAATTAATCGCAGTAATTTTAATCGAAAATTAAAAGAAGTGGTGAAAGAGCAGTCAGGGGATAAAGTGACTGCCTTTGTCTGTTTTCTTGATTTAGACCATTTTAAACTGGTTAATGATACTGCCGGACACCTAATTGGTGATGCTATGCTTGCCGAAGTGGCGCAGGTAATTGCGAATGCAATAGGGGATACAGATACTTTAGGGCGACTTGGTGGTGATGAATTCGGTTTGATTATTAAAGCGCAACAACCTGTTGAAGTGCAATCCATCTGTGAAATGATTATTCGAAATGTATCGAATTATAAATACCATTGGAATGATTGTTATTTTGATGTGGGAGTGAGCATTGGCGCTGTACCCATTTGTAAAGGCTTAACGGCTACCGAACTCCTAAGTAAAGCGGACCTTTCTTGTTATAAAGCGAAGGATTTAGGCCGCGGTAGGGTTTATATTGCTGATTCTTCTGGGGCTAACTTATATGCAGATGAATTACAGATGGGGTATATTGCTAATGTGAGTCAAGTGATTGAGCAGAAAAGGTTTTATCTTGCTAAACAGTTGATTAAACCATTGGATAATAGCACGGGGGATGCCCCTCATTATGAGATATTAATACGTTATTGTGATAGAAATGGTGATATGGTGCCACCAGGGGTATTTATTCCCGCAGCAGAAAAACATGGTGTCATTGGTCTTATAGATAATTGGGTATTAACAACTATTTTTGAACGCTATCAACAGTTTTTTCCTGATCAAAATACCACTGTTTCGATTAATTTGTCTGGCATTAGTTTAAGTAATCAAGAGTTTTTTAACAACGTACTGCAGTTGGTAAGGAACTCTTCGATTGAACCACAAAAAATCTGCTTTGAAATCACAGAAACCGCGATTATATCGCAATTATCACAAGCTTTAGAGTTTATTCATGAAATGAAGGGATTGGGTATCAAGTTTGCTTTAGATGATTTTGGTAGCGGTGTATCTTCCTTTGGGTACCTTAAAAATTTGCCCGTAGATTATTTAAAAATTGATGGGAGCCTTGTTAAAAATATAGTGACTGAAAAAACGGATCTTGCAATTGTTCGTTCAATTAATGACATCGCACATATGATGAATATAAAAACAATCGCAGAATTTGTAGAAAATCAAGAAATATGTGACCTGCTTGAGGAGATTGGGGTTGATTATGTGCAGGGGTATGGAATAGAAAAACCGGTAAAATGTTAACGTGATACCAATTCGCATAATATGATGGGCATAGCTTGTTGAGGAAAAATGATGTAACGCTGTTTTCTATTTTTTTAACCAATAAGATAGAGCAGATGCTGATGTGAATTGCGATGCCCATGGTACTGCAATAGAGAAAAAGTCTGAGCTACTACAAATAAATAAGGGGGATAATTTTTATCGCCCCCTTTATTTTATTCATCGCTTTAATTAATTGATACGGAACTATTGTGCATATTCGTTTAACATAGCACTAAGGCACTTCAGTTCAATACATGCTATTGTTGAATTTTCAGCATGTCGATATAAATCTTCAGTATCACTTTATCAGTCCGTGATGAAAAAAATAATTAATTGAATTTCATAAATTATGAGTTTTCGTGCTTTTTATTTAATATTATCAGGCTGAAAAGATATACTACACTGTCTTGTTAGGTTTTATCAAATTATGGAATACAAATGAAAAATTTAACGATTACCATTGCTCTTTCGTCAATATTCTTGTTTTCCTGTGGTGGCTCTGACGGAGATAGTGCTACTGAAACGTCAAAAAGTGACCCTATAGCAAAGTTATCTAATACATATTGGGAAAAAGAATGCTCTCCTTATAATAAATTATCGCGCGACGAGTTAAAAGAAGCTTGGAATGTCAAGATTAAGCTAAGCATAGATTCTTCGTTGAGATCCACTTATCGAACAGAGTATTTTCATCCAACAGATACTGAATGTGACTCAATGATGTTTGATACTTTAGATATCTCGAAATTTGAAATTACAGGTAAAGTAATAAGTGAAGAAAGTATAGAAGCTAATGGTCTAAATGAAATTTTTATTTATAATTCAGGTAATCGAGATTTCTCTCCGAATTACACTTTAATTTATATTGATAGTGAAAAATTATATTTTGGTCAAAAGTCTGGTTCAAACCTTGGCGAAACGGTTGAAACAAGACATTCATCCATATCTCTTGATAATAATTTCACTCAAATTATAAATTAAAAACCTATCTATTTTACTGGTTAAAATAACTTACTTTTTTGTTGTAAGTTTCGCAAAGGGAACAACCATTTGCGTCAACTTACGTCTCAAATTAAGCCATTTTTCCTGCGCAAAATTTACATCACATACTTAATCCGATTGGTATTATACATTTACTTTAGCAGCGGATTGTTCCAATTGCTGTAAATAATAATCAAACATTGTTATCTCAATGCATTGCAAAAGTCGTTTATATTTACGTTTTGAATAGGAAAAAGATCACTGCAGTTGAAAAGTTAAATTATCAATTTACTATCAATTAAATGTGAGTTATTCTATTTTTCTATATAACTAGGGAGGTAATAAGAAATTCTACAACCTCACTGTCTTAAAAAAGGAGCTTTTGTGTTAAAGCAAACGGAAATGTGTTTTTGTAAATCATGCGCAGCAAGTACACACCATATTTTGGTGTTAGTGAGGAAGCCCAATCCTTTTAAAAACGTGAAAAACCGTAAGAGAAAGGAATTCATTGCAGGCTTAATTAAAGGGTTGATGGTCGGCCCTTTTATTGCTGCAATGGATGATTTTTCTAGACACCTTATATGTGAAAAGTGTGGAACAACAACAATCGATGACTAATGAAGTGAATTAGTTCATTAATTGAGAAGCGTTATAGCAATTCGCATGATTGAGTAATAGCGCTATTACGATGGAATGCAACGTTGTTATCTATTATTTTAACCAACAAGATAGATCAGATGCTTATGCGGATTGGTATTAGTATTGCCTTTTACGTTGTTGCAGAAGGGTAAACTTGCCCGTGAAATGAATCCACAGAGCAAGCAAGGTCGTTTGGGAGAGCCTTATATTTCAGGGCTTAGTTCAGCTATTAGCTGCGCTTTTAAGCGAATCTCTTGCTCTTCGGTTAATGCGTTGCCATCCAACGTTGAAACAATAAATAGATCCTCTGCTCGTTCACCAATGGTGGTGATTTTGGCGGTATCAAGTACTAAACCACTACAACGAAACACCTCTCCAATATTGGCTAATATACCCGGTGCATCAAAGGCAACTAATTCAATTTGTGTGCGTTTGCGACGCGTTGGTAGGAAGGTGATTTCGGGTTCAAATTTAAACTTCCTTTTAACCCGTGCTAAGCGAGTTTGTTGCATATTGACCTTTTCAGGGGCAATGAGTGCCATTTCTATCGCCTCTTTAAGACGCTGTATTTTATCGGGATCGATGTGTTCGCCATCTTGTTCTAGCACGGTAAATGTACTTAATGAAAAGTCGTCACGGCTGGAGAGTATTTTTGCATCATGGACACTGAGCTTTTTGTTATCAATTTCAGTCACCACTGAGGAAAAGAGTGATGGCATATCCTTATGATAAACAAAGACTTCCGTTGCACCACGTTCATTTTGATCACTAATTAGCACCATTGGTTGGCTATGGTCTTGATGTTTTAATAAATTGACCGTATGCCAAGTGATTTGCGCTGATTTGTAGCGGAAAAAATAGTACAGGTTAAAGCGTTTCCAGAGTGGTTTTACCTCCTCCTCTGTTATGCCGTATGTAGCTAGTAAGCCTAAGGTTTTTTGTTTTCGATCACGAATACGGTCGCGAATATCCGGTGGGTTTTCCAATCCTCTTCGTAACATTTTTAAGGTGCTGTAGTATAAATCACGTAATAGGGTGCCTTTCCAGCTATTCCATGTCTCTTCATTGGTGGCACAGATGTCAGCAACGGTTAAACAAAAGAGATAGTTTAGCTGTTTTTCATCGCGAACGACGGTTGCAAATTCAACAATCACACGTGGATCACTGATATCTCGGCGTTGAGCTGTGACAGACATAATAAGATGATGAGCCACTAACCAAGCGACAAATTTACTTTCATGGCGATTGAGCCCATGTAATTCACAGAATGCCAGTGCATCCATTGCACCAAGTGTGGAGTGATCGCCCTTTTGCCCTTTGGCGATATCGTGAAAAATGGCGGCTAAAAAGAGCAGCTCGGGTTTTTCTAAATAGTGATAAATTTCATTGGCAAGCGGATGTATCTCTTTGCTTTCAGGGTAGTTATAGATATTTTCAATCAGTTTATGGGTATGCTCATCGACGGTGTAAGCGTGAAATAGGTCAAACTGCATTTGCCCAACAATACGACTCCACTGTGGAATATAAGCAGCGAGTACGCCATGTTCATACATTAGCGTAAAAGCGCGGCCCATTCCTTTGGGGTGTTTGATGATGCGCATAAAAATGGTGCGGCATTCAGGGATATTTTGTAACCATTGTGTCAAACAGCGTCTTGCTTCACGTAATTTACGCATGGTCGGTGAATAGATCCCCTTGATACGAGGATCTTCTGCAACATGCAAAAACAACTGTAAAATAGATTCAGGTTGGTCATTGAACAATGATGGGGTGGTTAACTCAATCATGTCACCACGCAGTTGAAAGTGGTTATCAATTTGTTCACTCTGTTTTTCAATATTGCTGCCTAAAATAGCTTCATCAAAATATTGTAGTAACATTTCATTAAGCTCTTTAACGCGGCGAATGGTTTGATAAAACGCCTTCATCATCTGCTCAATCGCTTGATTAAATTTTCCGGTATAGCCCAAGAAAGTGGCTACATCATTTTGAAAATCAAACAGAAGGCGATTATCAGGCCGATTGGTGACGGTGTGTATGGCAAAACGAATCGACCAAAGCTGTCTTTGGCAATCAACTAACTCGCGATATTCACCTTGGGTTATATAATCGTAACTGGTTAACTCTAATAAACTTTGTGCATTAAAGTGGCGTTTGGCTATCCAAGCAATAGTTTGAATATCGCGCATGCCACCGCAACCATTTTTAATGTCGGGCTCTAAGCTATAGCCATCACCACGACAGTTGCAATGACGCGTTTTTTGCTCTTCACGTTTCACGGTGAAAAATCGATCTGATGGCCAAAAGTTTTTATTTTCAACAAGTTCGGTGAGTTTATCAAAGACGTTTTGATTTCCTTTGATATAGCGCGCTTCGATCATACTCGTGGCAACGGTGATATCTGCTTGCCCCTGTTCAACGCAGTCTTTTAAGCTGCGTACACTGTGTCCGATATCAAGTTTAAGATCCCATAGTAGTGTGATGAAGTCGCTTATTTTATTTTCTGTCTCTTTATCAAGCTTCTCTTTAAAGAGAATTAATATGTCGATATCAGATTTTGGATGCAACTCACCACGCCCATAACCTCCGACGGCGATCAGGGTTAAATCATAGAGTTCATTGAGTGCAAAATGGTCCCATAATCGAATCAGTAGTTGATCAATATAATTAGCACGGCAAGCGACGATTTCAGTAATATCCTGTTGCGCTTTGAAACAGTCAATCTGCCATTGTTGAAATTGTTTGAGGTTGTTTTTTAAATAGCTAAGGGTAAGTTTATCGTCACTGATATTAGCAGGGGAGAGTGTCTCAAAATCCATATTTTCCTCGATACCACATAGGCAAGTCACCGCTATTGAGCAATAGCGGTATAGTCATACTGTTATATTTAGTCGTGATTAATAATACGTTGGATAGTTTCTTCTGGGCGAAGTGTGAGAATTTCACAACCCGTTTCTGTTACTAATAGCGTATGTTCCCACTGTGCAGAGAGTTTTTTATCTTTGGTGACAACGGTCCACTCATCTCTTAGTACTTTACAGGCTTTATTACCTGCATTAATCATAGGTTCAATGGTAAAACATTGACCTGCTTTGATGACATCACCAGTACCCGCTTTGCCGTAATGTAAAACCTGTGGCTCTTCGTGAAAACCTGCGCCAATACCATGGCCACAATATTCTCGAACCACGGAGTAGTTGTGTTTTTCGGCATGTTTTTGGATAGCAGAACCAATATCTCCTAGTCTTGCGCCAGGTTTAACTAGATTAATGCCAATATATAAACATTCTTGAGCAACGCGAATTAAACGCTCCGCTAAAATAGTCGCTTTCCCCACAACAAACATTTGTGATGTATCGCCGTGATAGCCATCTTTGATGACGGTGATATCGACATTGACAATATCACCTTCTTTGAGCGGTTTATCATTAGGGATTCCATGACAAACCACATAGTTGAGAGAGGTACAGATCGATTTTGGAAAACCATGGTAGTTAAGTGGTGCAGGAATCGCTTGTTGTTCATTGACAATAAAATCATGACAACGTTTGTCTAATTCATTGGTCGTCACCCCTTTTTGAATAAAAGGTGCGATCATTGTTAGTACATCTGCAGCAAGTTGCCCTGCAATGCGCATTTTTTCGATCTCTTCCGCCGTTTTAATGATTCCAGCCATCTATCTCTACTCTATTTTGTTGTATGAATCTTGAAAGGATAACTATAAAGAATTTATCACCATGAAGCCAGTGAAGTTAGACCATTTTATTGTTAGGGAAATAGCGGTGTGATTTTCCTGTGGCAGGCGAAGAGATGTTAGTAAGGCTTGCTTCCTTGCTAACATCTCAATCTATTCTTGATTATGATTCTACCTTTGTTATCGCGCCAGCTTCAGGGCAGATAGCGATACAGCGCGGTGTTGCTAAGTCTTGGCACTCACTGCATAAAGTTGCATTAATGCTAAAGATATTATTGGTCTGACTGATTGCCTCTTCAGGGCAGACCGTTTCACAGGCGTAACAAGAAAAACATTTTTTACCAATTTGTAGGGCCATATTACGCTTCCTTACAGAGTTGTTGTTGCCATTTCTTTTGTGCTAGTTGTTTATATTTAGAGAATAGAGTCGGTAGTACCTCTGGCACAGCATGATAGGCGTAATCGACGTCCACTAGGATGTTAGCCTCTGTTAAAGCCTGTTGTGGATCAGTGCCAATACGGCAACATAATAACAGAGTGACACCATGCAATGCTTTGATGGCGTTGCTTAAGCTGTCGTTATGGCCTGAGATACTATTATCATCACACTCATCACTGCCCGAACAGTAGCGTTTAATGCGCCGTTCGCCAAGATAGTGTTGTTCATTTTCCGTGATCAGGTATAACTTAAAGCAATCGGTATGGCCGAAATGTAAATTGATTTGTTCGCTATTTTCACTGGCGATGGCAACAATAAATGAAGCTTGTTTTTCGGAGGCGCCTTTACTGGCGATCGCCGATTGAAAACGGCTACGAGCAAGCATGGTTTCACTGTAATCGGCAGGGGTATCCTGTAGATCTTTAACCTGAAACTCACTGCTTCGATCTTCACCTAACATGCCAACTGCGTCGGCACGACATTGTTGACAATGTTTCATCTGTTGTACGTTACCGCCCGATGCTTCACGCACCGCTTCTAGCTCAGCTTCTAGTGGCTCTCTTTGCCCCGTGAGGCCAAAATGGGTGCCATGTTCGGGTTTGCTAATTAGAGGCATAATGTTATGTAGAAAAACATTGTTACGTCTTAACTCTCTACTGAGTTCGGGTAGATGGGCATTATTGATCCCCGGTATTAATACTGAGTTTACTTTGGTTAAGATGCCGGCTTTAGAGAGTGCTTGCAGGCCCTCCATCTGCCGTTGTATGAGCATTCTTCCCGCCTCAACTCCCTCATAACGTTTGCCATCGAGATAAATCCATTTGTAGATTTGTGCGGCAATGACCTCATCTAATGCATTAATAGTGACAGTAACGTGATCCACACCAAGTCTTAATAATTCATCAACATGCTCACTTAAGGCCAAGCCATTTGTCGATATGCAAAGCTTGATGTCGGGCATCGCCTCGCGGATCAAGGCTAATGTACTTAAGGTACGCACTGGATTTGCAAGGGGATCGCCCGGCCCGGCGATACCAATAACCGAGAGCTGTGGGATTGCCTTGGCAACGGCTTGTGCTTTTAATAATGCCTGTTCAGGCGTCAGTAATTCAGAGACGACGCCGGGGCGAGATTCATTGGCGCAGTCATATTTGCGATTACAGTAATTACACTGAATATTACAGGCGGGGGCGACGGCCAAATGCATTCGTGCATATTTATGGTGGGCATTATTTGAATAGCAGGGGTGTTGCGATACTTTCTGCAACTGATGCAAAGCCATTGACGAACTACTATCCGCCGATTGTGCTAGTTTAATATCAGAGCTAAGTAGATCACTCTCACATTTCGTTTTACAGCTTGGACGGCTATTGTGTTTTGTGTCCGTTTTCATCTCTTTATTTATTTTATCCATAATATTGCCTACCTAGAAAGAATGATTACTAGCTAAATTGCAATCTTTGTACCATTACACGCTGTTGATTCAAGTTGTTGATAAATAGTGGTTTATTTTTCTTGAAAGGTTTTTGTAATAAATTTATGAGTAGTTAGGTGGTGTTATAGAAGACAATTGTAGGAAAATTTACATAATCCATTTTAATCCCTCATTTTGTATTATTTACGTTGTGTACCATAACCGACAAAGCTCACATAAGCCTGTTGTATGTCATCATTCTTTTCTGTTTTGATTTTCTTAAGTTCTTGAATTTTAAGGTTGTTTTGTTTGGTCTGAGTTTTGCAATTAGTTAATGCAATATGGAATTGATTATTTGAGAGGTGTATATGTGGAACTATTCAGAAACAGTAAAAGATCATTTTTTTAATCCAAGAAATGCCAAAGCATTAAGTGATGCCAATGGTATTGGTGATGTTGGCTCTATTAGTTGTGGTGATGCATTACGCTTAACAATAAAAGTAAATGAAGAGACAGATATTATTGAAGATGCCGGTTTCCAAACCTTTGGTTGTGGTAGTGCGATTGCATCTTCATCGGCATTAACAGAACTGATTATTGGTAAAACCGTTGCGCAAGCAGAGCAAGTGACCAACCAAGAGATTGTTGATTACCTCGGTGGCTTACCAGCGGAAAAAATGCACTGTTCGGTGATGGGACAAGAAGCGCTAGAAGCGGCGATTGCTAACTACCGTGGTATCGAATTAAAGGCTGATGATCATGAAGAGGGCAAATTGATTTGTCGCTGTTTTGCCGTCGATGAAGGAAAAATAACCAGAGCCGTTGAAAAACATGCGCTGACTACTATTGATGATGTCATCAACTATACCAAAGCGGGCGGAGCTTGTACGGGGTGCCATGAAAAAATAGAACGGGTAATTGATGCTGTGATGGCAAAAAAACAGGGCACATGCCCATCGGCAACGGGTCATGTTGCAGCGCCAATGGTAGATATAGTGCCGCAAAAAATGGACTCACTGACGCAAAAAGTCCAGGAAATTATCACTAACTTACGCCCCTATTTACAGGTCGATGGGGGGGATATGAGTTTGGTGGATGCCAGTGAGAATTTAATAACAGTGAGTCTATCTGGTGCTTGTACGGGCTGCATGATGACGGATATCACCCTCGGTTGGTTACAGGATCAAATCAGTGAAAAATTAGGTTTTGCCGTTCCCGTTGTTAACCAAGAGCCGCTCACGCATGAACCGCAAGAGTTGCAAGATCTTGCGCACTTAGCACATGTAAGTTAGAAGAGGATGCCAATATGAAACAAATTTATTTAGATAATAATGCAACGACTAAAGTGGATGCGATGGCACTCGAAGCAATGTTACCGCTATTCACCGAGCAGTTTGGTAATCCCTCTTCTATCCATAGTTTTGGCGATAAAGTGGGCGCTCAGCTTAAAATAGCGCGTCGCCGAGTTGCCGATTTAATTGGTGCTTTACATGAAACAGAGGTGATTTTCACCTCCTGTGCAACGGAATCAACGACAACGGCAATCTATTCAGCTTTAAAAGCAAATCCCAATAAAAAAGAGATCATCACCAGCGTAGTTGAACATCCAGCCACCTTGGAAGTGTGTGAACAACTTGCCCTTGAGGGATACACCATTCATTGGTTGAAGGTAGATAAAAAAGGGCGCTTAGATTTAGACCAGTATCAAAAATTGCTTGGCGATAACACCGCGTTAGTGACTGTCATGTGGGCGAATAATGAAACGGGGACACTCTTTCCTATTTTGGAAATGGCGGCAATGGCAAAAGAGAAAGGGATTTTATTTCATACCGATGCGGTACAAGCTGTTGGTAAAGTACCCGTTGAAGTGCAGGATTCGGGCATTGATATGCTCTCCTTTTCAGGCCATAAACTCCATGCACCAAAGGGTATAGGGGCACTTTATGTACGTCGTGGCGTACGCTATCGCCCACTGCTACGTGGGGGGCATCAGGAACGTGGACGCCGCGCTGGCACTGAGAATACGGCGGCTATTGTGGCATTCGGAGTGGCGGCGGAACAGGCTGAATTGCATCTAGAGACGATTAATAGTCGAGTGAGAACACTGCGCGATAAGTTGGAAACGGGCATATTAGCCAGCGTTGACCACGCTTTCGTGACTGGCGACCCCGATAATCGTACCGCTAATACGGCGAATATCGCCTTTGAATATGTTGAAGGTGAAGCTATTTTAATGCTGCTCAATCAATATGGTATTGCTGCATCGAGTGGCAGTGCTTGTACCTCTGGATCATTGGAGCCCTCACATGTGATGCAGGCGATGTCCATTCCATTTACAGCGGCCCATGGCACTATCCGTTTCTCTCTTTCTCGATATACCACGGAGCGAGATATCGACCGAGTGATTGAGGTGGTGCCATCTATTATCGATAAGCTGCGCCTATTGTCTCCTTACTGGCAAGATGGAAAGCCAGTGGTAATAGAAGCATTTGAACCCGCATTTGCCTAAAAGGTGATACTTATGGTCACGATAAACGATACAACCCTACGCGATGGCGAACAAACTGCAGGTGTCTCCTTTACGCTGCAAGAGAAAGTTAACCTAGCTAAAATGCTGGTGGCATCAGGTGTGACTCATTTAGAAGTGGGCATTCCTGCGATGGGAGAAGAGGAGTGTTTGACCATAGCCGCAATTCGCCAAGCATTACCCGATGCTACATTGATGGCGTGGTGTCGATTGAACAAAGCCGAGATTAAACGTGCTGCCGAGCTGCAACTTGATTGGATAGATATTTCCATTCCCAGCTCTGATCAGATGATTAAGCATAAACTGCATAGTAATAAGAGGCTGCTATTAGAGCGTCTGCAGGCAAGTATTCACTATGCTATTTCACTTGGATTACAAGTGTGTATTGGCTGCGAAGATGCATCACGGGCGGATATCCATTTTTTAATTGAAATAGGAATTGTCGGACATCGTGCTGGCGCGAGACGTTTACGTTATGCCGACACATTGGGGATATTAGAACCCTTCACAACCTATGAACAAATTAACTTATTAACGCAAGCCCAACCTTTAGAGATTGAAATTCATTGTCATGATGACCTTGGTCTAGCAACGGCCAATACTTTAGCTGCGATAAAAGCGGGCGCTGCTTTTGCTAATACCACGGTTGTTGGTTTGGGTGAGCGAGCAGGTAATGCAGCATTAGAAGAAGTGGTGACCGCTTTAGAGCAATGTTACCGGAAGTCGACTGGAATTCGCTTAGATTGTCTGCCTGCGCTTTGCCAAGCAGTTTCTGCAGCGGCAGGGCGTACCATTGGGCTGCAAAAAAGTTTAGTGGGTGAGCAAGTATTTACCCACGAATCGGGAATACACGTTGATGGCCTGCTTAAGGATATCCGCAATTATCAAGGTGTTGATCCTCAACTACTAGGGCGAAATCATAAGCTAGTTTTGGGTAAACATTCTGGGCTAGGTGCGGTACTAGCGGTATTTGAAGGTGTTGGCGTGACATTGAATAAAGTGCAAGCAGGGCGCTTGCTTGGGGCGGTAAAGGAATTTGCTATTCGTTGTAAGCGAAACCCATCGGATCAAGAATTACTGACCATCAGAGATACGATATTAACGACTGAGTAGGAAGGGAAGCGATTATGCAAGCAAAATTTGATTATGGTGACAAAGTCCGTGTTATCAGAAACATAAGAAATGACGGCACTTTTATGGGAAGTGATCGCGGTACATTATTGATCCGCCGAGGCAGTGTGGGGTATATAAAAGGAGTGGGGAAATTTTTGCAGGATCAGGTTATTTATCAAGTCCACTTTATGGAGCAAGGAGTGAGCGTCGGTTGTCGAGAATCGGAGCTTGCCGATGTCAAAGCGCCTTGGAGTGAACGGCTATTTGAACGGGGTGATAGCATTATTTCGTTAAAATCATTAACAAGTAAAGGCGAAGTGGTGGTGATGGCTGGGGATAGTGGCACTGTTATAGGATTAGATAGTGAGCAAAAGCCTTTGCAGTACCGCGTCTCTTTTCGCCGAGCTAATGGACTAGAGACAAACACTTGGTTGATACCGGAGACAGTTTTACAGCTTAGTGAAAACGATTCTGTGGTGACGCAGACATTAATGATGGAGAGCAAATCATGTGCGCCAATGTGAAAAATAATAGTCGTGTTTGTTTACCTTATCAACGCATTAAATTGGCCTATCATCAATTTCAAGTCGGCCCTGAATCGCTTGATGAAAGCAGCTCTGCGACAATCCAGAAGCAAGCCGAAGCCGCAGAAAAATTAATAACCTTGGTGTTGAAAAGCGATGTTGCAAAGGATTACAAAGTGCGAGATAAAGAGGTGGACTTTGTGGTTGAGACGCTACAGGAGCAATTTGACAACAGAGAAAGTTATCAGTTGTCACTGCAGCTACAAGGATTAAGTGAACAACAATTACGCCAAGCTATTTCTCAAGATTTACTTTGCGAAAAGGTACTCGATGCACAGAGTCGAGATTACCCAGCTGCGACCGAGCAGGAGGCGATAAATTATTATCAAAATAATAGTGACAAATTTAGCTATCCAGAGCGACGTAAGGCGAGTCATATCTTGATCACTATTAATGATCAATTTCCTGAAAATAGAAGAGCCGCAGTGATGTTAAAAATAACGGATATACGCGCTCAATTAATGAATAATCTCGGAGAATTCGCAACCATTGCCTTAAGTGAGTCAGAGTGTCCGACGGCATTAAATAATGGTTTAATTGGAACAGTGAGTCGTGGGCAACTCTATCCTGAATTGGATAAGGTGCTTTTTTTGATGCAAGAGGAGACTATCAGTAGCATCGTTGAGACGGAAATCGGCCTCCATCTTTTACTCTGTCATGAAATTATTCCAGCCAGCCGTCAATCACAAGATGATGCCGTTCCCATTATTCAGGCGCAAATTAATGCACACAGACGTAAAAAGTGTGAGAGAAAATGGCTGAGTAGTTTGCTTGTTACCGCCTAGTTATACCAATTCCGATAAATAGCTAATCTATTTTACTGGTTAAAACAACTTACTGCTGCGTTGTAATTTTCGCAAAGGGAATAACCATTTACGTCAAATTACGCCTTGAATTAAGCTGTTTTTCCTACGCAAAATTTAGATCACATACTTACCGGAATTGGTATTAATTAATGCTTTATCTGTGTTAGAGAGTGCGGAGATAAGTCCGCATCTCCTTTTATATTTTTTGCTCTTTTTCCATCTCAATTTGCAGTATTTGCGTACTGGTTAAAATCGCTCTAGTCAGTTTGTTATGATCCTTTGAGCACATAGTTAAATTGCCAACGGATGAGCCTGTCCCTTCACGACGATATACTGTCTGTCCCTCTTTTAACTTAAGTGAAAAATGTTTTGTAAGGGGATGATTAACAATATCATCAATACCCGATATGTTTTTAACGATCCCTTTTCCGGGGTGAATGACCCAGTTCGCGGCGTAATATTTTTTAGTTTGAGTAATCCGCTGTAAAGGCTCTTTTAGGTAGCTGCGAATAAAGAGATCCCAGGGATTAAAATCATAGGCGAGTTCAATCAACTCCATTAGCCCACCTCCCGGTGGCCTTGCATTGACTTCTCCTAACCATAATTCACTGTCACTATAATAAAATTCAATGTGTAACATACCCTGTTTAAAATTAAAGGTCGTGGCAACATCATGACAAAGTGTTAATAACTTATCGCTCAACGCTTGGGGGAATTTAGCGGGTAAAAAATTCAGTTTTGATGCGATCAAGTAATTTGTTACATTACTAAAAATGATATTACCATTGTGTAGAATTAATTCGACACTGCACTCTTTTAAATCACAAAAGGGTTCAATGCCAACACCGCCGTAGTCGGCTCTTTCTAGCATTGTTGTTACGACCCGGCGAAGAGTCGCTCTATCTTTTATAATGCGAAACCCACGGCTACCTGAAGAGGCTAACGCTTTTACTACTAGTGGATAGGTATATTGTTGTGCAATATGTAATGCTTGTTCAACACTTTTTACCTCGACCGTTGGCCAACAGGGGAGACCAGCATGTTTAAAGCGTTTCTTCATTTTCGATTTAATTAATGCGTCTCTGGCACTGTTAACATCTTGCCCGTCAATAGAAAAATATTCACGTAATTGTGCCGCGGGTAAAACCCCTTGCTCCGTGGCTGCAATGATTGCGAGCGGATGGTTATCTGCTAAAAGCGGTAGTGTGTTTGATAAAATTTCTTGAAAAGGTGCTCTTAAGGAAATAGCAAGATGTTGATCTGCCTTGGCCAATACTCGCTTGGGAGTAGTCGGTTCGGCAATTAATAAGACCTTTAGGTTAAGTGCTAATGCCGCTTCTAAAGCGGCGCTACGACCACCAATTAATATAATCCAGTTAGACACAGCGGATCTCCAAATATCGCCATGATTGAAAGATCGCAAAATGCCAGAGTTGTGTTAATAAGTCGAGCTAATAATGAAAAATTAATCTGTTTTTATGCGCGCATTTGCATTGTTATTTTGTATGTCATTATTCGGTTTATTTTATAGAGAAAAGCAGGACAGTTATCTATCCTGCTTTATTAACTATTTTATAGAAGATTAGTTGCCATTATGCACCGCCAGGTTCACCAGTAAATTTCACCAAAATATCTTCATCGGTGACAATAGCCTGACAGGCTAAGCGAAATTTTGGTGGCATATCGGCGACCGATGCGCGTTGTGCATCCTTTTCAGATAGTTTACCAATATTTTTAAGGCCCTCGCGTTCTTTGTCGGTTAACATTGCGCCTTTGATATGATCTCCATCAAGGTGAGTGACCTCCACCAAGCAAGAGCCGCACCGACCGTCTTTACATTCATGGGGAATGTTAACGCCATTTTCTTCAGCAAGCCCAAGTAGAGCATCGCGTTTACCGACAATGGGGGTCACTTTTTTATTTTTACGCATGATGGGGGATGAAAAGTAGACTGTAGCCATATTATGTTTCCTTTTTATTATGAATAATTGCGCAGTATCAATGTCATCTTTCTCAGTGAAATGAGTTAAGTCAATTGATAGAGAGGAGATTTGCAATTCATAAGCCATAAGGAAGTAAAATTATTGATCTGCATAAGTGTTTTTTTGAGCGGGTTTTCTTTTTTGCTGGTGTGGTTTTTCTTTTTAATATCATGTTGTTATGTTTTTTGTCTGCTGTTTTTTTTTACATCCATTAGTCGACAATTTATTGCAATAACCGCCATCGCTTGTTACTCGATACATTCTATTATGATAAAGACGACAAAGTGCTTTATTGTTAACAATTTTGTCGTGTTATTACAGGTACATTTAATTTAGTGGTGTGAGCTAGGAAAATTAACAGCATTCTTGTTCTATTTGGTAGAGTAACTGCATGGCAGTCTCATCTTGGCACTGTTCAAAGTACTCATATAATGTATTCGTTTGATTACCGATAAAGTGTAAATTATCGTGTTTTAATTTTATTTGTACTGCTCTTTTGATGGTAAAGTAGTGCTGCCACTGCTTATCTCCCTTACCCTCCCTGATATTTTTTTCTAACATAGCAATCAGCTGATTGGCATTGCTATCACATTGAATGCCACAGAATGAGTGATAACGATCTGCTTCTGTTTCATGATTGTTCATTTTAACTCCTTGTCGTAGCGTAACTGATTATTATGCAAAACATTCAGCATAAGAGCGGCATGCTTCACAGGTCGGCGCCTTGCAGATGTAATCGCCTCCTTGCTCACATAAACAGCGATAGAAAAAGCGTTTCCAACGCATATTATTTTTATTTTTGGCATGTAGTGCTGGGAAGTTATATTTCAGTAGAGAGCCAAGCTGTGCGCGATCCTGTAAACCTAAGCTGCTCCATAAGTGGAATGAAGTTAAGCACGCCGTGGCAACGATAATGGCTATTTGCATAGCATCACTAATCTCTTGGTTTGCGTCATTTGCTAATAAATTTACCAACTCATTACGTTCTTCTCCCCTTAGTCCCAATAACTCTTCCTGTATTTCTGCGCGTTGATGGATGATGCTCCGTTCTGACTTTTGCCACTGTATCTCTAAGGCATTAATCTCAGTGCAGTTAAGTTTTTTTACTATTTCATTATAACTGGCACTATCAAGTCCAAGGCCATGCGGCAATGCAGCTTTCCCTGTGAGCTGTGCAGAGATGATTTGTTTGAAAAATATTTGGTTAAGTGCAGACAGGTCGACACTACAGCTAAAGGGGAAAATAATAGGTCTCTCCCCGATATGTCTATATTCATCGTAATTGGCATTTTTTTGCATATATCACCTCTATTAATTTTTGTTCTATTAGGTAAAACAGTGCTGCAAGTCGCGTCATAAAATAACCACAGCTTTTATTTGTGCCCAGACGGCATCGCCAACTTTTAAATTCAAACGTTGCTTTGATGCATAGGTGATCGCAGCCAAAATAGAGTGTTGTTCTGATAGCTGCAAGGTAATGGTGCACTCTCCTGGCGGCTTTTTCTCAACGATGTGGATCACTTTTGCCTTGAGCAAATTAATAATCGAGCTATCGCAAGGTTGGCTCAAACAGATGCTAACATCACGCGCATAGATGCGAATACGAAGTTGACTGAGTACCGGTTTATCTATTTGTGCAACGAATAAATTCACCGAGCCAACGGCTAATTGGGTTAGGTAATCATCATGTTGCGCAATGATTTGTGCATTGAGTAAACTACTGCCACCATCGTTAAATATTGCGCCATTGCTGAGGTCGAGCATGACGTCTTGTAAATGGCCCTGTTTAACCACATGCCCTTGTTCGATAATAACAATGTCATCGGCCAACTGTGCGACTTCATCGGGCGAGTGGCTGACATAGATAATGGGAATGGATAGCGATTGTTGTAATTGCTGTAGATAGGGCAGAACTTCCTGTTTTAAGCCATTATCCAAAGCGGATAATGGTTCATCCATTAACAATAGTTCAGGTGAGCTGAGTAATGCTCTAGCGATAGCGACACGCTGCCGTTCTCCGCCCGATAATGCACTGGTTGGGCGATCTAATAAATTACTAATAGCAAGGAGTTCACAGATCTGAGTAAAATCGACTTTACGTTTATTTGGCGCAATATGCTTAAGTGCAAAATTGATATTGTCGCGTACATTGAGATGCGCAAAGAGGCTCGCTTCTTGAAAAACGTAACCGATATTACGCTTATGGGCAGGTACGAATAGATTGCGGCTAGAATCCTGCCAAACAGTATTACCCAATGAAAAATAACTATTAGGTAATTTTTCAAGCCCCGCCATGGCGCGAAGGCAGGTGGTCTTTCCTGAGCCCGATGCACCAAAAAGGGCACATACCCCCTGTCCTGATAACTGTAGTTTGACATCCAGTTTAAAGTTGTCACGATCAACCATAAAATGGGCATTAATTTTATTCATGTTAGCGCCTTGATTGTGATTGATAATTAAGCCAATAAATCAGCAGTAATGCGATAAATGAAACCAGCATCATGCCACCTGCGAGCCAGTGTGCTTGGGTATATTCCATTGCCTCAACGTGGTTATAAATTTCGATGGATAAAACGCGCGTTTTACCGGGAATATTACCGCCAATCATTAACACCACACCAAACTCACCGATGGTATGACAAAAGCCCATTATCGCGGCAGTGAAAAAGCCTGGTTTAGCGAGTGGCACAGCGACGCTAAAAAAGGTTGTCATGGGACTTGAACGCAGCGTTGCAGCCACTTCTAAAGGGCGTTTACCAAAGGCTTCAAAGGCATTTTGTAGTGGTTGTACGACAAAGGGCAGGGAGTGAACTGCACAGGCAATCGCAATGCCTGCAAAACTAAAGGGTAACGGGCCTAGATTTAAGAATGCGGCGAGTTGACCAATAGGACCATTAGCACCCAGTAACAGGAGCAGATAAAACCCTAAAACCGTTGGCGGCAACACTAATGGCAGCGCAAAGAGTGCGCCAATAACGGGTTTTAATTTTGAGCTTGTTTGTGATAACCACCAAGCCAATGGTGTAGCTAACAATAATAGAATAAAGGTAACGATAGTTGCTAGTTTAAAGGTTAGCCAAATCACTGATAAATCAGCCATTAAGCACCAACCTTATAGCCGTAGGAGCGAATAATCTCTAGGCATACAGGGCTTTTTAGGAAATCTAAAAACGCAATGGCAGCACTATTTTGCTTACCTTTGTTAAGCACAATCGCATCTTGTTTAATAAGCGAATAAAGAGAAGTTGGTATTATCCAACTTGAACCCCCTATTATTTTTCCGTTATCTAGTATCTGCGATAGGGCGATGATGCCTTGTTTTACTGCACCGGAACTGATTTGTTGAAAACTTTGCCCTACATTTTGCCCTAGTACTAATTTAGGGGTTAATTGTTCATAAAGCCCCATATTTTTTAATACGGTTATCGCTGCTGCACCATAGGGGGCCGTTTTCGGATTAGCAATAGCCAAATGGTTCAGTTCATTGGTGCTTAATATTTTACCCTGAATATCAATCTGTTTTGGATCTTTTGACCAAAGTACCAGTTGTCCTTGCGCATAGGTAAATTGCGTTTCTTTGAGTGCTAAATGTTGCTCTGCTAATTTGGCGGGTCTTAATTGATCTGCTGCGATAAAAATATCAAAGGGGGCGCCGTTAACAATTTGAGCATAGAGTTTCCCCGTTGAGCCTACCGACAATAATGCTTTATGGCCACTTTGTTGTTCAAATTTAGCGGCTATTTCTTGTAATGGTTTATAGAAATTTCCAGCGACCGCAATCATCACTTGTTGTGCGAGGGTATAGTGGCTAAAGAGAGAAAATATCAAGGCACAAATTGTTTTTTTATTAAATATTTTCATATGTTTAAACCTAAATGAAGGGCGCTTTTTGAATAAGCGCCATATGCAGGTGTACGCTTATAAACCAAGCTCAGGTTTGATTATCGCTAACCATTCGCTAATACGGTTATCGGTTAACTCTGCCTGATTATCTAAATCAAGTACTAAACCCACAAATTCATCGCCATCAAGCGCCGTTGAGTTATTAAATTGATAACCATCACTAGGCCAACGACCGATGATGGTCGCGCCTGAACCTGAAAAGATATCGTATAGCTCACCCAGAGCATCAACAAATTCATCGGGGTAACCTTCTTGATCTCCAAGACCAAATAATGCAATGGTTTTCCCAGTAAAATCCGCTTCTTCAAGTTCTGCTGCAATCTCTTCCCAGCTTTCACTTTCACAATCAACAGATAATCCCGGTAGGGCGCCTTCACCGAGAGTCGGCGTGCCAATGATGAGGTTATCGTATGCAAGTAGCTCATCGACGGTGCAGCGATTAATATTGATAGGTTTACCTACACTTGCATCATCAAGTTTGCTGTAGATAAGTTTTGCAACTTTGCGTGTTTTCCCCGTATCGGTTCCAAATATAATTCCTGTTTTAGCCATTTCACTTCTCCTAATAAATTAAAACTGATTCATATTTGCATTAGGTGCACAATACATGCCTTACTCAGTGAGATTTTTTGTTTAATTAAGTTATTGATTTTTATTGTTTAATTTTTTTTAAAAGTGGTTTTATATTGTTGGATTTAAGACAAGAGGTACAATTGTATGGGTTATAACAAAAATGAGAGGCGATTTTGAGTGTTGTGGAATAGGGGCGTGACGCGTTTCAATAATGAAAATTATTCTGTAATGAGAATAAGCATTACAGAATTTAAGTATCGTTTATAATATACAGTTTTTAGTGAAATCACTCGTTTCATTAAGTGTCCAATCCCCCTTAGGTTTCTCTTTCATATAGGTGCACCATGCTTCACTACCTACTTTAGGTGAGCAAGCGCTAATAAAGATAATGAGAAAAGATAAACTAATAAATTTATGCATTTGATTTCCTAATTATTTTTTCTGGCTATTCGATACACATCGACAATGGCGGCAATCCAGATTATTAACATTAAATAAAGGTGTATATTTGCATTCTGTTGTTCTGTAGAACTCAATGCTAATATCGATTCATTGATGGTTTCCTGATTTAATGGTATCTCTCCTTTGATAATTCTTTCAATAATGATATTAGCTTGATTAACAATATCTGTAATGACAAAAAAAAGCGATATTGAAAAAAGTGTGACCAAAGCAAGGCATGTTTTATAGCTTCTGATAAAAAAATGTCCCGCGCCTGGATATATTAATGCTGATAGTAATAGCGCTTTTAATGGTTTACTCATTGATTCTTCCTACTACAAATAACAAGTTTATTTTATCGCCTTTCTTACTCATTAAGGTAATTGTTTAATTTTATTGATTAAATTCATATTAACATGACGCGAGTGAAAATTAGCCACTTAAAATGCAATTACTTGATGTGTTATGTGTGTTAAAGTTAGTTTTTTGTGAGGCTTGGTGTTAGGGAAATGCATCATATCCTTACTCGACTGCACTCATATTAATCACCGTATAAATACAAAGGATGTTATAAAATGATCGATCAGCACGTGGATATCTTTCCTTGGAGTGATAACTTCAATATTGGAATCGACAAGATCGACCATCAGCACAAAAAACTGGTCGAGTTGCTCAATAAGGTTGCCAATATTATTACGTTGCAGCGCTTGCAGGTTTCCCCAGAAACATTCATCAATGAATTATTGGATTATGCTGTCTATCACTTTAAGACTGAGGATAAATATTGGAGTGAGCACTTACTTGACTCTATCCACATCCAGCAACACCGAGATAGTCATAACCAATTTATTTCGCGTATCAATGCATTGAAAGCGGAACTTGGCACATTATCTGAAGATGAATGGCTTGAGGAGTTGTTCTCTTTTTTAACCAGTTGGCTTGTATTGCATATTTTAGAGAATGATAAGCATATGGCATTTCTCGTGACCGCCGTAAAATCTGGTCAGTCTTTGCAAGAAGCCAATAGGTGGGCGGAAGAGCAAATACATCTAACGGCAAAAGATACGCTTAATGTGATTTTATCTTCCTATAAGAATCTCTCGGTGAATACGATGAGGATGATGCGCGAAATTAAAGCAAAAAATGTGGCGCTTAATAAACTCTCAAAGAGCGAACGTCGTCTCCATAATGCAATGGACTACGCTCAGATTGGTCGTTGGTTTCTACGTTATAAAGATAATACCATTGAATATGATTGGTCTTCTGAAATTTTACATTTATTTGGCTTTACAGCTGAGATAGTCCCTAGCCAAGAAGCGCTTTTTAGTATTATGAAGGAAGAGTTTCAACAACCCTTTTTAAGTTCTATTGAGAGGTGTTTTGAAACAGCTAAGGAGCACCGTGTCGAATATCAAATTATTCGTCCTAGCGATGGTGCCGTGCGTTGGATATCATCGAACGGTAAATTGAAATATCAAACGGATGGGACAGTAGATCGAATTTCTGGTTTTATACAAGATATTACTGAGCGTAAAGCAAGTGAAGAAAAAATCACCCGTCTTGCTTACTATGATTCACTTACTAGTTTACCTAATCGCCGTTTACTGATGGATAGACTACATCAGTTAATTGCGCAGAGTGAGCGCAATAAAAATTATAATGCGCTTTTCTTTATCGATCTTGATGATTTCAAAACAGTGAACGATAGTTACGGCCATGATTATGGTGATATTCTCTTGCAACAGGCGGCAACACGTATCAAGCAGCTGACTCGTAAAGGGGATACCCTTGCCCGTATTGGTGGCGATGAATTCGTTTTTGTTTTATCTGGATTAGATGAAATAGAAGCGCGAGCGATAGAAAAGGCTGGCCTTGTCGTGCAAAAAATTGTCGGTGCGCTCTCCATTCCATACAAAATTCATAAACAGCAATTTAATAGTAGTGCCAGTATCGGTGTGACGCTCTTTAATGATAGTTCCACTTCTGTTTCACAACTAATGCAATTTGCTGATATTGCTATGTATCAAGCCAAACGATTAGGAAAAAATTCAGCGTATTTTTACGAACCGCAATTGCAACAGTTAATAACGAATCGTTTTAACCTTGAGAGAAAACTTCGCAATGCAATTAAAGAGCAGCAATTTGAGCTTTATTATCAACCGCAGATGGATGACCTTGATCAAGTAATCGGAGCTGAAGCTCTTATTCGTTGGCATGATCCTATTGAGGGATTAATTAGCCCTGATAATTTTATTCCCATGGCCGAAAAAAAGGGGCTAATCATTCCGATTGGAGAATGGGTGCTAGAAACCGCTTGTCAACAGCTACAACGATGGCAACAAAATGACCACACCCGTCATCTCACACTCGCTGTTAACGTTAGTTATAAACAATTCCGTCAGGCCAACTTTGTTGGGCAGGTAAAACAGCTCGTTGATACCTATGGTATCGGTCAAGGGCAACTTAAAATTGAGCTGACAGAAAGCATACTTATTGATGATATGGAGCTAATTATTGACAATATGCAGGAACTAAAAGCGTTGGGGATTAAATTTGCTTTAGATGATTTCGGGACAGGATACTCATCGCTTCAGTATCTGAAACGTTTACCTTTGAATCGTTTAAAAATAGATCGTTCATTTATTACTGAGTTACAATCTAATATAAATGATCAATCGATTGTTAAAACGATAATTCTGATGGCTAGCGCCTTAGGACTTGATGTGATTGCAGAGGGGGTTGAAACTATCGAACAAAGAAATTATCTATACGCTAATGGGTGTTTATCCTATCAGGGATATTTGTATAGTAAACCCCTTACAATTAATGATTTTGAAGCCTATTTGTTAAGTAATAAAAAACAACAATTCGTACACTATTATTCAACATTACAGTGATAGAGCTGCTATAATCTCGCTATTTTTGTTCTTTGACCTTTTACGGAAATAGCTATGACTCACAGTGCCGCTAACTCTCTCCATGAATTTAATCTTTTACTCGTTGAAAGTTGTGCAAGTCATAGTCTAAAGAAAATGGTATTAAGTAAATACAGAGGTGCCGATAAAAGCCTGCAGCGTATTACCATTAAACCGATTTTATTACAAAATAAACCCGTATTTTCATTTCTTTATCAGCATCAAACCAATCATATTACAAAGAATCACAGTAGCGATGAAGCTATTGGGTTAATTAACTCTTTATTAGAGAGTGATTTTAAAAGTGCCTATTTATCGACATCTTCCATGGACATTCAGCTCGATATAAGTAAAAAAGGCAAAGCGCATATTACTAAGCACAAAAGCAAAATAAATGATAAAAACGGGCAGTTGCATGACCGTGAAAAGCATCGTTTTGTGGATATTAACCGCCCATTTCTACAGCAACTCGGTGTAACCGATAAGCAGTGTAAGTTGATACCTGCAATGTCGCGTAAATGGAAACAAATTAATAAATTTATCGAAGTTTTTAGTCAAGCTTTAGAAACGTCACCGCTTGCCAAAAACGAAGGGATTAATGTTGTCGATTTTGGTTCGGGTAAAGGCTATTTAACCTTTGCTATTCACGATTACTTACGCCATACGTTACACAATGATGCACAAGTGACTGGGGTGGAACTTCGCCAAGGCCTCGCCGATTTATGTAATAAAACAGCGTTAACCTTAGATCATCAAGGCTTATCTTTCGTCTGTGGGGATGTAAAAACACACGCCCCTAAACATACCGATGTAATGATAGCTTTACATGCCTGTGATATTGCCACAGATTATGCGATTCATTACGGGATTCGTGCTAATGCCGCTATTATCATGTGCTCGCCTTGCTGTCATAAGCAAATTCGTCCACAGATGCAAAGTCCTGAACTATTTAAGCCGATGTTACAATATGGTGTGCACATGGGGCAACAAGCGGAGATGGTGACAGATTCACTGCGTGCCTTATTTTTAGAAGCACACGGTTATACAACTAAGGTATTTGAATTCATTAGCCTTGAACATACCAATAAAAATAAAATGATCTTGGCTGTTAAAAAATCGCAAAAAAACAGCAAGGTAAATAGTGAAATAGTTGCGCAAATAGCAGACATTAAAGCCTACTACAATATCAAAGAACATTGTTTGGAAACCTTGCTGAACGAGAGTGGAAAAGGCTAGGGATTGCTATGAGATAGCTGCAACAAAATAGGATGTTTACAAGATCCTATTTTGTTGCTTGTTATAGCCGCGCTATTTTTATAGAGAGTGTTGAGTTTTATCTAATAGGAGAACGATTTCATCGGACGCGCTACTTAGCTCTGAATACAACGAATCAGCTTCATGTAATTTACCGACTTCATGTAACTCAATTATTTCTTTTATTATTTGATGCAACCTTGTGTGTGGCGCTTCTATTTTTTTAAATTCTATTGAATTTTTGTATTTTTCCATGCCATCACTGTAATACCACTTACCCAACTGGCACTCTTTATGGGAGCATGCTTGCGCTTTGGTTATGATGCTACTATCTCCTTGTAAAAATTTTCTAACCTTATCTTTCCATGCAAGATGGGCATTTTTGGCTCCTTCAAAGTCAAAAGTAACGGCCGATTCACCCGTATTATATTGTTGTAACTGGAGTTTCAGAGCGGTGGCCATATCTGTTAATGTCATTATTTTATGTTCTAGTTGTTCTATATCATTGGTTGTTTTATAGGACTGATTACTAATAGACTGAACATTGGCATTCATCTCTTCGGCAACACAAGATTGCTCTTCAGCTGCCGTTGCAATTTGTGTGTTCATGTCATTTACATTAATGACAGCACTGGCGATTTGATTAAACGAATCTTCGGTTTGTTGGATTTTATCGACGGATTCATTAACACTGATTAAACCTTGTTCATGGTTGTCACCGCAGTTCGGCTACCGGTATATAGCGTTTCAATCATATCTTTAATTTCAACGGTTGCCTGTTGCGTTCTCGATGCGAGTACCCTTACTTCGTCGGCAACAACTGCGAAACCTCGTCCTAACTCGCCTGCTCGTGCGGCTTCTATCGCTGCATTTAATGCTAATAAATTGGTTTGGTTAGCAATTGCACTGATCGTTTCTGTGATATGTTTAATGCGCTCACACTCTTGGGCTAAGGTGTTAACCGTCACGGATACATGTGAAATATTTTGTGCTAAATCTTTAGTGGTATTACGAGAAGATTCGACCAGTACTTTCCCTTGCTGCGCGGTTGTGTCTGCTGTAGCCGCTAATTCAGAGGTTAATGTTGTATTTTGAGCTATTTCAGCAACGGTTGCACTCATCTCATGCATTGCCGTTGCAACCAAGTCAATTTCAGCATGTTGACGGCTCATATTGGTTTTGGTTTGATAGCCAGTATCAGAGAGAACATCAATCGCAAGCGTCAGTTCTTGAGTTGATTCATTGAACCTGCCAATGACCGCTTTTAGTCTGCATTGTAAAAGCTTAATCGACATCAAGGTGTTACCTATTTCATCTTGCCGGTGACTTGTAATGTTCTCCGTTAAGTCGCCACCTGAAATACGTTTTATTTTTTCAATTATCTCCTCAAGAGGGGTAAGCACTTTATGGTTAATAGTCCAGTAGAGGGTCGAAAATGAAGCGAAGATAAACAATAACATGGTTATAAAAGGGAGGTTAAAGTCTAATAGTGCATCGCTATTCCATGTATTAAAAAGCGTCACCATAAGTGTTAATGCTAGTAGGCTGTTTATCTGTTTTTTTAGTGAGAGTCTTTTGATGAAGCTTGGTTTGGGGATGGTTGCATTAGGAGATGTGTTTAAGGTTGCATATAACGCTTCTGCTTTTGTTATTTCATCTCGACTAGGGCAGCTTCTGACCGATTGATAAGCCACTTTTTTGCCGTCTTGAAAAACGGGCGTGACATAGGCATTTACCCAGTAATAATCGCCATTTTTACAGCGATTTTTGACAATGCCTTGCCACGCTTCATTATTTTTAATGGTGGCCCATAAATCGGCAAATGCAGCCTTAGGCATATCAGGGTGGCGAATCATATTATGATTAAAGCCAATCAGCTCTTTTTCAGAGTAACCACTGATATCGATAAAATCTTTATTACAGTATTGTATTATGCCTTGTAAATTGGTGATGGAAATAAGGCTAGCGCCTTCAGAAAATTTTTTTTCATTATTACTCATTCAGTAAGCCTTTTTGACGGTCTTTGATAAGTCTTATAATAAAGAGGATGTTTTAAAAGTAGAATTTCATTTTTTTAAAAATGGGAGCATCATTAATAAATACAGGAATATTTTAGATTTGTTGTTAATATGGGGGGAAATATCCTTTACGTTATCAATAAAATTTATATATATTCTAATATTATACCAATTGCATTATAGTCAGCTGTTTTCTATTTTGATTAAAAAGAGGTGATATGCTCAAAAACAGACGTAGGAAAAAGTGGTCATTACTTACCCGTACTTGGTTAGGACTAGTTTTGCTTTTTATTCCTATGTTGATACTTGCTAGTATTTATTATCTGCATATGAAGCATGAAATTTTATTTGAACATAAAGAAAACCTTATTAGCCAGAATGATCAGCTCTACCACTCAGTACTCGCTCCCTATATTAATACATTGGAGGAGAATTTTGAGCGAATATATAAAAGAGTTGATTATCGAGATTTAGCTGGCGCTAATATTTTACATAAACAGCAATACCAGCGGGATTGGCAAGTATATTTAAATCTGATGGGGCTAAATAACATCTATTTTGCCAATGAACAGAGTCACTATCTCATTTACCCTGCCCCACCAGAATCAACATTAATTAATTACAATCCCACGGTTAGGTCTTGGTATACACTTGCTAGTGAAAATCCAGACCATGTTGTTTGGACTGAACCCTATATGAATTATGGAAGTAACGAGCTAATCGTTACGCTTGCTCGCGCAGTTTTAGCGCCAGGTAATAAACAAGTAGGCGTTCTTGCCATTGATACCAAGTTACAACCCTTGGATAAAGTACTTAACAGCTCTCATATGCGTGTTGAGCATGGCTATCAAATGTTACTCTCTGCACAGGGAGTGATACTTGCACACCCAGATAAAAGTCTTATTTTTAAGGATATGCAGGAAATAGATTGGCTGTCCAAAATACAAGGTGATAGTGGTATTTTTGAGGATCATAGAACGCAGCAACTTATCGCCTATCATCAACATGATCCAAAATACGGTATACTACTAACTATTTTGCCGACTATTAATATCCATAAAATATTTGCTCGTGTATCAAGTAATATTATGTTGGTGGTTGGCGTAACGTCGATCTGTTATTTGATTGTGGCTTTGATTGGCTATCGCTATTTTCGGCGAATGGTAAATGAAATAGTTCACCACATTCGCGCGAGTCGAGATGGTTTGGCTTCGTCACCCTCGGAGTTAATCCCAGAATTAATGCCTGTTTATGGTGAGTTATCAGCGACAACTAGTGAATTTAATCATATTCGTCAGCAAACACTATTGGATCCGCTAACGGGTGTTTATAACCGACGTTTTTTTGATGAACTGCTGCATGCTCAACTAGGTAAGCAGCAACCACTTTACTTGGTTATGTTTGATTTAGATAACTTTAAAACAGTGAACGATACCTATGGACACCAAGTCGGAGATGTCGTGCTATTCAAAGTGTGTAAATTGGCTCAATCTCTATTTTATGAGTATGGTTGGTTTTGTCGTTACGGTGGCGAAGAGTTTGTGATGATTTTTAATATCAATGACAGAAATAAAATTCATCTTTTGTTAGAAGAGTTTCGCCAAGGTGTTGCCTTATTTGAATGGCGTGAGAAAGGGTTGATCAGTACAGTGAGTGTCGGTGTCGCCTATAAAAAAGAAGAGGAAAGTGGCGATACTTTACTGGAAAAGGCGGATGCAGCACTCTATCGGGCTAAATGTGAGGGTAAAAACCGTGTTATCTTCGATGGCTAATCGCGTCTCTACTATCGCAGCAATCCCTTGATTGCGTGATAAAAATATCACGCAATGGATGTTGCATTAGTCATCGTCATCATCATCGTGCGACTGGGCGATAACTGGATGATAGATCTCAACGCGATCGCCTTCTTTGAGTAACTGTTTTGCTGGGCAGGCCTTACCAAAAATACCTACTTTTAATTTGGTAACATCAATATTGGGAAATTCGGCATTAAATTTAGATTGCGCAATAGCTTGCGCGAGCGTTATCGGCTCGGCTAACTCAAGTTCTTGCCAAAAACTGTCACTACCAGCGGCATAAGCGATACTTAGTTTCATAATAGAAGATCCTATTCAACATTACATGAAAGTTGGTCTTTAACAGCGACCATTCTTGTGTTGCTATACCACTGCTCTACGATACGTTTGAGTGAGAGGATGAAACCGAGCATGATAAAGCCTCCAGAGGGTAAAATCATCAACAACATCCCCTTGTATTGTGGCAGCGGGTGTAGTTCAATAACAGCAAAGGCATCACCTAACAGTAAACTGGCATTAGCAAAAAGAGTACCACTACCGATAAGTTCTCGGCATCCACCGAGCACAACCAATGCAAGTGTAAATCCTAATCCCGTAGCTAGGCCATCAACTAAAGAAGGTAAGCAGGGATTTTTCGATGCATAGGATTCAGCTCGGCCTAAAATAGCGCAGTTGGTGACAATAAGTGGAATAAATAATCCCAATACCTTATGCAATTCGTGTAGCCAAGCGTTCATAGCTAAGTCTGCAATGGTCACCAAGGTGGCAATGAGTAGAATAAAAATTGGAATACGCACCTGTGGGGTTAAAAGTGAGCGAATGAGTGAAATTAAAAAGCTGGATAGTACCATGACCGCAGTGCTGATCAGCCCTAAACCAAGGCCATTAGTTGCACCACTTGTAACAGCTAACAGCGGGCAGAGTGCTAACATTTGCGCGAAAACGACATTATTTTCCCAGAGCCCGCTTTTTAATATCTCTTTATAGTTATATTGTTGCATATTATCTCCTATTTCGTCATTGCCATGATGACGGGTTATTGGGCTAAATTTGATCACTCTGTAGAAAATAGTCTTGATTATCTTTAAATAGCATGAGTGTTTCATAGACACCTTTAACTACTGCTCTCGGTGTAATGGTAGCGCCTGTGAATGCATCAAATTGACCGCCATCTTTAGCCACTGCCCAACCTGTTTTATTGGGGTTTTGGAGCGACAAACCACGGAAATTTAATATCCAATCTGATTTTGCCAGTTCAATTTTGTCGCCAAGCCCCGGGGTTTCTGTGTGGCTTAATACGCGAACGCCACTGAGTTCTCCGTCTGCTTTTATGGCAACAATGAGCGATATATCACCGGAGTAACCTGATGATTTTGTAAATAACATAATCGCACTGACCTTATTGTGTAATTTTGCGCGATAAAAAATGTACTTCTGTCCTTTTAGCATGACATCATATTTTTTATCGAGTGGCTGATTATCATAAATATCAGCGGGTAATACTTGGTTAAGCAGCAGGGTTAGATCTTCACGTTGTCGTTGTGCAATAGGCTCTGCCGTTAAATCATTGGTCAACATTAGAAGGCATGTGACGATTAACGAGACTAACCCCATCAATATGGCGGGGTAGGCAATCCTTTGCTTTAACTCTTCACTGATTAGTTTCATTTTTGTTCTCCATATATTCTATGGCTTGTAGCCCCTTCAATTAATGGGCTAACGGCATTCATTAATAGAATGGCAAAAGCGACACCTTCGGGATAGGCACCAAAAATACGTATTAAAAAGATTAACAAGCCACATCCTAAACCATAATAGTAACGCCCTCTAGGAGACGTGGGACTGGTGACAGGATCGGTGGCGATAAAAAATGCGGCTAACATTAATCCACCACTGGCGAGTTGTGTGATGGGTAGTAAGACTGTTTCAGGTGATATAAGCCAAGCAATGGTTGAGGGAATAAGGCAGCCAATCAATAAGCTTATTGCGATACGCCAATCAATGACATTTTTATAGATCATCCATCCTCCACCAAGAAGTAAAAGAATGGGGGATTCACCTAAACTTCCTTTACTGGCGCCAAAAAGCATGGCTAACGAACCAATATGCGTTTGGCTGCTTCCCGTTTCCAGTACCGAGCCTAATAGGGTGGCTCCGCTAAACCCATCAACAATATCGCTGAATATTGGGAGTAATGGTAAAACAGGGGCTGGCGCGGGCCAGCTTGTCATCTCTACGGGGAAAGATATCAACAGGACAACACGGGCAAGCATTGCAGGGTTAAATAGATTTTGCCCTAGGCCACCGTAAACCTGTTTACCTAAGAGCACCGCAATCGCTGCACCAATCGCCCCTAAATACCATGGAAAATGTGGAGGTAAACTCATCACTAATAATAATGTTGTCACTAAAGCACTTCCATCCAGCAAATTACCAATGGGTTTCTGCTGGATTCTCTGGCAAAGCCATTCACAGAGTAAAGCTGAAATAATAGAGGCGAGAACCAGTAGTAGTGCTTGTTCTCCGAATAGGTAGATGCCAAACAGTAAAGCAGGCATCATTGCCCAAATAACTTGGCGCATCAATCGGCTTACTGTCATCCCTGAATGAATATGCGGGGCACTTAATAATAATGTCGACATGTTAGGACTCCTCCTTGATGCTGATTGTAGGTTGGCGAGTGCGTCTAGCCGCTCCTCTCGCTGCTTTTTTCGCTTCTTTTTCTGCTGCTTTTTGTAACGCTTCTTTTTCTAAGCGCAGCGTACGTTGTTGATTAAGGCGGCGTGCGAGTTGAGCTTTTTGTTGCATCTTTTTTTGTCGTAAGAGTTGAGCATTGGCATAGGAAAAGTATTGCGTAAGTGGCAGTGATGCCGGGCAGATAAAAGCGCATGAACCACATAATAAACAGCTATTTAATCCCTGTTTTACTGCCGCTTCTAAATCATCATGTTCAATTAATTCGGCCATCGCATTCGGTAATAGTCCCATCGGACAGGCAGAAACGCATCGCCCACAACTGACACAGGGACTGGTGTTGTACTGTGGGAGTTCACTCTCTTGGAGAAATAACACGCCACTTGTCCCTTTAATAATAGGGGTATGCATATTGGTGATAGTGTGCCCCATCATTGGTCCGCCAATGACGATACGACTGGCACTCTCTTTTAAACCACCACAGTAGGCGACCAACTCTGAAATTAAGGTACCTATCGGCGCTTCAATATTCATTGGATGCTCAAGGGCTCCACCACTAATAGTGACAACACGATGAGTTTGTGGACGGCCGTAGCGCACCGCATTGTAGATAGCTGCGCAGGTTGCTACATTCTGTACCACCACTCCGACATCGGTGGAACGTTTACCTTTGGGTACTTCGACTTTACATAGGGCTTGAATGAATTGTTTAGCCGATCCCATTGGGTAATGGGTGGGTAGTGCTTTGACCTGAATATTATCATCTTCACTGGCAGCATCGATTAAGGTTTGCATTGCCTCTGGTTTATTATCTTCGATACCAATAATAGCCAATGGTGCACCCGTGATGGTAAGCAGATGACGTATCCCTCCAATAATCTGTGTGCTTTGCTCGCACATTACTTTATCATCGCAGGTTAGGTAAGGTTCACACTCACAACCATTGATCAGCAAAGTATCTATTTTTTTGTTGATGGATGAACGTAATTTTGTTGCCGTTGGAAAGACCGCTCCCCCCATACCAACAATCCCCGCATCATCGATAATTTGAATTAATTCTTCAGCCGTTTTACCGTCATGTTCGAGTTTGATTGAATCAGTTTGATTTTCAGGATCACATTGCAGATGTATCATCTGCTCTTCCCCACCACCGGCAATGGCGGCACGATGCATCGCGATTTGTATGACCGTGCCTGACTGTGGTGCATGGATATTGGCACTACTTCCTTGTCCCTTAGCAATAAGTTGACCACTGACGACTTTATCACCCACTTTTACGATTGCCTTTGCTGGTGCACCCGTGTGCTGCTTGAGGTTGATGTATAAATATTTAGGCGGCGCGATAGCAATAATTTCACTATTATTACTTAGCTGTTTATTCCCATTCGGGTGAACTCCGCCGCGTATTAATGATTTACTAAAAATCATAGTATCACCTCGTTAACTATGTTGCGGTTTAGGCCAAGCCCAACCAGTACTAAAAATAGGATCTGTCTTATATTGGATAGCATCCTGTGGGCAAGCCGATACACACATGCCACAGCCAGTACAGATATCGGTTATGACACCATGCAACTGTTTGTTAGCACCGACAATCGCATCAAAGGGACATTTTTTAAAACAGCGAGTACAGCCATCACAGACGCTTGGATCTATCTCGACAACCTGCGGCAGACTTTTAGCTTGATTACTTTTTTGTAAAGGAACACCGAGTAATTTTGATAGATTTTGTGCTAGTGCTTGCCCACCTGGAGGGCAACAGTCTGGGCCTAATTTTCCCTCACTCATGGCAATGGCTGCCTGTGCGCATCCCGGATAACCACATTGTCCACATTGCCCGTTAGGTAAAAGTTCACTAATGGCGTCAATTAAGGGATCCTGTTCTTTAGCAAAATATCGCCCTGCTAATGTCAGTGATAAACCCATAATGAGCGCTAATAGTGGAATTGTTAGTATACTTATGATCATGATGATAACTCCCTTTTATGCCAGTCCGGCAAAACCCGAAAATGCCATAGCTAAAATACCCGCAGTAATAAAGCTAATTGGTGCTCCTTCCATGGCGGGTGAAACACGGCACAAACTCATACGCTCTCTTAACCCCGCAAAGAGTACGATGACCAAGGTAAAGCCTAATGATGATCCAAAGCCATAGAGAATGGCATCGATAAAACCGAGTTGCTCTTTAATGGTTAATAGGGCGACACCAAGTACGGCGCAATTAGTGGTAATGAGTGGTAAAAATATACCTAATACTTTATGCAGTTCTGGGTTTTGGTAGGCGACCATCATCTCGGTTAGTTGTACTAAAACGGCAATCACTAAAATAAAGCTTAATAGCCTTAAAAAACCTAAATCTAAGGGCAATAACAAGTAATGCTCTAACACCCATCCTACGCTACAGGAGAGTGTTAAGACGAAGGTCGTGGCTAGCCCCATCCCAAATGCGGATGAAACTTTGTTTGAGACCCCCATAAATGGACATAATCCTAAAAACTGTGCGAGCACGACGTTATTTACTAAGCTAGTGGTCAATAGCAGCAGCAGATAATCACTCATCTTTTTCTCCTTCAATAGCGGGTATTTTCGCTATCAATTGATTGGTGTGTTAATAACTAACTATCGATATTGCGATAAATATGCCAACAAATAGCGATTTAAAAAACGCACTAAAGTGGCGTTTTTTATTTGTGATTTGCACGATAGATGGGCAAGTTAGAGCTGGAGGTGGAATAAAATGGCCTGTTTTAGCCGTAGGGTTTTAGAATTAATTGATCTGTTTTTGTTGTGGATCAATTCTTCATCTGATTTTAGGCGGTTTTAAGATATCTAATTTTTTTTGGTATGACCATTGCTGTTTCTTAACTAGCTGGTGGGAGTTAGAACAAATTGTTGTCTTTATTACAGATTATTACTCTAATGACCTAAGCGTTTAAATGTTATTGCTGAAGGAGAAGCACAATGACAAATATGATAGATAGTAAAGTGCTAAAACGCTTTGATGCTGAACAGCAGTTAGTTGCAATGCATAAAATTAGTGTCATTTTGAGTTTATCACTGAATATGGAGCAAACCTTACAACAGATGCTGGGATGTTTGGATGAACTTGCTGGTATGCAATTTGGGATGGTGACGCTCTATGACGATGATCGCCAAGGGATGTTAGTGCAAGCCTTGCATGGTGCGAATCCAGAAGTGATTCGAGATGCGGCAAGAATTAAATACCGTACCAATGAAGGTATTTTAGGTACGGTACAGGCGCGGGGCGAAACACAGGTTATTGCTAAAGTATCGAATGACCCGCGATTTTTAGATAGGCTTAGTCTCTACGATTATGATTTGCCTTTAATTTGTGTTCCATTAGGTAGTAAAGAATATCGTGCTGGGGTCTTAGTTGCACAACCCATGAGCAGCGATTTAAGTGAGTTGGCCGCTAAAACACGATTTTTAGAAATGGTAGCGAATTTAATATTACAGACATTAAAGCTTTCAAACCGTGTGCAAAAAGAGAAGCAGATTCTGCAAGATCGCAACGATAGCTTACAGTGTAATGCGAAAAAATCAGATGCGCTTGCATCTATTGTCGGTAGCACCCCGATAATGAGACAAATATTTGAGACTATTTCTCAAGTTGCTAAGTGGAATACGACCGTATTAATCCGTGGTGAAAGTGGTACGGGGAAAGAGTTGATTGCAGGTGCGATTGCTTATAATTCATTACGTGCTAGCGCGCCATTTATTAAGTTAAACTGTGCCGCATTACCAGATAATTTGCTTGAAAGTGAGCTGTTTGGCCATGAAAAAGGAGCCTTTACTGGCGCGGTTAAAACACGTAAAGGTCGCTTTGAGTTAGCCGATGGCGGGACGCTTTTTTTAGATGAAATAGGGGAGATTAGCGCTAGTTTTCAGGCTAAATTATTACGTGTATTACAGGAGGGCGAGTTTGAACGTGTTGGTGGGCAAGAAACGATCAAGGTCGATGTGCGTATCATTGCTGCGACCAATAAGCCTTTAGAGCAAGGTGTCGCTAATGGAACTTTCCGCGAAGATTTATATTATCGCTTAAATGTGATGCCAATCCATTTGCCAGCACTACGTGATCGACTCGATGACTTACCCGAATTATCTCGCTTTTTAGTCGCTAAGTTAGCGAAGATGCAAAACCGTATATTAAAAGTCAGCGATGGGGCTATACGCCTACTAGCAAGTCATAATTGGCCGGGGAATATTCGTGAATTAGAAAACTGCCTAGAGCGAGCCTCGGTAATGAGTGAATCGGGATTGATTGATAGAGATGTCATTATGATCAATCAAAGCTCCATGCGAGCCTTTGGTGCGGTGCAAGCCGATAATCATTTCGTTCCATCAAAATCGCATTCATCTATGGGGCAGTTAAATAGTGAAAATAGTGATCAGGATGATCGACAACGTGTTATTTCCGCGCTTGAGCAGTCTGGATGGGTACAAGCCAAAGCGGCTCGTTTATTAGGTATGACACCAAGGCAAATTGCCTACCGAATTCAGACCATGAATATCCATGTGCGTCGTATATAGGCTGTAAAAAGAAAGGATAGATATCGACTAAGCGATATCTATCCTTGTGTTTGTCTATCTGGGCAATTTATTAAGTAAATTAATGGTTACCTCTTTTTCTTTTCGCAAAACCAACGGCAGCTATCGCTAAGCCTAGTAATAACATTATTTCAGGCTCTGAAACTGACAATGAGTTGGTATTATATGTAAATCCAATCGCACCAATAGGATAGTTTAATTCATCTGATATCGGATCTCCTGGGGTTAGATTTTGACGTAATAAACGATTAAATGTGATTGCATTACCCCCAATATTTTGTAAAGACTGATCCGAATAGGGGGTTAAAGCTAGATTATTATCCCAAGCTAATAATCCAACAATATCATTTGCTGAGAAGCTAATATTAAGTGCAGCTACACCATTTAAGTTATTAAATGAAGCGAGGGTTGAGTAATTTGACGTTGAATTAGTAAATAGAGGTGGCGTAACATTCAATGCTAAAACCTCTAAATTATAAGAAGTTGACAAGCCATTGGCTGTGTTCAGCCAAGCATTGTTAAGGGTTAAGTCTATTGGGGTTTCAAACCAATATCCTCTCATACCGCCGAAACAGCAGCCTCCGTTGTTTGCCGCAGGATCAATAGTAATAGCCGTCGCAACGTTTATATTGATGGCGCTGACTAATATAATTAATAGAGCCAAAAAGTTGAGTTTACATTTTTTCATCACTTTTTCCTCCGTAATAAGCTATAAAAAGCTTGCAATAAAATTAAAAGTCATGTAAATGATTTGTTGCAATAACCGAACCAAAAAATTAATATGTTGATTTATAAGCAGTAAATTTTATTGTAAATAGCCTTTTGATTTTTTATGTAAAATATTTCGACGTTTATTTGTCAATGCATAGCGTGAGAGTGTCGATTAGTGGTGCCGTTAGATAGCGTTGTCATGGAATTTTTTATTAATTTGTAGCGCTTTTAGGTTGGGATTTGTTGCTTTTTTATTAATTGTTACCTGCCATTACAGTGTATAAGAAAGTGACGGTCATGAAACGCAACACTAACCGACCATCACTTAATAAAGACTGTCTATGAATGATGTTTGTTAAATAGTTTGTGGGGCATGGTCAAAACAACCTCGCGCACAGGCTTTCAGACATGCACCACAACCAATACAGTTTGCTTTATTGGCTGCAGACATCACCATGCGTACATCATCATCGTAATCTCCCTCATCAGCATCATCAATTTCAATCTCTTCGGGTGCAAAGACATCGCGAGTGCAAACGTTATAGCAACGTCCGCAGCCGATACATTTTGCTTGATCTAGACTAACAATAAACTCAGGTGTCCAACTTTCGCCCGATTGAGTTACCCCTGTTATATATGCCATTTTTTTCTCCTTTTTTTGAATTATTAATCTCTGTATATACTATTGCCATTCACTATCGGCGAGTTTCTCAAAATAATCAGGCTGTTTTTTTCTCTGTATTTGTCGAGCTTGCCGCTCTGCTATTTTTCCAGGCCAGTTAGCTTGAATGCTGACAATAACCGCACTAATTAAATCGACTTGTGGACGCACTACCACTCGAATCCCTTCTGTTAATAATCTCTGCCTTACTGGATTACCACAGGCGAGGCAATAGACTGCAAAGCAACCCTCTAACGCTATCACTCTATCTTCAATTTTTTGCAGGTTATGGCCTTCGTATTGGGTTAAGTAATGTGTATTAACATGTTCGTAGCTAGTTGTAGTAACGCTATAAATAGAAAGACTTTGACAGCTACCAAAGTGTTCGTCTAAGTGGCTTTGATTGCTACTGGCAAAGGCTATTTTTAAGGTATCTTGGCTCATCTCTTTCATATCATACCTGCACTTGTATTTGTGATAGATCTTGTTTAAATCGCGAATGATATACCGGAATACTATGTACCTCGTGACGTAATAGATTACTTAATTCAAAGAGGGTGGCTCGAATACCTGCATAGCCAATAAAACTTTTAGCAAAGCTGCCAAAATGGTCGTGGATGGGGATGCCAACGCGCAGTAGTGGAATATTGAGTTGTTTGGCGATGCTATTGGCATGGGAGTTGGAAACCAGTAGATCAACATCATGTTGTTGTGCCTGTTGTTGTAGATCATAGAGATCTCCAATTTTCACTTCATCCACCGCAAGCGATGCGAGTTGTGGTTGATTACAGGGAGCTATCACTACGCTTGGTGTAATATTGACGCTGGCAAAGAGCGCGCTAAAGGCGGTTAAATGATCCGCTTCCATCGCTAAGGCCGCTGTTTTTCCACCTAATTGTGTATGGCTATCAATCAAAGCATCGCAGAGTTGCCCGCGGCTACGGGTAATACTATCGGGCACTTTACGACCGCTAATTTTACTTAATAGCATGATTAATCTATCGGTTTGTTCCAGCGTATGAATATGGGGAAATATTTCCGTAGGTATTTGGCTACGCTCTAACAACATATTTGCTGCTCGCTCTAGGGATCGCCCAACAACAATGGTTGCTAAGCCTTGTCCTAGGGTCTTGATTTGCGTTACCGTGCAACCACCTTGGGAAAGACTGCTGAAGTCCTGCGTTGCTAAAAAACCATCCAGAGATAAACTGAGGTCGGGAATGACAACCGGGGTTAAGCCAAACGCTTCAACGTACTGCTTTAATAGATCCACATCAGCTGGCGTTAACATGTGGCTAGCTAAAATATTAATGCGTTTACGGCGAGCACTGCTTGGCGCTTTAGTTGGGACAAGATGCTTGATCATCGCTTCAACTGCACTGGCATAACCCGTTTCTAATGATCCATAAAAATCGGGCGTGTTGACCGGAATGATTGCGGTATGTTTATAGTTGGGGTGGCTCTCTTGAAACACTTTTACCGCGTGTTCAATATCGCAGCCTTGTGCTTCGGTTAATCCTGAGGTTAATAGTCCAATCAGTTTCGGCCGGTGTGTTTTACAGATATTGGTAAAGGCTTGCACTAGGTTTTCATCAGATCCCATGACCGTTGAGATGGGATCCATTGCTGTTGATTGCATCGGGATGGGCTCATGAAAATGTTGTATTAGAAACACTTTTGCGAAGGCACTACATCCCTGTGCAGCATGCATCAGGGGCATCGCTTGATCTGTGCCTAAAAATGCCAGTGCTGCGCCGAGTGGTTGTCCTACCTTTAAAGGTTGTTCTGCGAGTGCTTTTTTATTGGGGATTATTTGTGCCATATTCTATTCCTCTAATTTTGCTACAGTCCATTTCATTGAATCCATGGGGCATGGCTTCGAGCCTGTTCCCAAATAGGACTTTCAAGGGTTAAACAGAGTTGCTGTGCCAGTGTTATCATGCCCGTAAACCCGGCAAAGGCATGCTCACGTTCTTGATTGACTTCAACAAAGGGCATTCTTGCTTTGTAGGCTGTGTACATATTGCGACCACCTGCAATCATCACATCTGCTTTATATTGATAGGCGACATCTAGTAAGTTTCGAGGACTCGTTTCATCCAGTAAAATAGCATCTGGCCCCATTAATTCACGTATCCGTGCCTTATCTTCTTCGGTGCTTTTACGTGTACCGCTGGCAACCACCTGCATACCAAGATCCTGTAAGGCAGAAACAATGGACCATGATTTTACGCCGCCAGTGTAAAGCAGTGCTTTTTTGCCCGTTAGTTTTTCGCGATAGGGGGCGAGGGCTTGCTGAAGCTGGTTAAGCTCTTGCTCTATTAATTGTTCCGTGCGCTGCGTAAGCGATGGATCATTAATGAGTTTGGCAAATTGGCGTAATGCATCACACATGTCGCGGATACCGTAGAAACTGCCTTCAAACCAAGGAATTTGGTATTTTGCTTGTAATTTTCGTGCGACGTTAATCTGTGCTCTGGAGCAAACTAACATCAGCGCTTCGGCATGATGCATGGTTTGTAACTCTTTAAAGCGACAGTCTCCCGATAAATTCGCCAAAACTCGTAAGCCGAGTTGATCTAGTAAGGGGAGAATGTGCCATAGTTCACCAGCAATATTATATTCACCAACGAGGGCGATATCGTGCACGATACCATCGCTAAACTCAGGTTTTGGTGCAGGGTGGGCAGTGCCAATGACCTTATCCACCATCAGCTCGCCTGCAATGCGATTACCTAAGTTTTTATTGCCATAGAAACCAGCGGCATCAATGGCAATAACGGGGAGGTTAATTTTAAGTTGTGCCATTTTACATACCGCTGCAATATCATCGCCTTCCATGGCGGGTACGCAGGTGTTATAGACGAACACGGCAGCGGGTTGATGTTTTTCGGCAACTTGTATAATGGAATGGTAGAGGCGTTTTTCGCCACGCCCCATGATCACATCCTGTTCATTTAAGTCCGTTGTAAAACCTAATCGAAATAGTTCAGGGCCAGAGCTTTGGGTGCCGCGTTTATCCCAAGAGCTGCCTGCACAGCCAACGGGGCCGTGGACTATGTGGGCAACATCGGTAAGGGGAAGCAGTGTTATCTGTGCACCATCAAAGCAGCAGCCTCCTGCAGTTGCCCCTGGCGTGGCGGGAGCACAGCCTGATTTTGTTTTTTTATTGTGTTCACAGGCTGGTTCATTTTGTAGTTCAGTAATCTCTGATTGTCGCATAGGATCTCCTAGATATAACTTCCGTTATCTTTGTCATAGTATCCTTTTGCAACATTCATTCCGTTTGTAACCTATTGATAATTAAGCTTTGTGTTGTGTTGCTTTTAGTACAATGGTTGACAGCTTACACAACATGTTTAGCTTGTTAGTTATTCTAATGCCGTAAAGCGTTCATTTAAAAAATCTGGTTGCCCCATCAATTTTGCTAACCAAGGGGGTAAAGCACCCGTAATCACACGCTGTTGTAGTTCGGTTAATTGCACTAAAATGGCTGGGGTATTTTTACTTTTCAATGGATGAATACCTGCATTGATCACTTTTGCTGCAGCAGGGCCGCCAATGGAAGCACAAAACATAAGCTGACAATCTTTAATAATTTGTGCGCGAAAGGCATTTTTTTCACTACCACGCCCACCTTCTGCATTACGTATATCAATATGCTGGATTTGTTGTGCATCCAGTGAGTAAATATAAAACTTCTCACAGGAACCAAAATGGCCATCAATGGTTTGTCCATCCGTTGAGGCAACCGCGATTTGGAGTTTAGGTGTATCTGTTGTCATATTGGCATCCTCTCTACTGAATATTATTGCTGATAACGGCTACGGTTATCCGCGACGCATTCTAATGGTGATGGGTAAGTTTGGTATTGCTGGTAGGGGAGCAAAGTAAAAGCTGTCGCCCGTACTTAATGTCAGTTTTCCACCCCAGTTATCATCCTCTTCAAATTCGAGTGAAGTAACCTGTGCTTCGAGATCCTTTTTCGCGATGTAGCCAGTTAGGATCCCATCTTGTTTTCTTAACATAATATTTGGCATAGTGACTCCTTGGATTAATGGGGAATATTTTATTTTTAGCAAAAAAGCTTACTGAAGATGTAAGCTGCTTTGCTAAAAGCAAAGGTTGAGGGAGGGAACCACAACCTTTATTCGTTTTAGCGAACTAAGTCAAAACCGAAATCAGTTTCACCGTAGACACTGGTTTTCTCATCTAATTTAGCTAAGATTTCATTGACCAATGTGGTTAAAATTTGCATCGCACCTTCATAGCCCCAAGTGGTTTGGTTATGTAGATGGTGGCGATCAAAGATTGGGAAGCCAAGACGGATCAGTGGCACTTTAAATTCAGGGCCTTTAGCCAACGTATCGCGTTCAATGAATTTGGCGTAAGAGTTACCAATCATGAAATCCGGTTTGTTGGTGAACATTAATGAACGGAAGTGCCATAAATCTTTATTGATAAAGACCTTGCTATCAGCACCATAGGGACTTGCATCTAATACAGCTTGCATTTTTTTAGCCCATTTTTTACTACCGTTATGACATAAAATAGTCGTTGGTTCACAACCTAGCTCTAGTAGGAACTTAACCATACCAAGTAGATAATCAGGATCGCCGTAGATACCAAATTTTTTGCCGTGTAACCAAGTATGGCTATCGGTCATCATATCGACCAGACGTCCACGCTCTTTGGTTAAGGAATCGGCAATCGGTGTACCGGTTAATTCACTCAGTTTCATCAGGAATTCATCAGTCCAATCTAGACCCATTGGCACATTTATATCACTGGCGGGTTGTTTCCAAAGCCCTTTAACAATCTTTTTAGTTTTAGTTAAACCCCAAGGTTGCAGTAATAGGGTATCAATGGCATTCGGCGCATCGCTCATCTCCTCTGCTGTTGTACCACCCGCATACATACGGTATTCACCATCGGCAGGGGTACTAAGTACTTCCGTTGGATCTGATAATAGGCTGTAAGGAATACCCATCTCTTTCATCATCGTATGTAAGATACGGTAGTTACCTAAATAGGTTTCAAAACCGGTCACTAAATTGATTTTTTTATTGCTGCCAACAACTTTGTCATCCATGCTGTCTTTGGTAAAGTTATTACAGAAGCCTTCAAACATACCGTCCCAGCCAGTTATATGGCTACCCACAAAGCTTGGTGTATGGGCAAAGGGTGTTGGGATATCCGTTGGAATATGGCCATCTTTTTTTGCATTGGCAATGAATGCGTTAAGGTCATCACCAATAACTTCGGCCATACAGGTGGTTGAAATAGCAACCATTCCTGGCTTATATAATGCGTAGGCATTAGCTAAACCCGCATCCATATTTTTGTTACCGCCAAACACAGCGGCATCTTCGGTCATGGAATCCGATACACAGGCAATCGGTTCTTTAAAGTGGCGGTTAAAGTAGCTGCGGAAGTAGGCAACACAACCTTGAGAGCCATGTACATAAGGTAATGTTTTATCAAAACCCAAAGCACAAAGTACCGATCCTAGAGGTTGACATGCTTTCGCTGGGTTAACGGTTAACGCGGTACGAGAGAAGTTTAACTCTTGGTATTCAAGGGTTGTTGTCCAGTCAAAGATTTCTTGTACTTTCTCTTCGCTATAGGCTTCTTCTGACAGGGCTTTTTTTCTCGCCATCAGATCTTGGTATTCCGGCTGTTGAAATAACGGATACCCAGGTTTAATATTTTCGATAGTTTGACTCATATTTTGTTCTCCTCCTGCATCCGTTCTAAGAACAGTCAGGTATCTTGCTTATTTATCGCGGTAGCAACCTAGATTGCTACCGCATTAACGTTAGCTGAAGTTATGCGCTTTTCTTTAACTCGTCTTTATCGACAAGCCAAGGGGCGGTCAGTTTGCTCCAACATGGGTTGTTCAGTGTCATATCCATATCGCGGGCGAAGATATCGAAACCATCGTAACCGTGATAAGGGCCTGAATAATCCCAGCTGTGCATTTGACGGAAAGGAATTCCCATTTTTTGGAATATATATTTCTCTTTCACACCAGAGCCAATGAGATCAGGTTGGATCTTCTTAACAAACTCTTCAAACTCATAACCCGTCACATCGTCGTAAATTAAAGTGGCATCTTTAACATCGGGTTGCGTACGATCATAATCATCGTTGTGACCGAACTCGTAGCCTGTACCCACCACTTCCATACCCAGATCTTCATAGGCACCGATCACATGACGTGGACGTAAGCCACCCACATATAGCATGACCTTTTTACCTTCTAAGCGAGGTTTGTATTTAGCAACAACGGCTTGCCACTGAGCTTCATACTTCGCAATCACTTGTTTAGCTTTCTCTTGAATAGTTTCATCAAATTTAGAAGCTATTTCAGTCAAAGATGTTGCTATTTTAGTTGGGCCAAAGAAATTGAACTCTAACCATGGAATGTTGTATTTTTCTTCCATGTGACGTGCGATGTAGTTAACACTACGGTAACAGTGCACTAAATTAAGTTTGGCTTTACAGTTCAACTCTACATCTGACAACGTACCGTCTCCAGACCATTGTGATACAACGCGTAAGCCAATCTCTTCGAGTAATAAACGGGTTGACCATGCATCTCCACCGATATTGTAATCACCGATTAAACCCACATCGTAAGGGGTGCCGACAAAGCTATCGTCGTTTTCACGGTTATCAATCATTTTGTCACGCACCGCATCGTTAGCGATGTGGTGACCCAGTGATTGAGAAACACCGCGGAAACCTTCACAGCGAACAGGAACCACTACCTTACCTGTTTTAGCTTGTGTCTCTTTCGCAACGGCTTCTATATCATCACCAATCAAACCAACTGGACACTCCGATTGGATGGAGATACCTTTTGATAGTGGGAAGAGCATTTCCAACTCATCCATTAATATTGCTAGTTTTTTATCACCACCAAAGACGATATCTTTTTCTTGGAAATCAGAGGTAAAGTTCATCGTACCAAAGCTGTTAACGCCTGTTTTACCCGTGTAGTAGTTACGACGTCCTGCTCGTGAATACTGACCACAACCAACGGGGCCATGGCTAACATGGATCATGTCTTTGATTGGACCAAAGACAACCCCTTTCGAACCCGCGTAAGCACAACCTCGGGCAGTCATTACACCGGGTTGGGATTTGCGGTTTGCGGTAATACAGTTACTTGCACAACTTGCATCGCTCGTCCCTAAGTGTTTAGCACGATCTTTCTTGGCACTCTCGGGATAAACCTCGAGGACCTCCTGGATCATTTTTTCATTTTGCTCTTTAATGCTTGTCATAAAAGCCCCCTTAGTGATTACGCAACTGCCGCGGCAGCTTCATCAGCGAGTTCTTGTGCTGTTTTACCAATAATTGATTCGTCTTCTTCTTCCATCAAACCAAAGCCCATGAGTAGTTCTTCAAGTTCGTCCATTGTTACTGGTGTTGGAATAACAAACATTTTGTTATTGATGATTTTGTTTGCAAGTGCACGATACTCATCAGCTTGATTACAAGTTGGGTCATATTCGATTACTGTCATACGACGGATTTCAGCACGTTGTACGATATTGTCACGTGGTACAAAGTGGATCATTTGTGTACCTAACTGGCGAGCTAGTTCCATAATTAGCTCATCTTCACGCGCCGTGTTACGAGAGTTACAGATAAGACCCGCTAAACGTACACTGCCTGATTTAGCGTATTTGCAGATACCTTTAGAGATATTGTTCGCAGCGTACATCGCCATCATCTCACCGGAACAAACGATATAGATTTCTTGTGCTTTATTTTCACGAATTGGCATCGCAAAACCACCACATACAACGTCCCCAAGTACGTCGTAGAATACGAAATCTAAATCCTCCGTATAAGCACCTTCTTCTTCTAAGAAGTTAATCGCTGTGATAACACCACGACCCGCACAACCAACACCTGGCTCTGGACCGCCTGATTCAACACATTTAACATCGCCGTAACCTGTTAGTAATACATCTTCTAATTCAAGATCTTCAACAGATCCCGCTTCTGCTGCCATTTCCATAATGGTGTTTTGCATTTTAGAATGAAGGATAAGACGAGTAGAATCGGCCTTAGGATCACATCCGATGATCATTACTTTTTGATTTGCTTCAGCAAGTGCTGCTACCAAATTTTGCGTTGTAGTAGATTTACCAATACCACCTTTACCATAAATTGCACATTGACGAATAGCCATAATCACATACTCCTGTTGTCGATATAAATGAATAATTTGTTGTTTCCGAATAGGTAATTGCATGTGCTGTACCAAAAAAATAAATAAAACATAACTTATTGATTTTTAACTGTTAATTATTTTTCATTTGATGTTTTTTAGTCGCAAAGAGTTTTTTTGGAGATATTAACAACACAAAAAAGATAGGTTTTGTAACAAGTCAGACAATTCAAGGCAGCGAAATTGTGTGGTTAATTTGGATAGGGGAGTAAATGAGTAAGAATAGGGTGGCAAAGCCATCCCCACTACGATACTTGGATAAGATGTTGTGGGGAGTATTGTTATTTTACTGCAGCGACAAAGGCTATTTCGACTAAATAATCGGGATCGGCCAATTCAACCTTTAAACAGGCTCTACTTGGCGCGCAACCCTGTGGTAGCCACTTTTCCCATGCCGCATTAAATAATGCTAAATGTGCAAAGTTAGTTAGGTAAATGGTTACCGATAAAATTCTCGATTTATCGCTATTGACACTCGCTAGCATATTCTCTGCTTGAGAGAATACTTGCTCTATTTGGTGGGGGAGGTCGGCACTGGCATCTGCCGCGACTTCAACAAAATGGGCGATTTTATTAAATACAGTGACATCAGACCACTTTTCACTTGGGTTTATACGCTGAATATCCATTTTTTCACTCTTATAATAGGGGGAAATAAAGCACTATCTTAACAGAAGGGGTTAATAGTGCATTATTTTGCTACTTCATATTTTATATTGATGGGGCTATTTCGGTTTTATAGAGCAGCATGCCTCTGGCTTGATAATTGGGGAGCGCTGATTCATGGTCTAATGAGCAGGTATGTACCCATACCCGTTTAGTTTCTTCCCATGACCATGCTGATTTTATGGCGTGGCTGAGTAAATAGCCGCCAAATCCCATCCCTAAAAATTTAGGGGCTAGCCCAAAGTAGACGATTTCCACATCACCATCGCTTTGTTGTTGCAGCTCATAGTAACCAGCGATTGAACCTTTGTGGTATGCGACATAGGTACGTAAATTGTCGTTTTCTGCATAATCCTGCCATTGCTCAGATGAGAGAGAGAGTTTATCTGTCCAACTCCATGTTTCCCCTATCAGTTGATAAAGATAACGGTTAAAGCGATACTCCTTTATTTCAGATTCAATAACTTGTAAATTTTCGGGTTGTTCTTTTGCTCGAAAATCCTTAGCTGATCTCATCTCTAAGTAAAATATTTTTATCGCTGACATTATTATCGGTATTCCTAGAAGCGCCCCGTAGGGCAAAAAATAGCACCAATCTGCTTTGTTATAAAATCTCGATGTAGAATCACAATACTTTTATTTATGCCCCGCATCTCGGTACGCTTTTTCTTGTTGACTGTGTATCTTGAAGTATCATGGTTATATGTTGCGAAAATCAGCCGTTGTTGTTGCAAAGCTCTCTATTTCGGCCTCATGGTTTTCTTCTCTGTCTTTTTCCTGTAATGCTTGTTCATACCAAAGCTGCATAGCGGGAACGGCCAGTAATCTTTGTAAATAGGCTGATGATATGGGGCTTAAATCAAGGCTATAGGTTTGTATGCGAAATGCAACCGGCGCATAGAAAGCATCAACCGCGGTAAATTGACTGCCTGCTAAAAATGGCCCTGAGAATTTTTGTAAGCCCTCTTGCCAAATATCGTCAATCCGTTTGATATCCTTCAGCAGAGCAGGTGTCATATCATGCAGTGTTGCTCGTAAACCACAGCTCATTGAGCAAGCGGTGCGCAGTGCTGAAAATCCGGAGTGCATTTCTGCGCTTGCTGATCTCGCCCAAGCTCGCGCTTTTTGATCGTTTGGCCATACCTGTGGGTACTGCTCGGCAAGAAACTCAATAATGGCTAAAGAGTCCCATATGAGTAGCTCATTATCGATTAAGCAGGGGACTAATCCAGCGGGATTCACTTTTTTGTAATCATCCCAATTAGCTTGTTTACCGAAGGGATGAAACTCCTCTGTGAATGGAATGTCTAATTCCTTCATTAATACCCAAGGTCTAAGAGACCAAGATGAGTAGTTTTTATTTGCTATATGTAGAATCATCATCTGACATTTCCTTATCTGTGACTGTTAGCAATAGATAGAGCGGATCAATGAGTTATATGATATTTACTAGATTGATAATGGGTATTTAGCGGTAATTTATAGTTAACTTGCTTTGATATACATCAATATTACATTATCGACTTTTTGTTGCAAGGAAAAGCATTGTATTGCAGATAAAAAGAGTTAAAGGGGATTCAATGAAGGTTCGTGTATATTATTTATTGGCTGGTGTTAAATACGAAAAAGTGGAGGATTTCCTTTTTACTTATATTCAAAAGGCTCCTTCCACTTTTAGATCAATTTTTGAGGTGTGGTTTTTTCTAACCAATACCATCGGCATTATCTTTTTAAGAATTTGAAAGTAAGTTTACCTTTAGTTTCTGCACGCTTACTATTTTTATCGCTCTTGCTGTAAGCTAAAAAGTTCATACCTGTATAAAGAGATTGCATATCCATAATTATTTCCTTTTGTCATTTATGTGGTTTTATTTTGTTATCCTTAATGGATGAGTAAATGTTACACAGATCACATTTTAATGTAAATAGTGAAATGAAATTTATTTACAATTATTTTGAAAAAATAAATAAAAAGTTATTCATATCGCGTAATATCTTTTTTTGTGTGATGGGTGCCATGCTTTTGTGTTCTTTTATTACACTTTTTTGTTTTTGTGAATATATAAAGAAACAAAGTGATATCAAATCAAAGTAACTGAAAAAAGGAGCGTCAAGCTTGCCATATCTAATGAGCATTAATAAATAATGTTTGTTAATTTATAGTGTCAGGTATGAGAAACAGTGATTACCTTTTTATCTCTTCGAAGTAACATGGGATAGAGGTTAGTGATTGTATTTATTCTTTGTCAAAGTAGTAGCTGACGGTTTCGCATGGATTTAAATACTCTTTTATTTGTTCTGGCAGTTGCGCCATGGAGATAACTTTCTCGATTTTTAACTCTTTCTCACTTAATGCGATGATCGGAGCTTCATTTTTCGGAATAGAAGGGTCATAAATTAGGATATTAGGCTGTAAAATATTATTTTCAGTTACGCTGATAACCAAGCCTATTTGTTGGTTGGAAAGCTGCACAAAACAGCCGGGAGGATATACTCCAAGTTTTTTTATTAGAATACCCAGTACTTCTTTATTTAGTTGCTTGCTCTTGTTCTTATAGAGGTAAGAGAGTGCATGGTAGGGGGTGCGGCGAGGTGACTTATCCGTTGGATTACACATGTTGTCATATTCGTTAGCAACGGTCACAATTTGTGACAGTAGCGTAATTTCGTTATCGCGTAATTTCTCTGGGTAACCACTACCGTCTAAGTATTCATGATGTTGGCCAATTATTTCACGTATAGGTTCAGATAGTTCCGCAATTGTTTTACTTTTTTCGACACCATAAAGTACATGCATTTTATAAAAATTATTTTCAGCCGTTGTGATTTTCGGTTTGTTATTAAGAATTTGATCGGGGACTTTGCTTTTACCTATATCATGAAATAACCCACCTAAACCAAGATAAATGAGTTCTTGCTCAGAAAGGTCAAGTGCATTCCCTAATATCATGGCTAATATTGATACATGGAATGCATGGCTATGTTGCTGACCACCTTTATTTCCATTTTTTCCATTTTCCATTAAATGTAGAACGTTATTGTTACCATCAATTAATTTACTACAAATCTTGCTAATCAACTCATGAGCTTCACCGATGGCTTGTGTACTTTGATTGTTGAGTTTTAAATTAATAGCCCGAACGGCGACCAATGACTGATCAAACTCATTTTGGCATTTACGTAAGTCACGTAGATATTTCTTATTTGCCTCTACACGTTGGTGCTTTAATTTCCATAAAGCCTCCAGAAAAGGGTCCTCTTTATCTTTTTCTTGGGGAAGCACGTTTTGGGCTGCGGGAAGCGCATCACTTTTTTCTGGAACATAGAAAACATATTTGCTACTTAGTGATTGCAATATTTTAATTTGTTGCTGATCTTTAATTTTAAAGCTATTAAAAAGAAAAGGGTGCTCCCCCCACTGACTAGGAAGCTGAATATATAAGCCAATAGCAAGTCTATCAGTTGATAATTTTATTTTACCCATTAATCTACCAATTAAAATAATTAAATTATGTTGTGCCAAAATCACCTAGAATAGCTAGATATCTTGCCTGCGTCAAAATCTATATTTAGCTTTATGAAATAACGTTCATAATACGAGTGATTATACTCATTAGGTTAAGTATTTAGTCGAAATTTTATGTGGTAAAAACTTAATGAGAGGCATTAGTTGATGTAACTTATTGTTCATTTTGTAGAAAGTTATAACGAATAATAAATTGATTTTAAACAGTAAAGTAGGCCAGTCATGACAATCCTTAATATTGATTATGCTATTAATATATTTTAGGCTAATCAATATTAAGGATGGAGTATCAAAATAGTATTAATTTATTGTGCGTCCTATTCTGCTTCGTTCTGACGCCATAATTCACTATTTTCTTGTTCTAGAACGGCAATATTTTTATTGTCTATGATTGGACCTGTATGTTGTTGAAATTCATTTTCATCTTCGCCATTGTCTTGGTTAGCAATAAAATTAAGTAGGCAACTGCTATAATTTGCTTCCGCTTTGGCTAAGTGTTTTCCGTCATTACTGCGAATTAGAATGGTATCCCCTACAGAAAAATCACCATGTACTTTGATGATGTCATTGCTTGTTAGTTGTTCTGTCTGCTCCGTAAATGGTGAGTCGAGATTATTTTCTATCACTAATTCACCCTGCGCTCGCGCTGTATGAGTTAACCAATGTAAGTTTTCCTGCATCGGCATTTCATAGGGAGTAAACACGGTACCTGGATTATTGCCTTGTATTAATTGCTCAAATGAACTTTCTTTAAAGCCATTAACAATAAATGTTTTTATACCATGTGAAGTTGCTTTCTCTGCGGCTTCTATTTTAGTTTTCATTCCGCCAGTTCCGACACTGCTGTGCGCGCCACCAGCCATGCTATAAATATCTTGATCGATATTACAGACTTCTTTAATGAGCTTAGCATTTGTATTGGTATGAGGGTTTTTATCATATAAACCATCGACATCAGAACAGATTATTAGCGAATCAGCATCGGCTGCTGCAGCTACCATTGCCGATAGATTATCATTATCTCCGACTTTCAATTCATCGGTTGTCACAGTATCGTTTTCATTGATAATGGGTAAGATGTTATTATCAAGTAATGCGAAAACAGTCTCTCTAATACTGTCATATCTCTCTTTATCGCGGAGATCTCCGTGTGTTAGCAATATTTGCGCTGATGGAAAGTCAAAAAAACGATCCCATGCTGCCATCATTTCATTCTGACCTGCAGCGGCCATCGCTTTCTTTATTGCGAGTGAAGGGGTTTCTATATTGCCAAAAAAATGAGCGCCAGCGGCGACTGAACCGGAAGAAACAAGAATAACCTGTATGTCCATATCTCTGCATTGTAATATAAATTTAGCGATATGAAGTAAATAGCGAGAACTACATCCTTTTCTATCTGGTGCGATTAATGCGCTACCTACTTTCAATACAATCCGTTTCCATTGATAATTTTTCATATTTCCTCTGTTTAAGCGTACTACTTTACTCTTTTTTGCATGTGCAATTTTAATCGCAAGAGTAATAAACGATTAATTGCAGTATGTTACTGTTTTAAATTTATAGTATGTGAAACTTGCGTTTCTACGGCGGGCAGGTGCATTTAGATTGTATAATTAACCATTTTATGATGAGTAATCTAAGTTGACTTAAAGCGTGCGGACACAAAAAATGAGACCATTTATTGTGTTGCGGTGGGCAGTATATCATAATTTTAACTAGATATTTTGTTGATTATCTATTTTTCTATTTACTGGTCCTCGATAGAGGGGGACATATTGATAATATATCGTATGTTGTACTGATTTTTTCCAAGCAGTATTGCTAAAATTTATTTTTGTTTAAGTGACTTCTCTAAGTTTTTATACTTATACTTATACCATTCCGCATTATATTATGGCGTAGCTTATTGAGGAAAAATAAGAGAGAGTCGATACTTATGCGGATTAGCATTAACCCAACCGTATATAACGTTGATCTGGAGGTGTGTTTGAATAAGCATGGAGATATATGTTTCTCTTGGGAAGGGGAGTTGCTAACCTTAATCGTCAAAGGGCCTTTCAATGAGGAAGGGTTTGATTACTATATTTCTTTAATAAGAAAGTCTGTGTTAAATCGCTCAATTAATCACTGGAAACGCCTTGAAATATGGGATGATGAGGTAATGGCTTCCCCCAATGTAGTAGATAAATGCAGAGTAATACATGACTGGTATGAAAAAAATGGCTGTATATTATCTGCCGTCGTGGTTTCAAATAATATGCAAGCGTTACTTCTTAAAAAATCGGTAAAAACTAATGCTGAAATTTTTACGAAAATTGAAGATTCGAAAGAGTGGTTTAAGAGGCAGAGTGCTAAGGCTGTTAAATAATAGTAAATAACATTTGGCCAAAATTTTGGCCAAATGAGTAACATAAAAGGGATTAAATATGAGTTAATTTATGCCCAGCAGGCTACCTAATGTTGTCTGTTCATATTTTACTTTAACGTAATCACCTAATTTGATTTTCTCGGCTTCTTCCCCCTCTACAAGTATCCAAGCATATTTGTCACCGATAAGGTTAGCCGTCACCGTTCCTTCAACAATTGCAGATTCTTCTGTCATGACATCACCAGTAATGGGATTTTTATCTAAGCTTAATGTATAGAATGTAATCGTTGATTCCGGAATAAAGCCGAAATTTTTGCCCGCTGATATTTTAAATAGGTTGTTATCACCATTCGTTTTTCTAGCTAAAACATAGGCTTTGGGTGAAAAGAAATTTTGAAATTCGGTGCGTTCACTCTTGATTGCTTTTTTAGCGGCTTTGCCTATTAAGGCGATTGCTGTTTCGTTGCTTATCGGGCATTTACTATTAGTTGTTTCTGTCTGCATGCTTTTGGTATAAGTAACAGGAATTGTTTTTGCGAAAGCAAGTCCTGGTAATTTATAGAGCTTCAAATTAGCTGATACGGTTGCATCAAAATCACAATGGGCAGGAGTGACTCGAGTTTTACCTTTTTTAGTTTTTCGAGTTTTTCGTTCCGTGAAAGAAGAGGTTAAAAGAATATCTGATATTTTTCCGCTGATTGCATAATTCGCGATTTCTGGGCCATCATATTCTGATTTACCCTTTGATTCAGCTAAGGCAAGTTCACTTTTAAGCTTATTTGCAATTTTTCTATCAACAATCTCGACACCTACATCAGCTAAATATTTCTCCAATGTATTAACCATAGTAACATCAGCATGGCTTATTTTAGCAAGCTCTAAATCTGAGGTGTCTGGGGCAAATATAACGATTTTTTGCTTTTTACCAGAAAGACTCTCTTTCGTTGGCATGAGGTCTGCTTTTTGTAACGATACCTCTGTATAGGTTTCTGGATTGACTTTTGTCGGACCACACCCGCTAAGCCCTAGAGTAGCAATGATAATCGCTGATAATAACTTTTTATTCATTTATATTCCTTAATTTAAATTCAGTACTGAATTGTGGGGTTATATCCATATTTGTATGAATTTATTATGCGCTAACGCTTCTTTTTTATTATTTTTAACATTATTCTTCAAAACCTAATATTAGGTAGATATCTTCACGAGTTTTAGCGAGAGTTAAAAATTTATTAACTGCATTTTCGTAGGCTGCCTGGTTGCTTGTTATAGAGGCTCCATTGAGGCTGTAGTCTTTTTTACTATAAATATTTCCTTGGTTGGATTTTACCCTAAAATTAAAATCGATACGGCTGTTATAAGTGGAAAAATGTTTGCTATTTTTGACTTTTCCATTCAGTTCAATAATGGCGTCTGATTGATTAGATTCTGTCACTTGAAACCCATAGGTTTGCATTATATCTGTGAATAAATTACTGATGGGGCGAGTTTTTTGGTCTGATTTTATTGAGAACTTAGTCGATAGTAATAACTCATTTTCTTTTTGCGAGTATGAATAAAACTCTTTGCTGTAGGGAGTCATGTCAAACGAGTTGTCTGCAACGGCAATTAAATAGAGCAGGGTTCTGCCTTGGTAACTTCCTTTTGTAGCTTATTATAGACATACAGTTTCTCTATTTTACTTTTATTATTAACATCAGCTAACATGGTACTAATATCACTTCTAATAGCCGCTAACTTAGATTTGTTATTGTTAATAAATCCTTGTCGATTGATTGCCACTAACATGTAGTATTGTTGTTTTACTTGCTCTGCTTTTATTTGTTCAAAGTGAGTAAATTCAATTGCTTTTACGTGGGTGTTAATCTCTTGTGAAAAAAGTTCGTCAGTGCGCCCATTATGCAACGATTGTTTATGTAAAGTATCGCTGTTCACACTAACTGAAAATTTACTGGCAAGCGTTTTTAAAGCGTGTTGTTTTGCTTCATCTAAAGTAGTTCCTTGACCTATGCCATAGATATATTGAGCGGTGTCCTGTGTGGGTGTTAGTACCCATTCTGGAGTTTTCTGCTGGTCGCTATTAGTTGAAGCACATCCCTGTAGAAAAAAGATTAAAATTAAAGATAAATAATAATTTAACCTTGTAGCATTAAGTTGTTGCATTACATTTATCCTATTTAATTTATGTTGTACTCTTTACTTCGTATAATGAAATTCGCTTTGATACTTTTTTTAAGTAATGTTTGGTTTCGTCATAGGGTAATCGCTCCATTAAGGCTTGATAAACCTCACTAGGAGAGAGTTGGTTGATGATTTTTGCCGCACGATTAATATTACGAGTATTACCATCCCCTTTTTTGTTGAATACTTTAGCTACATTGCCCGCACCCGTGTTATAGGCTGCAATAGTGCAATATAGGCGACTTTCAGGATCCTTGATCGACTTGAGGTAGCGTTGATCTAATATGTTGAGGTATGCGCTACCCGTTTCTACATTCACTTCTGGCACATAGAGCTCAACAGGTTTCATTGGTTTATCAATTAAGCGAACCAGTTTGTTAACGTCATGCCCTGCCGTGCGAGGTACGATTTGCATCAATCCATAGGCTGGTACTGCAGATTTTGCTTTAGGATTGAATGCTGACTCTGAATGCATAATGGCCATGATCAATGCAACTGGAATATCAAAACGTTTGCTCTCTTTTTCGGCAAAGGGGCTATATTTTTTAGCTCGTTTACCTAGGCTATTGGTTGGTAATTGTACTGTGTATTTTAATATTTTTCGTTGTGGTTTTGGCTCTGTCTGGCGCAAAACTTGATATTGCTTTTCTACTTTTTTAATTCTTTCCGCTTGCTCTTTTTCGAGCGATATTTGCTGTGCAACTGTTGCTTCTTCAATAATTTGATAGGGTATTTCGACAGTCTTTATGGCGAGTTGATCGGACTTGAGATCCGCTTCAATTTTATACGCGGTCGTTTGTTTTTGGATATTTTGTTTTGCTATTTCTTCATCTTTTTTATTAAATTGTACAGGGGTAACAACTATTTTTTCACTGTTTATTTTTGCTGGAAGTTCATTAGACAATGCGTTTTGTTGTTCTTTTATTATATTTTTTTCAACTTCTTTAGCTAATAATTCGTTAGCTTCTGTTGTGCTAGTATCGATTGGGACCAATACTTCGACTACCACTTCATTATTTTCATAATCAACTAGGGTTCGGCTAGATAAATCGTCCGAATATTCTACATTACCCTGGTTATCAGCTGTAGATGCGCCCCAACGATTAATGATTTTTTCTTGTTTTTTATCGTAATCATTCAGATATGATTTTCTCCATTGATCATATTCAGTTAAGTAATCTTGTACAAAACTAATGTACTCCTTAATCATTTGATCTGTATCGGGATGTTCAAACGACTCAATCTCTTGATCAAATTCATCAAATAAGTCATTACAAAGTGATGGGTGAGTTATGATAGATGCAAGGCAAAGAATACTTATTTTTATAAATTTCATAGTTCCCTCTGAATGATTAAGGCACAATTAAATATTGTGCCTCATAATTTTACTTGCTTAATTTAGCTACGATTTTTTCTAGTGCTTCGCTGGTTTTTTTATCATTAAATTTGTTCCATAGCTCAGCATCTTTTGCTTCCGCTTTTTTAATGACTTTTTCAAAATTCATATCAAAAGTCGTTTTGTCCATACCGACTAATGTATATAAACCACCTGCTGGGCTAGTGCGTTTAGTAATTATGCGAGAGTTATTCAAGACTGTGCTAGATATACTTTTTGTTACTTTTTCAAAGTATTCATTTACATTTTCATTAATAGCTTCATTGGATGAATCAGTGTTTGAGGTGGTCGCTGTTTTTATGATGCTTTGTACATTCACTTCAAATTGTCGAGCTAAATTTACACGAGCATCATTGACTGAAATATCGCTCATGATACTGGTCCCTGCGACATTCTTTTTAGCAAAACCTGTTGCGCTTATTTCTAGACCTTGTGGGGTTATGCCACACACCCATTTAGGCGCTTCTTCTTTGGGAGCGTCAGGATAAAAACAGGCCATTGATTGCAAATCTTCAACATTTGAAGTGCTTTGACATGCGCTTAATAAGCCCACGAGTGATAATAACGCGATATTTTTTTTAAACATGTTTAATCCTTTAATTAAATGTTAAATGAAATTAATGCCTATTACTTGCCATTAATTGTTGTTATTTGCCCAAATGCGGCATTCATTTCATATTCACTGAGTAGTGCTTCAAAGCTACTATCAGAATCTAATTCTGTTATCGAGTAGAAGTTGGTGGTAATCGACGATGAAAGCGTGTCAGCGGATAAATCGAACTCCTCTCCTGTATTTAAGCGCTGATTAATTGCTCTGATTTGTTCGCTATGATTAAGTTCAGAAGGTTGATAATTGACTCTACCTAGCACCAGGTTATAGAACATAAGGTTTTTACTTAATTCGTATGTTTCTGCATAATATTCAATGTTATTGGCCTCAGTTCTTATTATTTCCTGAGAGGGTAAGTAGTTAGCAATAACATTATTATTTAAAAATAAGCCCAAATATGGAATAGGCGCTTCAAAGTCATTTTTTTTTGCTAGGACTGAAAAACCCACCAATCGGTCTGATTGTATAAACGTAGTAAGAAGGTATTTATCTGAATTATAATAATAATATTTCACTTCTTGGTGTTGCTTTGATGTTCTTATTACTTGAGGTTGGCCTAATAATTGATGCACATATTCGCGGGTAAAACCGATGCGAAGTTGACTGATACGATCATATTCAACTTGATTCGTGAATCTTGAAATAATCTCTTCATAGGCACTAATTGCGACATCTTTTGTATCATTCCATTGTCCCATCGAAATCATTAATGCCATGATAGTAATAGCAATATTCTTAATTTTAGACAGGGGAGTGGGGGGCTCAATTTCTATCTCGTTATGATGAGATGCTTCCCTAACTTCTTCATCTTGCATCAATGCAATATCTCCCTACGTCCAAAAGCACACCAATTATTGGCAAATAATAGAGTACATACTATGATACAAAAATTTCATATTCTATGAACAAGGCACAGTAATTCACAAAGAATTGATTTGAGTCATGTTTGATTTGTCTTGTTGTACAAATAAAAGACAATGCTTTTGTTTTTTCAAAATAAATATTTTTCTGCATAGCTAATTAGCTGCTATTAATATCAATCCGCAAAAGTATTGGATCTATTTTATTGGTTAAAATAAGGGATAGTTACGTGGCACTTAATCGCAATAGCCTGCTATTACTCAATCATGTATCTAACTAACCCTCATTTTTTCAATAAGCTATGACCACATACCATGTGAAATGGTATTAGTTATCTGTGTGATGCTTTTTCTTTGCTTTAAAATAAGTGACCGCTTTTACGATGATAAGAGCAAATAGCCCCCAAAAAATCGCATGATATATAAGATGTAAAGTACCATCACCTAGCGCATGGTCATCGTGAGCGAAAGCTTGTGAACTCAGTAGTAGTGCAAACATAAGTGTAAAATATTTCATGGTGTTTCCTTTTTTAGTCGTCATAGTGATAGGCTTACTTGAGCATGCCTTCCGTTTCAATAAATTCAATAATTTCAGCTAAACCCTGTTGCGTTTTCATGTTACTAAAGATAAATGGTTTATCCCCGCGCATTTTTTTCGCATCCCTATCCATGACCTCTAATGAAGCACCTACTAATTCGGCAACATCAATTTTATTAATAATTAATAGGTCTGATTTGGTGATCCCTGGGCCACCTTTACGCGGAATTTTATCGCCTGCAGAAACGTCAATAACATAAAGTGTTAAGTCTGATAGTTCTGGGCTAAAGGTGGCACTCAGGTTATCTCCACCACTTTCGACTAAGACGAAATCTAGGTTGGGATGACGTTCATGTAATTCATCAATGGCAGCTAAATTCATCGATGCATCTTCGCGAATGGCAGTATGAGGGCAACCACCCGTTTCTACGCCGATGATGCGATCTTCAGATAGTGCATCGTTACGTGTTAAAAACTGTGCATCTTCGTGGGTATAGATATCATTAGTCACGACCGCCATATCGTATTTGTCGCGTAGCGCTAAACATAATTGGCTGAGTAGGGCGGTTTTACCCGATCCTACTGGGCCGCCAACACCAATGCGTAATAACTGTTTTTTTCTCATTTTTGCTTTCTCATTAAATTATGTGTCTATAGATTGACGTTTTTAAGAACGAAATAATCTTGTGTATTGTGTTTCATGCCATGCGCTTGCCATCGCTAAGTGCGGTAAACTTCCCCCAATTTCGTGATCGTCAAGTTGATTTGCAATAGCGATAATGTTCTCTAGCCCCTCTGTTAGGGAAAAGAGTAAATTTTGCGATTGAGTTTGCCCCAGGGGAACTAACTTAGTTGCAGCAGCCACTTGATTGTCAATATAGGTCCAGCAAAAGCCACTTTGTGCTGTGATTAAATCTAGCTCAAAGAGATAGGCTGTGATTGCAAATGCACTAACAAAGCTGATTTCAGGTTCATTTAAAAGCGGTAAATAATCATCTATATCAACTTTATCTAGCTGTTTTAATAAGCGTACTAAGGCTTTCCCCATGGCAAGGTCAGCCATGCGTAATTCATTACTTTCCCGACAGGCAATTAAGTGTTGGTTATAAAATTTAAAGCGTTCAACGTCTTGCTCATGTAGTGCCTGATAGAGACGTTTTAATATCGCTAAGTCAGTTCGTGCAATGGATTGACTTAAATTTAATTCGATCCAACTTTGTGTACTTATCGGACAACGGATCCAATCCATTTCAATGGCATATTCGAGCCCCTGTGAGAATGAAAATCCACCTACGGGTAAATTTGCACTACAAAGCTGTAATAGGCGATTAAGTTTGAGTGGATCCGCGCGATTAATGTGCATGGCTATGCCCATGACCGAGCCCATGGCTATGTCCACTACGTGCTCCATAGGCGCCATTTTCGGGTTCAAAAACAGCGGGGGTGCGGTCAATCGTTAAGCCGTAGTTTTCAGCGAGCTCTTCTAATACATGGTCGGGCTTAAAACGTACCCATAACTCACCTATTTGTAGTGATGTATGACGGTTTCCGAGGTGATAACAGATTTTACTAAAGCTCATCCAATCATTAGCAATGGCAGTGGATACCGCTTCTTCTTTGCCTTTTACTTCAATCAGTAAACCGCATTCTGTTTTTAATATTTCACCGACTAAAAGAGGGTGGCCACGTTCGACAAAAATCCCCACCATTATGCCGTTATCGGTTTGCCCTTTGATGCGCGCCTTTTTACGCGTGTCATGGTCTAAAGTGATCGAATCATTGATGCTATCGTGGGTATGGTCGAGTCTTTCATAAACTTGTAACATTTTTATATCCATTTTTAAAATAAGCTATACAGCTGTGCAAGGGGTAATTCCGTGGCAGGTTCGCAGGTGAGTAGCTCACCATTGGCTCGCACTTCATAGGTTTGCGCATCGACTTCTATTTTAGGTTGCCAACTGTTATGAACCATATCGTCTTTACCAATATTACGGGTATTTTTACAGACGCCAACCATACGTGTCATACCTATTTTTTCGGGAACGCCTTTATCAATTGCCGCTTGAGATAAAAAGGTCATCGACGTTTTTGCTGCCGCTAATCCAAAGGAGCCAAACATTGGTCTGTAATAGACGGGCTGTGGTGTTGGAATCGATGCATTGGCATCGCCCATTGGGGCGGCTGCAATGAAGCCTGATTTTAAGATCAGAGCTGGTTTTATACCAAAAAAGGCGGGTTTCCATAGCACTAAATCAGCCAATTTTCCCACTTCGACGGAACCAACTTCATGACTAATGCCATGGCTGATTGCCGGGTTGATGGTGTATTTTGCAATATAACGTTTTAAACGGAAGTTATCATTGCGCTCAGTATCGGGGGCAAGGGGGCCGCGTTGTTGTTTCATCTTGTGAGCTGTTTGCCATGTACGAGTGATCATCTCGCCAACTCGTCCCATCGCTTGAGAATCAGAGGAGATCATACTGATCGCTCCCAAATCATGCATAATATCCTCAGCGGCGATGCTTTCCTTACGAATACGTGAGTCGGCAAAGGCGACATCTTCAGGAATAGAGGGATCAAGGTGATGGCATACCATCAACATATCTAAATGTTCATCAATGGTATTAATTGTGTACGGGCGCGTCGGGTTGGTCGATGATGGCAGTACATTGGGCTCACCACAGGCGCGAATAATATCGGGAGAATGGCCACCACCAGCCCCTTCGGTATGGTAAGTGTGGATGGTTCTTCCTTTAAATGCCGCCATGGTATCTTCGACAAATCCAGACTCATTTAAGGTGTCCGTATGAATGGCCACTTGGACATCATAGCGCTCTGCGACGGATAAACAGTTATCGATGGCTGCGGGTGTTGTTCCCCAATCTTCATGTAGTTTTAAGCCACATACACCTGCTTCAATTTGCTCTTCTAATGCCTGTGGTAAACTGGCATTGCCTTTACCGAGAAAGCCAAAATTCATGGCAAAATCATTGGTCGCCTGTAACATTTTATGAATGTTCCACGGCCCCGGTGTACAGGTTGTCGCCTTTGTGCCAGTAGCAGGGCCCGTACCGCCTCCAATCATGGTGGTAACACCCGACATTAAGGCTTCCTCAATTTGTTGTGGGCAGATAAAGTGAATATGGGCATCGATGCCACCAGCTGTAACAATCTGCCCTTCACCTGCAATGACCTCGGTTCCTGGGCCCACTTCAATATCAATGTTATCTTGGATATCTGGGTTACCCGCTTTACCAATAATCGTGATTCGGCCATCTTTAATGCCAATATCGGCCTTAACTATTCCCCAGTGGTCGAGGATTAGTGCATTGGTGATGACGAGGTCGACGGTATCAAAACAGGATGCTTGGCTTTGTCCCATGCCATCACGGATCACCTTACCGCCACCAAATTTAACTTCTTCGCCATACTCCGTGTAATCTTTTTCTACTTCTAGCCAAAGGTCGGTATCACCAAGGCGCACTCTGTCTCCGACCGTTGGTCCAAACATATGGGCATAGGAATGCTTATCAATTGTAGCCATCTTAGAGATCTCCTTGAACTGTTGCGCGAAAGCCAAACACGCGACGTTTACCACGATAGGCAATTAATGTAACTTGTCGTTGTTGCCCGGGTTCGAAACGCACCGCGGTGCCTGATGTGATATCAAGACGGAAGCCTTTACATTTTTCACGATCAAATTTTAAGGCTGGATTCACTTCATAAAAATGATAATGCGACCCGATTTGGATAGGTCTATCACCTGAGTTAGCAACGTTCACCTCTATTTTTTCACATCCGACATTGAGTTGGTGTTCGCCGGCGTCTGTTTTTATTTCACCTGGAATCATAATTTACTCCACTAAATAATCGGGTTGTGCACTGTGACTAACTTGGTGCCATCGGGAAAGGTTGCTTCAACTTGTACTTCGGGGATTAATTCTGCAACGCCTTCCATCACCTGTTCTCGAGTCAGTAGGGTACGGCCATAATCCATCATCTCAGCCACGCTTTTTCCATCACGCGCCCCTTCGATGATCTCCATCGAAATATAAGCCATCGCTTCTGGATAATTGAGTTTTAAACCGCGATTTAAACGGCGCTCAGCCAATAACGCTGCGGTAAAAATTAATAGCTTGTCTTTTTCTCTCGGTAATAAATCCATAATGGTCTCTTTTTATGTATGCCAAATACGCGGTTGAATAGCTATTTTATCTAACAGAAGCGGCCTCAATATCTGCCATAGAGAGATAAATAACCCTTTGCACTCCTGTGCATGCTGGCCTAAATAGCGGATCACTAATAAGCCATTAATATCGGTGATACTAATTTTTTGTTCAGATTGTGATTTAATCATTAGTTCACGTAGTTGTTCGACTAACTCTTTACGTTGCAAGGCGCTGCCTAATTGTTGACGAGCGTAAACTAAAAAAGTAGCAAATACGCTATGACCAGCTAAGCCTGCTGGATGGTGGAGAATATTATTATCACTTGATAGGGCGATACGGTCATGGTAAATCAGCTTACCATCGCAGAAAAGGCGATTTAATTGACAATATTTACCCTTTTTAAAATATTGCCCTGAATCGGGTAAACCAAGGCAGGTAATGTCCCAACCCAGATAAGTGCTCTCTGAGCTGAGTTCAATATCAACGCAGTTAAAGCCATCTGCGCCTTCATAGACAATGGTTTCCTGTGGAAAATTTTCACATTTACCTTGTTTCGCGATTTGCAGTGTGGTGATTTGACTCTGTTTAGTATCACCAATGGATAAATCTTCACGCGCGCGATAGAAACGCCCTGCACCAGGGGTGGTGAAAAGTAAATGGGCATTGGTATTAATCGCAACGGAGATACGTAGCTCATCGCCTGAGACTATCCCTGCAGGTGGATGTAACAGATAAATATGTGCACAATCTCGGCCTTCAGGATAAAAGGCTTTTTGGACCGATAATGGCCCTTGGCGTTGCGTCCGGGTTAGTTGTGTACCAACAGCGGTATCACTAAACTCTAACCTTAAACTAGCAAGCCATTGATTTTTTATCGGTTTTTCTACTGTACTTGTTAACATGATTAAATGAGACATCCATGGTTATCATTTTTCATTATGGGTTAATTTATTACACTGCTAAGTGTTTGCCAACTAATTCATCAGTTAATTCACTCATTTCACCCGAGGCAATGACCTGACCTTTTTCCATGAGGTGGAAATTTTCACCCACAGCGCGTGCAAAGGGGAGTTTTTGCTCCACCAAAATAATGGTCATCCCCATCTCTTTATTTAATTTCAACAACACATCTCGAATGAGTTGAACGATGTTGGGTTGAATGCCCTCATTGGGCTCATCTAATATTAAAATATCTGGGTTGAGCACTAAGGCTCTGGCAATAGCCAACTGCTGTTGCTGCCCGCCGGATAAATCCCCCCCTCGACGATTAAGCATCTCTTTTAGCACGGGAAAAAGTCGATAGATGTGAGTAGGGATGATACGGCTCTCTTGGCGTGAACAGTTCAAACTTATTTTTAAATTCTCTTCTACCGTCAGTTGTGGGAATATGTGTCGCCCCTGTGGTACGTAGCCAACCCCAATCTCTGGACGTTTCTCGACGCTACTTTTACTCATGTCGATATCGTTAATGGTGATGCTGCCTGAGCTAATGGGTAATAGTCCCATGATGGTTTTGAGTAGGGTGGTTTTACCTACCCCATTACGTCCCATGATACAGGTGCGTGAGCCTTTCTCTATTTTTAGGTCAAGATCCCACAAAATTTGTGTGCCGCCATATTTTTGATTCACTGATTTTAATTCAATCATGGTTAAGCTTGCTCCTCACCTAAATAAACTTCTCTGACATTTTTGTTGGCTTGTATTTCATCCATGCTTCCTTCTGCTAACACCGAACCTTGGTGTAGTACGGTCACTTTACGGGCAATGGAGCGAACAAAAGCCATATCATGTTCAACCACAACAACGGAATGTTTTCCTGCTAAGGAGGTTAATAGTTCCGCCGTGCGCTCTGTCTCCTGTGCCGTCATACCTGCCACGGGTTCATCAACTAAGAGTAAACGAGGCTCAGCAGCGAGTAACATGCCTATCTCTAACCACTGTTTTTGTCCATGTGATAGACGTCCTGCGGGATAGTTGCGTTCAGCGGTGAGGCCGATGGTTGTAAGTACATCATCAAGTTTATCTTGCTGTTCGCCACTTAATTTATGGAACAGTGCTGTCCAAATACCTTTATCGCCCTTAAGACTGAGTTCGATATTTTCAACCACAGAGAGTGCCTCAAAGACCGTCGGTTTTTGAAATTTACGGCCAATACCCGCACGTGCAATTTCCGACTCATTTAATTTTAGCAGATCGACCTGCTGACCAAAGTTTACCTTGCCACTATCAGGGCGAGTTTTACCCGTTATGACATCCATTAGTGTGGTTTTACCCGCGCCATTGGCACCAATTAAACAGCGCAATTCACCATCTTTGATATACAGATTGAGATCGTTTAAGGCTTTAAAGCCGTCAAAGCTAACGCTAACACCTTCCACATAAAGAATAACGCCATGCGTGGTATCTGGTCTGATATTCTCTTTTGAGGAGATGGGCGATCCTGTTTTATCAATAATCATTATTTATTCTCCGCAGCAAGAGTCGATGTGGCGGGGGATTTTTCCAATTGGTCGGATGTGGGAGGGGGATCTATTTTATTAAGTAGATTACCAAGTAGGCCCGCTAAACCTTTTGGTAATAGTAAGGTCACTAATACAAACAACCCTCCCAAAGCGAATAACCAGGCTTCTGGCATGATGGCGGTAAAACGGGTTTTAGCATAACTTACAACTATCGCCCCAATCAATGCGCCATATAAGGTTCCTCGTCCACCAATCGCGACCCAAATAACCATTTCAATTGAGTTAAGTGGTGAAAACTCACCGGGATTAATAATACCAACCTGCGGCACGTAAAGTGCGCCAGCTAAGCCAGCAAGCATCCCAGAGACAACAAATATCCATACTTTATAGTGCTCAGGCTTATACCCGACGAAGCGTACACGATCTTCTGCATCTCGGATCGCGGTCACGACGCGTCCCATCTTCGAGTTAACAATGAAATCACTGATCGCATAGCCAATCGCGAGTGCAATAGCGGTGGCGATAAAGAGTGCTAATTTAGTGTTGGGTGATTGCAATGAAAAACCAAATATCTCTTTAAAGTCGGTTAATCCATTGTTACCACCAAAGCCCATCTCATTGCGAAAGAATGAGAGTAACAGTGCGTAGGTCATCGCCTGTGTCATGATCGAGAGATAAACCCCACTCACCCGAGAGCGAAAAGCAAGGCTGCCAAAAATATAAGCTAATAAACCGGGGCCCGCAAAGATCATCACAATAGTGAATAATACGCTATTTGAACCAAGCCAATACCATGGCAGTTCCGTCCAGTTTAAGAAGACCATAAAATCGGGTAGTTCAGGATTGCCATAAACACCACGATCCCCTATTTGACGCATCAGATACATCCCCATGGCATAACCACCGAGTGCAAAAAATGCGCCGTGACCCAAGCTTAAAATACCGCAATAGCCCCAAACGAGGTCAACGGCGAGGGCAAGCAGGGCATAACAGAGATATTTACCTAATAAACTAACCGTATAATCGCTGACATGCAGTAATGTCCCCTCGCTAAAGAGTAAATTACAGCTGCTTACATAAAGGGTCGAGATAAATAAGATCGCGATAACAACATGTAAACTTTTAAGTTCTTTAAACGTCGCTGAGTTGAGTAAAGTTTTCATTATTCTGCTGCTCTCCCTTTCTGTGGAAATAGTCCTTTAGGTCGTTTTTGAATAAACAGCACTAAACCGACTAAAACAATGATGTTCGCCAGTACAGGCCCCATCCATGGTTCTAAAAATTTATTAAATGTACCTAATGTCAGTGCCGCAACCAAGGTTCCCCATAGGTTACCAACACCGCCAAATACCACGACGAGGAAGGAATCGATGATGTAAGCTTGTCCTAAGTTGGGGCCAACATTGGTTAATTGGCTAAGTACAACGCCGGCAATCCCAGCAATACCAGATCCTAAACCAAAGGTAATGGCATCTACCCATGAGCTTTTGATACTCAGTGCTCTGGCCATATCGCGATTTTGTGAAACAGCGCGCACATGTAAACCCAGCGATGATTTCTTTAATATCATTAATAGTGAGAAAAACACCATTAGCGAAAAGAGAATGATATATAAACGGTTATAAGTTAATGAGAAAATAGGGTTAATTTGCAGTGAACCCGTCATCCATTGGGGGGCTTCTACTTGACGATTGAGGGGGGAGAATATGGTTCTAACTAATTGTTGTAAAATTAAACTAATACCAAAGGTTGCCAATAGTGTTTCGAGGGGGCGTCCCTTTAGGAAACGGATCACGCCACGCTCAATCAATATGCCGACTAACCCTGAAACGACAAAAGCTGCAGGAATGGCCATTAATAGCGAATACTCAATCAGTGTTGGAAAAGTTTGTTGAATAACATAGGTGGTATAGGCACCGAGCATCATCATTTCGCCATGCGCCATATTAATAACGCCCATTACCCCAAAGGTAATCGCAAGACCGATCGCCGCGAGTAATAATACCGAGCCTAAACTCAAACCAAAAAAGAGATGCTCTGCGAACTGATAGATGGTCGCTTGTTGCTCTATTTTGTCAATCGCATTGGTTAATGCACTTTTTAATTCTGTTTTTTCACCTTGTGTTGCTAATTTATCTAACTGTTGTACCAGTGCATTTTTCACTGCGGGTTGTAGGCTATCTTTTAATTGTGCTGCCGCGACCATTTTTTCAGCATCACTGCCCACTTCGAGTTGATGGATTAATAACAAATCAGCCATTAATTCACGGATCTCTCTATCTTGTTCGGTTTTAACTCGTTTTTTTACTGTTTTTAAGCCTAATTCATTGGGATTATTAAGTAATTGATTAAGGGCATCGAGTCGTATTGTTCTATCGCTGTTGCTTAAGTTTAGGTTCGCTAAGAGGGTGCGAATTTGTCCGCGCAGTGAGTTATTGGTTTTTACTTTTTTGATAGCGGATTTACTGACAGCGTTGAGTGTTTCGTTAGTTAAAATATCCGTGAGTTGATATTTGTTTTCTGCATTGATTTGTACCGCTACGATTTGTTTGTTCGCTTTTAGATAATAGAGGTCACCATCGAGTAATTTCTCGAGAAGCAGCTTTGCTTGCGGTGATGGTATATCTGCTATCTGTTCGATTAATGCATCCATCTCTCTTAATGAAGTCGTTGGTAACTGTTTGATGAGTGGTGCCAGTGTTGATGTTTCTTGTGTGTCACTAGTAGCAGAGGTATATGACGACATTAAACAGAAAAATAACACAGAAAAAAGTCGCAACATGATCTCTTCCTTTATATTTTTTACTACATAAAAAGGGAGGTGAACTCACCTCCCGTCAAGGTTATTTAACTTTGCTTAGAATTTTTGACCAGAACATTTGGCAGTAGTGACATCAAAGTTGCCGCATTTAACTGGCGCAGTCCAATCTGAAATGAGGTTTTTAGAGCTTGGTAAAAAGTCAGACCATGCATCGCCAATAACCGTATCAGGAGTAGACCAAACCACTTCAAATTGACCATCTTCTTGGATTTCACCAATTAATACTGGTTTTGATAGGTGATGGTTAGCATTCATGACCGCGATACCACCCGTTAAGTTCGGTACAGCAATACCAATCATCGCTTGTTCAACGGCATCAACATCAGTTGTTCCTGCTTTTTCTACCGCTTTCACCCACATTTTGAAACCGATATAGGTCGCTTCCATCGGATCGTTAGTAACGCGTTTGCTATCGCCAATGTACTTCTTCCAGCTAGCAATGAAGGCTGTGTTCTCTGGCGTTTCAACGCTTTGGAAGTAGTTCCATGCAGCAAGATGACCGACAAGAGGTTTAGTATCAAAGCCTGATAACTCTTCTTCACCAACAGAGAATGCGATCACAGGAATATCTTCAGCTGTGATACCTTGATTACCTAACTCTTTGTAAAATGGAATATTTGCATCACCATTAATGGTAGAAACCACGGCTGTTTTTTTACCTTCTGAACCGAATTTTTTCACGTCAGCAACGATGTTTTGCCAATCTGAGTGACCAAATGGGGTGTAGTTGATCATAATATCTTCTTTCTTCACACCCTTGGAAATAAGGTAAGCTTCCAGGATTTTATTGGTTGTACGAGGATATACGTAATCTGTTCCTAGTAGCACCCAGCGTTGTGCGCCGATATCATTCATTAGATAATCAACGGCTGGAATCGCCTGTTGGTTTGGCGCTGCACCCGTGTAGAATACGTTTTTAGATGACTCTTCACCTTCGTATTGTACAGGGTAGAACATTAAGCCGTTCAGCTCTTCTAAAACGGGCAATACCGATTTACGTGAAACGGAAGTCCAACTACCGAAAATGACATCGACCTTATCTTTTGCTAGCAGCTCACGTCCTTTTTCTGCAAATAGCGGCCAGTTAGAGGCGGGATCTACCACCACGGCTTCCAATTTTTTACCCAGCAATCCGCCTTTGGCATTCTGGTCTGCGACCATCATTAATACCGTATCTTTAAGGGTCGTTTCACTGATGGCCATCGTGCCTGACAACGAGTGTAAAACACCGACTTTAATGTTATCTGCAGCATGTGCAACGTTGGTCATTAATCCGCTCGCAACAATCGAACTTGCAACAATTAATTTTTTAAGTTTCATAGTTAGTTCCCTTTCTTTATGATGACGTGTTAACTGTGTAGATGTGAAAACCTTAATCACAACCTTTCTTCAAGTGGAATTAGTATCTATGAATTATGACAAGCAATAAATGCGTAAAAACGCGCAAGGGACTACGTAAAATTACGCATATTGATTAGCTCTTATTGATGTAGAATATGAGAAGATCAGCGCGTAAAAATGAAAAATGGATAATTCAACTAAGCAGTAATCTATGCTCTCTAACCAAAAAATAATAACGGCACGTCGTACCTATAATAAGCTCGTTGCTAACGAGATGATGGAAGATTTTGCATTACGTTTTACCGCAAAACGGGCGCGTAAATGGTCCTTAAATCACATTGCCATTACGGCATTGGGGACTATTTCATTTTTAGTACTCGAAGCGATTGGTGGGGCTATTACCCTAAATTACGGTTTTGAGAATTCCGCTTGGGCGATTTTAGCGGTCACACTGATCATCTTTTTTACGGGATTACCGATTAGTTATTACGCCGCCAAATATGGCGTTGATATTGACTTGCTCAGCCGAGGCGCTGGATTTGGTTATATTGGTTCGACAATTGCGTCGCTGATATATGCTTCCTTTACCTTTATCTTTTTTGCGCTAGAAGCGGCAATCATGTCGATGGCGTTACATATTCTTTTCGCAATACCACTATCGATCTGCTATGTGCTTAGCGCCCTATTAGTCATCCCCTTAGTGACACATGGTATCACCTATATCAGCCGTTTTCAGGTGTGGACGCAACCTATCTGGATTGCATTACAATTACTGCCCTTATTTTTTGTTTTTACACATGCAGATACGCAGATTGATGATTGGCTTGCCTTTACGGGGCAAGCTGGGCAGGCTGCTAGCTCTTTTAATCTACTCCTCTTTGGTGCCGCTTCTGCGGTGTTGTTATCCCTAGTGGCACAGATTGGTGAGCAAGTTGATTTTCTGCGTTTCTTGCCAGAGAAACCGCAGCAAGAGGCTTGGCGTTGGTGGGTTGCGCTGATTGCTGGCGGCCCAGGTTGGATGATTTTTGGTGCTTTGAAGTTATTGTTAGGCTCCTTTTTAGCATATTTTGCCTTGCAGCAAGGGGTGGCGATTGATCTAGCGGGCGATCCTGCACACATGTATCAATTGGCATACGGTTATGTCTTTGATAACCCCAATGTCAGTATGATTGTTGCCTGTACTTTCGTGGTTATTTCTCAACTTAAAATTAATGTTGCGAATGCCTATGCGGGATCCTTAGCTTGGTCTAATTTTTTCTCGCGGGTGACCCATAACCATCCTGGGCGGGTGGTGTGGATGCTTTTTAATATTGCCATCGCACTGCTGTTAATGGAGTTGGGGATCTATCAAACGATTGCCAGTATGTTATCGGTGTATTCGGTTATTGTGTTGGCGTGGTTGAGTTCTGTGGTTGCAGATTTAATCATTAATAAGCCCTTGGGGATCAGCCCTAAGCATATCGAATTTAAGCGTTCACATCTCTACGATATTAACCCCGTTGGTGTTGGCTCAATGTGCTTGGCTTCATTTGCTGGATTTACTGCACATTTGGGGTTTTATGGAGAAACGGTTGAGGCTCTTGCCTCATTTGTAGCCTGTTTCATACCTTTTATCACGGTCCCTTTAATTGGCTGGCTTACCAAGGGGAAGTATTATTTGGTTGGTATGGATAACAAACGTATTACATCAATTACCCGCTGTCATATTTGTGAAAATGAATTCGATGGTGAAGATATGACCTTTTGCCCAGCTTATGGTAAAGCTATCTGCTCCTTATGTTGTAGTTTAGATGTTCGTTGTGGTGATAAATGTCGTGCTAAGGCAACCATTTCACAGCAAGCACAGCACTTTTTTAGCCGTTTTTTTACAACGCAATTGTTACAAAAAATGACCACTCCGTTAATGCAATTTATCGCGGTTACCCTTGGTATAAGCTGTATCGGAGCGGGTATTTTATTTCTGATCTATCTACAAGTTCCGGTCAATGAACCCGACGTTAAGCAAGTGTTTGCTATTACCTTAGTAAAAATCTTTTTTCTGTTGGTGATTATTATTGGTGTGGTGAGTTGGTTATTTATTCTTGCGCGAAGTGGCAATCAATATGCGTTGCAAGAGTTGCGTTCACAAACCGATGCCCTTGCCGATGAAATTAGTGCCCATGAAAAGACTTCGGAAGAGCTACAGCGTGCCAAGGAAGTTGCCGAGGCTGCCAATGAAGCGAAAAGTCGTTATTTAGCGGGGTTAAGCCATGAATTACGTACCCCATTAAATGTCTTGCTAGGATATGCCCAACTATTAAGTCGTGACCAAGCATTACCAGCTAAACAGCGCGAAACCATTGCCATTGTTAAGCGTAATGGCGAGCATTTGGCCGATTTAATTGAAGGTTTATTAGAAATATCAAAAATTGAAGCGGGGCGGGTTAATTTACAGCGCGATGAATTTAATTTAAAAGCGATTTTACAGCAACTGGTCGCCATGTTTCAGATGCAGGCAAGTAAAAAAGGGTTGAAATTTTATTATATCGCGAGCCCTAATTTGCCTGATTATGTGGCAACCGATAAACAAAGATTTAGACAGATTCTAATTAACCTCATCTCTAATGCTATTAAATATACGGAACAAGGCTCCGTCACGTTCAAGGTTACTTATCGCAGTGAGGTTGCTAATTTTAGTATTATTGATACTGGTGTCGGTATTGCCAAAAGCAATCAAGCACGTATTTTTCAACCCTTTGAACAGATCCGCAATGCGCGTACCCAAGCAATTGCAGGAACGGGCTTGGCTTAACGATTTCACGTTCATTAGCGGAGTTAATGGGGGGGGAAATTAGTTTAACAAGTGGTGTGGGTCAAGGCTCTACCTTCAATTTTCGTTTAATGTTATTCAAATTGCACAAAGATCCCAAAGAACCAGAATATAACCAATCGGATGTGGTTGGCTACACGGGCAGAAAACAAGTGCTATTAGTGGTTGATGATGATCCGAATCAACGGGCTTTAATGTCTGATTTACTCATCCCACTCGGTTTTGATCTGTTGCTCGCTGAAAATGCTGAGCAAGGTTTTGTGCATTTGCAGACAAGAAATGTTGATTTGATTTTATTAGATGTGCGTATGCCCGATATCAATGGGTGGCAGATGGTCAAAATGATACGTGACGACCATTATACTCTGCCTGTCTTAATGGTGTCGGCGAATGCCCGTGATGCAGAATATAATTTACAGGCTGAAGGTTACCATAACGGTTATATTGCTAAACCCGTTAATTTAAATGCATTACTAGGCAAAATAGCACAATTATTGGATCTGCAATGGCGCTATCAAGAAAGTGAAGTTGATCCGTTGTTACAGAAAGAAAGCTTGATTAAAAACAGTATGCCGTCGGTGCCAAGCGAACAATATCAAGCTTTAATATCGCTTGCTGAAATCGGTTATCTTTCTGGTTTTAAAGATAAATTTGCTGAGATAGAAAGCAACTATAATTTTCCGGAAGATAGCGCAGCACAAATTATAGAGTATGTTGATGTGTGTAATTTCCCTAAAATTATTGAATATTTAAGAGAGCTTAGCAATGAAGCATGAAAGCAGTGATGTAGTACTAGTGGTTGACGATTCACCGGAATCATTAGGTATGCTAAATGTCGCACTTAATAGCCAAGGCTATACGGCACTTGTTGCACTCAATGGAGCACAAGCACTATCGATAGCTGAAAAAGTGCCGCCCGATGTGGTGCTCTTGGATGCCATGATGCCTGAAATGGATGGCTTTGAAACCTGTCGGCGTTTGAAAGCGATTCTACCTCATACTCCGATCATTTTTATGACGGGATTAAGTGAAGTTGAGGATATCGTCAAAGGTTTTGAGTCAGGTGGCGTCGATTACGTGACCAAGCCTATTTTACCCGATGAAGTTATCGTGCGTATTAAAAGACATATTGAAACAGCACGTTTAGCGCTAAGTGCACAAAGTGCGCTTGACCATGCTGGTAAAAATGTTTTTTGTGTGAGTAACGCAGGGCGCTTATCTTGGGCCACTCCTCATGTGCATGAGCTAATAGAAAAAATATCAGCCGATGATATTAGCCCATGGGCAACGTTAGCCAGTTTAATTGAGCGTTGGCTAAGTCAGGAGAAACGCGCTAATTTAACCGTTACTTGTTTCGCAGAAGCGATTGAAGTGCTGTATGAAAGACAGCAGGATAACATGCATCTTTTGCGCATAGTGCAAAAGCAACTGCAGAAAAGTCCACAGGATCTAAAGGAAAAATTACCGATCACCAATAGAGAATCAGAGGTTCTATATTGGCTCTCGTATGGTAAAACTAGCTGGGAAATTGCGCAAATATTAGCGATGAGTCCGCGCACGGTGAATAAACATTTGGAGCAAATTTATAAAAAATTAGGGGTTGATAACCGTACCTCTGCCGCAGCAATTTCAATCCGTATATTGGAAGCTTAAGTTACTAAAGAAGCGCTGTGAAATTTATGTTTGTTAGTTGAATCGTCGTATTTATTTTTGTAAATAATTGCTTTAATTGATGTAGTAAATTATATCTTGGATGAACGAACTAAGTTTGTCATTACAAAATTAAAATGGAGATTATAATGAAAAAATTCCTAGTTGTTTTTATTTCAATGAATATGCTAGCAAGCATTGCTTATAGCGATGAATATAATAACGAAAGTGAAGAAAATATTGCAACATTAGAGCAACAAGAATATTTAGATGAGGGCGTTGAGCAAGAGGAAATTATTGATCAGCAACCAGCAGAGCAAGAGGAATATATTGATGAGGTGGCTGAGAGGGATGAATACGCCGATGAGCAGCCTGTAGAGCAAGAGGAATATAGCGAAGAGGCCGCAGAGCAAGAGGAGTTCATTGAGCAAGATGTGGAGGAACAGTAAGCAATAACAACCTGCTATGTTGCGGGCAATCAGTGCAAAAAAATTTTTCCTATTAATAAAATTGGTTGTCGCTCAGCTTTAGTTAGTGATAGCGATAACCTCTGTTATCGCTATCACTATTTATTATCAATGACGAAGTTAAATCCATTCCTTGTTTTACGTTTAATTATGCCACTTAGGTGCTGCGATTTATGTGGAATTTTAAAACACTAACTAGAAACGTTTCCTTCTCATTTGAATATTGTATCTTGAAGTTTCATAGCTAAATGTGGTATAAAGCGCACCGAGTTTATGACTTCAGTTTGTTGTCATTTATCTCGATAACTTAATTTTTAGTTTAACCGTACTTTTCACTATGAAAACGGATGGACTATTTTACATAACACACACGCATCGTCACGTAACTCGGGGTGCCTTTTATTCTAATGAATATGGGGTCGAGCGTATGGGATGTGTGGAGGCCTAACCCCCTATAAAGGAAATTCTAATGGCAAACGTATCAATGCGCGATATGCTACAAGCTGGCGTACATTTTGGTCACCAAACTCGTTACTGGAACCCAAAAATGAAACCTTTCATTTTTGGTGCTCGTAATAAAGTTCATATCATCAACCTTGAAAAAACAGTTCCAATGTTTAACCAAGCACTTAACTTTTTAGAAGCTAAAGCAGCTAAAAAAGGTAAAGTTCTATTTGTTGGTACTAAACGTGCTGCATCTGAAGCGATCAAAGAAACAGCAATTGCTTGTGATCAATTCTATGTAAATCACCGTTGGTTAGGTGGTATGTTGACTAACTGGAAAACAGTTCGTCAATCGATCAAACGTTTGAAAGACCTTGAAGTTCAAAGCCAAGATGGTACTTTTGACAAGCTAACTAAGAAAGAAGCGCTAATGCGTTCTCGTGAATTAGAGAAGCTTGAGCAAACTCTTGGTGGTATCAAAAACATGGGTGGTATCCCAGATGTAATTTTCGTAATCGATGCTGATCATGAACACATTGCAATCAAAGAAGCGAATAACCTAGGTATTCCTGTTATTGCTGTTGTAGATACTAACTCATGCCCAGATAACATCGATTTCATCGTTCCTGGTAACGATGATGCTATCCGTGCTATCAAACTGTACTTAGATGCAGCTGCATTGACTGTTAAAGAAGGTCGTGCACAAGATCTAGTAGTAGCGGCTGAAGCAGACGGTTTTGTTGAAGAAACAGCTGAGAAATAAGCACTTCTATAATATAGAAGCTCTTATTAGCCAATCTCTGGTTGGTTATCAGGGGCCTTAGTGGCCCCTTTTTTATAGAACTAATAATAGGAATTCGACAATGGCTATTACGGCTAAGCAAGTTAAAGAACTTCGTGACCGCACTGCAGCGGGTATGATGGATTGTAAAAAAGCATTAGTTGAAGCGGATGGCGACATCGAGCTAGCAATTGAAAATATGCGTAAATCAGGTGCAATTAAAGCGGCTAAAAAAGCTGGACGTATTGCGGCTGAAGGTGTGGTACTAGCTAAAGTTGCTGGTAATGTGGCACTTATTGCTGAAGTTAACTGTGAAACAGACTTCGTTGCAATGGACAAAAGTTTTGTTGCGTTTGCTAATGCAGCGGCTGATATTGCGCTTGCAAACAAAATTGATTCTGTAGAAGCGTTAAGCGCTGCAGCATACGATGGCGGCACAGTTGAAGAAGCTCGTGAAAATTTAGTCGCTAAGATCGGTGAAAACATCTCTATTCGTCGTTTGCAAATTGTTGAAGGTGAAAACCTTGGTGCATACGTGCATGGTGGCAAAATAGGCGTTATTACTGTACTTAAAGGCGGTGATGAAGATCTTGCTAAAGATCTTGCGATGCATGTTGCTGCGGCTTCACCTCAGTTTGTTAAACCTGAAGATGTACCTGCAGAAGTAGTTGCTAAAGAGAAAGAAATTCAACTACAAATCGCAGTTGATAGCGGTAAACCTGCTGAAATCGCTGAAAAAATGGTTTCTGGTCGTATGGCTAAATTTACTGGTGAAGTTAGTCTTACTGGTCAAGCGTTCGTTAAAGATCCATCAATGACTGTTGCTAAGTTACTTAAAGGTGCTGGTGCAGATGTTGTTACTTTCATCCGTTTAGAAGTAGGTGAAGGTATTGAGAAGCCAGTAGAAGATTTTGCTGCTGAAGTTGCTGCTACTATGGCTGCTAGCTCTAAATAATCTATTTTAAAATAGGCTTTTGAAAAGAACCGCGGCCAGCCTGCGGTTCTTTTATATTATAATACCAATCGGAATAAATAGCGGCTCTATTTTACTGGTTAAAATAACTTACTTTTTTGTTGTAAGTTTCGCAAAGGGAACAACCATTTGCGTCAACTTACGCCTCAAATTAAGCCATTTTTCCTGCGCAAAATTTAGATCACATACTTAATCCGATTGGTATAAGTAGTTGTTTTGTTAATTCATTAATTTCATATAAAAGAGTTGAAAGTTAGTTAATTAACATGATTACTAATATGTTTACATCGAGGAACACACATTATGAGCACAAATCCTAAATCTGCATATCGTCGAATTCTATTAAAGCTAAGTGGTGAAGCATTAGTCGGAGAAGAGGGTTTTGGTATCGATCCTAAAGTATTGGATCGCATGGCGTTAGAGATTAAATCTTTAGTTGAAGCTGGTGTTCAAGTTGGTTTGGTTATTGGTGGTGGTAATATATTCCGTGGCGCTGGTTTAGCTAATGCAGGTATGAACCGTGTTGTAGGCGATCACATGGGAATGCTAGCAACGGTAATGAACGGTTTGGCGATGCGCGATGCCCTACATCGCGCTCATGTTAATTCTCGTTTAATGTCTGCTATTCCACTGAACGGAGTCTGTGATGACTACAACTGGGCAGCTGCCATTAAGCATCTAAAATTAGGTACCGTGGTTATTTTTTCAGCGGGTACTGGCAATCCTTTTTTTACCACTGATTCTGCAGCTTGTTTACGTGGTATCGAAATTGAAGCTGATGCTGTGTTAAAGGGAACGAAAGTAGATGGGGTGTATGACGCAGATCCGGTTAAAAATCCTGACGCAAAACTATATACTGAGATAGACTATTCAGTTGTACTTGAAAAAGAGCTGCAAGTCATGGACTTAGCTGCATTTACATTAGCGAGAGATCATAGCTTACCAATACGTGTTTTTAACATGAACAAACCAGGCGCATTGAGTCGCGTTGTTTTAGGTGAGCAAGAAGGTACAACGATTACGCATTGCAACCAACCGAATGAATAGCAATAATATAACAACGAAGATTAAGTTATTACGGGGAATATTATGATAAATGAAGTGAAAAATGATGCGCAAGTTCGCATGGGCAAAACTGTTGAGTCGTTTAAAGGACAGCTTGCAAAAATTCGTACTGGTCGTGCTCATCCTAGCCTATTAGATGGTATTACTGTTCCTTATTACGGCAGTAATGCACCATTGCGTCAAGTCGGTAATGTATCAACTGAAGATGCACGTACTTTGACGGTAACTGTTTTTGATGCATCGCTAATTAAGCCAGTTGAAAAAGCAATCATGGGATCTAATTTGGGATTAAATCCTATGTCTGCTGGAACGGTTATCCGTATTCCATTACCTCCGTTGACGGAAGAAAGACGTCGAGATTTAATTAAAGTCGTTCGTGGTGAAGCTGAAAATGCGCGTATTGCTATTCGTAATATTCGTCGAGATGCAAATAATGACCTTAAAACGTTGGAAAAAGATAAAGATATTAGTGAAGATGAACTACGTGTTGGTGAAGATTTAGTACAAAAAACAACGGATGAGTATATTAAACAAATTGAAGAGATCCTCTCGGTAAAAGAAAAAGAGTTATTGGAAGTTTAATTCAATTTGCCCAATGTGGCTTTTTCTAGCTACGTTGGGCCACAATAATAGATTTTTATATCATTAAGGTTCTATGTGGTAGCATCAAATCTGCAAAAAAAAATGCCTCAACACGTTGCTATTATTATGGATGGCAATGGACGTTGGGCTGAACGTAATGGTAAACATCGTGTTTTTGGTCATAAACATGGTGTAAAGTCGTTACGTAAGGCAATCGCATTTGCTACAGAAAAAAAGATCCAAGCATTGACAATTTTTGCATTTAGCAGTGAAAATTGGAAACGACCCGAACGCGAGGTCAATATGTTAATGGAACTTTTTTTTACTGTCCTCGGTAGTGAAGTCAAAAAATTAAATAAGCATAATATTAAATTAAAGATAATTGGTGAATTAACGGGGTTTAGTCAGCGTTTACAGAAAAAAGTACTTGAAGCTGAGCAACTTACTGAAAATAATACAGGCTTAGTCGTTAATGTAGCTGCAAATTATGGTGGTCGATGGGATATGACCCAAGCGGCTAAAAAAATAGCTAAATTAGTTGCTCAGGGGGAATTGGCTGAGCAAGATATTGATGAGGCTTTGCTAAGTAAGTTAATGACTTTACATCAACTACCTGAGGTCGATCTCATGATTCGAACGGGTGGCGACCATCGTATAAGTAACTTTTTACTATGGCAACTTGCCTATGCCGAGCTTTATTTCACAGATGTTTTATGGCCAGACTTTGATAATGTGGCTTTTCAACATGCATTAGATATATTCTCAGGTAAAGAGCGCCGCTTCGGAATGACAAGTGAACAGGTAAACGGCAACAGTTCAGCCTAGTTGCAAAAAACAACTGAATTTAACAGGGTATTTCTGTGAAACAACGAATTATAACGGCTTTAATTTTGGCACCGCTGGCAATTGCTGGCATTTTCTTTCTACCACTTAAATTATTTATGCTGCTTAGCGCTGCTATATTTTTGCTTGCAAGTAAAGAGTGGGGAGGCTTTGTTAATCAAGGTGGGTGCAATTTTGTATTTTATTCATTCGCACTCATTTTAGGTGCAACGTTATTGTTTATGCCTGTTCCGCTAATATGGGTAAATGGCGTCATTAACCCTTATATTAATTATGGCTTAATGGCTGCGGTTATTTGGTGGGGTATTTCATTAATAATAGTGAGTTCCTACCCGCGTAGCGCTGCTATTTGGAAAAATAGTAAAACCATAAAGAGCTTGTTTGGTTTATGCACTTTGATTCCGTTTTTCTGGGGAATGGTCACGATACGCTCAATTAATATGCACCATGACTTTTATTTTGGCGCTCAACTTTTAATGTTGGTATTTTTAATCGTCTGGGCCGCCGATACTGGTGCTTATTTTGTTGGTAAAAAGTTCGGTAAACATAAATTAGCTCCTAATGTAAGCCCAGGTAAAACTCGTGAGGGATTTTTTGGCGGTTTATGTAGTTCGATGTTGGTGGCTTTTTTGGCCAGTCTCTATTTTGCGATTCCTAATGATAAAATGGTCATCTTTTTTGTAGCTGCTTTGATTACTAACATCGTTTCTGCACTCGGTGATCTTAATGAAAGTATTTTAAAGCGTGAAGCTGGCTTAAAGGATAGCGGTAATTTATTACCTGGTCATGGCGGTATTCTAGATCGCATTGATAGCTTAACCGCCGCAGTGCCTGTTTTTGCTTTTATTTATTTAACATGGCTTAATTGATTTATGAAAAAACTGGCCATTTTAGGTGCGACAGGATCTATTGGAGCAAGTACACTCGCAGTTTGTCGCGCTAATCCCGAGTTATACAAAATAACGTTATTGGGGGCGTCGACTAGCGTTGATAAAATGTTTTCTCTGTGTCAAGAATTTCGCCCTAGCTATGTTTCAATGAGTGATTCAGTCAGTCGATTATGTTTGGCTGAGTTGTGTAAACAAGCTAAATTACCCTGTCATATACTCGATAGTGAATCTGAACTGTTACAATTACTTGCTAGCAATGAAATTGATAGTGTGATGGCCGCAATCGTCGGTGGTGCTGGTTTGAAAACGACGATGGCCGCTGTAAACGCAGGTAAGGAAATATTCTTAGCCAATAAAGAATCATTGGTCATGTCAGGGGCTTTGTTTATTGAGGCTGTATTAAAATCGGGCGCCAAGTTATGGCCAGTGGACAGCGAACATAATGCCATTTATCAAGCGCTATCCCCTGAACTACAAACTAGCATCGGCGCCTGTGATTTAAATGCTGCCGGTGTTGATAAAATATTGTTGACCGGCTCTGGCGGGCCGTTTCTTAACAAGACTCTTGCTTCATTCTCAGAAATTACCCCCGCATTAGCAGTTAAGCACCCTAATTGGTCGATGGGACAAAAAATATCTGTCGATTCCGCAACGATGATGAATAAAGGGCTTGAGTATATCGAAGCGCGTTGGTTATTTAATGCATCACAGGAACAGTTGCAGGTTGTTATTCATCCTCAGTCCGTCATTCATTCAATGGTACAGTACAAAGATGGCAGTGTGATTGCACAAATGGGGAATCCCGATATGCGCATTCCTATTGCCTATGTAATGGGCGGTAATAGGCGAATTAACAGCGGGGCGGGGGCTTTTGACTTTTCCTCCGGTGTTAATTTTACCTTCGAAAAGCCTGATTATGCGCGTTACCCTTGTTTGAAATTGGCGATAGATGCCTGTTATCAAGGGCAGCATGCTACCACGATACTAAATGCAGTTAATGAAATCGCCGTATCTGCATTTTTAAATAAGCAGATTAAATTTACACAAATTTCACAGCTTGTTGAGCGCGTCCTAAATTTGACTGCGCATCAAGAGATAACAGCTATTGAAGATTTGTTGTTTGTCGATGGCGATGCCAAGCGCCAGGCTAAAGAGATAATTAAAAGAGATATTTTATGTTAGGTGGTTTATGGAATTTGGCGGCATTTGTTATCGCCTTAAGTATTCTAGTTGCTATTCATGAGTTTGGACATTTCTGGGTAGCTAGGCGTTGTGGTGTTCGGGTGCATCGTTTTTCTATCGGTTTTGGCAAAGTACTTTATAAACGTATTGACCGTTTTGGTACTGAATTCGTCATTGCAGCGATTCCACTTGGCGGCTATGTGAAAATGTTAGATGGCCGTGTTGAATCCGTTGCCGATGATGAACAACAATATGCGTTTGATAAAAAGAGTGTATGGCAACGTATTTCGATAGTTGCTGCAGGTCCATTGGCAAATTTTTTACTTGCCATCATTGTCTTTGCGATGATGTATATGATTGGAGTCAATAGCAGCAAACCTATTATTAATGACACTATCGTTGATAGCCCCGTTAGTATTGTTAAAAGTGCAACACCTTTTCAAGTTATTGCTATCAATGACCAGAAAATAAATGACTGGGAAGAACTTAACTTAGCACTCGTCGCGCAAATTGGCGAAAATGCTTTTAATATCACCGTTCAACCTGTAAATAGTGATAATAGCTTAACTGCTAGTGAACCTTCACAAACATTTGTGGTCTCATTACAAAATTGGGCATTCGATGCCAAAAAAAAAGTCGATAATCTCAAGTTTAGGATTTATTCCTTATTTTCCTAATATTCATCTTGAGATAGCAGATGTCGTTGAAGGAGGGGCTGCACAGAGAGCGGGCCTACAAGTAGGGGATAAGTTACAAGCTATTAACGGCGTTAAATTAAGCGATTGGAATGAATTTGTTGAACTAATTCAGAAAAATGCTAATCAAACGCTGAAAGTTGAAATTGAAAGAGGCACAATGACCTCGCTATTAAACTTGACACCAGATGCAAGGCGGGTAGAGTCGGATTTGTTGCAAGGTTATATTGGGGCTGCACCATTAATTGATTCATTTCCTGAGTCATACCGTGTTAAATTACAGTTTTCACCGATTGATGCTGTTATTAAAGGGGTAGAAAAAACTGCACAGTTAACAAAATTAACCTTTGATACGCTCGTTAAATTGATAACGGGTGATGTTGCGATTACCAATTTGAGTGGCCCTGTTTCCATTGCCAAAGGCGCTGGAATGAGTGCCAACTACGGTATTGAATATTTTTTAGGTTTTTTAGGTTTAATTAGTGTTAATTTGGGGTTAATGAATTTAATACCCCTGCCTGTATTGGATGGAGGGCATCTGTTTTATTATTTTGTTGAGCTAGTAACTGGAAAACCTATTCCCGAGAAAGTTCAGGAAATTGGTTTTAAGGTGGGGGCTGCACTTTTAATGATGTTAATGAGCGTCGCCATTTTGAATGATTTTAACTTACTGTAAAGTGAACGGTTGTATGAATTGCACTACATTACTTTATTAACTGCGATTATTACTTAAATAATAATTATATCGTGATCGCGAATGGTTTTTTCCCTGTGTTGAAACTTGTGATTATATAAGAAAACGGCCTCTAGCGCGTTGTATAAAAAAACACCAATATAAGTGTTGCAAAGGACTAACGAATAAAATGATCAATAGACATCTATTTATAATTGCATTCATTATCAGCAGTTGTTTTTCTCTCTCTGTCGCTGCTGAGAAATTCACCATAAGCGATTTACAGTTTAAAGGTTTACAAAGGGTAACATTGGGTGCTGCTTTGTTAAGTTTACCTATTCGAGAAGGTGATACGGTTGATGATTATGATTTATCTAAGGCGGTAAAAAAGCTTTATGCCAGTGGGCACTTTGACGCAATTGAGTTATACAAAGAAGGCGATGTTCTGATATTTAAAGTGGAAGAACGTCCTACTATCAGTAATATTGATTTGGTTGATAATAATAAGTTAACTGAAGAACAGATTCTTGATTCTTTAAAAGCATCTTCAATTCAAGTGGGTGAAACATTAGATAGAACAACGCTTGCAGGTATCGCTAAAAGTCTCGAAGATTTTTACCATAGCGTTGGTAAATACAGTGCACAAGTTGATACAAAGGTGACGAATCTACCACGTAATCGAGTCTCTTTACAGTTCGTTTTTCATGAAGGATTAACAGCGAAAATCGAACAAATTAACATTGTTGGTAACACTATTTATTCTGATGAGCATCTCCTCAAACGTTTAACGTTAAGTGATTCTGGTGGTTGGTGGGACTTTTTTGCAGATGATAATTATCAAAAGCAAAAATTGGCGGGTGATTTAGAGGTCATTAAAAGTTATTACCTAGACCGTGGTTATATTCGCTTTGCTATTGATGAAGCACAAGTTGCATTAACACCAAATAGAAAAGGTGTCTATGTCACTGTCAATATTAAAGAAGGTGACATTTACAAAGTTGCTGATGTTAAATTCATTGGTAACTTATTAGGGAAAGATGATGATATTGCCTCGCTTATTCCCTTTAAAAAAGGTGATGTCTATTCCGCATCTGAAATCTCATTTGCCGAACAGAGTATCAGCAAATATTTTGGTCGTTTAGGTTATGCATACCCTGAAATAACGACCTACCCCGAAATAGATGATGAAACGAAGACCGTTGCGGTTAACTTTTCAGTTGAGCCAGGACAACGTGGTTATGTTCGCCACATCAATATTTCTGGAAATACAGTGACCAAAGATGTCGTGTTACGTCGCGAACTACGACAAATGGAAGGTGGTTGGTTATCTAGTGAAAAAATAGAGTTATCTAAAACGCGATTAAATCGCCTTGGTTTTTTCTCCAAAGTGGATATTGAAACTGAACGACTTTCCGATGATTTGGTTGATGTTGCGATTAAGGTAGAGGAGCAACCTTCAGGTTCATTTAATGCGGGGGTTGGTTTCGGGACAGAGTCTGGTTTAAGTTTGACTGCTGGTGTGCAACAAAATAACTTTCTTGGATCGGGTGATAAAGTCGCTATTGAAGCGAAAAAGAATGAATATAGCATTGGTGTTAATCTTAGCTATACGACTCCCTATCTAACCAAAGACGGTGTGAGTGGCGGCGGTCGTATTTATTACGATAAATTTACAGCTGGCGATGCTAATATTGTTGATTATACCAATACCACTTATGGTCTAAGATTGAGTTCAGGTTTCCCAGTTAATGAAACCAACCGTTTGGGCTTCAGTATTGGTTGGGAGAATAATGGTATTTCACAGTTAAAATCCTATGAGCAAATTAGTAAATTTTGGAGCATCTACAGTTCTGAATTAGATTCAGATGGAACGGTTAATTTCCAAAACTTTGATTTTACTGCAAGATGGACGAGAAACACGCTTGATAAAGGTCAGTTAGCTACGCAAGGTATGAAACATACCTTAGGGGGTAAAGTCACTATTCCAGGCTCTGATTTACAATATTTTAAAGTTAATTATGATTTTAGTAATTACCAGCGTATTACTGAAGATGGCGATTGGACAACACTAGTTCGTTTCTCTGCGGCTTATGGTAATGGCTATGGAACACATAAAGGCCAAGACCAAGTACTGCCTTTCTTTGAAAACTATTTTGTCGGTGGTTATAGAACCATACGTGGTTTTGAAAGTAATACAGTAGGACCTCGTGCTATTTATAAAGGTAGTGATGGTGGTAATAGTTCAATTGTTGCAAGTAATAGCGCTGTCGGTGGTAATGCGAAATATACGATTAGTGGAGAAATAATTTATCCGCTCCCATTCTTAGATGAAGCATATACACGCCAAGTACGTAGTAGTATTTTTGTTGATGCTGGTGAAGTATGGGATACTGAATATGACCATAGTTACTACAGTCAATTAAGTTGTTCTTATAACTGTGACTATTTAGGTGATTATTCAAAACCAGGGCGAATTCGAGTGTCAGCTGGAACGCAGTTAACTTGGATTTCACCAATGGGACCACTTATTTTTACCTTAGCAAAACCAATTAAAGAATATAAAGGCGACGTTAGTACAATTTTCTCATTCAATATAGGTGAAACTTTCTAACTTTATTTTTATCAATATAATTTGCAAATGGTAACCTTCATATTCTCGGTTATCATTTCTGACTCTTTACTTATTTTAAGGAATTACAAAATGAATATGTTTTTTAAGGCAGTGACATTAGCAGTTGCATTAACATCGGTATCAACATTCAGTGCTGCTGAAAAAGCAGACAAAATAGCGGTGGTTTTCCCGAGCAAAATTATGCAACAAACTCCTCAACGCGAAAGAATCATTAAACAGTTAGAGAAAGAGTTTAAAGGGCGCTATGAAGAGTTGCAAAAGTTAGGTAAAGAAATATCAACACTTGAAACGACCCTGAATCGTGACGCTGAAATGATGGCTGAAAGCGATTTAACGAGTATGCAACGCAACATTGAAGTGAAGGTTTCTGAATATAAATTAAAACGTAAAGCATTTGAAGAAGATAATCGTCGTCGTCAAGGTGAAGAACAGCAAAAGGCGCTTAATATGGTTCGAGATGTTATCAATGCTGTGGCAGAAAAAGAGGGATATGATCTTATTTTAAATGGTGAACAAATTGTATTTTCTAAACCTTCACTAGATATTTCCGATAAAATCATTAAAGAAATTAGCAAAAAATAGATAGGTTATTGCAATGAAATACAGTTTGCAGCAGTTAGCTGAGCTATTAAATGGTCAGCTAAATGGGGAGCCCGCATTAATGATCGGTCGCCTTGCCACCTTTGATAACGCTGGCCTAGGCGATATTACATTTGTCTCCGATAAAAAATTACTTGCTAAGCTAGAGCAATGTCAGGCTAGTGCCATTGTCCTGCCTCACGAAGCAAAAGCGTATTACCAAGGCAACGCTATCTTTATGGATAATCCCTACGTAGGCTATGCATTATTGGCTAAACTATTCGATACAACACCTAGTTTACCCATTACGATTGCAGCATCTGCGAGCATTCATCCGACGGCTGAAATTGGTGAAAATGTTGCCATTGCGGATAATGTTGTCATCGAAGCTGGTGTCAAAATTGGTGACAATTGTCAAATATCAGCAAATGTAGTGATTGCTTTAAACTCAAATATCGGGCAGCAATGCAAAATTTACCCTAATGTTACTATCTATCATGATAGTCAAATAGGTGACCGGACTTGCATTCATGCCAATAGTGTTATCGGGGCAGATGGCTTTGGCAATGCACCCCACCAAGGGAAATGGGTGAAAATACCACAAATTGGCAGAGTGATTATTGGTGACGATGTTGAAATTGGCGCTTCGACCACTGTAGATCGTGGTGCGTTATCCGATACTATTATTGCTAATGGCGTCAAAATTGATAACCAATGTCAGATCGGACATAATGTCTGTATTGGAGAAAATAGCGCAGTAGCAGGCAGTACTGGCATCGCAGGTAGTGCCAAGATAGGGAAAAATTGCATTATTGGTGGTGGCGTCGGAATGAATGGACATATTAATATTGCTGATAATGTTATTATTACTGGTAACACCATGGTTGTGCGTAGTATCGATGAACCTGGTATCTACTCCTCTGGCGTACCAGCACAAAAAAATAAAGATTGGCGTAAAACGACTGCGTATACGTTAAAAATAGACAGTTTATTCAAGCGGGTAAAAGAGCTTGAGAAAATATTCAAAGAAAAAAATAAAGGATAACAACGTGAGCAATGAGTTAAATTCGCTAGATATTAAAGAGATAATGGATCTTTTACCACACCGCTACCCCTTTTTACTGGTTGACCGAGTATTAGATTATGTACCGCGTGAAACCTTGCATGGTGTTAAAAATATCTCTTTTAATGAGCCTCAATTCCAAGGTCATTTTCCGGGAACACCGGCTTTTCCTGGTGTGATGATTGTTGAAGCATTAGCACAGGCTACAGGCATACTTGCTTTCGCAACTTTTGGTAAGCCTGCTGATAATGAACTATATTTCTTAGCATCTGTAGATAAAGTACGTTTTCGTAAACCCGTTGTTCCTGGCGATATTTTACATTTACATGTCATCTATTTAAAAGATCGCCGTGGTATGGGAAAATTTGAATGTGTCGCAAAAGTTGATGGTGAAATCGTTTGCGAAGCAATGATCATGTGTGCAAGAAGAGAAATCTAATGACAGATTCAACGGCATTAATCCACCCAACGGCGATTATTCACGAAAATGCAATAATCGGTAAAAATGTTCAAATTGGTCCCTACTCTATTATTGGCGATCGTGTTGAAATTGGTGATGATTGCTGGATCGCCCCACACGTTGTCGTAAAAGGCCCAACTAAAATGGGTAAAGGTAACAAGATATTTCAATTTGCTTCTGTGGGGGAAGATTGCCAAGATTTAAAATACAATGGCGAAGAGACTTTTTTAGAAATTGGCGATAATAACGTTTTTCGAGAAAGTTGTACCATTCACCGTGGTACTGCACAGGATCAAGGAACGACGCGCATTGGTAACAATAATTTATTAATGGCCTATGTGCATGTAGCCCACGATTGTATTCTTGGTGATAATATTATTTTATCGAATAATGCAACGCTAGCAGGGCATACCAAACTTGCGAATAATGTTATTATTGGCGGGTTATCTGCCTTACACCAATTCACTCGTGTTGGTGAATATGCAATGATTGGTGGTTGTTCAGCGGTTAACAAAGATATTCCACCCTATTTTATGGCGAGTGGAAATTATGTCCAAGCACAGGGAATTAATTCTGTTGGTCTAAAACGTCGTGGTTTTAGCAGTGCGGCGATTATGGAAATTAAACGGGCATATAAACTGCTCTGTCGCCAAGGACTTACGCTTGAGCAAGCAAAAATCGAGATTGCCGCAAAATTAGATAGCTGTCCTGAGCTAAAAGTATTATACGATTTTATTTGCGCAGAGAGTCGCGGAATTGTACGGTAAACTTGATAGTTAAAGTTATCTTAAAAGGCTCGTTGGAGCCTTTTTTTTTAACTATTAAATGAAGAAGAGTTGTATGACTAAACCATTAAGAATTGGAATAATCGCAGGTGAAGCATCTGGTGATATATTGGGCGAAGGGCTAATTAAAGCGCTAAAATGCCATTATCCTGATGCTATTTTTGAAGGTATCGCGGGCCCAAAAATGATTGCGCAAGGATGTAATGCATTATATCCACTGGAAGCTTTATCGGTGATGGGGATTGCTGAAGTACTGGGCAAGTTACGTAGTATTTTAGCTATTCGTAAAGGCATTATTAACTACTTTATTGATAACCCTCCTGATATTTTTATTGGTATTGATGCACCTGATTTTAATTTAACGGTTGAGCTTAAATTAAAGCAACGCAATATCAAAACAATTCATTATGTCAGCCCATCAGTGTGGGCGTGGAAACAGTGGCGTATCCATAAGATAGCCAAAGCCACCGACTTGGTATTGGCTTTTTTGCCCTTTGAAAAAGCCTTTTATGATAGGTTTAATGTGCCCTGTAAGTTTGTTGGTCATACCCTTGCAGACCAGCTTCCTATCCAGCCTGAAAAAAATATTGCACGGCAAAAACTCGGGCTTAATGAACAGGATAAAATATTAGCGATATTACCTGGCAGCCGTAAAGCTGAGGTGCAAATGCTTTCGCCAATATTTTTGCAAGCTGCAGCGATTATTGGAGAGCAATTCCCAGCGCTTAAGTTTATTGTGCCAATGGTCAATGCGAGACGAAAAGCGCAATTTTTATCATTGAAAGCAGACTATGCAGCTGGATTGGATATACGCGTCTTTGATGGTCAAGCCAGTGCCGTATTGCAATCGGCCGATACAGTATTACTCGCATCGGGTACTGCCGCTCTGGAAGCGATGTTAGCGAAAGCGCCGATGGTTGTTGCCTATCGAGTTAATTGGTTTACGGCGGTGATCGCGAGATTACTGGTTAAAGTTAAATTTACTTCTTTGCCTAATTTAATTGCCGATAAAGCCGTTGTGAAGGAGTTAAACCAAGAAGATTGTACAGTCGAGAACATTGTTGCAGAATTGCAGCGTTTACTAAGCGAAGATAACCAAGAATTAATCAATACATTTAGTGAGTTACACCAATTAATAAAGTGTGATGCTGATAAACAGGCGGCTCAAGCCGTTGTCGATTTATTGAAGACCCCATAGTGATGAGTAGAGATGAGCATGGCAAAATCTGAAACGTTTTACCCCGATATTATTTATCCAAATTATCAGCTGATTGCCGGTGTTGATGAAGTGGGGCGAGGACCATTAGTTGGTGACGTTGTGACTGCCGCTGTCATTTTAGATGTAAATAACCCGATTACAGGTTTAACTGATTCTAAAAAGCTGAGTGAAAAAAAACTTGCTCTACTGTTTGATCAGATCCAAGAAAAAGCGTTATCTATTTCGATAGGACGTGCCACACCCTCCGAAATCGATCAATTGAACATTCTCCATGCGACTATGTTAGCGATGCAACGAGCGGTTGATAATTTAACAATAGAGCCTGAATTTGTTTTTATTGATGGTAATCGGTGTCCACAACTTACTATGCCCTGTGAAGCGGTAGTTAAAGGTGATTTGCGCGTTGCGGAAATAAGTGCGGCGTCAATTATCGCTAAAGTCACCCGTGATAGAGAGATGGTTGAGTTAGATCGCCGTTATCCGCAATATGGTTTTGCTAAACATAAAGGTTATCCCACTAAGGCGCATTTTCAAGCATTACAAACGTATGGCGTGATTGCCGAATATAGAAAAAGTTTTAAACCCGTACAAAATATTCTTGCGACCAAATAATCTAGAGATTTTATGTCAGATAGCCTAAATAACACGACCAGTATAGAGCCTAAATTTATTCATTTGCGCGTGCACAGTGATTATTCGATGGTCGATGGTTTAAGTAAAGTTAAACCTTTGGTAAGCAAAACGGCAGCGATGAATATGCCGGCATTAGCATTAACCGATCAAATGAATTTTTGTGGTCTAGTTAAATTCTATGGTGCAGCACATGCAGCAGGTATTAAACCGATAGTTGGTACTGACTTTTGGGTGCAAAGTGAGTTAATGGAAGGTGAGCAGTTTAGTCTTACGGCATTAGCCATGGATAATGAAGGCTATAAAAATATTACCGAATTAATTTCTAAAGCTTATTTACGTGGCCATGTCGCTGGTCGCGCTATCATAGATCAAGAGTGGCTAATTGAACATAACAAAGGTGTCATTTTACTCTCTGGTGCAAAAGAGGGGGATTTAGGAAAAGCGCTGTTAAAAGGGAATAGGCAACATGCCGAAGAGATCACTCACTTTTACCTGCGCCATTTTCCGCAGCGTTACTATATCGAGCTAATTCGTACCAATCGTCTTCATGAAGAAAATTACCTTCATCATGCCATTGCTTGGGCAGAAAAATACCAATTACCCGTTGTTGCAACCAATCAAGTTGTATTTGCGGAGCAATCGCTATTTGATGCCCATGAAATTCGAGTTTGTATTAATCAAGGGTATACACTCGGTGATGATCGCCGACCTAAAGCATATAGTCCTGAGCAATACCTGCGTAGTGAAGCGGAAATGTGTGCGTTATTTGAAGATATACCAGAAGCGCTTATTAATAGTGTTGAAATAGCAAAACGTTGTAATGTTACTTTACGTTTAGGCGAATATTTTTTACCCGATTTTCCAACTGATGGAATGCCAATTAATGAATTTTTTTGCAAGGTCTCACGTGAAGGGCTAGAAGAGCGTTTAGCGTTTCTATTTGATAAAAATAGTCCTGATTTTGCTGAAATTCGTAAGCCCTATGATGAACGTTTACAAATAGAATTAGATGTTATTAATAATATGGGCTTTCCTGGCTACTTCTTGATTGTGATGGAGTTTATTCAATGGAGTAAAGATAACAATATCCCAGTTGGGCCTGGTCGAGGATCTGGTGCGGGATCATTGGTCGCCTATGCACTGAAAATAACCGATCTCGATCCGCTCGAGTTAGAGCTATTATTTGAACGATTTTTGAATCCTGAACGTGTTTCAATGCCCGACTTCGATATCGACTTCTGCATGGATAGACGTGATGAAGTTATCGATCACGTTGCTCAATTGTATGGCCGTGATGCGGTCTCACAAATTATTACCTTCGGTACAATGGCATCTAAAGCCGTTATTCGCGACGTTGGGCGTGTATTGGGTCATGCCTATGGCTTTGTCGATGGCATTTCTAAACTTATTCCCCCCACACCGGGTATGACGTTGGCAAAAGCCTTTGTAGAGGAGCCGCGTTTACAGGAACGCTATGACGGTAGTGATGATGTTAAAGAGTTAATTGATATGTGCCGAATTCTTGAAGGCACAATCCGTAATGCCGGTAAGCATGCTGGTGGGGTAGTTATTTCGCCCACGACGATCACCGATTTTGCTCCGTTATATTGTGATGAAGAGGGTAATAACCCCGTTACCCAGTTCGATAAAAATGATGTTGAATATGCCGGTCTGGTTAAGTTTGATTTCTTGGGACTGCGGACGCTCACTATTATTCAGTGGGCGCTGGATATGGCTAACGCCCATAAAAAAGCACGTGGTGAAGAGCCTATTTATATTGAGCGAATTAGCCTAACCGAACCGGCTTGCTTTGATTTATTAAAACGTTATGAAACAACGGCTGTTTTTCAACTAGAATCGCGTGGTATGAAGGATTTAATACGTCGCCTTCAACCTGACTGTTTTGAGGATATGATCGCCTTAGTTGCCCTATTTCGTCCGGGCCCCTTACAATCTGGGATGGTAGATAATTTCATCGAACGTAAACATGGTCGAGAAGTTGTCTCTTATCCCGATGAAAAATGGCAACATGAGTCACTAAAAGGTATTTTATCACCGACCTACGGCATTATCTTATACCAAGAACAAGTTATGCAAATTGCTCAGGTGCTCTCTGGTTATACGCTCGGTGGTGCGGATATGTTGCGCCGTGCAATGGGTAAGAAAAAACCGGAGGAGATGGCTAAACAGCGAGCAACCTTTGAGCAGGGCGCTATTGAAAATGGTATTGATGGTGAGCTTGCCATGAAGATCTTCGATTTAGTGGAAAAATTTGCAGGGTATGGTTTTAATAAATCGCACTCTGCTGCCTATGCATTGGTCTCCTATCAAACATTATGGATGAAGACCTTTTATCCTTCCTATTTTATGGCGGCAGTCATGTCTGCTGATATGGATAATACCGAGAAAATCGTTGTCTTGGTTGCTGAATGCCAAAGTATGGGATTAACGATCGGTCCGCCCGATGTTAATGAAGGGGTCTTTAAATTTAATGTTGATCAAGACCTGCGTATTGTCTATGGGATTGGTGCCGTAAAAGGGGTTGGTGAAGCGCCTGTCGAAGCAATCATAGAAGCGCGTGAGTCAGGCGGAAAGTTTACCGATCTTTTTGATTTTTGTAACCGTATTGACCTGAAACGTTGTAATCGACGTATTCTTGAAAAACTGATTTTGGCGGGCGCGTTAGATAAATTAGGACCGCATCGTGCTGCATTAATGGAAACACTACCCGATGCATTGCAATCGGCCATGCAGCATAAAAAAGCAGAATCTTTTGGCCAAAGCGATCTGTTTGGTGTCCTAACCACCGACAGTAATGAAGTTGCCCATAAATTTGCATCGGTTGCTAAATGGCCTGAAAAGCAGTGGCTAGCGGGTGAAAAAGAGACCCTAGGTTTATATTTAACAGGGCATCCAATCAACCAGTACGAAGCGCATTTTAGTGCATTCCATTGTACTAAGTTGGCCAATCTAGTCGCCAATCGTCGCGGTCAAAATAGCCGTGTTGCTGGTTTGATTTTAAGTATGCGCGTGATGGTGACCAAAACTGGTAAACGGATGGGCATTTTAACCTTAGACGATAAAAGTGCGCGTATGGAGATAACGGTATTTGCGGATCTTTTAGATCAATATGAAGCGTTGTTAGTAAGCGATAACGTTATCGTGATCCAAGGGCAAGTGAGCGAAGATTACTTTAATGGCGGTTTAAAGATGAATGCGCGTGAAGTGATGAGTATTGACCAAGCGCGCGAACGTTTTGCCTGTAAATTACGTTTAAAAATACATTATCAACAAGTTGGCGCTGACTTTCAAACGCAATTAAATGCCGCTTTAGAGCCTGCTATGGGGGGATTATGCCCTGTTTATATCGAGTATACTAACCAACAAGCGCAGGTTGAACTCTCTCTTGGATTAGCGTGGTCAGTGACGCCGTCGGATGATTTGTTATTCGCCTTAGCTCGTCTGCTGGGGGAAGAAAATGTCACCTTACATTTCGACCATATTGCTTAATGGATTAATGAAATTTATAAAATGAACAAGCATGATTTATTCACAACATTCAGGCAGCAATTAACTTCTTTGACTCTACAAAATGGAGGCGATTTTCACATCGCCTTAAGCGGCGGTTTAGATTCTATTGTGTTATTGCACCTTTTTTCACGTCTACGTGAACGTGATAAAAAGATCGCTGTTTTTGCCCATCATATTAATCACGGACTGAGTGAGAACGCACAATGCTGGAGTGATTTTTGTGCCGATTATTGTCGTCATTTACAAGTGGGTTTTACTCTTACGAAGGTACAATTAAATAAAAAAAATCGTATTAGTTTAGAAGCGCTTGCACGCGAAAAGCGTTATCACGCTTTGCAAAAAAACTTATCGGAACAGAGTTGTTTAGTGACCGCTCACCATCAAGATGATCAATTGGAAACGGTCTTATTAGCCCTTAAACGCGGCTCTGGTATTACTGGCTTGCAAGGTATTCAAGGAAGACAAACGTTATCATCTGGTTTTCTAATCCGTCCACTGTTGGTTTTTTCTCGCGCTCAACTAGAGGAGTATGCAAGCTTATTTCAACTGCAATGGATTGAAGATGAGAGCAATAGTAATCAAGACTTTGATCGCAATTTCATTCGTCATAGCATTACGCCACTATTAAAAGGGCGTTGGCCTAGTATTGGTAAATCGGTGGCACGCAGCGCCTTTATTTGCCAAGAGCAACAACAGATCCTTGATGAACTCGCCGCGCAGGATCACGCCGCCGTGCTGTATTCCTGTTTAAATCAGCAGGCATTAACGGTTAGTGGCTTAAAATTGTTGAGCGTTGGTCGGCGTAATAACGTGTTGCGTTTATGGTTTAAATTGCAGCAGATAGATTATCCTTCAGCAACGCAGATGCAAGCTATTTGGCAGAATGTCGTGTTGGCAAAAAACGATGCCACGCCAATTATGCAATTTAAAAACTACTCGCTGCGCCGTTATCGTGACCATATTTATCTGCTAAAAGATCAAGATATCGCGATTAATCGCAGTGAAAAAATTTACTGGCAAGGGCAATCATTACTTAGTCTTGCGAATGATCGCATTCAGCTACAGTTGGCATTTTCCGAACAATGCGAAGCTGCAGACATGGTGATTAATTGCCCTAAAGATGCGCAAATAGAGATCTGTTTTCGCTCACATTTACCAACCAATCTACGTTGTCAACCCACAGGCCGACAGGGATCCCGTAGTATTAAAAAACTGCTGCATGAATACCATGTTGCGCCTTGGTTACGCGATTTAGTACCATTTATTTTAGTAAATGGCGAGTTAGCTGCTGCGGTTGGTTTATGGCAGTGTCAGATTACTAACGAAAGTTCTGAAATTGGCCAGTTACATATCAAGCTGTTAAATGATTAGAGATAGGGGGCTAACTCCTTGGCCATAAATTCAGCAATCCAAGGTTGTGCCTGTGGCGTTGGATGTAGCCCATCTTCCATCATCCATTGTGGTTTTTGTATCACCTGTTCAAGGAAAAAGGGCAGCAATGGAATTTGATTTTTTTCACTGAGCGAAATATAAAGTGAACTAAAAGCCGTTGTGTATCGTTTACCATAGTTAGGCGGGATATGAATTTGCATTAGCAGTGGTTGCGCATTTTGTGCTTTAATGAGTTGTATCATTTTTTGCAAATTTTCCTTGACGCGTGCGACGGGAAAACCACGTAATCCATCATTAGCGCCAAGCTCAATGAGTACTGAGTCAGGGGTATGTTGAGCCAATAGAGAAGGTAAACGGGCTAAACCATTACCGGTGGTGTCGCCAGATATACTTGCATTGATTATCTTTGCTGATTTACCAAGGGGTTGTAGTTGTTTATCTAACAATACAGGCCAACTTTCTTCACTGGACATTCTATAACCTGCACTTAAACTGTCTCCAACGATGAGTAAGGTCGTACTATTTACCATCGCTGAAAAGAGAAAAACAATAATACCAAGGGAAACTTTTGCCATGTCATCATCCATTATCAAAGTGAGTTCATTAAGTAAATCGGTCATTTCTAATGCCAGTGAATTATCTATATTAAACGATATCTCCTTTGAAGTCTTCGCTAATGAGAGTGTCGCTATTATTGGTACATCTGGTGCGGGTAAATCAACATTGATGACATTGCTATCTGGATTAGATACACCAACCTGTGGTGATGTTGAATTGCTTGGCGAGAACCTATCACAATTAGATGATGAGCAGCGTGCTAAAATCCGCAGTGAATCACTCGGTTTTGTGTTTCAAAATTTTTTATTGATCCCATCCCTAACGGCTCTTGAAAATGTCACGCTTCCAGCCATCTTACGCGGGCAAGGTGAAGATCGCCAAAGAGCACAGCAGCTTCTTGATTCCGTCGGTTTAACCGGTCGAGCAACCCATTTACCCGCACAGTTATCCGGTGGTGAACAGCAAAGGGTTGCCTTGGCGCGCGCATTTATGACGCAACCAAAAATTCTTTTTGCTGACGAACCTACGGGTAATTTAGACCAAAAAACGGCAGAGCAGATCATCGAGCTATTATTCGCCATGAATCGCAATCATGGCACAACGCTCGTGTTAATTACCCATGATCCCGCTTTGGCGCAGCGCTGCGATCGTATTTTGACAATCCACGCAGGTCAATTGTTGCAGGAGTCAAAGAATGGGTAACGTCATATCGGGTAAAAAAATGGTGCTACGTTGGAGTTTGCGGGAAATCTATCATGGACAGCTTTGGCCTGTCTTTGCCGCCCTCACTTTAATTGTCGCCTGTGTCGTTGCATTATCCGCATTAGCGTTACGTGTTGAAGGCGTTATGACAAACCATAGTCGCGCAATGCTTGCTGCAGATCTTGTATTTCATTCGGATACTCCAGCACCGCCATTATTACTAGAAAGTGCGCATCAGCTCAATTTAAACAGTTCAATACAAACCCGTTTTCAAACCATGGCCTTTAGTGATGAAGAGATGCAGTTGGTGAGTGTACAAGCGGTACAATTGAATTATCCATTGCGTGGCGAGTTAATACTAGCGGATGAGAATCAGGCAGTACACGAACAGGTTCAGCCAGGTGAATTATGGCTTTCAGAGCGGCTTTTTTCACTATTATCTGTCGCTGTAGGAGACCAACTTGACATTGGTGATGCGCAGTTCGTCATCTCTGGTAAGGTTGTTGAACAACCGGAACTTTCCTTTAATCCTTTTCGTGCGTTACCTAATGTTTTCATCCATCAAGATGATCTAACGAGAACCGGTGCGCTGCAAGTAGGTAGTCGTGTTCAATATCGTACTTTCTTTAGTGGAGAGGAGAGTGACTTAGCGCGCTTACAAGAAAATTACACCTTGCAACCATCACAACGTTGGCGCAGTGAAAATGCGCAAGGGCGGAGTGCCGATTTGATTGTTAAAGCGAAGCAGTATTTATCGTTAACGATCGTGATGGTTATTTTAATGGCCGCGGTAACACTTGTTTTAACGTGTTTGCATTATGCCGATAGCCGAACTGAAATGGTCGCCATGTTAAAAAGCATGGGGGCGAGTAAAACGTGGTTATCCGCTTGGTTATTAACGCAAATTGGTGTGATATTTATAAGTAGTTTACTGTTAGGGAGTTTGTTCGGCTTTATATTGGAGATCTTATTACGTCTTCCGTTAACGGATGTATTGCCGGCGGAGTTACCAAGTTATGGTTATTTACCTTTTTTGCTAGCTGCTAGCGTTGCTTTGTTAATCGCACTACCGTCACTGGGTATTCCCCTTTTGCGGTTACTAGATACTCCGGCGATTGCGGTATTGCAGGGGAAAAAAAGTCTATCATCGAGTAAAGGGCGTTGGCTTGTTATCTTTCCGATTGCTGCTTTTATACTCTATTATGGAAATAATACGCTTGTATGGATGATTTTTGGGGCATTAATTACTCTGTTTTTGCTACTGGCATTGTGTAGTTATGGTCTTTTATATCTGCTTCATCAACGTCAATGGAATGCAGCGATGACATTGGCCTTAAGTCGAATTAGAAGATCGCCCAAACAGAGCATGATGCAGTTAGCTGCACTATCTGGTTCATTGATGTTAGTAGCGATTATTTGGTTGTTACGCCATGATCTGCTTGGAGATTGGCAACAAACGATGCCTGTTGATGCGCCTAACGTCTTTGCTATTAATATTGCACCAACTGAATATCGCGACTATTTACAACTGTTAGATGATAATAATGTTGCGCGATCTGCTGCCTACCCGATTGTCCGTGGACGGTTAACACAAATTAATGGTGTTGATATTAAACAGGCCGTGAGGCAAGAGCAGCAAAATTTCAATGTATTAAAACGAGAAATTAATTTTACTTGGGCGGAGCAGCTGCCTTCCTATAATGAAGTGGTTGCTGGGCAGTGGAGCGTTAAAAATGGTGTTTCGATTGAGCAAAGTGTTGCGCAGAATTTAGATATTAATCTCGGTGATAAATTAACCTTTACGGTGAATAGTCAAACTATTATGGCAAGTGTTAATGCTATTCGAACGGTGCAATGGCAAAGTATGAAACCAAATTTTTATTTTATATTTACACCGGATATTTTACATGATCTACCTGCCACCTGGTTACTTAGTTTTCATATTGGCGAGCAGCAAAATACCTTATTAAATCAGCTTGGACGTGATTATCCCACGGTTAGCCTGCTAAATTTCCGTGTTATAGGGGAAAAAATACAATCATTATTAGCGCAAATTAGTTGGTCATTAACGGTGTTAGCAGCCCTAGGAGTGATCAGTGGTATATTACTTATTTTTACTTTGTTACGGCTAAGTCTGCAGCAACGTAGTCAAGAAGTTCTACTATATCGCACCTTGGGGGCGAGTCGAAAATATATTCGTCAAACTTTGCTAAGTGAATACGGCTTGATGGCGCTTTCAGCTGGCGTGATTGCTGCATTAGGTGCTGAAATAGTCATTTATAGTTTAATGAAATGGGGATTTCAATTAACACCGAGTTTGCATCTCAGTTTATGGTTTGCAGTACCCGCTATTGCCGTTATGATTGTCTTTATTAGTTTAAGCCGTGTAATTAGAAAGTTATTACGAACATGACAGTAGTGAACGCTAAAGGAGTTGCCAAATTATTGACAACTCCTTGCTTGGTTATTAATTGAGCGCTTTTTTGCGGGATAGTTTATTGACATATAAATTTTGATCGGCGATGGCAAATAGCTGATCTGCTGTTTGTCCCATTTGCCAATGACTAAAGCCAACGGCACAGGAAAAATTAATTTCCCGTAATAAATGGTTTTGATTGATCTCTTTAAATAAACGCCGAGTAACGATATTGACCGATTGCTGCTCACCTGGCTGCAAAATAATAACAAACTCATCGCCCCCTAAGCGAAACACCATGTCTGTCGTACGTACGCTCTTGGTTAATACCACTGCAAAATGTTGTAGAACCTGATCTCCCTTAAGGTGTCCAAGGGTATCGTTGATTATCTTGAAATCATTAATATCTAGTACGATGATAGATAAATCCTGTTCACATCGGTTGCTTTGATCGATGGCCCGCAAAATCGCTTCATCATAATAGGCTCTATTGCCGACATTGGTCAGGTGATCCTTAAATATCATCGCGTTAAGTTCTGATATCTTTAATACATAGCGCAGGTTAGGCACTAATAATATATGTAATTCGGTTAATATTTTACTCTCTTTCGTACCCAAAGGTTTACTGCTTTGGTAGGTAATCGCACCTATTCGCTCACCATTTTCCGTGCGCGATAAATTGAAGGTATGGCTATAATTAAATTTCTTTTCTAGTTTGATACTAAAGAAACCATGTGCCGATTGAAAACGAATATTAAAAGGGCGGACAAATCTTGCCACTAAGGTGGCAAAATTGTTCATTAATTCCTTTAATTGAAAAGATTCCTGCAATAACTCGATAGACAACAATTTATCCTCAGGCTTTAGCAAAGTATCATTGCTAAATACGGTGAATATCTTGTCGCTAAGCGGTAGTGTCTGAATTTTATCTTGTGTGGTTGCTTCCATAGAATACCCCGTTATTTGGCAAACCAATGATTTCCTTTATCCTGCTCCTATCTAAGCATGAACTATGCCAAGTAATATTGACAATTCGTTGTGTTTTTATTTTTAAGATGTTGGCTATGCTTAAAGGGATATTGGTTATCTGTTTTTTGGCAAAAAAAAAGGGGGAGCTAAGTGCTTAACGATCTTTTATTACTACTATTTTTTGCCATCATTAGTGTGATTATTTTCAGGCAATTACGTTTATCTAATATTGTTGCTTATCTTTTTACTGGCTTTGTACTTGGCCCGTCTCTACTGAATTACCTAGCCTCTTACCATGAGATAGAGTTGGTGGCTGAATTTGGTATTGTGTTTTTGATGTTTTCGCTGGGGTTGGAGTTTTCTCTAAAAAAACTGATTGATATGCGCCGTTCGGTATTTGGCGTAGGTATATTACAAGTTGTTGTTTCGTTTTTTCTATTTTTCGCATTAAGTCAATTGTTTGCCATGAGCTGGCAGGAATCCTTTGCCGTTGCCTCTGTGTTGACCATGTCTTCAACTGCTATTATCGTCAAACTTTTGTCAGACAAACAGCAATTACATTCACAGGTTGGTAAGTTGTCTATTGCCATTTTGCTGTTTCAGGATCTGGCCGTTGTCCCATTTTTAATTATTATTCCAATCATCGCTGTGCCTAATGTTGAAGGTGGATTAGTCGTACCATTATCCATTGCTGCGATGAAAGGCGGTTTTGCTGTTGCATTATTACTCTCCATTGGACATTGGTTATTGCCGCGATTTTTTTATGAAATGGGGCGGCTACGTTTCGATGAAACCTTTATTCTTTCAACACTATTTATTAGCCTGTTTGCTGCTTGGTTTACCCAAAAACTGGGTTTATCGATGGCGTTAGGAGCTTTTTTAGCTGGGATGATGCTTGCCGAGAGTCATTATCGTCACCAAATCTCTGCGGATATAAGGCCATTTAAAGATATATTAATGGCGATGTTTTTTATCTCTATTGGCACCCTGCTGAATTTTGATGTACTGCGCAATGATTTGAGCACGTTAATTTTAATCGTTTTTTGTGTGATGTTGGCAAAAGTTGTGACCATTACTAGCGCGGCATTAATTATGCGTGAAAAGCTTAAAACAGCCTTGGGAGTTGGTATCGCACTCGCACAAATGGGCGAGTTTGGTTTTATTTTAGTTGCTTTAGCCAATAAGTATCATTTGCTTGATGAACAACTATCTTCATTATTGATAGCAACTGGCGTGTTAAGTATGTCTTTAACGCCTTTATTGGTTAATTATAGCCAAAAAATAGCCGTAGAAGTGCTACACCATTCAGCCAAAGTATTTAATTTTCGCCAGCCTTTGCCTGGCCAATTTGCTAATCACACGATTATTTGTGGTTATGGTCGTGTTGGGCAAATACTGTCGCGTTTTTTAAGGGCAGAATCTCTGCCATTCATTGTTTTAGATAGAGATCCTCTGCGTGTTAAGGAAGCGCGAGAAGGCGGAGAGATGGTTGAGTTTGGTGATGCAAGCCGCCGTGAAATATTACTTATTGCGGGTATTGAAAAGGCAAAGTTGTTAATTATTACCTTTGATGATCTTAAGCGCTCGATGGCCTTGTTAGGACAAATTAGACAAATAAACCCAAAGGTAAAGGTATTGGTGCGAACTAAAAATGACCAAGGAATAGATCAATTGCAGGAAGCTGGAGCTACGCAAGTTGTTCCTGAGGTGTTAGAGGGGGGGTTGATGTTGGTTGCCCACGTGCTATTTTTATCAGGTATTCCCCATCGTAAAATCATTGAGCGCTTGGATCTGGAAAGGAAAAGTAAATATCAAAATTTACATGGCTTTTACTACGGACAAGATAGTCAATTAGAGAAGAATGCCTGGTTAATTGAGCAAATTCATGCCGTGGTTTTATCACCACAGTCACAAATGATAGGCAGTTACATCGCTGACTTTAGCTTGTCAGGTGTGATCATTAAATCATTACACAGAGCAGATGGTGAAGAAGTTATTCTTTCCCATGATACCCGCTTTGTAACGGGTGACACGGTCATATTACAGGGAGAAAAAGCGACCCTATTAGAAGCTGAAAGAATATTACAACGACAAATCCACGAATCGCCAATTTAATAGCAATCCGCATTATCTTGTTGGTTAAAAATAATAGATAACCGCGTTGCATTTAATCGTAAAAGCTAGCGATTACGATTAAATGCGCCTTGCTCTGTATCATTTTTCCTCAACATGCTATGACCATAATATTATGTGAATTGTTATAACCTACCCCGGGCGTTGATCAATTCGTGCCGACAGTAACATTTTGGCATAGCAGATAACAAACAGAACAAAGGCTGTGCACCAGAAAATAATCGACAACCAATACCCCATTATCGGAGAATTAGGTTGTATGTATGGATAAATGAGGCGTATTAAACCCGATATTGCTGTGCTCGCAAAGGCAATATTCATCCATTTTTCAGAAATTAATGGTCGCCCTGTATGGCCTAAAGAAACGCGACTTATCATTGCTAAAATAACGCCGCCAATACCACCAATAGCTGAAAGGTGTATCATGGTGATTGCGTTAATGGCGGGAATAAATAGTGCCATAGAATAGAGAATAAGTCCGATGGCAAGCAGTAAGTAACTTAAATGTAATGACCAAAGTAAAGGTACAGGCAAAGTTATTTGTGGTCGCCAGCGTATTAGGCGAATGCTGTTGCTGATTCCCGCGAGTAAAGCCAAATAGCCACTAAAGATATTTAGTGGCGTAAAAAAAACAGTGAATGCGAGTAATAGTAAAGGGAGTAGCGCGCAATACTCTAGTACTTTTATGGGTTGTACTTTTTCTGAGTCGGTTCCTTTGCTCGTAAAAAAGGGGATAACGCGTCCACCCATTACCGCGATAATAAATAACACTAAAAAAAGCATGCTCCAAATAGCATCTTGGGCGAGTAGATAATCGTATTTTTGAAAGGCGTAGAGGCTAATGCCATTTAATAGCGTCATGGCAAATAGTAATGGCACAAAAAATAGGTTACGCCACTGCTTTGCATATAATACAGAGCGTGCTAATACAATAGCTGCTAGCGGCATCCAACTTAGTTCTAAAATCATGGTTAGCCAATATAGGTTAGGTGGAAAAGTAAATATTGCAATACGTCCTAATAACCAAAGCGTGACTAAAGCGCCTAATTTATAGCCTTTTAGCCCTGGATGCCCCGTCCAGTTCTGTACTGCCGTTAATAGAAAACCTAAAATAATTGCGCCAGCAAAACCAAAGAGCATTTCATGGGCATGCCACAGTGTCGGGGGCAATTGCGATGGTAGCGTGATGGTAGCAAAGAGCAATAGCCCCCATGTGATTGCACTAAATATGGCGAATAATGTGCCAACTAAAAAAAATGGACGAAAAGCTAGCCGAAACAGAGGCAATAATTGCTGTTCTGTGTGATTGTCGGTAATCTGTAGCATAATTAATTCCTAATATTGGTCAATGTGGATTAGAGGGCAACTTATGTCAGAAAACTTATCAGAAGTACTTTTTAGCGATAAAATTACTGTTCAAGAAACGTCAACCATTATCGCTAATTCCAGCAGTAAAAAAAACCATGCAACGAATAATGTTATTATGGAAGGGGAGTTGCAAGATAACTGGTATCGTTTATTAAAGTTTATGCTTTGGGCTTGGCAAGGGCTGGATATCATAGATTGTTACGAGGTACTTGCACATATTACCTCCGCTACAAATAAACGTAGCGATCCGCATATTCTTGATAGTGTCACTGGTTTTCGATCGGGGAATTGGAACTATGAGTGGACACAAAAGGCCATGCAGTATCAAAAGCAAGCTAATGAGTTCGCTAAATTGGGACAACGGGAATCTGCACGAAAAGCCTATTATACCGCCTCGCAATTTTATAGTGTGGCCAGTTATCCGCATTTAAGAAACGATGAATTAGCAGGACAGTCTCAAGCGTTAGCATTTTCAAATTATCGTGAGTCTTTTAAATTCACCGACCAATATATTATTAAAGAGGTTAAGTTTCCCTTTCAAGGTAAAGATGTCATTTGCTATTTGCATTTGCCCGATACTGAGACCATTCATCCCGTGGTCATTGTTAGTGGTGGACTCGATTCTCTACAATGCGATTTGTTACCACTATTTGAAAAGGATTTGGCACCAGCAAAAATAGCAATGTTGACCGTTGACCTACCGGGTATAGGGTTGTCTACGCATGTTAAACTGAGTCAAGATTCATCCTCCCTACACCAGGAGATAATTCATCAACTGAAAAACGTTCCTTGGGTTGATCATAATCGAATCTCGTTAATGGGCATGCGTTTTGGTGGTAATATCGCCACAAGATTGGCCTTTTTAGAGCCTAAATCGGTCAAATCTGTGGTGGCAGTTGGGGCCGCAGTAGCAAGCTTATTTGATAAATTGGATAACTTTAAAAAATTGCCACCGATGTTGTTAGATTGTCTTGCTTCACGTATGCAATTAAATAATTCCGATGCTGAATTGCTTTATCAACATTGCGTTCCTTTCTCGCTAGTCACGCAAGGTTTATTAGGACGTAAACGTATCAATACACCGTTACTGAGTATTGGTCATAAAAACGATATCGTCTGTAATGAAAATGATTTGCGTATGATTGCGAGAACAAGCCACGAAGGGGAGTCTCATATTATTGATAAACCTCCCATTTTTGAATCATATTTGAACTCTTTACGGTATTCTAGTGAGTGGCTAGCAAGACATCTTGCTGAGTGAATGTTAAATTAAGCATCGATGAATCTCGAATAAGGATAGTTTTTCATGACAGTAAACAGTAGCAGTGGACCTTCACGAGGTAGATTATATAAATTATTTACCGATTTAGGACCCTATTTTCGTCGCCAAAGCTCAACGGATTCGACTTTCTTTTTTGATTGTTTAGAAATTTGTGTTGATGATAATAAAGAGCCTGAAGAGCGAGAGTTTTTAGGTTGGTCGATGTTAGTAACTTTAGATGAAACAGGATTCCGTTATCAACGCTTTGATGGTATTTATAATTTAGCGGGTAATTGGGTTGCATATCCACTCGATGAATCTCAAAAAATACAGATAGATAAGGCATTTGAGTTGTTTTTAACTCGTTTATCTAACATGCTTGAAGTGGAAGCAAGTAGCAAATTAATCGCCTTAGAAGAGGTTAGTTTAACCGAGGCATAATTAATTTTCGATCAAGCTGACGGCTATACGTGCGAAGCGATAATGAATAATGATATACTTGAAAACAGCAACGACATGTCGTTGCTGTTTTTTTATTGCTGGATAACCCCTTACGAAGAGTCTTTTTTGGCAGGGGGATTTTTTACGTCTAATTTAAAATGAAATAAACATGAAAATCAATACAAAGACGATAGTGGTAAAGTTGGGGACCAGTGTGCTGACCAGTGGCACTGCAAAATTGGACCGTGCTCATATGGTTGAGATAGTCCGTCAGTGTGCACATCTGCAGCAGCAAGGGCATCAAATGATAGTTGTTACTTCTGGTGCTATTGCAGCTGGCAAAGAGCATTTAAATATGCCCGGTATCGCACCGACGATCGCCAATAAGCAAATGCTTGCGGCGGTTGGGCAAGGGCAATTAGTACGAGAATGGGAAAATCTATTTAAAATTTATGGTCTGCATGTTGGGCAGATGCTACTGACGCGTGCTGACTTAGATGACCACTCTCGATATTTAAATGCACGAGATACGATTAAAACACTACTCAAACACCGCATTATTCCCTTAGTGAATGAGAATGATGCGGTTGCAACTAGTGAGATTAAAGTCGGTGACAATGATAACCTTTCTGCATTAGTTGCATTACTAGCTGATGCGGATCAACTACTGTTATTGACTGATCAAGCTGGATTATTTGATGCTGATCCGCGTAGTAATCCCGATGCAAAGTTATTGCCAGAAATCGCCATTATTACCGATGAAATACATGCTTTAGCGGGAGGCAGCGTCAGTGGTTTAGGGACAGGCGGCATGACCACTAAGATTGAGTCGGCGACGGTGGCGCATCGTGGTGGTATTGAAGTTATTATTGCATCTGGACATAAAAAAGATGTGATTATTGATGCCGTTAATAATGTACCCGTAGGTACCCGTTTTGTAACACAGAATTGCCGCTTAGAAGCGCGTAAAAATTGGATTCATGCCGGTTCTCGGGCCGCGGGCAGTATTCTTGTTGATGACGGTGCCCAAAAGGCGATTATAGAGTCTGGCAGTAGTTTATTAGCCAAAGGTATTACTAAGGTATCAGGTAGTTTCCAACGAGGGGAGGTCGTTTCTATTCGCGCTCAATCGGGCACTGAAATAGCCCGTGGGATCGTTCGTTATAAATGTATTGATGTCGATAAAATAAAAGGCTTACATTCGGATCAAATTGAAGCCTGTTTAGGGTTTGAACATGGTCGAGTGGTCATTCATCGTGATGATTTAGTCCTGTTATAAATTAATAAAGGAATGCAAATGAATTTACAAAAGATGGGTAAAGCAGCACAACAAGCAAGTTATGAACTTGCTATTACCGACAGTAAGAAAAAGAATGCGGCGTTAGAGGCTATTGCCCAGGCGCTGCAAGCAAATCAAGCAAAAATAGTTGCCGCGAATCAAGAAGATATTCAAGCTGGTGTTGAGGCCGGTTTAAGCGCTGCGCTATTGGATCGTTTACTACTTGATGAAACGCGTTTAGCTGGGATCATTGCCGATTTGCGCAGTGTGATTCAGCTCGATGATCCTGTGGGAGAAGAGTTTGATAGTAAATTACTAGAAAACGGATTAAAACTGAGCAAGCGTCGTGTACCTGTGGGTGTGATTGGTGTTATTTATGAAGCGCGTCCTAATGTAACCATTGATATTGCCGCGCTCTGTTTAAAAACAGGCAATGCTGCGATTTTACGTGGTGGTAAAGAGACAATCCGCTCTAATATGGTGTTAGTTGAAGTGATTCAAATGGCTCTGCAAGCAAGTGGCTTACCTAAAACAGCGGTACAATACATTGAAAATACTGACCGCGCTTTGGTTTCTGAATTACTTAAAATGGACAACTACGTGGATATGATCATTCCTCGCGGTAATTCGGGGTTACAACAATTTTGTAAAGAGAACAGTACCATACCGGTGATTATTGGTGGGATTGGCATTTGTCATCTATTTGTTGAACAAAGTGCCGATTTAGATAAAGCATTACTGCTTGTTGAAAATGCCAAGGTACAGCGTCCAAGTGTGTGTAATGCTTTAGATACACTCTTAGTCGAAGCGTCCATCGCGGATCTATTTTTACCTAAATTAGCTGCACATTTACAACCATTAGGTGTGACGTTAGTTGCCGACCAACAGGCAAAAATTATTTTAGGTGACAATGCACAAGCAGCCCAAGAAGGCGATTTCTCTCGTGAATGGTTGTCGTTACATCTGGGCGTTAAAGTTGTTGCTGATTTGAGTCAAGCATTAGTACATATTCGCGAACATAGTTCACAACATTCTGACGGTATTTTGACGAATGATTTCACACTTGCCAATCAGTTTGTTAATGCCGTTAATTCTTCTGCGGTATATGTTAATGCGAGCACACGTTTTACCGATGGTAGTCAATTTGGTCTAGGTGCTGAAGTGGCTGTTTCGACGCAAAAATTACATGCGCGTGGACCAATGGGGTTAAAAGAGCTGACGACCTATAAGTGGATTGGTATTGGTGATTATTTAATACGTCAATAAAGGCATATTTTTTATCGGGTTTGTTATGTTGGCATGATTAATGCAATAAAATTCATTGGTCTAGTTGTTTTATAGCAAGCTATTCCGCCTCTATTTCGACAAAGCATGCAAATGAGATACCTTTGTTATTGAATAGCTAGATTGTGATGCGATATAAAATATGTATCACAAATTATTTATCTGCAACATTAAGTAAGCTAGTAAATGGTTCATTAATCATTAAAATAGCAAGCATTATTATTAAACATTAAGGCATTATGATGAAAAAACAGGCTGGTTTTACATTAATCGAATTGGTTATTGTAATTATTATTTTAGGTATTTTAGCCGCTACGGCAGTGCCTAAATTTATTAACTTACAAAGTGATGCTCGTGCATCTGCGCTTGACGGCGTGAAGGGCGCTTTAGAAGGGGCTGCAAGTATCGTTTATTCTAAGGCGGCGATAGACGGCCTTGATAAAATAGATAGTACGACGCTTAATTCACCAAACGGTGATATTGCAATTGTCTACGGTTACCCTAGCACCACGTCGGTAGCGCTGAGCACTGCAGCTAATTTAGACTCAACGGATTGGATTATTAATGGCTCAGCTGGCGCCCTAGGTAGCTCAGCAACTATCTATTCAAAAGGCACGGTATCTGGTTCAACCGCAACTTGTCAGGTTACTTATACACTTGCCAACACAAGTGATGCACGACCAACTATCACTGTTGATGCGACGGGTTGTTAATTATTTAATAATATATATTACTCATTACATGATGCACTCCTCTTGAGACTGCATTGGTTTATTTCTAATAAAAAGGTTTACCATGAAAAAGCAAACGGGTTTTACATTAATTGAATTAGTCATTGTCATTATTATTCTTGGCATTTTAGCGGCAACGGCAGTGCCAAAATTTATTAACCTACAAAGCGATGCGCGAGAGGCTGCATTAGGTGGGGTAAAAGGTGCATTGGAAGGGGCGGCAACCATCGTTTACTCAAAGGCGGCAATTGATGGGATTGAAAATGCATCCTCAGGCACTGTTGATGGGATCGCAATCGTTAATGGTTATCCTGCCGCTACTGAAGACGCACTGGGTACCGCTGCTAATTTAGATTCTGCTGATTGGACTATTTCTGTTAGCGGAAGCGCGGCTCTTATTTTCTCAGCAGATGTATCAGGTTCACCTTCAACTTGTTTGGTGAGATACACCCAATCCGCTGGCAGTGGTGCTCGACCAACGATTACCGTTGTTCCTGGTTGTTAATCGTTAAAGTATAAAAGAACATATTTTACTATCGATACAATGCCGTTCACCGAGAGCGGCATTTTTTTATTTGTTACTTTGTTAAAAAGTGACGCTTAGCGATACAATCGTTGCAAAGCCATTTATACTTTCTCCATCTCACCCTGTTTTTTAGGTAGCCTTTAACAATGATATTAGCTAATAAATCAATTACATCTGCAAAGGGATTTACCCTCATTGAATTGGTGATCGTAATTATTGTGTTAGGGTTATTGGCTGCAACCGCAGTACCGCGATTTATTGGTAAATCGAGTTTTGAAGATTACACCGTACAAGATCAGTTAATCGCACGATTACGTTTAGTACAGTTACAAAACATGAATGCAGATCCTAGCCCTAACGCCACGCGTAATGCTTGTTATTGGGTGGTGGTAACTGCGGATTGTTTTTATAATACACACACAGCCAGAGAAAATGGCCTCTGTAAAACACCTCCCTCCGCAAATAGTAATACTTGTAATAGTGATAGTTACGATGATCGCCATATTGTTACTTATTCGAACGGTATGTTAAGTGCTGATAATTACACCTTTGGTCAACATGGGAAACCGATTGCGGGGCCGTCATTTATTCCTCTAAATGGTGATAATCATCGTAGTATATCAATTGAGTCAGAGGGCTATATACATGAATAAGCGTCCCTTCTGTGAGCAAAGAGTTCGAGGCTTTACCTTGGTAGAGTTGGTCATTGGCATGGTGGTTTTGGCGATTGCTATGCTTAGCATGAATACGATGTTAACCTCGCAAAGTAAAGATGCACTCGAGCCACTCTATCGTTTGCGTGCTGCACAACTTGGGCAAAGCATTTTGCAAGATATATTAGCACGCTCCTTTGATCAAAATTCCGATCCTAATGGCGGTTATTTTCGTTGTGGTGAAATATGGCGCAATGGTGATTTGTGGTATGACGCTAATAGTAAAACGTGGGTTGATATTTCACCGCAACAAGCTGTGCCCTGTACTAATCCCGCTGATTATGGGCCAGATAGTGGTGAAGATCCCGATAATCATAGCCACTATAATGATGTCGATGATTTTATTGAGGTGAATTTTGTCAGCGTCGTAAACTATGGTGATGCCTTGGATCAACCCTATGCGACAGAGTACACAAACTACTTGGTGAAAATTGCCGTTACGCCTTATATAAATTCAACGGCAATGAAGTTAATTGAAGTGACTATTCGCACACCAAGCGGAGAAGAGATTTTATTTTCGGCGTTGAAGGGAAATTACTAATGCGAGGTAAAATGAAAGGGGGGGCTATTATCCACCGGGGCTTTACGTTAGTCGAGTTAGTTGTTGTTATTGTGTTGTTATCCCTATTGGGGATAATGACCAGCACTTACATCAGCACCGGTGTGGATATTTACACGGACAATGCCGAACGAGATGAATCTTTAAATAGTGTACGGTTCGTGATGGAGCGTTTACGTAGAGAAGTTGCTAATGCATTGCCAAATAGCGCATTAACTGATGCCAGTGGCCAATGTTTAACTTTTACACCGATTATCACAAGCACTATTTACAATGATAACTTTCCTATTTTTCCCGTAATTGCAAATAGAGGTACGATTGCGCCAATAAATAGCGATATGGTTAATGTGAAAGCGGTTGTTTATCTATTATCTGCGAGTGAATTAAGTAGCAGTAAGGTGCAAACTATCGGGCAATATACGGCCGGAGAGTCTCAGGTGACTTTTCCCAGTGCGATCAGTTTTCCTTTTTCTTCTCCGGCTAAACGGGTCTATTTTATTAATGATAGTGTGAGCTACTGTTTTAGTGGGAATAACATTAATCGTCGTGTTAATAGTGGTGCAGATCAATTAATGGCTGAGAATGTCACTGGTTTTTTTCAAGTAAGCGAGGCGACGTTACAGCGAAACGGTTTAGTATTAGCAACCTTTACCATGGATTTTGATGGTAAAGCAGCATCTGTCCTACAAACACTAGCCATCAATAATGTTCCCTAGTGAGCTTAATATACATATAGATTTAATGAGGTTTTTGTGAAAAAACAAATGGGTAGCGCAATTATTCTGGCAATATTTATTGTCATTATCATCTCTTTACTTGGGGCTAGTTTAGTCTCATTACAGCGTGATAATGCCAAGGGAACGAGTTATGAAATTTATGCAACGCGTGCTTATATGGCGGCATACTCAGCCTCCGAATTGGCTCTGCTTGAGCTATTTCCATTAGGGATGAGTGACTCTGTCGCAACTTGTAATAATGTTAGCGAAAAACCAGTTTTACCCAGTGGCAATGTTGGTTTTCATGGCTGTAGTGTAGATATTGCCTGTACTTTGCCTATTTCAGCAGGTGTGGCTACGCGTTATCAGATAGTGAGCACTGCTGTGTGTCAAACAAACGAAATTAATACACGCCGACAAATTACGGTGGAGGCAACGGGGCTATGATGCGTTTTAGTTATCTACTTTTATTGGTGCTTTGTTTTTATCCCGCGCTCTCTGTTGATGCTTGGAGTTGGAGGCCTACTGCAAAACCTACACCTACACCCACATCATTTTGTGATGCGCCGCCAGATATTAGCACCTATATTCGTATTGATGGCAATTTAACCGTGCCAAGCGGTACAACTTTAGTAAATAATTATTATGTGACCGGAAATTTGACGCTTGCGGAAACGAGTGGCAATCGTATTACTAGGATAGATGGAAACGTTTATGTTTTGGGGGATCTTAAGCTAAATAAAAAATCAGAAATTACTGGCTCTGCCTATGTACACGGGAGTGTTGATAAAGAAAATAATGGTAATACAGTCATTATTGGAGATATTTGTGAAAACATGCCCATTGATCTTCCCGTTGATGAATTAATTGGGCAATGTAACGAAATCTTTTCAGATGCAGCGCAGAGTTTTACCGAAAATAGTAGATTAACCATGTGGAATGATTCTAACATTGTTGATGATAGCACTAGTTTTAAGTTTACAACCCTTCAAGGAGGAGACTCCAATTGTCAAGGAAGTAAATGTTCTGTAAATGGTGGAAAATCTACGCCTTTGTCACCTTTCTATATCCCGACAATTCAAGGGCAGCACATTGAAGCGGTGCAATGGAAGACACCTTCTCATTTGACGCTAGGCGCATCTGTTGATGGTATAACTAATGGTATTTATAAGGGAATTATTTTTGGTGATTTAAAAGTGAATGCGAACAACGTTGAAAATGGAGCAAGTATCACTTTTTTAAAGCAAAATGACGCTATTGATCGCCCATATATGATCAATACTCTTACCTTAGAGGATTCTAAAGCCTCTGTGACTTTTAATTCTGGTGTTTATGCTATTAATAATTTCAATGCGCAAGGAGGGGGGACAATAAATATTGCAGGAGATGGTGAAGTTTATCTTTTTATTCAAAACCCCAGTAATATGCAATTTAAGGTTAATTCGCTTCCCGATAAGCTGCATATTATTTTAAATAAAACCGTCCAATTTAATAGTAATGCTCAAATACCCGCTTCGATCTACGTTAATGGTGACTTACAACTTGATAATAGCGTAAAAATTACCGGTAGAGTCTCTGCAAAAAATTTAACGATGACAGGTAACGCCGAGATTATTAATACAGAAGTTTGTGATAGCCCACCTCCCACTGATTTATATGCCTTCACTTTTGCTGGTACACAAAGCACAGCAATAAGCTGTGAACCTCACCCCGTTAAAATCCAAGTCTTGCTCGGGAATAGCATTGACACCAGTTACGCGAAGCAGGTTACGTTAAAAACCCGTACAGATTTTGGTGATTGGCGCATTGCTGACGCGAATGGCAGTTTAGACAATGGTATTCCCGGCGATGGCGTGGCCAGCTACCTATTTTCGACTGCTGATAATGGTGAAATAACGCTTTTTTTGGATCACAAGCAAACGGGGGATGTCACTATCAGCGTTGCAAATAGTGATGCGACTGCCAGCTTCGATATTAATTTTGGCAGTGCGATCATTAAAAGCGAATTTCATTGTCATAAGCCGCCAATCGCAGATAATTGTATTCCTACTGCTAATCGCCCCTTTTATTTAACGTTAACGGCACTGAAAGTGAATCCGGCAGACTCCAAATGTATCAATTATAACCCTTCTGCCATCTCTTTTTGGTCGGAATATCGTAATCCAACTGCGCCTGTTGGTCTCTCGGTTGAGGTTGCGGAAAATGCCATTTCTAAGGACCCACTCACGCCGACTGCAATTACTATTCCTTTTAGTGGTGGTGTTGCAACTGTCTCTACTAACTACCCCGATGCTGGTGAAATAGCTGTGCATGTTAGTGATGTTGATGATGCCGCTATGCAAAGTGCAGCCGTTACTATTGTTAATCCCTATCAACTAATGATTGATACGGTCACCGAACAGCCACGTAATGTCGACTCGACTCGAGATGTCTCTGATGAAGGATTTATTCGAGCAAGCGTGCCTAATTATGCAGATTTAACGGTAGATACCTTTAATGTCACGGTGAACGCGCTTAAGTACTGTGATGATGAGACAACAAATAAGAACTGCAAAGGTGAAGCCAATTATCAGAATAAAACACCGAGTTTTGCTAATGATATAACTTTAGATCCTTCTCTTGTTTTCCCGACTTCAGCTTCTGCAGCGCAAGGGACGCTGTACTCTGAAAATGGATTAACGAAGCCAATGCAACTATCAGATAAAGGCAGTGTAACCTATCATGATTTAGCGTTTGATGAAGTGGGGACATTAGGATTAATGGCTAATAGTGATAATTATATTGCTAACGGAAACTCCATTTCCACTGTTGATGTAAAAGAGATCGGGCGCTTTTATCCCGATTATTTGGCTTTTACAGCGGATAGTTATCATAGTGAGCCTGTTTGTAGTGCGAACGATTTTGCCTATATGGGGCAACCTGACGCCTTAGTTGTTAGTTATCAATTGGCGGCATTTGCACAAACACATAGCGGTAACGAAGCTAAAATAACGCGTAATTACGATGCTAATTATACGTATCCAGTGGCGACATCTTTTCAACATTTTGCCTACGATTCTAACGGAACTGAGCTGATTGGCTTTAAAGACAACCCTTATTTTAACCGAATATTTTCGAATAACTCCTATGATCCGAATCTTTGGAATCAGGGGGTATATAATCCGCTATCTAGCAGTATGCAAAAGTTTAGTCTCGGTTTAAAAAGAACAGTCGATAGCACTAATAAGATCGTACCTGATGGCCCATTTAGCAATGGCAACGAAGTAGGCTATCGTATTGAGCTTACAGGCACTGATGGTGAAAAATTACAAACTGGCTTATCTCAATTTTGCGCTGATGACAGATGTGAAATCGGCAAGTTAAATGATTTAATGTACGGGCGTTTACAAGCGGGAAATGGTTACGGCAGTGAATTTCAAGCGATTCGCACTAATGTACGAACGACCTATTTTAATGGCGTAGATTTTGCGCCTATGTACCGGGATCAATGTACGACAATAGGCAACGATGATATTAGTAGTGTTCCGATAAAAGACACAAATAATGAAATAATAGTCGGTAGTGGCAAAACGCAACTAAATGTCATCAATACAAGCTTAATTAATGGGCTTAGCTATTTTGATTTTTCAGCGCCTAATTCGCCAGGGAAATTAGATTATTTTATTGATTTAAAAGACATTGCTCCATGGCTATTGGATAGCAGCAATGCTGTTTTCTGTCCTGCAACTGGCGAACAAAATTGTGTGGCGGGACAGGTACAGTTTGGCCTATACCGAGGTAATGAGCGCATTATTTACCGTTTACAAACCTTTAATTAAAAAGCTGCTTAGCACATCGTATTTTGCTAAATTAAAAACATTTACTAGGTTACAATTTGCTATTGCTAACATTTTTACATAAAAAGTAAATTTGTAGTCAAATTTTAATTTTTTCATACTACGCTTTAGTGTGAACTCAATAAAAAGGAATTTGTCATGAGCAATAGGTCATCGAGTATTATGTCAATTAACCGCCGAGATTTTCTTAAAAAAACATCAGGGTTGGCGCTAGCAGGCGTGAGTGCCGCGCTAATCAATGATAAATTGCAGGCTGCACCTATAGATGATTACAGCGGCTACGCTCATGATAAACATGACGATAAGAAATTTTGGCATAAAGTTAGTCAAGAGTTTATCCTCGATAAAAATACGGTCTACCTAAATACGGGGACAACAGGATCAATGCCGAAAAATGTCCTTAGAGAGTATCATCGTAATAACAATATCGTCGCTAGTAATCCATGGGATATGCAAAATAAATTTTCAACTTGGCCCTATGTAACCAATATGGTTACTGCTATAGCCCCTGGATTTGGTGCGGATGCAAATGAAATAGTACTTTCTCGAAATACCACCGATGGCATGTGCACCATACTTAATGGTTTGCATTTTGAAGCGGGGGATGTCATTTTAACAACGCACCATGAGCATGTTGCAGCCGTTTCTCCCTTTGATGTGATAAGTAAACGTTTTGCTGTCGAAGTCGTTTATCTTGAAATTCCGGTGTATACCGGTGATAAACCGATCAGTGCACAACAGTTTGTCGATGTGTTCCAAAAAGCGGTAGAGGAATATGGACAGCGTGTACGTTTAATTTCATTTTCACATGTTACCTATAAAACAGGTACCACCTTACCCGCTAAACGTATTTGTAAAGAAGTTGCTATCCCCAATAATATTCCAACGTTGATTGATGGTGCGCATACTATTGGCATGTTGAATCTTGATTTTCATGATATTGATTGTGATTTTTATAGTGGCTCAGGTCATAAGTGGCAATGTGGAGCAGGGGCTACGGGTATTTTATATGTACGGGATAATGCCAGCCGTTTAGATGAATATTGGTCTGATCGACAAAACCCACTCTGGTTTATCAACTCTTCTTTATCTCATGCTTCTTACCTTGGTACACAATTACAATTGCAATATATTGGTAACGATAATTATCCAGCTAAACAAGCATTAACCGATGCATGTTTAATGTGGGATCAAATAGGCCGAGATAAAATAGAGAAACGGGTATTATCTTTAAGTCATTTGTGTAAAGTGCAGTTACACCGAGCCTTCCCATTAGCCCATTTATATGCACCGACCTCGGAAGACTTATCCAGTGCCATGAGCACTATTAATCCCTTTGCGGATCAGCATGATGAACAATTGTTAATATTATTTAGAGATCGTTTACGAGATGAGTATGGGTATGTGATCCGCACGACAAGTTTTAAAGTTAGAATAGATGATCCCTTAGATACGCATGCACTTCGTATTTCAACACATCTATTCAACAATGAAAAGGAGATCGCTGGGCTGGTTGATGCAATGCAAAATGTTTATCAAGCGATCATTTGAATTTACAAAAAAGTGTAACTTTTTTTGGTAAGTTATTAAAAACAAATGTATTTTACTCTATTTTTTGCCATTTTTATGTCACGTTGTTTGTCTTTACTGTACTTCTATGAGCTGAGTAAAAGGAAAGATAATGTTAAATAAAAGGGTGTATCTAACTGTATTGAAAATAATGGGTTACTGTTGTCTGTTGCTTATTAGCCAACCTACCCTTGCCTATGATCTTAAGGAGGTAAAAGAGGCGGGGGTACTTAGGCATATTGGCATACCCTATGCGAATTTTGTGATTCAATATACGCAGGGAGAGATCACTGTCCATGAGGGGTTGGATGTCGAACTCATGCAGGGGTTTGCAGAATGTTTAGGCGTTAAATATCAATTTGTTAGTGCATCATGGAATGATGTTTTCGGCAAATTAAACGGCCAAAATGCCAGCTATATAGATAAAAAAATAGTACTCGGTAAGCGGGTGGCTATACAAGGTGATGTAATTTCTAGTGGGGTCACGATCCTGCCATGGCGAACTCAACTCGTTGATTTTTCTGATGTCTATTTTCCCTCTGAAGTTTGGCTAGTTGCCCGAGCAGACTCTGATTTAAAACCCATTAAACCGTCGGGTTCAATAAGTGTTGATATCGAAAAAGTAAAATTACTGCTTACTGGGCGGCAAGTATTAGCATTGAAACAATCTTGTCTTGATCCGGATCTTTATAATTTAGAGGAAACTGGGGCGAATATTGTATTGCCTGTAAAAGAACGAAAATTAAATGAAATGGTACCTGCTATTTTGAATAATGATGCAGAGAGTACGCTACTTGATCTGCCTGATTCGCTTATCGCATTGCAAAAATGGCCGGGGGAAATAAAAGTCATTGGCCCGATATCAGAACAGCAGAGCATGGCGGTGGCCTTTCGTAAGGGATCTCCAGAATTGAGAAAAGCGTTTAATCGCTATTTTAAAATGATTCAATTCGATGGTAGCTATAATCAATTAGTAGAAAAATATTATCCGAATGTCTTTTATTTCTATAATGATTTTTTTGTAACAACAGAAAAAGATAAGTAAATGATGAAAAAAGCCAAATGGTTTAATAATAAATTCGTAATTCTCTTTGGAGCTTGTTTGCTGACCGCTTACCTTGCATTAATTTTAACGGTAACTAATTTAGGTCAAAGTAAACTTAAGCAGTCAAAGATTAATGAGTTACACCTCAAAGTGAGCCACTATGTAAAAACGCTCGATTTTATTTTTGCAATTAGTAAAAATAATATTGATGATTTAGGGGATGATAAAACGGTTAGTACCTTTTTTGCCAATCGAAGTTCTGGAATGTCGATGGAATATGGACTGGGATCGAGCTTAATAAATGTGCAAAGATTGCTCACCTTGTTCGTTTTAAATAGCCAAATTGACGATTATAAAATATTTCAACGTGTTGTTTTAGCTGATTTTTCTAAACAGGTTATTGTTGATAGCGATCCTGATGAAAATTTTGATAGTAATCCGATTCCATTTGCCCAAATGCAGCATCAAGAAGCGAAAATTTTACTTGTAGAGGCACCTTCAGGTTTAAAAATTCAATTTTTAAGGACGATATTTCAGCAAAAAAAAGCGGTTGGGTTACTTATTGCAGACCTCAACATGAAAATAATCGTAGAGCAACTTAGTATCCAAGAGCATGCAGAGAGCCATAGCCGTTTACAACTCTCCTCATCAAGTGGCATGTCCCTATTAATCTGGGATTCCATTCTATCTGACAATAAAGGTGATGCAGAAGTTGCTGAGGAGTTAGCACAAAGCATTTATATTGAACGACCAATTACAGGAATAAAACTGGTTTTAAAGACGTGGTTTGAACCCGTCTATGACCGAGAACTATTTACTTCATCGCAATTTGTTGTCGCTATATCACTACTTGCCATTCCGGTTCTTTTTGGTCTCTTTTATTTAATAAAAATAGATAAAAGTAACACCATATTAAAAACTCAAATCGATGTCTCATCTAAAGAGAGATATAAATTACGCAAACAGAATTTTTTATTAGAAAGCGAAATTAAAAAACGCAAAAGTTCAGAGCAAGAGCTGGCTTATCAAGCAACTCACGATGGCTTAACTGGGTTGGTAAATAGAAATTTTAGTATTACTTTTTTAACACAAGCAATCCAACAATCACAGCGACATCAGACTGAAATCTTAGTGATGTTTATCGACTTAGATAACTTTAAACAAATTAATGACACATTAGGGCATATAACTGGGGACGAGATACTTAAAATTACTAGCGCTCGCTTGCTTAATGCAGTACGTAAAACAGATGTTGTTGCTCGATTAGGGGGAGACGAGTTTTTACTTATTATTCCTTCTCTGCTTCATAGTGATGGTGCGACACTCCTCGCCACACAAATTCTTAATATTTTTACTGAACCCTTTAAAGTCAATGACCATGAATTCTTTACTACAACGAGTATCGGTATGGCCATTTATCCTAGGGACGGAAAAGATCCTCAAACATTGCTTAAAAATGCCGATATGGCGGTCTACAGAGTGAAAGATTCTGGTCGAAATGGTTTTAGTTTTTACGATGCAAGTTTGAATAATTCCTTACAGCGGAGCTTATTATTAGATAGCCGGTTACGGTTAGCAATTAACCAGAATGTTATTGAGATGTACTATCAACCTATTATTGATCTGAAGAGTCGAAAAATTATTGCAGCCGAGGCATTAATGCGTTGGAATGATCCTCAGTTAGGATTTGTCTCTCCCGATGAATTTATCGCGCTGGCTGAAAGAAATGGGTTGATTCATCAGTTGGGGGACTTAGCACTCACTCAAGCTTGTTATCACGCGGGGTCATGGCAATCTATTCGGGCAATAGATATTGCCGTTAACTTTTCCAGTGTACAATTTCGCTATTGCCATGAATTGTTAACAAAAATTGAAGCGGCATTAAAAGAGAGTCAGCTGCCCGCCAATAAGCTAACCATTGAGTTAACTGAAAGTTTGTTAGTGAATCACAATAAGGAACTAAGTGAATTGCTCGGTAAGCTTGATCAACGTGGTATCGCACTTTCAATTGACGATTTTGGTACAGGTTATTCTGCATTGAGTTATTTACAACGCTTTCCATTTTCTAAATTAAAAATTGATAAGGCTTTTGTTAATAACTTACAAAGTAATCCCGCAGATAAATCCCTAGTTAAAGCAATAATTGCAATGGCTAAAGCGCTCAATTTACAGGTGATAGCGGAAGGGGTAGAAGATAATTATCAAGCGAATCTGTTAACGGAGATGCAATGTGATTATGGACAAGGTTATCTATTTAGCAAAGCCGTTCCTGCAGATGAGTTTAAACAATTATTAATGAACGACTGCCAATAAATTGATTAATTATAAGGCGTTATCACCACTTTTATAAATTTTTTTCGCAAATTAAGCGACAAAAATGTTAGGGTAATTAGGGGCTGAGAACCTTTCTTATTCGAATTTGTTCAATTTGAAAGTATACCGAGCAACATAGACTAGGATGCTTTTAGATGAACCCATTAAGGTATGCATCTTTTTGCACTTTTTACTGCGTTATCGCCTGGTTATGTACAATCGTGACAGTAAAGGCTTTAACTTGCATTGAGTATGTGCAAATAGTTGATAAAACGAATATTAAAGTTCTGCGGTCCCTCGTTATACTAAATGCACCAACAGGGCGAAAGTGCTCTAAATGAGGATGAATGAGTTTAAATAAGGATAAATATAGTATAGATAATACCGATTATACTGTCGGTCAGGATAATATTCAAAAATGGGGATTTGATATCCACAATACCGTTTTTGGTATTAGTGCGGGTTTAATTATTATTTTTTTAATTGCAATTTTAGTAATTGATCCTCAAACATCCAAGGCCTTTTTAGATGGGACAAAATGGCAGATTATAGGCGCATTTGACAGTTTGTTTATGTGGTCTGCTAATATTTTTGTACTCTTCTGCCTGGCATTAATATTCTCCCCCTATGGTAAAATTCGTTTGGGTGGTGACGATGCCAAAACGGATCATTCAAGACTTTCTTGGATAGCAATGCTTTTTGCTGCAGGAATGGGGATTGGGTTGATGTTTTGGGGGGTAGCTGAACCTTTAGCCTATTTTACAGGCTGGTATGAAACGCCACTTAATGTCGCTGCAAATACACCAGAAGCAGCCAAATTAGCATTAGGTGCAACGATGTTCCACTGGGGGTTACATCCATGGGCTATTTATGGTGTGGTCGCGCTATCATTATCTTTCTTTGCATATAATAAAGGATTACCGCTTTCGATTCGGTCAGTATTTTATCCTTTATTGGGAGATCGTACTTGGGGCTGGGCTGGACACATCATTGATATTTTAGCGGTATTGGCAACACTATTTGGTCTTGCTACCTCTTTAGGTTTAGGGGCGCAACAAGCCGCTGGTGGTTTTCAACATGTATTTGGTATTGATGCAGATCTTTCCTTACAAGTAACCATTATTGCAGTCGTTACCTGCATTGCCATTATATCGGTCGTACGTGGTATTGATGGTGGTGTGAAAGTAATCAGTAATATCAATATGTTGCTTGCTTTTGTCTTGCTTGTTTTTGTGGCTTTAGTGACCTTTGCTATTTCTATGGGAACCATTCCAACAACGGTGATGGGGTATATCGAGAATATTATTCCGTTAAGTAATCCCGTCGGTCGCGAAGATGAAGCTTGGATGCATGGTTGGACTGTATTTTATTGGGCATGGTGGATTTCATGGTCACCATTCGTAGGTATGTTTATTGCTCGTATCTCTCGTGGAAGAACTGTTCGTGAATTTCTTACTGCGGTATTAATTATTCCAACTGTTGTCACTGTTTTATGGATGTCCATTTTTGGTGGTGTGGCGATTGATCAAGTTATCAATCAAGTTGGAACATTAGGAAGTGCAGGCTTAACGGAAGTTCCATTGGCGATGTTCCAGATGTTCGATGCACTGCCATTGGGCAATATTTTATCAATCTTAGCGATTGTATTAGTATTGGTTTTCTTTATTACCTCTTCTGATTCGGGATCATTGGTTATCGACAGTATTACAGCTGGTGGAAAACTCGATGCACCTGTGCCACAACGTGTTTTTTGGGCTACAACCGAAGGCGCTATTGCGGCCGTTTTACTTTGGGTTGGTGGTACAGAAGCAATTCAGGCTTTGCAAGCGGGGGCTATTTCGACGGCGCTACCCTTTACTATTGTTCTATTAGCGATGTGTGTTAGTTTGCTAATGGGAATGCGTACGGAAAAGCATAATCGTAGCTAATCATCACTTTGATGTTATTAAAAAACCGATGCGTAGTTCATCGGTTTTTTTATTTATAACCACAGTTTTTTGATCGCAGTATCGGTGCTGTAATGATACTTTATTTGCGCCTGAAATAGCTCTGCAGTAGCAATTGCATCGGTTAGTGCATTGTGAGGAGAGTAGGATGGTAAGTTGTAGCGGATACGACTATTGGCAAGCCGAATTGAACCTGGTTGCTTTCTCTTAATCCAATTAATAATCCCCCTTGACGCTGCACGCTGTATGTTATCTTCAATTTGCATGGTATCAATCACAGGAAAGCTGATCCCTTCATTAATCAAACTGCGCAAAGCTTGATCGAGAAAATTACGTTCAATATGGCGATAATGTACCACCACCACTTTACCCGCTAACTCATTTAAAAGTTGTTCTAAAATGCGTAGTAAATCAGGTGCACCCTGTAAATCAGAGTGGGTGATACCATGGATAATCACGGAGTTTTCTTGTAACTTATCCTCTGGATTGATATACCATTTTTGGGCTTTACGGCAATAAATACGTTGTAAATCAAAAGGGACAAGCCCAATGCTAATGATGCTATTTTGTTGGGCATCCAAGCCAGTTGTTTCAAAATCTAATGCCACAAATTCAATATCACTTAATGGTGTTTCATCGTGGTAGGTAGCGACATTATAGAAATGTTGTAAACGAGGATCGATACTGTTTCGTGCCTGTAGTTGTAGATAAGCAGACCAGTTTAAAATTTCATGGTTATGAAAATTTTTCATCTCTTCAGCCTTAAAATTTATTGCCACTAAAACGGTATTTCAAGAAATTTTGCGCATTACTTAACACTAAAAAAGCATCTTTAAGGTTGCGTCTTTCAAAGTCAGACATATTTTCTGGTTCGATATTATTGTCTGGTTCGATATTGGATTCGACATCGAGTGCTTGATGGCGCAAACAACCAACGAAAGAAGTTCCATTGCATGCTTGAGATCTTCAGCCTTTGATTTAGGAAGAATACCGGCTTCGATAATATCCTCTAAGCGGTCAAATGAGTTTTGTGATGAGGAACCAATTGACAATGCATGAACACGTACAAGGTCAGCAAGTGGAGCGGTACCACGACGTTTCAAGTTAATTGAGTTATTATGGCGGCCATCTTTTTCCATCACAAAATCTTTAAAGAAACCCAGAGGAGGAGTCCGATTTCGTGCATTGTGTGCTAGGCAAGCTAAAAAGCGGTTATTTTTTTTAGCACGGCGCAGAATAAAGGCATTTAATTGCTCGGCCCATTTGACGCGGCCATAGACGCCTGCAAGATCAAAAAAAATGGAGCAATTAAGCAACGCTTGCGGGTTCGGATTATCTATCCAGTCGGCAAAACAATTTTCCCATTCTGAGTGAGTTTTACGAAATTCTGGATTACTTGCCATAATATTACCAGTGCAGTAGCTGTAGCCACAGGAGGCGAGCCCATCACAGACGAAATTGGCTAACTTTTCAAAGTAATCATTATGCAATTCTGCTTGATAAGCATTATCTAGGATAATCGCATTATCTTGATCCGTGACAATTAACTGCTCATCCCTAGCCATTGAACCTAAGGCTAAGAAGCAGTAGGGGATAGGTGGTGGGCCGAATTTTTCTTCTGCCAACTCTAGTAAACGTTGTTTAAAACTACGCCCAATTTCTGACATCGCCCGGCCTATCATATGTGAATTTGCATCTTCATTAACCATGCGTACAAAACAGCCCTTCAATTGCCCTGATAGTAAGGCTAAATCTTCACTATTTTTTTGTTGAAATATGCTGCTAACAAATAACAAACTATTTTGTGATTCGTAACGGATAATATCCGCAACTTCAATGAGACCAATCGGTTTTTTATTTTTAAGAATAGGTAGGTGGTGAACGTTGTAACGCAACATTAACAGCATCGCTTCGAAGATATAAGCATTATGGTCTAAAGAAATTAGCTCAGTAGACATTACCTGTGAGATAGGATTATTTACATCTAGCCCCACAGCGATGACTTTTGCACAAAGGTCATGCTCGGTAATAATGCCGACAAAACTGCTGCTTTGATCATCTTTGATATCCGGATCGTTAATTAAGAGGGCGGAAACATTCTCTTCAGCCATGATTTGGGCAACAGCCTGAATAGCGCTGCTGCAGGGCAAAATAAGCGGTGCTTGGGTGACCAAGGTTTTAACTTTTGAAGTGGTTAGTGCATTGGCATCATCACTTTTACTTTCAACAGCTTGTTTTAAACGGGTGCTGTCCTCTATTTCAACAAAATCTGCAAAATCTTCATAGCGTTCGCATAATTCATTAAAGATAGTGCCTGGAATGCAATATAAAAGCGTATCTTTGACCGCTTTTGCCGGAAAGCGAACTTTATTATTAGTCAGTAAGCCCATTTGTCCGAACAGTTTACCTTGGTCAAGACGATTATAAAGATCCCCATTACGGCGATAAATTTCCACAACACCACTGCGAATCATATACAGTTCCTGAATTTTATCAGTAAAAGTAAGAATGGTGCTATCTGCACGATAATAGGATATTTCGACACTTTGCGATATTTCGCGTAACGCCTCTTCTGGAAGTTGGTCAAAGGGGGCGTGTCGACCAATAAAATCTTGAATTTCTAGTAGTTCGATTTCCATTATTTACTCTATATTTAGTTGTCTTTATTTCAAAATGTTTGTAAAAGGAGCGTTTTTATTTTGTAGAACAAATACTCGCCGTATGTGAAGGCATTTTTTCAACATAATAAAAAATGGTTTTAACTTTGCTTCTTCAATTTTTATTGATTTTCTAACGCATTCTGTTGCATTTGCTGCTCATGTTGCGCTTTGATTTTTTTTCTAAAGCGACTCGGGGAGCAACCGAAATATTTTGCAAAACGATGGGTGAAATTATAAGGATCTTTATAGCCTAAACGATGTGCAATCATAGTGACGGTCCAATCATTATAATTAAGTAAGTTGGCGGCTTTATCCATACGCAATTGAATAAGTTTTGCACGAGGAGAAAGGCCAAAGAGAGACTTACAGATACGATTAAACTGTTCTTCACTAATGTAGCAATTCTGTGCCATCGCTTTTACCGTCCAAGTTAAATGAAGTTGACTTTCTACATCATTAAATAATGCCTGCACGCGCGCAACTGAACGAGATGATTTTGTTTCAAAACCGGTTAACAAACGGCACACTTCACTTACTAATAATCGCCTAAAACTGGGGCGTCCGCCAATTTCATAATGAATTAAATTCATTAAAGACCAAATTTGTTCACAATGATTAAATGGTAAAATTTTCTGGCCTATCGTTTCGACAAACTGCCATTTTGCGGTTGGGTTAGGTAGAAACCATACCATTTTCCATTCATTATCTACTGGATTTATTTCAAAGCGGAAAGGGGTATGGGCAGGCAGTATTACCATTGTATAGGGTTCAATAAGTGAGATGCTATTGTTGGTGGTTAATATGCCGCCTCCTTTGAGTGTAAATAAGATGGTATGTACATTAACACCATCTCTCTCCACTTGATAACCATCTTTTAAATCAGCCATACCTGCCATGAAAATATCATCTTGCGCTAATTCAGGAATGTCTGAATGGGTTAAAAATCGCTCCTTGCATGCCTCAGATAAAAAGACATAATCAACCCATATCGATTTCGGTGTCATTTTACTTATGACGGATTTACACAGCTTTTCTCTATTTTTGCACATGTTCATTTGTTCACTACCATTTTATAGTTTGTGTTATATAAAAGGATGCTGATGACTAATAAAAATTACGCTAATCACTGTTACAAATCAATGTAAATAGTGTTTTTCGTTCTCTTTTTTAGACGTTAGAGGTAGGACGTAATGGTTTTTGTTTTGGTGATTAAATTATTACTAATGATGATCAATATAATCATGAATTAATCCCTTTTGTGGGAATCGCACCTAAAATTGATGCAGCTTAGCGAGAATGCGGCGGCATAAAAAGTACCATCACAAAAACTGAGTTAATTAATATAATTGCGAATACTGAGGTGTTACATGGCATTTAAAGATGATTTTATATGGGGAGCAGCTGCTGCAAGTTACCAGATCGAAGGCAGCACGCAATTTATTGATGGTTGTGCGGAATCTGTTTGGGATATGTGCTGCCGTAAAGAAGGCTTTGTAAAAGGTGGTAATACAGGATTTATTGCATGCGATCATTACAATCGTTTTAAAGATGATGTAGCGATTATGAGTGAAATGTCACTGCAGGCTTATCGATTGAGCATCATGTGGCCAAGAGTCATACCGCAAGGTGTGGGAAAGGTCAATGCACAAGGCTTAGATTATTATGACCGTTTAATTGATGAATTGTTAAGTAAAGGAATCGACCCTTGGGTGACGCTTTTCCATTGGGATTATCCCCTTGCTCTATTTCACAAGGGAGGGTGGCTAAATGATGACTCAAGCGATTGGTTTGCAGACTACACACGCATCATTGTTGAAAAATTATCCGATCGGGTTAGCCATTGGTTTACCTTAAATGAACAAGCGTGTTTTATTGGTCATGGGCATCAAACAGGCATCCATGCACCGGGGCTACAACTCGCGACTAAAGAGGTTAACAAGGCATGGCATAATGCCCTGCTTGCACATGGCAAAGCAGTAAAAATAATAAGGGAAACAGCTAAATTGCCAGCTAAAATAGGAGCTGCACCATGCTTTAGAACGGCAGTGCCATTTAGCCACTCGCCAGAGGATATTGAAGCGGCGCGTCAGCATACTTTTAGTATGTTGGATGATTCAATGTTTAATGCGACCTGGTGGATGGACCCTGCATTTAAAGGTGAATATCCAATGGATGGTTTAACATTATTCGCAGATGATTCTCCCGTTATCAAAGAGGGGGATATGGATATTATTTGCCAGCCATTAGATTTTGTCGGTTTTAACGTCTATTCTTCTACTTTGGTAAAAGCGGGCGAGGATGGTAATCCGGAAGTCGTAGCGTATCCTAATGACCATCCAATGACTTATTTCAAGTGGCCAGTTAGTCCTGAATCACTGCGTTGGGGAACGCAATTTTTGTATGAACGTTATAATAAACCGATTATAGTGACTGAAAATGGGCTAAGCCTCAATGACTGGGTCAGTTTAGATGGTAAAGTACATGATCCAAAGCGGGTTGATTTTTTACACCGTTATCTTTTAGGTGCAAAACAAGCGATTGAAAATGGCACTGATATTATTGGTTATTTCCAATGGTCTATTCTTGATAACTTTGAATGGGCTGAGGGATATGAGCAACGCTTTGGCCTGGTTCATGTCGATTACGCATCACAGAAACGCACCATCAAAGACTCTGGATATTGGTACAAGAGCGTGATTGAATCAAAGGGTGAAAAATTAGGTAACGCTTCGCCACTACAAAATTGGGTCGAGCCTGAGAATTTTAATAAAAATATCAAATAATTTCGCACAATAGTTAATTGTGGTTGCTGTTATCGGGAAACGTAGAGTTTCAGTATAAAAGATGGCACCACAATTTATCCATCTCGATATTTACCAAACATTAAGTAAGCACTTTCTTTTTTGTATTTCTCTTATTTATTTTCAGCTAAGAATCATATAAAAAAGGGAGATATTATGAAAAATTACCGAACGGTTAAATATAACCAACTTTCTTGTGTTGCCCATGCTTTGATATCCAAGCTAGCGTCTAAAAAAATTTTGAGGGACAGTGGTAGGCGTTGTTTTTACTGCGTCGAAATGAATAAGTTAGTCGCTGTTGCTACTTATGACCTAAATAATAACTTTGTTAAATTTTTAATAATTCCATGGAATTTTAGTTACTTATAAGTATCCCACCCGTTACTGAGATTAACAGCTATTAAGGGAAGTGTGATCGAAGTAGCGCTTTATCATTTATCAGGTTGATCCGCTGCATTTGCTAGCATATTATCATTAAAAGAAAGCGCTTTCTCGAGGGTGTGTTTTTATATAGAGAGAATAGTATTTGCTTATACATCAAATAGTGGTCGCTTTCTTACAGTTTTCATAAACTAAAAAGGATTAATTAATGCGTAGTAGTAAAAAAATTTTAGCATCGATCATTTGTGGTCTATTGGTCTCTTCAAATGCCGTTATGGCTGAAGATATTAAACAGGGGGGAACATTAGTTGTTCCTATTATTAATACTGGCTTTGTTGACAATTTCAACCCTTACACAACCGGTGGGTTATATGACGGTGTGTTATTTGAACCATTAATGATGTTTAACAACATGACCGGCAAAGTTGAATATCGTTTAGCAAAATCAGCTGAATATTCAACGGATCTTAAAACTATCACTGTCAAATTGCGTGATGGTTTGAAATGGTCAGATGGCAAGCCATTAACCGCGAAAGATGTGGCATTTAGTTATAATATTACTAAAAGTGCACCTGCATTTGATCAAAAAGCTATCTGGTCAACGGGTAACTTAGAGAGCGTTACTGCTACGGATGGAACTACGATTGTATTTAAATTAAATACAGCCGATTCAACATTTATTTGGGGCTTGCCTAAGTACCATATACTACCTGAGCATATTTGGAGTAAAGTCGCAGCTAAAGATTTAGCAACCTTTACTAATCCAAATCCTGTTGGTAGTGGTCCAATGACTGATATCAAGTATGTTAAAGCACAACAACTTGAAATTTGCCGTAATGCCAATTATTACTTAGAAAACCGTCCTTATATTGATTGTATTACTTTCCGTTCATACAATGATAACTCTCAAATTCAGCCTGCTTTAATGAAAGGTGAAATTGATTGGGGATCAAACTTTATTGCTGATATTGATAATACTTTTATCGCCGCAGATCCTAAAAATAACCATTATTGGTACCCTGCCAATGATGCTATTCATCTTTATGTTAATACCAAAGAGAAACCATTTGATAACCTTGATGTACGTAAAGCGTTATCAATGGCACTTAACCGTGATGAAATTGTTGATATTGCCGCTTATGGTTATCCAACAGCTAACTTTAATGCTGGTGGTATTGGTGAGTTATATGCACCATTCATTAATAAATCTATCTCAGAAAAATATAAGTATCTGACTACCTATAACCCTGAAAAAGCGAAGCAGTTGCTTGACCAAGCCGGCTATAAAGATCTTGATGGTGACGGATTCAGAGATATGGCTGATGGCAAACGCATCGAGTTTGATATCAATGTGGTAAATGGCTGGACTGATTGGATTCAAGTAGTACAGATGGTTACTGAATACTATGAAGAAATCGGTATTAAAGCGAACGTGAAAACGGTCGATTGGGCTGTTTATGATTCAGGCTTAAAAGATAGCAAATATAAAATGTCTATCAACTGGTCGATGGTAGGTACGAATCCGATTGAAGCTTATCAAACTTATTTCTTAACATCTCAAATAGGAAAAAGCTGGCATGCAGGTCATGGTGTGCATTCTCCTAAAATTGATGAGTTGATTAATAGTTTTGGTCTTACTAATGATCCGAAAAAACAGCAAGTTATATTGGATGAATTACAGGAGTTTACTGCTGAAAATCTACCTTTTATCCCGCTGTTTTCAAATGCTACCTGGTTCCAATACAGCACGGCTAAATTTGTCGGTTGGCCAAGTGAGAAAGACCCTTACGTTCAACCTGTTTTTTACAGCGGTGGTAACCGTAACTTGATTATTAACAATCTTCACCTCAAGTAACTTAGATGTAACAAAAGAGCCACTTTGTGGCTCTTTAATTATTGGAACAAATTATGAGTTTTATATTACGCCGACTTAGTTTTTATTTCACAGCCTTCCTGTTAGCAATTTCTTTTAACTTTATGCTACCAAGAATGATGCCTGGTGATCCTATTGACGCAATGTTTGCAGCTGCGCAAGGTAAAATGGATCCAGCTCAAATGGAAGCCGTTAGAGAAATGTATGGTTTTATGGATGGTTCTCTTTTTGATCAGTACATCTCATACATGCAAAGTGTGTTCACTCTGGACCTTGGGCCTTCAGTATTGATGTTTCCTGTTGATGTAACCAAAGTTGTCGGCATGTCGCTGCCTTGGACCATGTTTTTAGCATTAGGCTCATTAATTGTCGCTTTAATTCTTGGTGTCACAATAGGCACTTATGCGTCATATCGTCGTGAAGGATTTTTCGGACAATTTGTGCCACCATTTTTAGCTTTCATTAGTAACTTCCCATATATCGTAACGGCGTTATTACTGTTTTACTTTTTTGGATTACAACTTGAGCTGTTGCCCCTCGCCTATACCTACGATCCAGCTATCGATCCTGGCTTTACTTGGGAATTTATTAGCAGTGTTGCCAAACATGCCGTATTACCAATGGGATCCATGATCGTCGTGGGGATTGCCACCTGGGTATTTAATATGCGTAACGCGATGATCAATGTACTTGGCGAAGATTATGTCACCATGGCCGAGGCAAAAGGATTAAGCAGTTTTCGTGTGATGTATCGCTATGCAGGTCGTAATGCAATATTACCCGTTGCAACAGCTATCGCGATGGCGATTGGATTTTCCTTCGCAGGCTCAATTATGACTGAGGTAGTGTTCAACTACCAAGGCCTTGGAAATATTTTGTTAAAAGGCATCATGGCTCGAGATTACCCGCTTATTCAGGCCATCCTGTTGATTCTTGTTTCTGCTGTTCTAACAGCCAATTTCATAGCGGATCTGCTTTATGTATGGCTTGATCCACGAATTTCTAAATAAGGTATAGAAGAGATGAACAATTCAAATACATCTGATGCGAATGTATCCATCCCAAATCATCAAAGCGTGTTTAAACAGAAGTGTCGTGTAGCATGGAAGAAAGCTAAAGATTTTTTTCATGGCAATCCTCCCGCAATTATTGGTGTGTCATTAATTACGGTGATTTTACTCGGGGCATTATTTGCACCGGTATTATCTACCCATAATCCAGAGAAACGTGTAGCTCGATCCCATGAAGCACCAAATGCCGAGCATGTACTAGGTTCAACACGAAATGGGCGAGATGTCTTTAGTCAGGTGCTGCATGGTGCAAGAAAATCGCTAACGGTGGCATTTTTTGCCGGAATTATTGCGATGACTATTGCCATTGGCGTTGGAGTTACATCTGGTTATATGGGAGGAAAAATTGATGAGTGGATGAACTTTATTACCAATGTATTTCTGGTTTTTCCGCAGCTTCCTCTCTTGATAGTATTAGCAGCCTTCTTAGGGCAAGTTGGATCGACCGTGATCACTGTGTTGCTTGGTGTTACTTCCTGGCCATGGGGTGCGCGAGTCATTCGCTCGCAGACAATGGCAATTAGAAATAAAGAATTTATTATCTCAGCTGAGGTAATGGGGGAGTCTAAAATACGCATTATTTTGGTAGAAATTTTACCTAATCTTATTTCTATTGTGTTCGGTGGTTTCCTTGGAACAGTTATTTATGCAATGGGTGCAGAAGCTGGACTAGGTATTCTTGGGCTAGGTGATGCAACAGAGGTTAGTTGGGGGTCAATGTTATATTGGGCTCAGGTATCATCTTCTTTATATACTGGAGCATGGTGGGAAATGCTTGTACCCGCAATGGCATTAGCATTAACAGGTGGTGCATTAGCACTAATCAATATGTCGATTGATCAGGTTAGTAACCCTAAACTTAAAACTGGCCCACATCTTAAGTTGTGGAAAAAAATGAAAAATGAAACAGAGAAACGTCGAGGTCTAGTATGAAAAAACCACTCTTAGAAATAAAAAACCTATGTGTCGATTATGTTTCTCCAAATGGTGTGGCAAGAGCGGTTAACAATGTTAGTTTAACAATTGCTCCCGGTGAAACCGTTGGCATAGCAGGGGAGTCTGGTTGCGGTAAAAGTACGATGGCATTTGCGATAACACGTCTGCATAAGTCACCTGCACTAATTTCTGAAGGTGAAATTATTTACGATGGTCGTGATATTCTAAAAATGTCTGATAAGGAATTACGCGATTTTCGTTGGAATGATGTTTCAATTGTATTTCAAAGTGCGATGAACTCTTTAAATCCGGTAATTACGATTGGTGAGCAGTTAACGGATGTAATTTTAGCGCATAAACCGGTCACCTACAAAGAAGCGGTAGCAAAGTCAAAAGAGTTACTAGGCATTGTTGGTATTCATGGCGACCGTATGAAGAGTTTTCCTCATCAACTGAGTGGTGGTATGAGACAACGTGTCGTTATTGCCGTCGCGTTAGCGCTTGAACCTAAGCTCATTATCATGGATGAGCCGACAACGGCACTTGATGTGGTAGTGGAACGTGAAATCTTAAATGAGTTATATGATTTAAAAGAAAGATTCGGATTCTCAATTTTGTTCATCAGTCATGATTTGAGTTTAATGGGGGAAATTGCTGATCGCATTGGTGTGATGTATGCGGGGAACTTAATTGAGATCGGTGATGCCAAAACCGTATTTAGCAAGCCATCGCATCCTTACACAAAAGGGTTGATTGCATCTTTCCCGACGATTCATGGACCTAAAGAGCGTCTTTATGGTATTCCTGGTGATCCCGTTAATTTGTTACGTTTACCAACAGGCTGTAATTTCCAGGATCGTTGCACAGAATGTATGGAAATCTGTAAAAAAGATGATCCAATACTGACTGAGCTACATGACAACTACAAAGCCGCATGTCATAAATTATAAGGAATCAATGATGGATACAACAAATAAAGCTGAAGTTGTACTTTCGGTTAAAAATTTGATTAAAGATTTTCCAATTGGTCAATCTAGCAGTAAAAAAAATTATATGCGCGCAGTGAATGATGTCTCATTTGATTTACGTAAAGGCGAAGCCTTAGCGATAGTGGGTGAATCAGGCTCAGGCAAAAGTACCGGTGCTCGTGTGTTATCGCGTATTTATGAGAAAACAGCGGGTGATATTTTCTTTAAAGGGCAACCTTTAAAGGAGTATGTAGATCAACATGGTACTTTGGAGTATGCCCGTCAAGTGCAGATGATTTTCCAAGACCCATTTGGTTCACTTAATCCGGTGCATTCTATTTTTCATCATATTGCACGCCCGTTGCTTATCCACAAGCGCGGCGATAAAAAAACAGTTGAGAAATTGGTTTATGAACTGTTGGAATTAGTTGGCTTATATCCGGCCGTTGAAACCGCTGAAAAATATCCACATGAATTAAGTGGTGGCCAAAGACAACGTGTTGCTATTGCCAGAGCATTGGCCGTTGATCCAGAAGTAATTTTAGCCGATGAACCTATCTCGATGCTTGATGTTTCTGTACGTCTGGGCATTTTGAATTTGATGGCGGACCTAAAAGATAAGCATGGTATCTCTTTTATGTACATTACCCATGATATTGCTACAGCGAGATATTTTGCTGAAAAAACAGCGGTTATGTATGTTGGGCATATGGTTGAATGGGGCAGCAGTGATAAGGTGACACAAACACCACAGCACCCCTACACGCAATTACTGCTTTCCGCAGTGCCCGAGGCGGGGAAAAGCGGACGCCGTGAGTTGGGCGCTAAAAAAGGTGAAATACCAATGTGGAAGCCCGATACTAAAGGCTGCCCATTTTCAGCACGCTGCCCACGAGCATTAGACCGTTGTAATGATAGTTTCCCTGCAGTAACGCAAATAGCAGACGATCATTTTATCCGCTGTCATAACATTTAATATTTTTTAATATTCTTTTTTAATTAGCGCTTTTTAGGAAGCGCTTACTTTTGGTTGGGATTGCCATGACAAACAATAATTTAAATAATTCATCAGTAGAGATAACAGGACAGTTTGTTTCAATTGATGACGATAAATACTATCGAATTACCAATGCAGATCAGATGAAACCTTTTTTTATCAGCGTTGTATCAGCTAGTGACCACTGGTTATTTATTTCATCCACAGGTTGCTTATCTGCAGGTAGAATTCGCCCAGAAAATGCTTTATTTCCATATAAATCGGTCGATTATATTCACGAAAGTGCAGAAAACACGGGTAGTAAAAGCATTGTAAGAGTTCAAACCGAAAATGGTTGTAAGCAATGGGAACCGTTTAATCTTCAACATAATAGTTTGTATCAGGTTCAACGAAACCTCTATAAAAATGTGGCTGGTGATAAGATTATTTTTGAAGAAATAAACGAGGAGCTAGGGCTAACGTTCAAATATCAATGGGCGACCAGTGAACAATATGGTTTTGTACGCACCTCAACTGTGATTAACCATTCACAGCAAGCTGTTGAATTTGAAATTGTCGATGGTATTCAAAATATTTTACCACCTAATGCTCCGCTTTCACTTATGCAGAGCAGTAGTGCGTTATTAGATGCTTATAAATGGAATGAGTTATTACCTGAGTCAACGTTAGCAACATACAGCTTATATGCCAAATTAAGTGACCGTGCAGAGCCAGCAGAATCGTTACGTGCGACAACGGTATTTAGTGTTGTTGATGAGTGCCAGTCAATTCTATTATCAAGTGAGCAGCTTGGTGCATTTCGTCGTGGTGAAAAAATCGTTAATGAAACACTGCGCCGTGGTTTAAGAGGTGCTTACTTTATCCATAAATGTTGTCAGCTTGCTGCTGGGCAGGAAAATAGCTGGCAGATCATCGCTGATATCGACAAAACACACAGTGATATTGCCGCTTTACAGAGTGCTTTACAGGCAGGGGATGCTGTTACGTCGAATATTGATAAATCGATTGATGCTAATCATCGTGAACTTTTAATGCTAATGGCAGGTAGCGATGCTTACCAAAAAACGGCAGAGGAATCGACTACCGTACATCACTATGCCAATGTGTTATTTAACAATATGCGTGGCGGTGTTGTTGTTGACCAATATTGGGTAGAAAAAGAAGATTTTAAAAAGACATTATTCCGTTCAAACCAAGTTGTTGCTGAAAAACATCGCGCATTTTTCGAGACACTTCCGGAGCGCATTGATTATCAGAAATTAATTGCATTAGTGACGGAACAAAATGATACGCAACTAGTTCGCCTTTGCTATGAATATCTGCCGTTGACATTTGGCCGCCGTCATGGTGATCCTAGCCGTCCTTGGAATCATTTTGAAATTAAGCTAAAAGATGAAAATGGTGATCGCCTACTCTCTTATCAGGGCAACTGGCGTGATATTTTCCAAAACTGGGAAGCATTAGGTCTAAGTTATCCGAATTTTATCAAATCATTTATTTCTAAGTTTGTTAATGCTTCAACGATAGACGGCTATAACCCTTACCGTATTACTAAAGCAGGCATCGATTGGGAGCTGTTAGAATCGGATGATCCATGGAGTAATATCGGTTATTGGGGTGATCATCAGATTATTTATCTATTGAAATTTTTAGAATTATCTAACAAATATCAACCTGAAGAGTTAAAAAATCTATTAAATGTTGCAATATTTAGTTATGCAAATGTTCCCTATGAAATTGAAGGCGTTGATAAACTATTTGCCGATCCTAAAAATACCGTTATCTTTAACCATGATAAACAAGTTGTTATTGAAAAACGTGTTAGCCAATTTGGAAGTGATGGCAGGCTCTTATTAAACGCTGATAATAGTGTTTATATGGTTAATTTAACTGAAAAACTACTTGTACCGTTACTGGCTAAATTGGGTAATTTGGTGGTTGAAGGTGGTATTTGGTTAAATACACAAAGACCTGAGTGGAATGATGCAAACAATGCGATTGTTGGTACGGGTCTTTCAATGGTGACGCTGTACTACATGCGCCGTTATGTTGCATTTTTGCAATCGTTACTAGAAGATAATTCAGGCAGTGTTGAACTTTCTTCAGAGTTGGCTGAATGGGTTCGTGCAACAGCACAAATTTTGCAAGAAGCGAATGCGATTATCAATCAAGGTACGGTAAGCAGTGAAGCACGTAGTAAAGTGTTGCGTCAACTGTCGGGGGCTGCGGCCGATTATCGTGCAAATGTTTATGCAAAAGGTTTCTCAGGAAAGGTCAACGTTACAAGTGAATCTTTACTCGCTATGCTTGAAGTGTCTCTACAGGTGCTAGATGAAAGTATTACCGCTAATCTGCGTAAAGATGGACTATATAATGCCTATAACATTATTGATTATACGCAAAATAACGTAAATGTAGATCTATTATATCCGATGCTTGAAGGTCAAGTAGCTGTATTGTCAGCGGGTGTCTTATCGCCACAGCAAGTGGTTGCTTTGCTAGATAATTTGTATGCGAGTGACATGTTCCGTGAAGATCAGAACACCTTCATGCTCTATCCTGACCGTGATTTAGCTCATTTCACCGAAAAAAATTGTATCAATGCAGCACTGGTCAACGCTAATCCTCTTCTTAAAGAGATGCTAGCTAAGGGAGACCGCCGTATTATTGATAAAGATACTAAAGGGGCTTACCATTTCAATGCAAATTTTGAAAATGCAGGGGTTCTTTCCGCAGCATTGAAAGTAGTTGCATCTGATTATCAAGATGCAGATAGCGCTGTTATCGCGAATGTTTTGACTATTTACGAAAAAGTATTTAATCATCAATCGTTTACAGGCCGTTCTGGGACGATGTTTGGCTATGAAGGTTTAGGTTCAATCTATTGGCACATGGTTTCTAAGTTACTACTTGCCGTTCAGGAAAATTATTTCGCTGCTTGGAAAATAGATGCTAAATCTGAAGCAACGCAAAAACTGGCTGAATATTACTATAAAGTACGTGCTGGTATTGGCTTTAATAAAACACCCGCTGTCTATGGTGCTTTTCCAACTGATCCTTACTCACATACACCTAAGCAAGCAGGGGCACAGCAACCTGGCATGACAGGGCAAGTTAAAGAGGAAATATTAACACGCTTCGGCGAATTAGGCTTGCTTGTTGAGGATGGTAAAATTTATTTCCAACCTACGTTGCTTAAGCAAACCGAATTCCTTTCTGCTAACGATGAATTTGAGTTCATTAATATCAAAAATAAAGTACAAATATTGGGGCTGACGGAAAAACAATTAGCATTCACATACTGCCAAGTACCTTTTGTCTATGAAATTGTAGAGGAAGGGGCTGCTAGAGTGGTCGTGACGAATGAAAGTGGTGCTGATCTGCAACTAAATACATTAGCACTGAGTACATTGATAAGTCGTCAAATATTTTCTCGTCAAGGTGGCATTGAGCTGGTACATGTTTATATTCCTGCAAGTATGCTATTGCCATCTCATTAGGAGTCAGCGTGAACAGTCACCTATTAGAGGTGTCTGAATTTAATGCGACGGGATATGCTCCCGTCGTTGATTTTCAGACATGGCGAGTTGCAATGCTCAATTATATCAATGAATTAGAGGCAGATAAAATTGATAATTTTCAGTGCCATAATGAAACTGATGAAGTGTTTGTATTGTTATCTGGTAAGTGTATTTTATTTTGTGCAGAGCTAGATGAAAAAAATAACATTGCTGGGATCGCGAGTTGGAATATGGAAATTAACAAGGTCTATAACATTAAGCGTGGTATTTACCATACTCATACACTAAGTGCTGATGCTAAAGTCTTAATTGTCGAGAATCAGGATACCGATGATGCTAATTCTCCAAAGATAATGATTGACGATACTGTCCGTCATCAGTTGCTAGCAATAACGACTGAACTTTGGTCATAGCTTGTTGAGGAAAAATGAGGGAGAGCAAAGTATATCATTAGCAATTTTATGCTTCACATATCACCACGCTTGCTCTTACTGACTTTGCATCTTGAAGCAGCATGTATATAAGGCAGTTTTACTGCCTTTTTTGCACACAATTTTCCCAAAGTAGATATAGAATGGTGCTTAATATTGTTGGCACAGTTTGCTAAACTATTGGATTAGCTTTAACCAATAAGATAGAGCTGATGCGGGTTGGTCTGAAAAGTTAAACAGGAGGGAAGCCAGTCTGGCTGGCTATATAAACAGGAGTTATATCATTACCTCTTTATTGATAATTACTTAGAATGCAAAAGAGATTATGATTAAAAAGTTAGTTTAATTATTTTATAATTTTTACTGAATTTCTACATATAAGTTCGGGTTCCAACTTGTTCTGTAACGCATTGTTTGATTTACTGATCAGCGAAAGTACACTAGTGGCTGCCTCTCTACCCATTTCTATAACAGGAAAGTGAACCGTGGTGAGTCTCGGCCGTATATGTTGGCTGTAAGTATCATTATCGTAACCAACAATCGAGATATCTTTACCCACCTTTAGCTCTCTTTCACTACATATATCATAGGCTGCCAGTGCTATATTATCGTTTTGACAGAAAATAGCTGTAATATCATTACGTCTATCTAATAAACGTCTGACCTTTTCATGATTCCCATCATGGTCAAAACGTCCTTCGACAATTAAGCTCGCGTCGTATTGAACGCCATACTCAGTCAGAGCATTACGATAGCCCTGTAACCTATCACGGCTATCAATTTTACTAAGCTGACCGGTAATACATGCAATGATTTTGTGTCCTGATTCAAGTAGGTGCTTAGTCGCCAGATAACCGCCAAGTTCATTATCGATACAGATACATTGGCTGGCTAATTCAGGTATATAACGGTTTAAAATGACGGTGGCAGGCGTGTCATTTGCTATTTTTATCAATTCATCATCAGACAACATATCTGAATGAATAATCAAACCATCTACTTGCTTAGACTGAAGAAATCGAATCGAATCTTTCTCTTTTTCCTTGGATTCTTGCCCACTCGTTACAATTAAATGCATATTTTTTTTTCGAAGTGTATCTTCTGCATTATGCATCAAAGGCCCATAAAAGGGACCTTCAAGAGAGCCTACTAACATTCCAATGCTGTTTGAGCGGCTAGATGCGAGTGCCTGTGCGAAGGCATTGGGCTTGTAACCTAATTGTTCTATTGCTTCAAAGACCTTCTTTTTGTTGAAGTCCTTGACCGTTGGATGGCCATTTAATACTCTTGAAACCGTTGCTTGCGAAACCTGGGCAAGCTCTGAGACTTCTTTGATGGTGATCAACTTACTCTCCTTATCTATGTTGTGTGACACCTAAGTGGATGATTTTGAACTTAGCTTGGATACAGCGCAAGCGCTTTCGTTGAATTATGGTAAAGAAAACACATTTATGGTGTTGACTGCACATATATTTTTTTATTAAGGTGATCGTTTAACAGGTAAGTTTAAGCTTTAAGAAATGCGCTACCTTTATTGTTGTTGTAAATATTAGTTCACTGCGTAATTAATAGAGTGAGATCATAATCACATGAAAGCGCTTACATTGGTGATGTGGCTCACTTTTTATCTGCTTTTTTTTCTTTATACTTGCATCTGAAGTTAGCTAATGGATTTTAACTGCTCTATTGACTGTTACCTTATCATATTTGGCTTTTTTTTTAACAATCAAAGAAAGCGCTTTCAGTGCGCTTTGTTGTTATCTTGATCAATACACGGAAATACAAATACATTATGGAGTTACAATGAAACTATCAAAATTAACACTCGCATGTCTTCTTGCTACATCAACATTGTCCGTTACGACTACATCTAATGCTGCTACAACAGATGGTATAGAATTTCACGGTTACTTTCGTTCAGGTGTTTTAGTTAGTTCAAAGGATGATTATAAACGCGCTAAATTCCCCGCATCGAAAGAGCAGTTAGGGCGTTTAGGTATTGAGTCTGATAATGATATGAACTTTGAATTAGTAAAAAAATGGGCCTTTGATGATGGTAAATCTATCCGTATTCATGTTGCGGTTGCTGGTACAGGGGATGATAAAGCACTGGGTTCTTCGGTAGATGCTGATTCAACGTCTAATAGTATGGGTTTTGGACAAACCTATGTTGAATTTGGTGGTTTGACTGAAACGGGAACATTTTGGGCGGGTAAACGCGATTACGGTAAAGACAATTATATCTTTATGACGGATTTCTTCTACACACAAATGTCAGGCTTAGGTATTGGTCTGGCTGATTATGAAATTGGTGATGTTAAATATGATTTTGCATACATGACCAGTGATCGTAATAATCCAGATGGTCGTTGGGGTAATAATACCAATAATTTAATGCACTCTATTCACGTCGGTGCAAATTTTGGCAGTTTCGAGTTACATGGCCAGTTAAAGGGCATGCCAGATAACTGGGATGAGGCTGGGAATGAATACGCAGAAAAGGGCTTTGATGTAACAGGTATTGTTCATCTAGATAGTTTCGTGGGTTTACCTGGTAATGGCTTCTCTAAAGTTATTTTGCAAGCCGGTCGTGGTTTAGGCTCTCATCAATTACTTGGTGGTACGCTTAATGTTTATAACGGTTGGGTTGCTGGTGGTCCAGGTCCAGATAGAATGACTTATATTGACGAAAAGGATCAGTCAGCGCGCTTTTTACTTTGGGGTGGTTACTTCCTAGAGAACGGCATTAACTTGTTCCCTGCATTACAAGCTCAGTACAATGATAATGATGATAGCAGCTATAATTACTGGACTTCGGCAATGATCCGTCCAACTTTCCCTGTTTTTGATAACTTCTTTATCGCAACTGAATTTGGTGTGTCTCATGCCTATGCAGAAGACTCAAACGGTAATGAAACTTATAAGGGCAATAACGCGAAAGCAACCCTTGCCCCAACGTGGATTATAGGAACAGGTCAAGGCCCTGCACCTGAAATTAGACTGCTAGGTACATATTTAGACCATGCAGGAACTAATAATGGTGATAGTGACTTTATACTTGGTTTACAAGCTGACATGTGGTGGTAAACGATAAGTAGTTTTGTCACTTTAAAGGGCCATACGCGATTGTAATGGCCCTTTTTATTTTATTAATATTGCAGCATTTGTAGCGCTACGCTTTCGGCAATAGATTGCCCAGTTGCTTTGAAATCATTAGATAAATTGACTAGCCTACAAAAATAATATCAAGGATGCGACTGTAAACTTACATTTATCTGGGCAGTAGTTATTGCTGCTATCGATGAAAACAGCTCGATTTTTTAATTTTCTAGGTGCTGTGAAATGGCTGATTTTGAAAAATAAAATAATAGTGCCCCGTAATATATCCTACCAATTATTCCCTAAATGTACTGCTAGTTAATAAATAAAAAGAGTAAGCGTTTACTTGTGAGAGAGGTTGTTTTCAGAATGGAATTTAAAAATATGCTAAAAATAAATAGACAAACTTCCGTAATTAAAAGGATGTACGCCGGATTTTCCGTGATGGTAGCACTATTTATTGCGACTGTGATGTTAATGTTGAACGGTACAAGTCGTATTTATAATGAGCTTGAATCCGTGAGTATGGATGTTTTGCCGCTTGTGACGTTAGCCAATCAAAGTAGCGTCAAGTTACTGATTGCTGATAAAACATTTAAAGATTTTTTAACCAGCCAAGATGCGCTACGAATGCAAAGTTACGAAGAAAAATTTAGCTTAGCACATCAGGACTTTAGTAATACGCTGACCAAATTGGCCTCATTGAGCGCCGAAAATCCCAAATTAAATGGACAATTAAGTGAATTACAGGCTCTAGAGGAGCGTTACTTTACTGAATCAAATATCGCGATGAATAATTACAAAATGCAATTATCTGCGCAACAAGAACGGCAGATAACAGCACGTCGCTTTCAAAAGCTACAAACTGATTTACGTTTAGGGATGATTGAATATATTAATGAAAAAGGCACTGATATTGTTAAAATCTTAGCAAAAGGATATTTTGATAAATTAAAGTCAATTGAAACAATCACTTCCGATGCACTTTCCAGTGATGATATCAATAAAATTAGCCAAGCAATAAAAACCAACAAGCGAAGTGTGACACGATTGAAGTTTGCTTATCAGAGTATTGCCACTCAATTACCTGGTTTCAAGGAGGAGTTTGAGGCATCGACGATGCAGTTCATCGAAGATGTAGGTAGTAAAGGAGGGGTGCTTGATCAGCATTTCATGTTCGTTAATGCCCGGGTTCTTTTATATGCGAACATATCTGTCCTAGCTGCTGAAATTGATCAAGCAATGACTATTCTTGCTCAGTTTCGAGGTGAGGGTGAGCGATTACTTACCAATTCGATTGAAACTGCGAATGAAATCTATTTGGATGGTTATGCTCAGGCGCTTTTAATTGGAGGTGGCGTTACGGTATTCTTACTTTTTCTTGCGTGGTTACTTTCTCAGAATGTGCGTAAACCACTCATTTCTATTCTTAACGCACTTGAAGCATTAACGGCAGGGGATATGACCGTTAGAGTGAATAGCAATACATTTATTGAATTTAACCAACTTAGTGACCATATAAATACACTTGCATCTAATCTGCAAAATATATTGCGTAAATTAAGTGCAACAGCCGGCGATTTAGCCGAAGTATCTGCTCAAAATAAATCAGTCATGGAGGTCTCTAGGGCGCGTTTGAATGAACAGCGTAATCAAACAGCCTCGGTGGCAACAGCAATGACAGAGATGGAGCATTCCGTTAAAGATGTTGCATCTAGCGCACAGAGCTCTATGGATAAGGTTCGTGATGTTGAAGTCTCTGCGCAAACTGGGCGCGATATCATGAGTGATAACATTTCTACCATTCATCAATTATCGGATAAATTGAATGAATCGGTTACAGTTGTTTTAACGGTGCAAGATATGAGTAGTAACATAGGCTCTATTTTGGATGTTATTCGTCATATAGCCGCACAGACCAATTTACTTGCGCTTAATGCCGCCATTGAAGCGGCTCGCGCTGGTGAGCTAGGAAGAGGTTTTGCTGTTGTGGCCGATGAAGTGCGAGTTTTAGCTGAAAGGACGACAAAATCAACGGCTGAAATTGAAGATATGATTAATAACCTCCAGTCAAAATCGGGGCAAGCCTCTACAGTAATGCAAGGTTGTGTCAGCGAAATGAATAAAACCTTAATGCAAACATCCAATGCTAATAGTGCAATGGAAGAAATTCAGGCAAATATTATTGAAATAAGTAAAATGAGCTATCATATTGCTAGTGCTGCTGATGAGCAAAGCTCAACAACGAATTCGATCGCTCGGAGCCTAGAAAACATTAGCCAGATAGCGGATGATAACAATTCTTCAATGGAAAAAGTCACACAGGTGACTGGTCAATTAGATGAGTTAGCTCATCAACAAAATGAATTGGTGCATCGTTTTAAAGTATAAAAATGAAGGCGATAATATCAAATTAATGAAGTAAGTGTTATTTGCCTATGTTTAAAGGGAAGTGTTTAAAAATGTGTGTCATTTCAGTTGCATAGAATAAAACAGTAAGGGCATTTTTTTTGAACACTACCTGTAAATTTTTAAGTGCCATTCTCTGCTATATTTTTAAGCGTGTAGCAATTACAGCCCCCCCTCAATAATAGCAGCTTGATTTATATGACCATTGCACACTGCGATAGTCATATACCTGCTTAGTCCACGCATTATTTGCTGACTTTGCATTTCCAAATATCATGAGTTATACCAATCGGATTGGTATTAATAGTGGTGATGTACTCTCTTGCCATAGCCAACTAAATGAGATTATAAGCACGATTCAGTGGTAAGTGGAAAGTCTTAATCGATGAGATAAGTGGGATGTTTAACTATTGTTATTACTAATGGTAGATTGACGAAAGCGGAAATAAAATTAATGTGGTTGATAGTCAGCTATTCAACCACATTGTGATTATTCTAAATTTTCTAAGATAAGCTTTTATTTAGATGCATATTCAAAACGAATGTTATCAACTTTCATGGTCATTGGACCTAATGGTTCAATTACTAAAATGTTACGGATTCTTGATATATCAGCTTTACCACCCGCAAAGCGGTTACCACGTGAAATCAAATCTGCTACATTAATACGGACTTCACTCCATGTTCCGACTGCAGGCTGTTCGATGGCAATATCACTTGCATTAGGCCAGCCGCTATCCATTTTTATTAATAGATCCGGGTTGCCCTCTTTACTGACGATATTAAGGTCAAAGACAAGTTCACCGCCGTCCATCCAGTGGCTCATATCAGTTTGTGGTGCTCGAAGATAAACATTACCGACATCGCCAGTTTTGGTTATTTTCCAAACTTTACCGCGACCTTCTTCATCAACTTCTTCCTGTGTGACCACCTTTTTCGGATCATAACCGTCAAATGCAGCACCAACCGCTAAAGCATCATTGTAAACATTAAAAACAGGTCCTTTACCAAAATTGCCGTCACCGATTAGAATTTCAGGTTCAGGTGTTCCTTCAACTAATTTGGCCTCTTCTGATACCGCTGCACAACCTTTACCTTTCCAGCGATCCGCTGAACAGCGATAGACGCGCACATAGTCAATGGCTAATGTTTGTGGGAATACTGATGAATCAATTCCACCGTCATTAGCGTTAGCTGCCCAATTGCCACCAACAGCAAGATTTAACAACATATGGAATTTTTGATCGAAGGGCGCATTTTTGCCGCCACTCACATAAACACCATCTTCCATATGCTGGCTATACCAACCATCAGCTCTTTGCGTTGCAAAGTGAACATTATCCAAATACCAGCGAATTTCACCTTCTTCCCATTCGATGGCATAAGTATGGAAATCATCGGCTGGGTTTACATTGCCAGGTAGATGTGTTGCTTGACCTGTAAAAACATTATCAGGCCAAGGCTTGCCGTAGTGGAGGCTACCAAATACACGTGATTCTAACTCGCCATCGGCAGCGCCTGTTTCAGTAGAAGCCGTTTTTAGGTTTACTGCTTCCATAATATCTATTTCACCTGATGCTGCCCAGCCGCCGTAGACCCAATCGGTTGGCAACATCCAAAATGCAGGCCAAGTACCTTGACCGTATGGTAATTTTGCACGTACTTCAAAACGACCATATTTCCAGTTGCCTTTACCTACTGAGCGTAATTTTGCAGAGGTATAAGGGAGTGTTCGGGTGCCTGGGTTACCATCAGCATTATCAGGGCCTGTAAAACTGCCTTTTTTGGCGACAATATTTAATTTGCCATCTTCAATGAAGGCATTACTTTTACGTGTCGTATAGCATTGTTGTTCATTGTTACCACCACCCCAACAATCAGCGACGAATTCCCATTTCTTTTTATCAATTTCATCACCATCAAATTCATCGCTCCAGAGTAAATCCCACTTTTCGCTTGGTTTTAGCGGAGCCGCTGTGAGTACGAGAGCCTTTGGCGTTGATGTCTTTTCTAACACATTATCTTCAGTGTTAGCCTTATTATCAGAGGATGCACAGCCAGCTAAAGTAACCGCTAATGCGACAGCTGACAATTTTGAGTAGGCGGGTTGTTTCATCTTTAATCCTGTCCTTATATAGATTTTAAAGTAAGCGCTTTCACTGTTAGTTATAGCACTGAAGCTTGTATCTTTAAATCTAATCTAGATATATGGATAATTTGATATCTTGATATGGGAGGAACTTCACATTTGTGTTTCGATTGGGCTAAAAATCCGTTAAACGGGGTTGCTGATAATTGATAGCAGATTTCGCACGATTTTGATAGGTGATTACTATAGGACCTATGATGTAAAAAAGAGCGTAATAAAAATATCGTTAATATATTCAATAGGAGTATAAAACTCTTTATGTATTAGCAGATGAGGGGGATCATAAGTTCATGTGTAAACATAAAAAAGTAGTTATTATTCAAGTGGTTATGTTTATTGTGTTTTGTTATTTATTAATAAAACATGAATTCTGTCGTTAGGTACGTAGTTGCTACTAAGTAGTTAATTTTATATAAACGTTAAATATATGTTGAATAAAAGTGATTGAAAAACGTGATGGATACCTCATGTAAGCGTTTTCTTTAGTGACTGAGATCGCTTTTTGTTTTGTTGTTGTTCGAAATATTTGCAACCTTGTGGTTTACTGATCTCCATAAACACATGCCCATTAATTTACTTTAAGTGTAGGGGCATGATTTTATCGGTAAACATTTTTCTTAAAAAGAAAGCGCTTTATTTCTGTGGTGGGTAAAAATACCACAGCATATATTGATGGAAAATTATGTTATTAACGTTAAGGATAAATAGATGAAAACAATTGCGGGTTTTAATTTGGCGAATGGTGCATTAATTGCGGCTCTATCATTAGCCATGGCTGGTTGTGGTGATGAAAGCAACAAAAACACATCAACACCTAGTCCTAGTGTAGACACTGAAGCTCCTGTAATACAATTACTTGGTGCAGCTTCTGTTGATGTAATAAAAAATTCTAACTATGTAGATGCAGGGGTTACGGTCACCGATAATGTCGATAAAAACTTAACTGCTAGCCAAACTGGTACCGTAGATACGGCCGTGACTGGTACATATACATTGACATTCAATGCTACAGATACGGCTGGTAATGTTGCTCAGGCTGTCACAAGAACCGTTGTTGTAAAAGATGCTACTGGTGTCGATACTGAAGCTCCAGTGATCACCTTAGTGGGCGCAGCTTCGGTAACTATAAATTTGAATGATACCTACATTGATTTAGGCGCTACTGCATCTGATAATGTGGACGGAAATATTACCAGCGACATCGTTGTTGATGCTACTGCGGTAGATTCTTCTACTATTGGTGCTTATACCGTCACATATAATGTAATGGATGCGGCGGGTAATGTAGCAGCAGACGTGACTCGTCAAGTTAATGTAGTAGAAGCAAATAGCGCAATTATTACCAATGGTGATTTTGCTACTGCACTCGGTGATGAATGGTACTTTGAATTAGGAGGCGGGATCCCAACCATCATTAATGGTGAATTGGTTATTGTTGATCTTTCTCCTGGTGGTAACCCATGGGAAGGTCGTTTAGTGCAACAAACCGATTCGGTTCTGCTGATGGAGCAACTTATAAAATCAAATTTGATGCTAAAGCTGAACAAGCTCGAGGCATGTTAATTCAGTTAGGTAAGTTACTAGACGCTGACCCATATTTCGATAATTTTGTTGAAGATATTCCAGTTGACTTAACGACAGCAATGCAAACATTTGAGCTAGTTGTGACAATTGATAATCCGCTTTCTTTGAATGCTGACCTTATATTCTCACTTGGTGCTGGTTTAGCAACCGATGTGACACTTGATAATATTTCTATCACTGAATACGATGCTGAGGATACAGAAGCACCAGTAATCACATTGCTTGGTGAATCAACTGTTAACATCGATAATGGTGCTGTTTATGTCGATCCAGGCGTCACTATCACTGATAATGTGGATACTGGTTTAGTTGTTGTAGTCGGTGGGGATAGTGTGAATTCCGCTGTTGATGGGACTTACGTCGTTACTTATAATGTGACGGATGCGGCTGGTAATGCTGCAACAGAAGTTACCAGAACGGTAATTGTTAGTTCGGACGATTTAGTTGCTCCGATCATTACTTTAGTGGGTGCATCTTCAGTTACTGTTAATTTAAATGATAGCTATGTTGAACCAGGCGCAACGGCATCAGATAACGTCGATGGGGATATTACTGCGAATATTATTGTTGATGACTCTAATGTTGATACATCGATTGTCGGTGTTTACACTGTGACATATAACGTGGTAGATGCGGCGGGTAATAATGCCACAGAAATCCAGCGTCAAGTCAATGTGATCGATCCTAGCAATGTTATTGTTAAAAATGGTGGTTTTGATAACGCAATAGTGCCTACTGAGTGGGTTTTACAGGAAGGTGCTGGTACAATTACGATTGTTGATGGCGAATTAGTCGTTGAAGGCATTGCACCAGGTGCAGCATATCAACCACGTTTAGTTCAGGGAGATTTAGTCTTAGTACCAGGTACACAATATAAATTATCGTTTGATGCTCGCGTTGCAGAAGCGAGAAGTATCACTGTGCAACTCGGCGAGTTACTTTCAGGCGCTCCTTGGTTTAATACATTCACTGACGATACCATTGTCCCTTTAACAACCACAATGGGTACTCATGAAATTGTATTTACTGCGAGTGCTAATGCTGCTAATTCTGGCGATCTGATCTTTGCTTTAGGTGCTGGAGTATCAACAACTGTTACCTTTGACAATATTGCAATTACTGAGATCACTGATGCGGATATTGCACCGGTCATTACTCTTTTAGGTGATGCGAATGTTGTTATCTCTGTGGGTGACTCTTATGTTGACGCGGGAGTTACAGCGCAAGATAACCTTGATGGCGATGTGACTGCCAATGTCATTATCAATAATCCAGTTGATGAAACGACTGCAGGTACTTACATTGTGACTTACGATGTGACAGATAGTGATGGTAATGCAGCCGCTCAAATGACCAGAACAGTTAATGTTGTTGAAGGTGGTGGTGTAACTAATTTAATTCCTAATGGTGATTTTTCATTAGGTAAAGCCTCATGGGAGGGTAATTATACCGTCACTAATGGTGTTGCCTCTATTGCAATTAATGGTGGTGAATCAAGAATATCACAACAAAAAATAGCTATTGGAGCCGTTACACCAGGGCAAGATTTAGTACTGAGTTTTGATATAAAAGGAACAGCTGAAAATGGCGCTGTCTTTAATGGTAACGTACAAACATTTGACCCAACAGGAGTTACTGCAACCGCCGTGCTCGATAACGTTGTACCTACGGATACTTGGCAAACGATTACAATGCCATTTACTGTTGGGCCAAAAGCTGACTGGGGACTAAATATTTTATTGGGCCCTGTATGTGGTGCGGTTGCTGGTTGTGCCATGAATGTTGAACTTGACAACATCTTAATTGCCGCTGCTGGTGGTGAGCCAATTGCACCTGTTGATCCAGGTACCCCAGGTGAACCTGTTGCAGGTAATTTAGTACCAAATGGTGATTTTGCAAGTGGGCTTACAGGGTGGGAGAGTAATGCAACCATCGTTGATGGTGCAGCCTTTATTTCAATAGAAGGCGGTGAGTCAAGATTAGTTAAGCAAAAATTTGCGATTGGAGAGGTCATTCCTGGGCAACAATATACCCTTAGCTTCGCGCTTAAAGGTTCATCAGCTGATGGTGCTGTCTTCAATGGTAATGTGCAAACCTTTGACCCCACGGGTGTTTCTGCTACAGCGGTGATGGATAATATTACTCCAACTCCTACGTGGCAGACATACACAATGGACTTCACCGCTGGCGCTAAGGCTGATTGGGGATTCAATCTGTTAATGGGGCCTGTATGTGGTGCTGTAGCTGGTTGTGCAATGGATGTCTATATAGATAACGTCGCTATTGTCGCTAAATAGTGTAAGTTTATAGTTAAAAACCCCTTGACGTTAGCGTTAAGGGGTTTTTTTATCTCTAAAATAAAATACAAAAGAGCAATTTAAGTCAGTTTTACTTATTTGTTTTGATGTACTGGGTGATAACTATGAGTATCACTTCTCGACGATCATTTACAATCTCGCGATTGTCCAATCAACTCTGTTGATAAAAACAAAAAAAAAGTGTGAATAATCTCTCGTGGAAGCGCTTTCTTTGGTGATACTGATCCCGTTATCAAATTACGTATAATTGTATAATTGTATAATTACATGCGCTGTAGCCGTTGGCTCAGATAATGTACATTATTGCTCATTTCATGAACACGTAAATACGTTTCAACGGTAAATATTTTTAATAAGATACAACCTTAGGTAAGTAAATATGAAAAAAATAAATGGTTTTAAATTAGCTAATGCTGCTTTAGCAAGTGCTTTAATATTAGCACTTGCCAGGCTGTGCGGATGATCCTGCTTCTGATTCTTCAGATATTCCTGTTGTAACGCCACCGCCAGTGACCCCGCCACCTGTGACGCCCCCTCCAGTTGAAGGCCCTGTTGTGGTGGTTGATATTGATGGTACTTTTGAAACATTTGGCGGTGTTGATACAACCACACCAACGGATCCTGTTAAAGGGCAAGTAACCCAGTTTACCATCGGTTCAGAACCCTCTGTAGCTGGTTTTCAAAGTGCGACACCTGTTGATGTTAGTGCTGTTGCGGATACGGGATCATTAACTTTTGATTTTAAGCTAGTTAATGATGCTTTACCTGGTGTGAAAGCGCTTACTAGATCTGTTAGTGCTGTTGCCTGGAAAGTGAAAATTGAAAGTGATGATGGCACAGCTATCGAACTTGATCTGCCTGGTGGGTCTCCAACGGTGGGAGAATGGCGTGAAGTCAGTATTTTGCTGTCAGATTTAGCGAATGATATTGATCTTTCTGCTATCAGTAAAGTCATGGTATTTCCTGCATGGGGAAGTGGTAATGGTGCTGTTTATCAGGTTGCTAATGTCGCTTTTGTTGGTGACTTAGATGGTAGTGGCCCTGGTATTCAAATACCTGAAGGTGATCTCTATTTATTTCATTCCACTAATGAACAAAATGTTTATATGCAATATTGGGGGGATACTTGGGATTCTAATTCCATCATTAATGATCAAGTGCAAGACAATAGTTATGAGAAAGTTTTAAACATTACTAGTGGTAATGGCTGGGGCGGCAATAACGCTGTCATTGCGTGGGGTAATGAAGCACAAAACGTGATTGATACATCCGCTTACACACATGTTAAGTTTAAGGTTAAAGCGACTAATTTGACGTCTGTTGAAGTTGTAGTACAAAATTCACGAGGTGAAGAGTCTAAGAAAAGTTATGCTATTAGTAGTGGCAAGTCACTAGCTGGTGGCTGGGTTGAAATGGAAGCAACTTTACCTGGTTATGTTGATATGAATTGGTTCGCCTTAAATATTAATGGTATTCAGCCAGGATCGGCTTTGCTGACGGATATTACCTTTGTTACAAAAGATGCGCCGCCACCTGTAATTATTGATGGTCCACTGTATATCTTCCATTCAGACCATGCTGATTCTGTTTATATGCAATACTGGGGTGATACATCAAATTCAGGTACCACGATCAGCGATGCAGTTCAAGATCCAACTTACAGTAAAGTTCTGAAGCTAAATAGTGGCACAAATTGGGGCAATATGGCGATTATCCTTTGGGGTAATGAGGCTGCTAATGCAGTTGATATTTCAGCCTATACCCATGTTAAATTCAAAGTTAAAGCAACAACTTTGGATGCCATTGAAGTCATCGTTCAGAATAGCGCTGATGTAGAATCGAAAATAGGTTATCTAATCAGTAAAGGTAAACCATTAGCCGATGGTTGGGTTGAAATGGAAGCTGCATTGCCAGGTTATACCGACATGACTTGGTTTGGTTTGACATTCAATGGTGCTGAGCCAGGTTCTGTTTTACTTGCTGATGTAGAATTTGTCACGCAGGAGATTGTAGTTGTTGGTCCAGATACTGCCGCACCTATTCCACCGCAACTAAGTGATTCAGAGGCATTGGTCTTGTATAGTGATTCGTTAAAACAAGACAAATTTGTGTCAGTATGGAATTCAAATTGGTGGAATGCACCTATTTATTCAGAAGGGAATGTTGATGGTGATAAATACGCAAAATATGAGATAACGGACTTAGGTACTACCGGTGGTGTAGTCGGGTTAGAGTTTGGTATTGAATATGGTGTAGTTGATGCCTCTGCGCACAATACATTTAATTTTGATATGTATGTTGAACCGGGCGTTAGTAAAATCTCGGTTCAATTATCTTCAGATGCGGGCAATACATTTTATGAACTGGATAATCCTATCACTGGGCAGTGGATCTCTCATGAAACGCTATTTTCTGAGATGACGGGAGCTGCTGGTGATTTAGATGCTAGTACGCTTAAATTTATTGGCTTGCAATTATGGGGTGAGGCAGGTAAAGCAATCTACGTTGATAATATCTATTTCTCAGGTCAATCTGTATTTTCAGATTTGGCGGTAACAGTGAAAGATAGTAATAGCGCAGTCATTCCAAATGCAGTTGTATCTGTTGGTAGCTTAGCTGAGGCAAGTACGAAAGCGACTACGAATGCAAATGGCATAGCAACATTAAATATTCCAGAAGGTGATCATAAGATATTTGTGGATGTGGAAGGTATGGCAATAGCTAAAACTGTAAAATCTAATGTTGGTGGTGGTGTGTTGGATATCTCGATGGAGCCTCGCTATCCTGCTCCCGCTGTTGCAGCTCCGAACCCTACCATAGACAATGCAGCGGCATTAACATTATATAGCGATAGTTTATCGGTAGATAAAGGAATCTCATACTGGTCTGATAACTGGTGGAATGCGCCTCGCTTCTCTGAAGTTAAAATCTCAGGGAATAATACTGCGAGTTTCCAAGTACTTCCTGATGGTGTTGCGGGTGGTGTTACTGGGATCCAGTACGGGATTGTTGGTGGAGTAGTCGATGCTTCCGATAAAACGGGGATGCGTTTTGATTTTTATGCCACTGCTGGTGTCACAAAAACTGAATTTCAGGTTGTATCAGGAGGCGGTAGTGGTGTTACTACTCTGAATTCAGTTACAACGGGGCAGTGGGTAACTATTGACTTAGTATTTGCAGATTTTGCAGGAACATTTGATGCGTCTACCTTATCACAATTAGGTTTAGCTATTCATGGTTCAACAAAAGATACGGTCTACTTAGACAACATTTACTTCTATTAGATAAATGAGTCTGCCTGAGATGGTGAATGATTTATTAGTGTTGTAAATTTATTCATGTATCGTGATTTACTAAACGGCCTTGCTCCCTATTATTCTGGAGTAAGGCCGTTTTTTATTCCTGTAAATTTTATTTGTAGAGCATGCTGTAAACAAAAATGAGAGCTAAGCATCACTATTGTGATAAGAGGTGGGATTTTGGTTGTCAAAGTCCCTTTGTAGAAATATTATCTAATAATAAATATCCACGGAAGCGCTTACTTGTAAATTGAAAGCGCTTTCTTATTTTGTTTATTTAAAAAGGATAGGTAGCAAGTTGGACATGCAATTTAAGTAACTCGTTATTACACATTAGCTGTGGTTATAACAACGATGGAAATCACTATGAAACAAAGGAAAATACAATGAAGAATATAAGTTTTAAAATGGGTCTAATAGCGCTTATGTCGTTATTTATAATTGCCTGTGCAGATGACCCTGTATCGGAAACGGATCCAGCACCAGTCCCTGAGACAGGCCTTCAGCCACAAGCGAAAGTATCTGATGATGCAGCACCTTTATCTAATTCAGGTGAGCAAATTCTTGGTAATCCAAACTATCCTGCTATCTCATATGGTGCTTGGAGAACTGATACTCGTGAATCTGGCGCAATTGTTCCGACCGTTGCGCAACAAAAAGAGGATATGAAAATCCTAGCTGCAATGGGTATTAAAGTATTACGTACTTACAATACGCAAGGCTATATTGGTGATGATGGTAAGAGTAATACAGAAAACCTCTTGATCGCTATTGATGAATTAATGGCAGAAGATCCCAATTTTGAAATGTATGTGATGTTAGGGGTGTGGATTGATGCACTAAATTCATGGACAGACCTAGAAGTAATACATACTGAAGAGAATCCTGCGAATGCATTAGAAATGGCTAAGGCTGTGGAACTTGCTAAAACATATCCTGAAATCATTAAAGTGATTGCGGTTGGTAATGAGGCTATGGTGCACTGGGCTCCTTATCATGTTGCACCTGCAATCATTCTTGGTCATGTCAATGCGTTACAAGCGTTAAAAGCATCGGGCGATATTGATTCATCAATTTGGATCACTAGCTCAGATAACCATGCTTCGTGGTCTGGTGTAGGTGATTATGAAAGTGATGATTTAGCGGCTTTGGTGGCTGCGGTAGACTACATATCATTACATACTTATCCTTTTCACGATACGCACTATGCGCCAGACTTTTGGAAAGTGCCTAATGATGAGGCTAACTTAACGGTACAAGAACAAGCTGATGCGGCGATGATTCGTGCAAAAGATCTCGCTTTAGAACAGTTTAAAGCGGGTCAAGACTACATGTTAAGCTTAGATATTAATAAGCCTATTCATCTTGGCGAAACGGGTTGGGCATCTACAGCTAATTATCTCTACGGGGAAGCTGGTTCAGGTGCTGCTGATGAATACAAAGAAAAGGCGTATTACGATGCAATGCGTGCATGGTCCAATGAGTTTGGTGCTTCTTTATTCTTCTTTCAAGCCATTGATGAGCCATGGAAAGGGGATGCAACTAACCCGGGTGATTCAGAAAAACACTTTGGTTTAATCAACATTGACTGTGAAGTGAAGTATGTGCTTTGGGATCTCGTTGATGCAGGTGCATTTGATGGATTAACACGAGATTGTGGTGTTGAAGGCTTTACTAAAACTGAGGGCGGTAATGAACAAGCTATTTTAGATTCAATCCTACAAATACCTCTCAAACCTGTCACTGGTGAACCTACTGAAGGCGAGTTCGTGGTGTTAGGTGACGCTCTATATAGTGGTGCTGCAGCTAATGGATGGGAACAAACTGCCTGGGCTGGTGTTAATGACGATACCGCGGTATTAACCATTGCTACGGATCCAGCTACCGCTAAAGATTGGGGTTGGGGAGCTGCTATCGATGTTGCTGGCAAGACTGAAGATATGAGTAATTACACTAAGCTCACTTTTGAAATTAGAGGTGTAGCAAGTGCAGAGAGCGTATTCCCAACATATCAATTTTCTGTTGGTTACCAAACAGATTTTGGTGAGTGGGGTACAAATGTTAATGTTCGAATGAATACTGCTGGCAAGATGCTAACCGAAGAGTTTGTTAAATACACGGTTAACTTAGCAGATTTAACGAGTTATAATGCTTCTCAACTTAGTAAAGTTAAGCAAACATTCATCGTTTTTGATCAGCAAGGTAGTCCCGTTACTAAAAGTTCGATTGAAGTAAGAAATATCTCTTGGTTGGAGTGATTCAATCATAATATCTACAATAAATGTTGTTAGATGTTATTTAAATAATCGATATTTTAGCGATTAATTAAACGACTTTGAATTATCATAGATATTCAGAGTCGTTTTTACTTTACGAAAATACTTTTATTTCAGTGATTCATTTTTATGGTGGAATGTCGGAAATTAGGTATAACTGTCACTATTTATTTTCTTCAACAGATATGTATCGATAGCAATTAAATCTAATATGCTAGATTCATCCTATCTATTGTTTAGGGCTATTAATAACCTTTGCTGTCGTTTTCATAGTCGTATTTGTTGATACGGTGTTGTGTTAATTCCCTGTTCCGTTGTCTTGCTTGATAAGTAGAAAATAAGCTTATGTGATGCCGCCACTGAATACGGTGTATAGTGAATATGAGTATAAACCTAGGCTGATTCAGGTCTGATACTATTACAAATGATGATAAATACCCCACAGGTGATGTTAATTGCTATCCATTATACTTTTTCATCTTTAAATGCTGCTAAACATTATCAATATGAGAGTTTTATGAAGGAATATTTACATTATATAGGGATAAGATTTTCCCTTCTACTTTGCTTGTCATGCCTATTAATGGCTTGTGTTAGCACATCGGAAACTAAACCTGTACACCAACCGGCACTTGCAGAGGTTATAACTGTGCCCTATAGCAGGGCTAGATTAGGTAAAATTGACGGTGTCACTGTTTGGTCTCTTGTCAATGCGCCAACGGGTGAACGTCCTGATCAATCTTGGTTAGCGATTGGCTCAGACTCTGAGGGGGATATTTACATTTCGGGTCACGATCATATCAATAATTCCATGTTATATCGGTTGCAGCAAAGTGACGCTACCTTGCGCTGGGTTGGTGATGCACGAAGTGCATCGGAAAAGGCTAATAACTGGCATGTCGGCGAATCTGCAGAAAAATTTCATACGCGACCTATCGCACACGATGGCCGCATTTACGTAGCAACGCTTGATAAATCGGGCATGAATGACAGCTACTTGGCAACGCGAGGATTTCATTGGTATGGCTATGATAAGTTGACCAATGAGTTAATTGATTTAAGTGCAACAGAGCCCAATGGTGTTGCGGCAAAACATCTGCAGATTGTGACCATTCAAAAGGACCCTGAAAATAACCTTATTTACGGCATCTCTGTTCCGCAAAACAACCTGGTGAAATATGATATAAAAAATGGTGTCACCACTGTTTTAGGGCGGCCTTCACAATGGCAAGGTTATTTCTATTCTAATCGCTATATGTGGGTTGATTCCCGTGGCCGGGTCTATATTTCAGGGGGATCCACACGACACCAATGGCATCAAAAAGAGTTGTCAACCACCTTCGACCATATTTGGTATTATGATCCTGCCGTTGGTTTTGGTGAGTTACCCGAATTTTCACTTAAAGCAGCAAATGCCATTGAAATAGGGCAATGGGACCGCAAACATGAGCGGCTTTATGTCAGCGATGACCAAGGTAATATTTACCGATTCACCGATGCTAGTGCGAGCTGGGAGTTTTTAGGTCGCCCCGATTATAGCCGTACAGCAAAAACATGGATACTTCAGTTATCGCCTGACGAACGTAAAATTTATCTTGGTCGCAGCGATACGGGTGCTAGCCGTAATGCGATTTATGAGTATGATATTGCCACTGGCGATTCTTTTGAATTAGCCAATATTAAAGAACTTGATAGGCAGGCCGCTGCAAAAGATTTTATTACCGGTTATGATTCGTGGGATAATAATGGTAGCTTTTATATCGCTGCTTTTTCTATGAATGATGGTGACAATGTTCACATGCTTGGCATTAACCCGGTTCGCGTCAAAGTCGCTAAAGGTATGCTTCCTGAATTGATTGAGGTTAATGTTCATAAACAAGCAGGAAAGATTGTTATCACGCGTAGCGGCGAGGTTACAGCGCCATTAACGGTACTATATGAGGTAAATGCATTAACTAGCGATAACAGACGAAGCAGTCGTTACGGTGAATTAACTTTCGCTGCACAACAAAGTGAATTAAGTATTAATAGCTACTCGTTAGCAATGCCGATTAGTAGCGGTGAGGAAAAGAAATTTTTTACTATTGTAGGTGATGGTAACCTTTATATCATCGGCGATAATAGAGAGGTACTTTTAATTAATGAAAAGTAACTGTTGTATGTCATTGTGATGAGCTGTTAATAGGAGCTTACTGTTAACCTTCCTTCAATATTGCTACTCTTTTTCTTGTCCTACGCTGGGCTAGTTTGAAAACTAGCCCAGCATTTTAAGATGCAAAAAGTGAATAACATTCACCTCATGCTACCTCATACTCTGGTATGCGCTCTCGCGCCTGACAAAGTAACATGGGGATAGGTTTAATGAATAGATTTTTCTCTGCGTCTAAATAGACCAAGTATGGTTAAAGAGAGTAGGGCGAATACGCCAATGCTGCCACCACCACTGCTATTAACCGGTTCATTTATTCCTGGCTCTGTTATCTCAGGGTCGGTTATCTCAGGGTCGGTTATCTCAGGGTCGGTTATTTCAGGGTCGGTTATTACAGCATCTTCATTACAGTAAATGACCTCATTTTTAGTTGTAGCGGTGCAGTGTGCTACATAGTCCACTTCTAGTGTGGCTTTTTGTAAATCAGGGTCAATAGTACCGCCTAACATGCCCCCCATTGCAACATTGAGCAGTACAAACATCGGTTCTTCATATTGACTGCAGTTACGCAGATCCTGTGATGCTACTAGCGTATCATCTACGTAAAAAGAGATTTCATCCTTTGACCACTCCATGGCATAGTTATGCCAATCTAGTACATCTAGTGCACCATTTGGGTAGAAGTATAACTCTTCTCTACCGCAATCTGCACCTGTATTAAAGAAGTTAGTGATATAACTGTCTGGGCGATTGGAAAACCATTCCCATACATCAATTTCACCCGCACCCGGCTGTGGCCAATAGCTAAAATCATTGTCATTTTGAATTGGTTGTTGGTTAATTCTATTTTCTAACATCCAAAAAGCAGGCCAAGTTCCGCCTTCTAAATTGTGGTAACGGATCCGTGATTCAACTCTTCCATAGAGAAATTCATTTTTACCTTTACTATTTAAACGGCCTGAAGTCCATGTCTTAAATGTGCCATTTAAGCCTGGACAGTTTATATTTTTTTTACGGGCAATAATTTTTAATGTGCCATTAGAAACATCATAATTTTTCTCAGGTGAGCTATCATCATCGGTATAACATTGCGCTTCATTATTATAATTTGCTTCTGTTTGTGCAGTCCAGTTATCCCAGTTTACACCGCTTCCATCAAACGTATCTATCCATTGTACCTCCCATCCCGCCATGGTTGGCGCGCTCAGACATAACAAAGATGCTCCTGCGAATAGAGTGCGATAAGTGTGTAGCTGAGACAATGAATACTGCCTTGTTGTGGAAATTAGTTGCATGTTAACCCCTTTAATATTTTGTAAGCGCTTTCTTGTATATTAAATTAGGTAATGTAAAGGGCAATGTTTTTGCTCTGTAAATTGTAGCTTTATCACGAAAAAAGAAGAACACCCCAACGCCTATTTACATCTTTGCTTCGTTGGGGCAGTTAAATGATTTTGTTTATTTTTGGTACTTTTTCATCGCATCAAACATTGCATCACGCGCTTTCGTTGAGCCTGCTCGCTCTGCCTCTTCAACAAAATGCAGTGCTTTTTTGTAGTCTTCATTTTTTACTGATTTTTCAATTAAAAGAAGATACATTTCTTCACTTTCTGGTTGAATAGATTTATTAATGGGCGGCGTTGTAGCGGTAGCAGCTTCGCTAGTCGCTGATTGTTTTGTTGGCTGAATTGTGGCTTTGGGTTTGATGTTACTCATCTCTTTTGTAGCAACTATAGCCTGTGCTTTTTGACTGTCAGTGTTGCTCTCTTTTACCATTATATTTTTCGCTGAATTTTCGCCGTTGGGCTTGTAATCAAAGGCAAGTCTAACAACACCGGTTGCGGTATGGGGAAGAGGTTTGTTGTTATATTCTTTGATGATCAGGGCTTCTCGGCCTATTTCTGCCGATGATGGTTCCGGTAGAGTGAGCGTCGTTGTGCCCTGCATTGCTTTTTGTGTCGTTAGTATAATTAAATATTTTGCATGTCGATCATTATCAAATACAGCTGGAACTTCAATATTGGCGAAGAATCTATCAATGTTTAGTAAAGAACCACTTTGGTAGGTAATAGTTTCTTCTCCATATAGTCTTAGAGGTTCATATTGGTCATCTAATAATAAGATTGTTGGAACAAAAACACTTGATACTATGGGGGCCGATACCGCTACTTTTATTGACCCATCCGCTAGCGGAAGAGTGACACCTTGAACGAAAGATTTACCTGTAGTGAAATTAAATACATCACTTTTTTCTGTAATAACGAAGTCAAATGCATCAGGTTGAGAAATTGGCAAGTAATTCAGTTCGCTTAATGTGGTACAGCATACGGAAGCTTGCTCGAGTGCTTGATAACCAAGCGCGGGATCTATCTTTTGTAATTTATGTGTATCCTTGTCGCCGTAATCGATAAGCATACTGTTATTACTGCTGCACCCTGTGGCAAATATTATTAAACCGATAGCTAATATTATTTTCATTTTAATTCCTTGGTTAAAGCTAATATTAATACCTTTACAGGATAAGCGCCTTGTATTATTTAAGCAAGCGCTTACTTTGAGCGGTCTTGGAAACTTTTTGTAAAATTGATTGCCCTCGCAATATTAAATCGACGGCAATCGATTTTATTCTTTAACGCCCTGTAAGTTGAAATGCTGCCCAGTAATAGGGATGACGGTTATAATCAGCTTTAATTGCCAGCTGTGCTTGTTTAAGTGCCAAACGTTTATCGGGCGTTTCTGTTAAATTACTATAGAAATTTTGCATTAGTTGACTGGTGGCGTGATCATCAACTTTCCATAGGCTGGAGATAATACTGTTGGTACCCGCATAGAGAAAACCACGAGTAAAGCCGACTACATCATCACCATTCGCTATTTTTCCTAACCCTGTTTCACAGGCTGAAAGTGTTACTAGCTCGGCATTAAGATTTAGGTCGTAAAGTTCACGAACCGTAAGTATGCCATCGTTGCTGTTATCTGCCGCAAGCAGCAGTCCAGAGGATAGTGGAGCATCAGGATCGAATATACCGTGTGAAGCAAAATGGATGGTTTTAAACTTTGCACCATTTTGTTTTATTTGCGTTTCAGTGGCTGCGGAACGAAGCAATAGAGTTGTATCCGTTTGTTGTGAGGCTATCGACTTAGCTTCTTGCTCTGCGCCTGGCAGTGCCAGTTTCACATCACCCAGTTCAGGATTACCGAGAACCAGCAGTGGTAGAGGGGCTGTCACTCGCTTATTTAGGAAAGCCATTACCGAAGCGCTCGGCAAAATACTGATATCGTAATGATCTATCAGAAAGTCACGGTCGGTATACAGGGCATTAAAGGGGAGATAGTGTAAGGGGCCGTGAGGAACGATAATCAATTTTTTAGTGTGCAGCTCATTTTTTAGAGGTTTAAATAAACGTTGATAGAGTAGAGATGCATTATGTTGGTAGCCATTACTGTCACTTTTTTGCAGGTCGTGGCGAAAAGCGGTGATAGTATCCGCTAAGCCTTCGCTATTGAGAGAGGCTATTTGAATGCCATTGTGTGACAGTATAAAGGCAAACAGCTGTTTGTCACTGCCGTAAAATTCAAGCAAGGTTTCATCGGTGGCGAGACGTTGCTGTATTTTTTTCAGCTCGGGGGAAGCAACGGTTACCAGTGAGGCTAGTTCTGGTTTTATCGTTTGCAGCTGTCGTTGAGTTTTACGCAGCAGGCCGCGATCTGTGCTGCGACTACGTCTGCTTGTTTCACTATAATCAGCAGTCATTAGATTTGAATCAATACTATTTAGCTGAGCCAGTAATAGAGATGGTTGATCATCAAAGGTTTTAGGGGCAAATTCTTGTTTACTTGCTAACGTGTCAATTAATGCGCGTGCTTTGCTGCGCTCCGCATAGACAAAAGCTTGTTCGAGTTTTCCCTGTTCTATTAGCAGAGTAACTAGATCTTGATAAACGGCTTCTTTATTACCAATAAAGCCGATTTTAGAGGCTTCGGTATTGATAGTGGTACGCTGCTCTTCGATTACTTCGATAGCCTGTTGGTAAAAATTTAGGGCATCGTTCGCTCGCCCCTGCTGTGCGGCGATCCTTCCCATATCATAAAGAATTTGATAGTAAATTCCCGGACGATTAATGACTTCACTAGCGTGTGTACTTTGGTCAAGTCCATCGAATAATAGGCTGGTGTAAATTTTTTCTGCTTCATTAAGTTGACCTGAACCTTGTGCAATTTTACCTAGCATATAGGTTTCATCAAAACTGTACGGATTGGCAAGCTCTTTTCCTTCCCCTAATAATTCAGATATCCCCAAAGTAGTTAGCGCATCCATAGTTCGAAAGAAGGTATCTCCAAGTGTCTGTGAAAACACCATAGCTTCCTGTGCTTTGCTGTAATTCCCAAGGGCGAGATAGACGCGTGCCTTGCTGACATTTTTTATTTTTACATCTTCAGGCATTTCATGAAAAGCCGAGTCGAACCATTCTATACAGTCTATCTCATCGACAATTTCAGCCGCTTCATCCCGGTAGCCCAGATTAAGCGCAGCTATTGCACCGTTAGCGTATGTACGGGCCATTTGCAATATGCCAACTTGTGTTTTACAACTCTCTTTAGTGAACAGCTTATTATGCTTTCTGGCAAGCTTGTAACTGCGGTAAGCTTCTGGTGCGTTCCCCAATTCCAGAAAAATAGCGCTATTAATACTGTTGTAATGGGCTAATTTTCTATCTTCATTAACTATTTTTCCTTCATACAAAGCTTTATCATTTTTCCAGTATTCTAGGCATTGCTGAGCTTTCATAAAATCACGAATGACTAGATAGGACTCACATAGAGAAGCCATACCCGTTTGCCCAAGAGGGCCAAATCCTAGCGATGGTTGATATGCAGACCAATATTCAAATTCACCGATATCTTTTTCGAAAATGTTAATCGCAGTTCTATGCTGATCATTTGTCGCAAAATAGATGATTTGTTCCTGCGGCTTATAGGCGCATCCTGACAGAATAAGTGTCATAGTGAGTAGCACTAAAAGTTTTTTCATTAACGCTACTCCATGTTTTGCTGAGTGGTAAACAGTAATACGGCTTCACTGTTCTTCGCTTGCACTGATTTGTTCTTTTTAATTTTTTTTAATCCGCGGGTCTTGCTTAATCCCTGAATGATATTGTTGGTGAGCATAAAATACCCCGTTTCGTCATCATAGCGATAGTTGGGAAGTTCGTTGATAAGATCTTTTTCTGCTGCAATAACTTGTAAGCTTTCAATGCCAAATGGTGGAATGATTTCAAATTCACCTAGAGATAGCCATTTATTGACCTCATCACCGTTGACAAAATAGACAAACTTACGTGACCCTTCGCCGTAACCAGCTTCCACCAGATAAGATAATTCCTGCTGATTATTTTTGGAATGACCAACAATATAGAAATAACCAGGACGATTCAATTTGACCACCAATTTAACCGTTTCTCCTTGATGGAACAGTAATTGCCGACTGCCTTTGTTAGTTGCTATTTGAACCTTAAAGTCGTTGTCGAGTGCATACCCCTGATGTAAAAGGCGATCAAAGTCTAGTGCTAGTGGCTCAATTCTATAGTTTTGGTAGGATTTCGGTAATAGTGCCACCACTGAGGTGCTTACTGTATTACCATCACGATCAACGAGAGAATAAGCTACTTGAATACCTTTTTTATTGATTAGATAGCTGCCTGAGTAGCTGAATGTTGCTTGTTCATAGTTATCGGTAATATTGGGCAATGTCTTTTTTAGCTGCATTTGCAGTGCGTCAGCGAAAGGCGTGACTTCCCTTGAGTTGCTGAGCGTTGCGGGACGTATATAAACCGGTAAATTTGGAATACCGCGTGCTAGTACTTCCGCAGCTAGTTCAAGAGTTGGCGCTTCGCTCTCTAGAGCGAGCAGTTGTTCGTTGAGTTGTTGTAAAGTGAATGATAACTGTTGCTCGGCAGGAGGGGTGCCGGATAAGAATGTGATCAGTGTTCGGTATTTATCTGACTGTTCTATAAGCTGTAATAAGGATTTTAAGCGCTGATATTTATGCTCATTATTATCTCTCAGAGCGGCTTCAACAACAGAGATTTCTCTCATTAGTGGATCGAGTTTTTGATGATAAAGTGGCAATGCTCGTTTGCTATTAAGTGTGGCTTGACAATAATATCCTTCTTTCTCATGGCAAACGAACTCTGCACCTATGATTGGTAGGTCCGTACTGGCACGTTTGTAAGAGGATATGGAATAGGCTTCTTCACTGTTTGCTTTTTGTTCAAAATGACTCTCGAAATTACTTTCTATTCGCACAAATATAGTCGCAGCGAGTGACGACAGCGCATCATCTTGCGCTTCTTTTTGTGTTTTACCGTAGCCTTCACCACTCAGAACGGAGGCGTTGAGCTGGCTGACGATTAGCATCGAAAATAGAATAATGAATGGATTTTTCATTAATAATTTCATTTTTAAGGGCTCCGTGCACTTTGCGTTATTTGAAAATAATCATCCATTTTTATTACCAAAAGCACACTCTTAAAAGCGTTGGGGGGCGCATTTTGTAATAGTAAGGTGGGAATTTAGCACAAAAAAGTACTTGATAAATTGTTGTAAATCACTCGACAAATCTAAACTGCTTCTGTTTTTAATGAAATAGATCTTTTTTGTGCGCTAATGACAATCAGAATAAATTGGATAATGACCTTATTGAAGAATAATACGTAATGATGACGTAGTAGAATATGTACAATTCAAATCTAGGGGCGAATCATCGGTTCATTTGCCTGTTTTTAGCTTATCTGTATGTTTCGTTCTTAAATGATAGCATTTCTAAAAAAACAGTTTAAATTCACCCTCCAGAGGCTTCAATATATAACATTTGTAGTGTCGAAAAAGTTGCCATTTATTTGCATGTTAAGTGTTTTTTGTTTTCTTTTGTTTGTTAATTATTTGATTTTTAAGTGTTGTTATTTTTGGCTTGATTTGTGCATTTTAGTTCGCTTTGAGTTCATTATCGGCAACTTATGGTGCTTTGCAGCTCCAAACATTATAAATATAGGGCGTTACTATGAAAACAGTTAATAAACATAGCATTATATTCTTGATACTCTGTATAGTCTCTTGGCAAAGTGTTGCAGGGGCTATTTTAAAAACAAATTCAGCTTATTATGAATCAATCATTGGAACTGAGTTTCATGATGGTGATAGACGTTCTCTTACTTCGCAAGGAGACCTCTTTTATGCGTTGGATGCGAATAATAAATTTAACCATTTCCAAGAATTCACCAAAAAATATATAAAACATTATGGCGGCCCATACCACAGTAATGAAAATTATAGTCATTACTCTGGCATAGATATAAACGCTTCAACGACTACTCTTGATTTTGGTGTTTGGCAAGATTCAGATCTGCTTAGCCCTGGCGATAGTTTTGCTTTTGAGGATTTTAGTTTTAGTTGGCAGTTTGATGTGATTGATGATGATGCACTAATGAATATGGTATTTCGCACTGAACAGGGGTGAGCATGTTTAGTTTAACGGATATCACTCAAGGCAATACAATAGAATATAGTATTGGTAGTTTGTCTATGTTTGACGCGAAAGTTTTTAATTTGTTTCTATCTGAAGGTAGTAGTTATCTTTTTTCTTTAAATATGAAGAATCAATCTGGATCTGATGGTTGGAAAAATGAAACTTCTTTAAGATTAGATAATGCTATTTTCCCTGTGCCTGGACCGAACATTTTGTTCATTTTATTATTTGGAGTTACTACTTTAATCGCATTTAAAAAATTTGTGAGACAAAAGTAATAAATAATTGGCGCTAACTGTTATTTCTTTAATAGAGATCTCTTTGGTTATTTTGGGCTAGTGGTAAAAGGGGAAATTAGACCAGAATAATAGTTATTTTAAATTTGTACAATAGATTGAATATCATTGAGTAATAAGGTTATCAGCAATACAGCCTGTGATACAAAATGTGGTACAAATTAGCCATATAAAACAAAAAAGGCTGAAATCCCTGAGGAAATCAGCCTTTTGTAGTAGGTGGTGGAGATGGGGGAGTTATTATTTAATGTTTAATCTATTGATAATTAACTGTAAAGTAATTTTAAAATAAATTGGTATTACTTTCGGTATTACTTTAGATTCCTTTCATTCTGTCTATTGTCGTTTAATGTCATTATCAGAAGTAACCAAACGTGATGATTTGAAATAGGCATATGCTCTATTTAAACTTCTAAGATGATGCTAGTCGATATAACCAATGGCAATTTATTAGATTCAATCTTTGGTTTATATAACGTCTCTCTAACTTCAGTTAAGGTCATTTTTATTTAGCCACCATCTTCAAACATAACATATTGAATAACAATTATTTTATATTCTACTTTAGTTTGGAATACCAAAGGTCTTTAGTGTCAATTTACTTTAAATATTAAAGTAAAGAAAAAGTAGTAAAGTTGTTATAACCAGTTTTTGCTAATCTTAGATTTCTCACTTTCTAATAAATACTCGAGCGTTTTTACAGTGCTCTCGTGTTTATAGTAGCCACAATCTCTGTTAGCAACATAGCATGTTTTTGTGAAAGTTTGATTGTTGAAGCATTCTTGGATTTATCAACAACTTTCTTTCTATGATTTTTTTGAATCCAGGCTGATTTAAGTTTTCTGATGAATTCAAATTTATATTCATTTGTCCTGGTATCAATATATCCCATTACTAGCAGATAGGGATCCAAGCATAAATTGCTTAAAATTGTATCTATAGGTGGTTTGTTTTGTTTGCCCACGTAGCGTTCAGCCCATAAGCATACCCCTTTGTCTTTGTGTCGTAGCCAAGACAGTTCTCGCGCATCAATAGCTATTTGAACCATCCATTTTGATTTTAAATCAAGTAAATATGCAAGCTTTTGTTCTGTACTAAGTTTCATTGTGTCGATGGCGCGTATTGCTTCTTTGTGCCTACCCGTTTCACTACGCGAGAGAGTAGTTAAGGCAACTTTTCTATTGAAATAAAGTTGTAGCCATAGCCAAAGAATTTGACGGGAGTCTTTTATGTTTATCCAGGAAAACTCTGAGTCACTTAAAAGGGCAACTTTGCACTTGAATTTAATGCTTTGTACGTAGGAAACTCTGGTCGATAAATCTTTGAAATGCCTGCTTTCGAGATGTTGGTGAATTTCTTGAAAGTACTCTTCTCGTGTCACTGGTACGGTACTCGATTCTCTTTTATACGGGTTCGTATAAATCTCTTGATAAATCCATGACAGTTCACAATCAGAAGATTCGTAATTTACTAAATCGTTAATTAATGATAAATCCATACTAAAATACCAATTTATATAATTATAATAAAATTAATAATATCATGATTTAAAAATTTAAGTATGTTTAAATAGTAATATTAAAGTGTATATTTCGTAATTTAAACGTAATTGGTATTATTTTTATTTTTTATAAAACAAGGTGTTATAATGGTTGATGTGGAAATGTATGTTAGTTCTAAAGGTGCTTTGCGACTTTTTGTTAAAGGTGAATTTATTTTATACCCAACATTAATGGACCCAAAAGTAGATCAGCATTATGAAGTTGAATATCAGAGAGGAGCTAACCCTCAACTTGTGAAATTTGGGAGTGTAAAATCTGCAGGAAGAACTTTAGCGAGAATTTCATATATCTGTATACAAAATCAGATACCGTTTAATTTTAACTCGGTAACTAAGAAGAGGTTTATATCTGAAGGTGTTGATAGTATTTGTATGGAGCTTCCTCTTAGTGACGAAACGATGGAAGCTTTGCTTAAGGTAATTCAAGATGAGCTAGAAGAATTATCGAAAAGTGCCGAACAACAGAAAGAGCAAAATGGTTTTGTGTGATTATTTAAAACGAATTGATTAGTTTTGGTTTTATCTATCGAGTTATGTTTAAGCTTCTGACTAGGAATAAATATTGCAATTTCCAAATCGCAGGTTTCAAACAATATTATGGGAACTTGTCTTTTAAAACAGTAAGATTTATTTTTACATTTACGGGGGGTAAATTACTTGTTTCCACATATGACCTAAAAAATAACTCCAGAGTAATAATTTCCCGGAATTGATTAGAGACACCCCATATAGCTTAGTTAAGGAAGGTAGATGTATCATCTTTAATGTGCTGTTAGTTTATTATAATAAATCATAGAGCAATATGAGTGGAAGGGGTAGTAAGAGTACATCCTAAAAAATAATTTATTACAGTGGCGACAACTCCTATGTGAACACTAAAGCATAGGAGCAATAATGAACACATACAAACTACCACAATCCAGACAGTACAACGAAAGCAAATTCAACGATCTGCCTATATTGGAGGAATATGCGCCTTTTGATATTAAGGCATTACAAGCATTACATACAACAATTACTAATTCTATCTATGAGCACCCAAAACGCTTGCTTTCCGTTTTGACCTTAGGTTTCCTGGTAGGTCATCTTTAGATCTACTTGATCGAGATTCTCCAACTAGCTTAATTCGTATCGATCCTGCTGTGATTTCAAGGTTTATCGATGCATTCAAAGCCCGTATTAAACACAATCTAGAGAAAAGACGAAAAGCACGAATATCATTACGCCCTTGTACGGTGAGATACTTCTGGTGTAGGGAACTAGGGCAGGATGGAAAGCATCACTACCACGTATTAATTTTGCTCAATGGTGACGTATTTCCTCCCTATTTAGGAAATTTAAATGATTACGAGGCTGACTCAATGGTTAACCGCATTAGGCAAGCTTGGGCCAGCGCATTGGGTGTCTGGGTAGAGAACTATCCGAACTTGGTATACATTCCACAAAATGCAACTTATTCGCTTAATAAAATAGGTTCGGAAGGGGAGCTCTTACGCCGAGCTAGTTATATGGCCAAAGTAGAGACCAAAGACTACAGAGGGGGATCAAGAACATTTAGCTGTAGCCAGTCCTAGAACGTAATTGTGATTACTAGCTGGATCACCATTGATAACCATTTCTGACTTGATAAGATTGGAGGTTCAGCTAACAACCTCAGTATAATATAGAATAGGGGGAGGCGAATCCCCCCTCAAGGTGCACTCTAGAAGTAATCTTCTAACTCCTTCAGCAATGCCTGTGCACTCTCAATCATCGCAAGCTTTACTACCTTGTGCTGACTTGTTAGAAATTGATGTAGTGCTTTAGGATGCTGATTCAATATGCAAATAAGTAGATCTTGCAGTTCATCATCTGTAGCAGAGCAAGTTGCATCAACTATATCCACAGGTCGCTTGTTAATCTCTTCATCAATGATATTTTGTCGATAGTCATCTGTAATTGAATCGGCGATATTATCAATAAATTCAGCTAATTTTTGGGTACAAGTTATATTATCGTAAATCTCTTCTTTCGATTTTTCTTTAAGACTGTCTTTATACTGTTCAACAGTGTGTGATGATATCCCTTCCAATAGCGTTTCTAAGTCCTGAATCGAATCGACATGGTTATATGCCAGCTCAATCAGATCTATTTCTAAATCAACTTCTTGTGTTGTATTAACACGGGTCAAATATGGCATGGTTTGTTCCTTTTGAATTTTGTATATAAAAAAGCCCGTGCTTTATGCACAGGCTAGAATGGAATTTAAATAGGTGGTTAAATTGTTATTTAAGCAACGTCTTTATCAAGATTATTTGTGAGTAATACTGATATGACCAAGTGTTAAACCTTCACTGCTTGATCCTCAGACATAATCAACTTCCTTTTTTATCATGAAACGAAGAATTGAGTACTTGAGAGGGGCGGACGAGAGCAAACCCTTGCTACATAAGGGTTTGCAAGTTCCCATAATGCTAAATTGGGAAGTTGAAATGAGCCTCACCAGGCATTCAGCTTTATCGGATAGAAAACACCATATTTTAGAAAGTTATAAAAGTCGTTCACCCACAATTTAAAAATAGCTTTGATATGAGCGATTATTAAACTTAGTTGTGAGTAAGGAACAAAAGGCGTTTCGGAGCTAAAGTCAAAGTCGAACTCTCCAACCATCCCTGCATATGAATCGCCGTCACGGTTGAACTCAATTCCATTGAATGTACCTTTTGCCTTAGATAACACAACAGAATCATAACTGTCTGACTCTCGAAGGTAAGGGCTATCAAGATAGTTAAATATGAATTGCAAAATATCATCTTTAACGGTTTGTTTGATAGCTTTCCTTAAAACAGCAAACAGCTTGTGACAGATCTTGATAACACATTCTTTGAGAAACCGACCTAAATCAATAAACAACTTACTGCATCGATAAAAAACACCCTGCTTTAATTTTATATCCATTAGATCAAGCCCCGCTCAGCAAATGAGACAGACTCTCGGCCAACCACGACATGATCTAACACTCGAGTATCAATGAGTGCTAAAGCATCGACTAACCGCCTGGTAATACGCTTATCAGACTCTGAGGGCTCCGCAATGCCGGATGGGTGGTTGTGGGCGAAGATCACTGCACTGGCATTTACTTCTAACACTGTCTTAACGACTTCTCTCGGATAAACACTGGCGCTATCTATCGAGCCAAAGAATAGCTCCCGGTATTCAATCAGCTGATGCTGGGTATTTAACAACATTACAGCAAACACCTCTTTTTCATAATTAGCTAATTTAAAGGTTAAATAATCCTTGGTTGCTTTTGCATCAGTAAACATATCGCCACCAGCAAACTTAGTAGCAATGATTTCAGCCGCTTTTTCCAGTATTTGGTGTTCGTTCATTGGTTTATTCAATTCGTAACAGTGGTTTGATTTTGTGTGCATCACTCTCTCCTTTGATTACCCAATAGCGGGACCATGCATAGAAGTGATATAGGCTTCGAATAATCTTGAACTTTATTCAATACGTGAAAAAAAACAGAACCGAGCAATTGCATGAGGAAATAACATAAGGATAATTCTCATGAGATTCATCAGATTAAAAGAAGTAATGAATATCACTGGTTTGGGTCGTGCTACCGTTTATAAATATATTGCGAACGAACACTTCCCTAAATCCGTATCATTAGGGGACCGAGCAGTGGCCTGGATTGAAAGTGAAATTCACGATTGGATGTTAGAGCGTGTTGCTAAGCGTGATGATTTAGAAGCACAAAGCTAGGTTGCAATGATAAGGACCGTACACATATACGGTCCTTATCATTTAGTTATTACTGTTATGGTGTAGTCAGTTGTGGAATATAGTGATTGTTAAATCTCCAAATCAACAAAGTCTTTATCAACATCATCCTGTGTAATGCCAATATAACGTAGTGTTACGCCTTCAGAAGAGTGGCGAAGCATTTTCATTACTCGTGCTATATCTTTAGTCTTTTGATATAGATGGTAGCCTCTTGTCTTACGCATTGAGTGCGTTCCTAACGATACATTGACTTCCTTACCTATCATAGCAAAGGCTTGAGATACGGCTCTTCTAGTGATTGGTTTAGGATCTTTATTCAAGGCTTGTTGATTACGATAAGATTGAAATAGATAAATGTGGTCAGGATGTTCAGTTTGTATTTGCTCAATGGTATTAATAGCCTTCTGATTTAGTTTAATATTCGCTAATTTTCCTGTTTTGGATTCTTTGACCACCAGCCGATCACCATTAATATCATCAAACCTAATGGAAAGTAAATCAGATATCCGTAGAGCAAGGTTTAATCCTACATTCCACACATCAGACATTTGCTTACTATAGGTTCTCTCTAATAGATGGCTAATGAGCTTAACCGTATCAAGACTTTTCACTGCTTGGACTTCAGGCATAGTCTGCTTCCTTATTTGCTGATTCATAAAAGGCTAAATTAGGAACTTGAGTTTTCATCAACATGCATTCACCTCTATTTCATCAAACGCACCATATTCCAGGTAACTTAAAAAGTTATCCTGCCAAAGGTTATATATCTCTTTAACACTTGGTTGGCTCATTGGGCGGGGAGGGGTATAAACACCCATGAAAAACTCGGTTTCAAAATCAAAGTCGAGATCTTTGCATAGCTCTGCGTACGGGTGACCGTAATAACAAAAGTCCGTAATGTATAACAAACTCCAACTGTTACTTTCCTGGTCTTTTTGTAGTGCTATCTCAACAGGGTGATAACCACCAGCGTCACAGGAATAACTACTATCACGGTAATTAAAGGTAATCTGTGAAACCTCCCTTTTAACAACTTGACGCTCTATTGCTTGTTTTAATACCGCGAACAATCGGTTCGATATCTTAATGACACTTTGATTAAATTTAATATCCATTAGATTAACCCTCGCTCAGCAAATGAAATAGGATCACGGTCAATTACGATATTGTCCAATACGCGAACGTCAAATATTGTTAATGCATTTTTCTCAGTAAATTTATTATCAATGATCTCTGCTGAATTTTCTAAAATTTGATGCTCGGTCATAGGTTGCTGGTGAGGATAATTGTGTTGTGCTTTATTGTGCATAATAGACTCCTTTAATAACCCGAATATGGGTATATGCACATTGGTAATATAGGTTTCTAAAAAACTAGAATACGATTATTAATGGAACAAATTCAAGCGATAAAAAATATCGAATATGTCCTTTGATCTTAAATATTTTAATACTCCTTAGTGTATTAAATAGATAATCATTAAACTTACCACCAGCATTTATCAATCTCATTGTATTACTAATATAAAACATAACCTACTGATAATTAGCAATATTTATTGAATTTTGATGACTATCTAAGTGATTGTTTTTTTTTGGTAAGCTGGAAGGAGGTTGTTCTCTTAAAGCAATGGTTTATCATCAGTAGCGTCTACCTGATGCAAGGTGGTTAATCAGTTATCAGACAAGGTCCGTTGAGTTTATTAGCATAGACTGAAATAGTCCTGAGTTCATCCATATACGAACAAAGATGAATGTCTATCTAAAAAATATAAATGACACTCATATTTTTGACTTAGGCTTGATAAAATTGATGTGTAATTTAGTAATATCAGCCATTCACTATTAACTAACTTACTGATTGGTGTTTTAAATGAATTGTTTTGCTGAACTTAAAGCTCGTCAGCGTGATGAAAGGCATGCTTATCCTGACAATCTTGGTTTGAGAGTACATCGAGCACTAAGCTGGCTTAAAAAGGCTGAAGCTTGCCAAGGAGATGATGATGCACAATTCATATTTTTATGGATAGCATTCAATTCGGCCTATGCAAACGATGTAGATAAAGCTTATCGCATTGCAGAACACCAAACTTTCGATAAATTCATCAATAAATTATGCAAGTTAGATAAAAAGAGTCGATTATCCACAATTGTTTGGCAAGAGTTTGCAGGTGCGATACGGATATTATTAGATAATGAATATGTATTTCAGCCTTTTTGGGATTTTCAAAATGGGCTTATCACCGAAGAACAATGGAAATCACGTTTTAACCAAGCGAAGAGCTATGCTAATAAAGCGTTAGGGCAAGAAAATACGGCAAATGTGTTAGCCATATTATTTGATCGTATCTATACAATGCGTAATCAGTTAATTCATGGTGGTGCAACATATGAAAGTAAAGTGAATCGTGAACAGATGAGAGACGGTTGTCATTTATTAGGCAAACTTGTCCCTATAATCATCGAAATTATGATGGATAATCCTGACACATTATGGGGAGATGCTTATTATCCTGTCATAGATTCAAGTATATAACTCTGTCTAACTGTGATTTCATTTTATGTATTCGAAGAGTTGCTGTCGGTTTTTTAAAACTAAATGTTCAAAATTGTCGGCATCAACTTCACCGCAATAAACGTGTAATTGGTCAAGTGCATATTGAACTATTGAAACACGTTCAAGCAAAGTTAACACGCCATTATCCATATTATAATCTCGAGCAATAAGTGCCTGCTGAGCCGTGGTTAAATTTGGATTAGGGCAAACCTCAATCTCTATTTTTTGATGCCATAGCAAATCGTTTTGATCATCTTCAATGGCTTCTCCCATCTCTTCATCGACTGATGAAATACGATTAATGACAAAATCTCGGTAGTCGCGATGTTTTTCACAATAAGCACGAACATGCCAGCGTAACCCACTAAAAACTAAGCTATGTGGTGAGATGATTCTTTCTTCTCCTTCCGGAGTGGTCATCGAACAATAAGTGATTTCTAGACGTAATTTCTCACGGCAAGATTTGATGAGCGGGCGCAGGATCTCTGAAGATATAGATCGACTTGGAGCGGTTAACACCTCGGTATAAGAAGCTGGCATTTCTGATTTTTCAAAAACACTTTTTAATGCTTTATTACTGTTCAGAAGTTGCAAATATTCATTTGCAGTACCTATGGTAAATTGAGGCTGAAACGTCTTTGAAGGTATATAACCTTTTGCTTTTTTATCATACTCAAGGTTGTTCGGATATTGTGTAATGTAAGAGTTTATATCTTTCGAAGCTTGCTGCCGACCAATGCCAAAAGCACCACGTAGATGATTTGTGATAATTCTGCCTTCCCATAGCGCCATAATTTCAATAAGTTGGTAACGAAGTAATTGTTCCCATCTAATTGACTTGCTTATTTCTTTATTCATCAATTTCTCCATAGTTGCTGCCTGAAAAAGCGACATGACAATGTATCCAGCCATTGCATGTCGCTTTTGTGTACATATACTAAGTAGGTAAGTTAAATGCAATTAATTATTTAATTAAGATATTGAATTGTGATCCAATCTTGATGGTATTAAAGGAATAATCGATGCTTGATCAAAACCGTGTTGAATTAGGTGATTCCGGTGAGTTGGTCGTTACGCTACGAAGTGGCTATGACACTCAATTTAAAATTACTAATTGGTCTGATGGCTTACAATTTTTTACTGTTGAAGAAGACCGATGGTTACTTGAAGAGGAAGATGCAGGCATTTTTTTAGCATCTGACGAGGACAATTATGGTAGTGAACAGCGTGATGCAGTTGAATTATTTGTTAATGAAATTCCGCTACCAATACGTCAGGCAGTTTCTTGTTTTAGCTACAAACAGTTTTCTTTATTAAGATTAGTTGCGCAATATCCTAAATTAGAAGCCATTTTATTACGCTCTCCAAATCTATGCTGGCTAGTCATTTGTTTTGCTGGGTATGCAAACTGGTCTGCCTCAAAAGTAGCAAAAATATTACAATTGAAAAGAGCAAACATTGTTGAAATATTATTTGGAATTAAGTCAAAACGACTTGTTAAGCTCGTTAATAAAATTAAGTTAATTAATGGCAGTGAAGGTGAGTATTTATTGCTGTTAAAAATGCTTAAAGATACCCGTGTAATTAATGCTTTTAATCATTGGAAAAGCGTTTCAATGATTGCCTTAAGGATCATTCATAAACGTCCTTATTTTATCAATAGTAAGTTACTGCTTAATGAAATAATTGCAGACAAAAGTATTCAGCATAATTTAATCCGCTTCGCAAACTTTAGTGAAACTTATGATGATCTTCATCGGTTGCATCGTGCTTTAGATAAAACATTTGAGCCGAAAGTGTGGCTAGCAATTAAAGATTCTCAGAAACTGACACAACTCCATGATAAATGGGTAACCCGTTTTAATAATTCAGAACGTGGACGATTAGCTGCATTGGAAGCAATGCGCGACATTCCTCCTTTTTTACGTAGAAATGCAATAGATAATACTGAAAATTTGTTAATAAATGATGAACTATTAGAAGTAGACTTCCCAATTTGTCCGATTGGCAATCTGCCAACATTTATACAAATAAAAAATTGCACGGAGCTTTCTGAAGAAGGCATTTTTATGAATCATTGTGTAGGAAGTTACTCTCGTATATTACTTGAAGAACGTAGCTATATATATAAATTATTGAGTCCTGAGCGCGCGACCGTAGAAGTTAAAATTCGAGGTGAAAAAATATCTGTCACTCAGTTTAAACTTGCCAACAATAAAAAACCATCACCAGAAAGTTACGCTTGTTTAAGGCAGATAATAACTGATTTTCAATCAAGAAATTAAGCGTTTGCTTAAAGGCAATAAAATTATTAAATTAACTTGTAGCATATTTTTTTACTTTAAATACAAGTGCTAATGTAAAGATTAACCTGCTTGATTTTGCGACATGTTAAAGTATTCAGTTCTATCAGCGGTCAGATAAAAATACTACAATTATCTTGCTGAGAGATTTCAGTTAACAGTAACCTAAGTCCTCCTTCTCATCACATAAGGCGTTTATATATTGCAACCAATCCAATCTGAACAATTCATTTCTCGCGCAAAAGGCGCTTTGCTTGGCTTAGCACTTGGCGATGCTTTAGGCACGACCTTAGAGTTTAAAAGCAAAGATAGTTATGCTCCGATCACTGATATGAATGGTGGTGGGCCATTCTCCTTACAAGCAGGGCAGTGGACAGATGATACGTCCATGGCTCTGTGCCTTGCTGATAGCCTGTTAGCAACGGGTAAATGTTCCCTTGAAGATCAAATACAACGTTATGTTCGCTGGTGGAAAGAGGGAGAAAACTCAGTAACAGGGCGTTGTTTTGATATTGGCAATACAGTATCGAGTGCGTTGCGCAGTTATGCCGCCACAGGTAATGCATATGCAGGCTCGACCGCTGATTATAGTGCAGGTAATGGCAGTTTAATGCGCTTAGCACCCATTGCTATCTTTTTTGCGCCTAGCAAAGGGGTTAACTTAACGGATGCGTTAGAGGCTGCAAAACAAAGTTCATTAACCACTCATGGTGAAATCCGCGCCTATCAATCTTGCCAAGTAATGACATGGTTGCTGTATCAGTTATTTAGTCAGCAGAATGTTGATAAACAAAACTTATTCGATGGGTTATCAACTGCGTTTGATGATTTACACCCTGATATTATGGCAATTGTAGAAGGCTCGTTTTTACGCAAGTCACGAGATTCGATATTTGGAACAGGATTTGTCGTTGAATCACTAGAAGCAGCATTATGGGCTTTTGCAAACTCGAATAGTTTTGAAGAGGGCGCGCTATTAGCGGCTAATCTAGGTGATGATGCAGATACTACTGCGGCAATATATGGGCAACTTGCTGGGGCATTTTATGGCGTAGAGGCACTGCCTAAGCACTGGTTAGATAAACTTGCTTGGCAGGAGAAGTTAACCGAGACAGCTGCTCTTCTAGCGACTGTTCCGACTGTATCTCAAAGCCATATTTTCCTCGATAGTTTAGAAGGGCTAGAGGGAAAAGAGTTTTGCGACAAAATATATATATCGCTCTATGAACATAAGCTCATGTTGACTGAGTTTGACTGGCCGTATTTTGAATCTAGGCATCTGCTTGGTATTTCACTGGAACATGACGATTTAGAGGATAGACAAGAAAAAATCACGTTTCTTAATAATATGAGTTATATCGATGCACTTAAGTGTATTACTGCAATTATTCGTCAAGATCGTTTTTCTGACGGCGTATGGGATAACTTTAAGAGAGATGGTTCACTGCAATTGTGGTTAAAACGCTTATCATTTTTGCTCACTGGCGAGGAGGCATTAGGCTAAAGCTGATTAAAGGGTAAGTGCTAATACATGATAAATAATAAAGGGGAAAGATATGAGCAATAAAAAGCAAAGAAATAAAGAAATATGTGCGCTAGAAGCAGAGAAAAATCGCCCTCTAAATGAATTACATAGCAAAACTTTTCCCGAAGAATATGATTTTTATTATGACAGCAATGTTGAAGCCAAAGCGCGAAAACGTGGTGAAAATCCAATGAATGAGCAGTACCAGCTTAAGGTTAATCTACGTCGATTTGCATTGGGAGTTGAACCCTATGGTGGCACTGTTGGAGTCGATAATACAGAAGGGCTGATTTCAAGCCATGAGTACTGTTCTCGACAATTACAGAAAACATAAAAATTGTGATGTAGAAAGAAAGCTCTCCCTCGAGTAAAGCCCTTCGCTAAATTGATTTAAAAGGATTAAGAATGCAGTTAGACGATCATATTTCAAGCATATATTTTATTGGTGATGTTCATGCACAACACACAAAGCTAGAGGCGTTATTAACAGAAATCGACTTTGACGATACAGATCCAGACTCTGAATGTAAAACAGCGAAGTTAGTCTTTATTGGCGATTTAATTGATAACAAACAAACTAACAATGATCAGCATATTATTACGTTACAAAGAGTCCAGTCACTACAGAAAAATGGTCATGCTCTTTGTTTATTAGGAAATCATGAGTTTAATGCGATTGGCTGGGCTTCAAAAAATGAAAATGGTGAGTTTTGCCGTCCACATAATGAAAAAAATACTAAACAACATCGAGCTTTCTTAAATGCCGTTGGTGAGGGTTCTGCTGAGCATAATAGATGGATTGATTGGTTTAAATCTTTGCCACTGTTTTTAAGTTTTGAAACGGTAAACGCGATTCATGCTTGCTGGGATGAACAAGCAATCGAGCGTCTTAAACCTTATCTGAATGCCGACAACTCGTTAAAAGAGGTACATTGGGTTGATGCTTTTAATGAGCAACATGAACTATTCGAATTGTGTGAGATTTTATTGAAAGGGCCTGAGAGAACGTTACCTGATGGTGAGTTCTTCATCGATAAAACTGGCACCAAACGAACTCAAGAACGTGTGAAATGGTGGCAAGAATATCAAGGTGACAAACCTGTTGTGATAGGCCATTACACATTAAATGAACTCCCTGAGCCTCTTACCCATAAAGTGGTTTGCGTGGATTACAATGCTGCTAAAGACGATAATGTTTTGGTCGCTTACCGTGTTGATACCCAACTAGATGCAGATAATGAGCAACTGTTCGCGGCGCAAGATAGATTTGATTACCTTGATAAACCTAATTTTGAATATGATTGCAATATAAGCATGATTGAATTGTTATCTCGTTTAGAAAAGCAGTTTAGTGAACAACAAGGTGATGTGCTGAGTGAAAAAGAAAAACAATTACAGGATTATATAAGTGAATTGATATGGACTGAATGGGATCCGGTTGGTGTTAATGACATAGAAGAATGTCGAGATGAATATTATAACTATGAAAGTGGCATTTATCTATTTTCTAAATATGCGCCATTAGAGTTAAGTGGTTATTTATATATATTACATATATCTTATTTTGATAGTTTATTGGATAATAACAAAGAGAGGTGTGGAATAATCGCGCGTAAGATTAATCGCTATTCAAGCGATCTAGGTATTAACGCGAATTAGATTATTTATCAAATATATCAGTTTCTTATAGCGCCAGTGATAAAGAGGCGCGTTGGCAATCTCCACGTATAATGTCATATTTTTTTATCCTATTATTTAACCGACTGAAAAGGTTCATGCATGCTTAATGTTTTTACTGCGAGTGATTATGGTCAACTGTTTACTCAATATCTGCAAGTAAATGCGGGGGTTATTCACCACCCGTTACAGTCACAACCATTGGTTGTCCCTAATATAAAAATAGCGAAATGGTTAAGTTTACAGCTTGCGCAAGCCAAAGGCATTGAAGCCAATGTACAACGCATTTTGCCCGCTCAGTTTGCTTGGAATTTAGTTAAGCAAATTACACCTAATTTAGAAGCTTACAGTGATTTTGGTGTTGAGCAGTTACAACTGCGAATATTTAAGCTATTTAGTGATGAAGCCTTTTGTGCGCAATACCCTCGATTAAATCAATATATTGAAAATGGTGATGATGTCGACACCATGAAACTGGCGATTAAAACGGCGCGGATATTTGATAACTACCAGCTATTTCGGCAAGATTGGCTTGATGCGTGGAGTGATGGTCAATCGCTAAATTTAGGCGAAGATGAACTTTGGCAACAAGGCTTATGGGCAGAGTTAGTGAAAAGTTCCGTTCAACCTGCGCGTTATCAATTGATTGAACAGTTGATTGAAACCTTAGCGCAGAGCCCAGAAAAATTAACCTTGCCTGCTACGATTAATGTGTTCGGAATTAGTTATTTACCAAAAGTTTCAATCGAATTATTTAACGCACTGGCTCAGGTAGTGGACGTTAATCTATTTGCATTTTCCCCACAAACAGAGGCATCGATTGAAGCGCCTCAACTAGCAAATTGGCAACAGATATGGGGCGTATTACGAGATAACTTAGCGGTGACTGCGATAAATGTTGATCAAGCGATGCCACTACAAAAAAATAAGTTACAACGATTACAAGTCGCTATCAAAGGACAACGTGATGATCAGCGTCAGGAAAGTAATTCTAATAACCATGCTGATGATCACAGCCTAGTACTAAGTAATTGTTATAGCCCGATGCGTGAAGTAGAAGCGTTACATGATTATCTACTGAATCGTTTCAAACATGACAAAATCCTCAAGCCTGCAGATGTATTGGTTGCGCTACCGGATTTAGAAAAATACAGTCCCTTTATCCGTGCGGTATTTGATAGAGATGATGCATTATTACCCTACCAATTTGCCGATAATCAAGGGGCGAATCAATCTGCATTGTTAAATGGTGTGCAAACACTACTTGAAGTTTATCAGTGGCGATTTACCCGCGAGCAAGTGGAAACATTATTACGTAATCGCCTTGTGCAAAATAAATTCTCATTAAACGAAGATGAGCTTTCACAGATTACCACTTGGTTAGACCAAGCATCGGTACGTTGGGGAGTGGATGCTGCCCATAAAACAGATTTAGACCTACCTGCTGACTTGCAAAATAGTTGGCGTGAAGGGCTAGATCGCCTGTTAGTAGGTTACGCATTACCCGTTGCTTTCTCAACGGATTTACCGCTATTTGGCGAACATGATCTGTTACCTGCAGATCAAGTTGATAGCAGTAATTACAACGTATTAGTTGAGTTGATTAATTACTGCGAATTACTGTTTACATGGCATCAATACACTCAAACGACAAAAACCTTTGTGCAATGGCAACAACTGTTATTAACCCTAATGGATGATCTGTTCGCGGTCGATGATAGCGAACAAGCAATGCATAAGCAGATTTTAGAAGCGATTAATAAGCTTTGTAGCGCCGCCCAAAACAGTCAACTTGATGAATGCGTTGATATTGCAACCTTCGCTGCCGCGCTGCAACCTTATCTGCCTGAAGCGAGTCGAAGTGGCCGATTGAGTGGTGCAATCAATTTTGCTGGCATGAACTCATTGGCAGGTATCCCAACAAAAATCACCTGTTTATTAGGCATGAATTACGATGCGTGGCCAACATCAAATCGAGAGCCCGGATTTGATCTTATTGAAAAGTTTAGTCAGCTTGGAGATCGAAAAACAGGGGAGTTAGCTCGTTATCAAACCCTACAATTTCTACTCGCAACACAGCAGGCGCTATATGTGAGTTATATCGGGCACAATATCAATACAGCCGAAGAGAAACCCGCCTCTGTATTGGTCAGTGAGTTAAGTGAATTAGCGCGCCAGTTAGGTATTCCATTTGATGTTATTGAACACCCAATGCATGCCTATAGTCAAAACAACTTTCAGCCTGGTCTTTTGCAAAGTCATTCACAGCAGTGGTTGCAAGTCAGCCTGCAATTAGGGCTAGGTACTAAATCGTTGATGGAACTGGCATCTGGCTATTTAGCGGGAGAAATAAAAGGAGAAATATCCTTACAAGCATTATTACAATTTGCTAAAAACCCACAAAACGGCTATCTACGAGAAACGCTCGGTTTGTCATTGTTTGATGAAAGTGTTCAGTGGGAAAACAGTGAACCTTTTGATTTAGCAAACTTTGCAGATAGCGCGGTGCGTCAAGGTGTATTGCAGTGTGTTAAAAATGGCCCTAATAGCCAATCTTCAGAATTGATAGCCAGTGCTCTGAAAGTAGCGCAAGCAGGAGGCGCTATGCCTCATGGGATGCACGGACAGCTATTGCATCAATTACAAGCTGACACGCTTAACGCTCAGATTGAGGCGATTGAGGAAAATAAATCGCTAACCGAATGTGATGCCATCCCTTTTCAGTTACAGATGCAAGTTCCACTGATCAGTCAATTAGATGAGGTGACATCGCTTTGCTCAGGGGGGCTAACAACAACGCTACTGTCATTACATGGGCTCATTGAAGATGTCACCGAGCAGGGATTTCATCTCGTACTTGCCGACCGGTTCCATAATTATTTACAGATTGAGGTGTGGTTAAAGCATCTGATTTTATGTTGTGTGAAACCTGCGGGAATCGCACTAAAAACACAAGTGATTAGCCAAGATGGGGTTGCTGAGTTAGGCCCTATTGAAGATGCAGAGCTGTATTTAAGTCACTGGCTAGCTGCCATGCTATTTGGTCAACATTTTCCGATTGAGTATTTTCATCGTTGTAGCTTTAAATACGCACACGCGATTAAAAAGAAACCTAAAGTACCAGAGGACGCATTGAAGCAAGCATTAACGGCATGGGCTGATGGGTTTAATTATGCGGGTGAAGGCAGTAAACCCGCGAATCAATATCTATACCGCGATACCAACCCTATCGAAAGTGAACATTTTGAGTATTGGTCAAATACATTGTTAATGCCATTACTAACGGCTTTTGAAGCACCAATTGAGACTACATTTGATGCGAAAACGGAGAGTAAATAATATGACTGATACAAAACTACAGTCGAAGCAAGCTACGCGTATCGATTTTGATGTGGTCAATGTTGCGCTTTCTGGTGCAAATTTAGTTGAGGCTAGTGCAGGCACTGGTAAAACCTGGAGTAGTACGGGGTTGTATCTACGTATGATTGTTGAAAAACAGTTACTACCCGAGCATATTTTAGTGGTGACCTTTACGCGTGCTGCTACTGCTGAACTTGCCGGGCGAATACGCTCTCGATTACAAGATATGTTGCTATTTCTGCGTGGTGATAAACAGGTTGAAGATGCTGATCTTTATGCCGATTTACAGAATAAATGGTCACAGCAGGGACAAGATTTTAGTGTCATTCAAAAACAGCTTCAACTAGCAATAAGTGAGTTTGATAAGGCTGCTATTTATACCATTCATAGTTTTTGTCAGCGCTTATTAAATGATTATAGTTTTGAAGCGTCAACACGATTTGATCTAAAACCGATAACCGATGAAACACCTTATCGTCAGCAAGTTAGTGAAGATTTTTGGCGCAAAAAGATAGTGCAATTAGACGCAGATAATGAAGGCGACCAAACTTGGTTATCCTATTTAATCGAGAAAAAGCAGAGCCCAAGTCGTTTATTAGAGAGTGTTAAAGACCATATAGGTAAGCATTCCTTTGTAACCCTCAATGTGCCTGATTTGCCAGTTTTACAAGGTGATGAAAAGCAGTTGTATCAGCAAGTATTAAGTGTTTGGCAAGCAGATCAAGCTGACATTATGCTGCAATTTAACCAAGCATTCGATGACGCCTTAAATGGTTCAACTTATCGAAAAGGGCAAAAGGATCAGTACATAGATGCGCTGTATGGATTATTAGATAATCAGCGTTTTAATTGGTGTGCTTTTTCTAAAAAATGCAGCGCAGAGACGATGAAGGGCAAGGTCAAAAAAGGTAAAGACAGCTTTTTAGTTAAGCATCCTTTTTTTACTCTACTTGATGAAGCGATAGCGCTTGATAATCAACAGCAAGAAATCTTGGCTGTGAAATTAAATCGTTTACGTGCTGAATTGTTAGTGTATTTAGAAAGCGAGTTACCTAAGCTTAAATCTGAACTCGGCCTGCTTGGTTTTAACGACATGATGCAACAGGTTTACGACGCATTAGTCGGTCCGAATGGACAAATTCTAGCGAGTGCGGTGAGTGGGCAATTTAAAGCCGCTATTATTGATGAATTCCAAGATACAGACCCGTTACAGTTGAAGGTGTTTGATACACTATTCGTGAAAGAAAATGCTATTTTGTTTTATGTTGGTGACCCTAAACAGGCTATTTACAGTTTTCGTGGTGCGGATATTTATGCCTATTTTGAAGCTGCTAAAAAGACAATTAATCAATACACATTACGGACTAATTACCGTTCTACACCTGCTTTGGTCAATAGTGTTAATGCTATTTTTGCAACGGATCATGATGCCTTTATCAGTCAAGATATTCACTTTGATTGGGTCAAATCGATTAATAAAGCCACCCTTGATATCAAAGACGACCAAGACAGCGCAGTTACCTTTGTATTAGCCGAAAAAGATGATGGAAAACCGTTTAGTCGTACTGAAGCTGATCCATTATCGTGTCGTTATACAGCCGCTAAAATTGCAGAAATTTTAAGCAAAGCACAAAAAGGCCAAGCGAATATTGTCAAAGGCTCTTGTACTCGTCCCGTTGAAGCGGGAGATTTTGCTATTTTAGTACCTTCTCATCGTGATGGCGATCTTGTCAAAAAAGAGCTTGATGCACTTAATATTGCCAGTGTTAGAAACAGTAAAGATAAAGTGTTGAGCAGTGTTGCAGCCACAACCTTGTTAAGACTTATGCAAGCAGTCGCAACGCCAAGTAATGAAGCTCATGTTGTTGAGTTATTAGGTGATGCGCTAATGGGATTACAGGCACACACTATTTTTGAACTGAAACACAATGATCAGCAATGGGAACAGTTGCTTGCGAAATTTTGGGCATTACGAGAAATGTGGTTAGAGAGTGGTTTCAGCAGTATGTTTCGCTGTTGGTTAGAGCAGGTTGACAGTACCGGGGATTCGGTTGCACAGCGTTTAATGAAACTTGCTAATGGTGAACGTTATCTAACCGATTTAATGCATCTATCAGAGATTATCCAAAGCCTCTCGGGTGAATTGGGCAGTATGCAAGGATTAGTTGCTTGGTTAGAGCGTGCAATCAGTGAAGACAGTGATGACGATGAATACCAGCTTCGCTTAGAAAGTGATAATAAGCGTGTAAAAATCGTGACTATTCATGCCAGTAAAGGGCTTGAATATAACATTGTATTTTGTCCTTTTATTGCCATCGGTAAAGATCCGAAGTCCGATGAAATCGTATCGGCACACCATAATGGCAAAACCTACATCGATTTTTCTAGCGATGATTATGAGCAGATAAAACAGCGCCAACAGACAGAATCATTAATGGAGCAAATCCGCCTTTTGTATGTTGCCCTGACTCGTCCGGTATTTCGTTTATATCTGAACTGGCCAAATATTCAAGATAAAACAAAATTTGCAGCCTTGGCTTGGCTGATTTATGCAGACCAAAGCATGGTGGATGACGCTGTTATCTTATTAGCGAGTGCGGTAAAAACAATGAGTTTTGAGAAATTCTCACAAGCAGTGTTGGATCTGCAGTCCCGTGCTAATAAAGGTGATACACAGCAAGGTAAAATACCCGCCGATATTAGTGTGCATATTATTAGCGATGTTGAGATGCAATCTCCTTTAAAACGTGTTTCCAGTGATGCTCAGCAGTTGCTATCTGCCAAATTACCAAAACAAAAAATAGCAGCAAGCTGGTGGCAATCTAGTTTTAGTGGTTTAACCAAAGGGCAACAAGCTCATAGCGAAGAACACAATGAAGAAGTGGTGTTACATAACGATGAGCTAAAAGTGGCTGATGCATTTAGTGAAGAGAGTGAAGATTCAGATACACAGGATCCCTATTCTATTTTTGAGTTGCCACGTGGTGCGATGACAGGAGAAGCCTTGCATGGCATTTTTGAATTTTGGGATTACCAAAAACAGGATGATGACGCGCTATCGGAGATGATTCTGCAACAGTTAACGCTATTTAATGTGGGCAAATCAGAGGATCGACATCATTGGATCCCTGCGGTAATGGCGATGGTAAAAAGTACCATCGAAACGCCTTTAGATAACGACCACATTATTTTAAGCCAAATGCCTGCTTTTCAGCGTCTGCCGGAAATGGAATTTCTATTATCGGGTTGTACACAGCTAAGTGAAATCACCACGCTTATTGCAAAGCCTGAATATAACCTGCCAAGTGAGTTTGTCTTTGCCTGTAAACAGCTTGATAACAAACAGATAGAAGGCTATTTAACCGGGTTTATTGATCTGGTTTTTGAAGATAAAAATGGCCGTTTTCATGTGCTAGATTGGAAATCAAATCATCTAGGCATGCATCATAGTGATTATCACAAACAAGCGATGACAGGGGCAATGGCGCACAGTCATTATTATTTACAAGCCATTCTCTATTTAGTAGCACTGCATCGCCATCTAAAAAACACATTACAAAATTATGATGCCAATACACAGTTAGGTGACGCTTGGTATCTGTTTATAAGGGGGATAAATGGTGAAAAACAGCAGGGTATTTATCATTTTACGCCACCTGTCGCATTAATTTGTGCCATTGATAATGCGTTATCACCTGTACATTCGCCGTTAACGATGGAGAACAACCTATGAGCTCAAATATTAGCGTGATGGAACTAGATGATGCGTCACAGTCATTGGTTAAACACCTTAGTGGTGCCATTGTTCACCAGCTCTAAAGCTGAAATTGGCACTGTGCAACTTGCATTACAGCAATTAATCAGTGCATTGCAACAGGGGCAAACATCCGTTGCAATCTCCGATGCATTTTCAAAGAAATTATTAACGCAAGGCATTGCAGGGCAAACAAACGAATTCAAAGCGATGATTATTGACGGCGACCAACTTTACCTAGCCCGTTATTACCACTATAAGAACAAGCTTGAAACACTACTTGCTAAGCTTTCAAGACAACAGGGGAGCACTTTTGATTGCGATAAAATGCAACCTGTTTTACAACGCTTATTTCCACTTGATCCAGCGTTGCAAGCAAGTGGCAGTGGTAACTGGCAAAAAGTCGCTGCATCATTAGCTTTATTTCAACGTTTTAGTGTTATTTCTGGTGGCCCCGGTACAGGTAAAACCACTACGGTATTGAAACTGTTAGCAGCGTTGTACGAAGCACAAGAAACGGGGGGACGTGAACTTCAAGTGATGTTAGCTGCACCAACGGGTAAAGCTGCCGCACGAATGCAGGAATCTATTCGCGCCAATATTACCCCCTTGCCCTGCGGTGATGAGATCAAGCAAAAGTTACAAGCGCTCAATGCATCAACACTGCATCGATTATTAGGTTACAAACACCAAAGCGTGGAGTTTCGTCATCATGCGCATAATCCGCTTGCCTTAGATATTTTGGTGGTGGATGAATCATCGATGATTGACTCCACTATGATGAGTCAATTGCTTGATGCCATACCAGCTCATGCGCGTATCATTTTATTAGGCGATAAAGATCAATTGCCCCCCGTTGGCCCAGGTAGCCCATTTGCTGATATTTGTGCGCAGTATGGTTTTAGTGAACCCTTTGCAAAGCAGTTAGCTAACTTAAGCGGTGAAGACTTGACAAAAGTGAAGGCAAGTCATCAACCATTGTCTGATAATTTAGTCTTTTTACAACATAGCTTCCGTTTTGATGCCCATAGCGGTATTGGCAATTTAGCCAGAGCAATTAATGATGGCGATATTGACTCGGCACAAACATTATTAGCCGATGAAACCTTTTCTGATATTGCATGGGTTGAATATATTGCTAGTGAATATAGAAAATGGGATTGCCCTAAAGTTGATCCCATTATTATTAAAATAAAACAGGGTTTTGGTGATTATTTACAGGCATTAAAAGCACGAGAATCCTTTGAGGCGATAAATGAAGCATTCTTACATTTCTGTGTTTTAACCTGCATTCGCCAAGGCGGTAGCGGCTTAGAAAAAATAAATGAGATAGCACAAAAAGCATTAGGCTTTCCAAGTGAACAATATTGGTATCACGGACGTCCTATCATGATAAGTAAAAATGATTATCAAACCAAACTATACAATGGCGATGTCGGCTTGTGCCTGGATTTACATGGAGACGGTGACCTGCGTGTTTATTTCCCCACTGCTGAAGGGTTTAGAGCGATTAATACCAGCCGAATCCCAAGCCATGAAACGGCATTTACAATGACGGTACATAAATCTCAAGGTAGCGAATTTAAAGAGGTACTGTTTTTGTTACCCGAGAAGTCACTACCCATTATCAACAAACAACTCGTTTACACCGCCATTACGCGCGCAAAAAAAAGAGTGGAAATTTGGGGAAATGAGTTGAAGTTGATTGAGCAAAATTAAGAAAAATATAATAAGTGAGATGGACTTTCCATAATCTACCTACTTTGAATGTTGTAGGTTTGTTATTAAGGCGATTCAATTTTTTTGTTAAAAAATTAATAATACGAGAGAGTAAATAGATGTTAAGTGAAGGCAATATAGATACACAATCGGCAAATAAAGGTGAGATAGATAAAAAATTGATTGATGAAATACATAAATACCTTATTGAATTAATAGAGCAACATAAGGAAAAAATTGTACTTCATAGTAAGAGTGTCAGAAATCCGAGTTTTATATCTCAAACTCTTGAGGAGAGCATTAAGAAGATTAGCATTGATAAGGTTCCATCTAAAAAGTTACTGCTATTTGAATTTGATAACCGAGAAAAACATTTAAATTTAAACTTGTCGATTGGACCTGGTGATAAATTAATTAGAGAATATCTGTTTGATTTGGCAGGAAAAAGCGTTTTATTTAGTCCGATGAGGAAGACGCAAACAGAAAAATGGAGTGGAATTTATAGAACTGAACTTTTAAATTATGCCAAAGAGCAAGAAAGAGATAGAGATAAACTATGTAATTTAATTAAAGATAAATTTGAAAAATTCTGTCAAGAAGGTTTAGTCGAAATCGAAACATTCTTTTCTAATAATGTAAGTAATGAAGAAATCTTGTCTGTTAATTCAAACAATAATGATGAAGGTAGTAAAATGACTGACGCACCACTTAATCAAATTTTGTACGGTCCACCAGGAACAGGTAAAACTTATCATACTATTGAAGCAGCGGTAAAAGCGGCTGATCCAGTTAAATATGATGAATTAGCTATCGATGAAAAATTAGGTACTAATTCAGCTCAACGAGCTGAATTAACTAAGCTGTATAAATATCTGTGTAATGAAGGTCGTATTCGCTTTGTCACTTTTCATCAAAGCTACGGTTACGAAGAGTTTGTTGAGGGGCTGAAAGCGTTAACTGACGAAGATAAAAAAATTACATACTCAGTGGAATCAGGTGTCTTTAAAAAATCGGTTGAAAGTGCAAGAGCTAAACGAATTAATAAAACAATCCTTGCAGGTCACTACAACTTAGATAATAGAAAAATATGGAAAATGTCGCTTGGCAATACCTTAACAAACGAAGGAGAAATGGTATTTAAAGAGTGTGTTGAAAATGATTGTATATTACTAGGTTATGGTGAAAGTATAGACTTTTCAGGTTGTAACAGTAGCGCAAAAATTAAACAAAAATTTACTGAAAATGGTTACGAAATAAAGCCACAAGATTACAATGTGACGGCTGTTAATACATTGGTAAACAAAATGTCGGAGGGTGATATTGTGATTGTCTCTGACGGCAATCACAAATTTAAAGCCATCGCAGAAATTACCTCCGATTATTTATGTCTTAACGATGATAGAGATAGCTATTTTCAAAAAAGAGATGTTAAGTGGTTAATGATATTTGAAGAGTCTCGGCTAATCGAAGAGCTATTTTCGTCTTCTTTATCGCAAATGACCTTATATAACTTGAAAGATTCGGTTATTTCACGAGAAAAACTCTCTGCGATGCTTAATGAAACTAAAGAAGAGCTAGAAGAAGCCAAAAATCATGTGTTAATCATCGATGAAATTAATCGAGGTAATATTTCTAAAATTTTTGGGGAACTGATCACGCTGATAGAACCAAGCAAACGTCAGGAGGCAGAAGAGGAACTTGAAGTCATTCTGCCTTATTCGGGGGATAAGTTTTCTGTACCTAATAATTTATACATTATCGGTACCATGAACACAGCAGACCGTTCACTTGCAATGATGGATACAGCCTTACGTCGTCGTTTTGATTTTAAAGAAATGATGCCAAAACCGGAGTTGTTTTCAGACTGCTCTGTTAATGGTGTAAATCTCACAAAGCTACTTGATACGATGAATAAACGTATTGAGGTACTATATGACCGTGAACATACATTAGGGCATGCCTTTTTATTCCCCGCGTATAACGCGAAGAAAGCTGGTAATGAAAAGATAGCTATCGGTGAGTTACAGTCTGCTTTCCAAAATAAGATCATTCCCCTGCTAGAAGAATACTTTTACGAGGATTGGAGTAAAATACGTTTGGTACTTGGCGATAACCAAAAATCGATTAAAGAACAGCAATTTATACGCGAATCGCCAGTTGAATATGCGGATTTATTTGGTAACGATTACCAAGTTGACGAATTTGGTCAGCCGGAAAGTGGTTATGAATTGGCTCCCTTTGATGATGCTATTTGGAGTAGTCCTGAAGCATATCAATCAATTTATGGCTCGCTGACTAATGCAACAGAATAAGTTGAGAGTGCGAGTGACTAATAAAACTGTCTGTCTATTTGAATTTGACTTTCTGGCGAGTGAAAAGTCCATTAATGAAACTCAAACACTTGATAAAAATGTAAAGCTGGTAAGTGATCCTGCATTTCAGTACTTAAAGCAATTATGCTTGTCAGATGGTAAGGAGAACCGTTTATTAAAGCTACGTAGTGTTAAGCGACTTGAAGTCTTACAAGTACAAAACTATGCAGGTGTTATCTTTACGCCGGATAAAACCCAAATAGAGGTATTACCTAAAGTTGGTAGACAAGGTGACGATGTAGATTTAGCGCGTGAATCATTGTTGATGATGCTCAAAACCTTGAAAGGCTTTCGTCATATAGAGACTAAACAAGCCAATATCGCTAGTCAAAAAATGCCTTTGTTAGAAGTGTTTATTAGCCAGTTTTTGTTATCTGTTAATATCTTGATAAAACGCGGTTTACGTAGTGATTATATCGCTAAAGAGGATAATCTTACCTTCTTGAAAGGTAAATTAAACGTTGGCAAGCAGATTCGCTATAACTTCATTAATAAACATAAGTTCTATGTTGAATATGATGAGTTTTTACAAGATAGGCCTGCCAACCGATTATTGCATAGTGCACTCGTGGCTATAAACAGTTATACCCGATCAGCTAAAAACCAAAAGCTACTGCAAGAACTGTTATTTGTATTTGCAGATATTCCGAAAAGTCGAGATTATAAGCTCGATTTTACACGTCTTAAAGTTGATCGAGGAATGGATTATTACCAACGCCCGTTGGAATGGGCACGTTTAATCTTAGAAGGTTTTTCACCACAAAGTATGCAGGGAAAAAGTCATGCTCCATCATTATTGTTTCCGATGGAAACTGTGTTTGAATCCTATGTTGCGAAACTGCTTCATCAGCAGGTTACTTCTGATTACAAGGTGAAGGAGCAGATACAATCACAAACATTAGTGCGTCATAAGGAGCAGAACTGGTTTAGATTAAAACCTGACTTACTCATTGTAAAAGACAGAAAAATTGAAGTCGTGTTAGACACAAAATGGAAGGTCTTATATTAATCCAAAGATAATGGCACTACTAAATACGGTCTTTCACAAGCTGATTTTTATCAGATGTTTGCTTACGGTCAAAAGTATCTTACTGGCAAGGGAAATATGTTTTTGCTATACCCACAAACAGAAAATTTTACAAAATCCATCAGTTCTAGCTTCTGTTATGGAACTAGCATTAACCCTGATACGAATGGTGAAGATAAACTCAATCTTTGGATTGTGCCTGTAGACTTATCTAACAGGATTGATGACGAAAAGCGGATTATATGGCCAGAAACTCATTCATTAATTACTAATTATTTAAAAATTTAAATACTGAAATAGCCAATTAATAAATCTGGTTTTGATACTTACTTTTATCAAGTAATTAAAGGTGAATAAATGAGAAATGAAAAAGAGATAAGCTTACTGGCATATCAAGGCAAGTGGGAAATGTTAATTCGTATGTTGAGGGAACATCCAAGGTATGTAAATGTGCAGAGCCAATCGAACGGTTATACTCCTTTACATCAAGCTGCATGGCATGGAGCAACATTAGAGGTTATTGGAGTGTTGTTAAGTTTAGGGGCAGATTGTCGTATTAAGACCACGGATAAAGGACTAACAGCATTAAATATTGCAGTTATAAACCATCCTGAACGGGCGGATTTAGTTTACGCTCTTTCTGAGAGGCGGATGACCATTGCTCAATTGATTAGAAAGGTTATTGCGACTCAACCTGATCTGTTTGATGCATACGATGGTAACCAAGTGTTAGCTGACCGTTTTATCGGATCTTTTGGCGTAGATAGTTGTCCAGAGAATCCTGATAAACTGATTAAAAGATTTGAAGCTTCATTTAGAGCATTAACAGGGGTGAACATAACATCTTCTAGGAAAATTATTTTTAGCCTAGCTGAAGGTTTCGACTTGCAGGTAGATACACCGTTTTGGAAATCACGATTTTTGCCCATACTCCGTGAATTTGCTGATCAGTCAGCTACGATAGCTCTTGAAAAAGAGTGGTTAGTTGTTTCAGATTTGTTTGATCCTGCTCCAGGTCATTGGGGGTTGCGTGGAGATTTGTTTCTTTGGATGGAAATGCGACAAGCATTGTGTCATGTATCTGTTCCAGAAAATCCTTCAGATTTAGCCAGTATAATAAAATCTACGTTTCATGCTTTAACAGGAGAGTCACTAGAAAATAATGGAAAGTTCTATGTGAGTCGCTTTGCTAGAGGCGGGATGGATGGTGGTATAGCCTGTTCATTTTGGATAGAGAAGTTGATTCCAATGATTGAACAACGATTGAGATGGTTACAAAATATGTGGGGATTCGACAATGAATCTCGAACGGTTAGATAGGATTCTGATGAAGTCAAAGTTCCCCAGTATCTAACGTAATAAAAGTTCTCTGTAAAGCGTGCTTTTAACTGTTTATTTCATATCTCTATTCTTATTTATTAACGTAAATAATTTGCTCTAAAAAGCGATATGAGAATGTAGAAAACTGGTTAATTACTCAAAACTTAAAAAACCGATAATATTACAAACCTCCGACTTGGACGCTAAGAATATAGTTCCTACTATGCCATCATTAATGAGAACAATATGATAAATAAATTCCCGCAAAATATGATAGATAGCCTTCAGTATTATGTTTATATCTACATAGATCCTAGAAATGAAGAAGTATTTTATGTTGGTAAAGGTAAGGGGAATCGATGTTTTGCTCACTTATCTGATAACAAAGAGTCAGAAAAGGTAAAGAGGATTAATGAAATAAAATTAGATCATAAAGAGCCGACCATTGAATTGTTAATTCATGGGGTGACAGAAGATATCGCGTTAAAAGTGGAAGCTTCTGTTATTGACTTACTTAATGTGAAAAAATTAACCAATCAAGTAAAAGGGCATGCTTCATCAAAAATTGGCAGAATGTCTATTGATAAATTGATCTCGATTTATAACCCTGAAAAAGCGAATATTCTAGAGCCTGCATTGTTAATCAAAATAAAAAATACTTTTAGTTACTCCCATACAGCGAATGAATTATACGACGCAACAAGACAGTTCGGCGTATAGGGGCAGACCGAGAAAAAGTAGAATATGCTTTCGCGGTATTTGATGGAACAGTGCAAGAAGTTTATAAAGTGATTTCTTGGCATAAAGCAGGGACAACGTTTTCTTCAAGAACAACGACAAAAGAAGATCGTTGGGAGTTTATTGGTCAAATAGCCAATGAGGAGATACGTAGTAAATATCTGTATAAAGATGTTTCGGCTATCACTAATAACCAGTCTCCATTTTATTATCTGAATATATAAAAGACCTTCAGATAAGTGATAATGAATTACAGCCCTTTTAATGTTTATTAAAATGGCTGTAATTCTAGTCTTTCCACCAGCGTTTATCCTTGTCACTGCATCACTAATTACAAATATAACCATTTAATAGTTAAGTGTATTTGCTAGTATTCAATGACTATCTAAGTTATTGAGAATGCTATGGACTGCGCTGTAAAACAAAACTACTTCGAACAAAAACTTTCTACCCTATCCAAACAGGGGATTAGTAATGACGACGCCATATTAGATGTTATCGAAGCATATTTAGATGGTAAACCTAAACCTGCAAAGTCCAAAAAACCAAAAGTAGTTACCAATGACCAACTATTTTGGTCGTCAGTGTTTTTGTGGGATTTAAGTGTTGAGGTGATAAGTTCAGAAGCCTTTATTCTTGCCTTAGCACGTTACTTTTCGGTTGAGAAAATATCTAACTTTAGTTTACTCGAGCAACTAACCTATAGATCCCCTGAATCGATGAGGAAGGCGATAAGAGCTTCCGAGATAATATTAAGACCATCGAGTAATAAATGGACAGAAATAAAGCAATTAGCATCAAGGATTCCTGGTGAGCTGTCTGAATTAGTGGCTGTTTGTTGCGCCTTTCAGCGCTCTCATCAAGAACGTATAGATTTAGTTGTTAAATATCAAAAACCATTAAGTGGTTTAACTTTATTTGAGCTACTAAGTTATTCGAGCGTGTATGCGTTTAAATATCTATTTAATGAACCCGATGCTCTTGATGGTACTGTTATTTCAACAAGTGAGCGTTTCTGTGCGTTAAAAGAAATCGTTGAATGGAAGCTTCGCGATGCTGAGTCTGATTACTTTAACTTAACCGAAGTTAAGATAGCCAAGTCGTTAAAAACTCACCAATCACCTTTAGTATTTCCCTCTCAAGAAGACTCCTCAATCCCTGATTCATACTTACGTCACTTTGAAAAATTGATGCAAGTTCAAGTTGAATTAGATGGATTTTTATCACGTTGTGTTACTCCATTTTGCTTTGAAGATGAGTGTGAATATTATTTAGACGGTGAACGCTTAGAAATGCGTAAATACACGTTTGTAGAACAACGAGCGTGGGAGCTTAATGGTAAAAAACAAAACTTAATTGATGGTTATTGGGTTATGCGAGGAGGTTTAGAATTCAAAGATAGGGGGTTGGATAAACAGTTAATCGGCTCAGTAGAAAACCATGAAGATAACCAAATTGCTTATATAAAATCACTTGGTGCATACCTTCAGCTATCAGATGTATACGGTATTGATAACGTTATTCAAACGGATAATGGCTTAAAGGTAGATGTACACCAGGTGTTGCTATCACTAGAGCTAATGATTGCATTTTATAACAAAGACTTTATTTTAGTGTTTGCTAAAAACTTACATGAAACAGGGGACTGGAAAACTTCTTTAGGGTTGTTAGCTCTCAGTGGATTAATAGACCCTAACAACCCGCAAGGTAGATTCCCTATTACGTTCTGTAATTGGAAACAAAAAGCGAAAAATATTGTTGGATGGACTGTCAGTAAAGATTTTCCTAAAGGCAATATTAACGCGGCAGAAGCAATACTCGATTTTTGGTCTCTTGATTGTAAAAAATGGTCTGCTCAACTAAAAGCCAATAATAATGACAACATACCGCAACTGACTGAAAGGCCAATCTTTAAGCTTGGTAATTACTGTGTTCAATTACCTTGGATGATGGCAGGGCAATTAACCAGCGTAAATGTGATAAATACCTTACGTCGTTTTGCAAATAAGCGTCCAGAAATTAGAAGTGAAACTCAAAGGATCGAGACTAACCTAGGTATTCAATTTAAAAAACGTGGTTTTACCGTTATCGTAGGCTATGAGCCTGATAAAAGCGATGATTTTAACCCTGGTGAGATTGATCTGATTTGTGCTCTAGATAACACAGTGATAGTGGTTGAAGTTAAATCTACATATCGAAGGACCAGTAAAAGAGAAGCGATACGTTATAAACATGCAACATTAAGAAAAGCGGGCAAGCAAATCCAACGTAAAACCGAAGCGGTGAAATACCTTTTAGTAGCTAATGAAACCTTTCGGAAACAACTAGGTATTAACAAAACAGAGTTATCTAACGTAGTAGGGTGGATAGCAGATACAAGTTTAGAATATGACCATGAGTACTTTAATGGGTATTTGAAGATCTCAGTCGAAGAGTTGCATGTCGCATTAAGAGATGAAGCTAACATGCTGGTGGATTTTATTGAATCTAAAACGCAAAGCAAAGAACACAATGCCACCGAAACAACATTATACCCAAAAGGGTTTAGTGTCGGAGCCTTACTTCGTGCAATACAAGAATCCAAAATTTGGCCAATTTAGCGTTAGAACCTCAATAAAGAACTCTGTGTAACTGTTTATTTATCATAGTTAAACTGTCCAATCGTCAAGTTTAGGGAGTTGAGGAACCAATATCATATTGGGGAAAAGCTAACCAAAAAGTATCATGATTTATGCTAAAGTGAGTTACACGATTTACTATATTTATACAAAATACTACGCCACAAGACTCTACACTTTAATCTCAACTTATTGAAAATTTTGAAATAAATACTATTCTTATAAATAAATATTTTATTTGAGGTGTGAAATGTATAAGAATAGTATGAAGCGGATAAAAAATTACAGTGAATCATTAATTGAAGGCTCTGATAATGGCCTAGAAAATTGGCTCAAAGCTATTGAAGGTAAGTTAACAAACATTTCACCTTTAATAGTGACTGAAGTATTAATTGCATTTTTAAGTGCTATTAAAGGAAATAAAAATATCAAACTACGGCTTAGTGATTCAACTGAGAGGATTTCTTTTCACATTGGAGTTCCAGTAAAAAAAGCTAACCCTGAGAGTAAAATCAAAGCAAATCCTGGACGAATATCGATTTATTTTGCAAAAGATAAAATATTATTTGGTTATCGTGTCGCTAAAACAAAAAGAAATAAGTTTCATAAAATAATGGAATCCCATAAATTGATGAAGCTCAACAAGGAAATGAAACCAAATGTATTCTCTAAGAGATTGGGGGGGAGTGATGATAGCGAAAATCACACCACTTTAATTCCGAAAGGTGTAAATACTATTGGAGATTTGTGTGATGTTTTAGATAAGCTTAAACATTCCATTTTCTTTAAAAATACAGTAACTCAAAATATCATTAACAATAGACTTATGGTTTCTCTTCGAAATATAGCAAAAGAAGCTGATAAAGAGTACTCCTGTCCAATATTGTCCAAGAAACTAACAAGTGTAATTCGTTCTGAATATGAAAGGGAAGAAAAAGAGAGAGCTCTCGTAGAAGAGTTTCATGTTTGGATAGAAGGTGAGACTAAAAGTGCCATTAATTTAGTGAAAGAGAAAAAGATAAGTTTACCCTCCAAACAACCTGTTCGTGCTGATATCGTGTTCAATAATGAATATATCATTGAAGCTAAACATTCTGGCGGTGATGGCTCTTTTTGTTCACGAGAACTTATAAGAAAAGCGTTAGGGCAAATAATTGAGTATAACTATTACGCAGTTGATAGTGATTTATCAAGGTACAAAAAGATGGGAATCCTTCTAGATCTTCCTTTAGATGCTGATGACGAAAAATATCTAAAGCGGTTAAATGAGGATTTTAAAATAAAATTAAAAGTTTGGTTTAAAGTTTCACTTGGTGAGTTTGATTCATATATAAATCACTAGCTCTACTGGCTCATCCAACTACCAAAATGCACGAAATGTGCATTTGGGTTTTATGCTGCTGGTGGGTTTAAAGTCAAAGCTCTAGTTCAACAAAGTCTCTATCAACATCATCCTGCGTAATCCCGATATATCTTAACGTAACACCTTCAGATGAGTGTCGAAGCATCTTCATTACTCGGGCAATATCTTTGGTGTTTTGGTACAGATGATAACCGCGCGTTTTACGCATGGAGTGAGTGCCTAGAGCAATACCGACTTCTTTGCCGACTCTTGCAAAGGCTTCAGATACACCTCGTCTTGTGAGTGGTTTCGGGGCCTTATAAAGAGATTGTTGATTACGGTAAGATTGAAAAAGGTAAACATGAGTAGGGTGTTGTGATTGTATCTCCTTGATAAGTATTAAGACTTTATGGTTAAGTTGTATGTTGGCAAGTTTACTTGTTTTAGCTTCTTTAATGATTAAACGATCCCCATGAATATCATCAAACTTGATTGATAACAGGTCTGATATTCGTAGCGCGAGGTTTAAGCCAATATTCCAAATATCTGCCATCTGTTTGCTATAGCGACGCTCTAATAAATGGCTAATCAATTTAACCGTTTCTAACTCTTTAACTGCTTGTACTTCTGACATAATTTAAATCCTCTGTGAGTGTATTCATGGAGGTGATATATGTCTGAAAATATTTGGAATCGAATTGGTGAAGAGTTTACAAAAAAACTCCAACAAAAAGAAATATTAACATCTAAAAATAAGGTGAAAGTGATGCCTAATTAAGTATATGAACAGACTTTAGACAATAAGCAGTTTCTAGATCAATATAACCATATACAACAAGGCAATTTTCTTTTTGATTTCAGTTTGATGTGCTAATTTAAATACAATAAATTTTATCAAAGTGACCACTAATGCCAATTCCACAATACCAGACTTATATGCGCTCTGTGCTTCAAGCTATCGACGATGGTCAAGAGCATCATGTACGTGAAATTACAGAGTTTGTTTGTAAGGAATTCAATTTTACTGACGAACAACGTAATTTGAAAATTCCAAGTGGTAAATCGACCTACGCACATGGGAGAATTGGCTGGGCTAAAACCTACTTAGTGCAAGCAGGATTAATTGAGCAACCTAGGCGTGCGTATTGTGTTATTACACAAAAAGGCTTGGATGCCTTACAAAGTAATGAAGAAATAAATAACAATTACTTAAAACGTTTTGAGCAGTTTACAGAGTTTCAACAGCGCAGTAACAAATGTGCTGACCAACCACAAAGCAATTCGACTATAGAGTCCAATGAGCAACAAACTCCCTTAGAGATGATTGGTAACAACATTAACCTCATCAATAACTCACTAACCAATGAGTTATTACAATCTATCTTAAATAGTTCACCAAAGTTCTTTGAAAACCTAGTGGTCGATTTGATGTTAGCAATGGGGTATGGCGGTTCACGCAAAGATGCAGGGCAAGCAACACAATACACGCAGGATGGTGGTATTGATGGCATTATCAAAGAAGATAAACTTGGGCTAGAGATGATTTATCTACAAGCTAAGCGTTATACAGATAAAACAGTTGGTCGACCAGAGATTCAAGCCTTTGCTGGTGCGCTTGATATGCACCGAGCTAAAAAAGGCGTGTTCATCACCACCAGTACTTTTAGTAAAGATGCGTTGGAATTCACTTCAGTAATTGAAAAGCGTATTGTGTTAATCAATGGCGAGCAATTAACGGAATTAATGCTTGAGCATAATTTAGGTGTCAGCACAAAACAGGTGTTTGAAATAAAAGCGTTAGACAGTGATTATTTTTTAGAGGAGTAATAACAATTATGAATGATATATCCTCTTCAATAGTCAATACGCTAAAAGATAAACCTGCTCAACCAGCTAGGTGTATTGCTAGATCGCTAGATATTCCTAAAAAGGTTATCAACCATCACTTACATATATTGTTAAAAGATAAAGTCACTCAAAATAGCGACTACACATGGTCAGTAAACAATAAAAGCTCAGATACAGAGCCAAAAAATGCAAGTAACCACTCAAGAGAAAAAGTAATGCCTGAAAACAATGACAATATTGAAAATAACAACTTTGCTTTTGATTCATTACAAGCAATACGTAATCGTTTATTAGATTTGACTGGTAGAAATCGTTTATTAAATTTTAAGCATGGTAGAACAGGCTTTATTCGAGTTATTGATGAGTTACCAAATCAACTAGCCGAAACAATATTAGAAGGTGATGAAGTTACCTTTGTCCCAGTTGAAGAGCCAACAAGAGATGATCTGATTGAGCATGGATATATCGTTATCAATGAAAAAGGCGTTGATGTTAAAGCGAAAACCGATCCCACAGCAAAAGAGTGGGCAAAAATTAAAGGCTTTAATACAAGTTATGAGCTTTCGCAATCAAGTGCCTCACATGAAGCAAAACACAATGATGATAATATCCAGTCGTTACTGTTTCCTCGAGAGTTAGAAGCACAACTAAGAAACATTCGCTCTAAAGCAAATACTGCAATCGAGGAGACAGGTGCAAACATTCTATATCTAGCGTTTGGTTTTTTAGAGTGGTATGAAGATGAAAATTCAGATGTAGCTCGCCAAGCACCTTTGTACTTGATCCCAGTTAAAATTGATCGTGCTTCATTAAATAAAGACTTAGGGACGTATACCTACACAATTGAGTATACGAGTGAAGACATAATCTCGAACCTTTCTCTAAGAGAAAAATTGAAACATGATTTTCATTTAGAATTGCCAGAGTTAACTGACGAATTAACGCCTGAAGAATATTTTAAATCTATTCAACAGCAGCTTCTAGGACATAAACCAAAGTGGAAACTTAAGCGTTTTGCGACTTTAGCAATGTTTGATTTTGGTAAATTATTAATGTACCTAAATCTTGATCCAGAGCGCTGGCCTCAAGGTTCAAACAATATTCAAAACCATGAAATATTACAAAAGTTCTTTGCTCGAGAAGGAAGTGACGAAGGCTCTGTTAATAGTAGTTTTGGAAATGAATATGCCATTGACTCTCTAGAGGGCGTGCATGATTTATATCCGCTAATTGATGATGCAGATAGCTCTCAACACAGTGCATTAGTAGATGCCATCAAGGGTAAAAACCTGGTTATCGAAGGGCCTCCAGGATCTGGTAAATCGCAAACTATTACCAACCTTATCGCAGCTGCAATTGCTCAAGGAAAAAAAGTCCTTTTTGTAGCAGAAAAAATGGCTGCATTACAAGTGGTGAAGTTCGGTTAGAACGAGCTGGCTTAGGTGATTTTTGTTTAGAGTTACACAGCCATAAAACGCAAAAGAAACAAGTATACGAGAATATTGGTAAACGTATTAACAAGCAGGATGAATACCGTTTTCCTGAATCAATTAATATTGATTTAAAAATGTATGAAGATAAAAAGGATAAGCTAACTTGGTATGCTGATTTAATAAATAGCAATTGGAAAAATACGGGTAGAACAATACATCAGATCTTTTCAACAGCAACACGTTACCGTGAAGAGTTTGCAGATATATCTTTAGAGCAGATAAACCCAGAGCATATTAACGGTAATATTTTTGATGAAATGTCATGTCGAAAAGTTACGGATGATTTAAAAAGATATGCCGAAGTATACCAAGAAGTAAAAGCTCAGCTAGGTCAAGGTAAGCAGTTATCTGATCATCCATGGTTTGGTGTATATAATAAATCTATTCAGTTGTTTGATAGTGACAATATTTGCAAATTATTACAGCAAAGTAATGATGCAATTAGCGAACTTTTGTCCGAGTTAACCTTAGTTAATAAACAGCTACAGACTGAAGATATAAATAGTCTTGAAAGTGTGCAAACCCTATTAAAAGACCTCGATAAATTACCTATATTAAGTGGTAATGAGATTTTGCCTTCTGTAAATAAAATTACAGCAAACAACCTGCCTGAGCTAAATAAATATTTACAAAACTATGAATACGCTAAAGAAAAGCTAACTGCTTTAGCGAACGACTTAGAGCCACATGCGCTTGTTAAAGGGGAAGAGTTTAATAAATTAGTTGAATCAAACAACGATTTATACGCAAAGTTTACAAATAGCTCAATTCGATTATCTGAAGCATATAAACAGTATGAAATACTTGTTTCATTACAAACACTAATAACCACACTTGTTGATGATGTAGCGATACTCAAAGAGCAGTTAAGTGAACTCGATGAATTATTACCAATTTCACAAAAAGGCCTAATTGAATTAAAAGAGTATTTAGGACATATCACTGAGTTAGATTCGCTATTAGTTAACAGAAGACATCAGCTGTTTGATAATGAGTTATTAGATAAACAGCTACCTGTTCTTGTAGAGATCATCGAAGAGATCACACCTATTCATAACAAGCTTAAAGAGCAGTTTGATATTGATAAGCTGCCGCCATTAGCAGAGTTAAAAGAAATGGCTGTAATTTTTGGTCAAGCAGGTTTCTTTGCTTGGTTCAATGGTGATTGGCGTGCTGCTAAAGCAAAACTGTTGACCATTGGTTTAGGACTTAAACCTAAGTTTAAAAGTTTAGTGCAGCAGCTTCCTGAGCTAATTCAATATAAACAATTACAAGATACATTAGAGTCAGGTGACTACTGTTCATTACTACAACATGAATATAAAGGTATCGAGACCCCAGTTAATGAAATAACAGCGTTAAGGACTTGGTACAAAAATACTCGAGTTTCTTATGGTATCGGCTTTGGCAAAAGAGTGGCGTTTGCTACGTCACTCCACGCAATAAGTAATGATGTATTTAAAGGAGTTAGGCACCTTGCGGAAAGTAAAACTAACGAGGAATTAACTCAGTTTTTTGAGATGGTTAAGCCACTTGAAAAAGTATTTAATAATTCAATGTTCAGCAATAAAAATCATGAGTTGATTGGTGATAAAGGGCTAGACCTGTTTGCTGAATGTTTACGCCGTAGTATTGAGTCTGTTCAGTCGAACCATATAAACGACTGTACATTAAATGAAACAAAACAGATTATTAAGAAAGCTAAGCAATTATTTAAATTAGAGCAAAAATTAGAACAGGATACAATAATTGAACCGCTGTTTGGTTCAAACACAAGCTGACAATCAGAAACAATACAGAGCAATCATACCAAAAGATAAGCGCAACTCTGACATTAAGAAGCGCGCTTAACAACTTGGAATCTGATTTATTAAGAGAATACCTTTTTGAAAATATTGATGCTTTAAACCTGCAACAGTTAAGTGAACAGCTACATGCTGTGAAGTTAGCATATGAAAACCATTTGCAGGTATCAAAAATGTTCTCGGATAAAGTTGAGCTTGACCATGAAGCATGGTTTAACGACCAAGCGCAAACGCTAGCATCCTATTATGATCGAAACCAAAAAGCCATTACTCAACCTCGCTGGTTAAGTACCTGGGTTGATTTCATTAGGATCAGAACATCACTGTCAGAGAAAGGTCTGGAGAATTTACTACGTTACACTGAAACAGGAAAGTTAGATTTAGAGTGTATTGAACAAATATATATCTATTCTGTATTTGATATTTTAGCAAGAGAGATTATTGCAGAAAATCAAGAACTCGCTTACTTCTCTGGTGCAGAGCAGAGTGCAATACGCAAACAGTTTAAACAGTATGACAATAAGCTCAAGTCACTCCAGCAGGAGAAAATAGCGCATCAAGTAGCGCAATCTGGTTATGCTGAGATTAAATCGGGTATATCAAATGGGCGTGTATCCTCTTATACCGAAATGGGGCTAATTAACAATGAAGTCCATAAAAAAACACGGCATGTTCCGATCCGCCAGCTACTAAAAAGAGCTGGGCACTCTTTAGTATCATTAAAACCCTGTTTCATGATGGGGCCACATTCTGTTGCTCAATATTTACAACCAGGTCAAATTGAATTTGATCTTGTTGTAATGGATGAAGCATCGCAAATCAAACCTGAAGATGCATTGGGTACAATTGCCCGAGGCAAACAATTGGTTGTAGTAGGTGATCCAAAACAGCTACCACCAACCAGTTTCTTTGACAAGGCAGTGCAATCTGAAGATGAAGATACAACGGCAATTGAACAGTCAGAAAGCATACTGGATGTATCGTTACCAATGTTTAATGCAAGAAGATTACGCTGGCACTATCGTTCTCGCCATGAAAGCTTAATTGCATTCTCTAACCAAGAGTTTTATGACAATAACTTAGTGGTATTCCCATCACCATCAAGTAAAAGTGATGAGTTTGGTATCAAATTCACCCATGTAAAAAGTGGCCGATTTGTTAACCAACATAATATTGAAGAAGCGAAGGTTATTGCACAAGCGGTGTGTAAACACCTGTTACATCGACCTGAAGAGTCAATTGGCGTGGTCGCAATGAGTGCAAAACAGCGAGAGCAAATCGAGCGCTGTGTTGAAGAGCTTTCAAAAGATAACCCGCAATTCCGTGATGCATTAGCTGAAAATGCAATACTAGAAGAGCCGCTGTTTCTTAAGAACTTAGAGAACGTACAGGGTGATGAGCGTGATGTTATTTACATCTCATGCACCTATGGTCCTCAAGAAGCGGGGGCCGCACAAATGCCACAGCGCTTTGGCCCTATTAACTCCGCAGCGGGTGGAAGACGCTTAAATGTATTATTTACGCGTTCTAAAAAACGTATGCATGTATTCAGTTCAATGACAGAAGGGCATATTTTAGCAACTGAAACCTCTAGCCCTGGCGTACATGCTTTAAAAAGTTTCTTAGCCTATGCGCAAACGGGTAAATTACAGCAGCTTAAGCATACTGGTAAGCAACCTGATAGTGATTTTGAAATTGCAGTAATGGATGCATTAAAGTTACAAGGTTTTAATTGTGTCCCACAAGTGGGTGTCGCGGGATATTACATCGATTTAGCCGTGCAAGATCCTGGTCAACCAGGACGATACCTAATGGGGATTGAATGTGATGGAGCGACTTACCACTCAGCTAAGTCAGCACGAGACCGAGATAGATTACGTCAGTCAGTACTAGAGGGTTTAGGTTGGAATATCAAACGTATTTGGTCAACGGATTGGTTTAAAAACCCACAGGCGCAACTCAAACCCATTATTGAACTGTTACATCAATTAAAAACAGATATTGCAGACGTTCAAGAGCAAGAACCGGAAATTCAAGAAATTGAAGAAGTAATGACTCAAGAAGAGCATAAGTTAGAAGCAGTTGAAGAATATGTTAATTCTGAACAATCACTAGCTGAAAAACTGCAACAATATGAACAGCTTGTAATTACTAAAGCCAATGATAACATCCCTATGGCAAACAGATTGTTACGCCCTGCGATGATAGATGCACTGTGTGAGTTTACACCGATATCAAAGAATGAATTTTTAGAAGTTATTCCATCATACTTAAGATCAGCAACAAGCAAAGATCATGGGCAATACCTTGAACAGGTACTTAATATCATTGCCGAAGATGAACAAGAAATAACAAGTTAATAAACATCAATTAAAAGAACAAAAACAGGATAAACCAACATGGCACAGCCAGAAATTAAAGAAACAGCAGAACAACATAAAAAAGCATTAGAAAAACAGCTTTGGAACATTGCTAATGCGTTGCGTGGCAACATGAGTGCAGATGAGTTTCGTGATTATATTTTAGGGTTTATCTTCTACAAATATTTGTCTGAGCGTATGCACCAATATGCCGATGGTATTTTAGCGGAAGATGGCATCAAGTTTGATGGCATTGATGAAGCAACAGAGGAAGGTCAAGAGTATTTAGAAGCGATTAAAGAGGAGTCGATTGACCACTTAGGTTACTTTTTAAAACCGAGTGAGCTGTTTCATGTGATTGCTGAAAAAGGTAATAACGGCGAGTTTATTATTGAGTCATTAGGTGAAGTGCTTAACCATATTGAGCAAAGCACCATGGGCACCGCCAGTGAAGATGACTTTAACGGGCTGTTTGACGATATCGATTTAACCTCTAATAAACTGGGTAAAAGTGAAAAGGCTAAAAATGAGCTGATAACGACGGTATTAGGGCATTTAGATGAGATTGACTTCTGCCTTGATGATACCGAGATTGATGTATTAGGTGATGCGTACGAATACCTGATTGGTCAGTTTGCCAGTGGCGCGGGTAAAAAAGCGGGTGAGTTCTATACGCCTCCGATGGTCTCTAAGTTACTAGCCAAGTTAGTCACCAAAGGCAAAACACAGCTGAAATCAGTCTACGACCCTACCTGTGGCTCGGGTTCATTGTTATTACAAGTCTCACGAGAGATCAGCCGACAAGGTGGCGAAGTCAGCCAATACTTCGGGCAAGAGAAAAACCCAAGTACCTATAACCTAGCGCGTATGAACATGATTTTACATGGCGTGCATTACCGTAGTTTTGATATTCAACAGGACGATACCTTAGAAACGCCTCACCATATTGAAAAACGCTTCGAAGCCGTAGTGGCTAACCCTCCATTTTCTGTTGAATGGAGTGCTAATGAAGTATTTAAATCAGATGAGCGTTTTGCAGACTACGGAAAACTTGCACCGAAGAAGAAAGCCGATTTAGCATTTGTTCAACATATGGTATTTCAATTAGCTGAGGATGGGGCTATGGCAGTGGTATTGCCCCATGGGGCTCTATATCGTGGGGCAGCTGAAGGGCAGATTCGTAATTTTTTAATAGAAAATAAAAACATAATAGATGCTGTAATAACCTTACCAGAAAAAATCTTTTATGGGACTAGCATTCCAACATGTATTTTATTGATTAAAAAGAATAGAGACTCTAAAGATGATATTTTATTCGTTAATGGTAGTGATATGTTTGAAAAAGGGATTAATCAAAATCTTCTTTTAGATAAACATATTGATTGAATTGTGAGCCTTGTTGACTCACGCGTTTCCATTAAAGGAGTATCAGAAGTATCAAGTATTGATTTTGTCGTTAACAAGAATAAATGTAATTTGAATATTCCAAGATATATAGACATATTTGGAGACGAGGCTAAAGAAGACTTGAATCTACTCGGTAAACAACAATCAGAGCTAGAAAGTAAACTTGAAAAATTGAATATAGAGCTGAATGTTGTTTGTAGGGAATTGGGAATTGATAACTTATCTGATGCAGGAACCCTCAAAGAGCTATTTAAAGGGGCTGTATACTTTAAAGGCAAAAATGGTGAGCGCTTTCCTGAGTGGAGGAATGTTAAGATTGTAGATATGTTTGATTTTATAACGACAAACTCATTTTCTAGAGCTTTATTGAACCATACCAATGGCTCAGTTCGGAACATTCATTATGGCGATATTCATACAAAATTACCCAGCCATATTGATTTAAAACAGGTTTCATTACCTTTCATTAACCCTGATGTAGACATTAAAAAGATAGTTGGTGTTAACTATTGTAAAGATGGGGATTTAATAATCGCTGATGCCTCAGAAGACTATAAAGATATTGGTAAAGCAATTGAATTAGTCAATATTGAAGATTCAGTTGTATTGGCCGGGCTTCATACATTCTTGCTTAGGCCAAAAGAAAAGTGTGCCATCGGATATTTAGGCTATTGCTTGCAAAATTATTACGTCAGAAAGCAGATGATGAGGTTAGCTACAGGAGTTTCTGTTTTAGGATTATCAAAAACAAGCCTTTGTGAAGTCGAGATACCAATTCCTTGTTTTGAAGAACAAGAAAAAATAGTTACCTTTTTAAATTTACTTGATAAAAAAACGAAGCTTACAGACTCTGTAGTTAAGAATTCACAGCAGTTACAAAAAGGTTTGTTACAACAGATGTTTGTGTAAAAAAGTTTAATAACAGGTAGGAATTGATTTTGGCAATACAGGCAGAGCAAGTACTTGAAGATAACTTAGTTTCTCAGCTTAAAACGTTGGGTTATCAAGTTGCACAGATAACTGATGAGCAATCACTGCTGGCAAATTTAAAAGCGCAGCTTGAAAAGGTAAATCGTTTAAAAGCGCCACTAACTGACAATGAATTCAAGCAAGTGCTGAATGCATTATCTAAAGGCTCTGTGTTTGAAAAAGCGAAAACTCTGCGTGATCGCCTGCAAATCAATAAAGACAGTGCAGGTGATGGAAAAAACACTGCACTGTATATCCAGTTTTTAGCGGACAAATGGGACGATAACCAGTTTCAAGTCACCCAACAAGTGACCGTAGAGGGGCGTTATCAAAACCGTTATGACGTGACTATTTTAGTCAATGGTTTACCATTTGTGCAGATTGAGCTGAAACGCAGAGGCTTAGAGCTTAAAGAAGCCTTTAATCAAATTAACCGTTATCAGCGTCACTCTTACTGGGCAAGTTATGGTCTGTTCCAATATGTGCAAACTTTTGTGATCAGCAATGGCGTGAATACCAAATATTACGCCAACAACAAAAACCAAAGCTTTAAGCAAACCTTCTATTGGGCAGATGAAGAAAACCATCGTTATACCGAGTTATCGAAATTCGCTGATACCTTCTTACAACGTAAACAGTTGGCTACCTTGATTCAAAAGTACATTGTGCTTAATGAAACAGATCGCATTTTAATGGTGATGCGCCCATACCAAATTTATGCCACCGAAAATATTGTTGGGCGTGTTATTGAGCGTAATGAGATTGCAAATACAGGACAACGCGTTGAAAACTTCAATGGTTATATCTGGCATACTACAGGTTCTGGTAAAACGCTGACCTCTTTTAAAACCGCGCAAATACTCACAGGGCTTTCTGAGGTTCACAAAGTAGTGTTTGTGGTCGATAGAAAAGACTTGGATTATCAAACCAGCAAAGAGTTTAATAGCTTTGCTAAAGGTTGTGTGGATAGTACTGATAATACTAACTTGTTGGTCAATCAATTCACTGATGCACCTATTGCTGTAAATAAAATCAACGAACACCGCAATACCAAGCTGATTGTGACGACCATTCAGAAGCTCAATAACGCGATTAGTCATAAGCGTTATACCTCGCGTATGGAGAAGCTGAAAGATAAGTCCATCGTGTTTATTTTCGATGAATGCCATCGTAGCCAGTTTGGTGATACCCACAAACGTATTGTTAGCTTCTTTAATAATCATCAGCTATTTGGCTTTACGGGTACGCCTATTTTTGCCGATAATGCGACCAGTAAAGCGTCACGCAAAACCACCACTAAAGACCTGTTTGATGAGTGTTTACATAAATACACCATCGTTGATGCGATTAAAGATGAAAACGTGCTCAAGTTTGGTATTGAGTATGTGGGGCGCTACAAGCAAGTAGACAGTGCAAATGAGATGGATATTGATGTTGAAGGCATCGATACCAAAGAGCTATTAGAGTCTGAAGTCCGATTAAATAAAATCACCGATTACATTATTGCCAACCATAACCGCAAAACGCACAGCAAAACCTTTACGGGTATGTTCTGCGTGAGCAGTGTAGAAATGATGTGGTTCAATACTACCGGACACTACTAAAGACTTCAGTTAATATGTCTAGTAGAGGTAGATTATGAATAAGAAAAAAGTACGTCCAATTTTTACAGTTGAGTTTAAACAAAGTGCAGTAAAGTTAATTACTGAGCAGGGGTATACACGCCAAGAAGCCGCTAATAATCTTGGTGTATCGCTGAGCGCAATTACTCGCTGGGTAAGAGCCGAAACGCAAGTTGACTCAAAAGCAGGCTCAAAGCAATCAACATTAAACATATCTGAGCGAGCTGAGCTGGAGATATTACGCAAAGAAAACAACCGGTTAAAAATGGAGCGTGATATTTTAAAAAAGGCCGCAGTCTTCTTTGCGAACGAAAAAGAATAAGATTTCAGTTTATTCAGCATCATAAAGAAGACTGGCCAATTAAAGTAATGTGTCGCGTCATGCAAGTAAGTTCAAGTGCGTTTTATGCTTGGCAAAATGCGCCTACTAAACCTTTTGATGCTTTGGGTTTTAATATAGACAGTGCGGTGCAAAATACCTTTAACAGTCACAAAATGACCTTGGGTAGTCGGCGCATGGTGACAGAGTTGGCAAAGCAAGACATTACGATTGGCCGTTACAAAGCCCGCTCAATGATGCGTAAATTAGGGCTTGTGGCTCGCTATCCCAAGAAATATAAAACGACAACTGATAGTAATCACAATAATCGAATTGAACCGAATAAATTAAATAGGAAATTCACTGTTGATGAGGCTAATCGTTATTGGACGACAGACATTACTTATATCGCTACGCATCAAGGGTTTATCTATTTGGCGATTGTCATGGACTTATATTCTCGCCGTATAGTGGGTTGGTCTATTGCAGACAATATGCGTACTGAACTATGCATTCAGCCCTTAACATGGCTTATTGGCAGAGAAAACCAGCATCGGGGTTAATGCATCATTCCGACAGGGGAAGCCAATATACCAGCGATGATTATAGGAAATTACTTAGCAGCATGAAAATGGATGTGAGCATGAGCGGTAAAGGGGAATGCTGGGACAATGCCCCTACAGAGCGATTTTTCCGCAGTTTAAAGCATGAGCAATTAAACTATGAAACATTCAAAACAAAGAAAGCAGCAGAGCTAAGCATTTTAGATTATCTTGCTTATTACAACGGTAAACGCCCACACTCGGTTAATGGGTATTTATCACCGATTCAATATGAAAATAAAGTCGCTAAGAAAGTGTCCGGTTTTTATTGACCATTACAGAACGCTGATTAAATATTACGACCTGTTTGAAAAGAAAAAACAAGCGGGTGAGCATAACCTGCGTATTGCGACCATATTCTCTTATGCTGCTAATGAGGAAGATCCAGACGCGAATGGCTTTTTAGATGAAGGTGAAGAGATTGAACTTGATAAAGTAGCGGAGCCGAAAGTAGCCTATAACTCAGCAGTACACAGCCATAGTCGAGACAAGTTAGAGCAGTTTATTGGCGACTATAACGCCATGTTCGAAACCAGTTACACCACCAAAGACAGTGAATCGTTTTATAACTATTACAACGATATCTCCAAAAAAGTACGCGAGCGTAAAATAGATATTCTGCTGGTGGTGAATATGTTCTTAACTGGTTTTGACAGTAAACCGCTCAACACGCTATATGTTGATAAAAACTTAAAGCACCATGGACTCATTCAAGCATTCTCGCGTACCAATCGCATTCTAAACGAGCAAAAGTCGCAGGGTAATATCATTAGCTTCCGCAACCTTAAAAAGGCCACAGACGATGCGCTGACGCTATTTTCAAATAAAGATGCGAAAGAGACGGTGATCATGCCGCCTTATGAAGACTTTGTTGGTTTATTTAATGAAGCGCTCGATAAAATGAAAAACATCGCACCCGATATTGAGAGTGTGGATGACCTGCGTGATGAAGAGCAAGAACTTGAGTTTGTAAAAGCGTTTCGTGAATTGATGCGCCTTAAAAACGTATTAAGCACCTTTGCGGATTTCGATTTTGATGATGTGGCGTTAGACGAGCAAGGCTTTGAAGATTACAAAAGTAAATACCTCGACCTATATGACAAGGTGAAAACCGATAACAGCAAAGAAAAGGTTTCCATCCTTGAAGAGGTTGATTTTGAGCTTGAGCTAATTCAGCGCGATGAGATAAACGTGCGTTACATTTTACAGTTATTAGCACAGTTAAAAGGCGCAGATAACGACAAAGAATACGAGTACCAATACAAAACCATTATGCAGTTATTGGGTGGTAGCCCAGAGCTACGCTCGAAGAAAGAACTGATTGAGCAGTTTATTGCAGAGAATCTCAACAACGTTGGCTCCTCAGATGAAGTAATGAACGTGTTTGATAGCTTCTGGGAAAAAGCCAAAGTCAAAGCGGTGGATGAGATATGCCAAGAAGAATCACTGGTTTCAGATAGCTTTAAAGCTTTAGTAGACAAGATGATATACACCAACGAAGAACCACTTCGTGAAGATATAGTCGCCACAATGGAAAAAGCCCCAAGTGTATTACAACGCAAAAAAGTAATACCAAGATTGACCGAAAAGTTAAAAGCGTTTGTTAGCACGTTTTATGATGGGATGTAGTAGATGTACAAAATTAAACGCACTGCAAGTGATGAAAAGGGCACATTTTACCAACTCTTTTATGGTGACTTGTTTATCCACTATGAGTATTGCCGATCTGCTTTAGTTAAAGTTATGGATTGTTTGCAATCAGGCGAGATACTGTATGACATTCTTAGCGAAGAATTTAAGGATAAAGAGCAGAACGTTATTAATAATACGACAGAAAAGTTAAATAAGGCGGCTAGTCTCTGCGATTTTCTCGAAGTAAATATTAAACAACTTAAGCAACAACTTGAATCATTGCAGGTCAAATATGACGACTTAAAGGCTCAGAAAGAACCTTTCATACCGAATATTAAACCGTCTGTTATCACAACTAAAAACAGAAGCTATGGTTTTCGACGTGATGATTTTAATCTACAAGAGGTTCGAGAGCTCTTGAAATATTGCCTTATCTTCAAAGTGAATAAGCTAAATGCCCACTGGAACGTAAATGACCTCATAACTGATAAAGATTGCTGGGATGAGTTTCCAATAATGAGGTCAATGAATACTCATTCAAATGGTTATACAACCCCTGGTATTAGAGAAAAATACTTTGCTGTTGTTTGTGATGTATTAAATATTGATGGCGATGGTGGTTCAAAGCTTGAAAAAGCGGAACATTATTAATTCAACTACTTTTACTTTACGTGATTAATACAAAAAGAATCTACTGAGTACATTGAATTTATAAAATGTACTCATAAGCCTGCAAAACAACGTAAACCTTTCATACCACCACTTACTTTTGTTTTTATTGAATATATTTATCATTTTTTTGTGCTACATAATATTATTTTATTTATTATTTCGAGTATGATTGGCCTTCAATGTTATGATTTAAAAGAATAAAATATATAACTATCCAATTTTCTCCGACTTGTAAAAAGTACCAGCTGTATTGCCACGTTAGTGTAAGAGGGCCATACCCAGGTTAATTCACAACGTGAAAGCCTTTTCTGTACGTTTTAAGGTGGGATTTAGCTGTTAAGGAATAGCGATGAGCACAAAATATCGGTTAGTGTATTTATGGGTAGAAAAATATAAAAATATTAAAGATGTTGAAATTAACTTTACATTAGATTATCAGTTTAAAAAAAATAAAAAAGACAAGGTAATTTCATTAGATAAGTCACATTTTGGTGAGTTGAGTGAGAAAGGAAGTAACCCTCTTGCTGATCTTGATATATTTACAGCATTCATCGGTGAGAATGGGGCTGGAAAGTCGAACCTAATTGAATTAATTAGCTTTATTTATACAACAGGAAGATTTCCAGAGGGAATATTAGATTCCGGCGAAGATAGCTTTTGTATTATTGAGGAAAAAAAGAAAGTAGTTGTTTTTTCTATCTTATATCACCTAATGGCGATAAGTATGCCGAACATTATGAGCATTCTGAAAATATCGCTTTTTCAAGTAAATTATCTAATTTCAATGAGTTTGGGAAAACGCTTTTATATCATCCTTTAAATGATTTAGCTGCAGGTACTTCGTCACATGTTATTTTTAATAGCGTTAAAATAGCAGCAAATCCTTTTAAAAAGCTAATTTCTGGTGTGAGTGATAGTAAGTTAGCCGAAAGGTTTTCTGAAAATAAACGTCAGTTAAGCACGTTAACTACTTTTAAACATATATCGGAAAATCCATATAGTCGTTTTGTTATATTGTTTAGTGAGTTCAAACATAAAATTCTAAATGATCAGTCGTTTAGTATCTAATGACTGGAAGTAAGATACAGTTTTCCTGATTATAGGTTAGTTAATAATCACTCAGTAAAACATAGAGTATTGAGCGATTATCATTACTGTTACGTAGCCTTGAGATCTCCAATAAATCCAGAGCCTTTAGATGCTCCACTAATAAAGTCACTCCACCATGACATAACTTCTTGTCGTCTTTTCAGGTAATCCGTTCTGTTGTAAGCATTTCTTACTTCATTTTTGTGAATATGTGATAAACAAGACTCAATAACATCACCATCAAAACCTTGCTCATTAAGTGCAGTACTCGCGAGTGAACGCATGCCATGAGCGACCAATCTGCCTTTAAAGCCCATTCGACCTAAAGCTACGTTTGCTGTTGACTCATTTGCGTGTTTACGAGGATTACGGTCTGCAGGGAATAAGAACTCTCTATGACCGCTTATTGGCTTGATATACTCCAATATTGAAATTGCTTGATCAGTTAATGGGATAACATGTTCTCTGTTCATCTTCATACGCTTCGCAGGAATAGTCCAAAGTCTTTTATCTATGTCAATCTCTTCCCACCTTGCACCTGCTGATTCATTTGGTCGGCACATTGTGTGCAGTTGCCATTCAATTAAGCAACGAGTGATTTGTTTGATGCTAGCTAGATTAAGTGCCTGCATAAGCTCTGGGAGTTCATTTGGCTTAAGCGTTGGCATATGCTTTTTCTTTGGTACTTCAAAAGCCTTGTTGATGCCAATTAATGGATTATCACTTACTAGGCCAGTATTAAGTGCAAACACCATGATTTCGTTAATACGCTGACATAATCGTCTAACAGTTTCCAAGCTTCCTTTAGCTGCAATAGGGCGGATCACATCAATCACTTTTGGAGCTGTTAGTTTATGTAACGGTACATTACCTAGTGTTGGAAATAGGTGAAGGTCAATTGAACGCCATACATCGATAGCATAGTCAGCAGAGACTTTGGTTTTCTTCACTTCAAACCATTTCTCAGCAATATGTTTAAGCGTATTGTTATTAGCAAGATCAGCCTGGCGTTTTTGTTCATCTCGCTCATCTTTAGGATTCAAGCCTTTGGCAAGTAACTCTTTAGCTGATTCTCGTAATTTTCTTGCATCAGCTAATGAAACGGCTGGGTACGCACCAAAGCCCATTAATGCAGGTTTTTTGGTATAGGGATTGGTGTATCGCAATTGCCAAAGTTTAGAACCGTTAGGCTTTACTCTAAATTGAAGACCGCCACCATCAGCCAATAGATAGACTTTATCTTTGGGTTTAGCCTGCTTAACTTCAGTGTTTGTAAGTGGGGATACTCTAGCCATAAGTAATACCAATTAGTTGAATTAGGTGCTGGTATTATTAATAGTATTACTATTTTGCGTAGATGTCACGGGACCCTAATGGACCTTACAGGCATAAAAAAACCCGCAAAACCTTGTTTTAATAGGCTTTGCGGGTCTTTAATGGTCTTTAAAAGACCTGTAGGTGGTGGAGATGGGGGGAGTCGAACCCCCGTCCGAAAAGCCTACGTCCTCGGTACTACATGCTTAGTCCATCTTTTAGTTAACTCTCGACACTCCGACAGACAGGATTGCAAAGAGCGAGTCCGATACTATTTCGCGGTTCACCCTCGAACAAGGTTCCCTCGCTATCCAAATGTGAATGACCTTCCGAATCCCTGCCCATAGGAGAAACGTGGGTGGAAGGCTAGCTAGCCTAAGCTGCTAGAGCGTAGTTATCGTCGTTTGCAACTATAACTTTGACGGCTTTTTACGAGGCCAGCCGCCACCTCGGCATGCACCTAGGGTTTCAAGAATCTCGTCGAGTCCTAAATCATCCCCAGTACTTTATTAGACAACGTCTAATGAAATTAGTTTAACAAAGCAAACACAATCAAGATAGTATTATCTTTATTTAATTAGCTAATCGGTTGTTTATCGAACACTGTGTTTCATTGTACGTGCTTTTTCTAGCTGCCATTCTCTGCTTTTAACGTCAGCACGTTTATCATGGTCTTGTTTACCTTTGGCTAAGGCAAAGGATATTTTAACCCATGCTTTTTTCCAGTATAAAGAGATAGGTATAATGGAGTAACCTTGCCGCTCTACTTTACCGACTAAATTATCTAGTTCTCTTCTTTTTAGTAATAATTTTCGGTAACGCATAGGTTCACAAACTACGTGTGAAGAGGCTGCATTTAAAGGGGGAATAGTTGAATTTAATAGCCATGCTTCCCCATTTTTAAGGAAAATATAGCTATCGGCAATATTCGCTTTACCTGCTCGTAACGATTTTACTTCCCAACCTTGTAATTCAATGCCCGCTTCAAAGCGTTCTCAAGATGGTACTCATGACTTGCACGTTTATTGCGTGCAATCGTATTGTCTGTGTTTTTTGATTTTTTATTTTTCATAGACTCACATTATAAAGTTAGTTTTCAAAAATGCTATTTCAATTATCTAATAATAGAAAAAATAATAAACATTTATGGATATATTTTTCTTGCCAGTAGGATAGTGTAATATGTTGTTTTTAATACGGGGAAATATGGATGGCAGAAGTATCGCGTAGCGCGTTAGTTATGTACAGCGCAGATGAAATGTATCAATTAGTGAATGATGTTGTTGCTTACCCTGAATTTTTACCGGGTTGTGTCGCTGCGAATATATTATCATCGAATACGCAGGCGATGCGTGCCTCTGTGAAAGTTTCTAAAGCGGGGATTAGTCAGTCATTTACGACAGAAAATCGCTTGGTTGAGAATAAATCGATAGAGATGAATCTTGTCGATGGCCCATTTAAGTGTTTGACGGGGGGGTGGACTTTTACTCCTTTAGATGAGCAAGCCTGTAAGGTCAATTTAGATTTGCAATTTGAGTTTAGTAGTAAGGTCGTTGAATTTGCATTTGGTCGTGTATTTAATGATTTAGTGGCTTCTATGGTTAAATCTTTTTCTGCTAGAGCGAAGGTGGTGTATGGAGTTAGGTAATAACATGCGAAATGACATGATTGATATTGAAGTCGTTTATGGTTTGCCCAATAAGCAAGTTTTATTATCTTTGCCTGTGCCCGTTGGCAGTACTATCGAAGAGTGCATAAAGTTATCCGCGATTAATAAGCATTTTCCTGAAATTACTCTTAGAGAAGCTAAAGTTGGCATTTTTAGCCGTCTGGAAAGTTTGTCAACGCAAGTTAAGCAGGGGGATCGTATTGAAATTTATCGTCCTTTGATTGCTGATCCAAAGGAAATGCGTAAATTACGAGCGGCTAAGATGGGGAAAAAATAACCCTTTGTCGCAGTTAGGAACAGATACAAATTATAAATGATAATTCGTATCTGTTTTTGTTCTTTTACTTCTATTCTAAAATAGCTGGCACACCACTATCTGAGATAGAGTTTTGATCATCATTGGCGCTTTCTGCCGCAGCATTCGGTGCTTTTTTGTGTTTTGGATTGTTAATTAGTGGGTTATCCGCTATTTTTCCGCTGCTGTCTATATGTTCAAGAATGCGATTGTTAAAGGTAAACACAACTTGTTCTTGCTGAATATCTTCGCCACCCGGTTTGATATAACGAATGTAATACCATTTTGATGAATCAAATTGGTCGACTAACATCGGAGAGCCGAGTAAAAAAATAATTTGCTCCTGGGTCATTCCCAATTCGACTTGAGCCAGTTTTTCATCATCAATATAATTTCCTTGGGTTACATCGATTTGATAAACAAAGGTATTGTAAACATAGGTGCACCCGGTGAGTGAAAAGAGTAAAAAGAAGCAAGTAATAATATTTTTGATAGGCATGATTTAGTAACAACTTAATTCAAATGGTGGATAAAATAGAAAGCCGATAATACCCAAGGTCTGCATCGTTGTAAAAATATAAAGCGAGATATTTGTTAATTCTGTTCCGTTTGTTCACAGTTAAAGGAAATAAATCTGTAAAGATTGTTTTAATTTCTCTTGGTTGCATCGTTTTCTTTAAATATGCCATAAATTTCCGTAGAATTCCCTGTTTTATAATTCGTCGTTTTTACTTGCTCTGTGAATCTACTGAATGTCTCTATTTGCGTTAGGAATTAATCATCAAACTGCCCCTGTCTCATTGCGTGAAAAAATTGCTTTTTCACCTGAACGGTTGGTGGATGCTTATCAACAATTGCTAGCGTTAGATTCAATTAAAGAAGCGGTTATTATTTCAACCTGTAATAGAACGGAAATTTATTGTTATCTTAATGGCGATCTCGCTCTGCAGGTAACCGAGTGGCTCTGTTCTTATCATCAAGTTGAGCATGCTCAACTAGTTGCAAGTTTGTATTGTTATCAAGATGATCGCGCTGTACAGCATCTTTTTCGTGTCGCCTGTGGACTCGACTCATTAGTGCTTGGGGAACCGCAAATTCTTGGGCAAATAAAGCAAGCCTTTGCAACGGCGAGCCACATGGGAGCCGTGAAAAAAATCATTAATAAGTGGTTTCATTATACCTTTACTGTCGCCAAGCGAGTCAGAACAGAAACGCAAATTGGTGCCAATGCTATTTCGGTCGCTTTTGCTGCCGTACGATTGGCACAACAAATTTTTAGTGATTTATCCAAAAGTCGGGTTTTATTAATCGGGGCTGGTGAAACGATTGAGTTAGTTGGGAAATATTTAATCGATCACAATGTGCCTAATATTACCATTGCTAATCGTACACTATCGCGAGCAACAAATTTAGTTGAACAGTTTGCTGCAAAAGCGATTACCTTGGGAGAAATACCGAACCACTTAGCTGAAGCGGATATTGTTATCTCTTCAACCGCTAGTCCTCTTCCTATTATTGGTAAAGGTATGGTGGAAAGTGCGTTAAAAAAGCGCCGTTATCAACCTATGTTGTTTATTGATATAGCCGTTCCTCGCGATATCGAGTTTGAAGTGGCTGAATTACGCGACGTTTATCTTTACAGTGTCGATGATTTACACGGTATTATTGAGGAAAATAAACAGGCACGCCAAGAGGCAGCTATTGAAGCTGAAAAAATAATCGATGCGAGTATTGTTGAATTTAGTCACTGGCTAGAATCATTAAAGGCTGTAGAGAGTATTCGCTGCTATCGTCGTAACAGTGAACAATTGCGAGATCAACTATTAGCTCGTGCTCAGCTTGCCTTGCTTAATGGTGGAGATCCCGCACAATTATTAAATGAATTGGCCTATAAGCTAACCAATAAATTGATACATCATCCGAGTCAGGCATTAACAAAAGTTAGCCAGTCGGGTGATGATGACGAATTACAATTACTACGTGTAGCACTTGGTTTAATTGCACCGGAATAGTGGCATTATCGTTACTAAGCTAGCTGTTACAGAGACTGGCAAATAAAATTACATAATATAAGAGAAAAATATGAAAGCATCAATAATCACCAAATTAGAAGGGTTGGTTGAACGTTATGAGGAGGTACAAGCCTTATTGGGTGACGCCGATACGATCAACGATCAAAACAAATATCGTGAATTAACGAAAGAGTATTCCCAGTTAGAAGTGGTTGTTAACTCTTTTAAAGCATATCAAGGGGCCGTTGAAGACCTTGAAGCCGCTGAGTTAATGATTAATGATGATGATGCCGATATGCGCGAGATGGCAAAAGAGGAAGTTAAAGAAGCTAAATCTGCGCTGGAGCGATTAGCTGCTGAATTGCAAATATTACTGCTGCCAAAAGATCCCAATGATGATCGTAATTGTTATATTGAAATTAGAGCCGGCGCGGGGGGGGATGAGGCGGCAATTTTTGCGGGTAATCTATTTCGTATGTACAGCAAATACATTGATATGAAAGGTTGGCGTATTGAGGTGATGAATAGCAATGTCAGTGAGCAAGGTGGTTTTAAAGAGCTGATTGCTAAAATTGATGGCGAAGGCGCTTACGGAATCATGAAGTTTGAATCTGGTGGTCATCGTGTACAGCGTGTTCCTGAAACCGAATCGCAAGGACGTATCCATACGTCTGCCTGTACTGTGGTGGTGATGCCTGAAATTCCAGAAGCTGAAGCTATCTCAATAAACCCTGCCGATTTAAAAATAGATACTTTCCGCGCATCGGGTGCGGGTGGTCAGCACGTTAATAAAACGGATTCTGCTATTCGTATTACCCATTTGCCAACGGGAACGGTAGTAGAGTGTCAGGATCAACGGTCGCAACATAAAAATAGAGCGCAGGCAATGTCTGTGTTGCAAGCTCGTTTACAACAAGCTGAAGATGAAAAAAACAGTGCTGAAGAGCAAACTATTCGTCGCAGTCTTGTTGCAAGCGGTGACCGTAGTGAACGTATTCGCACTTATAATTATCCGCAAGGACGTGTTAGTGATCACCGTATCAATTTGACTTTATATCGCTTAAACGAAATATTAGAGGGTGATTTAGATGCCTTATTGCAACCAATTTTGCAAGAAGATCAGGCAGATAAACTGGCTGCATTGTCACAGGGGGCATTTTAATTGCGTATCGATGATGCATTGATATGGGCGCAATATACATTAGTGAATAGCGACACGCCTTTGTTAGATGCACAGGTGCTGTTAGCTTTTGTTCTTGGTAAGGAGACCGTTTATTTACTAACATGGCCTGAGCGTGATTTAACGCGTGAGCAAAAAGAGCAATTTGAAACATTAATTAGCCAACGTGTTAATGGTGTACCCGTTGCTCATTTAACGGGCATTCGTGAATTTTGGTCTTTGCCACTGATGGTGAATAATAGTACTTTGATCCCTCGCCCTGATACAGAGGTGCTCGTTGAATCAGTATTAGCGGAATATGCGATAGAGGCAAAAATCCGCATATTAGATTTGGGCACCGGGACGGGAGCTATCATTTTAGCCTTGGCGAGTGAATTGCCTAAAGCGAGTTGTTTTGGTGTTGACTTTAGTGCTGACGCGGTTAATTTGGCGAAACAAAATGCGCAGCAGTTAGCTATCAATAATGTGCAATTTCAGAAGAGTGATTGGTTTAAAAATGTCACTGGAAAATTTGACGTTATTGTTAGTAACCCCCCCTATATAGATGCACAAGATAGACATCTACAAAAGGGGGATGTGCGTTTTGAGCCATTATCCGCATTGGTGGCTGATAATCATGGCTTAGCCGATATTCAAAGGATAGCTGAACAAGCGCCCGATTATCTAAATGATGGCGGCTATTTATTTATAGAGCATGGATATGATCAAGCTAATGCAGTTACCGCTATGTTAACAAAATTAGCTTATTCACAAATACGTACCGTGAAAGATTACGGTGATAATGACCGTATTACGGTGGCTGTTTTTAGCAAAAAACAATAATGAGAGAGTTATGTATAACATTTTAAAACATACCCATTTTACTTTTATATTACTAGCAGTGGTGCTATTTATTCTTAATTTTTACTGGTTGAAATCGGGCCATAAAAATTCACAAAAACCGATATTCAAGAAAATGCTATTGCATACACATCTCGCGATTTTAGTGTTAGGTTTATGTTTAATGGGTTATTTACATATTAATCCATTGGCAGAATCTAGTTATTGGTTACTTGAAAAAATAGTAGCATTTGCGGCTTACCTATTATTAGTTTCTGTGGCATTAAATGATAAAAAGCGAGCAGGTATGCAATATCTTGCTTTTATAGGGGCATTTGGTTGGCTGTTCTGTATAGCTGGCTTGGCATTTGGTAAACAAGCAATTATATTGGTTGGATAGAAAGTGAATATTGAGCTTAATAATAAAAATAACTATGCTGTTATTAATGAACAGTTTGATTTTGATAGTTGTTCTTTAATTGATGCAGCGATGATGGTTGAGTCTGAACTGACGGGTGTTCCCATAAAAAAATGCCAAGATGAATTAACGCTGCAACATATAGTAATTAAGTCTAAACTTTCTACTTATCAGGCTGTCGATAAAGATAAGTTACAAGCATTCTTGGAAATAATTTATAAGCAGCAAGCATTTACTGGTGATTGGCAATCATTTTTTGATGTGAAAAATGCACTCATTTCAAAGGTTTTATCGCGTCGCAAAGGTATTCCTATTAGTTTAGGGATCATACTATTAGATTTATTAGCGCATTGTGACTTCGAGGTGCAGGGGATTTGTTTCCCGAGTGGTTTTTTAATTCGTATTTGTCTTGACGATGAACTCCTCTATCTTGACCCCTTTACCGGAGAGTTACAATCCTGGGAAATGTTAGAGCTAAAACTGCGTGGGCAATTGGGCAATCATGCGCGATTAACCTTAGATTTATTAAAGCCAGATAGTAACAAAAGTATTTTAATGCGCTTAATTAATGTGACAAAAGCAGCCTATATTCAAGCTGATATGTTGAATTTAGCGCTTTTATGTAGCGATATTTTACTACGTATGGAACCCAATGATGCCTACGAGGTTCGCGATCGAGGCTTTCTGTTTCAACAGTTAGATTGTTACAATTTGGCGAGTACTGATTTTCAATATTTTATAGAGCAATTTCCAGAAGATCCGCTTGCTGCGCTTTTAAAACAGCAGATAAAAAAAATGCAATTCGATCAACAGATGCAAGTGATCCACTAAACCGATAAGTGAGCAAACAATGAAACAAAAAATAGTAAAAGTTGCCAATATTGACGTCTCCAATGACACTCCATTTGTCTTATTTGGTGGCATGAATGTTTTAGAGTCCCGCGACTTGGCGATGAAAATGGTTGAAACCTATGTTGAAGTGACATCTAAGTTAAATATACCTTATGTTTTTAAAGCTTCCTTTGATAAAGCCAATCGTTCTTCTATTCATAGTTTTCGAGGCCCTGGTTTAGAAGAGGGGATACGTATCTTTGAAGAGATTAAAAAAACGTTTAATGTGCCTATTATTACTGATGTACATGAACCATACCAAGCAAAACCCGTTGCTGAAGTGGTTGATGTTATTCAATTACCTGCATTTTTAAGTCGTCAAACCGACCTGGTACAAGCAATGGCTGAAACAAATGCGGTTATTAATGTCAAAAAAGCACAATTTTTGGCGCCACATGAAATGCAGCATATTATTACCAAATTTAATGAAGCCGGTAATGATAAGATCATTTTGTGTGAACGTGGTAGTTGTTTTGGCTACAATAACCTAGTTGTTGATATGCTTGGTTTTAGTACTATGAAAGAAACTGGTTACCCGGTTATTTTTGATGTCACACACTCATTACAGAAACCGGGTGCTCGAACGGATAGTGCTGATGGTCGACGTAGTCAAGTTGTACAACTTGGTTTAGCTGGGATGTCACAGGGCATTGCAGGACTATTTTTAGAGTCTCATCCAGATCCTAGTAATGCAAAATGTGATGGCCCCTGTGCATTGCCTTTGGATAAATTAATGCCATTCCTTTCGCAAATGAAACAGATGGATGAATTGGCGAAAAGTTTAGATGTTATCGTTACTGAATAGGTGATGAGCAACTTACATACAATTAGCACTATACCAGTGATGACTCGCTGGTTTATGATTTTCGCTTCTCTGCTTGGTGCTCTGGGTGTCGCCAGTGGCGCCTATGCGAGTCATGGTTTATCTAATTGGGCGAGTCCCGAACAAGTTGATATTTTCAAAACAGCCGTGAGTTATCAGTTATTTCATACGCTTACTTTGCTCTTTGTCTGTTTATTCTCCCTTTTTTACCAATCTACCATGTTGTTGGTGAGCCAGTTTTGTTTCACCTTTGGCATTATCCTATTTAGTGGGAGCTTGTATTGTTATGTGTTCACGGGCGTTAAGGTATTAGGGGCAATAACACCCGTTGGTGGGCTGTTATTGATCTCGGCTTGGTTGTTACTTGGGCTTTCTCTCTTTTTTAAACCATGCCAACGTTAACAAATGTTTAATAAAGATTAAACAGAGGAAAATATGTTAGGAATTTTACTATACTGCCGCCCTGGCTTTGAAAATGATTGCGCTAACGAAATACAAGATAAAGCTGCTGCATTGGAAATATTTGGTTTTATAAAAACGAAACGTAATAGTGGTTATGTCTTTTATCAATGCTACAACGGTGAAGAAGTTGAAAAGCTATTAAAGGGTCTTAATTACAAACAGTTGATTTTTGCGCGTCAATTAATTGCAGTGCAAGAGTTTGTTGATAATTTACCATTAGATGACCGCATATCACCTATTTTACAGGTAACACGTAATATGCCCTTAGGTGGCGACCTTTATGTTGAAACCCCTGAGGGCGATGAGACTAAACCATTGCTTACTTTTTGCCGTAAATTTACCGTGCCACTGCGACAAGCCCTTAAAAAGCAAAATAGTTTAACGGCCAAAGAAAATCGTAAAAAAATTTGTTATCACCTCTGTTTTTTAGATAATCAATCGGCTTTTATTGGCTTCTCTCTGCCAAATAATCGCAGCGAATTTTATATGGGTATTGCCCGTTTACGTTCACCAAGTGAAGCGCCAAGTCGCTCAACTCTGAAGCTTGATGAAGCGATTCAAATTTTCTTAACCCCTGAAGAACAAGTGGAACGTTTGCATTCAGGGATGCGAGCAGTTGATCTTGGCGCTTGTCCGGGTGGGTGGACATACCAGCTAGTACGTCGGGGAATGTTTGTTACTGCCATTGACAATGGTGCGATGGCACAAAGTTTAATGGATACAGGGCAAGTGACGCACTATATGGTAGATGGCTTTAAATATGAGCCAGAGCGCAAAAATATAGACTGGTTAGTTTGTGACATGATTGAAAAACCAAAACGTGTCGCAAAACTAATGGCTAAATGGCTGATTGAAGGTTGGTGCAAAGAGGCTATTTTTAACCTTAAACTTCCCATGAAAAAACGTTATCAAGAAGCTGCAGCAGATATTAAGATATTAACCGATATGATAAATGATGCGGGCTTAGAGTATGAATTGCAGGCAAAACATCTTTACCATGATCGGGAAGAAATCACTGTTCATATTAGTTTACAGGGGAATGTTTGGGGCAAACAGCTAGGTAATAGCTGAGCATGATATTTTCTCTAAAATTATGTTGAACAATATATTATGCCCTGTTGACTGCATTTGGGCATATGTATTTTTTATTTTCGGTTATCCATTGATGATTTCGAAAATCAATTAAAGTAAAAGGAATCACTTATGAAAAAATTTATATTTATAACTACTCTATCGCTTTTTTTGTCGGCTTGTGCTGGTAAACCAGATCCAGTAGTAATGGCTATGAAGTCAAATAAAAAAGCTGGTGTTGTTGATATTTCATTACTACAGTCAAATAGAATAGAATCCAGTAATAAAGCAGTGCACACTCCTACTCTAGTGCCTGCGATATGTGAATACACTGAAAACAAATTTAAAAAGAACCCTGTAATCCCTTTGGGTTTAAAATTTACAGCAATCTTAATTCCGCAAGCATATCGAGATTGGGAGTGGATAGAATCGCCCTTAAGTATCAGTTACAGTGCTTATTCCTTCTCAAATAACGCTTATACGACATTTAAAATATACCTGAAAAATAATAGTGCATCTATTTTCAATGAAAATAAATGCACTTTTTACTCCAAAACCGCTTTAAAAGGTGGAGGGTATTATAAAGAAATTTTAAACGAAGTTGGTAATCTAACCACTACATTGGAATCGATTGGTGTTGAGCATGAGCGTGACTTCTTGAGCATTATAAAAGATGAACCTTCCTCTATTTGAACTTATAAGGGTTTAATATGAACTATTCATGGATTATAAATTGTATTTTTATTGTTTTTTCATGCGGCTTGCAACTTGGATGCGCCTCTAACACAACCAAGCTGGCACAGGATTATCTTCAGGCAGATTATATTGCTGTTATAGAGGATGCTGAAAATAGTAATACCGATACATCAAATATTTCGGCCATTATGCATGCCATGATTTGTGATTCATATTTACAACTGCGTCAGTTTAATGAATTTGATAACTGTATTGACTCTGTCGTTAATAGTGGCATTAATGCTGAAGAGTTACGTAACTCATTAATTGACTCCCTCGATCCAATCAATCAAATTGATTTCGGAGGGGGATATGCTAATAACAGTGGACAAAAGGTAGATGATGAAAGAAACAACGATCTGTATATCGCTCTTTTAAACTTAATGCGAGCCGAGCGTGCTTTTGCTTTGGGGGATGTTGATAGAGCTTATAAATTCTCTTCACAGAGCTTTAAAATGAGTGAGAGGTTGTTGGGAACAAGGTTTATAGCTCTGCACAGCAAAATTCAATTAAGAAGCCTAGGGCTGGCAGCCTATACATGTCAATTGCTATCTAACTGCCGAAATAAAAATGAGCATCAAATAATATTAAAAAATATATATAACAGTGAGCTGGATGAGGTTCAGAGAAAAGATAAGAATTTGATTACATTATGGATTATGCGCTATAACCTATTGGCATCCAAATATAAAGATAACATTGATATATACGAAGATATTAGTGATCAAACCGGATTTGAACAATCTAGTAAATTAATTTTGTTTAATCCAGTCGGGCTAGCAATGCTGTCTTCTATATCGTTGGTTTCTGGTGTCAATATGTTTGATGTTGCTGGTGAATCATTTAATCAATCTTCCCACCAAGAGCAAGCTCTCTATTATCTGCAAAAATCATATATGGGATTAGGTGAGTTAGATAAGGCATTTGCTATTCAGAAGAAGCTTATCAGCGAAATAAATCAGGCATCAATAAACTCTATCTCTTATAGTTTACTTAATGATCATGCGACAATTTTACTTTATCGTGGAGAAATAGAACAGGCGATCACCATACTTAAGAAAGCTGTTGAAATTGTAGAGGCGCAGCGAAACTCTATTAGCTCTGAAAATGGACGTATCGGATTTCTGGGGGATAAGCAGGCTGTTTATGCTAACTTAATAGATACGCTAGTTACTCAAGGTGATTTTACGGCTGCCTTTGAATACGTGGAGCGTAGTAAGTCTCGAGCGTTGGTTGATATGTTGACCCAGAGAATTGATGTGTCTACAGTTGCTGATAATAAAAAATCCTATCATTCCAAGAGCTCCTTTAGTTTTGCTAAAGATGGAAATAGCAGGGGCTTAAAGCTAATTAAAACAAACAATACTACGGCTCAAGAGAAAAAATTGGTGACGTTTGGCGAGCAGATCAGCTTTAAGAAAATTAGTGAAACATTAAAAACAGGAGAAAGCTACATAGAGTTCTATGGTTATGGTGACAAATGGTATAATTTTTTGATTTCACAGCAAGGGATTAAGGCCTTCAGGCTCAACTCCGAGATCGTTAAAGATGTCTCTTTTTTTAGAGTGCTTATCGAAGAAGGTGATGTCGAAAAATTAAAGGTTGTAGCTAACCGTCTCTATAAAGAGCTTATCGAACCATTGGATCTATACTTAACGAACAAGAATTTAACCATTATTCCTCACGGTTTACTCCATTATCTACCGTTTAATGCACTGTATGATGGTAACAAATATATGGTAGATAAATTTGATATGCGTATATTGCCGAGTGCATCGGTATTGCAGTATATTATCAATAATAAAACCGATTCTGAACAGCTATTAGCTTTAGGCAACCCTGATTTGGGATATGCTGAATTATCACTCCCCTTTGCCGAAGTTGAAGTGAATGAGATTTCAAACATTATCAAAGATTCAGATATATTCGTAAAAGAACGGGCAACAGAGACTAAGGTCAAAAATAGTGCTGGTAAATATAACATGTTGCATTTTGCTTCTCACGGTACCTTTAATAGTGCAATTCCTCTGGACTCCGCGCTGTTATTAGCTAAAGACGAACAGAATGATGGAGTGCTTACGGTCAGAGAACTTTACGATATGCAGTTAAATGTAGACTTAGTTACTTTATCAGCCTGTGAGACGGCGCTAGGGCATATCGGTAATGGTGACGATGTAATTGGCTTTACCCGAGGGTTTTTATTTGCCGGAGCGAGCAGTATTGTTTCAAGCCTGTGGCAAGTGGATGATGAAGCAACGTATCAGTTGATGATTCGTTTCTATAAAAATCTCACAACGATGAATAAGCGTGAAGCGTTAGCCGAAGCCCAGAGGCAACTTAAAGCGACGTATCCGAACCCATATTACTGGTCAGCATTTCAATTAAGCGGTCTGGCTATTTAAGTTTATGTGGGGCTTTATTTCTAAAGTAAGCTCCGTATTCAGAAATAAAATAGCGGCGAATGGCAGGTCTTGTATTTTACAAGACCTTGCCTAGCACCCTAAAAAAAACAAGGCAGATATCCTGTAGGTGGACATACCAGCTAGTACGTCGGGGAATGTTTGTTACTGCCATCGACAATGGCGCGATGGCACAAAGTTTGATGGATACAGGGCAAGTGACGCACTATATGGTAGATGGCTTTAAATATGAGCCAGAGCGCAAAAATATAGACTGGCTAGTTTGTGACATGATTGAAAAACCAAAACGTGTCGCAAAACTAATGGCTAAATGGCTGATTGAAGGTTGGTGCAAAGAGGCTATTTTTAACCTTAAACTTCCCATGAAAAAACGTTATCAAGAAGCTGCAGCAGATATTAAGATATTAACCGATATGATAAATGATGCGGGCTTAGAGTATGAATTGCAGGCAAAACATCTTTACCATGATCGGGAAGAGATTACACTACATGTGCGATTGATTAATCGTGTTTGGGGTTAAAATCTAATATTAATAATTAATTGCTGTTCTTTGCCCAAATCAATCTATCTAAGCTAAGCTAGATAGATACTTATTTAATTAAAAGGGTCTATCATGAAAAAATTAGCATACTTACTTGTGTTGCTGCTTTTTACAAGCATCAGCATGGCAGATGAAATTGCCGATACGATTGCCAATTTCAAACAATCCCCCAAAGTGAGTGCCTTATTCTCTAGTGCCTATGGTTATGCGATATTTCCGACTATAGGTAAAGGGGGGATTGGTATTGGTGGTGCTTATGGTTCAGGTAGTGTTTTTAAAAAAGGCGTTAAAACAGGTGAAACATCAATGACCCAGCTGACCATAGGTTTTCAGCTTGGTGGACAGGCATTTAGTGAAGTGATTCTTTTTTAAAGATAAAAACAGTTATGACAAATTTACAAATGGAAATTTTGAATTTAGTGCGCAAGCCTCTGCTGTTGCCATTACCGCTGGCGCACAGGCGCAAACAAGTACGACGGGGAATTCTGCTGGGGCTGGAAAAGAGTCACAAAAAGGGGATTACACTAATGGCATGGCAATATATACCTACGCCATTGGTGGTTTAATGTATGAAGCTGCCATTGGTGGACAAAAGTTTTCTTTTGACCCTAAATAAGGCCAACTCGAGATAATAAATCGATAGAACATAGCGGTGACACTGTATGTTATGAAAGTTTAAAAGGGCGAGTCACTCACTCGCCGTTTTTAACAAATTACCAACTACGAACACGGCCAGTGTCAATATGTACAAAGTTACTATTAGGATAATAACCGACACCACCCGCTTTTAGTGACAATGCAGCCTTTCTAACTTTATTTAGTGAAATACCTTCGATACGAAAATCCATCGCTTTGCCTTGCATATGCATACTTTTTTTAGCAACACCATTTGATTTTGCACTGAGCATTTTATTAGTCTCAGGCGAACGATAACCAGAGATGATTTGTACTTGTTTGTTACAGCCAAGTACTTTCTGGATAGCCGATAACTGATCAAATAAGCGAGTATCCATAGCAATAATCTCATTACGACGAAAGTCGCGGCATAGATGATTTAGCTTTTGTAATTCACTAAATTGATAATGTTTACCATCAAAATATTCAGTATCAATAATTTCACCGGTGTGAAGATTATTCATGCTTAACATTCTTGGGGAGCCATTAGCCTGCGATGCAAAAGTTAAAGAGGGGAGGCAGGTTGCACCTAAAGTAACTAGGCTAGATAGAACAAATTTTCGACGATTAAAATCAGGTTTTGACATAACACTCAACGCATATAAAACAAACTAAAAAAGGTTAAAAAATAACATAAGTTGAGAAAGTACTGATTTTTTGTACGCTAGTCAAATGAGAAAAAAATCAAATATTTACCTTTAAAATGGCGTTTTCTTGTATTCTAATTGAATTGTAAGGGGTTTTAATTTTATTTATAGATAGGGAAGGATCCCATATTTGTGAGGCGTCTATGATTTAGCTTATCTTTACTGAGCACTCACTTTTAAATGTAGTCATTGTCTAGTAAGGGGATTTGGGCATTTTGTGATAGATAGGCGCGATCATATTGATAGATATCGGATCTAAATTGTGTGATGCCATTATCGTCAACCCAGACAGTTTGATAAATCGTAGAAAAGATGATCACTTCGGTTAATCCTAGCACTGTCGTCTCATCTTGTTCGCTATGTTGGCGATATGTTTCATCAGAAAAACCCGATTTTGACAGTAATAAATGGGCAAATTCACCCGCTTGTTCAACGCGAATACAACCAGAGCTAAAAGGTCTCGCTTCTTTGTTAAATAAGCTTTTTGCAGGAGTGTCGTGCAAATAAATGGATTGGTTATTTGGGGTGTTAAATTTATATTGCCCAAGAGCATTCATTGGGCCTGCTTTTTGGCGCAATTTGTATGGGAAGTTATTGGCGTTGTATGTTTGCCAATCAATATCATCAATACTAAGCGGCTTTTGGCTAGTCCAATCTGCAAATATTTCGTATTGATGTTTTTTAAAATAGTCTAAGTTCTGCAATGCATTGGGCAGAATATCTTTACGCATAATTTTGGTTGGCACTCGCCATATAGGATTGAAAATAATTGAATCGAGTTTAGCGGTTAGAATAGGCGTTTTTCTTTTATAGCGCCCCACGATCACTCTGCTTTGGAAAATTTTCTCTCCCATTTCCCAGTATTCCATGGTGTAATCTGGAATATTAACCAAGACCTGATTTCCGTTGTTTATGGCCCATAATTCAGATCGCAATGTATTTATTGCCATTAATCTAAGGCGCTCTTGCGGATGTAGGTTAAGCCAATATTGTGTTTTTCTACCTATTACGCCATCGGCCGTTAAGCCATGTCTGCGCTGAAAATTTTTAATTGTTTCTTCTAACTCAAGCGTGTAAAAATTTTTATTCGTTGTTTCAAAAGCTTTTTTTTGTTGTTCGTTGATCTCTCTGGCTAACAATAGGCGTGTTAATAAAAGATCTTTTTGTTCAATATTTTCACCCTTTTTAATCGTTTCTGTAAATGGTGCAACTGCCTCATTTATATCAATTGATGCATAATAGTCTAATAAATATAGGTAAAGGCGTTTATATTGCGCTGGCTTAGAGGAGATAGATTGCAAATAGTGTGTTTTTTGGGCAGATGAGTCACTGTTAAAAAAGGCATCGATAGATTGTTGTGAAGGAGGAATGAATGAAACATCCATGTTCTGGAGAATAGCCACTTTTTACCTTCTGTTTTTTTATGCTCCGTGTAGGCAAGATAAAAAAGTAACAAATCAGATGCTAATTGATCAAAAAGGATCGGATCATGTTGTTGTTCTGCTTTTTGCAAGGCTTGGTAAGAATTAATGAGTTGATTATCAATTCCAGCGACTATAAACACAAAAATTTGTTTTTTTAATTCACTGATTAATTCTTCATTTTGCCATAATAGCGCTATGCCATTGCCTTTGTCCTGATATATAGAGTCAATGATTTCAGGGTAACGTAACTGAGGTCGAGATAGACTCTCATTCGCTTGCACCGGATGAAAAAAATGAGTAACAAAGTATAAAATTGTTAAATAATATAAGCAGTATTGTGAAATAAAGGTTTTCATTATTGACCTTTGGTGCTCAGAGGTTATTAGATTCAATTAAGTATGGTGTAGTCTGCGTTATTACTCAAATATTATTATTGTTCAAGGTGATTGTTGTATTGCTATCAATATCGCGAATAGGTGCAAAATCATGTATAGGGAAAATTGTTACCTATTTTTGATTGGTGAATTCATTATTCATTTTAAAGGCAAATGAAGTGACATAATTTTCCATTTTTTCTATTTCTGACTCTATAGTATTTAAGTCAATTTCACTATTTTCTAATATCTCTGCTGCTGAAGCGCCATATTCCCATGCTTTCTTTTTCACATTATGTTTTTGGTAGATACTTTGTTGCCATTTTCGCTGCTCAGGCATTTCATCCAATATAAAATAAGCTGCGGTGTAAGCGATGAAGACTAAAAAGCCAGCGGTAAATAAAAATGCAGAAATAACAATTAAACGAATAAGCCATACTTCAACGGAAAAGTATTCTGCTAGACCCGCGCATACACCACCAAGTTTGCCATTGATGGGATCTCTATATAATTGTTTATTCTGATTATTCATTTTTATTGTTCCTCCATTGTGGTGCTTCTTTATCAAGAATAGCTTGCAATGAAATGATGCGTTTTTGCATTTCGTCACAACGTTCAAGTAACATTTGCAGTTTTTCCTGATCCTGTGAAGAGAGGGCTTTATTGCTATTTTTTTTATCGCGATAATGTAGAAACAACCACAACGGAGCGACAAAAACTAAAAAAATGCTTAGTGGTAGTATAAGGTAACTCATATTAATTCCTCGTCATGTATCATGGGTATAAATAGTATATACGATTGACGCTGCTCTGTACTTAACAGGTTATTTTTACCCTGCCTTTTCCTTCGGACTTAGCTACATATAATGCACTATCGGCCTGCTTTAGCAACCACTCTTCATTGAGGTTTTCATAGGACATGCCATTGCAGTCAGCGATGCCGATTGAGCAAGTTAGATTGGGGAGTGTTTCGACAATGGCGTTTTTATTGGACCATTCGCATAATAGCGGCTTCAAAAAAGATCGCTTTTGTAAACTTGATAATATACGTTGTGCCACTATTTTTGCTTGCATTTTATTTGCATTTGGGAAAATGATGACGAATTCATCCCCCCCCCCATCGAGCAACAATATCAACACTTCTGACCGAGTCTAATAACAGTTCAGAAAATTCATAAATGACTTTATCACCGATGTCGTGGCCAAGGCGATCATTAATTAACTTAAAATTATCAAGGTCAACATAGGCGAGTGCGCATTGTTGGCTAGTATCATTTTGAGCATGTAATAGCAGCTCTTGTTGTAGTCGTGAAAGTAGTGCTTGACGATTAAATAATCCTGTCAAGGGATCTGTTTGCGACATTTTTATTAAGTTTTCGTGATGATGAAGGTGTTGAATTTGGTTGCCGAGTTGGTGGCAAATTATACTGAGTATATTTTTATTTTGTTGATTTAAATAACGATTAACATTCACACATTTTAGAGTCATGGCTGCATAAAGATGCCCATCTACGAAGATTGGAAAGCTAGTAATAAAATTGTAGGTGCTTCGTTTACCATATTCACCTTGAGTATAGAAACCATTCTCTATGAATGGCTTTTTGCTATTGAATACTTGTTTTAAACAGTAATCGACCTCTGTTTGTTTGTCAGTTTCTCCGAATTGATTCCACAAACACCACTTATTGCCATTGAGATGATGGATAAAACCAATGTGTATATTAAATTTTCCACATATTAATTTAAGCGCTTCATCGGTTAACTCTTGGCTACAGTTAAAATTTTCATGCAAGCTATGCAAACGATTAATTAATTGTATTTCACGCACGTGTTGTTGTGCTTGACGGAGTTGGGTTAACTGTTTTGCACTACGTACAATTTTATTAAGCGGTAGAGGAGTCTCTGGCAGTGGAAAAAAGGTAAAATTATATGCAGAGATTGGTTGTTTGTGCCATACATGTTGTTTGAGGTTGTTAAAAATATCCCTGTAGCGTGGTATAGAAAGAGCTTCGCATAATAATAAACTGTTATCTATGAGTGAATGAGTTTTTTCCCATTCACCTTGTGCGCTATAAATTTCGAGCAATTCTAAATGGCATTTAGGTAACAGGCAGGTATCTAAATCGATAATATTTTTGAGTATGCTAGGTGCATTTTCAAAGACTTCGCGGGCCTGTTGAAGTTTATTATTTACTTTGTACAGCGAGCCTTGTAATAAAGCCCGTAAAAATTCAGCTGTTCGAAGGTTTAAAGGGGAGTCCTTGCATTCGTTCAAGACATTGCTCTGCATTGGCGAGTTGTTCTAGCTTTGCATGGCAGTAACCCTTTAGGCTTATGACATCGTATATGTTGCGAAATGGAAAATGGGTTATTTGCCTGATCCGACAAATTCGCACAATTTGGTCGAGTATGGTGATTGCATGTTGGTAATTATTGGTACAGAAATAGAGCCATGCAAAATTAAATAATGTGACGACCAGCTCCGAATCGTTATCTATTTGGCTAGCGATATTGAATGCGGACAAATATTCTTTTTGTGCATCCCGATATTGCTCTCGTAAGTTGTTAAAGTAGCCTTTACCATTATGAATTTTTAAACACTCGTTTTGGTCACCTATTTGAGAATGAATACGTGAGCTGACAGCAAAGCAGCGATCCGCAGCATGATAGCGATTACAGTAGGAATAGATGATGCCTTTACTGTGGTAACTCGCCGCAATTCCCTGTGTGTGTCCCATATCGCGTGCAATTTGCATTGCTAAATGTGTCACATCAACTGCAATAATAGGATCTAACTCATCGTAGAATCGTAAATAAGTATAATAATTACGTAATAGATATAAGCGAGAACAATCCATATTATGTTGTTGTAAACTAAGATTTAATCGATCAAATTCCTGCAAAGGCATAGGGGATGATGATTTGTGATGTGCGAAAAAATTTATAAATAAAGACTGTATGATCAGCTGCTCATTATTAGCTTGTTGAGCTGCTTGATAGGCTAATTCAGCATGCACAATAGCATCATCAAAGTTTTGCCTTCGTGTTAGCGTTAAGCTCAGTAAATTAAGTAGATGTATCTTTTCGTCATGGCAACTAAATTGCTCACTAAATATTTGTAACATCTCAAGTTCATTGAGTGCACTATCTAGCTGTCCATCAAATAGTAACGCTTCGGATAATCTTAAACGTAGCGTTTGTTTTAACTGTTCAGGCAGCATTGTTTTCTCTAGGAGAAACCGTGCTAACGAGATTGCTTCAGGCCATGCCATTAAAAGAATATTTTTTTCTACTAATTCAAAATTTAAAGTTTGTAGTGACTCTAGTTGAGTGCCTGTCATTGGTATTGCTTTGAAATTTGGTACTTTATGTAATAAATAAGCATCGTCAAGCCAGTCTATAAAACTTTCCCATTCTTCATCATCTTGTCGGTGCGTTAATGCATGCTGTGTATCAATAGAGATGAGCACTAACAGCGGTGCGCTTATATTATGTTTAGCTAATATTTTTAAAAGTTTAAGGTCGGAAGGGCAGGCATACTGCCAACCAATGATGGAAAATATTGTTGGTGTGGTAATTAGTATCTCAACTAATTTAATAATGGCATCGGTAAAAGCTTTGTTTTCAAAAAACAGATAATCCGTTATGAAAATCTCAGGTCGTTTGTATGGCCGTTTTTGTAAAATTGCCATTAAAGTTTTTTGTAGCGGTTTATATTGGGTCGTTTTTTCAACCGCCTCTTGCAAAGAATAGGGGGAATCTGATAATGCATTATTTAAAAATGCAAATATAAAGCTGTAGGGAGTATAAGTTGAACTAGGCAACAAACGAATAAGTTTAATTTGAGATTCTGTATGCTTAGAGAATGAACAACTAAAATAGCCAAAATTAGCTGGAGTTGATGTAGCGTAAAAGTTAAATACAGTATTATCTTGCATAACCGATTGCCATTGTAGCAATAAGCTATTATGAAATTGTTCATGCATTTGTGACATGCCTAAAATTACCTTAACTGTAAATAATTTATTGCATACGAAGCGACTGTTTATGGTCTTTTGCTAGTTAATATAGTTGTATGCTTGGTATCAATGTTATGTGAAAAATTAATACTAATTATTAGAAAAAATATTGCAAGTTGAAAAAGTCATGAATTATACCTATACGACATATCATTTTTCATGTGGTGATAGCGGTCATATTTTTTTTTAAAAAATGGTAAATAAATGAGTTGTGGTGTTGGTAATTAAAAAAAAGTTTTTTATAAAAAAATATACTAAAGAATCGTTTCTTTTTTTTCACTAAAAAAGGTAATAATTAGCCCGATTTAAAAGAATAGAAATTGGTCTTTTTATTGTAAGACCAATATCTATTGCACCGTGATTATTAATTAGTTTTTTTGGAGTTTGAAATGAGAAATGGTAGTAATAGTTCTCAGGAGTTTGATGGCGATGATGATGAAGCGGCATGGGAATTTGAAGATGATGACTGGGAAGAGGATTCAATCCATGCTCGTAAAGAACATCAAGATCATAGAGGTCGTGCGAAAGGCCATGTGCGACGCGATATTGAATATTATAAAGACAAAAAACAACTTAAAGAGTTACTTGGCGATGATTTTGATGATTAATTATGTAAAATAATGTGTAATCATCTTTTATGAATGATGGGCAGATCCTTATTGCAACTAGTATTGACTGTATCTGCCCAATTTTTATGTGATTTGTTTGTTTTTATTATACAAATAATAAAATAGGTAGCGTTACGCCTCCGCTGTATATACCTATCTTACTCCAAGATGCAAAGTCACCAATACAACTAGTTACTGCAATCAATGCCTCGCTACCATCTATTTATTCCTACGCATAAATAAATCATATAATTAAAGGAATTCCTATAACATGGTATATTGAATAGCCGTAAATATGCTACTTTAGTAAAATAGTTTATACTATTCATTTAGTTACCATGCTCTACCTAGTTATTAGCTTTTAAATAGGTGGCAATCAATTCAAGCGAGTGGATTGATTTATTACTTTCAAGGATGTCATTATGAAATCATTATCAGTGCAATGGAAAATCACCCTATTATCGGGCTGTTGTCTGCTATTAGTCGCTATATCGCTAATCACTTTTGCTCTCTATTCTTCTACCGAAAATCAAAAAACAATTCAGCAGCAGAGTACTCTTTCAGTTGGCAATAAATCCGAATTACTGCTTATGAAAGAAGCAAGAGCGCAATCATCAATCGTACAAAAATATCTCGATGAAGCTGTATACCGTGCAGAAATGTTAGCGGATAGTATTAGTTTTTTACAATTTAATGCCGAAGAGAATTTTACTGGGAGTGAAGATTTAAGAAAATCCGTCTCAGAATTATTAAAACGATCTGTATTAAATTTTGACAATATGTATGCCGCCTTTACCACCTTTATTCCAAATATGTTAGATAGTGAAGATGCAAATTATGTCAATGCGGGATACGTGAGTTCAAATGAGCAAGGACGTTTTTCCCCTTACTGGTTTAAGAATACGAACAATGAAGTGACCTTAAAAATTAAAAGCGAACAACAGATAAGTGATGCTTCTCTTACTACTAGTGGCCAGCCTAATAATTTTTGGTATACCTGTAGTATTAATAATCAAGGTATTTGTGTTATTGATCCTTATTCCTATGATGAGAATGGTGAGATGCGTTTGGTGAGCACAATTACTGTGCCATTACGTAAAGAAGATACCATTATCGGAGTCATGGGGATTGATTTGAAGATTGATGTCTTGCAAAGCTATGCCAATGATGCCGACACGGCTTTATTCGATGGGGCTGGTAACTTATCTATTATAAGTAATAACGGTCTATTAGTTGCTGGTGACAGCGAGCCATCTGAAATCGGGCAATTAATGTCACCGCAAAGGGGCATGTCTGCGCAGTTACAAAATTGGCTATCTGAGGGGCATCCACAGTCGCGGTGGAGTGATGACCAACAAATTTTGACGGTATTTATGCCTATTAAACTTGCTAATACCAATTGGGGTATTGTGATCACTATGCCTAGAGAAAAAGTGTTAGGTGATGCTATCTCCTTGGATTTATTAATTGAAGAGCAAACAGCAGCAACATTTAAAACACAAATTCTTACGGGAATAGCATTGACGCTTATTGGCTTGTTTGTCATATGGATTGCTGCATTTAAATTAGTTGCACCCATTAAAGAAGTTGTTGCACGGCTACAAGATATTGCAACGGGAGAGGGGGATTTAACACAACGACTCAATGTCAGAAATAATGATGAAATTGGTGAATTGGCAAATTGGTTTAATCGTTTTTTAGACAAACTTCAGGGCATGATTAAAGAAGTGATACAGACATCAGACTCTATGAGCAAAACGTCACAAGAGGCGAGTGAGTTAGCGGTACAATTTCGTCAAGGTAGTGAAGCGCAATTTAAAGAAACTGATATGGTTGCGACTGCATCTGAAGAGATGACGCAAACATCGAGTGTGGTGGTCGATAATGCCAATCATGCGGTAAAAGTTGCCTATCAAGCCGAGCAGGCAGCCCAAACTGGGCGTGAAGTTGTTCAACAATCTGAGGATTCAATGCAACAGTTAGTGACGACAATGGCAGAGGCGGTGCCTATTGCTTTAGAGTTGCAAAATAATAGCAGTAATATTGATGCTATACTCTCAGTTATTGAAAGTATCTCTGAACAAACAAACCTGTTAGCGCTGAATGCGGCTATTGAGGCTGCTAGAGCAGGAGAGCAAGGGCGCGGTTTTGCTGTTGTTGCCGATGAAGTTAGGCTACTTGCTGGCCGGGCTCATGATTCTGCCGGACAAATAAGAGGGGTGATTGAAGAGCTGCAATCGGGAACACAAAGTGTTACTCGGGTAATATCTCAAGGTAATGACTTGGCAATTAGCGCAGCAGAACAAGTCCAAAAAGCGGTGCTGAGTTTGACGGATATTTCTGAGTTTGTGGAAGACATTCAGCGAATGAATAGTCAAATTGTTAACGCAGCGGAAGAGCAAAGATCGGTTTCAAGTGAAGTAAATATCAATGTCGCTAATATTCGTGAACTGAGTCAAAGCATTCTTGCACAATCGGAAATATCTGAAAAGGTAGGTGAAGGTATCGCCTCGTTAGCAATGCAGCAGCAGTTATTAGTTGGGCAGTTTAAAGTGAATAAGTAATTGACCGTGATTAACATGAATAATTTTAGTGGGGAGTATGTAATATGTTTTATTTAAAACCTTCTTGTAAAATAATGACTATTTTGGCGTTGTTTACCTTACATGCCCCCCTTCAGGCTGGTTGGTTAGATACAGTACAAGATCTGGCATCCGATATGAGTTCGCAGGAGAGCCCACAAGCACAATCACCGTCAATAATGACGAATGCGAGTAATAATGAAATATCAATGGCTTTTAAAGAGTCATTACAAATAGCAGCAGATAAAGTCGTTTCCCAACTCGGCATCGTTGATGGTTTTAATGCAGATAAAGCAATCCATATTCCTTTACCTCAAGAGTTTGAATCAATCCGACCAGTGTTAGGGCAAATTGGGCTAAGCGATGCTGTTGATGATCTTGAACTTAAATTAAATCGTGCAGCTGAGACGGCTACACCAAAGGCACAGGCTCTATTTGTTGAATCGATACAATCAATGACATTCAGCGATGTACAAAAAATTTATAATGGTCCTAATGATTCAGCGACCCGCTATTTTAAAAATAAAATGTCTGTCTCGTTACGTGAGGAAATGGCACCTATCGTGACCGATAGCTTGGCTGAAGTTGGTGCTATACAAGCCTATGACAATATTACTGAGCAGTTGGTGGATATTCCCTATCTTCCTGATGTAAAGGCTAATTTAACTGATTATGTGGTTACTAAAGGTATGGATGGCATCTTTTATTACATGGGAAAACAAGAGGCTGCCATTCGTGAAAACCCTGTTCAGCAAACGACAGATCTATTAAAAAAAGTGTTTGGAAATCAATAAAAAATATTGAGACATCGCTAAGTGTGGTAAACCAAGCGATGTCTCTTATTCTTTTTCATTATTCTTTTTCATTATTCTTGTTATCATTATCGGTATTGTCACTCTTATTGGGGAGATTAACTATACCCATCTGTTTAGCTGTTTTTTCTGCGCTGTCTTTCTTTATTTGTTCACCCTGTTGCTCTAACTCTTCAAAATCACGTCGTTCACCGAGATTAAACACTGCATAGCCAGCACTCACGAATTGATCCTGAGCTCGGCCTAATACCACACCATCAAAAGGTGCATAAAGTGTTTCAACATGCTCGTTAATAGGATTACTAATTGAGCCTAATAATTCACCTTTATTAACTTTTTCTCCCAATTTAACTTGGCTAATCAGAATACCTCCATGTTCAGATCTAATCCAGCTAGAGGCATAAAATATCGGCTGTGGCGCAGACCAAAAAAATGAACTAGGTAACATATCAATGGAGCTTAGGTAGCTACGAAGCGCCTTTACACCTGTTTCTACTAGCTTGATATCAAGGGTGAAAGGCCCCCCAACTTCCATTACTACCGCGGGTATACCAATGGAGGTTGCTGCACCGCGTAAACTTCCAGAAGGTGCAATACTCTGCAGAACTGAAATAGCACCAAATTGTTTCGCTACTTCCGCTACAGTTGGAATGGTTAAGTCCGCACGTAATTGAGTAATATTTTCACGATACATGGAACCTGAATGTAAATCGATAACGCTATCACAGTGGCGAATAATATTGTTAAATAGGCTATAGGCAACTCTAGATGCGGTTGAGCCCGATGGATTACCGGGAAATGCACGATTAAGATCTCGCCGATCTGACATATATCTATCTTTACGCCACAATCCATCGATATTGACCACAGGAACCGAAATTACTGTACCGTTTAATTCGCTTGCAGTTAGATTGCGCATGATACGCCGAGCTATTTCGACTCCGTTGACTTCATCACCATGAACAGCTGCCGTTAAACAGACTGTCGGGCCGGGCTCTTTGCCATGTATGATAATGACAGGCGTTGCCATTTCAAAACCGCCGGGTAAATGTCCTGAATACCATTTTACTGTCGTGCTACTGTTTATTGGAATCATCGTGTTTAAAAGTACAAATGGTTCCCAGATTTTAGTTGCATCGACTTGTTTTTCAGGGCTCTCCACTGTGGCGGCTTTAATATCCTGTAGTGTGGTAACCTCATCTATAGCTGTACTATTTTGCTCAGCGTTATTGTATGAAATGGGATTTAATGTCTCTTCATATTGCTCATCTTGTTCTGTCGCTAAAAGCGGAAGGTGGAAAAATAGAAGAGTCAAAATTGTATAAACACGCAATAGCATAATATCTCCAATAATGAGGGGTATAAACCCAGGTTACCTAAAGATGCACTGTCAGGTGATAGCGCGCCCTAGGGAAAGGAAAATAGCAGCAATCTGCTTTCTTATAAAACCGCTATGTAGAAAAACTATACGTTAATTTTATGCCTCGCATCTCGACATTTTTATCTTGTTGACTTTACATCTTGAAGTCACATAGCTATATAGATAATAGTGTAAATATTTTATTTGATGGTCGTGGAGATAATATTAAAAAAATAAAAGCCTCAAGCGATTTGAGCGATGAGGCTTTATATTAATGGCGACGATTACATTATACGTTGGCCTGGTTGTGCACCATCGTCCGGGTTTAAAATGTAAATTTCTTTGCCACCGGGGCCAGCGGCCAGCACCATCCCTTCAGATAAGCCAAATTTCATTTGACGAGGCGCAAGGTTTGCCACCATAACGGTTAATTTCCCTTCTAAATCTTCAGGGGTGTAAGCCGATTTTATGCCCGCAAAGACGGTGCGTGTTTCCCCGCCTAAATCCAAGGTTAGCTTTAATAATTTATTCGCCTTTGGAACATGTTCAGCCTTAGCAATTAATGCGACGCGTAAATCCGTTTTTGCAAAAGTATCAAAATCAATTTCCGCTGCGATTGGTTCTTTATCTAGTTCAGATTGAGAGTCATTAACCTCTGCAGCTGCTTTTGATTGAGCACTGACGATTGCCTCCTTTGAAGCTTCAACCATTGCATCGACATTCTTAGCTTCAATGCGCTGGAATAGCGCTTTAAAGTTATTGATTTATGGTCCACAAGCGGTTTTTGAATGCTGTTCCAATCTAAAACTTCAACTAAAAAATCTTCACTACGAGCCGCTAATTTGGGCATGATAGGTTTTAAATAGGTCATCAAAACACGGAATAAATTGATACCCATTGAGCAAATATCCTGAACTTCTGCTTCATTTTCTGGTTTTTTAGCCAATGCCCATGGCGCTTTGTCATCGATATATTTATTAGCATCATCGGCAAGCGACATAATGTCGCGAATCGCACGGGCAAAATCTCGTTTTTCAAATAATTCAGCAATTTTTTCACCAGCATCAATAAAGGCTTGGTATAGTTCGGGGGCTGCAACCTTGCTAGATAGTTTACCTTCGTATTTTTTGGCAATGAAACCTGGCAGTACGAGAGGCAAGATTAACCAATTTATTAACAACATCAGAGTTAACTCGCTGTGTAAAATCGTCTAAATTTAGATCGAGGTCATCAATGCGATTGGTTAGCTTTGCTGCATAATAATAACGCAAGCATTCGGGATCTAAATTATCTAAGTAAGTACTTGCCTTGATGAAAGTTCCCTTAGACTTTGACATCTTCGCGCCATTAACAGTAACGTAGCCATGTACATTGACGGCAGTTGGTTTACGGAAACCTGAACCTTCTAAAACTGCTGGCCAGAATAAACTATGGAAATTGACAATATCTTTACCGATAAAGTGGTAGAGTTCAGTGCTGCTCTCTTTTTTCCAGTATTCATCAAAATCAAGCCCATCAGTTCTATCACAAAGATTTTTGAAACTCCCCATATAACCGATTGGTGCATCCAACCAAACGTAAAAGTACTTACCAGGTGCATCGGGTATTTCAAAGCCAAAGTATGGTGCATCGCGGGTGATGTCCCACTGTTTTAAACCATGTTCAAACCATTCTCCTACTTTGTTAGCCATTTCAGTCTGTAAAGCACCTGATTTAGTCCACTCTTTTAGCATCTCTTCAAATTGAGGAAGATCGAAAAAGAAATGTTCTGTCTCTTTCATAACTGGCGTAGCCCCAGAAACGGCCGATTTTGGATTAATCATTTCGGTTGGATTATAGGTAGCCCCACAAACATCGCAATTATCGCCATATTGATCTTCTGCCTTACACTTCGGACACGTTCCTTTTACAAATCGGTCGGGTAAGAACATCGCTTTTTCAGGATCAAAAAGCTGTGATATTGTTTTTGATGCGATAAAACCATTGTCGCGTAAAGCAATATAAATTTGTGATGAGAGGAATTCATTTTCGTCGCTATGGGTACTGTGATAATTATCAAAACTGATACCAAATCCAGCAAAATCTTGTTCATGGGATGCTTTGATATCTGCAATCATCTCGGTTGGTTCGATTCCCATCTCCTGTGCTTTAAGCATAATGGGGGTGCCATGTGCATCATCGGCACAAATAAAATGGATTTTATTACCACGTAAACGCTGGAAACGAACCCAAATATCAGCCTGAACATGTTCAAGCATGTGTCCTAAATGGATTGGACCATTGGCATAGGGGAGCGCGCAGGTGACAAGGATTTTACGATCTTGATTTGCCATTTTATTTATTCTTCCTAAATTAACGAGAATGAATTTTATTATGTCTAAAATAATAGGGTTAAGCGGTTAATTCTACCCAATTAATGGTGGAAATCCCACTGTTAAATACGTTCAAGCCATGCCATATGAAGGATTAAAGCCGATGTTTTTTTGTGGATGAATTTAAATACGGCTTTGCTAAACTGCATCTATTATCTATTAATACTTATTAATCTCCTTAATTAAACGGGGCATCTATGTTTTTTAACAATAAAAGTCTATTAGAAAAAGTTTACGCTTGTTTGCTGGCGCATGATGATATGGCCGTGATGGCTAAACTTATTGACAATAATGCCGTTTCAGTTGATGAAGATAAATCACTCATCAAAATAACCTTACCCTTTTATGCGCCGCATTGGTTAGCTAATTTACAGGAACATTGCCAGCAACAATTAGGAAGTTTATTTTCTTCGCCATTCTCATGGCAAATTGATCATCAGGTTAAGGCGATGCAAAATGATGCCAGTAAATGCAGCTTAAAAAACATTAAAAACATTATTGTTATTGCCTCAGGGAAGGGCGGTGTAGGGAAATCGACCGTAACTGTTAATTTTGCATTAGCATTAGCCAAAAATGGCGCTAGTGTTGGTATTTTAGATGCCGATATTTACGGGCCATCTATCCCTTCAATGCTTGGTGTTAAAGATGCGCAACCATTAAGTGCAGACGGAAAGTTGATGTTACCAATTAAAGCGCATGATTGCGTTTGTAACAGTATTGGCTTTTTAGTTAAGGAAGAAGAGGCCATGATTTGGCGTGGCCCGATGGCAAGTAAAGCATTGCTGCAAGTACTGAATGAAACAGATTGGCCTGCGTTAGATTACCTCATTGTCGATATGCCTCCTGGAACTGGCGATATTCAACTCTCAATGTCACAAAATGTCCCTGTGAGTAGTGCATTAGTTATAACCACGCCACAAGATGTAGCATTAATTGATGCTAAAAAAGGGGTAACCATGTTCAATAAGGTCGGTGTTAATGTTGCAGGTATTATAGAAAACATGAGTGTTTATCATTGTAGTCATTGTGGGCATCAGGAGGCTATTTTTGGCACAGGAGGAGGAAAAAAGTTAGCTCAACAATATAATTTACCATTTCTAGGTGCGCTACCTTTACATATTGCTTATCGAGAAGACACGGATAAAGGGTACCCTACGGTTGCTAAAGATGCGAAAAGTCCGCTATCAACGCCTTATTTGCAACTCGCTGAAACGGTTGCAATTGACTTATATCGCAATTTAAAGCTTGCGCTAGAACAAATTTCAATTACTCAATTGCGTTAACTAATTAGCAAATAAAAGGTAAAATGACAACAGGTCATTATAAAGTGCTATTTTTCAGCGTTATTAAATAGTTACTAAATAGTTATTGCATCCTTAAGTCGTTAAATTATCATCTAAAAATCTTTATTTAGATTGCAAATATGAGCTATTGCTCAGTAATTTTTGCGTGACTAATGATACAATTAGTCACTTTATTTGACCCATGATGCACCGCGATAAATGAGCGCGATAAATTAGTGCCGTTTTTCTTAAATGTATTGGATTATATAACTATACCATCGGTATCAATGAGTAAAGTATTAACGACTCGCTTACTTACATAATTTAAACAAACATACAGAAATAACTATGACCAAACCAACTAATACTGAAAACTCAATGCCATCGAATCAATGTTCTTATTTTAATAACCCGAAGATTTTTTTGGCGCTGCGGCTATTGCCTGTTTGTTAACGTTATTTATTGTGCCTAGGTTTGTAGAAAATAATGTACTTTTAGTAACACTGTTAATTTGTGTTGCTATCGTGATTGTCACTTATCTACTACATCAATATTTACAAGATGAACAACCGTCTTCATTTGATTTTTACAAAGTAAATTCAAAAATAGATCAACCTAATATTTTTGAATCGGATATGCTCAGCACTTCTAAACCGATGATGGATACCCCTTTTTTGATAGATGAAGATGGTCTTGATCCCTCTATTGTTTTTAATGTCGAGAAAACCGGAGCTGATATATTGATACTCCTTGAAAATATTAAGCAGGAGAATCATTTTTCTGACTATTTGACCGCTCGGGATATTTCAGTGAAATTAATTGGCTCGCCAATTGAAGGTGTTAATTTAATAGAAATGCAGTATCAAGGTTTGCAGGGATACTATCGTGTAACAAATAATGATTTATATTCCTCTGATGATGTTACCTGCAATATTGATGTTGCATTTCTTCACGATACCGATGTTTTACGTTTGCAAGTTGAAAAAGCATTATTGGATATGTTTAATGATTGTCGCCCTAATAAGGTTGTAAAATACAATGCACGTAATTATCAGGCTATGTTTAAGTTCTACACTTATGTGCAAAAATTAGCACGCCCAGAGAACCAAGAGTTGACCATTTATGTTTTTATCAAGGTACATTTGAAATTAGTAATTCTTCCTATGTTGAGTTATATAATTGTAATTTAAAAAGTTCATTAACTTCTTGGGTCAACAAAGATGGTTTAATTCGTACAGATTATTTAGATGAAGAAGAAGAACCATTAAGTGCTAGTGAAAAGGAAGCATTACAGACAACGATTGGCTTGCCCTTTGCTAAATGCCGTCTGGTTGATATAAAGCTAATGAAAATAGCTGATGATCAGCTTACTGTGAAATTATATTTATCCTTTGCGGAGTTGTGCGATGATGAAGTCACAGGAAAGGAGAAATCGCTAACTATTGTTATGCAAGATAAAAATATTATGATATCGAGAGATGAAGAAAATAGTGATGATTTAACCTCGGTTGAGGCATATTTTCAAGAAAAAACGGTTATTCCTTTTTATCCTATTCATTAATTAGCGGGTATCAATTAATCGATAGCAGCCTAATATGGCTGCTCTGCCAAGCTGCTTATTACAGGGATAGCAATCGGAATAATTTGTAAGGTATTTTGTACTTATAAGAATAGTCGTGTGAAATGAGGTGCGCTAGTTGGGTATAGTAAAAGTGGTGGAGCTATGCGGGATTCAACCGCAGACCTCAACGCTGCCAGCGTTGCGCTCTCCCAGCTGAGCTATAGCCCCACTTTTACTTGAGTAACTGTTTGAAATGTCTAGGTATAACAAACGAGATGCATAATATGCATCTCGTTTAAAAGTGTCAATAAAAATTTCTAATTTAGTGTGAATTTTTATTGGGTAGCTTCACGTGCCGCTATAAATTCAAGCGCGCGAGTGATACGAGCAATCGATCGTTGTTTACCGATTAAACGCAAAGTAACATCTAAAGAAGGCGATTGACCTCCACCTGTAATGGCAACCCGAAGAGGCATACCCACCTTACCCATGCCAACTTCTAACTGATCCGCAGTTTCTTGAATAAGTTGATGTAGTGTATTGTCAGTCCAATCATCATTTTCTTCTAGTTTTTGTTGTACTAAAGTCAACGCCTCTTTAGCAACTGGGCGAAGATGGTTTTTAGCAGCTTTTGCTTCAAACTCTTCGTACTCTTCAAAGAAATAACGACTTGAAGCAGCCAAGTCCACTAATGTTTTCGCTCGCTCGGATAAAGCGGTGACGATTTCCGTCAGTGCCGGGCCGTTAGTTATGTCTATATTTTGCTGATTCATGTGCCATTGTAAATGTTCTGCAATATATTCAGGCGCTAATGTTTTAATATAGTGTTGATTTAACCAGATAAGTTTGTCGGTATTAAAAGCCGAAGGGGCTTTATTGATCGCATCTAAGGAAAATAGGTCCAGCATCTCTTGTTCTGAGAAAATTTCTTGGTCGCCATGTGACCAACCTAATCGTACTAAATAATTTTTTAACGCTTCCGGAAGATACCCTTCATCGCGATATTGCATGACAGAGACTGCACCATGACGTTTTGAAAGTTTTGCTCCATCGTCACCTAATATCATAGAGACATGCGCATACTCTGGTAATGGTGCTTTTAAAGCATTTAATATGTTGATTTGACGAGGTGTATTATTAATATGGTCTTCACCACGTACAACATCGGTAATGCCCATATCCCAATCATCGACTACCACACAGAAGTTATAAGTCGGTGTGCCATCTGTTCTTTGGATAATTAAATCGTCTAATTCCTTATTGGAAAATTCAATATTGCCACGTACATGATCAGCAAATTTTACACTACCTTCCTTAGGATTTTTAAAACGAACGACATAAGGCTGATCGGTGTCGGTAACTTCTATGTCACGACATTTTCCATCGTAACGAGCAGCTTCGCCCGCCTTTTCTTGGGCTTCACGTAAAGCATTAACACGTTCTTTTGTGCAATAACATTTATATGCTGTACCTTCGGCTAACATTTTATTGATTATCTCTGTATAGCGTTCAAACCGTTTTGTTTGGTAGTAGGGGCCTTCATCCCAATTTAACCCAAGCCAGCTCATACCTTCTAAAATGGCATCAACGGCTTCCTGTGAAGAGCGTTCAATGTCCGTATCTTCAATACGTAAAACAAACTTTCCACCTTGGCTTTTTGCGTGTAACCAAGAATAAAGTGCTGTACGAGCACCTCCAACATGTAAAAATCCAGTAGGACTTGGGGCAAAGCGTGTTTTAACGGTCATAAAGTGTTCCTTAAGAAATAAGTATTAACAGTAAAAAGCGTATTTTAACCAATACCAATGTAATTACATTAACTATTTATATTAATTCATTCATATATCGCAAGATGCTTTGTCAGATGTTAGCTCAGTACGTTTTGCTGATTGAGTTTGCATATTGAAATATGATGGAGGCAGACGCACTTAATACATTATTTGAGCTGACTTTGTTCGACCTTTGAGCAGTTGGACATAAAAGGAAGTTTTTATGATAAAAAGGCTTGACTGAAAAAAGGCGATCCCTATAATACGCCCCACAAACAATGTGTTGTTTTTAATTTAAAAGTAACCTTGTTAATATTTAAAGATGGGCGATTAGCTCAGTTGGGAGAGCACCGCCCTTACAAGGCGGGGGTCACTGGTTCAAGCCCAGTATCGCCCACCATCTTTAAACTTCTTGATTCAGAAGTAAAATGAATAATTAATTAGTAATTAAAGATGGGCGATTAGCTCAGTTGGGAGAGCACCGCCCTTACAAGGCGGGGGTCACTGGTTCAAGCCCAGTATCGCCCACCATCTTTAGACTTCCTAATTCAGAAGTAAAATGAATAATTAATTAGTAATTAAAGATGGGCGATTAGCTCAGTTGGGAGAGCACCGCCCTTACAAGGCGGGGGTCACTGGTTCAAGCCCAGTATCGCCCACCATCTTTAAACTTCCTAATTCAGAAGTAAAATGAATAATTAATTAGTAATTAAAGATGGGCGATTAGCTCAGTTGGGAGAGCACCGCCCTTACAAGGCGGGGGTCACTGGTTCAAGCCCAGTATCGCCCACCATCTTTAAGCTTCTTGATTCAGAAGTAAAATGAACAATTAACTAGTAATTAAAGATGGGCGATTAGCTCAGTTGGGAGAGCACCGCCCTTACAAGGCGGGGGTCACTGGTTCAAGCCCAGTATCGCCCACCATCTTTAATTGACCCTAGCATATTTCTACAATACATTTCAGATAACCCCTCTAATTACTGAACTGCTAATTTTTAAGATACAATGTCTTGAGAATCTAATTGGCTTAGATCAAACTAATGATTTAATAATGCCAATCCGCATAAATATCTGCTCTATCTTGTTGGTTAAAATAATAGACAGTAGTGCTGCTTCAATTGCAATAGAATAGTCCTCTAATACTAATCGGAGTAATAGCAATTCCGATAAATAGCTGATTTATTTTACTGGTTAAAACAACTTACTGCTGCGTTGTAATTTTCGCAAAGGGAATAACCATTTACGTCAAATTACGCCTTGAATTAAGCCATTTTTCCTGCGCAAAATTTAGATCACATAGCCAATCCGATTGGTATAATACACAATCACGCGCCTTGCTTTCCATCATTTTTCCTCAACACAATATTATGGAGAGGGGGTGGTATTCTCTAATTTTTATTAGCTACAGATAATCGTTGTACTAGTGTTGGTGCAAACATATTGCTTGCCGATTCGAATTTCTGATTTTTTGCTAATTTAAGTGATAGTTCCGTTGCCTGGATACCCATTAGTTTAATAGGGTAGTTGATGGTGGTTAATTGTGGATGTATATAACGGGCGATTAGCCCATTATCAAAACCGATTAGTGATATTTTTTCAGGAACGGCAATATTATGTTCATTTAATGCCATTAATGCACCTGCTGCCATATAGTCGTTATATGCGAGTACAGCTGTAATAGGTAGGTTTTTCGCTAATAGTTCTGTCATTGCTGTATATCCACCGGTGTCACTAAGATGTGCATCTAGGGTATAGTCATCAGAACAAGATAGGTGGTTATCTTGTAGCGCTTTAAGGTAACCTGCTTTGCGATCATTGGCATCACTTATCTTGTGATCTGAATTAATATAAGCAATTTCTTTATGACCATGTTTGATTAGATACTCGGTTGCCATATAAGCGGCATTATAATTATCAAAGGCAATACAACGGTCAGCGAGTTCTGGAATAAAACGGTTGATCAATACCATGCCAGGTACTTCGGTTGCAAAATCGATCAATTCTTGATCACTTAGCCCTTTTGAGTGAATAATTAATGATTTACTTCTACTGTTAATCAAAATATCAATGGCCTCTCTTTCCGTTTGAGGATTATGGTAGCCATTCCCTATTAATAAGTGCATATTATTTTGACGGGCAACTTGATCAACACCTTTTAGTAATGAACCAAAAAACGGATCAGAAACATCGCTTACCAAGACGCCAATAGTATTGGTGTTTTTACTGACTAATGCGCGCGCATTTGCATTGGGACGATAGTGCAATTTTTTCATTGCGGCTTGTACAGAAGCGATTGATGCTTTACCTGCTTGAGGTGATTGATTGATCACTCTTGATACAGTTGCAATAGATACGCCAGCTTCCCTAGCTACATCTTTGATCGTTGCCATTTTTATTCTCTTTAAATATTCGAATTACATTATCTTGCTTGTAGTAAATATGATGCTAAACCTGAGATTGTAACGAATTGTAACACATGTTTGTGTTGGATCATCTGTAAACATAGCAATCAGATTACGAACGTATAGTTTGTTTACAACTTTAATTTATATATTAAACAATGGGTTATACTTTATGCCAGTGTTCAATCTATAAATAATGACGTTAAGTGATACTATAATTATTGCTTATATTTTTTATAATAAAATGAATTATACGTTACTGAAGTTATAAAATGCTAGCTATCTCTAGTTTCTAAAACGCAAATAAGAATACACTATCATGTAAACGTTTACATTACTATTTAGTGCTATCAAACGCAAGGACTAAAATGAGAAAATTTTCAGAAATTATTCAAGCCAGAGATTGGGAAAATCAACACATCACTTATTTTAATGTAATAGAAGCGCATGCTCCTTTGTATTCATATCATTCATTAAAATCAGCGATTCATAATGAATCTTCTGAATTTATGTCTTCATTAAATGGTCAATGGCGTTTTAATTTATTTTCACAACCAGAGGTTGTGCCGGCTAATTCCGTTGAAGTGGATTTTGATGACAGTGATTGGCCTGAGATTACTGTGCCGAGTAATTGGCAGTTACAAGGTTACGATAAACCTATTTACACAAATGTAAAATATCCCTTTGTCGATAATCCTCCTTTTGTTCCAAAGGATAATCCAACGGGAATTTATCGTTGTTATTTTGATTTGCCAGTGAATTGGCAGGGGCGTCAGCAGCGTATTATCTTTGATGGTGTTAACTCAGCATTTCATCTTTGGTGTAATGGGATTTGGATTGGTTATTCTCAAGATAGTCGTTTACCTGCGGAGTTTGATCTCAGTAAACAACTAGTGTTAGGCAAAAATCAAATTACCGTGATGGTCATGCGTTGGTCAGATGGCTCATACCTTGAAGATCAAGATATGTGGTGGTTAAGCGGTATTTTTCGGGATGTATCCTTGCTAAGTAAAGCACCTATTTGTATTAATGATGTGACTGTCCGCACTAGTTTGGATGCTTGTTATAATCACGGTTCATTATATGTTAAGACCTGCTTAAGTGAGCGTAGTACTGCGCATCGAGTACAAGTTCAATTGTTTGATGCTCAATTAGGTGCTGTTACAGAGGCCATTTTGGCGCCTTTCGGTGAAAGAGTTATTGATGAAAATGGCGTAGCGTTAGATAGCGCAGAACATAACATTACCGTACCATCGGTACAGAAATGGAGCGCAGAATCTCCATATTTGTATCGAGTCGTGGTGTCTTTACTTGATGTAGATAATAAAATTATTGAAAGTGAAGCTTACCAAGTTGGTTTTCGTGCTGTGGAAATTAGTGATGGATTACTTAAGGTAAATGGTGAAGCTATTCTTATTCGCGGTGTTAACCGTCATGAACATCATCCAGAAAAAGGCCATGCAATTTCTATTGAAGACATGCTTATAGATATAAAATTACTCAAACAAAATAATTTTAATGCGGTACGTACTGCTCATTATCCCAATCATCCACGTTGGTATGATTTATGTGATCAATATGGATTGTATGTTGTTGATGAGGCGAATATTGAAACCCATGGACAAGCTCCCATGTCACGCCTATCTAATGATAGTAGTTGGTTAACCGCGTACATGCGCCGCATGACGCGAATGGTTGAACGTGATAAGAATCATCCGTCCATTATTATATGGTCTTTAGGTAATGAATCTGGTATTGGCTATAATCACCATGCCATGTATCAATGGACTAAACGTAAAGATCCAACACGAGTTGTTCAGTATGAAGGCGGGGGGGCGAACACTGCCGCTACTGATATTATTACCCCTATGTATGCTAGAGTGGACGAAGATATAACCCTAGCTAATGATGCAGACGTTGTGCCAAAATTATCGATAAAAAAATGGTTATCTATGCCTAATGAACAGCGCCCATTGATTTTATGTGAATATGCCCATGCGATGGGAAATAGTCTTGGATGCTTTGATAAATATTGGCGAGCCTTTCGTGAATATCCTCGTTTACAAGGTGGATTTATATGGGACTGGGTTGACCAAGGTTTGACAATGACTGATTTCAATGGACAACATTTTTGGGGCTATGGTGGTGATTTTGGTGATCACATTAATGACCGACAATTTTGTATTAATGGTTTGCTTTTTCCTGATTGTAGTTTTCATCCAACCCTAGTTGAAGCAAAAAAAGCACAGCAATTTTACCAGTTTAAGAAAGTGCCAGGCCAATCATTACAAATTGAGATTCATAATGAAAATCTATTTATTGAAACGGTCAATGAGGCGTTACATTGGACCATAACAGAAGATGGTAATGAAGTAGCATCGGGCAATTTTGCTTTAGAGATAGCAGCTAAAAGTAAGCAAATATTAACGTTACTGGAAATCTACCCTACACAGAAGGTTGGGTGTGATTATTTTCTCAATTTAGAAATTGTATTAAATAAAGATAAACCATGGGCATCGCAGGGGTTTGTTGTGGCCACTGATCAAATTAAACTAGATTCTATAATGCAATTAGCCCCCCCTGCGATATCGGCGAATAGGGCTCCCGATGTATTAGAAACAGAGGATAGCATTAAAATAAGTGGTGCTAATTTTGCTATTACTATCGATAAAAACAGAGGTGTTATTAGTCATTGGTTGGTGCAAGCTAAAGAACAGATGCTATTGGGGCCATTAGATAATTTTTATCGTGCTCCATTAGATAATGATATCGGTACTAGTCAAGCGGATTGTGTTGATCCCAATGCTTGGGTGACGCGTTGGGAGGGGGCCGGTTTATCTGGTTTACAGCGTAAATGTCGTTATTTTGAAACAGTAAAAATGGCACATCATATATTGGTTAATATTGAATTTGAGTATTACTCTAATGATAAGTTGCTAATTACTACTAGATGGCAATATAGCATCGATATTAATGGTCTGGTGCTTATTAATGTCGATGTCAATGTAGCGAAATCTTTACCTGCATTAGCTCGAATTGGAATGACTTTAGTGCTGCAAAATAATGATGATAATGTGCATTGGTTCGGTCGCGGCCCCCATGAAAATTATCCAGATCGGCTTTCTTCTGCACATATTGGGCGTTATTGCCGATCTGTTGATGAAATGCATACCCCGTATATTTTTCCATCGGAAAACGGTTTACGTTGTGATGTTAAAGAGTTACAGATTGGCACCTTAGAAGTAGTTGGGCAGTTTCATTTTGGTGTGAGTCGTTATAGTCAAAAAAACCTTGCACAGGCGAAACACTCCAATGAACTCGATTGATGAAGGGAGACTTTATGTTAATTTAGATGCATTTCATATGGGAGTAGGTGGAGATGACTCATGGAGTCCAAGTGTTCATAAGGAATTTTTGTTGGATAGAGAACATTACCATTACCAAATAGCACTGACTTTTAACACTGATAAGTTTTAAGCCATATTGCCCATCCTTAGTGAAACAGATAGGATTACAAATTAGTAGCATTGGAATTACTTGGTATTATCTGTTTTGCGCCGATAAAAATAAAAAGACAAAGCAAAAGCTTTGTCTTTTTTGATTGTTTAAATTACTTTTAAATTGTTAACATAATTTAAAATGTTTCACCACTTCAATGAGTTGTGATTTGCTTTTCTCAATTTCTGTCACACTATTTAATGTCTCGGTTCCATTTGCTTCTAGCTCACCTATCATCGTTTGAATCATCGTCATATTGCGGGATATTTCATTAGTGGTGACACTTTGTTGCTCAGCTGCGGCAGCTATTTGTGTGTTAAGAGAACTTATTTCTGCAATAGAGTCTGTCATTGTATTCAATGAATGTGTGCTCTTTTCTGTTGCCTTTGCTGAGGCTTGGCAACCTTGTTTAGTATTTTCCATTGCGCTAACAACAGAAGAGGTACCTGATTGGAGTTTTAAGAGCATAGCATTAATCTCTTTGGTAGAGTCCTGTGTACGACTAGCAAGCGAGCGAACTTCATCGGCGACAACAGCAAAACCTCTGCCTTGCTCTCCGGCTCGTGCTGCTTCTATCGCGGCATTTAATGCCAGTAAGTTAGTTTGTTCAGCAATACCACCAATCACACTTAACACTTTACCTATATTGGTAATATCGTTATTAAGCGTAAAAATAGATGTAGACATATCTTCAACATCGTTGATTAATGCTTCGATGCTGGTCACTGAGTTTCGTACTAGCCCCTTGCATAGTTCAGCTTGTTGAGATGAATCTTCAGTTAATTGCGATGCGGTTAGTGCACTTTCTGCCACTGAATCAGCCGTCGCACTCATCTCCGTAATGGCACTGACGGCTTGTTCGGTTTCCTTAGCATGAGCATCCATTAAGTCATGATTGAGGGCTGCTTTATCTGATATTTGTGTCACTCGATCACCTAAATTCTCTGTTGTTTTTGCTACATCGAGCATCAGCCCTTGCAAATTTTCAGTGAATTTATTAATACCCGAGGCGATAAGGCCGAGGTCATCATTGCTATCTACTTGTAAACGTTTGGTTAAATCAGCTTCGCCACTGGCAAGATCAATGACTACTTCACGTAAATGTACAATTGGTAAATAGGCAATGCGCACGAGAATAACACTTAAGGCAATCAAGACAATGCCTGCTATGAATAATGCTAATGTAATCGAGCCATTTAGCGCGTTGGTCTGATGTTCTATGTATGACTTGTCAATATAACCTGTTAGATTCCATGAATTGTTACCGACAAGAATTTCATGCTGTACCTTGATCAAGTCGCCATCAATTTTATTACTAAATAGGATATTGTTAGCCGCATCTGTTAATTCAATATAGCTACCTTGGGTCACTGAATTTTCTAATAACGTTTTAATATCGGTTAGATCGACAAAAAAGATATTCCCACGGCCATTTTTTCCGGGAATAGTCACGGTCATAATTGGTTTATCATTTTCACTAATAATATCACTAACGGTAATATTTTCTCCTGCATCAGTGAGTATTTTCAATGTTTTTTCTTTAATGCTTGGATCGTTTTCAGTGCCGTGATCCGTAAAAATGATGCCCTGAATAATTTTATTGATACGAAAGAATCCAGACTCTTTTTGTAATACTTCAAGGCTAGCTGAGCCAGTATCAATATTTTTAGCTAGTAATATTTTATTGGCAATATCATTGCTTAATTTGTCATTAACTAAGGCAAGTTGACTCGTTGTATTTTTAACACTGGTATCGTAAATGTAATGGCTAATATAATGGTTTGCACTGAGGTACGAGGTGACGATTGCTAAAACGACGATAAATCCGAAAAGTGTAAATATTTTGCCTTTGAAAGATATATTCATTATAAACATCCTTGTAAAGTTAAAAAAGACAAAGCGGTTTCCCGTTTTGTCTTTCATATGAAATTACATCTGTTGTATCGTTATTTTTTGTTTGCGTATTTCATCGAATCTAGCGCTACCGCAAAAATAATAATACTACCTTTAATGATGTACTGCCAGTATGGACTTACACCAATATAGGTCATCCCATAATTTATGACTGTGAAAATTAATACACCGGTCACAACACCGAGTACACTTCCTACTCCACCCGCGAATGATACGCCTCCTACAACACAGGCAGCAATCGCATCAAGCTCATACATAAAGCCAAGGTTATTGGTTGCACTGCCAATACGACCTGCTTCTAACATTCCGCCAAAGGCATAAAATATACCGGATAGAGTGTAAATTTTAAGTAGAGTAATGGGCACGTTTACACCAGATACTTTTGCTGCTTCTGGATTACCACCGATTGCAAAAATATTTTTACCAAATACTGTTTTGTTCCAGATAACCCAGACAATCCCAATCGAGATTGCAGCATAGAAGGTTAAATAGGATAGTTTAAATCCCCCTAGCTTGATATAGCCCTGTGCAAACTCTGAGAAGCCTGTATCAAAGCCTGCTATTGGAGATGCGCCAACTGTATCGAAATAAAGAGAGTTGATACCATAAACAATAATCATGGTACCTAAGGTCGCAATAAAAGGGGTTACTTTTAAATAGGCAACAATAATACCGTTTATTAAACCAATGATTGCCCCTACAGCACAAACCACAAGAATAACCACGACTAGAGGTATCTCCCCAAGGTCTGGGAATACCCTGTTAACGTTGTCCAGTGCCTGCAATAGAGTAGCTGACAATACTGCGGCTAAACCAACCTGACGACCAGCAGAAAGGTCCGTACCTTGTGTGACAATTAATCCGGCAACACCTAGTGCAATAATAATACGGACCGATGATTGTGTAAGGATATTACTTAAATTTCGCAAGCTTAGAAAAGAGGGTTCTTGAATCACGATAATAGCTAATAGTATGAATAGTACAACATAAATACCACCTTCTTTAAGGTAGCGAGTTAGCATAAGTTTTTTCAGAGTGTCCATGTTAATTCCTTAATTCCTTAATTTATTATAAGTACAGAGCAGCTAGCTCTAAAATTTCATTCTGAGTAGTCTCTTTTGTATTAACAATGCCTGCCACGCGACCATTACTCATAACTAATATACGATCCGTTGTACCAAGCAATTCTGGCATCTCCGATGAAATCATGATGATACCTTTATCTTTATTCGCTAAATTGAGCATTAGTTGATAAATTTCAAATTTAGCCCCAACATCGATACCTCGCGTTGGTTCATCTAGCATTAAAATTTCTGGATTCGTTAACAGCCATCGACCTATAATAACTTTTTGTTGATTGCCTCCGGAAAGTGAGCCTATATTGGTTTGATGGGAAGGGGTTTTTACACTCATAGAGTCAATAACCCACTGGGTATCACTTTTCATTTTCTTATTACTAAGCAGGCCAGATTTACTTTTATATTGACTCACATTGGCAACGAGAGAGTTAAAAGTGATGTCTAAATTACTGTAGATACCCGTTGCGCGGCGTTCCTCTGTGACCAATGCAAGACCACTATTAATAGCATCATGTGCATCATGTATGGCAAGATGCTTACCATGAAGAATAATTTCACCCGTTCTGCGCTCTCGGATGCCAAACAAGGTCTCAACAATATCGGTTCGCTTTGCGCCAACCAATCCGGCAATACCTAATATTTCACCTTTGTGTAGATCGAAGCTAATATCTTTAATTGAAGGTTGATTTGCTGCTGTTAAATTTTTAACTTCGAGAATAACTTCTTTAACCACATTGTTTTTTTCTGGAAAACGGTGTGTTAGATCACGGCCAACCATCATGTTGATGATCTTATCCATGTCAAGTCCTTTTAAAGGACGGGTTTCTATCCATACCCCATCGCGGAGAATGGTAATTTCATCGCAAATGGTAAAGATCTCTTCCATTTTATGAGAGATATAGACGATACCGCAGCCTTTATCTTTTAACTTATTAATTATTTTGAAAAGATGACTAACTTCTTTTTCACTTAGCGAAGAGGTCGGTTCATCCATAATGACTATTTTTGCGTTGTAAGAGAATGCCTTGGCAATTTCTAGCATTTGCATTTGTGATACTGATAAAGTGGCAACTTTTACTTTTGGATCTATATCAATGTCTAACTCTTCAAAAATGGCTTTGGTATCGGTATACATTTTGTCATGGTCGACAAAAAAGCCTTTTACCGGGTATCTGCCAAGCCAAATATTATCCATTACAGTGCGTTGTAATACCTGATTAAGCTCTTGATGCACCATAGATACGCCAGACTCTAGCGCTTCTTTTGACGATTCAAAATTAACCTCTTTTCCGAGGAAAACAATCTTACCTTCGTCTTGTTGGTAAATGCCAAAAAGGCACTTTAATAATGTAGATTTACCTGCGCCATTTTCACCCATCAAAGCATGAATTGAATGTGGACGAACTTTTAAATTGACATTGTCCAGTGCTTTTACACCAGGAAACTCTTTACTGATCCCTGTCATTTCTAATAGAAATTCATTTTCTAATCGTGTAGTCATAATTATATTTCCGTTGCAGTTAAAATTGGGGAAGCTTATTTCACTTCCCCATTCCATTTAAGCAACCTTATTTAAGGTTGCTTTTATCTACACCGACATAAGGAACACGTACCACGCGATCAACTAACTTCCATTGCGTACCTTCAGCAGCAGGGCGACCCTCTGCTAAATTGCGCGTTAAGTCAAAAGTTGCTTTAGCTTGGTTTTCTGCATCATTTAACACTGTGCCAGCCATTTGTCCTGATTTAACCATTGCTAGGGCTTCGGTTAATGCATCAACACCAAATACAGGTAATTTTGTTTTACCATTAGCTTTCAGTGATTCTACTGCACCCATCGCCATGCCATCATTGTTGGCGATAACTACTTCAATTTTTTCACCGTTAGGACCAGATACCCAAGCATCCATTTTGTCTTTTGCCATAGCGGTATCCCACATTGCGGTGTCTAAATGCAATTCCTCTGTTTTGTAGCCCCTATCATTTAAGGTGCTAACAACATAGCTTGAGCGCGCTTCTGCATCTGGGTGACCAGGTTCGCCTTTTAATAATACATATTGAATCACACCATCACCATTTAGGTCCCATTGTGGATTTGCGGCCCACTGTTTAGCAATTAATTCTGCTTGAATAATACCTGCATCTTTGGAAACAGTGCCGACAAAGTAAGCTTTGTCGTATGATGCTAATCTTTAGCGGAGGGCTCTTTATTGTAAAATACAACGGGAATATCTTCTTCTTGTGCTTTTTTAATAACAACTGGTGCGGCCGCTGGGTCAACTAAGTTGATAGCGAGGGCCTTAACACCACGAGCGAGTAAAACATCAATTTGATCATTTTGCATTGATTGGCTATTTTGTGAATCATTCATCAGTAAGTTAATTTCGGGATATTGAGCGGCTTCTGTTTCAATTGCTTGGCGAACTACCGCCATGAAATTGTCATCATATTTGTATACAGTAAAACCTAATTTTGTTTCTGCTATAGCTGAATTACCAAACGCGATACCAGCACATAATGTTGCTAACATAGTCAATTTTTTCATCGATATTTCCCTTTCAGTCAATAGTTAATATGTATCATGCATAAATGGTCAGATATGTTGTTATATAACCTTGCCATTGCTAAGAAGAATACATCAAGAACTGTTAAATATTTGTGATCAACTCAGCAAAATGTAAACGTTTACATAGATTTTTATCATTTTATAAAAAGAAGAAGTAAATAAAGTATATGGGAGCTGAATTTGCGTTGAATAATTAAACGTTGAGTAATCCATTAGATATATTATGCTTAAGGACGTAGCTGTGAAATCTTGAATTCATTTGACTTATCTAATTGTAATGTAAGCCTTAGTTTATGTAGGTCATGAAACTTACAGAGTAATTGGCTGTTACTTTTTATTATTAAAGGCAGAGTACATATATGGACTATAAATCAAAATCGTTATGTAAAATAAGAACCATCACTAGCTTTTTAGTACTAGATAGCGATCGCTCGGCGTGGCCCTTAGTAATTAAGCGAGCCGTTGATTTTTGTCTTTCTCTAAGTGCTCAATTCGTCAATAATGGTTATCAAGTACAGTCAATGCGTATTGTGACGAACCCATTCGGTGAGTATTTAAATACCAATAATATTGATAGCGCCAAAGTCGATCTTGCTTATATTTCGGAAATATTAAATAGCGCCAATGCATCGCCATTACGTATACGATTTGCAATTGGTGAAGCAACAACGCCCCATGAAATTGCATTATTACCTGAATTAATCCAATGCTATGGCGATTTATGTAATGCTTGCGTTAATATTTCAATGGATGATCAAGATGTGCTGGATAATGTGTTGATAGAACAGGCTGCGAAAACGGTTATTAATATTAGTCGAATGACTTTGCGAGGCGAGGGGAATTTCAATTTTACGGTTAATTTTAACTGTAAGCCTCTTATCCCTTATTTTCCTGCTAGTTTTCATCAAAAGAAGCTTGGTAATCTCTATGTATTAGGGCTTGAAACTCCAGATCTATTAATGCATGTTTTACATGAATTTAATGAAGTAAATATATTTCTCGATCATCAACACCGTTTTAAAAATTATTATCGATTAATGCGTGAAGCTCTTCAATATCACGTTGATCTTATTAAGAAAATAAATGATGATTTTATGGCTACTCATTCCTCTGATTTTGTTTTTGCTGGCTTAGATAGTTCAGCAGCACCCAGTAAAAACTGCACTAGCATGGTGGAGATCTACAAGCAGTTAGGTGTCGATTATTTTGGTGCAGCAGGGACGGTCGAGGCATCTTCACTATTAACCCGCGTGTTTAAATCCATTAAAGGGATGCCATTAGTGGGGTTTTCAGGATTAATGCTGGCAGTGACCGAAGATGAGGGGTTAGCGCAGGGCTCGATTGATGCGGATTACGATATTCGAACACTGTTAACCAATAGTGCTGTCTGTGGTATTGGCTTAGACACTGTGCCTATCCCAGGTGACACGAGCATTGATAAAATCAGCGCTTTAATGCGGGATACGGGGACGTTGGCATTTCGTTTAAATAAACCGCTAACCGTGCGTTTATTTCCTGTTCCGACTTGCAAGCGGGTCAATTAACTCAGTTTGAAAGCGATGATTTGTGTAATTGTGCGGTATTATCTGTATGTTAGCAGGGAATTAAAAAGGGCTAATATATAGCCCTTTGGTTGGCGATAATCTGTGATAAAAATGATTTAATTTAAGATGCGTTCATAGATGCGGTAGTGTTTATAGTCTTTTCCACCAATGGATTCAATAATGTTACGCATTCCCGAATTATCCTCTAAAATCCATGATAATTCGATATCCTTTGCGCCATTGTTGTGTAGCTGTTGTCGTACCGCATCAATAATTAAGAACGCAATGCCTGCACCTAGGCGGGTATTTTGATATTCACTTCTCACTCCCATCAAAGGGACTCGTGCGCTGGTTAATTTACTGACTTTTAAGCGCCACAATAATTTAAGCCAACCAAAAGGCAATAATTTACCATTAAGGCCTTTAATCGCTTCGTTGATATTTGGCATGGCCACAATAAATGCGATAGCCTTGCCATCAATTTCTGCAATTTGTATAAATTCTGCTGCAATTAGAAAACGTAAATTTTTCCCAAGCTCTTCAAATTCAGCTTCAGTAAAGGGAACAAATCCCCAGTTATCGGCCCATGAATCGTTAAAAATATCGCGTAAGAGCTTTATTTCTTGATCATATTTCTTCTTGTTAATTGGTCTTACCTTAACCCGTAGAGCCGTTTTTTCCATTATTTTTTTCATGACCGGAGGGGCATCGAAATTTGGCGCTATCATATAGGCGATGGTATCTTTTACTTTGCCATAACCACTTGCTTCGATTTGCTTAGCATAATAGGGAAGCGCATGACTCATCATAAAGACAGGGGAGGTCTCAAAACCTTTAATGAGTAATCCCATCTCTTCATTAATAGATAAATTAAAGGGGCCTCTGACACGAATAATACCTTTATCTGCTAGCCATTGTTCAGCCGTCTTGATTAATGTTTGGAATGTTTCTAAATTATCTTCAGCATCAAGTAGTCCAAAGAAACCTGTTGCATCATTGTAACGTTCAATATGAAGAGTATCTATCTGTGCACTAATTCGACCGACGGGGTTTCCATCGCGTAGGGCAACCCATGCTTGCCATTGAGCGTGTTGGAAATAGGGGTTATGTTTGGGAGATAGATGCATTCTCCTTTCAACCATTAATGGCGCTACCCATGTAGGATCATTTCTAAAAATAGTCGTTGGAACGCGAATAAATAGGTCTAAATCTTCCTTACTCACGACAGGAATGATTTTTAATGAAGAAAGTCCATTTGTTTCAATACTCATAATAAAAGTAAACCTTTATCTAGTGTTAAATATAAGCTCTTAAAATTTAAAGGGTTACAATCATTATTTACGAGCCGACCTTAACCTTGCTTTAAAATAAAGAATATACGTAGTTTCCTGATAAAGATAAAGCATTGGTCGTAACGAAAGTGATGGCAACGTTATTTAATCGCTTGTATCTGTTATTGGTTTTGTTTTTGAATATATAAAAATCAAACAGAAAGAGTTGCAGAGTCATTTAATAGTCATAAAAAGTCACTGTTTTTTAAATAATTACTGATTCTTAGGCATGTAGCATCCTGTTATTATTAGTCGGTCACACAATTCATTATAAGTATGCAATGAGTTGAGGTATTGAGTTTGCATCAACATAGCTGGTATGTATAATGCAGCGGTTTAATACTGCTATCGTGAGGTCATGGATGAATTCATATAACGCTAACCATGTTCAAAACCCTTGCCATAAATTAAGATCAAAAATTGTCTACTACTAAATTAGAAATAGCGCTTACTGGCGCGACCGGATTTATCGGAAGCCGGCTTATCTCCTTGCTTGTACATAGGGGCTGGCATGTGCGTGCCCTGTATCGCCCTAAAAAAGGACGGACTCAGCCAAAATTGCCCGGAGTAACCTGGGTTGCAGGCGATTTGAGCAATCCGCAATTATTGCGTGATTTTGTCAAAGGTACGCATACCGTTATTCATTGTGCGGGTGTGGTAAGGGGGGCTACTCAGGAAGATTTTGATAAGGTAAATGAACAGGGGGCTTTAAATGTAGCCGAAGCTGCAGCGGAGCAAAGCATTGCGCCTCGTTTTCTACTTATTTCATCATTAGCAGCACGTGAGTCACAATTATCTTATTACGCAGGCAGCAAATGGCGTGGAGAGTGCGCGCTAAAAAAGGTAGCAAAAAATTTACGCTGGACAATATTACGACCGCCTGCGGTATATGGACCGGGGGATAAAGAGTTATTGCCACTATTTCGCAGTATCGCGAATGGCTTTGCCCCTACGCCAGCAGTGAAAAATAGCAGTATATCGATGATTTATGTTGATGATTTAGCGCTGGCTATAATCGCTTGGTTAGAAGCGGACAGCGGCTATGGTCAGACATTTGAGCTAGACGATGGTTTTCAAGGTGGCTATAACTGGGCTAACATCCTTGAAATTGGTAGCCGCGTGTTACGTGATGGTGGTAAAGTCCGGCGGATACAGATCCCTATATTTATTTTTAATATAGTCGCGAAGATTAATTTGTTCGCTGCAACATTGTTTTCCTATGCGCCAATGTTAACGCCTGGTAAGGTAAGAGAAATTATCCACCCTGATTGGTTAGCAGATAATAAAGCATTCCGTCAGGTGATTGACTGGCAACCGCAATATAATTTGCAACGTGGTTTGGCAACTATCTTCAATAAAGATGATAAATCTAAAGGGGGCTAAATGGAACAGCAAAGTTTGCTTGCTTATGTGTGTAACGCCCTCGCATTACGAACAGAAAAATATTTAGAAATAGATGAAAACACTGATTTAGTTAAACAATTACAATTGGATTCTTTGCATATCATGGAATTGATACTGGACGTAGAAGATTATTATGAGATATCAATTCCAGTTAGTGTTTTAAAAAACGTAAAGACCGTCAAGGATCTTGTGATACAAATAGAAAAAATTACAGCTGGTGAGATATGAGCATTTTTACAAAATTCAACGCTATTTTAGAGAAACGCCAACAACTTGAAATGTTAGGAATCGATCCCTTTGGCATCCAGGTTGAAAAAATGAATAGCCCAACGGAGGGGATTATTCGCGGGCGAAAAACGATTTTAGCGGGCACAAATAATTACTTAGGTCTGACATTTGATAAAGACTGCCTTGACGCTGCATACAATGCATTAGAATTCGAAGGGACTGGGACAACTGGTTCGCGTATGGCTAATGGGAGTTATTCTGGCCACCGAAATTTAGAGTTGGAATTGGCTGCATTTTATCAAAAAAGGGATTGTATTGTATTTTCTACGGGGTATTTAGCTAATTTAGGCATGTTATCAACACTTGCCGGCCCCGATGATACCGTCATATTAGATGCTGATTGCCATGCCAGCATCTACGATGGCTGCCGTTTAGGTGGAACAAAAACGTTACGTTTCCGTCATAATGATCCTGAACATTTAGCAAAACGTTTGCAACGCCTTGGTGACAAAGCCTCTGAGGCTTTGATTGTCGTTGAAGGTATCTACAGCATGCTTGGTGACCACGCATTATTAAATGAGTTCATTGCCGTAAAACGTGAATATGGTGGTTACTTATTTGTAGATGAAGCACACTCCCTAGGCGTACTCGGTGAACGAGGCAGTGGTTTAGCTGAGGAACTTGGTGTATTGGATGATATTGATTTTATCGTTGGTACTTTTAGTAAGAGTCTTGGCGCTGCTGGTGGTTACTGTGTGAGTAACCACCCTGAATTAGATCTTATTCGCTATTCAAGTCGTCCCTATATTTTTACGGCATCGCCTTCACCATCAACGATTGCCACAACGAGGGCGGCATTAGTTAAGGTCGCTGAGGGGAAAGATTTGCGTGCGCGATTGCATTACAATGCAAGGCGCTTACATGCAGGGCTTAGTGCGTTAGGTTATACCTTGGGCGCGCCTGCAAGTCCTGTGGTTGCGGTGGTTTTCAAAGATAAAATGGAAGTGCTTACCTTCTGGGATAATCTTCTTGAAATGGGGGGCTACACTAACTTGATGATACCGCCTGCGACACCTAATGGTGCTTTCTTAATTCGTTGTAGCGTTAGTGCTGCACATACGGATCAACAGATTGACACTATTTGTGACATATTTGCTACGTTAGGTAAAAAATTACAACTGCAACTACGTGCGTCATAAACATCAATGAGAAAAATAGTATTCAATAAGTGATGCTTATTATGATAAAAGGAAGTGCACGTGAGTAGTGCTAAAGCGATATCTCCCGTGCAAAGTCCAATGCGTAGAGTGTTAAGTAATTTTTTGCTGCTTGCTCGCGGACGAGTGGTTGCCGCCTTGATGTTATTTGGTGTTACGGCTCTACTTGCCAGAGTACTTGGGCCTGTTGAGTTTGGTATGATAGTGTTGATCGAAACCTATGCATTACTGACTCGAGGCCTGCTTAATTTTAAACTTTTTGATGCCATTGTTCGATTTGGTGTGCCTGCCTATGATGCTAAAGATACCCGTACATTACGTCGTTTAATTCAGATTTGTTGGCGTCTTGACCTTATCACAACTGCGAGTGGGGCGATCATTGCGATATTGTTAGCACCCGTCGTTGGCCCTCACATGGGAATGGATAGTAACCACGTTTTTTTTCTCACCCTATATAGTTTTGTTATTTTCGCTTCGATAGGCAATGGCACCTCTCGAGGTCTTCTGCGATTATTTGATAAATTTGATATTATCGGCAAACAAATGTCAGTTGGACCACTCGTTCGTTTTGTAGGTGTTTGTATTGCATGGTGGTTTGATGCTTCATTTGCTGTGTTTATTTCTATCTTAGCAATTGGTTCAATAAGTGAAGATCTCTACCTAAATTTTTATGGGTGGCGTGAATACCGTAAAAAAATCGGGCCTGCTGAAAATTCACAAGATACACATAATATGCGAGTTGACGAATTCACAGGGCTACGCCATTTTATTTGGGTGACCTATTGGCAAGCTAATGTCGATATGGTTCCTAAACGTATCACAGTGATGTTGGCTGGTTACTTATTGGGAGCATCAGAAGCGGGTTTATTACGTCTAGCACGGCAGTTTTCTAGTTTACTTTCACAGCCTGCGGCACTGATTCGTCAAGTGGTCTTTCTTGATTTAACGCGTAGTTGGAATCAGGGCAGTAGTGACTTTAAAGTCGTGGCCTATCGAACGGCCATGCTAGGTGCATTATTTGGCCTTGTCTTTGTCGTTGTCGCTCTTTTCTTTGGAGAGGCATTGCTACAACTTACTGTCGGTCAAGAGTATATTGCAGCAGCACCAGTACTGGCACTATTATTGTTTGCATCTACCTTAGATTTGACGGCCTCGTCATTACGTTCGGCATCTTATGCGATTGGTCATGCTGGTTTAGTTTTGCGTGTTTATACGCTATCTGCACTGCTTTATTTAGTGATGTTTTTTGCGTTGACTTCATTTTTTAGTTTGATTGGTGCAGGAATAGCAGCTTGTGTTGGTGCGGCAATTCCTCCCATGGTTATGTTAAATTTAATCCATAAAAGTATATTAACTATTCCTGTGGTGAAGAAAAAGAGCAAGTAGTTTGCTATTCATACCAATTGCTATTACACCACTGTAGTTTACTGTTTGGACGGATCCAATGTGTTGTTATCCCAAAAAAGGGAATACCGACATAGCCTCTTACTTCGAGCTCCCCTTGGTCAGTAAGCTCGATAGTACTGCGGTAGGTATCACCATCGCTCGGGTTATAAATCGTTCCATCGCGCCAATGGTTTTTATCAACGGCAGTAAATCCAGAGAGTATGGTCAAGCCACAACGAGGAGTATTTCGTCGTGCTTTGTCTGGATTTTTGCTATCAAGTTTAGGTTTACCATCTTTCTTATAAGGCTTTTTCAACCAGACTATTTTTCCGCATAACTGTCCCTGACAATCCTCAACCAATACCGCCACTTTTTGTTTATCACGTTCGAGCCAAAGACCATAAACCTCGCCTTTACCCTCTGTTGATAACGGCAGGCCAAAGGCATTTGCCGCAACGCATAGCGAAAAACATAGTGGGAGTTTATATTTCAATGTCATGGCTATCTTTTATTGGCGCTTATTGTGATATTGAGCGATAGCTTGTAAGGCCGCCTCTAAGACTTCTTGATAGGGCGCTCGGGAATCGATATCGCAAATCTGTACGCCATTAAATGTTAAGCGTGGCATCACTGAAATTTTATCACGTAACTCTACGATGTTATGGTCTGGTTTGCGAGAATAGGCGGTATCCGCATCTATGTTAAGGCGAATGATGAGATCCGGTTTGTGACAAGCCATCCATTCATAGAGTCGTTGTTCACGCTCTGCAAGTTTACGAATTAGTAAGTTATTGGTTCTATTTACGGTTAAACCTGGACCATCATAATGAAAACCGGCTATTTCAGCTTGAGGATAACGATCTGCAATAACTTGTATTCCTTTACGTGACAATCGACGAACTTTGAGTAGTTGCAGTGCACGCCACCAAGAGAGGATGTACATAATGATCGAGGTGGTTGTACCGGGTAAATTTTTCTTGATATCTTGCGCACGTTGCGCTTTAGCATTGAGATAGCGTTCTAATCTAACACCAAAAAATGGGATATATTTTATTTTGTCACCCATTTCACCCGAAATAGTGCCTAAATAACGTCTTTCAACGCGACCATTAGCCCGTAGATGAGTGAGTAAATCTGCCGTTAGGGTAGATTTTCCTGTACCATCGCAACCGACAACGGCGACGACCCCGATCAGAGGTGTATCGATTCTTTTTTTATTGCGTTTAAATTCAAACATGTAAAACTCAGTTAATAATATTAATAACAAGGATAGCTAAAAATTAAGCATACGCCGGTTATCTAGGGGATTAAAATCTATTACGGGTTAATTTTTGGTTGATTTTTGTTAAGGCGGTATCTAGCACCTGCTGGTAAGGAGAGGTACCATCTAATTCGAGAATATCCGCACCATTGAAAGTGAGGGTTGGAATAACCGACACTTTGGCTTCTAACATTTTTAATTTATGGTCGGGTTTACGATCGTGTGCCGTTTGTGCATCAATATTAAGTCGTATTAATAGTGTCGGAATATGGCTGGCCATCCATTCATACAGTTTTTGCTCTCGAGCTGCTAATTTACGCACTAACCAACTATTGTGATTTAATCCACCGAGCCCTGTGCCATCGAAGTAAAACCCTGCCGTCTCAGCCTGAGGATAACGATCCGTGATCACTAATGTGCCTTTACGGGTAAGTGATAACATGCGCCGAAACTTATGTGCTCGCCATAGGGAGAGCAGATATATTACGATTGTGGTCGCTGTATCGGGTGATTTGCTCTCTTTGCTATGAGCACCTTTAGCCTTGTTTTTTAAGTAGCGACTCAATGACGGGCCAATGAATGGACGGCTTTTTATCCAATCGCCAATATTGCCGGATGATTGCCCTAAATAGAGTAGCTCAACAGGGGCATGTGATTGTAATTGTGTCAGTAAATCAGCGGTTAGTGTCGATTTTCCTGAGCCGTCACAGCCAATTACGGCAATGACATTGCTAAGAACCTGCTCTTTTTGTGGATATGAAGATTTCAAATTAAACTCGTATATATGTCGGGATATTAATGCTCTGTACTTTTCATTAACTGGAATTTTTGCGTGTAGCTTTCTAAGCGTACTTTTATCTCAGCTGGTATTGGAAAAGTATCCTCAAAATATTTTTCAGGATCTGCGAACTTAGTGATAATCAGATCATCATGAAAGCTGCCCATCATACCATTTATTGTACTAAGATATTCAGAGATCTTGTTGTGGTACTGTGATGGATAAAGAACTTTGAGATTGTCGTAAAGAGCAACTTGACGGCTAATGACTTTTCTCGTTTCATGAAACTCTTTTCCGGTCACTTCAGATTGCTTAAGGTGTAAACGTATAAAATCAATTTCACTATGTATATAGTGTTGAAACGTTTCCGTGCTACTTGCTTTAAAGTGCTCCACTTCCCTTGTTATAAATCTATAAACAAAGGGGGTAAGTAATATGCGTAATCGATTAACGGCCCATTTCATGTTGCTATATTTTTTATTTTTAAACGCATCCTGAAATTTCCCCATCTTTCTAGTTAAATTACTAAAAAGGTTAGGGTATGTATGATTCTCTCCACAGGTCACATAGGCAAAGCGAAGGTGTTTGAATTTAGCTCGGATATCTTTATAGACCTCCTGTTCAGCAGGGTCAAGTTGGTGTTGTCGGTATATTTTGAAAATCAGTGCTTTTAAGGTTTGCCGTTGTACACCGAGTTCCCAAAGTTGTAGGCATAGTTGATAGCATTGATTAAGTTGTGCTTGACTATAGTTTAGGTGGATTTCATCGGGAAGCGTTGCATTTGGATAGATATCGTCATGTACAAGCACAGCTGCAAAAAGTTTTTCACACTGTTCCCTAGTAAATGGTAACGGCTGATCTATAGTGGTATTGGTGGCAAAACTTTTGTCAGCTTCCGATTTCATAGATGATCCTGAATTTATAAATAATGATTGCTAAGCGCTATAACTGTTAGGCATTGTATGTTTTATCCGTTGTTAAGGTCAATGTGTGACAACCTTTAAAGTGTAAATCACAAAAAAGGGTATTAACGGTAACAAATATCCCATCGAATTGATGATGTGATATTATGCGTAACTATTTTATTCAGTTGCGCATCATGCGGCTAAATAGTTATAAATTATCAATATTTTAAAATGTTAAAGGGTTATAAATGTCAGCCAATGAAAAAAAACTAGCACCGATGATAGCGATAGTCGGTTGTGATGGTTCAGGGAAATCAACCGTTGTCGAACAAGCTTTGGTATGGGCACAAAGTTATGGTCCTGCAGCAAGTGCACATTTAGGTAAGCAAGGGGGCAACCTTGGGCGAGCCTTAAATAATTTACCATTGATTGGCAAATGGATTGAACGAGTTCAAGAAAGTAAAGCGGTAAAGGTGCATAAAGCTTATGACGCCGACAAAACACCGGAATTTTTACCGTCATTAGTTATCTATTTACTGACTCTAAGACGCCTGCGCCGGTATCATCGTATGATGAAATTACGCAGTAAAGGGTTAATTATTATTACCGATCGCTATCCGCAAAATGAATATACTAAAGCGATTGATGGTCCAGGATTATCGATTACGGCCAAGGGGAGCTCTATTGTACGTTGGTTAGCCAAGCAAGAGCATAAAGCTTTTCAATGGATGACCAGTTATACCCCTGATTTAGTGATTAGACTGAATGTTGATTTGGATACTGCCTGTGCACGTAAGCCAGACCACAAAAGAGATTCATTAGAGAAAAAAATTAAAGTTGTCCCGCAACTTACCTTTAATGGCGCACCTATTGCAGAAATAGACACAGTACAACCGTTAGAGGATGTATTAGCGGAGGTAAGAGAGGTTATATCACAATCATTAACTGAACGTGGATATGATAAACATACCTGTTAATTATGATGCCTATTTTAGATGAAATGGGCTAAATCTCTTCAACAAAAAGGAGTTTGTTATGTTTTCTCGTTATATCGGTTCTTTTTTAATATTAATGGTTTCAACCATTCCCGTTGCGCATGCCTTAAGTGATAAGAAATGGGAGAACATCAGTGACATCGGTGTTTATTCTTTACTTGGTACTGCCTTAGCGTTGCCGGCAGTACGTGATGACTGGGAAGGTACCCGTCAAGCAGGCTATAGTATTCTTTTAGCTAGTGGAGTTACTTTTGTTGGTAAAGCGCTAATCAATGAGGAACGCCCTGATAAGAGTGATAATGATAGTTTTCCTTCTGGCCATACAACAAGGGCCTTTGCTTCAGCGACAACGCTACATCGTCGTTACGGTTGGGAAATTGGATTCCCTGCCTATGCCGTAGCGTCGCTTACTGGTGGGGCTCGTGTCGCTGCAGATAAACACTATTGGCATGATGTGTTAGCGGGCGCCGCTATCGGCATTGCAAGTGGTTGGTTTTTTACTGATGCTTATGATGATCAAGTACAGTTAACACCTTGGGTCGATACCCAAGGTGTTGGGCTTAACTTGACAATGTATTGGTAGTATGTGGAGCTGAGCTGCAACTACTGCTCAGTTTCTTCGCTAGTGGGAGGTGTAGCCTGCCACCCTCCACCAAGTGATTTAATTAATGTCACACTTGCTAGTAGGCGACGCCCTAGAATTTTTAATGCTTCGCGCTCATTGGAGAGGGCCGAGGCCTGCGCAATAATGATCGATTGGTAGTTTGTAACACCAGCGTTATATTGATTATTGGTCACCTTCACGACTTCACGTAATGCAGTTAATGCATTGTTTTGAGAGTGAGATACTTCCTCTAGTAGTTGCAATTCGACCATGCTGTCTTCCACCTCTTTAAAACTATTAAGTATGGTTTGACGATAATTGGCGACAACGGATTCATATTCAGCCTTTGCAGAGCTGCTTAATGCGTCAATTGCACCTGCAGAATAGAGTGGTACCTCTCCTTTTGCACCTCCTATTAAACCACGCGAGATAGTGGCTCCTGCAAATAGGCTAACCTCTGGGTATGCTTGTGCCATGGCAACCCCAATTTTTGCACTAGCTTCCGCCATGCGTCTTTCTGCAGCAACAATATCGGGGCGGCGTTCAGTAGGTCTGCGGGTAAGGTTTCAGGAATGATCGGTACTTGTATAGCAAAAGATTTTGCTGGAAGTGAAAAATCACTAGGTGCTTTGCCCGTTAGTATTGCAAGACTGTGTTCAAGTTGCGCGCGTGTTATTTGCGCATTAAATAATTGAACTTTTGCGCTGCTTAATTGACCCTGTGCTTGCGCAATATTATCGCTATTAGCGACGCCAGCATCATATTGATTACGGGTGATCTGTAAAGAACTTTCATAGGAAAAGACGGTATTTTGTAATAGCGATAGCTCTTCATCTTGCACTCTTAACAGAAAATAGTTTTTTGCAAGTTGTGCCTGTAATGATAATTTGGCAGCCGCAAGGTCCGCTTGACTTGCTGCAACAAAGGCTTCATTGGCTTCAATGTTACGTTGCAGTTTGCCCCATAAATCGAGCTCCCAATTCATTAAAATCCCCAAATCATTGCTACCACCGGCAACAACGGTTGGTGATTTCCCCGCTTGAGCGATATTCGCTAATGCGGTCGCCTGTGATAATTTGGCTGCCATGCTTTGTAATGAATAATTATTTAGTTCCACTTGAGAAAGTAGTTGATCAAGATCCGAATCGTTATAAACCAACCACCAAGCAGCGTTATTTGTTACTTTGAAATTGGATAACTGATTATTATCAGCGCTTTCTTTATAGGCATCGGGTATATCCATGCTTGGGCGCTCATAATCAGGGCCAACAACGGTACAACCAATACTAAAGGTGGCCAATGAGATGCAAATAAGTTTGCTTAATATATTTTTTTGTAGAGGGGCTATCATTATTTTAAATCCTCCACCACGTTTGTGATATCCGTGGTGCGATGAACAGGGCGGCGTAATTGCTTTAACCAATGGCTGAACTTATCTAGGTAAAGATAAACAACGGGGGTGGTATAGAGTGTTAATAATTGGCTCATAATTAATCCTCCACCAATGGCTATGCCAAGTGGTTGGCGCATTTCAGCGCCATCTCCTTGACCGATAGCTAATGGAATAGCTGCAAGTAATGCAGCAAGCGAGGTCATTAATATTGGTCTAAATCGCAATATACAAGCTTCATAGATCGCCTTTTCCGGTGTAATTGATGATTGACGTTGTGCCGCGAGAGCGAAATCAATCATCATGATCGCATTTTTCATTACAATTCCGATCAGCATAAAAATACCAATCATGGCAATGACATTAAAATCGGTCTCAAAAAAGAGTAGGGCTAAGAGTGCGCCAACTCCCGCAGATGGGAGTGTTGATAATATTGTTAATGGATGAATTAAGCTTTCATAGAGCATACCTAAAACAATATAAAGTGTTAAGAAAGCGGCGAGTAGTAAAATAGGCTGTTCATCAAGCATTTTTTTAAATGCTTTTGCTGAGCCTTGAAAACTACCGCGAATCGCACTGGGTACGCCAATATCCTCCATTGCAGCCTTAATGGCATTAGTCGCCTGAGATAAAGAGACGCCGGGAGCGCGATTAAAGGAGATATTGATAGCAGGGAGCAAGCCATGGTGCTCAACTCTTAATCCAGAAACGCTTTGCTGATAGGTCGCAATCATGGAAAGCGGGACCTGTCCGCCATCAGCCGATTTAAGGTAGATATGATCCAGTGATTGTGGTGATTGTGCATATTCAGCCGCTAATCCCATGACCACCTGATATTGATTCAATGGTTCATAAATAGTTGCTACAGATCGTTGTGCAAAGGCATGGTTAAGCAGTGTATTTATCTGTTTAATGGTAATACCATAGCGAGCGGCTGCATCTCTATCAATGACTAACTCCGTCTGTATCCCTTTATTTTGCTCATCGGTATCAACGTCAATTAATTCAGGGACTTTTGCGAGAGCGTTACGGATCCTAGGCTCCCATTCCCTGAGAATATCAAGGTCATCGGATTGCAGGGTGTATTCGTAGGAAGAGCGGCTACGACGGCCACCCATACGAATATCTTGTACAGGTTTTAGGGTCAATAGCGCACCGGGAATGTTATCAATTTGTGGGCGTAGCCGTTCTACAATTTCAAATGCGGTAACGCCGCGGTCCGCCAAAGGTTTGAGCATAATAAATAGCTCACCTCTATTACTTTGACCCCCTCCGGTAAATCCGACCACACTATCTACGCCTGGATCGGCACTAATTAGTTCGATATATTGCTTTAGTTTACTTTCCATTACCTTGAATGAGGCGCTTTGGTCACCCTCAATCCTGCCGGTTATTTGTCCTGTATCTTGTTCAGGGAAATAGCCCTTAGGCACTATCACATAAAGGTAGACATTGAAAAATATCGTTGCCAGTAGCATCAGCATGGTAAATTTAGGGCGCTTAAGTACCCACTGTAAACTGACATCATAACCACGTAACAGCGCTGTAAAACCGCGTTCGCTCCATTGGTAGAGTTTGTTGTGTTTAGGTATTGCATCAGCGGATTTTAGTAATTGTGCACACATCATAGGCGCAGTTGTTAATGCAACAATTAAGGAAATGATGATAGCAACGGCTAATGTAACGGCAAATTCACGTACAAATAATCCGACATAGCCTCCCATTAATAGCATGGGTAAAAATACGGCAATCAAAACTAGGGTCATGGTCAGTATAGTTGAACTCACTTCCTTGGCACCCACTAAGGCGGCCGCACGAGGAGATAAACCATTTTCGATGTGGCGCATTACATTTTCAAGTACCACAATGGTGTCATCAACGACGAAGCCAACGACAATGGTTAATGCCATTAACGATAAATTATCTAAGTTGTAATCGAGCAGATACATCATGGAAAAAGTTGCGATTAAAGATACCGGAACCGCTACAATCGGAACCAGTGCCGCTCGCCAATTACGTAAGAATAAAAGTACAACTAAGGTGACTAATATAACGGCTATGATAAGCGTTTCACCCGCATCGTGCATCGAAGCGCGAACAGTTGATGTCCGTTCCATCATAACATCAACGTCGAGCGCATTAGGTAATGAGGCTTGCAGAGTGGGCAGTAGTTGGTTGACGCTTTCAACGGTCTCAATGATGTTTGCATTAGGGGCGCGCCTGATTAATACGAGCACCGCTGGCTTTTCATTTGCTAATCCGGCATGGCGTAAATCTTTAACGGAATCAACCACATTGGCGGCATCTTTAAGTTGTAAACTGGCTCCTGATTGATTGTAACCAATGATGATTGGCATATACGCTTGCGCATTACTCGCTTCGCTATTGACCGATAATTGCCAGCGTTTATCACCTTCCTCTAATGCACCCTGTGGTTGGTATGAGTTGGTAGCCGCGATGGCGTTACGCACATCTTTAAATTCAATTGCATATTGATTAAGGACATGGGGATTTAACTCAATTCGTACAGCAGGGGGGGAGCCTCCACCGATTTCAACATCGCCAACGCCTTTTAATTGCGATAATTTCTGCGCAATGATGGTCGAGGCTACATCATAGATTTGCCCTGAAGTCATGGTATCCGATGTCAGCCCAAGTATCATGACAGGGGCGTCAGCCGGATCGACTTTACGATAACTCGGATTACTTGCAAGGCCGGCAGGCAGCGATCCTTGTGCCGCATTTAGCGCGGCTTGCACATCCCGTGCGGCACCGTTTACATCGCGTGAAAAATCAAATTGTAAAACAATATTTGCCGTACCAAGGGTACTGGTTGATGTCATCTCTGTAATACCAGATATGCGTCCCAAGGATCGTTCCAGCGGCGTTGTGACGGCTGCTGCCATTGTTTCTGGGCTTGCTCCGGGTAATGAAGCCTTTACTTTGATGGTCGGAATATCAACCTTTGGTAAAGGAGCAACGGGAAGCAAGTACAGGGCAACCGCACCGACCAACATCATACCAATAGTGAGTAATGTGGTTGCGACGGGACGATCGATGAATGGTTTAGAGAAATTCATAGATATTCACTTATTCATTATCATCGGTCATTTTATTACGATGTCCGAGTCGCTCAAATAGAAGATATATAACAGGCGTGGTGAACAGCGTTAGCATTTGGCTGACAATCAAGCCCCCGACTAAGGTTACACCAAGCGGATGGCGTAACTCGGAGCCATTTCCCCAACCAAGCATTAATGGTAGAGCAGCCAGTAGTGTCGCCATCGATGTCATGATGATTGGACGAAAACGCAGTAGTGACGCTTTAAATATTGCATCTCTTGCGCTGATACCTTCATCTCGCTGTGCCTCTAGTGCGAAGTCGATCATCATAATGGCATTTTTCATGACGATGCCAATTAATAAAATAATCCCGATAATAGAGATAACATTGAGCTCATTACCCGTCATCATCAAAGCAAGTAACGCTCCAATACCTGCAGAGGGTAAGCTTGATAGAATAGTAATTGGGTGGATATAGCTCTCGTAAAGAACACCTAATACAATATAAACGGTGATGATTGCAGCGAGAATTAATAACAGCTGACTTGTTAATGAGCTTTTGAAGGCTTGGGCAGAGCCTTGCAGTTTTAGCTGCATGCTGGCGGGTAATTGCAAATCATGTTGTGCAATCTCTATTGCCTCCAGCGCTGCATCCAAGGACGCTCCTTCTGCAAGGTTGAAGGAAATCGTGATTGCCGGGAACTGGCCGATACGATTAATCGCTAAAGGTGCACTGCGTTCAGTGATTTCTGCTATGGAAGTTAGCAGTATTTGCTTATCAGGCTTACTGCCATTGGCAACACTGATATAGACATTATTCAATGCTTCAATACCCTTGCTAAATTCAGGTTTAACTTCGAGAACCACATGTTGCTGACTAGTTGTTGTAAATAGAGTGGCAACTTGTCGCTGGCCAAAGGCATTATAAAGCGTGTTATTGACCGCCTGCGCAGTGACACCTAATCGGCCTGCTAAATCGCGATTTATCTCTATGTGGGCTTCTAACCCGGCATCAAGTTGATTGCTGGTTACATCTGCTAACGTTGATGATTGCTGTAATCGTGAAACAATACGGGGTACCCATTGACGTAATAAATCACCATCAGCATCTTCGATGGAAAGTTGATACTGTGTACGGCTCACTTGATATTCAATGGTGAGATCTTGTACAGGTTGCATAAATAATTCGATTCCCGGTATTTTTTGTGCCGCTGTTTGCAGGCGTCGAATAACCGCTTGAACACCGGCATCTCTATCTGCTAATGGTTTTAAATTGATAGTGAAACGGCCACTATTAAGTGTCGGATTACTACTATCGACACCAATAAAAGAGGAGATGCTTTGCACCGCAGGATCTTCGAGTATGATCGCTCCTAATGCCTGTTGTCGTTCAGCCATTGCTGTAAATGAGATGCTCTCTGGTGCTTGAGAAATACCTTGAATTGCGCCTGTATCTTGTACTGGGAAAAACCCCTTTGGAATCAAAACGTATAATACAAAGGTCAGTAGTAAGGTTGCCAATGCGACCATTAATGTTAACATTTGTCGAGCAAGTACCCACTCTAACAGCTTTCCATAGCGTCGCGTCAGGCGCTCAAACCAACTATTACTATCGTGAAATTGTTGTGCTTGATTTTTAGTCGGATCGTGTTTTAGTAAACGAGCGCACATCATCGGTGTTAAGGTCAAAGAGACTAACGCTGAAATTAAGATGGCCACGGAAAGAGTAATTGCAAATTCGCTAAATAATCGCCCTATAACATCCCCCATAAAGAGTAAAGGGATCATGACGGCGATTAATGAAACGGTTAAGGAAATAATGGTGAAACCAATTTGTTTCGATCCTTTTAATGCAGCGACGAGTGGCGGCTCACCGGCTTCTATATGACGCATGATATTTTCAATCATAACGATCGCATCATCGACCACAAATCCCGTCGCAATAATCATTGCCATCAGAGTAAGGTTATTAATAGAAAAACCGGCAAGATACATAACGGCAAAGGTGCCAACAAGTGAGAGTGGTACAGCGACACTTGGAATAATTGTCGCAGGGATATTACGTAAAAACAGAAATATCACCATCACGACTAAGGCAATCGAAATAAATAGCTCAAACTGTACATCACGTACCGAGGAGCGGATCATTTCGGTTCTATCCGATAAAGTAGCAACATTGACGCCCTGTGGTAGAGAGGCTTGTAATTCAGGGAGTAATGTTTTGATGTTGTCGACTACCCGGATAACATTGGCATCGGGTTGGCGTTGAATATTTATAATTAATGCAGCCGATTTATTTGCCCAAGCGGCAAGGTGGGTATCTTCAATGCCATCACTTACATCGGCAACATCTGACATGCGAATAGGGGAGCCATCACGATAAGCAATAATCATCGACTTGAATTCATCAATCGATTTAAGCTGATCATTAGCATTAATTATTGAAGCTTGAGTTGGGCCGTCAAATCCCCCATTGGGTAAGTTCGAGTTCGCGTTGCCAATGGCTATACGTAAATCATCAAGGGAAAGTTTGTAAGCCGCTAATGCATTTGGATTGGCTTGGATTCTAACAGCAGGTCGCTGTCCGCCACTGATACTGACCAGTCCAACGCCGGATACTTGAGCAATTTTAGCTGTTAACCGTGTTTCAGCTAATTGTTGTAATAAGGATAAAGGTAATGTATCGGAGGTGAGTGCCAAGGTGATAATTGCCGGATCAGCCGGATTAATTTTATTGTAAATAGGAAACTGAGGCAGATCCCTTGGTAGTGCACTGACTGCGCCATTGATTGCCGATTGTACATCTTGTTCAGCAATATCTAATGGCAGATCAAGATTAAACTGTAAGGTGATAATGGAGGCACCGCCTGAACTGGTCGATGACATCTGATTTAAACCGGGAATACGCCCAAACTGCCGCTCTAAGGGGGCGGTAATTGTTGAGGTGATAACTTTTGGACTAGCCCCTGGGTATAATGTGACTACTTGGATGATTGGATAATCAAACTTAGGCAAAGCCGATAGTGGCAACAAACGGTAAGCAAAAATGCCCACTAGCATAATTGCCACCATTAACAGTGATGTTGCAACGGGTCTTAGGATAAAGGGACGTGAAATATTCATAGACAACCCTGTTGTGAATTAAAATGGACAAACATCAGGGGGGATGTCAGTGGATTTTTTTTGGTGATGTCAGTTTTAATTTTTGTAGATGGCATCGCATTACTGAGCATCGTTATCACTCATATTTTCATCATTGCTTATTATTTTAACTTTTGCATTCGCTTTTAGCCTATCTCCCCCCTGCGTGACAACTAAAGCGCCACTTGGGATTGCAGTGCTAATCGCGCTAACTTCACCCTGAGTTGCGCTGATCGCTATCTTGGTGACACGGGCAAGATTATCGGCATCGACCAGATAAACAAAGGTTCCCTGTGTACCGCGTTGTATTGCAGAGGTGGGGATTAATGTTGTCTGTGGGTATGTCTCAACTATCATTGATACATTAACAAATTGATTGGCGTAAAACTGACCATTACTATTATTAAGTTGCGCTTTAAGTTTTACGGTGCCAGTGTGGGGATCTATTTGGTTATCAACGGCTAATAATTGTCCCGTAGCCATTTTTTTGTGCATGGCCCGATCATAAATATCAACGGATATATTGTCATTAAGCTGCATCTGTTTGAGTACCTTAGGTAAGGTATCTTCAGGAATTGAGAAAACAATGGCGATCGGATCTATCTGTGTGATTGTCACGATACCTTTAGCTGAAGTGGGGCTAACTGCATTGCCTATATCCACTTGTCGAAAACCTAGTCGACCACTGATAGGCGCAACAATATCAGTGTATTGTAATTGTAATTGAGCACGGGTAACGGCCGCTTCATCTGCTGCTACGGTAGCTTTATATTGCTGTAAAAGCGACTCTTTAGCTTCGAGCGTCTGTTTTGATGTCGACTTTTGGCTAAGTAATAATGTATAGCGCTCTACGTCTGCCTTGGCATTTTCCAGTAGCGCTTTACTTAATTGTAATTGTCCTTCGGCAAGTTTTAGCTGAGCGGCAAATGGTTTTGGATCCAGTTGAGCTAATAGTTCGCCAGCCTTAATCATTTTGCCCTCTACAAAGGCGATATTAATCAACTGGCCTGCTACGCGACTTTTTACATCAACAACATTTATCGGGGTAACGGTGCCCAATGCGAACTGAGCAATATTAAAATTATCTTGGCGAACTGGGGCGACAACGACAGCAGTTGCTGAGGGATCGTTTTCGTTGCTCATACCTTGAATAGCGGTTAAAGGCGCTTCTTGCCTTTGATAGGTGCTATATACTAGAACGAGTATCAAAACAGCTAGCATTAACAGAATTTTTTTCACAGTTGCTCGTTGCATTAACCACAGCCTTAATGTTAAATGTTGACGTAAAACGCCGAGAAGAAAGAGCATATAAAATAGCAGATCTATTTTACAGGTTGAAATCACTTCCATATTAGTTGTAAGTTTCGTGAAGGGAATACCTATTCACATATACTCACACCTCTAACTCAAGCGTCTCTTTCTGTGTAAAATTGAGATCTGATACTTAATCCTATCGCTATTAATTATTCACTTAGATGGTCAGTAATTTTATTCACGTAATGCAAATAACCTATAAACATCAAAAATTTAAATAATTATTCTATAGTATAGATAGCGCTCATTTTTATTCAAAAATACCTCTTAAATAGTACACGCAGCTTCTATTAAGATCATTAAAAATTTAAATCCAGCCTCGCTTTTTTACAAACTAAGTTGTTGATCGAAACTCTTCGATATTTTATTGCCCTAGAAAAGCAGCGTTGCAATGATATATAGTATTATACCAATCGGAGTAAATAGCTGATCTATTTTGCGGATTAAAATAACTTACTTTTTTGTTGTAAGTTTCGTAAAGGGAGCAACCATTTACGTCAACTTACGCCTCAAATTAAGCCATTTTTCCTGCGCAAAATTTAGATCACATACTTAATCCGATTGGTATTACTTTGTATCTGGCTATTTGAAGTGCAGATCAAATAAGTGTCGGTGGGGATAATAAGGGGGCATAGCTTGCTATGGCGTGCCGTTTATTCGCTCATTTATGTTTGTTAAAAATGAGCGAATATAGCCATGTTACTTCAAGCTGCAAAGTCAGCGCTAAAAAGATCGCCTGACAAAGCATCTTGAGGTGACATGGGGATCTATGCTGACACTATTTTATTCTTTACCAAATACATTGTTTTCTTGCTCAAGAACACGAATAAATGTGGTACGTTTTGAAAGTTGTTTTAAAGTTGATGCGCCGACATAGGTACAGGTTGAGCGAACACCTCCCATAATATCTTGAATTGTTTCTGATACACCACCACGATAAGGTAACAAAACGGTTTTACCTTCCGCAGCACGGTAATTAGCGACACCACCTGAGTGTTTTTCCATGGCGCTTTTAGAGGACATTCCATAAAATTTCATGAACTTCTCGCCCTCTTTTTCTATCACTTCACCACCACTTTCGCTATGCCCTGCAAGCATACCGCCAAGCATGATAAAGTCAGCGCCGCCGCCAAAGCCTTTTGCAACATCACCAGCACAGCTACAACCGCCATCGCCAATAATACAGCCGCCAAGACCGTGTGCTGCATCGGCACATTCTATAATGGCAGAAAGTTGAGGGTAGCCAACACCTGTTTTAACACGCGTTGTACAAACAGAGCCAGGGCCGATACCGACTTTTACAATATCAGCTCCAGCCAAAATAAGTTCTTCACACATATCGCCTGTAACAACGTTCCCCGCTGTGATCACTTTATCAGGAAATGCCGCACGCACTTGTTCAACATATTCAACAAGGTGTTCAGAGTAGCCGTTAGCAATGTCAATGCAGATGAAAATCAAGTCATCAGATAGGGCCATAATATCTTTGGTTTTTTGGAAATCTTTTTCAGATGTTCCCGTTGATACCATGACGTTATTTAATACTGAAGCGGTATTTTCTTTAACAAATCCAGCCCAATCGTCCACGGTGTAATGTTTGTGAATGGCTGTTAATACTGAGAACTCAGAAAGGGATTTAGCCATGTTAAAGCTACCTACTGAATCCATATTTGCGGCAATTATTGGAACTCCTTTCCACTTACGACCGCTATGCTTGAACGTATATTCACGGGATAAATCTACCTGTGAGCGACTCTTTAAAGTCGAACGTTTTGGACGGAAAAGGACATCTTTAAAACCTAATTTTAGATCTTGTTCAATACGCATAACTGTTTCCTACTAAATGGATAGCAAAATGGTTAACAAATGGGTTTTGATTTACAGGCATAAACGGCAGGCAAAAAAAAACCGGGGCACTTTTTTCAAGCGCCCCGGTTGAAAATAGTATAGGGATTAATTTTTTTTTTGCAATAGAATAAAAGTCAATTGTAGATATTTTACATTTCGTAATTTGATTATATTGAGATAATTTCAATGGGGGTAAAATAGCCGGTTATTGGGTTCTATTTTTACTCATTGCCGATGCTCGCATTCTCGTGGCGTTTGGGTATAATACGGGCTGTTTCATTCCCCCCATTTATTGCGCGAGAGTCATTATGTTAAGTTACTTTATCCCCACCGCTAAAGGTTTAGCCCCACTGCTTGAAGTTGAGCTGAAAGAGATGGGTATTGAAAATTGCAAACAGATGAATGGTGGTGTGGCCTTCGATGGCACCTTAGAGCAAGGGTATCAAGTTTGTTTATGGTCTCGTTTTGCTTCGCGAGTACTATTAAAATTGAGTGAATTCAAAGTATTAAATTCCCTTGACCTATATTTAGGTTGTAGCAACATCCCCTGGGAAGACCATTTTGATGTTAGCAACACATTCTCTATTGATTTCTCTGGAAGCAACGATGACATCCGTAATACTCAATTTGGTGCATTAAAAATTAAAGATGCAATCGTTGACCGTTTTCGTAAAAAATTCGATGATCGCCCAAATGTTGAAAAGCGCGATGCGGATATTCGTTTCAATGGCCGCTTGTGGAAGGATAAAGCAACAATTTATTTAGATCTATCTGGCTCACCCTTGCATTTGCGAGGCTATCGCACTATCGCAGGAGAAGCGCCAATGCGTGAAACGCTTGCTGCAGGGATTTTAAAACGCAGTGGCTGGCAGGGGGAAGCGTTGCTTGATCCTATGTGTGGTTCCGGCACCATTGTCATCGAAGCAGCAATGATGGCTCTTAACATTGCACCAGGTACACTACGTACCCGCTTTGGTTTTGAAAACTGGAAAAAACATGACAACGACTCTTGGCAAACACTAAAAACGTCAGCACAAGTGTATGCAAAACGCGCTGTTAATAAATGTGAAACACGTTTTTACGCCTCTGATTTAAGTCGAGATATGATTGAAATTGCGCGAAAAAATGCGCAAAGAGCAGGGGTTCTTGAGGTTATTGAGTTCTCCGTTAAGGATGCTAAAAAAGTATTACCTCCCGAGGAGTTAGAAACCGGTATTATTGTGACTAACCCCCCTTATGGAGAGCGCTTAGGTGGATTTAGCGATACGATTACGCTTTATACGGAGTTAGGTCACCATTTCAAAGATGCCTTTGCCGGTTGGAATTTATCCATGTTTGCCGTGGATACCGAGCTGCTTAGCTGTTTAGGGATGCGTGCAGGTAAAAGTTTTAAATTTTTTAATGGCCCAATAGAATGTGTCCTTAAAAATTATCGTATTTCTCCCAAACGTGATATCGCACCGCAGATACCTGATGTTAGCACTGAATCACAACCGATAAACCCTTGGACAATGGGGCGTGGCGGTGATCCACTTGTCGCTCAAGATGAAAGTGAATCAGCGATAGTTTTTAAAGAAGCGAAACAGATTAAACCCGCAATATATTCAGAAGCCTTCGCCAATCGTTTGACTAAAAACATGAAAAAATTAGAAAAATGGGCTCGACGGGAAAATGTTCAATGTTATCGTCTGTATGATGCTGATTTGCCTGAATATAATGTCGCTATTGACCGTTATGATGATTATATTATTATCCAAGAATACCGCGCACCTAAGGAGATTGATGCAGGGAAAGTACGTCGTCGCTTCTTAGATATCGTCTCTACTGTACGTTATATGTTGGATCTTTCCGATGATAAACTCGTTATCAAAGTGCGTGAACGTCAAAAAGGACGTCAGCAATATGAAAAATTGGCGAGTAAAAAACAATCTTTAGTGGTACAAGAAGGTGCTGCAAAGTTAATTGTTAACTTACAAGATTATCTCGATACGGGGCTCTTTTTAGATCACCGCCCAACGCGTTTGCGTATAGCACAAATGGCGAAGGGGAAAGATTTCCTTAATCTATTTTGTTACACCGCAACGGCTTCTGTCCATGCCGCGCTAGGTGGTGCCAAATCGACTACGAGTGTCGATATGTCAAAAACCTATTTAGCTTGGGGGGAAGATAACTTTGCCGAAAATGGTATTAAAGGAAAACATCAATTCATTCAGCAAGATTGTATCAAATGGTTACAACACGCCCATGAGATGTTCGACCTTATCTTTATTGATCCTCCCACGTTCTCCAATTCTAAACGAATGAGTGATGTGTTTGACGTGCAAGAAGACCATGTTGCATTACTTACTTCTGCTAGTGACCGTTTAAACCCGCGTGGGGAAATTATATTTTCTAATAATAAACGTGGATTTAAATTAGATGCAGAAGCAATTAAAGCATTAGGATTTGCGATTAAGGACGTTTCTCAGGCTTCGATTCCCGAAGACTTTAAACGTAATAGTAAAATTCATCAATGTTGGATTTTAACAAAGCATGACTAATGGCGCGCCATTGCTGTTATATTTTACGGATGGTTGTCATTTGTGTGATGATGCCGTCAGAATATTGCAACAAGCAAATACCCCTTATACAAAAATCGATATCATCCACTCTCAAGCGTTAGTGGATCGATACGGTTATTTCATTCCAGTGCTGGAAGATGAGCGTGGAAATAGTTTGTACTGGCCATTTGATTTAAAGCTATTAAACGATTTTCTACACATTGAATCTAATAAAAATTGAAACCTAATAAAAAGAGACCTTAAGTGGCATTATTAACTTTACACAATGCAGAACTCGCCTTTGGTGATAACCCATTATTAAATAAATCTAATCTAGTTATTGAAGCTAACGAACGCGTTTGTTTGGTAGGTCGTAACGGTGCAGGTAAATCAACATTATTAAAAGTATTGGATGGCCGTATTCAATTAGATGATGGCAGCTTACTGATTAATAACGATGTTAAAGTTGCGCGTTTAGAGCAGGATCCTCCGACGGCGAATACCATGAGTGCCTATGACTTTGTTGCTTCAGGCATGGAAAATGCCGGGGAAATATTAAAGGCATATCACCATCAATTACATGTTATTTCTGAAGATTGTAGTGAGAAAGAGTTAAATAAATTACAAAAATTACAAGAGCAAATAGATCAGCTCGATGCGTGGCAGTTAGACAGTAAAATCAATCAAATTTTAGATCGTTTGGCGATCGATCCCGATACATCATTAGATCAATTGTCAGGTGGTTGGTTACGTAAAGTGGCCTTAGCAAAAGCGCTGGTCAATGATCCTGATTTATTATTACTTGATGAACCAACCAATCACTTGGATGTGGGGACTATTGAATGGTTAGAGCAATTTTTAATGAGCTTTCAAGGTTCAATTGTTTTCATAAGTCATGACCGTGAATTTATTCGTCGCTTAGCAACACGTATTGTTGATATCGATCGAGGTCAGTTAAGTTCATGGCCTGGTGGTTATGATGAATACTTAGTGGCTAAGGAAGAAGCGTTACGCGTTGAAGAGGAGCAAAACTCTGAATTTGATCGCAAACTTGCTATTGAAGAAAAGTGGATTCGTCAAGGCATTAAAGCCCGTCGTACCCGTAATGAAGGGCGGGTACGTGCTTTAAAAGCATTACGCAACGAACGTTCTGAACGACAGAATGTGGTCGGTAAAGCTAAAATCAATATTGATGTTGCAAGCCGCTCAGGAAAAATTATTTTCGAAGCTGAAAATGTGGCTTACAGCTACGATGATTTATCCATCGTACGCGACTTTTCATGTACTATCATGCGTGGTGATAAAATCGCTTTAGTTGGTCGCAACGGTTGCGGTAAAAGTACCTTATTGAAATTACTTTTACAGCAATTACAACCAGATTCAGGCACCCTAAAATGTGGTACAAAACTGGAAGTGGCTTATTTTGATCAATACCGTGATACCTTGGATCCCGAAAAATCGGTGATGGATAATCTTGCGGAAGGTAAGCAAGAGGTTGAAGTGAATGGTGTTAAACGCCATGCATTAGGCTATTTACAAGACTTTTTATTCCATCCTGTGCGTGCTCGTACGCCCGTAAAAGCGCTCTCTGGCGGTGAAAAAAATCGTTTATTATTGGCTAAAATTTTCCTAAAACCTAATAACTTGTTGATTCTAGATGAACCAACCAATGATCTTGATGTCGAAACCTTGGAATTACTCGAAGAACTATTGGCAAATTATCAAGGCACTCTACTATTAGTTAGTCATGACCGTAGTTTTGTCGATAATACCGTAACTAATACTTGGTTCTTTGACGGAAACGGACATATTGAACAGTATGTAGGTGGTTATGGTGATGCTGTACGCCACAGAGATCAGAGTACAAGTAATCAGAAGCCTGTTGGTATAGCAAAAAAAGAGAAAGTGCCAGCTAATACCGCAAAGCAAGTAGATAAACAACTTAAAAAGAAGAAGCTATCTTATAAACTGCAACTTGAATTAGATGCTTTACCTCGTCAGTTAGAGGAGCTCGAAGCGAAAGTTGCAACGCTACAAGAAAGTATTAATGCACCTGAATTTTTTACTAAAAATAGAAATGAAGCAGACCAATTCCTAGCCGAACTTGCTAAAACAGAAGAACAACTAGAAATCGCATTTATGCGTTGGGAAGAGCTAGAAGAATTACAAAATGGGGAAAATTGATAGATGAAATATAAAGTTACCTTGGCGACTGCTGTTTTCTTATTAGCAGGTAATAGTTGGGCGAATCAACAGCCTTATTATACATTTGAAGAACTTAATGTTAGTGCGGATGGGGCTAAATATGGGCCATTCCCGTCGGCAATGACCGAGGATGGGCAGCTTATCGCCTTTAACTCATTGAAAGCGAATTTAGTGAGTAATATCGATATCGGTTTACCTTTCACCTTTAATCGTGAGTGTCAATGGGACACGATCGTTTGTAAGTTACAGTTCTATGGCTCAGAAACTGCAGGGCAGGCAAGTTATCAAAATGCTTATCAAGCATGGCGAAATGCGATGGCGAATGCTGCTTTAGATGGCTATAGTAGTTATTTTATGGCTAACACTCTATTAAATGGTAGCGATCAAATACAAATACCCTACGCGCTTAGCGATAGTAGTAGTGATGTTAGTGTGACGGATGTCAGTAATTCATTAACGGTGCAAGATGGTATTGATTATGTGGTTGGCTATGCTTCTGCACCCTATATTGACAATGAACGTGAATTTGTTCGCCGTGCTTTTATCAAAGAAAATTTTTCACAGGCTATTCAATTACTGCCAAATTTTATGACCAATGGCGGTTTTAGTAGTGCCTATAAAGTGCAGGATGTAACCTACGCAAACGGAGAGAGTAAAACACTTGTTGTTGGTGCCGCTAGTGTCTCTTACCCCCGTAATAATGACGATTATTTTAACGATTGTTATTTCAGTGATCAAAATGATAATAGATACTCTTTAAATGATTTAGTTTATTGCCCTGGTTTCGATACTCAGGCATGGGCATGGGATGTAACTAACGCGCTTGATAGTGAGACTGAACTGTCCGGTTATGCACTAGCGACTCACTGGTTAGATGACAATAACAGCAATGAAAATAAACGTAACACATACAGTGCCAGCGCATTAGATATCAATAGTTCAGGTATTGCTGTTGGTATGTCTACTTTTAGAAGAAACAATAATAGTGAAGGTGGACGCGGCCGGGCGATTATAATGACACCTGATGGTGAGGGCATTTATGGCAAACCGGTTGAGATGAAACGAGTTTATGATGACCTCGATGATGGTAATGAACATGCTCAAAATATGTTGTATAACAGCTGGGCGCAAGCTATTACTGATAATAATATCGTGATTGGTAATCGTGAATACGACTCTTCGAAATCGGTAAATTTACCAACGGAATTTTTTGTTTATGACATCAATAGCGCTTCCATTAAAGTGCCGCTTTTAGATAAAAAAGTATTAAGTACGAAGCAGCGCTTAGCTGGCAACAGCGGTGAAAAACGTGGTGCAAATAGCTTGGCTTATGATATTAATGAGCATGGACTTATTGTTGGCGAAGCCGATGATTATGATCAAGTGGCGCCTGTTAGAAATGGCATTCCTCGTACTCAAAGTGCATTTTTATATGATAACAATAGCGGCGAAAGCTGGTTTATTAATGATTTGCTCTGTACTGAAAGCGATGGGGTGGTAACTTCTCCATTTGTACGAATTCGTAGTGCTCGCGTTATTAATAATGATGGCATCATTTTAGCGGAAGGTTATAAATATCAGAGTGCAGATGATTATCGAAATAAAGTCAATGCTACCCAAGTTGCCTTTAAATTAATCGCTACTGCAGAGATGACGCCTAATGATAGCCCGAATTGTTGGGATTCTGAATTGTTACAGGATCTTGAAACACCGAATAAACGTTCTGGCGCGGCAAGTTTTTGGATGTGGATTTTCGCATTACCCTTATTGTTGATTCGTCGTTATTCTAAAACCATATTATAATGTGGTAGCCATTTTCTGATATTTCAGATGGCTTAAAAAGATAAAAAAGGCTTGTAATAAACAAGCCTTTTTTATTGTTGATAAGAGTTTATTGTTAATGGTCTGTGATGCCGATTTGATTACGGCCAGAATTTTTAGCAATGTATAGACCTAAATCGGCCGTTTTTATCCAGCTATGATAATTAGGGGTGTTACCTGTGATGTGGGCAACGCCAAAACTCGCAGTAACTTTTACTGGTGTGCCTTCATAAACGAACTCAATGGCCTCGATAGATTGCCTGATACGTTCTGCAACCAACGTCGCACCATTTAGATCGGTATCAACAAGAATTAGGGTAAATTCCTCACCACCATAACGGCCTGCGATGTCAGTATCCCGCATATTTTTTCGTAAACTATTCGCCACCTCTCTAATCACTTCGTCACCAAAGGGGTGTCCATAGGTATCATTTACTTTCTTGAAATGGTCAATGTCAAACATGATCAGACTAGAAGGTTGCTGAGTACGTGTATGGCGTTTAAATTCTTGGTGGCACCGTTCGCGCCAAAAACCTTGATTATGTAACTGTGTTAATGAATCGGTATGACTTAAATGCTCTAACTTTTGATTGGCATCTTGAAATGCCATTTTATTAAGTGCGATATCCGTTACATCATAAATAATCATACATATTTGCGTCACATTTTGGCTAATGTCAGTTAAAGGCAAAAATGTAATGTTTTGATACATAAATTCGGCACTGCTGGTAATTGGCCGATAACTTTTAAATTTAAAAAGAAAAGGTCGTTGTTCCCAAGTGGTGAAAGCCTTGTTTTTTAATAAGCAGACGCTATTTATTTTTTGCTGTAGCCACTCTTTGGGAATATCAGTAAATAATTCATTCAGTTTTTTGTCTACAATATGCGCGGTTAGCAAGCCAGAATGATTTTCCATAAAACCATTCCACACTTTTACTTTCATATCAAGGTCGATCACAACGAGGCCGACATCAATATTTTGAATCATATCGAACAGCCAATGGATATCCTTTAGGTTAATATTACTCATTCTTTTAACAGGTATCCTATTTTGTTAGTTAATGTTTCAATAGAGTCTTCCGTAAATAAAAGCAACAAATCGCATTTAATATTGTAGTTTTCAATGCCATAGTTAACTTCAATGGTCAGTGTTTTTTGCCAATGGTTTTTTCTATCTTTAATCAAATCATCAACGCGACAATGCTGGCCGAGAACGTTTGGTTGACCTTGGTTAAAATTAATGTCGAGCTGTTCAGCTAACCCATTTAAAAACGCACCTATCAGTATATTTGATATGTCATTCATTACCTCAATATTAATATTTTCCGCCAAAATATCTTGGTGGCGTAGTAATTTTGCCATATCAGTAAAGCTTGAATCATGAAAAATAATGATTGCTTCACCACTGATTCCTGAACTGATAAATCCTTGTGAAACGGCAGAAACATTATCGTCATGGGCAATCGAGGTGAATGCCATTTGTAATTCACTGGTTTCAATCATATTGACATAGGGGATCGGTAATAAAACAAACACATCGAGTAGACGGGCAAGTAAATCCCCCGCACGACCCATGGCAATATTAGAGACCTCTTGCAATGCATCGCGTAATGCCAGATTGTCTTGCTTTATGTTTTGTAGGTCACCTTTTATTTCAGCCTTAACTTCATCTTTTACGGCATGACTCGCATTCGCTTTATAGATTCCGTAGGTATCCAATAAATTGATTAAAACCTTTTCTTCAATGGGTTTTTTTATAAAATCAAGGGCACCTAATTCACGGACTTTTTTATGCGCTTGCGGCTGAATATCACCAGAAATGACGATCACTAATGCAGGTAAATCTTCGCTATGGATCGTTTGTAAAACTTGGTAGCCATCCATGACAGGCATATTTAAATCAAGGAAAACAAGATCGCCTTTTCCCTGTCTAATGGCATCAAGACCTAACGCACCATTTTCAGCAAAGCTTATATCGATATCCCAATCTTTGGGTAGTGAACGTGCAATTGCTTTGCGTGCCATTGCCGAATCGTCACAAATTAAAACAGGTAGAGACATACTGCTCCTAAAAAAATACAACCATAAAAAACTAAGATAATCATAAATGATTCAGGATATTCAATATATCAATTATTTCCTATAAAGAGAGGTTACACGGATATTTTTTGTGGGATATCGTTGCTAATCTCTTTTTACTTGCCAATTAGGTTGTTTTGCCATTTTAGCGATATCAAAGGGGCTAAAAATCAATGCGTTGCTGTGAATAGATAAATCTAACTGCACTTAACTCTATTGTGTTAGCGCTTCCATGATTAGCTCTGTATCTTTTATGCTACGAATTTGATTGAATAACGCATGAGATTCAGGATATTGTTTAGTAATATATTTAAACCATTGCTTTAAGCGCTGTGGAAAATACTTCTCTCTATCGCCGATTGTCTCGAAACCACCGTAATCAATCATCAATTGTTTAACATCAGCCCAAGGCATTATCGCCGCACCTTTAATATGCTGAGCAAGATTAGGAATGGTAACTGCACCACGACCAATCATAATATCATCACAACCACTGATTGCTTGGCAACGTAGATAATCATCCTTATTCCAGACCTCTCCATTAGCAATAATGTTTAAGTTAGTTGAGTCTTTGATTAACTTAATATATTGCCAATGAGCAGGGGGCTTATAGCCTTCCTCCTTTGTTCTGGCGTGGACAGTTAATTCATTTGCGCCAGCCGCTTCAATGGCCTGAGCTATCTCCACACATTGCGATTTACAATCCCAACCTAAGCGCATTTTTGCTGAAACAGTTTGGTAAGCAGGCACCGTTTCCCTTACTTTTTTAACTATTTGGTAAATAGTTTCAGGTTCACGTAGTAAAGATGCGCCACCTTTGTTTTTGTTGACGGTGCGAGATGGGCAACCAAAATTGATGTCTATGCCGTGAGAGCCTAAACGAATGGCTCTATCAGCGTTTTCCGCCATCCAGTTAGGCTCTTGACCAAGTAACTGAATTCGTACTGGTGTACCTGATTCTGTCTGGCAATCATTATCGAGCTCTGGGCAGATGCGATAAAAAACGCGTTTTGGTAGTTTCATATCGACAATACGTATAAATTCACTAATACATAAATCAAAACCGCCTTGATTTGTTAATAGTCTGCGCATTGATGCATCTGCGACACCTTCCATCGGTGCTAATATAATTCTCATAATCACCCCACCATTTTTTGCACATAATATAGAAATTAGAGAAAGTTGGTATCGGAATAATGGCCATTTTTTTATTAATTGTTCTATACACACCTAAACTTAGCGGTTTAGTCAGGAACTAGCCCCAACAGAGGAGGCCAAATAGCCCCCAGCTGTTTTGTTATAAAATAGTTAGACTCCTATTTTATGCCTCGCAACTCGGCACGCTTCTTGTTGCTGACTTTGGATCTTGAAGTATCATGAGTATAACGGGAGAATTTGGTGTAGTATTAGCGTTAATTATAATGTTATTTTCAATAGTTGAGCCAAGCGCTTGCACAACGGCTGACAACTAATTAATCTTAGCCATAATATTTATTAAAGAGTAATTATCAATGACTTCCAGTACCCAACAGCTTATAAAAAAGAGTATTAAAACCATTCCTGATTACCCCATTCCTGGTGTTATGTTTCGTGATGTGACCAGTTTAATCGAAAATGGAGAGGCATTTTCAGCAACCATTAAACTATTCGTAGAGCGCTATAAAAATATGCATATAGATAAAATAGTAGGTACTGAGGCGCGTGGTTTTATCTTTGGTGCACCATTGGCTGCTGCGATAGGTGTTGGTTTTGTGCCTGTGCGTAAACCGGGTAAATTACCCCGTGAAACAATTGAAGAAAGTTACCAACTTGAGTATGGAACAGATACCTTGCATGTTCATCACGATGCCATAAAACCCGGTGAAAAAGTTTTATTAGTGGATGATTTATTAGCGACGGGTGGGACAGCCGCAGCGTCTGTTAAATTAATTCAACGCTCAGGTGGAGAGGTGGTGGAATCCGCTTTTGTTATTGAATTACCAGCTCTACAGGGCGGGAAAAAACTCGCTGAATTAGGTGTTGCACATTTTTCTTTAATTGAATTTGAAGGCGAGTAATTTAGTGAGTTATCAAGTATTAGCACGAAAATGGCGGCCACGAAATTTCCAAGAGGTGATTGGGCAATCTCATGTGTTAACCGCGCTGTCGAATGGCTTAGCAAGAAATAGGGTGCATCATGCATACCTGTTTAGCGGCACGCGAGGCGTCGGTAAAACAACCATTGCCCGCATATTGTCGAAAAGTTTGAACTGTGAGCAGGGCGTGACAGCGACGCCCTGTGGACAGTGCGTCAATTGCCAAGCGATTGATCAGGGGCGTTTTGTTGATCTGCTTGAGATTGATGCGGCCTCGCGTACTAAAGTTGATGATACACGCGAATTACTCGATAACGTTCAATATAAACCAGCTCAAGGGCGCTATAAAGTCTATTTAATTGATGAAGTACATATGTTGTCTAAACATAGTTTCAATGCGTTATTGAAGACATTAGAAGAGCCCCCTGAGTACGTTAAGTTTTTGTTAGCGACGACCGACCCACAAAAATTACCCATAACGGTGTTGTCTCGCTGTTTACAATTTCATTTAAAAGCGCTCCTGCCCGATGAGATTGAAAAACAGCTCAATTTTATTTTGCAACAGGAGCAAGCTGTCTATGAGCATGCTGCTATTACCGTTATTGCTAAAGCTGCCGATGGCAGTATGCGTGATGCCTTAAGTTTAACGGATCAAGCACTGGCTTTTGGTGCAGGTAATATAGAGTATCAATCGGTGTTAAAGATGCTCGGTACCATTGATAATGCCCACTTAGTTTATTTATTGCATTTCATTGTTTCAGGCAATACGCAAAAAGTGTTTCAGAAAATTGAAGAGTTTGTCCATTTAGGGGCAGATTTTGCGAAATTGCATCAGGAACTCGCTGGATTATGCCATCAGCTTGCACTATTACAGATGCAAGGGAAAAAACATGATAGTAACAAAACGGCGATGCAATTATTAGCGGAGCGTTTAAGTCCAGAGGAGGTGCAACTTTATTATCAAATTGCACTGCAGGGTTATAAAGATTATCCCTATGCCCCTAATGGTAAAATTGCATTAGAAATGACAGTGATGCGTTTATTAGCTTTTAAACCTGCAAATTATATTGCCGTCGATGAAACTCAATTAGACAGCGCAGTATTAGCGAAGACCCCTGAACCCAAAACAACCACGTTCGCCCCGGTATCCGATGAAATAGCTATTCATCAATCTGAACAGAGCGAAGCTTCATTGCCAGCGGACACGGCATTAGCCGAATCACCATCCAATGAAACAGCACGCGCTGCCGATGCGTCGCTTGCTGAGGATGCTTTGCCAGATGCAACGCATCACAATCTGCCTGAAAATAATGTAGTAGAAGAGCCGTATGAGCAACAATCTGTTCAGCAAGTAACGCATTCGCGTAATATGTTACGTAGTCATCGACAAAAGCGAGAAGAAGCAAAAAAGTCACAGGCGGCAACGAATAGTCCGATTATCGCAGACGTTGTCGCTCAACCGCAGGATAGTTTCCCTCAGGTTAACCTGCCGGAAACAGAAAAAAATCAGGAAAAAGCGCCTGGCCCCAGTCGTTCAACAAACGCTTGCTGAAAATGCGCTTAGCTCATCTGAGATGCCCGAAGAGGAACTTCCACCTATTGATAGTTACTTATCCGATGAGATGCGTGTTGGGACTTCTAATGAGGCTGATTTACCATCGCCACTGGAAAATGATAACGGTTCAGATTTGAACAGTCACGACGCGTTTACAAATAACCATCATGGAGAGCAACCGCTTGCGGCAATCCAGAGCAATACAGAGCATGAAGAAGTGCTCCTCTGTGAACAGTTAATCGAAACGCCTACGATTGATATTGCAAAATATGTTGAGGATAAGATAAGTGATTCATGGTCTCTTGCCATTCAGCAAATGCAATTACTGGGGTTAGTTAAACTCTTAGCTAAAAATAGTGTCATGCAGCAAGTGGATAAAAAAATGATACTCACCTTGAAAGCAGAACAGCAACATTTACTGAATGACCATACATTATGTGAGCAACTACAAGAGAGTTTAAAAGCCCACTATGGGAATGATCGGACCATGTATATCGAAGTGGGGGATGTTGCTGGGGCGATGACACCCATTGAGTATGAATTTGCATTGTTTCAACAGTATCTTGATGCAGCCAAACAGGCGATTAAGGAAGATAAATTAGTTAAAATATTGCAAAAAGAGTATGCGGCAAAAATCTATGAAAATAGTATTATACCGTTATAATTAAATTTTTTTACAGCAAGACTAAAAGAGAGATAATATGTTTAATAAAGCAGGCATGGGCGATTTAATGAAAAAAGCGCAAGAGATGCAAGCAAATATGCAAAAAGCACAGGCAGATATAGCGAACACCGAAGTAACGGGTGAGTCGGGAGCCGGGCTTGTAAAAATCACATTACTTGGTAATCACAATGTGCGTAAAGTCGATATCGATGCAAGTTTAATGGAAGACGATAAAGAGATGTTAGAAGATCTTATCGCAGCAGCAATGAATGATGCAGTGCGTCGTGTTGAGGAAATGAGTAAAAGTAAAATGAGTGGCTTAACGGGGGGGATGGAATTACCACCTGGCTTTAAAATGCCGTTCTAGGTTTTATTTAAAATAAACTCAATAGCTTGTTGTTTGTTTAACCTTCGGGGTAGGCAGAGGCAAGCTTTTTTTGTATCTGCAATTTGTAAAAAAAACAGCCAATGAATACGGATTTTTTGAGTAAAAGGGTGGGATTAATTTTACTTGTACGACAATTATTTCAAGGGCAACGGTTAGAGCTCCTCAGGATCCATACAAATTAACGGGATGGATGTCCGCGTTTGTTGCACAAAAATGAGATAGGTGGCGCAGAGTTTTGCGTCACCGTGCAGGTTATATTTGTTAACATTCTAATTTGCTTTATAAATTAGTTGGTTAGGACATGATTTCAAAAAGGTGATAGGTGGCAGTGTCATACCTATCTCAGAAGGTGTTATGTTACAAATCAGGCTTAACCAATTGAATTTAATGGTCATTTTGCTATTTTTTAGCGTTTTCAAAAATGAGATAGGTGGCGCAGAGTTTTACCTCACCGTGCAGGTTATATTTGTTAACATTCTAATTTGCTATATAAATTAGTGGGTTAGGGCATGATTTCAAAAAGGTGATAGGTGCCAGTGTCATACCTATCTCAGAAGGTGTTATGATTATAAATCAGGCTTAACCAATTGAATTTAATGGTTATTTTCCTGTTTTTTATGGTTTTCAAAAATGAGATAGGTGGCGTTGAGTTTTACGTCACCGTGCAGGTTATATTTGTTAACATTCTAATTTGCATTATAAATTAGTGGTTTAGGGCATGATTTCAAAAAGGTGATAGGTGGCAGTGTCATACCTATCTCAGAAGGTGTTATGTTATAAATCAGGCTTAACCAATTGAATTTAATGGTGATTTTCCTGTTTTTTATGGTTTTCAAAAATGAGATAGGTGGCGTTGAGTTTTACGTCACCGTGCAGGTTATATTTGTTAACATTCTAATTTGCTTTATAAATTAGTTGGTTAGGGCATGATTTCAAAAAGGTGATAGGTGGCAGTGTCATACCTATCTCAAATCAAAGTTTTTACAAATAGTTAGCGAACTGATTGATTACATGATGATTAATAGATAATGTGATGATTATTTTAAATAAGATAAGTGGCGCGGTGCATTACATCATGCCATTTATAAAGCTGTTATGTTTTTAAGGAGTATTTGTGAGATTAATTATACTGATACCTTTTGTTCTTTTTTTGAGTGCTTGTAGCAATACTGGCGTTATCAAAATGGAAAAGAATAAATATATGGTATCTGTTAAAAGTGCAAAGGTAGGTTTTGTGAATGCCGCAGAAGAAAAAGTTGAGGCTTACAAAGAGGCTAATATTTTCTGTCAAAAACAAGACAAAGAAGTTGAAACTATTAACCTTGAATTACGCGATTCAGGCTTTGCAAAATCAGCTAGTGCTACGCTTGAGTTCAAGTGTGTAGAGCCAACCAAAACATAACAAGTCGTTTAAACGGAATAAAAACAGTTGGTTATCGCTACGCGATTTTAACCAACCATTTTTATCCGCTTAACGAGGCGTTAGAGGCAATCAAACTTGAAATATCTGTCTATCCTATTTTTATTACTTGTTTCTTCTAAAGTATTTTCAGGTTCGTGTTTAGGGATCTCAAATTTTGAAGAAGTTATTTCTTCAAATAACACTTTGATACATGTAAAAGTAATTAGAACGGGTAGTCCATTTGAAGTGGACTTTGAAGTTTTGACTGTTTATAAAGGTAGCGATCTACCTAAGGTTATCACTGCCAAGTCAGTCCCAATGCAATTAACAGTTATATCGCCTTCAAACATGAAAATGAGCAGTGAATATATAGTGGCGCTAACGGCTTGGGAGTCCGGTTTTCAATTACCTATTTGTGGTAATAACGCTGCCTTAGTAAAAAATAATAATCTCTATCTTCGCGATATGAGTGTTGGGATAAGTTGAAGTTTGACTTCTATATGCCCCTTATAGAATTTTCGGCTATGTTTAGCCTCTAACAAACCAAAGCAGTTCATGCCCGCTAAAAACAGCGTTCCGCTGCGGGCATTGGACTCGTAAACTCGCCACTGTTTAGGGGCGTTAAATTTCGCTCCGCATTATGAAATGTAGAAATTGTAAATGGGTTGGTTTGGTGTTTTACACAATCCAATCCTGAGCGAGTTTGCTAATTGGGTTTCTGAATCGTAGTTGGAAAAGGGGCAATATTGAAGTTGAGTTTGTGCTAAACGGGCTTGCTTAATTCACCTTGTTTTCCAATTTTATGATTTACGTTTTGTTGTTGGCAGTTGGGCTACTTCGTTGATTTAAATCTTTTTTAAATCAACGTTTTTTGTTTCAAGTTACAACAAAATCAAGCATTAATTGTCTTGTAGGCTAAGAGCAAACAAGTCGCTAAAAATTAACAAGGCAATTAAATCGGACGCATAACGGCTGTCGCGATTTTTGCTAAAAACAAAAGCAGCAAAAATAGCGCCAACCTACGCGCCGTTTATTGCAGCGTTAAATTTCGCTCCGCATTATGAAATGTAGAAATTGTAAATGGGTTGGTTTGGTGTTTTACACAATCCAATCCTGAGCGAGTTTGCTAATTGGGTTTCTGAATCGTAGTTGGAAGTGGGGCAATATTTCGGTTGAGTTTGTGCTAAACGGGTTTGCTTAATTCTCCTTATTTTCCAATTTTATGATTTAAGTTTTGTTGTTGGCAGTTGGGCTACTTCGTTGAATTAAAACTGTTTTAAATAAACGTTTTTTGTTTCAAGTTACAACAAAATCAAGCATTAAGTGTATTGTAGGCGAACAGCAAACAAGTCGCTAAAAATTAACAAGGCAATTAAATCGGACGCATAACGGCTGTCGCGATTTTTGCTAAAAACAAAAAACAGCAAAAACAGCGCCAACCTACGCGCCGTTTATTGCAGCGTTAGCATGCAATGTCCCCTCATCCATTATTTAGTTGTAATATATGATAAAAAGTCAAAACTGTGTTTATTGTGGAATCAAAATAAAAAAATCACAGAATGCCGATGATGGTCGATCTGTTGAGCATATGATTCCACAAATAGCTGTTAGTAAGACAAGAACAAATGCTCAAGGTGATTTCCATGTGTGCCGTAAATGCAATACTAAAAAAAGCAGAATAGATGAACTTTTTGGACTAATTTCAAGAATAAACTCTCCAAATGAGAATGGAGACATAGCTGTTAGTAAACTGGCTAAAATGGCGGGGAAAGGAAATAATGCCGTTTTAAAAATGATAAAAAGTGTTAAAAAAACAACCGAAGGCATCCAATTAAAACTCCCATTTAACGGTGAAGATATATATGAATATGGTGTATTCCTTACAAAAGGGGAATATTTTAAAAAACATGGAAGTTTATTAAATATCACACATAAAATTGTATTTGTTAAGTGGGGAAGTCCGCATTTAATTAAAGTTATGTTGACGAAATATAGAGAAATTCATGGTGCCAATGTCTTTGGCGATTTAGCCTGCAATCGTAATGTTGAAAATATCTTTAACGAATGCTTTATTATTGCTGGTGAAAATAATGATGAATTTGTATTTATTTTCAATCAGGCATATCTATTAATTACAGAGGTAGTTGATTGCACCAAAGATAATGAATTAGAAAACGTAGAAACAAGCTTGCTTTAATAGCTGGTTTTTCTAAAAACGAGAGAAGTAAATATTGTGTATAAGCAGCAATATTTAAAGCATGCTAACAAACAAGAATAGGTGTCGCGCAGCCGACACCTTATTCGGGTGTTGAACAAGCCCGATCGGGAATTGCTTCTCTTTATAGTAAATAGTGGATTTTGCTGAAGGCTAAATTTAATTTGTCACTTTTCTTTAGGCGAGTTTCGCTAATATACAATTGATAGTTCAATTATATCAATCTGTTATCTTTTTTGGTTGAATGCCAATACACCTCTTTTTATTCGCTTTCTGTTATGAATTCTTCGTAGAAGATCACGCGTGATAACACGCTAATTTCTCAGTCGCTTTATACCTACAAAACTCATTTCATGCTGACAACATGGGCAGATGTAGACGGTTTTTTTTCGTTTTGGTGTTATTGCCACCGTGCTTAAATGACTCCCTAGTATCAGCATGATTTGCAAGCGAAGTTGTTTAGCATTACCTCTCAAGAAACCGTAATCACGAACGCGCTGCAGGCCTTTTGGTAATACATGTTGTAAGATTAACCATAAGAATTTAAGTACGGGTAATGTTCGCTTTTTGATAATATCTGTTCCTCCTTCTTTATATCTAAAGGTCACTGTTTTTTCGCTGACATTAATAATGTCTTTATCGGGTAACACGCCACGGTACAGGTAACGAGATAAATACTGGAATGATGACAAACCAAATCCGACCTTGCGACAATCAACGACCCATTTTTTAGCAATATCATTGGGCATAGCTAACTCGGGGTGGTGATTGATTGCATCAATCACTCTTGCTCGCCATACCTTGGCGAGTGCCAATTCATTAAAGAGATATTTCTTATCATTTTTATGCCACTGCTTGTTCGTTGCATCATAGCTTCCACTGGGCACGATGATATGTAGATGAGGATGACATTCTCTTTTACGATTATGTGTGTGTAATACGCTGGTAAAACCTAAGTCACCTTTATTCTGTCGTGAGGCAAAGTCTTTTAATATGTTTGATGTTACTTGAAACATCAATTTATATAGCGCCTTCGGTTTTTTATGAGCAAGGGCTCTAAATTGATAGGGTAAGGTAAACGTGACCATAAAATAGTGCACAGGTAGTAATTTATTAGTTTGTTTGGCTAGCCAATTCGATGTGGTTTGATGCAAACATTGTGGGCAACTTCGGTTTCCACAGGATGCGGGATGTTGTTGGTCATGCTGACAGTGTCCGCAGTGCCATTGTGTGGTGCGGGTTGTATCATTTTTACAGTGCAACATATCGGTAATGGCGCGGCGAATATCTTGATTTAATAATCCACCATATTGTTGCTCTAGTTGCTCATGGTAGCGTTCAAGTAATGCAATAAATTGGCTCATAAAGCCTCCCATTGAATCGGTAATTTATCGGTTAGTTGGTTAAGGGCTGCCACATTGTCTTTTTGTTTAAGCGTGGTGAGTTGTGTGTATTTTGCTGTGGTATTGAGGCTATGATGGCCTAATAATATTTGCAGAGAGCGTAGGTCAATACCTTGCTCTAACAAGTGTGTTGCAAAGCAATGTCGCAGTGAATGTGGACTTATATTTTTCTTAATCCCTAACTCAGCCATTACTTTCTTCAAGGCTTTTTGGACGCTTCCTTTATCCATGGGTACATGTTTGTTTTGACCAAAACGAGGAAATAATAAGACCGGGTGACGGTGTGTATTCCAGTAACAGCGCAAAGCCTGTAAGGTTCGTTTGGGAAGGGGGATTAAGCAATCTTTCCCGCCTTTTCCCTCACGGATATGAACTTGCATAGTTTGGCTATCAATGTCGTTGACGGTTAAATGAAGGGCTTCACCTAACCGTAATCCCATGCTGTACAGGACAAGAAAAAACACCTGATAGCGTAAAGCACGCGTCGCGCTAATTAACATGCCAACCTGCTTGTTGGTGATGACATCAGGAATGCGTTTTACTTGTGGTGGTTTGACAATATTTAACCATTCCCACTGGCGTTCAAGGGTATGCTTGTAGAAAAACTGCAACCCATTACGGTCTAATTTGATGGTACTCCAAGAGTGAGTTTGAATGAGTTGCGCAAAGTAGCATTTCAAATCAGCTTTAGTGAGGGTGTCAGGTGTGCGGTCAAAAAAAGTAGTTATCCTACGCACAGCACGAGAATAAGCATCAATAGTGGCAGGTCTCATGCCCTGTAATGCTAAGTTGGTCAAGTGTTGTTGATATAAAAGGTTAAAGTGTTTTTGTTCTGAGGTGTTCATCGCTTATACTCCTATTAGACATCACCGAAAAGTGATGCAAATATAAGTATGCGTGTTGGTTCATATTTTGTTTTTCTGCCGCACAGCGGCTTCGTTCAACAAGCACTTTAAACGGAACAAAAACAGTTGGCTACGTTTCGCTCCGCTACACATTATAGCCAACAATTTTTGTCCGCTTAAGTGGGCGTTATATGATAAGTCACTACGGTAGTAGTTTGAATATCTATATTATTTGAAGGAAGCAAGATGGAAAGCAAAGGTTCAGAATGGAATAGATGGGATTTACATTTTCATACTCCTTCATCATATGACTATAAAGACAAGGCAATTTCCAACGCTGAAATAATTCAGGAAATGAAGCGAAATTCAATTTCAGTATTTGCGATTACAGACCACCATGTTATTGATATTGATAGATATCGTGAATTGAAAGAACTTGGTGAAAAAGAGAGTATTACAGTTTTGCCTGGCATTGAATTTCTCTCTGATGCTAGAGGAAAAGATCCTGTTCATTTTATTGGTATATTTTCTGAGAACACTAATTTAGAGCATGTATGGGGTCAGATTAAACACAAGACAGATATTAACAAAGTTGATTCGGAAGGACTCAGGGAGAATCAGGTTTATTGTGATTTAATTGATACTATAAAATTAGTAAAGAGTTTGGGTGGGATAGTAACAATTCACGCTGGTGAAAAGAGCGGTTCTGTTGAAAATATTACACATTCACTTCCTCACGGAACTGCCCAGAAGACAGAGATAGCTAAAGCAGTTGATATTTATGAGCTTGGAAAGGAAGCGGATCAGGAAGGGTATAGGAAATTTGTTTTTCCAAATATTGGGAAAACTATCCCTATGATTATCTGCTCTGATAATCACAACATAAAGAAATACACGATTAAACAAAAATTATGGATTAAGGGTGAACCTTCATTCGCAGGTCTAAAATACGCCCTAAACGAGCCAGAAAGCAGGTTTTACATCGGTGAAGAGCCAAGTGTTCTTAAGAGAGTAAGAGAAAATAAAACTAAATATATTAAAACGCTTAATATAAAGAGAACAGGTAAAAATGATAATGATTCAATTTGGTTTGAGGATTTAGCAATACCGCTAAACAGTGAGCTTGTCACTATCATAGGCCATAAAGGAAGTGGAAAGAGAAAAATAATGCAGGACAGCCACATCTTTTTGACTAAATTGAATATTGTACCTACTATATAAACAGTGTTTTTGTTTACAGTTGTGGAGTTTGGTATGACACAATCACGTGCTTCGTTAATTTCTCTTGTGGACACGCCTTATTATCATTGCATTTCTCGATGTGTTCGCCGTGCATTTTTGTGTGGCGAAGATAATTACAGCGGTAAAAACTATTCACATCGCCGGCAATGGATGGTCGATCGTATTCGGCAATTAAGTGATATCTTTGCCATTGATGTTTGCGCTTATTCGATTATGTCTAATCACTATCACCTTGTTTTACATGCTAATGAAGCCGAGATTAGCGCCTGTAGCGATGAAGAAGTTTGCCGACGTTGGTATCAACTTTATTCCGGCTCAGAAATAGTTTCGCGATGGCGCAAAGGGGAGCTGACTTGCGCAGGTCAAATAGAGGTGGCGCTTGAGATAATCAGCAAATGGCGTCATCGCCTGCTTGATATCTCTTGGTTCATGCGTGCGTTAAATGAATTTATTGCCCGCAAAGCGAACGCCGAAGATAACTGTAAAGGACGCTTTTGGGAAGGGCGCTTTAAGTCGCAAGCATTGCTTGATGAAAAAGCACTATTAACTTGTATGGCTTATGTTGATTTAAACCCCGTGCGGGCAAAAATGTCAGAGAGTGTGGAAACATCGGAATTTACGTCCATATTTGAGCGTATCCACAGTAAATGTAGTCACGATGAAGCGTTGCATTGCCATGATAACAGTAAACCCTTATTTGGTTTTGTAGCGGCAGAATGTGATGCGCCCCACGAAGGTATTCCCTATGCCTTGCTCGATTATTTAGAGCTTGTTGATTGGACTGGGCGAGCGATTCGAGAGGATAAGCGCGGCGTGATTTCGAGCCAACTGCCAAGCTTATTAAGTACCCTTGGTTTAGAGAGTGACACGTGGTTAGCCTTAGCCGTGAGTTTTGGTAAAGATTACCATGGTGCAGTGGGCTCACTTGAAGAGCTGACATTATTTGCCGAGCATACAGGCCGATGTTGGGTATCTGGGCAAAACAAACTAAGTTGTATGCTGCATTAACTCCCCATCATTTATTTTTTATTAACTATTAACACTGCGTTAAGGGGGGGGTGTGCGTTGATTTTAATAAAATTTGATTAAACAGATTGAATTGAGTATCAAGTGTGGGAATTTAAGTATTTAAATACAGCAAAGCGCTGATTAAGATTATTTTTAAAAAGAATGGCTATTATATTTTTATAAATGAAAAGATATGGATGTCCTCGTTCGTTACTCAAAGATATGGATGTCCTCGTTCGTTAGTTTAGACAATGTTACATTTTCAAAAAGTATTAGCTCAATTAATGGCTTATTTTTATTAGTGAAGTTAAATAAAAAATCCCGACTATATCGGGATTTTTATCTGCCATTACTGCGATTTTATGCGCTACGTTTACGTAACAAACCTAAACCGAACAGACCTAGACCAAGAATACCTAACGTAGCTGGCGCAGGAACGGTAATTGATGTTCTAAATGCTGCAATGTTCTCTGTTTTATCACTGAAGTTATTTTCAGTCCATAACCATTTTGCATCGGAGCTTATTTCACCTAAAAGTTTATTACCCCAAATACCGGTTCCATTGCGTGCCCACTCAGTAGCAGAAACGAAATCAACACCATTCGTTGTAACATCCCAAGCACTTGAAGAGACGTTGATATTGCCATCCCATAAAATTTCCGCGAGTAAACCTGCTGGATTACCTGTACTACCGATACCAAAATTATTAACAACAAAACCAAACTCATAGGTTCCTGGTGCTAAATCAAGCGTAAATGAATCTGCATTTTGCCAGTTACTTACGTTTGCTCCTGTGGAAAATAAGGTAGAAAAATTAGTAGGGTTTGTTAGGTCAGTACATCCCGTATTGGCACAAAGACCTAAATGTAGCATGGTATTGTCTACGGTATAGTTGATGGTAACTGGTTTTGCTTGTACGGTATTGATTGCAAATGCTGATGCGAGCATAACTATTTTAGTGATACCTTTCACGTTTACTTCCTTAAAATAAAAATTTTGATATAAAATCATTTAAAAGCAAAAAGTACGCCAAAATAATAAAGCCGTTGTTTATCAATGATTTACTTTATTTTTGTTGTTGTGGGTAATCGTCTGTGTAAAAAAAACTGACACTTGCAATTAGAGGCTGGAATATTAATGTATAGATAATTATAGGATTTGTTATTACGGTGCAGAGAGTAATGCGATTATTGCTGTGCCAGTTACCACGCTAATTTACTCCATAACTGTTGCTGTTCTCAATCCATAAATAGTGAATATAGGCGTGAGCGAATCATTGCCTATGTTGTCAAATCAGAAACGAATCGCTTTAACATTTTTATTTTGTCTATATGAATCTGGTATAAGAGGATAGTGATGGTATAGATAGCGTATTTATATCTGCGACAAATCAAAGTTTTTCAAAAATACTATAGAATCATTTGATTAGCAGATGATTAATAGATAGTGTGATTATTAATAAAAATGAAAGGAGTGGTTCTGCGTGTTATCTGTACGAGTATTTTTATACTAGAGTTTATGCATTTTTTAATCGAGAGTCTTAGGTAATCAAGATATCTAATAGTGAAGTGAAAGGTTTGTTGATAAGGTCGTCAAATAAGATTGGTGCACATGTTTTTTACTGTTATCGCGGGTAAAAAATTAACTCTGGAAGCGTAAATGTGAAAAAAACATTTCTGTTGTTAATAACAATCTCATTATTCAGCGCCATAGTATTTTCTGAACCGCTATCTTTAAAATATTTTCAAACCGATGAGCGTTACGACTACCGTATTAATCTGCTTAAACTTGCCATGGATAAAACAATAGAAAGTGACGGACCTTATTCGCTTGCGCCTCTCGACATAAAAATGCCACAGAGCAGAGGCCTTCGTTTTCTGGCTAAAGGGGAAAAAGTAAATGTAGTTTTTTTGCCGACAAACCGAGAAAGAGAATCAACATTTTTAGCTGTTAAAATTCCGATTCTCAGGGGGTTGCTCGGTTATCGAATATCTATAATTAGAAAACAGAGTTTACCTGATTTTGCTAAAATTGAATCAATTGATCAGTTAATAGCAGAATATAAAGCGGGCTTTGGTAATCAATGGGCTGATATGGATATTCTCAGAATTAACAACATACCTACAGTCGGAACCACTGAATATGAAAATTTATTTAGCATGTTGGATGCTAAAAGGTTTGATTATTTCCCAAGAGGAGTCAATGAAGCGTGGCATGAAATATCTCAGAGAGAGAAGAGATTCCCAGCACTTACCGTTGATCCCTACATTGCTCTTTACTATCCTTATCCCGTCTATTTTTTTGTTAATAAATCTAATCTGAAGCTTGCCGACAGAATTGAGCGAGGCTTGAATCTTGCGCTTCAAGATGGAACTTTTAAAGCGCTTTTTTTAAAGCATCATGCGGCTATTATTGAGCAGGCTGCATTGCATAACAGAAAAATATTTATATTAAAAAATCCTACCCTTTCTGAGGGAACAGAAGATCCTGATTCAAGTTGGTGGTTAAAAGACAAATAGGATTTTCAACCACGTTAGCGTCGTGTAGTACAGGCCGTAACCTTTCTGTTATCTTTTTGGTCCTTGCTTATTTGTCTCGCGATGATCTTAGAAAGCTATTTTTTGGCACTACTAATCCTTCGATTGTCCCTCCGTTAAGGCTTTATCTAAGGCATCAACGCGTACCTGTGGTGAGTGGCTGAGATGGCCAACTAATGAATATAAACTCGGTACAATAAATAATGTCACTAGCGTCGCTAATAACATGCCTCCGAAGAGTACAACACCAACAGCAAATCGAGTTTCAGCACCGGATCCCGATGCAATAAGCATGGGAACAGCCCCTAAAAGTGTGGTGATTGTCGTCATTAATATTGGTCTCAGGCGTTGTTCTGCTGCATTAATAACCGCTTCTTTTACTCGCTGTCCTTGCCCTCGTAATTGATTGGCAAACTCAACAATTAAGATCCCGTTTTTAGTTGCCATACCAATTAACATTAACATGGCTAATTGGCTGTATAAGTTAAAGGTTTCACCTGCGAGTAAAACGGCTAATAGTCCCCCTAATAGTCCGATTGGTACGGTTAACATCACCACAGCAGGGCTCACAAAGCTTTCAAACTGAGCAGCTAAAACGAGGTAACAAACGAATAAAGCCATTACAAACAAAAGCCAAACTTCCCTTTGATTGTCATAATAAGATTTTGATTCACCAGAGTAATCATAGGTATAGCCAGTCGGTAACAATTTATTTGCCTGCCCATTTAAATATTCTAATGCTTCTCCCAAACTCGCATCATTAATTAAACTGGCTTTGAGTGTTATCGCTTTTTTCTTCTGAAAGTGAAATAAGCCACGAGCAGAAGCTCTTTCTTCCGTCGTTATCAAGGTATCAAGTGAAACTAATGTCCCTTCTTTTGACCGTAAATATATTTTGCTTAAATCATTTGCTGCATTGAAATATCTTTCATTGGCTTTAAGGTATACGTCATACTCTTCACCACGCTCTTCAAAGCGAGTTTGGCTTTGCCCTCCTAAAAACACCTCTAACGCGGTTGCAATTTCGCTCACACTGATACCTAACTCTCTTGCAACTAAGCGATTAACATGTACGATTATTTCGGGGGTTGTGGGGTTGTAATCCAACTTAACGCCATCCATCAGTCCACTTTGTTCAGCATCACGTTGTAACGCGAGCGCATAAGTATAGAGTGCATCATAATCCTCGCCCTGCACCACGAAGGCAACAGGCTCACTAGAGTTACCGCCCATACCAGGTACGTAAGGGTGAACTTGTACATCCGTTATATCATGGGTTAATGATCTAATTTTATCAACGACAGAAGCGGCGCTCATGGTGCGATCTGCCCAATCTTTCAAACGGATAATAAAGTAGCCTTGGTGGTCTGCCCATGAACCAAATGCAGGTGCAGAATAATTAAGAGAATCAATAGGGCCATCATCAGTGGCAAGTGGCAATAATTTTGAATTGATTTGTTCCATACTTTTTATCATTCTATCGTAGCTAGTCGCTTCTGTGCCGCCGACATAAATATTAATCACACCTCTGTCTTCGGTGGGGGCTAATGCTAATTGCTGTGCTTGATAACTGTAAAAAAGTGCGACAAAACAGAGTAGCATTACCATGAACGAGAGGTAATGTCGTTTAAGTAAAAAATGTAATGTCAGACGATATAAACGGCCTAACACTAACATCGCCTTATCGATAATGGCGCATAATTTACTTGGCTGGGCGGAATAGAGGGGGCTTGCTAATATTTTTTCAGCGAGTACAGGCACAATTGTTAATGCCAATATAGATGAAATAATAATTGCTGCAGAAAGTAGTACCGCAAATTCAGTGAAGAGTTCTCCAATTTTTCCATCCATGAAAATGAGTGGCAAAAATACCATTACTAATACCACCGTGGTTGCAATCACAGCGAAGTTTAGTTCTTTGGCACCTTTAAAGGCTGCTATCATTGGTGATTCACCGAGCTGCCGATGACGGATAATGTTTTCAACAACGACAATCGCATCATCGACTACCAGCCCAATCGCTAAAATTAACGCCATTAAGGTTACTAGGTTAATGCTGTATCCAAATAGGTAAGCAACAGAAAAGGCCGCAACTAAGGAAATGGGAACCGTTAGCGCCGGAATAATGGTGGTGGCAAGTCGGCCTAAAAATAGGTATAGCACTGCAATCACTAACAACGCGGTGATCAGTAATGTTTGATAAACTTCTTTTATTGCGGCGTCAATGAATACGGTACTATCATAATCAACCTGTAACGTTGTTCCTTCTGGTAAGAAGTTTTGCAAATGGGTTAACTCTTGCTTCACTGCTTTAGAGACATCCAGCGGGTTGGCTTGTGACATCGCGATTATGCCCAAACCGAGACTGTCGATATTATTCGCTTTAAATGTAGTGGTTTCCTGCTTTGCACCGACATAAATATTGGCCACGTCGGATAAGAAAACAGCGCTACCGCCAATCTCAGTCACTTTAAGGTTATAAAAATCCTCAGCGTGTTGATATAAACGTTCCATACGTACAACAAGGTTAAGGCTATCATTACGCACATAGCCCGCAGGTAGTTGTATGTTTTCTTCCTGTAATGCATGGGTAATATCATTCGTTGTTAACCCCCGTGCAGCTAATTCAATGGGGTTAAGCTCGATATATAAAACGCGTTCTACACCACCGGACATATTTATCGTACTCACACCCGGTAATAAACTTAATCGTTCGACTAAAACGCGCTCGGCATAATCACTTAATGCAACACGATCTATTTTGCTGCTGGTTAGATTCAGCCACATCATCGGCGCACCATCACTGTCGTTTTTACGTACTACGGGTTCATCTACATCATCTGGTAAACGATTTCGTGCTCGATTGACTGCATCACGAACATCACTGACGGCTTCAATCATGTCATGACCTTGCTTAAATGCGATGTTAATACCAGACCAGCCATCCCACGACGATGACCAGATATAGTCAATCCCGTCTATTCCACTGAGCTCATTTTCAATCGGTTTTGTTATTTGTGTTTCAACGATAGACGAAGCACTTCCTCTATAGGGGGTGCCAATTGAAACGATTGGACTTTCGATATCTGGCATTTCACGAACTGGTAATAAGTCAAAACCTACCATTCCAAATAGCACTAATAAAATGCTTAATACAATTGCCGAAATAGGCCTATACATTGCAAAATCAGAGATTCTCATGATTTTATAACAACTTTTGCGCCATCCTGCAGTTTGACTGTGCCTTTATAAACAATGCTATCGTTAGGTGATAAACCCGTTAATGCTTGTACTTTTTTGCCATTTCGCTCACCCAGTGTCACTTCTACTTTTTCTGCGATATTGTTGGCGATACGGTAGACAAAGCGTTGGTGTCCTTGATAAACGATTGATTGCAGTGGTATCAATAACTCTGCAGGTTTATTGAGCAGGATGTCAGCCGTCACCAAACTACCCGGTGTCAGTGCCATGTCACTATTATCAATGTTAAATTGAAGGTAAACATTGAGGTTATGATTTTTTACGCGACTATCGATACTGCTTAGTATGGCTATTTTATCTTCAGCAGTTAGTTCTGTGCTGCTGATTTTAACTTGTTGTTTTTCTTTTAGTAAATTAATGTGGCGAGCTGCGATAGGTACGTTAAGACGTAATTGTGACGCATCATCAAGGGTGGTTAATACCGTATTCGGTGTAACCAATTGACCGCGACTTAAATCAACTAAGCCTAGTTTCCCAGAAAAGGGTGCTACGATGGTTTTATCTTGTAAAGCTGCTTTTGCTAATGACAATTCGGCTTGTTGAATAAGCCATTGTGTTTCAGCACTTTCTAGTGTTGCTTGTGTTACCGCCCCGGTTTTAAAAAGGGCCCGATAGTTGTTATATTGGCGTTGGTAGTCAACTAAGCGCGCCTGCTCACGATTGACAACAGCAAGTTGGTGGCGATCATCGAGTTCCACCATCACACTGCCTTTTTCTATCATTTGACCAGATTTAACATGAATCGATTTTATTTTCCCTTCGGATTCAGGTTTAACCTCGATGGAATTAATCGCAAATACCGTCCCTAATAGGGGGACTTTTTCATGTAATACCTGTTTATCAACGCGTACGACTTCCACGGAATGTGTTGGCGAAGCGGTGTTGGTTTGCTTGTTTTTATTTTCACCATCTTGGTTATTGATAAGGGTCCATCCTATTAAAAACAATGCGATTATCACTGTTAATAAAAGGTATTTTTTCATGCTTTGCTCTTGCTGTTTATAAATGATGCTTAGCGATAGCCCGGTTAATGTAATGGGGGGATGCTAAGTAGAAAATTGAGTGAAATATAAAAGGTATTTCTCTGCCTTTATGTTATCTCAAAGGGGGGATTTATAGAAGTAAAATAGTGTCCGAACAGAGATTCCCATCTTACCTCGGTATGCCTTGTCAGTGGCAATCATCCATTTATTTCCCTCACTTAAATTGGTCATATCGTTAAAGGCATGACTACTATTAACCCGCGACTGTTTAATAAATGTGAAGCAAACATCACTGATTGTAATGCTCGATGTTACTGCCCATAAAAAGATCATCAAGTAAAAGGGCGTTGCGTCCATGAAATTATAAAATTTTACTTAGTTGCTAAGCATTGATTGACTTGGACGTCTAGACGTCTTACTATCGGTTTTTATTTATGTACTCATGTCCCGCTTTGCGATGATGACAAACATAACAGTAATCGACTCTTAATTAAATTCAGGACATTTGATGATAGAAATAAAAAGTGTAAATAAAGTTTTTTATCAGGGAGATAAAGCTATCCATGCGCTTAGCGATATTAATCTTAATATCGCTGAAGGTTGTATATATGGCGTTATTGGCTCCTCTGGTGCAGGTAAAAGTACTTTAATTCGTTGTGTGAATTTATTAGAGCGGCCAAGTAGTGGTCAGGTTATCGTCGATGGGATTGATTTAACTGCACTTTCTAATCAGCAATTGACATTAACGCGTCGTAAAATAGGCATGATATTTCAACATTTTAACCTGCTTTCATCATGTACTGTTTTTGATAATATTAGCCTCCCTTTAAAATTGGCGGGGGTAAATAAAAAAACGATAAAGGCTAAGGTCGAGAGCCTGTTGGCGCTGGTGGGGCTGAGTGATAAGCGTGATACCTATCCTGCTAATTTAAGTGGAGGGCAAAAACAACGTGTTGCGATTGCCCGCGCTTTAGCCTCTGATCCTAAAGTATTACTTTGCGATGAGGCAACCAGTGCGCTTGATCCCGCGACGACACAGTCCATATTAGAGCTTCTTAAAAAGATCAATAAAGAATTAAACCTGACTATTTTACTCATCACGCATGAGATGGCCGTGGTCAAAGGAATTTGTAGTGAAGTTGCCATTATTGGCGGTGGCAAATTAGTTGAACAGGGCGCGGTTGGCGATATTTTCGCCCACCCAAAAAGTGCTTTAGCACGTGATTTTATTCGTTCGACATTAGATCTTTCGATACCTATCGATTACAGCGAACGCCTATTAGCAGCTCGTACTGAAAATAGTTACCCATTAGTCCGTTTAGAATTTACAGGCGCTTCCGTTGATGCGCCATTGATCAGCCAAGTTGCGCGACTATTTAATATTGATATTAGTATTCTTAGTTCAAATATGGATTACGTTGGTGGGGTTAAATTTGGTCTTATGTTAGCGGAATTTTTCGGCACAGAAGAAGATGCAGATAAAGCAATCGCTTTTCTTAAAGAGCACAACATAGAAATAGAGGTATTAGGATATGTCGCTTGATTCAATTTTTAGCTGGTGGGCTAACAATGATCGCCTTATCGCACTATTAGTGGACGCGCTAGGGCAAACATTAGCCATGGTGTTTACTTCTGGATTCGTGGGTTTTTTATTTGGTATTCCGCTCGGTATTTTATTACATTTAAGTAAAAAATCAGGCCTATTAGAAAATCATGCGCTTAATAAAATATTGTCAACCGTGGTTAATATGGGGCGTTCTATCCCCTTTATTATTTTGTTGGTCGCTATTATTCCGTTTACTCGTTTTCTGGTTGGTAGCTCAATTGGCACGGCAGCGGCGATTGTCCCTCTCACTATTGCTGCGATTCCATTCATTGCGCGTCTTGTTGAAGGGGCGTTACTTGAGGTGCCGTCGGGGTTGATTGAAGCAGCTCAGGCGATGGGCGCTAAACCTGCGCAGATTATCACTAAAGTACTATTACCAGAGGCGCTTCCCGGTATCATTAATGCAGCGACGATCACCCTCGTTACGTTAGTAGGTTATTCGGCGATGGCGGGAACGGTTGGTGGCGGTGGCCTTGGTGACGTTGGTATTCGTTACGGTTACCAACGCTTTGATGGCTCAGTGATGCTGATAACCGTTGTTATTTTGGTGATTTTGGTACAACTCATTCAATCTGTCGGTGATTATTTAGTTAAGCATGTTGATCATCGCTAAGCGCTTTTATTACAACTAAAACTACAAAAATAGGGTATACCCTAAAAGGAGCAACACTATGAATTTTAATCTTAAAAGCATTTTTACCGTGCTAGGTTTAGCATCGACATTAGCACTTACGGGATGTGGCGAGAAAGAGTCGGCAGAGCCCGTGGTCGATCATTCTAAAATTACGGTGGGGGTTATTGCTGGCTCAGAGGCACAAGTTGCAGAAGTGGCAGCAAAAGTGGCCAAGGAGAAATATGGTTTAGACGTTAAACTAATTATTTTTTCTGATTATATTACGCCCAATGCAGCATTAGATGAAGGTTCAATTGATGTTAATGCATTTCAACATAAACCTTATCTTGATCAGCAAATTAAAGATCGTGGTTACAAATTTGCGGTGGCGGGTAATACCTTCGTTTACCCTATTGCGGGTTATACAAACAAAATCAAATCACTCGATGAATTAATTGAAGGTGACAAAATTGCAGTGCCAAGTGATCCAAGTAATTTAGCGCGTTCTTTGATGTTGCTTGAGCAACAAGGATTGCTTAAATTGAAAGAGGATGCGGATTTAACTGCAACCGTACTTGATATCGTAAGTAGCCCTAAAAATTTGAAAATTATTGAGCTAGAAGCGGCACAACTACCGCGTGCTCTTGATGATGTTAGTATCGCAATTATCAACACAACCTATGCAAGTAGTATTGATCTAAATCCTACTGACGATGGTCTTTTCGTTGAAGATAAAGAGTCTCCTTATGTTAACTTAATTGTGGCACGTGAAGACAATCTAACTGCTGAAAATGTACAAAACTTTGTTAAGGCGTACCAGTCAGAAGAAGTTTATCAAGCGGCACTCGCAACATTCAAAGGTGGTGTTGTTAAAGGTTGGTAGTTTTTTTCGTTTCTTTTAAAGCGACCTAAATACGATGACAATTTAAAAGGCCCAGTGAATTCGCTGGGCTTTTTTGATCTGTTTTATCATCGCTATATAGTGATTATACCAATTCCGATAAATAGCTGATCTATTTTACTGGTTAAAACAACTTACTGCTGCGTTGTAATTTTCGCAAAGGGAATAACCATTTACGTCAAATTACGCCTTGAATTAAGCTGTTTTTCCTGCGCAAAATCTAGATCACATACTTACCGGAATTGGTATTATTTTGCTAACGGTTTCACGGCTTGAATGCGAATTGTTGCGACATCGAATTTATTTACGTGACCATTTTGACCGCCACTCTCTATATAGCTTGTATTACTTGCTAGGTAGCTCATATTGTAGAAGTCCGTTACGGCTAATGAATAGATGCCAATGCTAAGATGAGCGGCCAGCGGGGTTGAGTAAACGAGAGGTTTTTTAGCCTCTTCAATGAGCGCATGAGGCATCTGAATAACGCCCTCTGCAACCACATCACCAAGACTATTTTTAACTTGTAGCCATTTCACCCCATTAGTAATTCCAAGGTTAATCGCATTAAAGTTATTATGGTAGTGCAGCTGAATGGCATAATTACCATCCATTGTTATGGCGATATTATTAACCTCTAGGGTGTCGTTCAATGCCCCCCAATTGTTGAGATATGGTTGGCTGATAAACTCATCGGCAGCTGTAATATTGATGTTTGATATCACGCGCTTATCGCTAACTGAAATATTTTGGGCCGAGGCAAAACAGACGGGGGCACTGTGGTGAGAGTAATTATTGCTTGCGTTATAAACGGCCTCTATAGCGTAACAATTACCTTGATTATTTTCAGAAGTGTTTGTGTCCGTTACAATTCCTTGTTCGACATCAGTTTTTATAAGAACGCCGTTACAATATAGGTTATAGGTAATATCTCCCTTCTGTGTATCACTAAACTCTACGGCAAGTTGACCATTATCTTGACTAAATACGCCTGTTATTAGCGGTTCTTTCGGTGCAAATACGGCAGGGTCGTCGGTACTGAGTGGATCTGCGGTTACCTTGGTTATTGCACTGCTGCCAGCAACGATATCAGCTAAGGTGATGACCAGATTATTCGTTTCAACAAGATCGGCCCAAGCAATAAACTGATCGGTTATATGACCGTTGACAGTAACACCTTGTACTGTGTAATAGCCCGTTTCTTCGGATGTTTGTGGTAACTCTATTTGCAGATTCACGACTTTATTTTGCAGCCTTAACCCTTGTAATTTTATATTGCTAGCATCTGCAAATTGTTGTTGACGTAGCTTAGTCGTAATAAATGGTTTTAAGTTAATGCCTTGATCGCTAGTCGTCACCCCAAATACATTTTCGATTACCATGCCAACATAGGCAGCAACCGACCAAAGTTGACGTTGTGAGTTAATCACAGGGCCAGACAATTCTGGGTGAGTAAAATCTAACAGGTTAGGTTTAAGTGAGAGCCATTCCAGATTTTCCATATTGGAAAGGTTAAGTGCAGCACTGCGCAATAAGGTTTGGTAAGCGGCGTTAGCGACGGCTGTATTACCGATTTGTGCCGCTGCTTTTAAACCGTAAGCGGTAACAAATGGCCAGATAGCACGGTTATGGTAGATAGGCACATCGGGTTGTTGTGGGAATATTACGGGTGCGCCCATGTCGCTATGTGGATAATTCGCTACTATTTTATGCGCACGTGTTGTATCGGCAATACCGGTAATAATTGCGAGTGATTGACCTAACCAATCAAATTTATGGAGCGCCGCTAAATCTTGATGTCCTGCAGTCAGGCTACTATACATCCCCATATCCTCTAGCCAGAAGCGGTGATTGATAGCCATTTTAAGCTGATTTGCCCAGTTTTGATATTTCGAGGCAATATCTGGCTCACCTTGTTCTATGGCTAGTTTGGCGGTTAATGATAGTGCTTGGTAATGTGCGACGTTAGTAGAAAGCGCTTTGGCACTGCCCATACTGGCGATATCTTTTGTTATCCAAATGGGGTAACTTTGTTCACGCCAATCAAGGAATGATTGCTCACCATTATATAAGCCATCAACTTTGTCGTAAGCCGCTTTACGATCGTTTTCAACGGTATTAATTAATGCGTTATAGGCTTTTACTGCAAATGCACTTCGCGTTTCACCAGTTAGGTTTTGTAGTGCTTTTTCGGCTCCAAATGCCCAAGTGACACGGTCGGTACTGATCGGCCAGCTACCGCCTGAACCGGTATCTTGTACAATTTGCAGGCCACTATCATCACCCGCAGCTTGAATTGGTTTACTGACACCATCACGATAACCTGAAAGCTTGAACTCTAGTGAGGTTTTAACACGTTCAGGATCAAGCAGAGCGAGTCCTAAATTTGCTGCGTAAGCCAGATCACGCGTCCAAACATAGTGCCATTTCGCACCTGTTTCAAAACAGTCGCAAGCAATCGCTTGACCGTTGTTATAACTACCATCTTTAATTTCAGAAACACTATTTTGTTCGCTTTCATTAATGGCTAAAGAGAATAGAGCATCAAAGGCAAGGTTGCCGGTACGAATGGTGGGGTGTCCCGCTTTCTCTTGATAGAGCAGATAATCATCACTGGAATCACGTAAACCTTGAGTCGTCGATTGGGCGTAGTGGCGATATTGAGCAGCCTCGTTTTCAGCAGAAAAAGTGGCAAATTCTTCTTTTTTATCATAGGTTGTGAATGTCAATGTGTGTATGTTTTTACGAGATTTATGTGGATTCACTTTCACTCCTTCACTGCCATCAGTTGTAATGCTATGTGTATATTTCTATGTTACCTCAGATGCTTTGTCTGGCGCTAGCTTGATGCCTTATCAAGGTAATAAGTATTATCTTTAAATGTTAATATGAGTCTAGAGGCTCCGTAACTTGTGCTTTTTATTAATACAAAGGCTGCTCTGTACGGCGAAATAGCTTCTCGCCGTACTAATTGTGTTTATGGATTGTTCTCTGGCAAATGAGATTTTATGATTTCATATAAGCGTGGACGGTATTGAGCTATCTCTTCACTAGAAAGTCCTTCAAGAGAGTGTGGGTATTTTAACCATGCCTCGGTCTCATGAATGTAATAGTCTGGTGTAAGCTCTGTTTTATTACGAGCTGGCTTGTAATAGGGGACCGCAACTCTCACCTCTTCAGGCATATTAAGCCGAGTCTTCTTCTGTAACTCATTAATAATTGCTTCAATTGAGCGACCTGTATCGAATACATCATCCACCAGTAAGAGTTTGTCGTGACGTTGGATATTCTTAACCAAATAGTTAAGCCCGTGAACTCTGACTTGTTTTGCTTGTTGATCGATTTCTGCTGCGTAGGAAGAGGTTCTGATAGCAATATGATCTGATTTAATGCCATGTACGCTTAAGAATTCTTGTACGGCGATGCCGATAGGTGCACCACCACGCCAGATGGCTACGATAAAGGTCGGTTTAAAGTTACTATCAAGAACTTTGCGTGCTAATGTATATGAATCTTCTAATAAAGATTGGGCTGTTAAGTACTGTTTCTCTGCCATCTTGATTCCAGTTGAATATGGATAGAAAGCCGCTAAACCTTGAACAAATATCTCGTTTATGTTCTAATTCGCGACTCAAATAACTACAAATATACCACATTAAGTTGGTGATTTATTGGTAAAAGATTGAAAAAAATATTTTTAGATGAAGACTCATTAATCGAAGAGTCATTTCAATTAGCAACCCAAATATTGGCAAGCGATTTTAAACCTACTTTTATTGTTGGTCTATGGCGCGGAGGCAGTTCGGTTGGGATTTATGTGCAAGAATGTCTGCAGACGTTAGGGGTTAAAACGGATCACATCTCTATTCGCACTTCATACGGCGGTTTTGACAGTTACCAACAAAAAACAGAGAATGAACAGCCGATTCGCGTTCATGGACTTACTTATTTAATTAAGAACTTAAATGTCGGCGATAAATTGCTTATCGTTGATGATATGTACCGGACTGGAAAAAATTCACAAGCTGTCATTGATGAGCTGCAAAAAAGGCTTAAACGCAATATGCCATCCGATGTTAGGATTGCGACTGTTTGGAAAAAAGCCAGCATAGCGAATAACAAAACCCCTGACTATTTTGTTCATGAAACCGATGACTGGGTTGTTTTTCCCTATGAACTTCAAGGATTATCGCTCAAAGAAATAAAGCAATATAAATCTTTTGCTTATCATTCTATTGATGCGCAATTATTCACTAACAATTAATTGTTTCATATTATATCTATCTTTATTAGCGATAAGTGTTAAAGCAAACTCAAAAGTATTGGGCCACTTCATGATGCCGAAATGAAGTGGCCCTCTTACTTCCTTTTGTCGTTAATCTTGTAAATCTTCTGGTAGTACCAAATTCAATATAATCGCCGTGATCCCGCCAGCTGCCATTCCTGAGGATAGGATGCTTTTTACCCAATCAGGCATAAACTGTAGAATTTCAGGGTGCTGTCCAATACCCAGTCCCATTGAAAATGACAGTGCCATTATCAAAATAGCACGGCGGTTTAATTCGCAACGGGAGATAATACGGATTCCTGAAGCCGCAATTGTACCGAACATGACAATAGTTGCACCGCCTAATACTGGCTCAGGAATCAGCTGCACTAAGTTCGCAACACCTGGAAATAGGCCAAGTAGTACTAGCATACCCGCAACGAAGTAACCGATATAGCGACTAGCTACGCCTGTGAGTTGAATAATACCGTTATTTTGACTGAAGGTTGAATTAGGAAAGCTATTGAGTACTGATGCTAATGCTGAGTTTAGACCGTCAGCGAGTACTCCCCCCTTGATACGTTTTACATAAATTGGGCCTGTTACGGGTTGCTCAGAGGTTTCTGATGTTGCGGTTATGTCACCGATAGCTTCTAGTGAAGTGATGGCGAAAACGATGATCAGTGGGATCAGTAATCCCCAGTCAAATCCTAATCCATATTGCATCGGCATAGGAATCGCAATTAATGCACTTTCTGTTGCTTTTGATGTGTCCAGCATGCCAGTAAACCAAGCTAACAATGTACCGACTGCCATAGCAATAACAATCGATGAAACGCGCAGGTAGGGATTTTTTAGCCGGTTTAGAAAAACGATTAAACCTAATACGGTACCCGCTAGCATTAAGTTGTCTAAACTGCCGAAGCTACCATCTCCAATGGCTGCATAACCGCCCCCCATGGAGGTTAAACCAATTTGAATCAAGGTTAGGCCTATTAGAGTTACTACAATACCTGAGACTAATGGGGTAATAATACGGTGAGTATGTTGTAGTATTCGTGAAATAAATACTTCAGTCAAAGAGGCCAGTAGTATTGTACCGAAAATTGCTGCCATCATGGTTGGCACATCAGCTCCGCCTGCTTTTAATGCTAAGCCAGCCCCAATGATAGGACCTAGGAAGTTAAAGCTAGTACCTTGAATCGATAATAAGCCAGAGCCTACTGGACCAAAGGTACGAATTTGGATGAATGAGGCAAGTCCTGAAGCAAATAGTGACATGCTGACAATAGTATTGGTATCGCTAGCTGGTAGGCCTAGTGCTTGACAAATAATCAGTGACGGGGTGATCACCGCAACAAACATTGCCAATAGGTGTTGGGTCGCTGCAAAAAGCGTTTCAGGCAGTGGCGGTCGGTCTTCTAAACGGTAGATTAGATCAGAACGACGTGGTGTTTCAATTTTGCGATGTTGCTGGGTCATGGTTGTTGTTTCCTTGGTTTTTAGCAACCTTATTAATTGTTTGAACTAATCCGCTCGTCAAAATTGAGTTACCGTAGATTGCAATAGACTGGCTATTATCATGCAATCTTCAATTGTTATGAGCATAACTTGATCATTCATTTAAGGCGGCTACGTTGACTTCTTGATCCTTATTAGATGCGCTGAATGGGCATAAATATGTGAAAGCTAGATAGTTCTGTGATTGCTGTTACTCAGATCTAGACCAACACTCGAAGAAGTTTTAGTGGATGAAATTGGGGCGTTATTGTAAATATCTTTCTATAAATAGCAAACAAATGCGTTTTTGCTCCCGATTTTTTTTATTAAGATCAATAAAATGTCATCACAATGCTATGCTTTTTGTTCTAGCAACTACGAATAATGAACTAGTATTCTTCTAATAAAGGATGTGGGATGCAGTGATTGCATGCCGAGTGAACAATCGTTATTGTTGTGCGATTTTTTAATTAAATAGCTGTACCTGAAAGGGATTGTTATGGAACAGAATATTGATTTACGACAAATGATCATGGCCATAGAAACAGCCGTTTCATTAGTCGGTATGAATGATACAAATCACGGCAAACGAGTCGCTTATATTGCAGTTCAATTCGGCAATGAACTCGGTTTTAGTGACCGAGATCTACAATACGTATTTGAGTTAGGGTTACTACATGATTGTGGTGTGTCGACTGCGCAAATGCATTCTAGCTTAGTAAACCATTTTGATTGGCAAGATGCTCATATACATTGCAATATTGGTTATCAGTTACTCCACTCTTTTAAGCCCTTAGCTAAATTCGCTGTGCCAATTCTTCATCATCATACCCTCTGGGCTGATTTATCTAACTTTGATATCAGCATTGATGATGCGCGTATGGCAAATTTAATTTTCATTGCGGATCGAATAGATGTGTTAGCCGCTGCTCACTACGGGACTGATATACTGCTTGCGAAAGCCGAAATTGTACAATCAATTGTCAGCTATTCAGGTCGTTATTTTGATCCCGAACTGGTAAACGCTTTTCAAAAAATAGAGCGTTCAGAGGCATTTTGGATTGCCTTAGAAGATAGGCATATTACCCGTTATACATGGGATATGGGCAGGCTACCTTGTACTCAATCACTGACACTGGAAGAAATTAAGTATCTTGCGTTAATCATGTCATATATTGTGGATCAAAAGAGTCCTTTTACGGCTCAACATTCTGTTAGGGTTGCTGACTTAGCGAAATTTATTGCATCTTCCTATGGTTTATCGTTGCAACAATGTCAAAAGATTGAAATTGCTGGTTTGCTGCATGATTTAGGTAAATTACATATACCCGATAATATTCTTGAGAAACATGGGGCCTTGGATGTGATTGAACGTGCAATCATGAATCAACACAGTTATGAAACCTATGAAATTTTACGTCATATTGAAGGATTAGCCGATATTGCTCAATGGGCAGCGTTTCATCATGAAGGCATTAATGGTGCAGGATATCCATTTCATCCTAAACAGAGTGAAATAAGTGTGGAAGCGAGAATTCTTGCTGTAGCTGATGTATTTCAAGCGCTTGTCCAACAACGCCCCTATAGAAAGGGAATGAAAATGGAAAAGGTGCTTACTATTATTAGTGAGCAGGCAGAGAGCGGAAAATTAGATAAAGAAATCGTTAAGCATGTCATTCAGTTTGCAACCCCTTGTTATGACATTGCCAAAGGCGTCGATCCAATTAATAATCAAACGTGCTTGGAATTGTTTTCAGAGTGATGCTTAGCGACTAGGGGTAGCCCATTGTATTGTCTTAAAGTGCATATCGAAGGTTCTGTCGCCATGAGACCTTAAAAAGGCGGGCGAGGGGACGTGCTTTTCCTCTCTATAACTATACCTTAGTAGCAAAAATCGATTAATTTGGTCGCATATTAACTGTGTTTATATACCATAGCTTTTTCAGCTATTATTTATTGAGGTTTTTATGTTAGCCAAATTATTCTCCTATTTCACCTCACGCCCATATTGGATTGCGCTATTAATTGTTATTGGCTTAGTGTTTTGGATGTTTTCTAAAAAAGAAGTAGATCAGTCGACCATCAATAATGTTGTAAGCGCTTCCGAACAGCAAAAAATTGCAACCGTACAAACAACGCACTTTATTCCGCAAAAAATGACCAAAATATTAACTCTTTATGGTCGCAGTGAAGCCAACACTCGAGCTGTTATTCGTGCTGAAGTAGCTGGGAAAGTGACCGTTATAGCAACGCAAAAAGGGCGCTCAGTGACGTATGGGACAAAGTTGGCGGAGTTAGATAAAAATGAACTGCCTGAACGTCTTGAAGAGGCAAAGGCTTTGCTTAATGAACGTTTATTAAACTACAACGCGGTAAAATCACTTAATGATAAAGGATTGCAGGGGCGAGTGCGTTTAGCTGAAATGAAGAGTTTATTACTCGCGGCACAAACGAACGTTAAATATCTACAATTGCAGTTACTACGAACGGAAGTTAAAGCCCCCTTTGCGGGCATTTTACAGGAACAATATGCTGAAAAAGGGGATTATGTTAAAGTTGGTGATGCAATTTTTAGTTTAGAAAATATCGATCCTATTGTTATTCGCGGCGATGCGACCGAGCATCATATTAATCAATTGAAGTTAGGGGAGGCCATCACTGCCACCTTGCTTTCAGGCGAAAAAATTACTGGTAAGATAACTTACATTGCCTCGCTAGCCAATCCACAAAGTAGTACTTTCCGTATCGAAGCTGAATTTCCTAACCCTAATTTGCAACTATTTTCGGGTATTAGTGCAAAGCTAGCTATTCCTCTTTACCCTATTGACGCCATTTATATTTCTCCTTCAGCATTAGCCATTGATGAAGAAGGGAATTTAGGGGTGAAGGCGGTACGTGATGGTGTAGTGCAATTCAAAGCGATTAAATTGCTCGAAGCTGATAACGAAGGTGCATGGGTATCGGGGGTGGCTGAACCCATTGATATTATTACTTTAGGGCAAGGTTTCGTTAAACCGGGTGATCCTGTGCATGCTGTCCCTGCGGAGAAATAGTCATGAAAACGATCATTGATGGCGCGCTATCACGTAAACGTGCAGTATTAATGTTGTTGGCCTTTTTATTGATTGCTGGATTTGTGGCTTATATGCAGATTCCTAAAGAGTCAGATCCTGATATTCCAATTCCATTTATCTATGTTTCTACTAGCCATGAGGGGATCTCTCCTGAAGATGCCGAGCGTTTATTGTTACGTCCATTAGAACAAGAGTTGAGAGGAATTGAAGGCATTAAAGAGATGAAATCGACAGCGAGCTCGGGTCATGCCTCGATTGTAATTGAGTTTTATATTGATATCGATATCAAAGATGCGCTCAATGATGTTCACGAAAAAGTCGATCAGGCAAAGGGTAAATTGCCACAAGAGACCGATGATCCGATCGTTAAACAGGTAACCTTGGCCACGGAAAATCCTGCGCTTACTATCTTATTATCTGGCAATGTCCCAGAACGAGCGCTGGTGACCTTAGCACGTGAAATGCAAGATAAGTTAGAAAGTATTGCCGATATTTTAGAGGTAAACATAGGTGGTGACCGAGAAGATATGGTGGAGATATTAGTTGATCCATTGATGATGGAAAGTTACCAACTCAATATGAATGATATTTATAGTTTAATTTCACGCAATAATCGATTAGTCGCTGCTGGGGTGATGGACAACGGTAAAGGACGTTTTCCGATAAAAGTGCCTGCGGTATTTTCGACCATTAAAGATGTATTAACCATGCCGATTAAAGTATCTGGCGATAAGGTGATTACCTTTGCCGATGTTGCGCAGATCCGTCGTACTTTCAAAGATCCGAGTAGTTTTGTGCGTGTCAATGGTTTGCCGACTATCTCCTTGGAAGTGATCAAACGTCCGGGTAAAAATATTATAGATACCGTTGATAAGGTTAAAAATTTAATCGAGGAAAATAGGGCTTTTTGGCCAAAAAACATTCAAGTGACTTATGCTGGAGATAACTCCAAGAACGTTAAAATCATGCTTAATGATTTACAAAACAACGTTTTTAGTGCCGTATTGTTAGTGATCATTGTCATTATTGCGATACTTGGGGTACGCAGTGCCTTTTTGGTGGGCATTGCTATTCCAGGCTCCTTTTTATCGGGGATTTTAGTCCTCTGGACATCGGGTATTACGGTTAATGTGGTGGTTTTATTTGCATTAATTATGGCTGTTGGCATGTTAGTAGATGGCGCGATTGTGGTAACTGAGTTTGCGGATCGTGAAATGAGTGCTGGTATTAAACGCCATAAAGCTTATCTTCATGCTGCAAAACGGATGGCATGGCCGATCATCGCATCGACAGCAACGACCTTAGCCGCTTTTGCGCCTCTGCTATTTTGGCCCGGTATTACCGGCGAATTTATGAAGTATCTACCCTTAACACTGATTGCGACGTTAACGGCTTCATTGTTGATGGCATTGATTTTTATTCCTGTATTGGGGAGTGTCTTTGGTAAACCGCGTGTACTTTCAGAAAAACAAAAAAACAATGTGATGCTTGCTGAAAGTGGTGATCTACTTGCTCTATCTGGTTTTACTGGTTTGTATGTTAATACGTTGAATCGCGCAGTAAAAAGTCCTTGGTTGGTTTTATTGTTGACGATAATTATTGCGTTTTCTGGTGTGTTTATGTTTGCCAAGTCAAATTTAGGGGTGGAATTTTTCCCCGATGTTGAACCCAATGGCATCAATGTCAAAGTGCGTTCCTATGGTGATTTTTCTGTCTATGAACAGGATCAAATCATGACGGATATTGAATCGAAGGTATTACCCTTAGCCGATGAAATCGATACCCTTTACGTGAAGACTGGGGATGCAAGTGATGAATTAATCGGCACAATGCGTATCAATTTGCAGGAGTGGCAAGAAAGGCGTAGTGCTAATGAGATCATTGCCGATATTCAACAACGTACTGAAAATTTACCAGGGGTAGAAATTGAGTTGAAGAAAGATCAAGCGGGGCCTCCGACGGGTAAAGATTTGCAAATTGAAATCAGTTCGCGTTTCCCCCACTTATTGCAAGCCGCCGCGGATACGTTACGCCATAAATTACAAAGTAAAAAGTACTTTATCAATATTGAAGATGATAGTGCTAAACCGGGTGTGGAATGGCAATTTCAGATCAATCGAGCCGATGCTGCTCGCTATGGTGCTGATGCGACTTTGCTCGGTAGTGGCGTGCAGTTGTTAACTAATGGGTTGATGTTAGGTACCTATCGGCCCGATGATGTTGATGATGAGTTAGATATTCGCGTTCGTTATCCAGAGTCTGAACGTAGTTTGAGTAAGTTATCTGAGTTGCGTTTACAAACAGCAGCAGGGCAAGTACCAGTGAGTCACTTTGTTGAATTGATCGCAACGGCAAAACAATCATCTATCAAAAAAGTAGATGGGCGCATTGTGATGACGGTCAGTGCCGATATGGCCGTCGGCACAAATTTAAGTTTAATTTTGCCAGAACTTAAAGAGGAATTTAAAAGTTTAAATCTGGATCCTCGTGTGAGCTTAAAATTGCGTGGTGAAAATGAAGATCAACAGGAAGCTGAGGAATTTCTAAAAAATGCATTTATGGTGGCGTTGGCGGTGATGGCATTAATATTACTGCTGCAATTTAACTCATTTTATCAGGCGTTATTAATTTTAAGTGCAGTAGTATTCTCGACGGCTGGTGTATTTATTGGCCTTTACATAACGCAAAGTGCCTTTGGTATTGTTATGTCTGGGATTGGTGTCATCGCCTTAGCTGGTATTGTTGTTAACAACAATATTGTGCTTATTGACACCTATAATATTTTGAAGCAACAGGGGGTAAACACGCGAGAAGCTATTTTACGCACAGGCGCGCAGCGTATTCGACCCGTTTTACTGACCACGGTGACAACGATTTTAGGATTGCTGCCGATGGTATTAAAACTCAATATCGATTTCTTTGCACAAACGGTTGAATATAATGCGCCGTCAACGCAGTGGTGGGCGCAATTGGCCACGGCAATTGCGGGTGGGTTAACCTTTGCGACCTTATTAACCTTGATATTAACACCTTGCTTACTCATGATCGGTGAAAATGTTAGCCGCTTCATTACTGGTATTGTATCTGTTGGGGAGTCTTAAATGACTGAAAAACAAAAAATGTTAGCCGGGGAGTTTTACGATCCTAGTGAGCCAGAGCTAGTAGATTTAAGGCTTAAAGCGCGTTTATTAACGGAAAAATTGAATCAAACTAGCGTTGCTTACCAAGAAGAAAGAACAAAAATTATAAAGTCACTATTTGGTTCAACGGGGGAAAATATCCATATTGAGTCCTCTTTTAATTGTGATTATGGTGAGAACATTCACGTTGGCGAAAATTTTTATAGCAATTTTGGCTGTGTCATTTTAGATGTCGCAGAAGTGCGCATTGGTGATAACTGTTTTATAGCACCTCAAGTCGGGATATATACGGCCACGCATCCGATTGATCCGAACGAGAGAATTAGCGGTTTAGAGTATGCTAAACCGATATTGATCGGCAATAATTGTTGGATCGGTGGTCACGCAACGATCAATCCGGGCGTTAAGTTAGGGGATAATGTTGTGGTGGCATCTGGTGCCGTTGTGACAAAAAGTTTTGCTAATAATGTGGTTATCGGTGGTAATCCTGCTCGTGTACTAAAGGAAATTCCCTAGCTAATTAATCTACTCGGTTATAAATAGGAAAGATATTCTCCGCTAGTATTTATTGTAAAGACAGCGAATAAGAGTCATGTATAATCGCCATTTTTATTAACTGGGTCGCAATCATGTTACAGAGCTTTATCTATTTTTCAGATCTATTAGGTGTGATTGTCTGTGCTATATCGGGAGTGTTAGTCGCTACTCGTTTGCGTATGGACCCCTTTGGTATTATTGTCCTAGCGGGGGTTACGGGGATTGGTGGTGGCACCTTACGCGATATGATAATGGGCGCTACTCCGGTCTTTTGGATTGTTGATAATACTTACATTTACGCTATTTTATTAACCGCATTTATTTCAGTTTTATGGCTGCACCATATTCATCGTTTACCTAGTTATTTATTGCCAATTCTTGATGCCTTTGGACTGGCTATTTTTACCATCGTTGGTGCGCAAAAGGCCTTAGCATTTGGCTTTAGTGGCCCCGTTGCTATTGTAATGGGGTGCATGACCGGTGTTGTTGGTGGGATGATCCGTGATTTATTAAGTGGGCAGATCCCTTTCGTTTTACAAAAAGAGATATATGCCACGGCCTCTATTCTTGGCGCAATACTCTATGTAATATGCCATTACTTCGGTTTTGAGGCTATTTTTTCTATGTTAATTGCAATGCTTGGCACCCTATCTTTGCGTCTATCTGCCATTTATTGGCACCTTTCATTGCCTGTTTTTACTGATAATAGAGATGTGTAATGTATTACGATAAATGGTTTTTTTACATTCAGCCAGCTAACTCTATACTTATAAATTGATATTATGGTCACAGATTGACGGAGATAAAATGTTTACAACGACAAATGGAAAACCAGACAAACTAGGCGTAACGCTTAGCGGTAAAGGGGCAAATTTTTGTGTCTTCGCACCATCTGCAAAATCTGTTGAATTGCTTTTTTTTAGTGATAAAGATGCCGCTGAGCCTAGCCATACGTTTATACTTTCTGAAACGAAAAATCGAACTGCCTATTATTGGCATATTTTTATTAGCAATGTTAAAGCGGCACAACTCTACGCTTTTCGTGTCAATGGCCCTTATCGCCCCAAGCAAGGTATCTGTTTCTATCCACAAAAAGTGTTATTAGATCCCTACTCATTTTTGATCGCCCGTGGAGATAATTTTTCTCGAGAAGCGGCAATAGGCGATGTTGCTAATACTGATAGTTGTCTTAAAAGCGTTGTTGTGGATATTGATGATTATGATTGGGAAGATGATAAACGTCCTTGTCACCGCTTTGAAAAATCAATTATATATGAGATGCATGTAAAGGGATTTACTCAACATGAAAGCTCTGGGGTTACAGCAAATAAAAGAGGTACCTATGCTGGTCTGATAGAAAAAATACCCTATCTTAAAGAGTTGGGAATTACAGCCGTTGAATTGATGCCCGTTTATCAATTTGATCCCGACGAACATAGCAATGAACTCGCCAACTATTGGGGCTATAGCCCGATTTCATTTTTTTCAGTGCATAGAGAATATAGTTCAGATCAGTCACTACTTGGTCCGATCAATGAATTTAGAGATATGGTGAAGGCGCTACATGCCGCTGACATTGAGGTAATTTTAGATGTGGTATATAACCACACAAGTGAAGGCGATGAAACTGGCCCAATCTATTCATTTCGTGGTTATGATCATAGTGTTTATTACATCCTCAGTGAGGATAAAAAATATTATATGAACTACAGTGGTTGCGGTAACACATTAAACGGAACGCATTCTGTTGTAAGGCGCATGATCATCGACAGCTTACATTTTTGGGTTGAAAAAATGCACGTTGATGGGTTTAGATTTGATCTTGCCTCAATCTTATCGCGAGATGAACTAGGGAAACCAATGATCAGCCCGCCAACATTATGGAGCATTGATACCGACCCTACGTTGTCATCGGTGAAACTAATTGCTGAAGCATGGGATGCCGGTGGTTTGTATCAAGTTGGCAGCCTTGCGGGCAAGCGTTGGCGTGAATGGAATGGGCAATTTCGCGATGATGTTCGCCGCTTTATTAAGGGCGATCAAGGTATGCTCAGTAAATTTGTCTCGCGTTTGATAGGTAGCCCTGATATTTATGGCGACCATGATGTCGAACCTGAAAAATCGGTTAATTTTATCACCTGTCATGATGGTTTTACCCTTTATGATTTAGTCAGTTATAACGAAAAACATAATTTAGCGAATGGTGAAAATAACCGTGACGGTACGGATGCCAATTTTAGTTGGAATCATGGTGTAGAAGGTGACACCGATGACCCGCAAATTTTGCAGTTTCGTTATCAGCAAATGAAAAACTTTCTGACGATTAATATTATGTCATTAGGTACCCCCATGATATTGATGGGCGATGAAGTTGCCCGGACACAAAGAGGCAATAATAATGGCTACTGTCAAGATAATGCCGATTTTTGGTTGGATTGGACTCTACTTGAAAAGAACCCTTCACTGTTTCGTTTTACCAAAGCACTGATTGCCCAACAGATAAATCGAGCAACGGATGGGGTGAATGGTGTTCGTCGAGATTCATTACTTAATATTATCAAGAAAGCAGGTATTCGTTGGCACGGTGTTAAATTGAATCAACCTGATTGGAGTGATAGTTCACATGCGATTGCATTCGAGAGTACAAATACACATTCGCAACGTATTACTTATACCATAGTCAACGCATTCAGTGAGCCATTAAATTTTGAAATACCTAAAACGTCGAATCGAAAATGGTTGCGTGTTGTTGATACCTCATTGACAGATAATAATGATATCTATGTTGAAGGTGATACAAAAACATGGGTTAAAGATGAGTACCGCGCGGCTGCGCATTCTATTGTTATTTTATTTGGTTAAAACGTTACTAATTGCTAATATTCCTCCTTTATATTTATGTGTTGAATAAACAGGGATACAAATGGAAGTTGCACAAAATTCACAAGATTTAGTTAATTGGTTTCGTAGCTCAGCGCCCTATATTAATGCTCACCGCCATAAAACATTTGTATTAATGGTTGGTGGTGAGGCATTAGAAACGGATAATTTTCAGCATATTATTAATGATATCGCACTATTAAGTAGCCTCGGTGTGAAGCTTGTCTTAGTACACGGTGTTCGACCGCAAATTCAAAAGCAACTAGCGATACATGGTCACGAGAGTGAATTTATTAATGATATTCGTATTACTGATGATAAAAGTTTGGCTCTCATTAAACAGGCCGTTGGCGCGGTACAAATTGAACTACAAGCTCGTTTATCGATGGGATTAGCTAATTCTCCCATGCAAGGGGCGAGTATTCGCACCGTTGTTAGTAATGTCGTAATGGCACAGCCTATTGGTGTTAAAGATGGTATTGATTATTGCCATGCTGGTAAAGTACGACGAATTGATGTAGATGGTATCCGAACACACCTCGCGTCAGGTGCGATTCCTATCATTTCGCCTTTAGGATTTTCAGTAACTGGTGAGGTTTTTAATTTACTTGCCGAAGAGGTCGCGACGCAGGTGGCGATTGGATTACAAGCGGATAAATTGATCGGTTTTTGTTCTAATACCGGAGTTTTAGATGAGCAGGGCCAGGTTATCTCCGAATTGTTGCCGGAAATAGCCAACCAGCACATTGATATTATGGAAAATGACTCTGATAATGCATCTGGGACATTAAGGTTTTTACGTGCCGCTGTTGCTGCTTGTAAAGCGGGGGTAACACGTAGCCATTTGATTAGTTACTATCAAGATGGAGCGTTACTAAAAGAACTTTTTACACGAGATGGTGTCGGTTCTCAAATTGTTAAAGAGAGTTATGAACGCATCCGTACTGCAAATATCGATGATATCGGAGGTTTATTAGAACTAATTGAGCCGTTAGAAAAACAAGGGGTATTAGTTAAACGCTCCCGTGAATTGCTGGAAAATGAAATATCTCATTTTCAGATTGTCGAGCGAGATGGCATGGTTATCGGCTGTGCTGCGCTTTATCCTTTTGTGTCAGAAAAAATGGGCGAGTTAGCTTGTTTGGTGAGTCATCCACAATATCGTCGTAGTGCGCGAGCTGATAATTTAATGAATTATGTTGAGAAAAAAGCAAGGGAGTTAGGATTAGAATATATTTTTGTCTTGACCACTCAGAGTATTCATTGGTTTAGAGAGAGGGGCTTCCAGTCTGCAGATATAAGTGATTTACCGGCTGCAAAAAAAGAGATGTATAACCTTAAACGTAACTCTAAGGTGTTGATTAGAAAAATTCGTTGAGGCTTTATGAACGGTTAGTAAATGCTTGAAGATATTGCGCTTACTAACCGATAAATTTATGATCGGTTATTTGTGGTTACAAACGCCATCAATAGGTTCACCGTATAAATAGAGGCTATGGCTTGAAAGCTTTATGCCATGTTGTTGGGCAATTTTATGTTGTAGCTTTTCTATAGAATCATCTGTAAATTCAATTACTTCACCACATTTCAAGCAAATAAGATGATCATGATGGTGTTGGTTGGCTAATTCAAACAGTGATTTTCCACCTTCAAAATGGTGTCGAGTGAGAAGACCTGCTTCATCAAATTGATTTAATACCCGGTAAACTGTTGCAACGCCAACACTACCTGAAACGTTATCATCCTGACCTTCAAGTAACTTTTTATAGAGATCCTCTGCACTGATATGTTGGTTATCTTCTAGTTGCAGTAAACCTAATATTTTTACACGTTGGGCTGTTGCCTTTAATCCGGCATTTTTAATTATTTTTTTTAATGCTTCTTTTTTGATTGCTTCTTTTGCATCATTATTGAAAGGCATAATTATTTCTCAACGTTTGTCTATTTATATTTAATCAGCTAACTCTGCTAAACACATTTCGTTATAAATTTGTTTTGCCCATGTTTGTACACGTGAAGCCGTTAATTCTGGTTGGCGATCTTCATCAATACCTAAACCGATAAAGTGATTATCATCAACCAATGCTTTTGATGCTTCAAAATCGTATCCATCTGTTGGCCAATGACCGACTATAATGGCACCTTTGCTTTCAACAATAGAGCCAAGTTGTCCCATCGCATCAAGGAAATATTCAGCATAGTCTTCTTGATCGCCACAACCAAAAATGGCGACTAATTTATCTGTAAAATCAATATCTTCTAGGTCTGGAAAAAAGTCATCCCAGTCACATTGTGCTTCACCGTAATACCAGGTTGGGATTCCAAATAGTAATAAGCTAAATTCTGCAATATCTTCTTTGCTACTTTTCGCGATATCTTTAACTTCGACTAAGTGCTTCCCTAACTCTTTTTGTAGCATATTCGCAACTGCTTCTGTATTGCCTGTATCACTACCAAAAAAAATACCTACGCTTGACATATATATACCTTGTATTTATTTATTTACTTGTGCATGCAGTAACTGATTAATGAGTTCAGCACGGCTAATGTTCTGTTTTTTCGATAGCGCATTTAATTGTTCAAATAACTGCTTATCAACTTTTAGTTCAATACGCTTTAAGCCTTTTAGCTTATCTCGTTGTACTTGTTTTTGCTTATTAATTCTAAGCTGTATTTGCCGAGAGTGCGGATTGCTTTTAGGTCTTCCAATACGTACCTCATCAGCAAAAAGATCGTGGGTAATACGATCAAATGATTCTTTTGCCATTTTTTCACCTAAAAGGGTTTATTGTGATTTTTTCTATTTAATACCAGCGGTGTTCCATATTATTTCAATAATTGCTTTGGCGATAAAGCCCGTACAGCCAAAAAATAGTACGGCCCAGACAACATTGCGACCATATTTAGGTACATTACCACGTTTTAATACATCTTGAATTGAAAAACCTATCAATAAAAAGAGTGCGAGGTAAAAACCATAAAGTCCAACCACCTCTATTTGTTCTGTATATTCTTGTAACATAGATTAGGGGTCATTAAAAAAAGAGAAATATAGCATAAAGGTTAAATGCAAGCCACTCGCATTTACCTTAAAAAATCTAATACAGCTACTTGTGCGTTTTGAGAACGGGGGAGCTTATACACTAAAAAATTTCCCAACCAAACGATTAAAAATGTCTGGTTTTTCTGCATGTAGCCAATGTCCTGTATTTTCGATTATTTTTCCAGATGCATTAGGGAATAAACGCTGAATAACAGGTTGTGATTGAGTATTAATATAATCGGAATTAGCTCCTTTAATAAATAGTGTCTGATTAACAAAAGCGCTGCTGTATTCTGGCCAGCTGCAGATATGGTCATAATTTCGCGAGAGTGCATCAAGGTTGAATTGAAAATCGTACTGGTTGTTTTTTAGGCGTAATGATTTTAGCAAAAATTGGCGAACTCCGGCTTCTTTCACGTATTGACTTAATATTATATCTGCCTCTTGCTTATTTTCTATTTTGCAATTACGGATGGCATTTAATCCTGCAAAAACGCTGCTGTGCTTATTGTCATAGCTAACAGGGGCAATATCAGCGATAACTAATTTATTGACTCGTTGTGGTTGTTGCAGTGCACAACTCATGGCAACTTTCCCTCCCATGGAATGCCCTATGATGGAAAAATGCTCTATATCAAGATGATCTGCGAGCGTAAATATATCATTGGCCATTGCGTCATAGGTCATTATTTTACTGTGTTGGCTATTGCCATGATTACGTAAATCAACACAGATAGTTTGTTGTCTGCTAGCTAATGATTTTGCCAAGGGGGATAAGTTGGATAAGCTGCCAAATAAACCATGTAATATAAAAATATTACCATGTTTTTGATCTGTTTCATTTAAAGCTTGCGGTTTTAGTAGGTAATTAAGTAGCATAAGAATCTATTTTAAGTGAAAATATAAAATATAAAAATATTTAAGATATATCTAGATAATAGCGCTAAGTTTAACATATATGTCACATTAGCTGGCGTTTTTTTACAATATTGAGCGGGGAATAAATGAAAGTAATTGAAATTGAAGATGACCTTTACAGATATATTCTAACTAATATAGAAGCGTTTGGTGAAACACCCTCACAAATTTTGCGTCGTTTACTTTCAATACCTGCACCTGCAGCTAAGACTGATATGGTAGAGCATCATGAAGTTGCAATTGATAATCCTGATACAACAATCAGTGAGCCTAGCGACGAAATTATTTGTCCTGCCGCTGAACCCTCATTACCTGACGCACTCGCACATGGTGTTGAGGCGCTAATGGGACACGCTTCTTTTCAAAATGAAGCTATTGTCACGAATAAATTTAAGATGCTGCTGACGGCGATGTACTATGAAAAAACGAGTGCTTTTGTTGAAGCGGCAAAAGTGGTAAAGGGACGTTCTCGAGACTACTTAGGGCAAAATTTAGAAGCATTATTAGCTTCTGACAATGAAGAGGAGGTTGCATTGTTGGTAGCAAGCAAACCGAGGGATATTCCTTTTACCCCTTTTTGGGTGGTTACTAATGCTAATACTGGCAGAAAACGTATTATTTTAACGCAGATGATGAGCGCGATGGACTATGATCCAGATTTAATTGCGCGTATCCAAGACGAAATTTAATTTTTATTTATACTTTGAGGTAGTGATATTATGGCAATTCATCCACGTGCAGGCCTGCACGCACAAGCAAGCGATTTAGTCGATATTCCAAAGCTAGTTTCAGCTTATTATATCAATCTTCCTGATGTTACCGTGGCAAGTGAGCAAGTTGCTTTTGGTACTTCAGGGCATCGCGGTAGTTCATTTAAAAATGCTTTTACTGAATTGCATATTTTAGCAATTAGCCAAGCATTGGCCGAATATCGTAAAGAGAAAGGCTATACAGGACCAATGTTCATTGGTAAGGATACACACGCATTATCTGAACCTGCATTTGCCTCAGCAGTACAAGTTTTAGTTGCCAACGGCATTAAAGTTGTTGTGCAAGCCGGTGGTGGGTATACACCAACTCCCGTTATTTCTCATGCTATTTTGCAACATAATAAAGCGCATCCAGATAACTTAGCAGATGGTATTGTTATTACACCATCACATAATCCACCAGAAGATGGTGGTTTTAAATATAACCCACCTAATGGCGGGCCAGCTGACAGCGATGTGACAAAAATCATTCAAGATCGCGCCAATGAAATTCTTAATGACAATTATGATGATATTTTACAAGAAGACTTTGCCGAAGCAATGGCCTCTGATTTTGTTGAAGAATATGATTATATTCAACCCTATGTCGATGATTTAAAAAATGTATTAAATCTTGATGCGATAGCTAAAGCAGGATTGAAAATTGGCGTGGATACATTAGGTGGATCTGGTGCTGCATACTGGCCTGTTATCGCAAAAACTTACGGCTTAAACATTGAAGTCGTTAACGATCGAATTGATCCTACTTTCTCATTTATGACGCTAGACAAAGATGGCAAGATCCGTATGGATTGTTCATCTCCCTATGCGATGGCTGGGCTGATCAAATTAAAAGATAGATTTGATGTTGCTATTGCCAATGATCCTGATTATGACCGTCATGGTATTGTAACGAAGAGTCATGGATTACTAAATCCAAACCATTACTTAGCGGTAGCAATTAATTATCTATTTACTCATCGCCCTGAGTGGTCTGCGAATGCCAAAGTAGGTAAAACATTGGTATCTAGCTCAATGATTGATCGCGTTGTTGGTCAGTTAGGCCGTGAGATGTCTGAAGTACCCGTTGGCTTTAAATGGTTTGTTGATGGTTTATTTGACGGCTCCTTTGGTTTTGGTGGTGAAGAGAGTGCTGGAGCATCATTTTTGCGTAAAGATGGTGGTGTATGGAGTACCGATAAAGATGGTATTATTTTGGCGTTATTAGCCGCTGAAATAATCGCCGTAACCGGTCGCGATCCTGGTGAACATTATGCGGAATTTGCGGAAAAATTTGGTGCGCCAGTTTATACCCGTTTTGATGCACCTGCTTCACCAGAGCAAAAAGCGGTATTGGCAAATCTAACTCCCGATCTAGTTGAAGCGGAAACCTTAGCGGGTGAAAAAATCACCGCTAAATTAACCCATGCGCCAGGAAACGGAGCGGCTATTGGTGGTCTTAAAGTGACCACTGAAAATGGTTGGTTTGCAGCTCGTCCTTCTGGTACAGAAAACATCTACAAAATATACTCTGAATCCTTTTTAGGTGAAGAACATATCGCGTTAATTCAAAAAGAAGCGCAAGAAATTGTTGCGCAAGCATTTGCAAAAGCAGGTTTGTAATTTGCCGTAAAATTGAGCTTCCCCTCTTAAAAGGGGAGGCTTAGTTAGCGCATTTAGGTATTAGAAGCCTTATTCCCCTTATTTTTTTATTATATTTTCCAATCACTGAATGTGATCTCCATCACTACTTGCTAATAAATACCTTTCTATTAATGTTGTTTTAATTGTGACATGAGTACGAGTAAACATAGTAATTACCTACACTTGAGTCGAAAATCGCTTAAAAAAATAGTTAACTAGTAGGGGGGGCGTAGAAAAAAGGAGGAGGACTAAGGGGGGCTGTTTCATTATTGTTATACCTGTTTTTAAAGGATAATAATTACTTGAAAAGCGAATAATGGTAAAGGTAGTTCGGTAAGTATCATTTAATACTAACGTTATCATTCGAAATTTTACAGTAATGAGTAATCAGTTCATGATTCTCTTGCTACTAATTAATTAATACAAACGTAGGTACATTATGTCTAGTAAAAAGACCCAAGCAGTAAAAAGTAAAAATGACGTAGCTGAATGCACAAGTGCACAGATGCAACAATCAATACTTGACCGTTTACAAAAAGGTCTAGGTACAGATCCTCAAAAAGCGAATAATAAAGCTTGGTGGAATGCGACTTGTCATGCCGTTAATGAAATGGTGTTTGATAAACTGACACAGACTCAACAAAATCATTCATCTAAAGACGTTCGTTCTGTAAATTACCTTTCTCTTGAATTTTTAATGGGACGTTTACTTTCTAATAATCTACATAACTTAGAATTATTTAGAGTGGCAGAAGATGCACTTAAAGCACTTGGTAAAGATATTTACGAAGTATGTGATGAAGAGCCAGATATGGCTCTTGGTAATGGTGGTTTAGGTCGTCTAGCTGCTTGTTTTATCGATTCACTAGCAACGCTAGGGTACCCAGCAATTGGTTACGGTATCCATTATGAAAATGGTTTGTTTGCACAATCATTCCAAGATGGTCGTCAAATTGAACGTCCAGATACATGGCGCGAATACGGTAACCCATGGGAAATTTGTCGTCCAGAGTCAATTCAAGAAGTACCTCTATTTGGTTATGTTGAAACTGTATTTGACGAAGATGGAAGTTCACATAAAGTTTGGCATGCAGGTCAAAAACTTAAGGGTGTGCCATGGGATGTGCCAATTGTTGGTTACGGTGCTAAAACAGTTAACGTTCTACGTTTATGGGAAAGTCGTGCTCATGAAGCATTTGACTGGGACGTATTTAATGCCGGTGGTTATGTTGATGCACAAACTGAAAAATCAAAAGCAGAAACAGTGTCAAAAGTACTTTATCCAAACGACACAACACAAGAAGGTAAAGAGTTACGTTTAGTTCAACAATACTTCTTCTGTGCATGTTCAGTAAAAGATATTTTACGTCGCTTCAAGCGTCACAACAGCGATTGGAACAAATTGCCTGAAAAAGTTGCGATTCAATTAAATGATACACATCCAACTATCGCAATTCCTGAATTAATGCGTATTTTAGTGGATGAAGAGCGTTTAGAGTGGAGCTTCGCTTGGTCAATCTGTCAAAAAGTGTTTGCTTACACAAACCACACTCTATTGCCTGAAGCATTAGAAAAATGGTCTGTTAGCCTATTTGAAAAAGTATTACCTCGTCACCTTGAAATTATTTTTGAAATCAACCGTCAATTCCTTGAATTAGTTGAAGAAAAATGGCCTGGCGACAATGATAAGAAAGCAAAACTATCTATCATTGAAGAAGGTCATGATCGTAAAGTTTGTATGGCTAACCTATGTGTTGTTACATCATACAAAGTAAATGGTGTTGCTGCGGTTCACTCTGAACTTGTAAAAACAGATCTATTCCCAGAGTACCATGAGCTATTCCCAACTAAATTAGTTAACGTAACAAATGGTGTTACACCACGTCGTTGGTTAAAAGCATGTAATCCAAAACTAGCTGGATTATATGATGATGAAGTGGGTACAGATTGGGTTGTTAATCTTGATAAACTACGTGGCGTACTACCAAAAGCAAAAGATGTAGCTTTGCAAAAACGCTTCATGGATATCAAAAAAGATAACAAACTAGAACTTGCTCGAATCATTAAAAATCTAACGGGTGTTGAAGTTTCTGCTGATGCAATCTTTGATATTCAAATTAAACGTCTACACGAGTACAAACGTCAACAATTGAATCTGATTCATATCTTGACTCTATACAAACGTTTATTAGATAACCCAGATTACGATATGGTTCCTCGTGTATTTATCTTTGGCGCTAAAGCAGCACCAGGTTACTACATGGCTAAACAAATCATATTTGCACTAAACAAAATTGCAGATAAAGTGAATAACGACGCGCGTGTTAAAGGTAAATTAAAAGTTGTATTCTTACCAAACTACCGTGTATCACTAGCAGAGAAATTATTCCCAGCTGCGGATATCTCTGAGCAAATCTCTACAGCAGGCCTAGAAGCATCAGGTACTGGTAACATGAAATTTGCAATCAATGGTGCATTAACTGTTGGTACAATGGATGGCGCAAACATCGAAATGGCAGAAGAGATTGGTGCAGAGCACATGTTTATCTTCGGTCTAAGTGTTGATGAAGTGAAAGCATTGAAAGATAAAGGATATAATCCTTTTGATTACTACTACAGCAACCCAGAGCTAAAATCAGTGCTTGATTGGTTAGATTCTGATTTCTTCACACCTGGTCAACCTGGTGCGCTATCAGATATCAAGCGTACGCTACTAGAAGGTGGTGATGAGTATCTATGTCTAGCTGATTACGCATCTTACTGTGCTGCACATCAACGTGTTGACGTAATGTACCGTGACCAAGCAACATGGGCTGAGAAAGTGATTCTTAACTCTGGCGCGATGGGTAAATTTAACTCTGACCGTTCAATTGAAGATTACTCTGCTACTATTTGGAACTTAGACAAGTACCCATTAGCATGATCTGTTAAGTAACAAATGATACTGAAAAGGCGATAATTAATTATCGCCTTTTTTTTATTTAAAGCGCAGTATAATCAGTGACAAGTTTTCTTTAATACGACCGAGGAGGTTGTGATGTCTCAAGATAAAATTAATAATGATGTATGTGAAGCTTGTGGTACCATCGTTGAGTTAGGTAGTGTCATTCATGAAGATGATACACTATTGATATTACCTTTTTCAGGTGCAGATAAAGCAGCCGTTGCACAACTTGCGCAAAAATATATCGATGCAGCTAAAGCACGATTTGCAAGTGTTGAAGTGACAACTAAAGAAACGGTAAATGCCGATAGCGTTGACCTAGAAGTAACTCTTCATTTTGAATGTACAGCTGAAAAATTGATTTTCGAAATGGGGATGAGTGCAATATAGTCTGTAATACTATCCACTATCTAGCATGAATCTAATTTAGATAGTGGATAAATGGTCACAATTTTATTTTTATCTCATTCTTCATTTCTTCTTTTCTTGCTTAATCGTTATACTACTTACCTATGATTTTATTTTATCGCTTTGGAGCATGCTTTGCTGATTGAAGATTTACCGGTTGATCGCCGCTTAATTATTTCGTTATCTCACCTTGGATTTAGCGAAGCTACGAAAATTCAAGCACAGGCAGTCCCTGTTGCGGTTGCAGGAAAGGACTTACTTGCATCATCGAAAACAGGATCAGGTAAAACATTGGCTTATCTATTGCCTGCAATGCAACGTGTTTTGAAAACACGTGCCTTAACGAAACGCGATCCCCGCGTTTTGATTTTAACGCCTACCCGAGAATTGGCTAAGCAAGTATATTCACAGCTGCGCTTATTGGTCGCCAATACGAGCTTAAAATCTACCTTGGTATTAGGCGGTGAGAATTTTAATGAGCAGGTTAAGCAACTAGATAAAGATCCACAATTTGTTGTTGGTACACCTGGACGTATTGTTGATCATTTAAAAAAGGGGCTTTTGCATCTACATGGATTAGAGTTACTCATCTTAGATGAAGCGGATCGTATGCTCGACTTGGGGTTTGCTGAACAGCTTAAAGCAATTAATGATGAAGCGAACCATCGTCTGCGTCAAACCCTGCTCTTTTCTGCAACACTTGGCCATGCCGAGGTCAATGAGTTTGCTGCCAATATGCTAAAAGCGCCGGTGCGTATCTCTGTTGGTGAAGAAAATCAGCAGCATAGCGAAATTACACAACGATTTTATTTGGCCGATAACTTAAATCAGAAAGAGAAATTACTGTTTCATTTTATTAATGATGCCGCAATTAAGCAGGCCATCATTTTTACTGCAACACGAAGTGATACAGAACGTTTAAGTGAAACGCTGATTGCTAAAGGGTACAGTGCAAGTGCATTACACGGTGATTTAACACAGAGCAACCGTAATCAAATAATGGATGATTTTGCGCGTGGTAAAAAAGCGATTCTTGTCACCACCGATATTGCCTCGCGTGGATTAGATCTACTTAATGTCAGTCATGTTATTAATTTTGATATTCCCAAACATAGTGAAGAGTACATTCACCGTATCGGGCGCACTGGTCGAGCTGGGGAAAAGGGTGATGCTATTTCTATTGTTGGCCCTAAAGATTGGCTAAACTTTAAAAAAGTGGAAGCTTTTGTTCAGCAAATAATAACCTTTGATTGTGTCGAAGGTATTCAGCCTAAGTTTAAGGGAATTAAAGAAGTACAGGCTAAAGTCGCCGACAACAAAGGGGCTATGGTTGAAGGTAAGCATAAAGTTGCCAAGAAAAAAGTAAAAGTTAAAAAAGCTGTTAATAAAATATTCCATGAAGCACAGGAGATTGGTTTTACGCCAATGCGTCGTAAAAAGAAAGATTAGCTTATTATATTAGCCCTCTTGTCGTTATTCTCGACGTTGTTATATAACAGCGTTGAGATTTTTAAGGCCATTTTTGAATAAATCATCATAAGTGCCTTGAAAAAGAAATCACTATCCCCATCTATCTATTATCGTTTAAACCCCAGTCTTGTTTAGGCTAATTAAAAGAGAAATAGATATTATGGAACATCAACAAAATCATACTTTTAGTGCTGATACTGGCAAACTTCTTAAATTAATGATCCACTCACTGTATTCTAATAAAGAAATTTTCTTACGTGAGCTTGTTTCTAATGCTGCCGATGCAGCGGATAAATTGCGTTTTAAAGCGTTATCAGATGGCTCTCTTTTTGAAAATGATGGTGACTTACGTGTTCGTTTGAGTTTTGATGCCGATTTAAAAACCATCACCATTAGTGATAATGGTATCGGTATGACGCGTGATGAAGTGATCGAACATCTAGGTACTATTGCTAAATCTGGTACAAGTGATTTCTTTGCACAATTATCGGGCGATCAAGTTAAGGACTCACAACTCATTGGTCAATTCGGTGTTGGTTTTTACTCGGCGTTTATCGTTGCCGATAAAGTGACAGTAAATACACGCAAAGCGGGCGAAGATGCATCACAGGGTACATGCTGGGAATCTAACGGTGAATCCGATTACACTGTCGCTGATATTGTAAAAGCAGACCGTGGTACGGAAATTATTCTTCATCTTCGTGATGATGAAACTGAATTTTTAAATGATTATAAATTACGTGGTATTGTTGCTAAATATTCAGATCATATCAGTATTCCAGTGCAAATGTTTAAAGAAGCAACTCCTGAAACAGAAGGTCCTGACGGTGAAAAAATCCCAGGTAGCGAAGCTGTTTGGGAATCTGTTAATAAAGCGACTGCGCTATGGAGTTGTGCTAAATCTGACCTTAAAGACGAAGAGTATAAAGAGTTCTATAAGCATATTGCCAATGATTTTGAAGACCCATTAACTTGGAGTCATAATAAAGTTGAAGGTGAGCAAGAGTACACAAGCCTATTATATATCCCTAAACGTGCACCATTTGACCTATGGAATCGTGAAAAGGCGCATGGCTTAAAACTTTATGTACAACGTGTATTCATTATGGATGACGCTGAACAGTTTATGCCGACCTACTTGCGTTTTGTAAAAGGTGTCTTAGATTCAAATGATCTACCACTTAACGTGTCTCGTGAAATTCTACAAGATACCCGTATTACTGCTAAATTGCGTAGTGCTTGTACTAAACGTGTTCTTTCTATGCTGGCGAAATTTGCATCGAATAACGAAGAAGAGTACAACAAGTTTTGGAAAGAGTTTGGTCAAGTATTAAAAGAAGGGCCTGCAGAAGACTTTAGCAACAAAGAAAAAATTGCTAAATTATTGCGTTTCTCTTCAACACAGACAGATGCTGCTGAGCAGACAGTTTCACTGGATGCTTACATTAGTCGTATGGTTGAAGGCCAATATAAAATTTACTACATCACAGCTGATAGCTTTAATGCCGCTAAGAATAGCCCTCATCTCGAAGTGCTACGTAAAAAAGGTATCGAAGTACTATTAATGTCTGACCGTATTGATGAGTGGTTCTTAAGTCATTTGACCGAGTACGATGGTAAGAAATTTACTTCTGTTACACAGGGCGATTTAGATTTAGGTAAACTTGATAGCGAAGAAGATAAAAAAGAGCAAGAAAAGCAAGAAACTGAATTTGCTAGCTTTATTGAGCGAGTTAAAACGGTGTTAGGTGATAAAGTTAAAGAAGTACGCTTAACGCACCGTTTAACCACAACACCCTCTTGTATTGTTGCTGATAATGATGATATGAGCACTCAAATGGCCAAGTTAATGGCGCAAATGGGGCAACCTGTTCCCGATAGCAAGCCTATTTTTGAGATTAATCCAGAGCATGAGTTGATTGTTAAATTAGCTGATATGGCCGATGAAGAGTTGTTTGCACAATGGGCTGAATTGCTCCTTGAACAAGCGACACTATCAGAAAAGGGTAGCCTTGATGATCCATCTGCATTTGTAAGTCGTATCAATAAGCTATTACTCGCTTAATCATATTAATATGTACTATAAAGGTCGGCTTATGTCGGCCTTTTTTTATTTATAAACTTGAGAAATTAGGCGTAAACGTGTAAATTTCTTTTTCAATTTTTTAATCATGAAGGATGCAATATGCGCATTATCTTATTAGGTGCTCCAGGTGCTGGTAAAGGTACACAAGCTCAATTTATAATGGATAAATACGGGATCCCACAAATTTCCACAGGGGATATGTTGAGAGCTGCAGCAAAAGCAGGTACTGAACTTGGTCTGAAAGCGAAAGAGCTAATGGATGCAGGGCAACTTGTTTCTGATGAGTTAATTATTGGATTAGTTAAAGAGCGTATTGCACAAGCTGATTGCGCAAAAGGTTTTCTATTAGATGGCTTCCCTCGTACAATTCCTCAGGCAGATGCCATGAAAGCAGCTGGTGTAATTGTTGATTTCGTTCTTGAATTTGATGTGCCAGATGAAGAAATTGTTAAACGTATGGCTGGCCGTCGAGTTCATTCTGGCTCTGGTCGTACCTATCATATCGTTTACAATCCACCTGCCGTTGAAGGTAAGGATGATGTTACCGGTGATGATTTAGTGATTAGACCTGATGATGAAGAAGCTACTGTACGTAAACGTTTAGATATTTATCATGCGCAAACTGAGCCTCTTGTCGCTTACTATCAAAATGAAGCCGCACAGGGTAATGGTGCGCATTGCAAATTTGATGGCACTAAAGCCGTTGATACAATCAGTGCTGAATTAACGGCTATCCTTGGTTAATCGGTTCTATTACTATACTTCTATGTTATCTCTAGCATCTGGGCACTATTGTCCTTGCTGACTTTACATATATAGATCGTATGAAGGGGCATTTAGCCCCTTTTTTTATAGCTTAAGGGAGTCTATATGGATAAGAGACGTGCTGTATTGTTGGTTAATTTAGGTACGCCTGCAATGCCGACTAAAAAAGGTGTTAAGCAGTTTTTAAAAGCGTTTTTATCGGATAAACGCGTTGTTGATCAACCTCGCTGGTTTTGGTTACCTCTGCTTAATTTTATTATTCTTCCAATTCGCACCGCAAAAGTGACTAAGTTATATCAAAGTATTTGGACTAAAGATGGTTCGCCATTGCGTTTTTACACACAACGACAAACTGAAAAACTTGCTCTTCAATTAAATCAGCAGAACATTATGGTTGATTATGCAATGACCTACGGCAATCCTTCTATTGCTTCTCAAATAGAAAAATTTGTTCAACAAGGGGTCACTGAGCTAACCGTATTACCTCTATATCCACAATATTCTGTATCAACTACCGCGCCGATATTTGATCAAATTGCGGCCGCTTTTAAAAATAAGTTTAACTTTCCCGCACTCACATTTATTCATGATTACCATGACCATCCTTTATATATTGAAGCGCTAGTTGACTCCATTAAAAATCATTGGCAAACCCACGGACAAGCTGAATTGCTTGTTTTCTCCTTTCACGGTATTCCTAAACGCTATGTGAGCCTAGGTGACGTTTATCAACAGCAGGTAGAGGGGACTGTTGCGCGAGTTGTTGCCGCATTAGGATTGCGTGATAAGCAATATCAACTTTGCTATCAATCCAGAGTAGGACGAGAAGAGTGGTTAACTCCATATCTTGACCTCTCATTAGCAGAGTTTGCTCGTTCTGGTGTTAAATCAGTTGATATTATTAGTCCAGCATTTGCCTGTGATTGTTTAGAGACCATTGAAGAGTTAGCCGTTGAAAATCGCGCATTATTTTTAGCTAATGGAGGTGATCAATATCACTATATAAAATGCTTAAATGACAATGACTCGCAAATTTCTTTATTTAATGCGATCATAAACAATAAGTAATTAAAAGATCATTTTGTTGGCTGTTTAGCAGGGACTGCAGTAATGACTAAAAGGCTAAAGGGTACAGTCGTATGAAATATTCATTAACCAAGATATTGAATAAAAATATTCAAGTTGAATGGGTTTATACATCCGTTATTCTGGGGTTGTTGTTTTTCATTTTATTGCACAATGAATTAACCCAAAATAGTTCTATATTTGCTCTATTGCTTTTTGCGCTGTTCTTTTCTATTTATATGCTTTATCAGATAAATATAAAAAGAAAAGTATATCGAAAATTACAATATTTGTTCGATGTGAGTAATGAAATACCCTTGAATAAGGTAAATCAAGAGAACTTACAATATTTTGAGCTTAACAAAATATTGGATAATCTCTGTGATGCTTATAAGAATGAAGAGGCGTACCGTAAACAGATAGAAGCTAAAAACAGTGAATTACGACAAATCATCGACCTTGTTCCCATAAAATATTTGCCAAAGATAGACATGGGAGATTTATATTGGTTAATAAAGCAACGGCTGCTGGTTATGGGTTAACAGCAGAGCAAATGGAAGGCAAAAACCATTTGCAATTACACGATAAAAGTGGAACTTATCCTGTAGAAGAAGTGCAAGCATTCTTAAGTGATGATTTAGAGGTTATTAATAATAATAGGATGAAGTTTATTCCTGAAGAGGAGAATCATGAGTTTGACGGTAGTGTAAAGATCATGCAAACGACCAAAATACCGTTCAAAAGTGCTTCTTCCGATGAACTCGCCATGTTGGGTATCGCTATTGATATCACTGATACTAAAGAAAGAGAAATAGAATTTGAAAAGCAGTATTCACAATTACAAAAACATAGTATTGAAATAGATTATCTCAATTTAGAGCTTGAAGAGTTTCAGCATGAAATTGCTGATGTTATGCTCAATATGTTAGAAATTCATGACCCTTATACCAAAGGGCATTCAGAAAATGTTGCTAATCTTGGCAGAAGTATCGCTATTGAGTTAGGGCTATCAGAGGAAGATATCCAACATACTTATTGGGCTGGTATTTTACACGATATAGGCAAAACCGTTGTGCCTAAAGAGATCCTAAATAAAAAAGGCAAACTCTGCGAGAAAGAGTATGCGTTAATACAGAATCATTCCTATTGGGGTTACCAAGTATTAAGGAATTCTAAACAGTTAAACAAATTTGCAAAATATGTGTTATATCACCATGAGCGTTGGGATTCTCAAGGTTATCCAATGGGATTGGAAAGCGAAGAGATTCCGCTAATCGCACAAATTTTATCCGTGGCAGATTTTTGGGATGCCTTGACCTCAGATCGCTCTTATCGATTAGCGCTTTCCGATGAAGAGGCGCTTGTTGAGTTGAAACTTCGCAGCGGTACATGTTTTAATCCTGAAATAGTTTCCGTATTTTTACAGATGAAGTCGAAGGAAGATAATAGTCTATTCGCTTTAGACTCCTGTTGTACAGAAGTTAATTAAGAGCGTTATTGAGCCTATTTCTAGCATGGTGATATAGAAAAGCAGTTCTATCATTTTGCAGTGTGACTTGTTAGGATCGCTTTTTTGATTGTTGTTAGGTAATTGTTTTGACCATGTCCGTTTCTACTTTAAAAAAACACCTTAAAAGTGCTTTATATAAAGACCAATTTCGTTTCTCTCGCCGTATTGATGGTGCGCTAAAAAATAGTGACCCAGACAAAGTTGAGAATGCCTTAACAAAAATTGCCTGTGATATACAAAATTCGATTGATAAACGTAGCTACCGTTTACAACATTTGCCAAAAGTTAGTTACCCTGATCTGCCCGTTTGTGAAAAGAAAACTGAAATAGCAGAGGCGATACGTGACCATCAAGTTGTTATCATTGCTGGGGAAACTGGTTCTGGTAAAACCACCCAAATTCCAAAAATATGCATTGAATTAGGGCGTGGTGTTAGCGGTTTAATTGCCCATACTCAGCCAAGACGTTTAGCAGCGCGTACCGTTGCATCCCGTATTGCCGAAGAACTCGATTCTCCCTTAGGCGAAGCCGTTGGTTATCGAGTACGTTTTACCGATAAAGTGAGTGAAAACACTTATATTAAATTAATGACCGATGGTATTTTGTTAGCGGAAATTCAAAATGACCGCTTTCTCAGTCAATATGACACTATTATTATCGATGAAGCACATGAGCGTAGTTTAAATATCGATTTTTTATTAGGGTATTTAAAACGTCTCTTACCACGTCGTCCTGATCTCAAAGTTATTATCACTTCTGCCACCATCGATCCCGAGCGTTTCGCACATCATTTTGTCGATAAAAGTGGGCAGCATGCACCTATTATCGAAGTATCTGGTCGAACTTTTCCCGTTGAAACATTATATCGCCCCTTGGAGGAGTATGCTGGTGGCGATCAAATTGAGGGTATTTTCAACGCCGTCGATGAACTGCAGCGCATGGGACGTGGCGACATTCTTATTTTTATGAATGGTGAACGTGAAATACGTGATACAGCGGAAGCATTAAATCGTCGTAATTTGCGCGATACTGAAGTTTTACCCCTGTTTGCACGTTTAAGTGTTGCCGAACAAAATCGTATTTTTCAGTCGCATCGAGGTCAACGTATTGTATTAGCCACCAATGTTGCGGAAACCTCATTAACCATTCCTGGTATTAAATATGTCATTGATACGGGAACGGTGCGTATCAGTCGCTATAGTTATCGTACTAAGGTGCAGCGCTTACCCATAGAGCCAATTTCACAGGCCAGTGCCAATCAGCGTAAAGGTCGTTGTGGACGTGTGAGTGATGGTGTTTGTATTCGTCTTTATGGTGAAGATGATTTCCTTTCTCGCCCTGAATTTACCGATCCGGAAATTTTACGTACCAACCTATCATCAGTGATCTTACAGATGCTGGCGCTTGGCCTTGGTGAGATTAATCAGTTTCCCTTTGTAGAGCCTCCGCAAGATCGTAATATTAAAGATGGCTTTACCCTATTAGAAGAGTTAGGTGCGGTTAATCTCGCGGTTAAAGATCCACGTAAAAAATTGACCCCTCTTGGGCGTAATTTAGCCAAATTACCCGTTGATCCGCGTTTGGCACGTATGATACTTGCTGCAAGCGAATTTGGCTGCGTTCATGAAGTGATGGTCATCAGTGCTGCATTAAGTATCCAAGATCCTCGTGAAAGACCTTTAGATAAACAGCAGGCTTCCGACGAAAAGCATCGACGTTTCTATGATAAAGACTCCGATTACATCGCCTTTGTTAATCTTTGGAATTACCTTAATGAACAACGTAGCGAACTTTCTAGTAATCAATTTAGAAATATGTGCCAGAAAGAGTTTTTAGCTTATATGCGTGTCAGAGAGTGGCAAGATATTTATACACAAATTAAGCAGGTTAGTGATGAATTAGGGATCAAGATAAATTCACAACCAGCTAATTTTGATGATATACACCAAGCTTTATTAGCAGGGCTATTATCGCATATTGGTTTTAAAGATAAGGATGCGGAGTATTTAGGCGCGCGCAACAGTAAATTTTTGATTTTTCCTGGGTCTAGTTTGTTTAAAAAACAACCCAAATGGATCATGTCAGCCGAATTAGTTGAAACCTCAAAGTTATTTGCTCGTATTATTGCCCGTATTAAACCTGAATGGGTCGAAGCGCAGGGACAGCATTTAATTAAGCGGAGTTATTCAGAGCCCCATTGGCAGAAAAAATCAGGCGTGGTAATGGCCTTTGAGAATCAAACCTTGTATGGCTTACCCATTGTAGTGAGAAGAAAAGTCACCTATACCAACATTGACCCGATACTCTGTAGAGAGCTATTTATTCGTCATGCACTGGTTGAAGGGGAATTTATCACGGGTCATCAATTTTTTACCCAAAATCAAGCATTACTTAATGATATTGAAGAGTTAGAGCATAAATCTCGGCGTCGCGATATATTAGTTGATGATGAAACGCTGTTCTATTTTTACGATAAACATATTCCAAATAATGTAGCGAGTAGCAAACAGTTTGATAGCTGGTGGAATCGAGAAAAGAAAAATAACCCTGATTTATTAGATTATCAACGTGCAGATTTAATGGCGCACGATGCCGATAATATTACAATAAATGCTTATCCTGATTTTTGGCAGCAGGGCGATTTTAAATTTCGATTAAGCTATGCCTTTGAACCTGGTAGTGCACAGGATGGGGTCACGGTTGATATTCCCTTAGCATTACTCAATCAAGTACAAAACAGCGGCTTTGATTGGCAAATTCCCGCACTGCGTAATGAATTGTTAATTGCACTGATTAAAACTTTACCTAAAACCTTACGTCGTAATTTTGTACCCGCTCCTAATTATGCGGAGGCAGCCTTAGCCGCGATGCAACCATTACAGGGAGATTTGCTCAGTAGCTTTGCTAAGCAATTGTTGCGCATGACTGGTGTACAAATTCCTGCCGATGCATGGGACATTTCAGCTCTCGCTACTCATTTAAAAATGAAGTTTAATGTTATTGACGATAAGCGTAAAAGTGTCGCCTTAGGCACTGATTTGGCGTTATTACAACATCAATTAAAGGGCGAGGTTAAACAGACGCTATCGAAAGTTTCGAAACAGGGCATTGAAAAAAGTAATTTAGTAGAGTGGGACTTTGGTAAGTTACCGCGATCTTTTAGTAAAGATCATGGAGGTTATGAAGTAAAAGCGTTTCCAGCTTTGGTTGATAAAAATAAAAGCGTTGCCATTGAGTTATTTGACAATGAACAAAAAGCGTTGCGTGTTAATCAAGCGGGTATACGACGCCTAGTTTTGTTAAATGTTCCTTCGCCGATTAAATATTTACAGCAGAGTCTGCCAAATAAAGCGAAGTTGGGTTTGTACTTTACCCCATTCGGTCAAGTTAAAGATCTCATCGATGACTGTATTGCTTGTGCTGTTGATGCGATTTTAACGGGACAAGATAATGTTCGAACGGCAGCGCAGTTTGAAATTCAAAAAGAGCTGGTACGCGCTGAATTAGCTGAACGGACCTTACTTATTACGCAATTAGTCGAGCAGATTCTAACGTTGGCACATGGTATTAATAAACGTTTAAAAGGTAAGGTAGATCTCACCATGTTAGTGGCGCAGGGGGATATTAAATCGCAGTTACAGCGACTTATTTTTCCCGGTTTTGCCTGCCAAATAGGTGAAAAGAAATTACCTGATTTAAAACGATATTTACAGGCATTAGATAAACGATTAGAAAAATTACCGCTTAACCCTAATCAAGATCGTTTACATACCATTGCCTTACATGAATTAGAAGCTCGCTATATGGCATTGTGTAAAACAATGATGAGTAATGAAAAAGAGAACCATGACTTAGCTGAAATTTACTGGATGATGGAAGAATTGCGAGTCTCTCTTTTTGCTCAACAGTTAGGGACAGCTTTTCCTGTTTCAGAGAAGCGGGTAAAAATAAAACTAGCGGAGTTGAAAGGTTAATCGGCGATATTGACAGTTATTGCATTAAGTCTGTGATCTTAATTAACGGATCACTTTTATTTCCATAAACTCTTGTTGTAACTGTTTTTGGCGTTTGGCGTGTTCGCTGGGTAGCCGGGTATTATTTAGCAAATTGAAATTTTTTTGGCAATGATGTAGTAAATCGACCTGCTGGTTATCCTTCGCAATTTTGATTAATTCAAGGTGCACCTGTATACAGTTAAGTAATGCACCGGAATTCAATGGTTCAAGTTGCAGTGCCTGATTGAAATGAGTCAGAGCACTTTCATAAAGATGTTGAGAAAAAGCTTGGATGCCTAATGTATTATATTTTTTAAATGTACTCATGCGGGCTTTCAGTGCACTACCGGTTTGTTTATTAATTGCTGTTTGCATGGTTGAATCGATGATATCGCGTTGTTTAATTTCCTTTAAAAAGGGGGCTGCATAATCAAACTCACCGATATCTAATAGTGAAAAAAGTGCTTCGCATAATAGAGTTGTTTCAAATTCTTCAGGTTTTTTATCATTTTGTTCTAGCGTACTTAGCAATTTCCGTTTCGCTTTTAATGGTTCATTTAGAGCAAAGAATACTTTAGATTGGCAAATTTCATCAAAGCAGTTGAAGTCAAAATCTTTATTTCTCCCCTCTTCAAAACGGCTTTGGTAGAGTGCTGAGCTGACTTGTTTTAAAATGATTTTTCGATCAATTAAATCATCTTCGGAAAGAGCATACTCAAGAATACAACGGATATAGTTAGCGAGGTGACAAGGATTTGGGTAAAAAGAGTTACGACTCAGTTGTAAAATCGCCGAATAACTACTGATCACGAGTTTATGCTCGTTCATTTCATTGGCTAAGATAGCCACTTCTTGATGCCGTTCAATACTATGATTGGTTATACTAGCAGCATAGCTAAGTGTTGCTAGCGCTTTCTCTAGTTCACCATTTTTTTTATAGGTGCGTGATAGCCACTGATAGGCTTCTATCTGTAAGGGGGAATTTTGTATTACTATGTTTAATAAATTAATCGCCTCTGATAGCTTATCCTGTAAATAATAAGCTTTACCTAAACTGATGCTCGCTCTTATTAGTGGTCTGTTTTCTACGAGCGGTTTAAGAATTCGTTCTGCATCTTCGTATTTCTCTATTTCTATGTAGATATCAGCTAAGAGGGCTTTACATAATTTTCTGTAATCAGCGCTTTGATTAATTTTTTCTTTGCATAATGCAATGGCCTGTGAATATTCTTGTTTTTGTAAGGCATCAAAAATATCAACGACTACCTCTTTTTTTTGTGCGGCTTTACGCAGTCGATTAAGTAGTTGTGTTTGAGAAAAGGGCTTCATTAAATAATCATCGGGTGACTTTTCAAGCGCGGTAAGTACCATCCCTTTATTATTATCACCGGTGATAATAAAACATATTGCATGATTGGTGATTAACTCTTTTTGACGTAGAAAATCAATAAGTTGTACGCCATTTTTGCCCGACCCTAAATTGTAATCCACAAGAAATAGGTCAAAAGTTTTTTTCTCTGCTAATTTCACAGCGCCTTCAGCATTTTCAGCAAAGGAAATCTTTTGTGCACTAGCCCCCTGATTAGTGAGCATATTACGCAGCATGATATGGAATGCTTTTTGATCATCAACAATTAAAATATTTTTGTCTTTATAATTAAACATTGTTTATTGATCTTCACTTTTATTTGAGAATGAGCGTAATGTACTTAATTGTAGATAATAATAAGCTAGGATGTAGTGCAAAACGATTATTTTACGTACTTTGTATAGTAAAACAAATATTCTATGAAGGGAAAGACTTTCAGGGGAGTGAAATGGTGGAGGGAGGTGGATTCGAACCACCGAAGCTTACGCGGCAGATTTACAATCTGCTCCCTTTGGCCACTCGGGAACCCCTCCGTTATTTCGCGGGCAATAATAGCAGATAATAGAGGCATGTGAAGTTAAAAAAATAAAAAAACATTAAATAAAATCAGTTTGTTGCCGATAACACTTTATATCGGAGATAAAACAATGAAAATGTATGAATAGTAAACAGCTAGATAACAATTTATTGATAAATGAGTGGCAATTAGGGCAGCAATTAAATGCTGCTGTACACAATGGCACGCGTGACAAATTTAATTTGTTACTCAGTTTTTTATCCGATGACGCAAGAGATTTTGCACAATTTGATTTAGCGGCAAAAAAAGAAGTGGCTTTAGAGACAACCGCATCGTTACGCCAACAGTTTCAACTTCCTCCTGCTCAACCCCTTGTTAACGGAGGTGTTACCCTTGAGCAAGCATGTAATATGAATGCTGATTTACATAATAACCATTTTCGTACAATTCGTTTAAAGCAATTATTGCATAATGAAGCACTGCTAGCTCGCCCTGAGCAAGGTGAATTTAGTGATGACATTGTTGATAATATATCCTTAGTTGCACAGCAGCGCCTTTCTGCCTCATTAGGCAATTCGTCTATTCAATTCACCTCAACCGGTGTCACAAATGAGCTCATGAATCGCTATCAAGAATTGGATTTAGATAATAAACCAATTAAAGTGAACTATATGTAATGGTTAATGGAATGGTCTACGCGCTATTTCATATTTTTGAGGAAGAATAATGGCAACGGGTTTTTTTGCTGTGTTTGATGATATTGCTGCTTTGTTAGATGATGCGGCAATGATGAGTAAAGTCGCGACTAAAAAAACCGCGGGTGTATTGGGTGATGACTTGGCTGTGGGGGCTGAAAAAGCATCTGGATTTTCTTCAAGCAGAGAGTTGCCTGTGTTATGGGCAATAGCGAAGGGCTCTTTACGTAATAAATTGATCATTTTACCCGTTGCTTTTCTATTGAGTGCCTTTGCTAATTGGCTGATTATCCCTATTTTAATGGTAGGAGGGATATATCTTGCCTTTGAAGGTGCAGAGAAAATATTTGAGTATCTTCAAAAAAAAGAGAGTCGGCCGATCAACACCATACTCGAAGATGACCAAGATTTTTTGAATTATGAAGCAAAAAAAATAAAATCAGCGATACTGACTGACTTTATTCTCTCCATTGAAATTATCGTTTTAGCCCTCGGTACAGTCATGCAAGAGCCTTTAATATTACAAATTATTGTTGTTTCATTTGTGGCTCTGTTGGCGACAGTGGGTGTTTATGGCTTTGTGGCACTTTTGGTTCGCATGGATGATGTCGGCTTTAAATTAATAGCGTTAGCAGAGCAGAAAAATAACCTTTTAAAATTTATCGGTGAGTTACTTGTTGCGGCATTACCGAAAGTTATTCGCCTATTAACTATTGTCGGTACGTTAGCTATGTTACTCGTTGCCGGAGGCATATTTGTGCACAATGTGCATGCTATTGCTGATTATTTATTATTTATGCCGACGATGTTAGCTGAATTATTGGTAGGGCTTATGGTTGGACTAATAACGTTAATGGTCGAGAAGGGTATTGCTAAGATTCGGGGTAAGCATTAATAGACGTTAATTGTAAAACCTATTAATGCTTTTATTGCCATACTATTCAAAAACAACCGTACGGTTTGCGTAGACGAACACTTTATCATTTAATACTTGTTGTAGGGCTTTACTTAATACTGAGCGTTCAACATCTCGCCCTGTTTTAGCGAGGTCTTCTGCGCTGTAAGCATGATCAATATGGGCGACATCTTGGGTGATGATTGGCCCTTCATCTAAGTCATTATTAACAAAATGGGCCGTTGCACCAATAATTTTTACGCCACGGTCGAATGCTTGTTGATAGGGTTTCGCACCGATAAATGCAGGTAAAAATGAGTGGTGTATATTAATCAATTTATTACTATATTGTTCAACAAATTTAGGCGTTAAAATGCGCATATATTTAGCTAAAATCACATAATCAGGAGTATAAGGCGCTATCGCATCTAATACTTTTTGTTCATGCTCTTCACGTGATAAACCTTCATGGCTTATGGTGTGGTAAGGAATATCAAATTTGCTTACTAATTCTTCCAGTTTGTCATAATTCCCGATCACCGCAGCAACTTCAACATCAATGCCGCCGTAAGTGCTTTTCATTAAAATATCACCCACGCAGTGTGCTTCTTTTGTTACTAAAATAACAATACGCTTACGTTTTTGTGATACCAATGAGCGGTAAGAGCCAGCAGGTAAATTAAAGTCAAGGTCAGCAAGTAATGTCTGATCGTTAAAGTATCCTTCAAGCTCAGTACGCATAAAGAAGCGGCCATGTTGATGGTCTACAAACTCATTATTTTTAATAATATTCAGCTGATGTTTTTGACAGATATTGGTAATCTGCGCAATCAGACCTTTGCTATCGGGGCAATCGGTTAATAAAACTTTCTTTTCCATTTTTATCTCTATTAATTAGCGCAACATTTTTTAAATTTTTTGCCACTAGCACATGGGCAGGGCTCATTGCGTGCTATCTTACCTGATTTTTGCTCAGGATAAATCTCTCCATCACAATAAAGCCATTGTTCATGATCTTTAACAAAATTAGAGCGTTCATGGTGGCAAGATAATAGCCCATTATCGATAAACCAAGCTTTAAACTCGACAAAACCTCGGTTAGTTAATGTTTCGGTTGCTATAATTTGTAAATTTTTCCATTCTACCGTTTTTTCTGCCAGTTGCTTAGGTGTCAGACTCCCTCGATAATCAGCGTGGTAGGTAGTAAAAAGGTACTGGCCTAATTGCAACACAAAGGCACTATAACGCGAGCGCATAAGTGCTTCACAAGAGTTGGCTTGTTGTTGATTATTATGCAAAGGCAAACAACAGGTTTGATAGCTTTTACCACTTTTACATGGGCAAGGCTGTCCGTGTAAATCATTCATTTTCTTCTCAAAAAAAAGCGTTCAACGTGAACGCTTATTTTATTCTTTAATAAATAGTATTACTATTTTTGTTGGTAAGCATCATTATGGATACCCGCAGCACGACCTGATGGATCCGCATTTTTTAGGAAACTTTCATCCCAAGCCAAAGCTTCAACCGTTGAACAGGCGACAGATTTACCATGAGGTACACATTCAGCAGCACTATCAAGTGGGAAGTGTTCTGCAAAAATGCTACGGTAGAAGTACGCTTCTTTGGTATCTGGTGTATTGATTGGGAACTTAAATTTAGCATTCGCTAATTGTTGATCCGATACCTGTGTTTCGATATGTTCTTTTAACGAATCAATCCAGTTGTAACCAACGCCATCAGAGAATTGTTCTTTTTGACGCCATAATACTTCATCGAGTAATTTACCATCAAATGCTTGACGAAGGATATTTTTCTCAATACGCCCATCTTTGATCATTTTTAGTTCAGGATTAGTACGCATTGCCACATCCATGAACTCTTTATCTAGGAAAGGTACGCGTGCTTCAATTCCCCAAGCTGCCATTGATTTGTTTGCGCGTAGACAGTCAAACATGTGTAGTTTGTTTAGTTTACGGTTTAACTCTTCGTGAAGCTCTTTTGCATTTGGTGCTTTATGGAAGTATAGGTAGCCTGCAAATATTTCATCAGCACCTTCACCTGAAAGAACCATTTTGATGCCCATTGCTTTAATTTTACGTGCCATTAAATACATCGGTGTTGAAGCGCGGATAGTGGTTACATCATAGGTTTCAATGTGGTAAATAACTTCGCGTAATGCATCTATACCATTTTGTACGGTAAAAATAATGGGGTGATGTACAGTCCCGAGAGAATCAGCTACTTTTTGTGCCGCTGCAAGGTCTGGTGAACCCTCTAGACCCACTGAAAATGAGTGAAGTTGAGGCCACCATGCACCAGTTTGATCATCATCTTCAACACGTTGCTTAGCAAATTTTTGCGTAACCGCGGAGATAACTGAAGAGTCTAAACCACCTGATAGCAATACACCATAAGGTACATCACACATTAACTGGCGTTTTACTGACGCTTCTAACGCTGCACCGATCTCTTCTGGGCTGCCGCCATTATCTTTAACCCCTTCGTAAGTCATCCAATCACGAGTATAATATTTTGTTAATTCACCAATTTCGCTATCTAGAAAATGACCTGGAGGGAATTCTTGTACTTTGGTACAAATAGGCGTTAATGCTTTCATTTCTGAAGCAACATAGAAGTTACCATGCTCATCCCAGCCCATATATAGAGGAATGATACCCATGTGGTCACGACCGATTAAGTATCTATCTTTTTCTGCATCATATAAGCAGAAGGCGAAAATACCATTTAGGTCGTCTAAAAATGCATTACCTTTTTCTTCGTATAAACCAAGAATAATTTCACAATCAGATTTTGTTTTAAATTGATAACCACAAGTTAACTCTTTTTCTAAATCTTTATGGTTATATATTTCGCCATTTACCGCTAGGATATGTGTATTATTTTGATTGTATAAAGGCTGTGCACCTGTATTAACATCTACGATAGAAAGACGCTCATGAACAAGAATTGCTTTCTCAGAAGAATAGACTCCAGACCAATCTGGGCCACGGTGACGAAGCAGTTTAGACATTTCAATTGCTTGTTGGCGCAAGGCGAAGGGATCGCTTTTAATGTCGAGCACACCAAAAATAGAACACATAACGTTACCTTTTATTGAAAACGAATATTCAAAATGATTCGTTTTGTATTAACAATATTTTTCCATTTGCACAAGTTGAGCAAAAAGAGAACGATTTAAATTGATAAATATGAGTAGAACATTTTTGCAGAATAATCAATAAAAGTCACACTAAATCAGAGTATTTTCACTATAAATCATCGCTAAACGCTTTTATTTCATTTCATAATTCATGTTTATAGTGACTTTTATTCAAAATCAGTTTCAGTTCAGAACAAACATGCCGAGCAAAACCTGATCCAGCTTCTTCATACATATTGTAAACAGGGCTTACACCAAGGTCATAGAGATCCTGCTGATCCTCTTTAAAATGAGCTATTGCAGCAACTTTAAAACTATCGCTGTTGATTTTTTTCAGTTGTTCTGCGGCAAAATGGTTACCATTATGATTAGGCATAGTTAATAAAATTAATTTTATATTGTCAGTAAGCTGGAGTTTGTTCCAAAAATCGGAGTCAATGGCATCACCCGTAATGACTCGACGCCCTAAGTTTCTATGTTGTAGCGTAGTTTGGTGGTTATAATCGATGCCCATTACCCGTTCACCAAAGGTTAATTTTAACGCATCGTAAGCACCGGTTCCAATCCGCCCCATTCCCATCACTAAAATTTGCGCATCGCCAACACGAACTGGACGATCGTCTTTATGTAAGCGAGTAGATTGAAAACGTTTCAAGGAAAGTGTATATCGGCTATAAATTTGATCACCATACTTATTGAGTATGGATGCGATAATAAAACTTAATGAAACTGCAATCGCGGTAATAATGAGCCAATCCTGACTGAGCCAACCTTTATAGGTAGCTAGAGACGCTACGATTAATCCAAATTCACTATAATTAGCTAAGGAAAATGAAGCAAATAGGGCGGTGCGCGAACGAAGTTTAAATTTGGTCAGGGTGAGAAAATAAAGGGCTATTTTCACTAAAAGCAATAAAGATAAGATGCCTGCAATCATTACATGATCAAGATGAGGCAAACCGCCTAGACCTATCGTTAAAAAGAAGCAAATTAAAAAGAGCTCCTTAAGATTAAATAATGCATTGGCCATGTTCTTCGCACTTGGGTGGGCCGCTAATAGCATCCCGGCAATTAAAGCCCCTAAATCGGCTTTCATTCCGACAGATTCAAATAAACCTGCGCCCACAACTAATGCCAGGAAAAAACCATATAGTACTAATAACTCCCCGTGACCCGCACGATCTAATAATTTGAATAAAAGGGGCCGGATAAGTGGCAATGCACATAATGCTAAGGCCCAAATGGAAGGGATCTTGGCGACAGATATAGATAAAAATAACACCGCAAAAATATCTTGCATAATCAAGATGCCAATGGCGATGCGTCCATACAACGAGTTAGTTTCGCTTTTTTCTTCTAATATTTTCACTGCAAAAACGGTACTGGAAAAACTTAACGCAAATGAGATAAGTAATAGCCCATAGATATTTAATTCAGAAAAAAAGGAAAACTGGATTTGTTTTAATGCAAATAAGAGTAGGGTATAAAAAATAATACACGCAGCTATATGTATGCTTGCTCCCCCCCAAACCTCTGCTTTAAATAGGGTCCGGAGGTCGAGTTTCAGACCGATCGTGAAAAGTAGTAAGGTTACCCCTAAGTTGGCAATGGCAATTAATCCTTCACTAGATTCAAACCCCCATAAATTAAGCGCAAAACCAGCTAATAGAAAACCAATCATTGGCGGTAAGCCGATAAAGTTAATAATCATACCAAAAGTAAAAGCTGTACCAATAAAAAATAGTAGTGTTGTATCCATGTAAACGCTTCTCTGTTAGCTAATGGTAAGGAGAGATTGATCCAATATACCTATGGTACTTTAAGATATAAAATCAGCAAGCAAAAAGTACCGAGATGTGAGGTATAAAACAGAACTCTATGTAAATGATTTTATGGTATAAAAGTAGAGAGAACAATTTTTTTGTCTTTGTCTATACATTGAAATAGCGCGATGATAATAGTCATCGGCGACTAATTTCATTTATTCTGTGGGGGATGTTGGTTCAACATAGCTATATGTTACATAGGTGGTTGTATCTGGCCACTCGCGATTGATGAGCAGTTCAATGTTGTCATGTAACAGCCAAACAAAACTAATTTTTCCGTGGCTATAATCGATACCATTGATATCATCACTATCTTGCTCTGTGCTGAATGAATCAGGAATACCGTACTTCTCAGTAAATTCATTTTTAAGTTGTGCAATAAGTTGTGGTTTATCGCGACCTATATAGGTGTATTTGGCCTGTGCGAATTGCGCATGCTGAGTATATGTTACCGCCAGCTGACTTGTCCCTGATATTGTCGCGCCAGTAAAGTAAAGGTCAACGAAATCCTGATCATTCTCGTTAATAGGGCGGATACCTGTGGCTTTGATTTTTTCTCTGATAGTGTCGCGCTGGCTACAAGCAATGGCTATATCAAAAAGAAAAGTTGTTGCATTTTTAAAGCATTGTTGGCTTTTTTGTAAATCTTTAAGGCGCTGTATTGCCCATGGTTCAGTGGTTTTTTGATATAGCGTGATGGCTTTATGTAAATCCGAGGGAAAAACAATACCTTTTTCATAGAAGTAGGCTAAGCGTGCGTTGGCTAAATGATAATTAAGTTGCGACGCATGTAGATAGTATTCTGCGGCTTTATTTTTATTTTTAGGTAAAATGAATTTGCCACTTTGATCATGGATGCCATGTTCATAAATCACCCCTAGTTGATAGAGCGATTGAGCATGATTTTGAGCAGCTGCGCTATTATACCAAGTCAGTGCCGTGTTCATATTTTGCTTATTGATGGTTGCGTTTTGATATATTTGCCCAAGTTTAAATTGTGCTGCAGCACTCCCTTTAGCGGCTGCTCGTGTGTACCAGGTTATCGCATTTTTCAAATCTACGGCTTCACCTTTACCTTGTTCATAAAATTCGGCAATTTTATAGGCTGACGGGGCATAATTATTTTCAGATGATTTTAGGTAGAGTGTTTTAGCTTGTTGATAATTTTGCGGGACACCTCGGCCATACTCATGCATTTGTGCCAATAGGTATTGCGCTAATGCATTACCTTGTGTTGCTGCTTTATCATACCATTCTATCGCCAGCTGGTAGTCCTGTTGCACAACTCGGCCATTTTGATAAATTGTGCCTAAGCTAATTTGTGCATTGAGATGTCCTTGCGCAGCGGCTTTACTAAACCACAGAAAGCTTTCGTCATCATTTTGTTTAACACCATTGCCTTTTTTAAAATGGTCCCCCATTTGATACTGTGCAATTGCATCACCTTGTTGTGCAGCCTTCAGATACCATTTTACCGCTTCACTTGGATTGACATCGACACCTTGTCCATTATCGTACATGGTTGCGAGTATATATTGTGCGGCTACATGATTTTGTTCCGCCGCTTTTGTGTACCATTGTATCGCTTGCTGGAGATTTTTCTCGACACCCTGTCCACTTTCATACAACCAACCAATGGCATACTGAGCAGCCGGATCGCCATTAACTGCAAGGTGTAACCATAAATCATGGGCTAGTCTATAATTTCCTGCCTCAATTGCTTTATAAGCTTTATCAAAATTGGGGTTTGCATAAGCAGTCGTATTATGTAAGCCAATTATTGTAAAAATGAGGTTGAGAGAGAGTAATCGTAATGTATAGCCCATTATGTTATATGATCCTCTTCCTGAGTATGGTAATTGATATTTTCCGTAAATATCTATAATAAATCGCATTAGCATTGTAATGTTTATTGTACAATTTTAATGTGATTGATCTAGTTATATTTAATGAATGCAACCTAGCTATCTATTATTTTAAGCAATTAGATATTCATGTGGATTGTATTAATATCTCAACGCTTTGTTGAGTGCTGCTACAGCAGGTTAATATTTCATTATCGCGGCAGTAGGCCAGTGGAAAGTTATTATAATTAACTTCTCCACGGATGAGTTGGCATCGACAAGCACCACAATGTCCATCGCGACAGTGAAATTCTGTCGCGATATTTTGTGCTTCTAAATTTTCCAACAATGTTTTGTTGGTATTGAGGGGGTACTCAATACCGTTAACGGTTAATATTTTTGTCATTTAGCAAAATTCGCTGAATTATAATTTAAAAGAGCTAAGCTCCTCGCTGTCAACTTTACTATTAATTTGCCCGACTAGGTATGAACTTATTTCCGCTTCTTGAGGGGCAACTTGAACGTTGTCACTGACTAACCAATGATTAATCCATGGAATAGGATTGTTGCTTACCTTGAAGGGCGCTTCATAGCCAATTGCTTGCATTCGCTGGTTAGTAATATATTCAACATATTGGCATAAAATTTGTTCATTCAAACCAATCATTGAGCCATCTTTAAAGAGGTATTTAGCCCACTCTTTTTCTTGCTCTGCAGCATTTAAAAATATATCGCGCCCCTGTGCAAAACACTCAACGGCAATTTCAGCCATTTCCGGATCATCTTTACCATCGGCCCAAAGATTTAATATTTGCTGTGTGGAGTTTAGGTGTAGTGCTTCATCGCGCGCTATCAATTTGATTATTTTAGCATTTCCTTCTAATAAATCGCGCTCAGCAAAGGCAAATGAGCAAGCAAAGGAGACATAGAATCGAATGGCTTCTAATGCATTGATAGAGCAGATACAGAGGTATAATTTTTTCTTCAGCGAACGGAGAGTTAAGGTTTCCTTCTCTCCATGTAGGTTAATATAAGCAACCTCACTTTGTGCTAATCCATGTAATTGGAAAAACTGTGTCGCATGAATCAATTCATCATAATAGCCTGAAATATCAATAGCACGTTTCAAAATTTCTTCATTAGTGACAATATCTTCAAACACTGTGCTAGGTTCAGTAAATAAATTGCGGATAATGTGTGTGTAACTCCGACTATGGATTGTTTCAGAAAAACTCCATGTCTCTATCCATGTTTCTAATTCAGGTAATGAGACAATCGGTAGTAGAGCGATATTAGGGCTACGGCCTTGGATTGAATCGAGCAAAGTTTGATATTTTAAATTTGATATGAAGATATGTTGCTCATGATCGGGTAAATTAATAAAGTCAATACGATCGCGATTTACATCTATCTCTTCTGGTCGCCAGAAAAAACTCAGCTGCTTCTCAATTAACTTCTCAAATACATCAAAACGTTGTTGATCATAACGAGCGACATTGACCGGATTACCAAAAAACATCGGCTCTTTAAGCGCATTATTAGGAATGGTTGAGAAAGTAGTATAAGCCATATGCTTCTCCATAGTGCATTAGCATCTCACCGGAGTGAGGAATAGAAAATATTAAAAACTAAAAACCCATTCGATTGAATGGGCATAACAAAATGCGGGTTAAATTTTGCACGCACCACCGGCACAGTCTTCTTCGATTACCTTTTCATCATCTGCGCCATCTCGCGTATTATGATAATAAAGCGTTTTGACTCCCATTTTATAGGCGACCAATAGATCTTTCAAGAGGTTAGTCATTGGTACTTTATTATCGTCGAAACGTTTTGGATCATAATTAGTATTCGCTGAGATAGCCTGATCAACAAATTTTTGCATAATGCCAACGAGTTCTAAGTAACCTTGGTTATTTGGAATGTTCCATAGTAACTCATAATTTTCTTTGTATTTATCAAATTCAGGAACAACCTGTTTTAAAATACCATCTTTACTCGCTTTTATGCTAATAAATCCACGTGGTGGTTCAATGCCATTGGTCGCATTAGAAATCTGGCTTGAGGTTTCTGATGGCATTAATGCTGACAAGGTTGAGTTACGTAAACCGTCTCGAACAATATCCGCACGCAGTGTTTCCCAATCTAAATGGTAGGGTTCATCACAGATTGCGTCCAATGAATTTTTATATGTGTCAATGGGTAAAATGCCTTGGGAATAGCGAGTTTCATTAAATTTAGGACAAGCCCCACGCTCTTTTGCCAGCACATTTGAAGCTTTCAATAGATAGTATTGGATCGCTTCAAAACTTTTATGGGTTAGATTGTTGGCACTGCCATCGGAGTATTTAACGCCATTTTTAGCGAGGTAATAAGCATAGTTGATCACACCAATCCCAAGAGTACGACGCGCCATGCTGCTGTTTTCTGCTGCTTTAATTGGGTAATCTTGATAATCGAGTAGATTATCTAATGCACGAACCGTTAATTCAGCAATTTCTTCTAACTCATCGAGAGATTCAATCGCACCTAAGTTTAAGGCTGACAAGGTACAGAGTGCAATTTCACCCTCTTCATCCATAATATGTTGCAGTGGTTTAGTGGGTAGCGCTATTTCAAGACATAAGTTACTTTGACGAATGGGGGCAACTTTGCTATCAAAGGGACTATGCGTATTACAGTGATCAACGTTTTGAATATAAATACGACCAGTACTTGCACGTTCTTGCATTAATATTGAAAACAGTTCGACGGAAGGAATGCTTTTCTGACGGATGTCAGGATCGCCTTCATAAACATCATAAAGACGCTCAAATTCATCTTGGTCTTCAAAAAAAGCATCGTATAAACCAGGGACATCGGACGGACTGAAGAGTGTGATATTTTTTCGTTCGATTAAGCGTTGATAAAATAAACGGCTTAATTGCACACCATAATCCATGTGACGAACACGGTTTGATTCAATCCCTCGGTTATTTTTAAGCACCAATAAACTTTCTACTTCCAAGTGCCACAGTGGGTAGAAAACCGTTGCAGCACCGCCACGGACACCGCCCTGCGAACAGGATTTTACGGCAGTTTGAAAGTATTTATAGAAGGGAATACAACCTGTATGGAATGCTTCACCACCGCGGATTGTGCTACCTAAGGCGCGAATTCGCCCTGCATTAATACCAATGCCTGCACGTTGTGAAACATATTTTACAATAGAGCTCGCAGTGGCATTGATGGAGTCGAGGCTATCACCGGCTTCGATTAATACGCAGGAACTAAATTGGCGAGTAGGCGTACGCACCCCAGACATAATTGGTGTTGGTAGGGAAATTTTAAATTGCGAAGTGGCATCATAGAAGCGGCGTACATAATCCATACGAATGGACTTGTCGTAATCTGAAAAAAGGCATGCTGCTACTAATAAATAAAGAAATTGTGCACTTTCGTATATATCACCAGTTACACGATTTTGAATTAAATATTTACCTTCAAGTTGTTTTACCGCCGCATAGGAAAAATTTAAATCGCGGTTATGGTCAATAAAGGTATCCATCTCTTCAAATTCTTGTTTTGTATAATCTTCAAGAAGGTGTGCATCATATTTGCCCTTTGAACACATTTTACTAACATGTTCAAATACGCTTGGTGGCGTGAATCGCTGATAGGCTTTTTTGCGTAGATGGAATACGGCAAGATGGGCTGCTAAATATTGATAATCTGGTGATTCTTCAGAAATAAGATCCGCTGCTGCTTTGATAATGGTTTCGTGAATATCTTCGGTACGAATGCCATCATAAAACTGAATATGTGAATTTAGTTCAACCTGCGAGACTGAAACATTGTCAAGACCTTCCGCCGCCCAAGTAATAACACGGTGGATTTTCTCGAGGTCGATGTTTTCTCTTTTGCCATTACGTTTGGTGACAAACAGGTTTTTATTCATGTGGGATTACCTTATTTCTGGCGACAATGCTTGTTAGCAAGAGGCTGTCAGTTATCGGATGCATAATTTTTAAAAACACTACATATTGTGCTTTGCAAGTTTAGTTGGCACAAGATAAAGCTTTTTTTGTTTTTATCAAGTGAATATTTTTATTCATTAAGTGGATAAGATTGTGGATAAATAGCAGTTCCAAAAACAAGTTTGTGTTCACTAACATCAACCTTTAAGTTTTTAGCGTGAGTTGTGAATTGCAATGATTTTTTATACTTTTTTTTATCTGCAGTAGTAAGAATAAATAAAGAGAAAAAGATTATCTAAAACCCGATTCTCCTCATGTTTTTTATATTTAATTGTTAGATTTTTAGTGGGGGGGAAAGTGCAGGAGTTAACGTTTCACACAATGAAGCATGTAATTGACATCAACATTATTCGTGATCCTAAATTCGCCTGAAAAGAGATTATATTCAACACCACATAACGCTTCACAATGTAGACTCGTCTTATCTACCGCTGATAATAATTGTGATGGGCGAATAAATTTTTCGTAGCTATGAGTGCCCTTAGGTACCCATTTTAAAACGTGTTCAGCACCGAGTATCATCATGACGTAAGCTTTAAATGTTTTATTGATTGTTGAAAAATAGACGCTTCCCCCGGGTTTTACCATGTCACAGCAAGCCTTGATAACGGAAGCGGGATCGGGGACATGTTCTAACATTTCCATGCAGGTAACCACATCAAATTGTTCAAAGTGGGTGAGTGCGAATTGTTCTGCCGTTGTTTTTTGATAGTCAATTTGTTGTTGCGTTTCTAATGCATGCAGGCGGGCAATTTGTAGCGATGCGTGTGCCATATCAATGCCTGTAACAGTCGCTCCTTGTTTAGCCATACTTTCTGCTAAGATGCCTCCGCCACAGCCAACGTCAACAATCTTTTTAGCAAATATACCATCAACGCCTTCTTCTATATAGGCTAACCGTGTTGGGTTGAGCATATGCAAGGGTTTAAAGTCCCCTTCAAGATCCCACCACTGCTCGGCCATTGCTGAAAATTTTTCTATCTCATCGTTATCAACATTGTTTACCACTAAAGCTCTATTTACCTGCATCCCTTAACACCGAATTAATTGAAATAATGCATTATAACGAGTTTAACCTCGCAGTTTAATGTTTTAATTATTTTTTACTGAAGTAATTTTGCTTATATCATATGCGTAGTAAATTTGCTGTTATCATATTCGTAGTAAATTTGCTGTGAATGCGTTTCTTCATCGCTATTTTGTGTTAGTATGCGCAACTCACTAAAATTCAATCGATATTCTATTAAATTAAGGATTTAGGTCTCTATGAGCGAATTTGCCTCTGACGTTTCTCCAATCAACATTGAAGATGAATTAAAGAACTCTTATCTTGATTATGCCATGAGCGTAATTGTTGGGCGTGCATTGCCCGATGTACGTGATGGTCTTAAGCCGGTTCATCGCCGTGTTTTATTTGCAATGAACGTGTTGCGCAATGACTGGAATAAACCCTATAAAAAATCAGCACGTGTTGTTGGTGATGTTATCGGTAAATATCATCCACATGGCGATACAGCCGTATACGATACTATTGTCCGTATGGCTCAGCCTTTCTCATTACGTTATATGCTTGTTGACGGCCAAGGTAACTTTGGTTCTGTGGATGGTGATAGTGCTGCTGCAATGCGTTATACGGAAATCCGTATGGACAAAATTGCCCATGAATTACTTGCTGACCTAGATAAAGAGACGGTTGATTATGTTCCCAACTATGACGGCACAGAGTTTATTCCTGAAGTTTTGCCGACTAAAGTACCCAATCTGTTAATCAATGGTTCATCGGGTATTGCCGTTGGGATGGCGACCAATATACCACCACACAATCTGGGTGAAGTGGTCGATGGCTGTTTAGCATTAATTGATAATGCTGATATTACCATTAACGAACTGATTGAACTGATCCCTGGCCCTGATTTTCCAACGGCAGGTATCATTAATGGCCGTAAAGGGATCATTGATGCTTACCATACTGGTCGCGGTAAAGTTAAAATTCGCGCTAAAGCGGATATCGAAGTTAACGAAAAAACCGGCCGTGAAACCATTGTTGTTCATGAACTGCCATATCAAGTTAACAAAGCTCGCCTAATTGAAAAAATAGCAGAGTTAGTTAAAGAGAAAAAAATAGAAGGCATTAGTGCTCTGCGTGACGAGTCTGATAAAGACGGTATGCGTATGGTCGTTGAAGTTAAGCGTGGTGATGTTGGAGAGGTCATTCTAAATAACCTTTACGCACAAACGCAAATGCAAGTTTCATTTGGTATTAATGCCGTTGCATTGGACCATGGGCAACCAAAACTGTTTAACTTAAAAATGATGCTCGAAGCCTTTATTCTGCATCGTCGAGAAGTGGTAACACGCCGTACCGTATTTGAACTGCGCAAAGCACGTGATAGAGCGCATATCCTTGAAGGCTTAGCAATTTCTTTAGTTAATATCGAACCAATTATTGAGTTGATTCGAAATTCAGCGACACCTGCCGAAGCGAAAATCGGTTTACAGTCACAGGGCTGGGAACTCGGTAACGTCGTTGTTATGCTTGAAGCTGCAGGGGTAAATGCTGCGCGTCCAGATGGTTTGCCGATTGAATTTGGTGTACGTGATAATCACTATTACATGACTGAAGTTCAAGCTCAGGCGATTCTAGATTTACGTTTACATAAGTTAACGGGTTTAGAGCATGAGAAAATATTAAGCGAATATAAAGAGCTATTAGAAATAATTGCCGGGTTACTGCATATTCTAGCGAGTCCTGCTCGATTAATGGAAGTTATTCGCGAAGAGTTGGAAGAAATTCGTGCAAACTTTGGCGATGCTCGCCGCACAGAAATCACTGCCAATGAAAGTGATCTTTGTATGGAAGATTTGATCACCGAAGAAGATGTGGTTGTTACGCTTTCCCACGAAGGCTATGTTAAATATCAACCTTTGACTGATTACGAAGCACAACGACGTGGTGGTAAAGGTAAATCTGCTACGAAGATGAAAGATGAAGATTTCATTGAGAAGTTACTCGTTGCCAGTACCCATGATACGATCCTCTGTTTCTCAACCCGTGGTCGACTCTATTGGTTAAAAGTGTTCCAACTGCCACTTGCTTCACGTCAAGCGCGTGGACGTCCAATTGTGAATATTTTGCCGCTTGAAGAGGGTGAACGTATCACCGCGATTCTACCGGTTCGTGAATATGAAGATGATAAATTTGTATTTATGGCAACAGCTAATGGTACGGTTAAGAAAACAGCACTAAGTGCTTATAGTCGTCCTCGTGCAAGTGGTTTGATTGCGATTAACTTAACAGATGATAACGAGTTAATTGGCGCGCAAATCACCAATGGAGAGAACGAAATAATGATCTTCTCCGATGCGGGCAAAGTCGTACGCTTTAAAGAAGCGGAAGAAATACCGGCAGTTGATGAAGACGGCAAGCCAATTCTTGATGAAAACGGCGAGCAAGAGATCAAGTTCAAAGGGGTTCGTCCAATGGGACGAACGGCAACGGGGGTTCGTGGTATAAAACTCAAAGATGGTGAGCGAGTTGTGTCGTTAATCGTTCCTAATGAAACAGGGCACATATTAACGACTACCGAAAATGGCTACGGTAAACGTACTCCACTTGAAGATTATTCGCCGAAGAGTCGTGCAACACAAGGTGTGATTTCAATTAAAGTCAGTGCCCGTAATGGTAAAGTCGTTGGCGCGGTGCAAGTTGATGAAAATGATGAAATTATGTTGATTTCTAACAAAGGGACTCTGGTACGTACACCTGTTAGTGGCGTTTCTATTGTTGGCCGTAATACTCAAGGTGTTACGTTAATCAAGACCCGTGACGATGAAAAAATCGTGGCATTACAACGTATCGAAGAGATAAAAGATCAGCCTGTTTATGACGAAGAGGATGAAGGAGTAGAAAGTAGCAACCAACAGGTGGTGCCTGATAGTGTTGTTGATGTGCAATCAGATGACTCCTCTGAGCCACAGGATTAAATTATTATTATATTAAAATAAGCGGCTTTTGCCGCTTATTTTGTTTTAAGAGATGAACAATATTATGACTAAAATATTTAACTTTTGTGCAGGGCCTGCGATGTTACCAGAAGCAGTTATGCAAAAAGCACAACAGGAATTTTGTAATTGGCAGGGAATGGGTGTTTCTGTCATGGAGATAAGCCACCGCAGCCCTGAATATGTTGCGATGGCCGCGGAGGCAGAACAAGATCTACGTGATTTAATGGAAATTCCGGATAATTACAAAGTCTTATTTTGTCATGGTGGTGGTCGAGGGCAATTTGCCGCAGTACCATTAAATTTATTAGCTGATAAATTAGATGTCGATTATCTGCTGACGGGGGAGTGGTCTAAGTATGCTGCCGCAGAGGCGAAGAAACATGCGCGTGTTAATGAAACCAATATCATGGAGCAAACGGTTGCTGGTAAAAAAACGGTGCAGGCGTGTAGCGATTGGCTCATTAATGCAGGTGCGGCCTATGCCCATTACTGTCCGAATGAAACCATTGAAGGTATTGAAATCTTTGATGTGCCAGAAACTGGCGTCGTTCCTTTAGTAGCGGATATGAGCTCAATGATTTTATCGCGTCCAATCGATGTCTCTAAGTTTGGTATTATTTATGCTGGCGCTCAAAAAAATATCGGTCCATCGGGGTTAGCTATTGTCATTGTTCGTGAAGATTTGATTGGTAAAGCGCGTACCGCGATCCCCTCTATTTTTGATTATCAGATCCAAGCCAATGCAGATTCTATGTACAACACGCCGCCTACCTATGCGTGGTATCTAGCTGGGCTGGTCTTTAAGTGGCTTAAAGAGCAAGGTGGTCTAGCTGAAATGGAAAAGCAAAATATTGCTAAAGCAGAGCTACTTTATAATTATATTGATAACTCACCATTTTATGCGAATAACATCGCGGATGAAGTTCGTAGTCGTATGAATATACCTTTTACACTGGCTAACGATGCCTTAAGTGAAACCTTCTTAAAAGAGTCTAAGGCAGCTGGGCTTTTAACTTTGAAGGGGCATAAATTAGTCGGTGGTATGCGAGCGAGTATTTATAATGCGATGCCAATGGAAGGCGTACAAGCGTTAGTTGATTTTATGTCTGCATTTGAAAAAAAATATGCTTAAGTAGGGATAATAGATGAGTTGTGATTTTTTAAATATAGCGAATACAGGCGTGCAAAAACTGCACCCTTATCAAGCTGGTAAACCGATAGAAGAGTTAGAGCGTGAGCTAGGTATTAGCAATATTGTTAAGCTCGCTTCTAATGAAAATCCATTAGGCTTAAGCCCCATGGTGAAAGCCGCTCTAGTGAAAGAGCTCGAACAGTTAACGCGTTATCCTGATGCTAATGGTTACTACTTAAAAGCAGCGCTAGCAGAAAAATACGCGGTAGATATTAAGCAAATTACACTAGGTAATGGATCGAATGATCTACTTGAATTAGTGGCGCGTGCCTTTGTTGATAATAGCAATGAAGTGATATTTGCTGAGCATGCCTTTGTGGTTTACCCTATTGTGACACAGGCTATTGGCGCACAGGCAGTGGTTGTTGCCGCTAAAAATTATGGCCATGACTTAACGGCTATGGCTGCCGCGGTAACTGACAAAACCGCACTGATTTTTATCGCCAATCCAAACAATCCAACGGGTACTTTTTTGCAGCAAGATGAAATCGTTGCTTTCCTAAAAAAAGTGCCTGAACATGTGATTGTTGTCTTAGACGAAGCCTATTTTGAATATGCGCCTGCATCGCTCCGCGGTAATGCGATTGCCTGGATTAATGAGTTCCCGAATTTAGTGGTTTCTCGCACCTTTTCAAAGGCTTATGGTTTAGCTGGTTTACGTGTTGGTTACACGATATCTAATCCACAAGTTGCTGATATATTAAACCGTGTTCGTCAGCCATTTAATTGTAATAGCTTAGCCCTTAAAGCCGCCGAAACCGTTCTGCAAGATGAACAATATCTAGCCAATGGCGTTGCGTTAAACGCGCAGGGTATGGCAGATTTAACCGCATTCTTTGAAGGTCACAAGCTTGATTATATTCCTTCTATGGGCAATTTTATTACCGTAAATGTGGGAAAGAGTGGCGATGAAGTATATCAAGATTTATTACGTGAAGGTGTCATTGTTCGTCCGATCACGGGCTATGGTTTAGCCAATCATTTGCGTATTAGTATAGGCACACAAACAGAAAATCAGCGTTTTAAAGACGCTTTGATTAAAGTACTCGAATTGTAAGAGAATATTATGGAACAACTATTATTAAATCCAATTGCAAAAGTCGATGGAGATATCAATCTTCCCGGTTCAAAAAGTCTCTCTAATCGAGCTTTGTTATTAGCCGCATTAGCGCAGGGCACAACCACATTAACCAACCTATTGGACAGTGATGATATTCGCCACATGTTAAACGCGCTAACAAAATTAGGCGTTAAATATCATCTTTCCGACGATAAAAAACAGTGCGTAGTGGAAGGGCTTGGGCGTGCCTTTAATACCAGCGAGCTTGGTTGCTTAGAACTATTTCTAGGTAATGCTGGAACGGCTATGCGCCCACTTTGTGCTGCATTATGTTTAGGGCAAGGTGAATATATATTAACGGGTGAACCACGCATGTTTGAACGTCCAATTGGTAGTTTAGTGGATGCACTACAACAGGCAGGGGCTGAGGTTAGTTACCTGAAGAACGAAAATTATCCCCCACTTAAAATCAAAGGAACCGGTCTAAAAGGCGGTACGATTCAAATTGATGGAAGTGTTTCAAGTCAGTTTTTAACAGCATTTTTGATGTCAGCACCGCTGGCTCAAGAAGATACCGTGATTGAAATCGTCGGTGAATTAGTTTCAAAACCTTATATCAAAATTACCTTGCAAATAATGCAGGATTTTGGTGTTGTCGTTGATAACGTAGATGGTCAATATCAACGCTTTATTATTAAAGCGGGGCAAACCTACCGCGCTCCAGGGGAATATCTTGTGGAAGGCGATGCTTCGTCAGCATCTTACTTTTTAGCTGCCGCTGCCATTGGTGGTGGAAGTATTAAAGTGACCGGTATTGGCCGAAAATCAGTGCAGGGAGATATTCAATTTGCCGATGCATTAGAGGCAATGGGCGCACAAATTGAATGGGGAGATGATTTTATCAAAGCAAGCCGTGGTAAGCTAAAGGCGATTGATATGGATATGAATCATATTCCCGATGCGGCCATGACAATTGCCGTCGCCGCGCTGTTTGCAGAAGGTACGACAACCATCCGTAATGTCTATAATTGGCGAGTGAAAGAGACTGACCGTTTATTTGCAATGGCGACAGAGTTGCGTAAAGTAGGGGCAACTGTTGTAGAGGGGCATGATTTTATTAGCGTGACTCCCCCTGTACAGCTCAAACATGCCGCTATTGATACCTATGATGATCATCGTATGGCGATGTGTTTTTCTTTAGTTGCGTTAAGTGATACAGCGGTCACTATTAATGACCCTAAATGTACCTCTAAGACATTTCCTGACTACTTTGAAAAATTAGCGTCGGTAAGTCATTAAGTCGATAAAGGCAGGTATTTGTTGCTAAGCATACAAACTATTAAACGCATAATGACTTTGTGTATGGTCACAGGGATTATGTTGGTTATTGTTGGAGTCAGTTTAGCAACCTTTACCGACCTCACCGTATCCATGGGAACGGATGGGGTTTTGATGATTGGTCTGATTATTGGTTTAGGTTTATTGCTACTTATTCCAAGTAAAATTTACTTAACTTTATTGTTGTTACAAAAAAACGATTGGGGTGGATAAGCGCTGTTTTCTCAAAGGTCTCTGGATTTACTTCTGTTTTTATCCGTTTGTCAGATTTTAATATGAAAATTAGACTAACTACCTATGCTATTTTTTTCTTGAGTTTATTGTGCTCATTGTTCTGCTTCTTAGCTGTATCTGGAGCCGTGCTTCCTTATCAAGATGCAACTCAATATATGCTAATAGAGCAAGCAAAAGAAATTAAGTTTTGGGAGTTTTCTCTTTTAGGCAGTTCGCTGATAAGTTTAATTAGTAGCATAGCTCTTTGGAAAAGCGTTCGTAAGAAAAAACTTTTGCTGAAAAACAATAGTTAAAGACCTAACAAGTTAAATTTACAAGGAGTAAAAAAAGGTGGGTTATCGTCCACAGCTCGCTCATTTTAGCCCACAATTTTTAGCTTATTATTATGGGCGTTATATAAAGTAACGCCGGCGTAAAAAATAAATGTGAACAGTATAATAGTGGAGGTGAAATTCCAGTTGTTTTTATTGTTCATTTTCTACCCATATCGTGTGCAAAATCGCACGGTAAGCACTATTATTGCTGCTATTCGCTTTCTTTTCTTGATGAATTTTAGGCGTGTTGTTAAAGTATGCTTCCTATTTTGTTTTAGTTATTTTGGAAAACTTTTATGTTTAAAATGTTTCGAGGTATGTTCTCCAACGATTTATCAATCGATTTGGGAACCGCAAACACACTTATTTATGTAAAAGGTCAAGGCATAGTCTTAAATGAGCCTTCAGTTGTTGCTATTCGTTTAGATAAAAATGGTGCTGGTAAGAGTGTTGCTGCAGTCGGACATGAAGCCAAATTAATGCTTGGTAAAACACCGGGTAATATTCAAGCTATTCGCCCCATGAAAGATGGCGTAATTGCTGATTTTTATATTACTGAAAAAATGTTACAGCACTTTATTAAACAAGTGCACAATAATAGCTTTTTACGCCCTAGCCCACGTGTTTTAGTCTGTGTTCCCTGTGGTTCAACACAGGTTGAGCGACGTGCTATTCGCGAATCTGCTCAGGGAGCTGGTGCCCGCGATGTATTTTTAATCGATGAACCAATGGCCGCTGCAATTGGTGCCGGTATGCCAGTTTCCGAAGCGAAAGGTTCAATGGTTGTCGATATCGGCGGTGGTACAACGGAAGTTGCTGTTATCTCACTAAATGGTATCGTTTATTCTGCTTCTGTACGTATTGGTGGTGACAAATTTGATGAGGCGATCATCAATTATGTGCGTCGTAATTATGGCTGCACTATTGGTGAAATAACAGCTGAGCGTATTAAACACAGCATTGCGATTGCCCATCCTATTAATGATGTTCGTGAAATAGAAGTACGCGGCGTAAACGTCGCAGAAGGTGTACCTCGTAGTTTTACACTTAATAGCAATGAAATTTTAGAAGCACTGCAAGAACCTTTAAGTGGCATTGTTACTGCCGTGATGTTGGCGTTAGAAAAAACCCCACCGGAATTAGCTGCTGATATCGCTGAGCGCGGTATGGTGTTAACGGGGGGCGGGGCGTTACTCTGTGAATTAGATCGCTTACTTTCAGAAGAGTCAGGTATACCTGTTATTGTGGCTGATGATCCGCTAACTTGTGTTGCTCGTGGTGGTGGTATGGCACTGGATATGATCGATATGTATGGTGGTGATTTGTTCAACGCAGATTAGTTTCAACATTTAATGCTCTGCGTAAGTCGGGCATTATTTTATTTATTTGAACGGTAATAATGAAAACAATTTTTACGCGTGGCCCATCGCTTTTATTAAGGCTATCCTTAGTGATAGCCTTTTGCATTCTTCTTTTATTAGCAGATAGTCAATTTAACCTATTTGCATCATCTCGAATATACCTTAACTCCTTAGTTAGCCCTGTCCAATATGTAGCTGATGCGCCACAGAAGCTATTTAGTTCATTATCAGAAAATTTAATGACTCGCCAGGAATTGAAAGAGCGTAATTTACAATTAGAAAAAGATAATCTTTTATTAAAAGCAGATCGTTTACTATTAACGCAAATGCAAAAAGACAATGAACAATTAAGAAAATTATTAAACTCACAAAAAAGCTACACACACAAAAGAATGATTGCAGAAGTGATGAGCTTACGGTCAGATCCATTCACTCATCAATTGCTAATCGACAAGGGCGCTTTAGATGGTGTATATCTGGGACAGCCAGTTATCAACGAACAAGGTGTTGTTGGGCAAATATCGCAAGTTGGCAGTACAACAAGCCGTGTATTACTCATTGTTGATGCAAGCCATGGTATCCCAGTTCGAGTAGAGCGTAATGATATGGTTGCTATTGTGCATGGCAGTGGTGCATGGAATAAATTAAATGTTCCATTTATTCGCAGTAATGCCGATTTGCAACCCGGTGATTTGCTGGTTACATCGGGATTAGGAGGGCGATTTCCTCCGGGCTATCCAGTGGCAACCGTGAGTCAATTTGATTATCAAGAGGGGGCGCATTATGCGCGCGTTTCTGCCACACCAACGGCTCTCTTAGATCGCAGTCGCTACTTACTGTTATTGTGGGGTGATAAGCCAGCAAAGGATAATGATACCTTATTGGCTCCTGTTGGGGACAACGATGTCGACATTCAATAGTTATAGGATTATCTATTGTACTTTTTTTATTAGTTTAATTGGTGCAATTTTTCCCTTGCCTTTATTTCTTAATGCATTTCGTCCTGATTGGATGATGTTGGTTATTTTTTATTGGGTATTAGCCTTGCCCCATAGAGTGAGTATTTTCCATGCTTTTATACTTGGGGTTTTATTAGATTCGTTATTAGGCTCAATATTAGGCATGCATGCTTTAGTCTTTTCTATTTTGGCCTATATTGTGAGTATTAATTATCAACGCTTTCGACATTTCACATTAGTACAAACAACATTAATCGTTGGTTTTTTTGTTTTAATTTCTAAGATTCTGTTATATTTTGTTGCATCAAACTTGCAAGATATTGTTTTACATAAACATTATTTTTGGTCTGTGTTTACATCAATGCTTGTCTGGCCTTGGTTTTTTCTTTTTATGCGTTTTATTCGCATTCATTTTAGGGTTGTATAAGTATGATCTATTTAGCTTCTAACTCACCAAGGCGTGCAGAATTGTTGCAACAAATTAATGTGCCATTCAAGCGGGTAAAGGGGGATATTGAAGAGCAAAGAGCTAACTCTGAAACAACGGAGAATTACGTATTACGCTTGGCTTTACAAAAGGCGCAAGCAGGCTTTAACAATAGTGATCAAACTAGGCCCGTACTGGGTGCCGATACCATCGTGGTGGTTGATCATGAAATATTAGAAAAGCCACAAAATCAAGCCCATGCTATGAGCATGTTACAGTTATTATCTGGGCGTACACATCAAGTTTTTACAGCCATAGCAATTGTCTCTAGGGAGACATTTAAAACACAACTGGTTAAAACCGATGTGACTTTTAAACTATTAACAGAGCAGGAAATGGAAGCGTATTGGTTAACTGGCGAGCCAATAGATAAAGCTGGCGGATATGGCATTCAGGGGTATGCGGGTAAGTTTGTATCTCATATAAATGGTAGTTACAGTGCAGTGGTTGGGTTGCCTCTATATGAAACAGACCAACTCATTAATGAATTTTATAGGATTTGAAAAATGTCAGTTGAATTATTAATGAATATTACCCCTAGTGAAACACGTGTTGCATTAATTGAAGCAGGTGTTTTACAAGAGTTACATATAGAACGTGATGCCACTAAGGGGATTGTTGGCAATATTTACAAAGGTAAAGTCAGTCGCGTTTTGCCGGGAATGCAAGCTGCATTTGTCAATATCGGTTTAGAAAAGGCGGCTTTTTTACATGCCTCTGATATCGTGCCCCATACCGAATGTGTGGCACAAACTGAAAAAGCACAATTTAAAGTCGCAGATATCTCTGAGTTAGTACGTCAAGGCCAAGATATTATGGTGCAGGTGATTAAAGATCCCTTGGGCACTAAAGGTGCTCGCCTCACCACCGATATTACAGTGCCTTCGCGTTATTTGGTTTTTATGCCAGGCAGTCAGCATGTAGGGGTTTCACAACGCATTGAAAGTTCAGAAGAGCGGGAACGTTTAAAAAGCATCACTCAACAATATGTGAGTGAGTTAGGCGGCTATATTATTCGTACGGCAGCCGAAGGGGCGCCTGAAAATGAATTGAAACAGGATGCCGCATTCTTACAGCGTGTTTGGGCCAAAGTATTAGTACGTCGACAGCGCCCAAAAACGAAAAATTGTCTGTTATATAAAGATTTACGTTTAGCATTTAGGATTCTTAGGGATTTCGTAGGCAGTGAAATTGATAGAGTACGCATCGATTCTAAACTTACCTACAATGAAATTAAAGCGTTCACTCAAGAGTTTGTGCCTGAGCTTGAGGACAAAATAGAGTACTATTCAGGCGAAAGTCCTATTTTTGACCTCTTTGATGTTGAAAATGAGGTACAGCGCGCACTAGATCGAAAAGTAGAGCTCAAGTCCGGCGGATATTTAATTATTGACCAGACGGAAGCGATGACCACTGTTGATATTAATACCGGCGCATTTGTCGGCCACCGTAATCTCGAAGAGACTATCTTCAATACCAATATCGAGGCGACACAGGCAATTGCAAGGCAGTTACGTTTACGTAATTTGGGGGGGATCATTATTCTCGATTTTATTGATATGAAGTCTAAAGATCATAGACGACGTGTCTTTAGCAGTTTAGAGCAAGCCTTAGCTAAGGATAGGGTTAAAACACATATCAATGATTTCTCTCCATTGGGGTTGATTGAGATGACCCGTAAGCGAACACAGGAAAGTTTAGAACACATTTTTTGTGGTGAATGTGCAGAGTGCCATGGTCGCGGTTATGTTAAAACCGTTGAAACTGTCTGTTATGAGGTGCTACGTGAAATTTTGCGCGTGAATCGTGCCTATGATGTTGAACGGTTTATTGTTTATACTTCACCTGCGGTAGCCGAAGCGTTGCAGGGCGATGAGTCATATAGTTTGGGGGAGTTGATTTTATTCATGTCAAAACGGGTAGAGATACATGCAGAGCCATTATATGGGCAAGAGCAATTTGATGTTGTTATGATGTAATTAGGCTGAAAATTGAAGCTGTTTTTATGGAAATGGACAAAGCGATTATGGGCATTGCTTGCAATAAAACTTTTTATTATTGCAACATGTTTAACTTTAGTGCGGATATTATTTGTCCGCATTGAATACTATAAGGAAGATGTTACTAATTGGCTTGCTAGTGAATACAATATTAATGTATCCGTTGATAATATCTCAGCTGGCATTGATTTTTCTGGCTTAGTTTTTATCCTCAACAATACAAAATTAATCGACTCCGCAGAGCAACCCGTCTATTTCGCTTCAGATTACCTTTTTCTACACTTAGATTTTTGGAATTCAGTAACACAAAAGCATTTAAGCTTTAATAAAATAACACTAAAAGGTGTTGATTTACGCTTCAACGAAAGCGCTCAAGGTAATCACTATAGCGAACAAGAAACGTTGACCTTCGAAAGATTGCAGCAGGTTTTTTTACAACAGTTTAAACAATTTTCAGTCACAGATGGACGTGTTCATTTCAAAAACCCATTGGGTCAAGAGAAAACCATTGTCATTGAAAAATTACACTGGCTAAATGCTAAAAACAGACACCAAGGCGTGGGTAGTGCCTCCTTCGGTACCGCTTTGAAGGGAAAACCACTGCAGTTTGTTATCGATTTGTCGCCACCTCAGAATGATAGCAGTTCCTATATCGGGCAGCTTTATGCAGAAGCCGATAACCTTGACCTAAGTGGTTATTTGGCGGCGCATGTCAATCCTAATGCGCAAATATCAAAAGCGATGATAGGTTTGCAAGTTTGGGCCGATTTCACGCTTGATAAACTACAACAAATCCAGATTAAATTTAATAATAGTGATTTCGCATGGTCTCAAGCGGGAAAAAATCATGATTGGCAGGTTAACAGTGGTGTATTGCAGTTAACGAATGGTGAGCACAACTGGCTACTTGATACCTATAATATTGATGCCTACTATGATAAACACCCACTCAAAGATCTTGCTATCGCAGCGACTGGCACGATGCGACACGCTTCCGTTTTATTTAAGGGAGTTAATGTCAATGCATTATTGCCCTTGTATTTGCTAAATTCCGATTTATCCACCCCTGACATTTTACAAATTGAAAAACTTGACGTCGATGCCAAGTTAAGCAGTTTGATGATTAATCAAGATTTAGAGAACAGGATTATTTTTGATGTTGCTATTAAACAGTTGAAAAATAAACCCGTTGGTGCCATACCTGGTTTGAGCCATGCAAATATTTATATTAGTGGTGCTGTGGATCAGGGGGATATGCTAATTGAGTTAGACAAGCAGGACCTCTATTTTGATGAGCAATTTAATCGGCCTATGCCCATTGAGGCTGCACAATTAAACCTACAATGGCAGACGCTTAAAAATGGTATTAAATTATCCAGTGAACAGAGTGTAATAACAACAACTGATGTCGATACAATAACGGAATTTTCACTGCTTATCCCCAATGAAAAATCCAATAGTCAATCACCATTTTTGAGTCTGTACAGCTATGCTTCATTAAATGATGCTAGCAAAGCACAGCATTACTTCCCGATTAAAGAATTGGGGCAAGAGGTTTTTGATTATCTTCAGCCAACCTTCAAAAAAGGTCACGTGGATGGAGCGAAGATCCTCTGGTATGGTGCATTGAGTGACTATCCATATAGAGAAAATAATGGCATTTTTCAAGCTTGGGTGCCGTTAAGGGATGCCGAATATGACTTCTACGGTCAATGGCAGGGATTGAGCAACTTAGATTTAAATCTACATTTTGAAAATGATTGGCTAAAAATGGAGGCTTTGCGTGCCTCTTTAGGTGATGTTCAGGTTGCAAAACTTAGTGCTAACATTGACACCCTTAGCCCGGATGGTGTATTGACTATTGCTGCAAACATTGCAGATAAAGCGCAGAGTATTGCTACTTATTTAAAAACCTCCCCGCTTAAGGAGAGTGTTGGTAGTACGTTGCATATTATTGATGTTCAAAAGCAATTGTCGGGTAAATTGGAGATTTCTGTTCCCTTTGCCGATGAAACTGAAATTACTGGGCAAGTGGTACTTGCTGATAATGATATCAATATTCACATCAATGATGACGTTATTATTCCCTTGAACCATGTGCAGGGAGAATTCTCTTTTGTAAATGGTAATTTAACGGGTAATAATTTAACTGCACAACTTTTCAAACATCCTCTACAATTTTCCTTTAACGCTTTAGAGAAAACAGATAAATATGAAGTAGATGTAGATTTATCTGGACAATGGGATGCAGAGAAATTAGCTGCTATTCATAGCGATATTGCAGCATTGAATTTATCCGGTTCATTAGCGTGGCAGGGGAAAATTGATTTTGACTATTTTTATGAAAATGAAGAGTTTCACTACAAGGGGGCACTCGACTCTATGACGCAAGGCTTGCAAGTCGCCTTGCCAGCACCGTTTAATAAAAATTCCTTGCAATCATGGCCAATGAAATTTTCTGTTTCGGGTGATAAAGATGCGAGTTTATTTAGTCTTAATATTGCAGATAAATTAGATTTGCAAGGCAAGCTCGATTATCAAGGTGCAGACCTAAAAGTCCCCTATGCCACATTAAATATTGGTATGCACAAAATAGATCAGATAGATAGCGATAAGCAAGTGGTTAATATTGACTTAGATAAGCTCGATATTGCCCCTTGGTATTCACAGTGGCGCAAACTGCAAAGTCACCAAGCGCAATTTTCCCAGGGGAATAGTTCGCAACTTATCAAATTAGATACGCTTGATATCCATGTTAAAGAGGCTCAACTCTTTGAGCAAGCAATCAATGAGTTACAAATTAATAGTATTAATATCGATAACAAATGGTCCATTAAGTACGTTGCAGATAATTTGCAAGGGAATATTGAATACCGTTTAGGAATGCCTGATTGCATTGACCTTGATATTAATAAAATGGAATTTAAGGATATCAATATCGCCGCTTATCACTCATTAGAAAATGTACAGAGTAAAGATACCTCCTCTATTAGCACAAATTTACTTGCAGATTACCCTGAAGTATTTGCCTCCTGTGAACGCTGCCTTATCGCAGAGTATGATTTCTCTCCCTTAGCATTGCATATTTTTCCAACTAAATCGCGCCTGAATATTGATTATATTAAGTTGGGCGATGAAACCGAGTTTACAAAATTATCAGGTGTTTGGGATCAACGGCGCAGTAATATGATCATCGATTCCTTAGCTAATGATAAACAGAGTATCTTGAATCGGATGGGCTATGTGGGGCCGATTGTTTTTCAGAAAGCTGAGTTAACCGGAGCGGTGAATTGGTTAGGGGCACCATGGGAATTTAATTATGCATCTTTAAATGGTGTACTCTCTATGCAGATTGATAATGGTTCTATTACGGATGTCAGTGATAAAGGTGCGAGACTGTTAAGCCTTTTTAGTTTAGATGCGATAAGACGTTCTTTAAACCTTGAATTTAATAACGTATTCGCGAAAGGGTTTAACTTTAATAAAATGACATTATCGGCCAACGTAAATAATGGTATCGCTAACAATGATGATTTTTATTTAGATGGTGCAGCCGGTAAAATAGTTGGTAAGGGGATCATTGACTTACCTAATCAAGAGACGAATTATAAATTTAGTTATAGCCCTGCAGTAACATCAAGTCTGCCTGTTTTAACCGCATTTGCTATTAATCCTATTACCGGGGCCGCGGTGTTATTGATGAGTAAATTATTTGAACCCGTTGTCGACACCGTTGTGAGGGTTGATTTTTCGGTCAAAGGTTCATTTAATGATCCGCAAGTAAAAATGGTTAGTCGTGAACGGGGTCAAGTTGAATTACAAAACAGTGAAGTGTTGGAAAAAATCAATGAGGAGCATTTAAATGATAAAAGCGGCCAACCCTAAACGCTTTAATTTATCTGCATTACAAATGGTTAGTGTAGCTGAGCCTGAACAAAATATCGCAACCATTGAACGTTTATTATCTGACCTTGAACCGATACCTAATCAACTTGTTTTGTTACCAGAAAATGCACTAAGTTTTGCTAATAAAGCGGCTTATTTAACATTAGCAGAGCAGATTGGAGAGGGGGTTTTACAATCACAATTAGCTTGCCTTGCTGCACGTTACCAATGCTATTTAGTCTGTGGCAGCTTTCCAATTCGGCCTGAACAAAGTCAACCGCAACAGAGTGGAATTTATACAACCAGTTTGGTTTTTTCACCGCAGGGGAGATTAATCAGCCATTACCACAAAATCCACCTGTTTGATGCGCTAGTGAGTGATGCGAAAGGTTTATATAAAGAATCCGATACTTTTTTAGCCGGGCAAGATTTACAATTGTTTGATTGGAAAAATGGTAATAAATCAGTCAAAGTGGGTTTAGCTATCTGTTATGATCTCCGTTTTCCCTCTCTGTTTCAGGCATTACGAGATAATGGAGCCGAAGTCATATTAGTACCTGCCGCATTTACACAGCCGACAGGTTACGCGCATTGGCTACCCTTATTACAGGCAAGAGCGATAGAAAATCAGTGTTATGTCGTTGCCGCTAACCAAGGTGGAACGCACCCCTGTGGTCGACAGACCTATGGTCACTCTATGATCATATCGCCTTGGGGGAAAGTGTTAACAGAGTGCTATTCAGGGGATGCTTTCATTGTTAGTGAGTTTGAAAAAAAATTAATTGATGAGATCCGTATGGCGATGCCCGTCTCACAACATAACCGTTTTATTACAACCTTAATCAGCGAGTCGTAAACCATAAATAGGCGGCTTTTTATAATTTAAAGGAACAACTATGTCTTTCGATCAAGTTTGTGAGCGCTTTTTAGCACCCGCACAATTACAGCTTAACGATCTAGAACAACAGCTAGGGCGTATTTGCATGCCGCAAATTGATTATGCTGATTTCTATTTCCAAGCCAGTCGTCATGAATCGTGGTTGTTAGAAGATGGTATTGTTAAGGATGCCAGTTATAACATCGAGAAAGGCGTTGGTATACGCGCTGTTGCTGGGGAAAAAACGGGATTTGCCTACTCTGATCAAATATCAAAAAGAGCTATTGTGGAAGCTGTTAATGCTGCTCGCAGTATCACTAAAAGTGGTCAAGAAAGAGAAGTTAAATTATCTTTATCACCGCCGCCTAAACTGGTATATATGCCATCCGATCCTCTTGCTAGCTTATCAGAAGATAAAAAAATAACGCTTTTAAAACAAGTCGATATTTTCACTCGTGCACTTGAGCCAATGGTCTGTGAAGTTAATGTTTCTTTAAATGCCGTTTATGAAGAAATTCTAGTTGTTGCAAGTGATGGCACATTAGCCTCAGATATTCGTCCATTAGTCCGCTTTGGCTGCTCCGTGCTGATTGAAAAAAATGGTAAAAGAGAGCGTGGCAGTGCTGGTGGTGGGGGACGATTTGACCTTGATTACTTTACCGACAGCCAAGAGGGAGAAGCAATGGCTTTTTCCTATGCGCGAGAAGCTGTCCGTCAAGCAATGGTCAATATTGATGCCGTTGCAGCGCCTGGAGGTTCATGCCTGTTATTTTAGGAGCAGGATGGCCTGGTGTGCTTTTACATGAAGCTGTTGGCCATGGGCTAGAAGGTGATTTTAATCGCAAGGGCTCCTCTGCGTATTCGGGTTGTATCGGACAGCAAGTTGCCTCTAAATACTGTACTGTGATTGACGATGGTACAATCAAAGATCAACGTGGCTCAATTAATATTGATGATGAAGGCACTGTTGGGCAACGTAATGTGTTAATTGAAAATGGTGTTTTAAAAGGATATATGCAGGATAAGCTTAATGCCCGATTAATGGGATCTAATCCGACCGGAAATGGTCGCCGCGAATCCTATGCTCATTTGCCTTTACCACGAATGACCAATACCTACATGCTCAATGGTGAGAGTGAACATGATGAACTAATTGAGAGTGTTAAAAAAGGAATTTATGCCCCCAATTTTGGTGGTGGGCAGGTTGATATTACTTCGGGTAAATTTGTATTTTCTGCTTCTGAAGCCTATTTAATTGAAGATGGTAAAATTACCGCTCCGATTAAAGGTGCCACCCTTATCGGTAATGGCTTTGATGCAATGAAAAAAATCTCAATGGTCGCTAATAATCTGTCCCTTGATCCCGGTGTTGGTGTTTGTGGCAAAGAGGGGCAAAGTGTCCCAGTTGGGGTCGGGCAGCCATCCTTGAAAATAGATCAATTGACAGTCGGTGGAACAAATTAATTCACTTATATAGAAAAGGTGCCGTTAGGCACCTTTATTTACTATAGATCTAAAGTAAGCTAGTCGCTTACATTTCAGGATCTGCTTTTAGTACAGCACTGCCTTCGGTAGTAAATACATCTACACCGAATTTTTCACGTGAGTAAGAGTGGTCAAGACCACCTAAATCTTTTGAATTACCCATGTGTACAATAAATTTGAACTCTTTCCAATCAGCACTTTTAAGTGGTACAACGTAGTATGCGCCGTATTTATCTGAAACACCTGTTAGAGGGAATGCATCGTACCAGCTAGTTTCTTCAACTACATCACCAGACCAAAGGTGTAGACCCCAGTCCGTATAATCGTTGTCAGCACGTTTGTAGTAGATCACAGCTTGATCTGGAGCTGGTGTATATAAACCAGGGATATTAGTTTCGCCAGCATCGGCAACAACTGCTGTTTCAGCTGCAGCTTGATCATTATTTGCTGGAGTAGAAGAACAGCCTACCACTGCGATTGCGGCGAAGCCTGCGAGTAAATGTTTAAAAGTCATAATATTTCCTTATAATATTTATGTTTTATTTTGTTAAAAGAGAAACCCTTAACAAATCTATAGTTATTATTGTTAGTGCTATAGCTATATATTTGCTTGCTTAATGACTACAACACCTTGTTTTTATGCAAACAATGCTAGGGTAATTTAAATTTCACTTAGACACAAAATAACATTGATTAATTTTTAAGAAATAGTGAGCGAAGACCTATTTTTAATAATTGCATGTTAATTTTTTAGGATGTATGACTTACTTAGCAGAATATTTTTAAAATAGGTAATTATTAGCAATAGACATAAATAACGGGCCTATTTAATAGGCAAAATCACGCACTTACTCTTTGTCAGTTTCGCAAAGGATATCGATAATTTACGCTTCTCATTGATTGTTTCTTTCTGTGTAAAATTCATAACCCATACTTCATTTCATCGCTATTGTGTGCTGTGTGTTGAATTTTCAGTTAATAAGATTTACTCCCTTAGTTATTTAATAGATGATTATAGTAGTGATTTTAAATTGATTTATTTTAATAACCTGTAACATTCACACTATGATTGTTGCTAAATAGCCATTTTTAGCTGTTTTGATAGAGAGATTGAGTATGCAAATAAACAAATCTAATAAAAAGAATATAATGGCCGACAAAATACCCTTTTTTCAATGGAGGTGTGACTTATCAACGGGAAAGTTAACTTGTGATGCGCAGTTATTAGATTTTTTAGGCTATGACAAAAAGGTTCAGCTTACTCTAGATAGTATTTGTAAAAGCTTCGGTGAAAAACAGACGATTGAACTACAGCAGCAGATTAAAAACACTTTAGTTAGCCAGCAAAGTAGTACAAATACCTTTTTATCTACGCTATTGAATGACGAGTACCTTATTGAGTTTTATGTTAATTTTGAAGATAAAAAGCAGGCTAATTTGGCGCTAGTAGGGCATATAAAACTATTAAAAAAATACGCCTATGCAGCACAAATAAATGAAGCCTTGATATTAACATTTACCCATTCTCAAAAGGCGTTAATGCTTGCCGATGCTGATCACTATATTATAAAGGTCAATGACGCTTACTGTAGCGAAACAGGTTATTTAGAGCATGAATTGCTTGGGAAACATGCTCGTCTATTAAAACCGGGACATTATGGGGCTGATTTTTATCGAAAAATATGGTCTAAGGTCGATGAGTGCAAAGTGTGGCGCGGTGAAATATTAGCTAAGAATAAACAGGCTGAAATTTATACCCACGATATTATCTTGCGCCGGTTAGATTTGAACTCTGGTGAACATTTTTATTTTGTAGAGAGTACCAAACTGGATGTATCTACGGACATCTTCACGGGTAGTGATTTAAACGACAGTAAATTATATATTCCAGATAAAATTACATTTACAAAAGAGCTTGAGAATGCATATAGCTGCCTTAGTCCAAATAAAACTATTGTTTTTGTTGCATTCACTGCTCAATCATTACAAAAGATAAACAGCTCATTAATACAGTGGTTAATAATGCAACGTTTTAACATTGCAGGCCAACACGGTCATCTAGGTTTGATTAGCCATTCAATTTTTGGCGCATATTGGGTGATGAATAAAGATGCCGATAAAATTAACCTTTTATTACAAAAAGTGAAAAATACCTTAGAAGCGATGGGCGACGACCAATCGCTATCTAGTATCAATATCAATTTACATATTAATATGGGGGCATCGATTCTCTTTGCTGATGCCAATAGTCATGGACAATTGATGACCCATAGTATGCAAACATTAATAGCGAACCCGCGCAATAATGAGGGCGCTATTTATTATTTCGATCGCCTCTTTACAAAACGTTTCGACAAGAAACAGGTGCTAGCTAAGTTATTAAAAGCCGCTTTAATAAATGACCAAATAGAAGTTAATTACCAACCTATTATCGATATGAACAGCATGCGTATTAATAAATTTGAGGCTCTACTTCGAATCAAATTAGATACAGCATTGAGCTACACGACGCAAGAATTAATCAATATAGCTGAAGAGCATGATTGGGTAGATGAAATCGATCGTAAAGTGACCAGAAAAGCATTAAAGGCACTCCCTTTATTACAAAAACACTTTCAATGCGAAGAGATTGGCATGGCAATTAATCGATCCTTAGCGAATGATCGCGTCTCTAAATGTTGTCTTGAGGAAACCATTGAAATTTTACAGCATTCAGGTGCTGACTTAAGTAAAGTGACCATTGAACTCACAGAATCAGCTTTCTTTGATAATATTGAAAGACAAAAAATATGGGTAGAAAAGTTACAAAAACAGGGGGTTCAGGTTGCACTTGACGACTTTGGCACGGGGTATTCTGCTTTTTCGTATCTTAAAAATTTATCTGTTAACATTCTCAAAATCGATAAATCCTTTATTACAGGGCTAACGACAGATAGTAATGAATATACTATGATAGTCATGCTAACTAAATTAGCCCACCAAATGGGGGTCAAGGTCGTCGCGGAAGGTGTTGAAAATATTGATGAATTTAAATTGTTATCGCGTATTAAAGTAGATTTGATACAGGGGTATTTGATTAACAAAGCACAAAGCCTAGAAAAAATACTATCTTCTTCTTCTAATCCCGTTCGCCAAGAACTATTCAGCTTAGTTTATCAACGACCATTGATTACCGTTAGCCGCATAATGAATAGTCAATATGGTCGAATTTCACCCGATCAACGCTTATTTGATGCAAAGAGATTATTTTCCGGACAAATCGATAATTACATTTTGGTTATGAATGAAGGTCAATGTATTGGTATTTTAAGATCCAAAGATATGTTTGCTGCATTAAGCCCTTATCTTGATACGGAAGGGGAGCAAAAAAGAGATCTTTTAACCCTCGAAAAACGAGTTCACCAGGTGATGAATCGGGCCTTTTCTCGGCTGACATTAACTAGCCACGTTGCTGATCTTGATGAGATATTTTTACAGGATCCTGAAGCCATCGTCGTAGTACAAAATGAACAATCAACAGGATGTCTCGGCGTGGTCACAATTCATGAGTTATTAAAATATAAGCTGATTGAACAAGATAATGATGTTAGCGATGAGTAATCAGCTAAAAAGCCGTTTAGGTTTGCTAAACGGCTAAGTTACACTGGAAATAATTACAATCTATTAGCAACTATATGATGGAGAATGGGATCACAACATGGAATTTTACGTCTTTCTCTGACGAGAACATGTTTGGATAAGCCCAATCACCTAGGTCATCTTGCTTGTTGGTGTAATCAGTATAGTGCAGTTTAAATAATGTCCCTTTTAGGTAGCCATCTTGCACTGTATACATTACATCAACGTTATAGGCGTACTCTTTACCGTTAGTTAGAGAGCCATCACCATTTTCAGCATCCCAACCGTAGGCACCAGAAAGACCAACTGCCCAACCTTTTGCGTCAACTAAATCATCCAGTGTACGCGTTACACCAGTAAAAACAGCCTTTTCATTATTGTGATTCCAGTCAGATCGAGAATCCCACCAAATTTCCAATGCACCCTGCGAGTTTCCGTAACCCTTAGTCATACGAGGTAGATAGTTACCTGAGTCACCTTCCGCCTTAACATATGTTCCCTCTAAACGGTAGCTATATGCACCTTGGGTGGTGCCTAAGGTAATTGCATGTAATTGTGCTAAACCATCGTAGAAATTATCATTAGTTTCTGAACCATAGAATTGGTAGCTTGTATTTAAACCACCCATAATATCGAAGGTGTGTGCTACTTTAGCAAAATAGCTATCCATCCAGCCTTCAGATTGACCATATGATGCAGTTAACGTTGGACCACCGTCAATAGTATAACGAGCTGCTAGACCGTGAATGTAGTCAATTTCATTTTCGCTCGTTAACGAACCCCATGCTTGTGCTTTGTAGAACTTGCCAGTTTGTTTAAACCATGGTGCTTTATATTCATTAGCGTATGCATAGGTTACATAAAGTGGACCAAAATTACCTTCCACTTGTCCACCTTGGTAAGTACCTGGTTGATAAGACCAGTTCACGCCAATGATCCCCGGTACATAGAGTTGCGTATGACCGGCTTTCGCTGTCATCGCACCATCAAACATTTTTAACTTAAGCGCAGCAGTTGTAATGCTGTAGCCATTTGCAGGTGTACCATCATTACCTGATTTATAATTGTCACCAAATTTAGAGGCAGCAAAGGAGAATTCATTTTCTTGATTGACAGGGTTACTTTCATCAACGGCCAAGTCATAGGCAGTAAAACCAGCTAAATCTAGACCGACCATATCCCATGCATATCCTGAGTTATAGTTCAGTGCTAGCTGTGTGGTTGTGTGGCTTAGATTTGAATGATATTTACCATCTTGATCGGGTTTACCTTGCATACGGTCACGACCACGTTGGAAATAGAACAAACCGCCGCTTAATTTGTGATCTTCAACAAATTTCTCATAGCCAGCTTTATATTCTGGGCTGACGTCATCTGCTGCAACGGCTTGTCCTGTCATCGCACATGTTGCGATTGCTGTAATCACTGCTGCACTGACTGATGCGCGTTTAAAAATCCGAGTTTTCATTTGTACTGCTCCTATTTATCGACTTGACTACCAGCAATTAAGTATCTCTGTTTGGTTGCTTGGTAATAAATTAGTGTCAAACACTATGTTTATTTGTTACGCAAAATAACTTTTTAACAACTAAATAGTACTTTTGCGCCGCGAAATAACAACTTCTATTTTTGTTTTGTGGTTGAAAATATGAGCTACTTCAAACTATAAATGCCAGCCGTGCTTGTTTGTATGTTTTTTAGATCTTGAGCATGTTTTTGTGGGTTGTTAGATGTTGTTCGTGATGTTTCGTATTTTTAGTTTTATTCTGTGAATTTTAAAGTTGTTTTAAAACAGTGGCTTGTTGTGTTGCTGTTGCTGTTTGTTGTCTGTGCTTTAACTGTTACTCTGTAAGTTGTTTTTAGTTATTTTTTGGCTGGTGTGGTTTCTTTGTGGTCAATAATGTTTTGCATTGCCAGTGCGTGCTGTTGAATTTTTGATCTAATTAATTTTCATCGATCATTAAGTGTTATTGTTTGTCGCTTTGAAATAACATTTTTATATCTTTAAGTGATAAAAATCACGCTTCTGATTTGTTTAATTTGCATCGCGAAATAATTCTTTTATTCTGAATTCAAGGTTTGAGGCTTATCTGTTTAATCTAACTTAAACAAATACGTTTCACTGTGCTAAGCAATGATTGATTTTTATATCATTATTTACTGAGTGTTAATGGCTTATTGGCTGCCATTATTATTTTGTAACGTATGCAGGGAAGCTGCATAAGATTTGTCTTGGTGAGTGGAGCATAGAGCTGCTTTCATACATATTCGCTAAATTTATTGCCGATATTGAACAGCAACCGTTTATGTGAACAAACATAGATAGCCTTCCTCTGATATTACTAGTTGGTCCAGGATTGGGGCCGTTAATAACCAACAAGATGAGAGCACCGTTATGAAGTTGAAATATTCTCTATTAGCTATCGCCATGTCTGCAGCGCAGGTTTCTTTTGTACAAGCAGCTTCTAGTCAGCAGTCTGTTGTTGATTCATTGGCTGATAATTTGATTGTAAAATATGAAGTTGTTAGCAATGATGGCGCTGCCGCTGGCATCGATTGTCAGGCATTAGCAAGTGAGTGGGCTGCTTGTGGTATAGCGAAGTTACACCTTACTAATACTGGCATTGATGTAACCTCAAAAGAATGGAGTATCTATATTTCTTCTATTCGTCGCATTCAACGTGTTGATAATGAACAATTTGATATTCAGCACGTTACAGGTGATCTTTACCGTTTGACTCCGACTGAAAAATTCGCTGGATTTAATAAAGATAATACAGTAGAAATTCCGTTAGTCGTTGAGTATTGGGTATTATTCGAATCTGACATTATGCCAAACTGGTATGTTGCAGCTGAAGGTGCTACGCCTAAAGTTATTGCAAGTATGACGGATATTGACGATGCAAGCAGCTACGAAAAACCGATGCCAAAAGATGGCTGGAAGCGTAATGCTGGTGATAACAATATATTAATGAATAGTGAAACACGCTACCAAGCTAACCTTAGCAGCAGCCATCTTGCAGCTAATGCGATTGATGATCTGATTTTACCTACACCGTTACAGCAAAAAATTCTTGCGGGTCCTCAAGTTGATCTATCTTCTGTAAAACTATCTGTTAAAGGTTTGCCAGATGATCGTATTGCTGCCATCAAAGATTCATTAACAGCACTGGGTGTATCGTTATCTGATCAAGGTTATCCGGTCATTATCAGACTCGGTAGCAAAATTGAACAGAGTGAAGGTTATGATTTAAGTATTACTCAAAAAGGTGCAGTGATTAAAGGCCATGATGTAGATGGGGCTTTCTGGGGCGCGCAATCACTTATCTCTTTACTTGGTGTAAACGATCATATGGTTAGCCCAATGGTTGTTGAAGATGCGCCTCGATTCCCTTATCGTGGTATGCAAACTGACGTCGCACGTCACTTCCGTAGCCTTGATACGCTTTACAAATTAGTGGATCAAATGGCGGCGATGAAACTTAACAAACTTCACTTAGGATTAACTAATGACGAAGGGTGGCGCATAGAAATACCTGGTTTACCAGAACTGACGGATGTCGGTAGTCAGCGTTGTCATGATGAAAGTGAAACGACATGTTTAATGCCGCAATTGGGATCTGGCCCTGATACGAATAACCAAGGCTCTGGATTCTATAGTAAAAACGACTATATTTCGCTAGTCAAATATGCGCAAGCTCGCGGTGTAACGGTGATTCCTGAAATCAATATGCCAGCGCATGCCCGTGCAGCGGTTGTTTCAATGGAAGCACGATATAAACGTTTGATGGAAAAAGGTAACGAGAAGGCCGCCAATGAATATCGTCTGACGGATCCTAAGGACAGATCAAATGTTACAACGATCCAATTCTACGATAAGCTATCCTTTATTAACCCTTGCCAACCTGGTTCAACGGCATTTGTTAAAAAAGTAATGAGTGAGATGGCGGCGATGCATAAAGCGGCTGGACAGCCTCTAAGTGCATGGCACTACGGTGGTGATGAATTTAAAAACATCATGCAAGGTGGTGGTTATCAAGAATCCGAACGTCACAAAAGCAGAAGATTTAGTGGGATGGCGTGGTAATGTAGATTCTAGCAAGCAAGATGTACCGTTTGGTAAATCACCGATGTGCGCTAAATTAATTGCCGATGGAAAAATTGCTAATCTGCAAGATATGCCTTCCTATTTTGCTAAAGAAGTCAGCAAGCTTGTCAATGATAAAGGTATTTCAACGTTACAGGCGTGGGAAGATGGCTTGAAATATGCTGCTGGTCCAGAGGATTTTGCAACCAAAGATACAACCGTGAACTTCTGGGAAACGCTCTTCTGGGGTGGCCATAACGAAGCTTACAAATGGGCGAATAAAGGATATAAAGTAGTATTATCAAATCCTGATTACTTGTACTTCGATTTCCCTAATGAAGTGCATCCAGCAGAGCGTGGATATTACTGGGCAACTCGCTTTAACGATACACGCAAAGTATTTGCATTTGCACCAGAAAATATTCAGCAAAATGCGGAAACATCGGTTGATCGTGATGGCAATAGCTTCACGGCAAAAGCAGAGCAACCCGTTGCCAAATTTCATGGTATCTCTGGTCAACAGTGGAGTGAAACAGTACGTACCGATGCCCAATATGAATATATGGTTTACCCACGTATTTTCTCTGTTGCAGAGCGTGCTTGGCATAAAGGTGGTTTCGAATTAGATTATGTGCAAGGGCGTGAGTTCTCAGGTGATACTGATTTTGTTAATAAAGATCTATTACAACAAGAGTGGAATAATTTTGCGAATCTAATTGGTCAACGCCAATTAGAGAAATTAGAAGCTCACAATGTTGAATACCGTCTATCTGTACCTGGTGCAATTATTGCCGATGGTGTGCTTGAAGCGAATGTTGATTTACCTGGGTTACCGATTCAATACAGCACAGATGGTAAAAACTGGTTAAGTTATGATCAAGCTAATAAACCTAAGGTTTCTGGTAAAATTTACCTACGCACCAGTAGTTTCGATGGAACACGCTTTAGCCGAGTAACAACAATTAACTAAACATTGTAATTAACATTGCATTGCTAAAAGGTGGGTCGCAAGAGTCACCTTTTTTTGTTTCTTTTACCGCGATATGTTGTAGCAATTAAGGCTGCTTTTATATCTGATAGTAATTGCTATGTGTAGGGGGAATAAATTCAATGGGGTATAGAGATGGGGGGGAAATAAAATGCACTTTATAAAAAAGTACATTTTATGGTTATAACATTTCTATTTCGGCTATAGTTATAACGTTTCTATTTCTGCTAATGCATGTGTTAATTCATCTAAATCAATTTCCAGATCACTTTCTTCACCTAGCCAATTAATGCCAATGACAATATCATCTTCAACAAGGTCTGCCACCCAAAACTCTAACCATTCAGCTAGTGAAATTGCAGCCGGGAGATACGCTGACCATTCTTCAGTACAGTGTTGCTGTGCAAGTTCTGCGCTAGACCAGAGAGGCATTACTTCGGTTTCTTGATAATGGAGAGAATCAAGGACGACCCAATCTTCACTCTCTTTATCTTGCAATGCCCATAATTGTTGAGTTGGTTTTATTTCAGTTAAAAATTCACTCAGTATTGGATTGATGTCGCTCATTATTTGTCTCAGTTAGTTATATGTATGCTGGCAGTATACTGCATTAACAGTAAATATACCCATGTTACCTCAGATGCTTTGTCAGACGTTCCCTAGGGTAGCAGAGCAAGACGTAACATAAGGTCATTGTTATAAACAAGTTGGTTTTAAGTAGGCAAATAGCTCTTTAACCGTTTTTAATGGCTTTTCTTGTTTTATCTCTTTATTTGCCTGACGTACCAGCTGACGCAATTTTTGTCGCTCGAGTTGTGGGAAATCGGCTAATAATTGGTTAATTTTAGGATCCCCCTGTGCAACTAAATCATCGCATAATTGCTCTAACTTCTGTGAGGCATGAGTTAACTGTTGATGTTTATTGTTTAATTTATCAATGGTTGCGGTGATTGCTTCGATATCTTCACTGCGTAATACCTTACCAATATATTGCATTTGACGACGCAGCGCTTCATGTTTGCCTACTATTTTATGGGCGACGGAAATTGCATGTAATAATAGTTCACTAGCAGGTATTTGCGCTAACTGTTTTTTATTCAAAGCGACTAATTGATGGCCGACTAACTTTAAGGCTTCAGCTTCACGTTTTATTTGTGATTTACTGATCTCATCTTCTTCTTGGATTTCTTCTACTTTGTGGTTCATAGGGTTCTTTTCTATAACGATTGAGGAAAAATAGTGCAATGATTTTAGCGCATTCACAGCGAAGTGCATGGCATCGACTCATAATTATGCATATCATAGCATCTTCACAGGAAGCTTGTACTAAAGCATGTTATTCTTTGCTTATATATTTTAATTTTAGTGGTGTATTACTTATGATTGAACAGAAACAACAGCTCGAAGAGGCTGTACAGGAAGCGTTAACTATTGCCAAACAATTAGGGGTTGATCAAGCTGAAGTTGCATTAGGTAAAACAGCAGGCATTTCTGTAAATACGCGCTTGGGTGAAGTTGAAAATATTGAGTTCAATAATGATGGCGCCATGGGCATCAGTGTTTATGTTAATCATTGTAAGGGCAGTGCTTCGACAGCCGACCTTAGTTCAGAGGCGATTCACGCATCAGTCAAAGCAGCGGTTAATATTGCTAAATATACCAGTGTTGATAAATACGCGGGATTACTTGATGAGCAATATTTGGAGAGAAATCCACAGGATTTAGATCTCTACCACCCCAATACCCATAATACGGATTACTTATTGGCTATTGCCAAGGAGTGCGAAGATTTAGCCTTAGGCGGCGACAAACGCATTGTCAATTCCGATGGTGCACAGGTAAATAGCCATTCCAGTATTAAAGTTTATGGCAATACCCATGGTTTTTTAAATAGCTATGCAAGCAGTCGCCATAGTCTAAGCTGCATGCTGATTGCGCAGCAAGAACAAGAGATGCAACGCGATTATAGCTACACCAGTGGGCGAGATATTCAGGATCTATTTTCTGCAAAATGGGTCGCAGAGGATGCCATCAAACGAGCCGTGAATCGTTTAGGCGCGCAGAAAATAAAAACCCAGCAAGCTCCGGTTATTTTTGCACCGGAAGTTGCAAGTAGTTTATTTGGTCACTTAGTGGGGGCCATTAGCGGCACCAATCTTTACAAAAAATCGAGCTTTTTACTTGATAGCTTAGAGACGCAAATATTTCCTGAGTGGCTTGAAATTGCAGAGAAACCACATTTGTCTAAGGGCATTGCCAGTGCTCCCTTTGATCAAGAAGGTGGTAAAACGATTACCCGTAATATTGTAGAGCAGGGCGTTTTGCAAACTTATTTATTGACGGGGTATGCAGCACGTAAAATGAACATGGACAGTACCGGGCATGCAGGCGGTATCCACAATTGGTTTGTTAATGGCAGTGGTTTAGATCGCGCGGCGCTGTTCAAGCAGATGGGCTCAGGTCTTTTTATTACTGAGTTAATGGGGCAGGGCGTTAACATGGTGACGGGAGACTATTCCCGTGGTGCGGCTGGCTTTTGGATTGAAAATGGCATAATTGCTTACCCTGTTCATGAGATAACTATTGCTGGTAATTTAAAAGAGATGTTTATGGATATTGAAGCGATTGCCGATGATATCGACCCACGTAGTAGTTTGAAAACGGGCTCTATTTTAATCAAAAAAATGAAAATAGCGGGGCAGTGATTACGTTAATTTAATTAAATCGGAATACCTTTAAAGGCGGCCGGTGTATTTGGGAGAATGTCATGATTGTTGCACATCGAGGCGCATCAAAGGATGCACCTGAAAATACGCTGGCAGCTTTTGAGCTCGCTTGGCAACAGCAAGCGGATGCCATTGAAGGCGATTTCCAATTAACTAAAGATGGATTTATAGTCTGTTTTCACGACACAAACACAGAACGTATTACTAATATAAACAGCGATATTGCTCAGTCAACATTAGCAGCATTGCGTAAACTTGATGTTGGCTCGCATCATAGCCGTTGTTACCAAAACTGTTTGATGCCAACACTTGCCGAAGTGTTGCGTACTATTCCTGTGTCAAAAAAGATATATATTGAGATCAAATCAGGTCTTGAAATTATTCCAACATTACTTGAGGAGGTTAAAAAGTCGCATCTCACTGCGCAGCAGGTGGTATTTCTCTGTTTTTCTATTGAAGTGGTGCAGGCCTTAAAGTCTCAGGCAAGTCATTTTCATGTTTTTTGGCTTTGTGATGTCATACTTAACGCGCAAGGCGAATTATCACCCTCACTGGCCGACACGCTACAACAGTTGCAGCGATGCCAAGCCGATGGTTTTAGCAGTAATTGTGAATATATTAATGAAGCCTTTGTTACTGGGATCATTAATAATGGCTATGAATATCATGTTTGGACCATTGATGATTTGCAAACCGCGCAACGTTTTATTCGCTGGGGAGCTAAATCGATAACCACGAATGTGCCTGGATATTTGCGTAATAATACCAATTCCGATAAATAGCTGATCTATTTTACTGGTTAAAACAACTTACTGCTGCGTTGTAATTTTCGCAAAGGGAATAACCATTTACGTCAAATTACGCCTTGAATTAAGCTGTTTTTCCTACGCAAAATTGGGATCACATACTTAATCCGATGGGTATTATTTTAAGGTTGTTTTTGCTTAATAATAAATGCACTAGGGTGTACAACGCGTATTTTTTTAAGTATTTCTTGTGCTTTTAATGCACTATTGAATGGACCTAAACGCAGTTTATATTTGTTATCGCCCTCTATTATTTGATGCTTTGCTTGGTAAAGCTGCGCATTTTTTTGGCCTTGCTGCTGTGCCTTATCCTGTTGTGAAGTCACCAAATATTGGACATAAAACTCTTCGCCAATATGATCCTCTAAATTTTCTTCCTGAGGAAAGTGCAGTAATGTAATAGCCACATCGGCAGTCCCTGCATTTAACATATCCAACTTATCTGCAGCCGCATAGGAGAGGTCAATAATTCGTCCTTCGTGGAAAGGACCGCGGTCATTTACCCGCACTATCACTTGTTTATTGTTTTTTAAGTTGGTCACTTTTACATAGCTAGGTAAAGGGAGATTTTTGTGCGCAGCACTCATGGCGAACATATTATAACGTTCGCCATTGGAGGTAAGGTGGCCGTGGAATTTTTTACCATACCATGAAGCCTTACCTGACTCGTTAAATTCGCTAATATTCTTGAGCACTTTATATTTAATTCCGCGTACCGTGTAATCGCTATTCCCCCCACGAGAATAGGGTTCATAACGAGGTGTTGCATCTTCAACATGGGCGAGTGGTGGGATTTCAGCTGGTTTATGGTCATCCTTTATTTTATAACGATTGTTTGAACTAGAGCAGCTGATTAGTAGTGAGCTAAGGGCTATCAGTAAAATGGTAAAATTAAATCGTCTCATTATTCCTTTATTTCCCTTATTTTCTGTTGAAGCGTTTGTGAGTGTTAATCGACATTAGCACACCAAAACCTGCGAGTAATGTCACTATAGAGGTTCCACCAAAACTGATTAATGGCAGAGGCACACCAACGACGGGTAAAATGCCACTAACCATCCCAATATTAACAAAAATATAGACAAAAAATGTTAATATAATTGAGCCTGCAACGGCACGAGTGAAAGCATTTTGTGCTTGATTAGCTATCCATAGTCCGCGTGCAATAATTAAAATATAGATTGTTAATAATACCAGTATACCGACGAAGCCAAATTCTTCGGAAAAAACAGAAAATATAAAATCGGTATGTCGTTCAGGCAAAAACTCCAATTGGGATTGGGTGCCTTGTAACCAACCTTTACCCCATAAACCACCAGAGCCAATGGCTATTTTCGATTGAATAATGTGGTAGCCTGTACCAAGAGGATCTGCTTCAGGATTAAGTAATGTTAAGACGCGGCCTCGTTGATAGTCATGCATTAAATAAAACCATAGAATAGGGATAAACGCTAAAATTGCTGCCGTCGCCACTCCAATATATAACCATGATACACCGGATAAAAAGAGCACAAAAATACCCGATGAAGCAATTAAAATTGATGTGCCTAAATCGGGTTGTTTCGCAATCAATAAGGTTGGAATAATAATAATAGTAATAGCAATAAAGATTTGTTTAATGCGCGGTGGAAGTGTGTATTGGCTGATATAATAGGCCACCATGAAGGGCATAATAAGCTTCATGACTTCTGATGGTTGGAATTTTGTAAAGCCGAGATCTAACCAGCGCTGTGCACCTTTACCTGTATGTCCAACAACTAAAACGGCAATCAATAATAAGACGCAAATGATAAAGATAGCCGGTGTCCAGCGTTCATAAATTTCTGGTGATATTTGGGCTAATACTAGCATTACCGTAAAAGCGATAGTTAAACGAACAACCTGTCTATTTAACATCTCCATCCCTCCCACGGAATAGAGAATAGCTAAACTCATTGCCATTAAAGTAAAAATACCCAACAACAGGAATGGGTCAATATGCAAACGATAGAAAATACTCTTTTGAGCTTGTGTACTAACCATAATTAAAACCTCAATGATTGAGAATTTACTGCTTTATTATTGAAATACTCATCAAGCATTGTTCTTGCAATGGGTGCCGCGTGTGAGCTTCCGCCTCCCGCATTTTCTAAGATGACAGTGACAACGACTTCTGGAGAGTCAAAGGGGGCAAAGGCAACAAACATGGCGTTATCTCGGTGGTGTTCTTTCATGGTGCTAGCATCATATTTTTCATCTTCTTTCATGTTGACGACTTGCGCTGTACCCGATTTCCCCGCAACCGTATAGGCTGTATCAGCAAAGGCTCTATGCGCAGTACCTGTTTGTTCACTGGTTACTCCTCGCATTGCATTTAGTGCGATATCCCAATAGTGGGGATTATTTACTTGAATAGGTTGTTTCGTTTCACTGATTGGTGAAAAAGAGCCCTTTGCAGAGATTATCGATTTTAAAATACGTGGTTCGACGATCTCCCCTCGGCGAGCTAAAATTGTTGTGGCTTTAGTTAATTGAATAGGCGTTACTGTCCAGTAACCTTGGCCAATACCGATAGATATAGTGTCACCGTCATACCACGGTTGGCGAAAACGAGCTTGTTTCCATTCTCGGGAAGGCATTATTGCTTTGGTTTCTTCGGAAATATCCAAACCACTGTACTGACCAAAGCCAAAACTTTCCATAAATGGGTTAATGCGATCAATGCCAATTTTATAGGAGGCGTCGTAGAAAAAAGTGTCGCAACTTTGCTCTATTGCATGTTTAACATCGACCTTTCCATGCCCCCAACGTTTCCAGTCTCTAAAACGACGTTTTGTACCTGGTACAATCCACCATCCCGGATCGTTAATCACAGTGTTTTCGGTAATAACATCTGTATTTAATGCCACCAATGCCATTTGCGGTTTGATTGTTGAGGCCGGAGGATAACGACCCTGTGTTGCCCTATTGATGAGAGGGCGATCGGTCGAATTGATCAGCGCTTGATAGTTTTTGTTGCTAATTCCTTGAACAAAAAGGTTAGGGTCATAACTCGGGGTGGAAATAAGGGTTAAAATGCCGCCCGTTTTTGCATTCATTACTATCACGCTGCCACGTTGATTTCCTAAAAGTTCCTGTGCCTTTAGTTGTAATTTTATATCGATATTTAGTTTTAAATCTTTACCGGGTATGGGGGCTGTGTAATCAAGGGTACGGATCACTTTACCCCAACTATCAACCTCCACTTGTCGTTGTCCTGGAGAACCATGCAAGATATCTTCGTAATACCTTTCAATGCCGAGTTTTCCGATATATTTAGTACCACGATAAACTGAGCTTTCACCACGCTGTTCAATATTTTTTAAATCGCGACTATTGATTTTGGCAATATAACCAAGAACATGGGTAAAGGCATCACCAAAGGGATAAAAACGTTTTAGGCTTGCTTGGATAGAAAAGCCGACAAACTTATGTTGGTTTACAGTGAATAAGGCGACTTCTTTTTCTGTTAATTGCTCTTTGATGGTGATTGATTTGTAAGATCTTGCATGGCGGTTATTACGATAAAAATGTTCAATATCTTGATCGGTTAATGATAGGAGCTTTTGCAATTCCAACAAATTGGCTTTAAGATTTTTTGTTTTATTAACAATAACATCAAGACTGTAAACAGGTCGGTTCTCAGCTAAAATTATGCCATTTCTATCATAAATTAAGCCGCGATTAGGCGGAATAGTTTGTACGCTAATACGGTTTGAATTTGAACGTGTTTGATAACTTTCAAAGGAATTGATCTGTAAGTAATAAAGGTTACTAATTAAAATACCAATAGCGATAATAATAAAGATAAACACCACGATCGTTCGGCGCATAAATAGTGCTGACTCTGCGGAGTGATTTCTTATGTTAATTTTTTTCTTTACCACGAATTACTCACGGTGATAGGGGTGATTAATGGTTAATGTATAAGCCCTATATAAACTTTCAGCAACAATGATACGCACTAATGGATGGGGAAGAGTTAGTGCAGAAAGAGACCAACGTTGTTCGGATTTTTCGATACACTCCGGTGCTAATCCTTCAGGACCTCCGATTAACAAACTAATATTTCGTGCATCGAGTTGCCACTTTACCATCTCTTGGGCGAGTTGTTCGGTTGTCCACGCTTTACCGGTCACTTCTAGGGTGACTATCTTATTACCCTTGGGGATGGCAGCGAGGGTTAATTCCCCCTCTTTTTTTAAAATGCGCTTTATGTCCGCATTTTTGCCGCGTTTACCCGCGTTTATTTCTAACAATTCCAGTTGCATATCGTTAGGAAATCGACGCGCGTACTCTTGATATCCTTTTTCAACCCAGTCAGGCATTTTAGTACCGACTGCGATTAACTGAATTTTCATTAAGCTGACTGTTCCCAAAGTTTTTCTAATTGGTAGAACTGACGAGTTTCGTCTTGCATGACATGTAGTACGACATTTCCTAGGTCAACGAGTACCCATTCACTGCCTTCTAGTCCTTCTATCCCTAATGGAGCTTCGCCTTCTTTTTTAGCAGCGAGGGCGGTTTGTTCTGCTACTGAGCGGACGTGACGTTTAGAGTTACCAGTACAAATGATCATTGTGTTGGTGACATCTGATGTTTCTGATACGTCAACGACAGTAATATCTTTCGCTTTCATGTCTTCAATTTGTTGTAACACAAACGCTTTTAATTGTTGCTCTTGCAAAGGATGTTCCTTTATTAAATGGATAAAAAATTTTATAAGCTGGGCAGTATAACATGCTCACACAGTAGATGAACAAATTTGATGTTAATTTCACATGTGGCTTTTTGTTTTGTTTTTTATAAAAAACAAATAAACGTAAATTTTTTTTTGAGATATAGCGCAGATAAATTTACTTCCCTTGACTTGCAATAATTAGCGACTTTATTACACTTGCAACACTAAATGTGGTAAAAAGTGTTTAAATGTGGATTTTTGTGTCATAATTTTTGAATTTTAACGACTCAGAGCGTGGAAGCTAATTAATGTTGCGTGGTGCGAGTGCTATTAATCTTGATAGTAAAGGAAGAATTGCTATTCCAACGCGGTATCGCGAATGGTTGGGCGATACTTGCCAAGGGCAATTTGTCTGCACTATCGATTTGCAATCACCTTGTCTATTGCTCTATCCCATTAATGAGTGGTTATTAATAGAAAACAAATTGCGCTTGTTATCCAGTACCGATCCACAGGAAAGACGTTTACAACGATTAATTTTGGGATACGCAACTGAGTGTGAATTAGATGCAGGTGGACGTACCTTAATAGCCCCCACATTAAGGCAACATGCACAGCTACAAAAAAAAACGATGTTAGTGGGCCAATTAAATAAATTTGAACTCTGGGATGAAGCGATGTGGCATCAACAAGTACAACAAGATTTGCAACAGGGTTTACCTTCAAACGATGAATTGAGCGAACGACTAAAAGGATTTTCACTGTAATGGCTGAACATATCACGGTATTGCTCGACGAAGCAGTTAATGGCTTAGCACTTAACAAAGCGGGTATCTATGTAGATGGCACATTTGGTAGAGGTGGCCATTCTCGTCATATTTTAAAACAACTCGGTGAAAATGGTCGATTAATTGCGATCGATAGGGATCCTCGTGCAATCGCTGCGGGGGAGGCGCTGATGTTAGAAGATCCGCGTTTTACCATTATTCATGGGCCATTCTCAGGTCTAGCTGACTATATCAAAGCATTAGGTCTAGAAGGTAAAATTGATGGCGTGCTTTTAGATCTCGGAGTCTCTTCGCCACAGCTTGATGATGCCGAGCGTGGATTTAGCTTCATGCGAGATGGCCCCTTAGATATGCGCATGGATCCAACATCGGGTATCAGTGCGGCAGATTGGTTAGCAAAAGCGGATGTTGATGATATTGGCTGGGTGTTAAAAACATTTGGCGAAGAAAAATTCGCCTACCGCATTGCTCGAGCCATTGTCGAGGATCGCAAAGAAACTCCTTTTGTACGTACCTTGCAATTAGCAAAATTGATTGAACGTCTTTGCCCTAAAAGAGAGAAAAATAAACACCCTGCAACACGTGCCTTTCAAGGGATACGAATTTATATCAATAGTGAATTAGAAGAAATTCAAAAAGTATTAGAAGGGGCGTTAGATATTCTTGCTATTGGCGGACACTTATCTGTTATTAGTTTTCATTCACTTGAGGACAGAATTGTAAAACGCTTTATTCGTAAGCAAGAGAAAGGTCGCGAATACCCATCTGGTTTACCATTGACAGAAGCACAAATGCAACATGGAAAAACCTTAAAAGCAGTCGGAAAGGCATTAAAACCTTCGCCACAAGAAATTAGTGAGAATGTGCGAGCACGTAGTTCTGTTTTACGCGTTGCCCAAAAAATAGCAGAGCCTGAGAGAAATTAAATTGAGTGAAGCTCGTGATAGTTTGCTGCTTTTGATTTTAGCAGACCTACGTAGAAATGGATTAGCAATCATTATCGCTTTGAGCATTTTACTTAGTGCTTTTTATAACATCTATATCACCCATCAAACGCGTGAATTAGTGACCTTAAAAGAGCAATTATCACAGTACAAAGATAATTTAATGATTGAGAAACGTAATCTTTTACTTGAAGAGCATACTTTGGATGAACATAGTCGCATCCGGCGTATAGCAAACAAAAAATTATCGATGTCACAACCGACTAAGCACAATAGCGTATTAGTGGAACTCCCATGAATAATAAGAAACGGATTTCAATAAAAAGTAAAAAGAGTCAACAGATTAAGAAGAACAAAGTATACGCCAACTTTTCATCGTGGCGTTATATTACTGTGTCTGTCATTATTTCTTTGATTGCGCTTTTACTTATTAGTCGTCTAGCCTACTTACAAGTTGTAGAGCCAGAATATTTAGCGAATGAAGCGGATAAACGCAGCTTACGAGTGACAAATTCTATTGCTCATCGAGGTGATATTTCAGACCGTCATGGTGAAGAGCTCGCGATTAGTGTGCCTGCCTATGCAATTTGGGTCGATCCAAAGGCGGTCAAGGATAAATATGCATTTACAAAAGAAGAATGGTTACAAAGTGTTGAAATAAACCCTCGTACAGGCAAAGAAATTCATACTAAAAACTATTTTTATGAATCAAAAAAATGGCCTGCATTAGCGGAAGTCTTAGATATCGACATGAAAAGCTTAGCGGCGATTATCGAAAAACCTAATTCACGATTTGCCTACCTTAAACGGCAAGTTAATAATTCGGTTGTACAATACATTGATAAATTAAATTTAGCGGGCATTGCAAAACAGGTTGAATCACATCGTTATTATCCCACCGGCGAGATTAATGCCAATATCTTGGGGTTGACTGACCTTGATGCACAAGGTATTGAAGGCATTGAGAAAAGTTATAACGACTATCTGCAAGGACAAAATGGTTCGAAACGGGTGCGTAAGGATAGGCTTGGTAATGTTATTGATAATATTGAAATATTAAAAGAAAGAAAAGCAGCGGGTAATTTACAACTGAGCATTGATCAACGAATTCAAGCTGAGGCCTATAGCCAATTAAAGCTTGCCGTTGAAATTAATGAAGCAACTTCCGGATCGATTGTCGTGATTGATGTGAAGTCCGGAGAAATATATGCGATGGCAAACTACCCCTCTTTTAATCCCAATGATCGTGAACAATACCAACCCTATAAATTAAGAAATAGAGCCATTACCGATACCTTTGAACCAGGGTCGACTGTTAAGCCATTGGTCGTGGCAAGTGCGTTAGTCAATGGTAAGGCTGATATTGATGAAGTGATTGATACCTCTCCTGGGTGGATGCACATAGGTGGTAGACGTGTACGTGATGGTAAAAACCTAGGTAAAATTGATTTAGCAATGATTCTGAAAAAGTCGAGTAATATTGGAGTGAGTAAATTAGCGTTACGATTACAACCGGATCAATTGCAGCAAACCTTTGCAAATTTCGGCTTTGGTAATGACACGGGTATCGCCTTAATTGGTGAAAGTGTTGGACGTTTACCGTTGCGTAAACGTTGGTCTGATTTTGAACTTGCGACGATGTCCTTTGGCTATGGTATTACCACGACAACACTACAATTAGCAAAAGCCTACGCTATCTTAGGCAGTGGTGGTGTTGAATATCCTATTTCAATATTGAAAAACACCTCGCCAGCAGTTGGTGAACAGGTTATTCCTCGTCAAATTGCCCGTGAAGTTGTTGCGATGATGGAAGGGGTAAGTCAAAAGGGCGGCACCGCACCGCAGGCTAAGGTAGAGGGGTATCGTATTGCCCGGTAAAACAGGGACATCACGTAAAGCTGAAGCTGGTGGGTATGGTGATGACTATGTTGCGGTATTTGCAGGATTAGCACCTATTAGCAACCCACGTTTTGCAATTGCAGTGATGATTAATGAACCGCAAGGTGATCGCTATTACGCTGGCGATGTTGCGGCACCTGTTTTTTCCGCAGTGATGAAGAGTGCACTGTTATTGACGCACATTCGACCTGATGATGAAAATGAACGTTATACCCTATTGGAGTAATATTAATGATGGGCCATACATGCCATAAAATACCTTTAGATAAATTATTAACACCTTGGTTTGTATGTGATTTTGATTCTATATATGTGTCAGGGATAACCCTTGATAGTCGTGAAATAGTTGCCGATAACCTTTTTGTTGCATTACAAGGGGCCAAACTAGATGGGCGTGCTTATATTGACAACGCGATAGCTCAAGGGGCTTGCGCTGTTTTATCGGAGACTAAACAGCCTAACGAACACGGTCATATTACCCTTAATGGGGCCGTACCTATTATCAGTATCTACCAACTTAGTGCCATCCTAAGTGGACTCGCCTACCGTTTTCATTTTCAAGAAAAACCCTTGCATAAGGTTATCGCTGTTACGGGCACCAATGGCAAAACTACCATAGCCAGTTTATTAGCTAACGCCTTTACCTTATTAGGCTTGCAAAGTGCACAAATGGGGACCATTGGTAATGGGCTGTTTGGAAAGCTAAAAAGTAGTGAAAATACGACACTGGATGCACTTTCTGTTTTTGCTCAATTAAATTGCTATCAAAGTAGTGGTGTCGATTATACGGTGATGGAGGTTTCATCCCATGGTTTAGCACAGGATCGCGTTTCTGCTCTGCCTTTCCATAGTGCTATTTTTACTAATTTGTCGCGTGATCACCTCGACTATCATGAAACCATGGAAAATTATGCAGCTACCAAAAAGCGCTTGTTCACGGAATACCCGTTAACGCATCGCATTATAAATGGTGATGATCTCGTTGGCCGAACATGGCTAAGCGAGTTTCCCGATGCGATAGTCTATGGATTTAATGCTAGTGACTTTGCCCAGCTGCACAGATATTTACAGATCACAAATGTTGAATATTTAGCAAAAGGTATCACTTTTTCATTTACCTCTTCCTGGGGAAAAGGCAATATTAGCGCCCCGTTTTATGGTGATTTTAATGTTGCTAATTTAGCCGCGGTATTAACACAATTATTGGCTGAAAATTTTCCAGTATCAGTGCTTGAGGCACTTTTTACTAAGTTAAGTGCCGTACCCGGTCGTATGGAGCAGTACCTTTTTGCAAAGCAAAAAGTGACCTTTGTTGTCGATTATGCACATACCCCAGATGCCTTGGAAAAAGCACTCGTCGCCTTACAAAAACATAAATCGTCGGGGCGTTTGATTGCAGTATTCGGCTGTGGGGGCGATAGAGATAAGGGTAAACGTGCTGAAATGGCTAAAATAGCAGAGACGTTTGCCCAAAAAGTAGTATTAGTTGATGATAATCCCCGTAGTGAGCCCGCTAGTGAGATTATGAAAGATATTCTAAGCGGTTTTACTAAACCCGATGAAGTAGAGGTTATTCATGACAGAGAACAAGCTATTTTATCTTTATTAGCAACAAGCCAGCCCAATGATATTATATTGCTTGCGGGGAAAGGCCATGAAGATTATCAAATTATTGCCGATAAACGCTATGACTACAGCGATAGAAAAGTATTAGCCGAATTACAAAAACAATATAATAGGATAGATGAATGTTAAGTTTAAGTGTTGCTGAAATTGCATTGGCAACGGGAGGGGATATTTTTAATGAACCGGCGAGCGAGTTGGTGATCGACTCGGTTTGTACTGATAGCCGTAATGTTAACATGAACTCTCTATTTATTGCTTTACAGGGCGCGTCATTTGATGCACATGCGTTTATTGATGACGTTGAAAGTCGTGCTGCTCTATTGTTAGTGCATAGAAAAGTTAATACAGGATTACCTTATATTTTAGTGAAAGACACGCGTATTGCCCTGGGGCTTTTAGGTGCCTATGTCAGAGATAAAATTGAAGGGCTTAAGTGCGCAGCGATCACAGGTAGTAATGGTAAAACCACAACGAAAGAGTTATTGAGTCAAATATTACGGCAGCATGATCCAGCGAAAGATGCCGTGTTGGCGACAGCTGGCAATTTTAATAATGATATTGGTTTACCTTTAACACTATTACGTTTAAGCCAATCGAACCATTTCGCTGTTGTAGAGCTAGGGGCAAATCACCCTGGTGAAATTGCCTATACAGCAAAGCTTGCTAAACCTGATGTAGCGCTGATTAATAATGTTATGCCAGCTCATTTAGAAGGGTTTGGAATAGCTTGCCGGGGTTGCAAAAGCCAAGGGAGAAATTTGGCAAAGTTTATCTGCACAAGGTATTGCTGTACTTAACCTTGATGCTGATTTTGTTAATGATTATCAGCAGCAGATTGAACAGCAAGGCAATAAAATAATTACATTTTCCATAAGTAATGCTTGCGCTAATTTATTTGCGAGTAATATTCGCTATGATGCAATGGGCAATGGCCGTTTTACTTTAAATATAGAATACGATAATGAACATCAGATGGTTGACATCCAATTAAATATAGCCGGTCAACATAATGTAAGTAATGCACTTGCTGCTGCGAGTATGGCGATTGCTTTAGGATGTGATATTGATGCTATCCAATTAGGGCTTAACGCTTTGCATGCGGTATCAGGCAGAGTCAACTGTACTGCGATTAATGAGTTTATTTCGTTGATAGATGATACCTATAATGCAAATTCGGCATCCGTTAAAGCTGCTATTGATCTATTGGCTTTGCAGGAAGGGGCAACTTTACTTATTTTAGGTGATATGGCGGAGTTAGGGCAATATAGCGAGCAGGAGCATATTGCTGTTGGAGAGTATGCGGCATTGAAAAATATCGAACAGCTATTGACCGTTGGTATATTGAGCGAAAAAACATCAATTGCATATAATGAATCTACCGATAAAAACGCAATACATTTTACGAATAAACAAGCACTTAATGATTATTTACGAGAACATATTCTATCTAATCGAACAAAAGTTACTATTTTGGTTAAAGGCTCTCGTGGCGCAAAAATGGAAGACGCTGTGGCATTTATTAAACAGGCGTCACATTAACTTTTAGTCGATATTGTAATCATATTTTAATAAATTTATTAACAGGAAAAAACATGATTGTTTGGTTAGCAGAATTACTTTCAAGTTATTTTACATTCTTTAATGTATTGACCTACCTTTCAGTTCGTACCGTGATGGCGGTACTGACCGCATTGGCATTTTCGTTATGGTTCGGCCCTAAACTTATCCGATTTTTGCAACGAATGCAGATAGGTCAAGTAGTGCGTAATGATGGTCCCGAATCCCACTTTAGTAAGGCTGGCACCCCAACGATGGGCGGGATTATGATCCTAGCAGCTATCTGTTTATCAATATTACTCTGGGCGCGTTTAGATAATTATTATGTGTGGATTGTGCTCTTTACTACGCTTGCCTTTGGTGGTATCGGTTTTATGGATGATTATTTAAAAGTCGTACGTAAGCATCCCGATGGATTAATTGCACGTTGGAAATACTTTTGGCAATCTATAACGGCATTATTGTTAGGTGCAGTGCTAATGTATAGTGCATCTAGCCCTGCTGAAATGACCTTTGTGGTGCCCTTTTTTAAACAATATATGCCTTACCTGGGATTGCTATTTATTCCTCTGGTTTATTTCACTATCGTTGGTAGCAGTAATGCGGTAAACCTAACCGATGGTTTGGATGGTTTAGCTATTATGCCAACTGTAATGGTAGCTGCGGCCTTTGCTCTTATTGCTTATTTGACCAGCCATGTTAATTATGCCCACTATTTATATATACCTTATATCCCCAAGGCGAGTGAATTGGTTATTGTTTGTGGAACGATTGTCGGTGCGGGTTTAGGTTTCCTATGGTTTAACACCTATCCTGCGCAAGTGTTTATGGGTGATGTGGGCTCTCTTGCTTTAGGGGCATTGCTTGGGATCATTGCCGTATTAGTACGCCAAGAAATATTATTGGTGATCATGGGAGGGATTTTTGTGATTGAAACGCTGTCAGTCATTCTCCAGGTTGGTTCCTATAAAATGCGTAAACAACGAATCTTTCGTATGGCCCCCATACACCATCATTATGAAAAGAAAGGATGGCCAGAGCCGCGTGTGATTGTACGTTTTTGGATTATTACCATTGTCATGGTATTGATTGGTCTTGTCACATTAAAGGTTCGTTAATATGGATAAACAACAGGTTGGAGTGATTGGATTAGGGGTAACGGGGGTATCTTGTGTCGATTTTTTGCATGCACAAGGATACCGGGTCACCGTATTTGATACCCGTGATTGCCCACCTGAGGTCGATAAGCTAAATGGTGACGTTACTCTTCTCCTTGGCCCTTTAACTGGAACGGAATTAGCAAAATTCCCACTGCTTGTGGTGAGCCCTGGCTTGCCACTTAGCTTACCTGCAATACAGTTTGCCATTGAACAGGGTGTTGAAGTCATCGGCGATATAGAATTATTTGCGAGGCAGCTACAAACGCAACCATATCAACATGCAAAGCTTGTTACAATCACCGGCTCTAATGGAAAAAGTACCGTAACAACGCTACTTGGCGAAATGGCAAAGCAAGACAATATTAATGTTGCCGTTGGTGGTAATATTGGCATTCCTGCATTACAACTGCTTGCGCCAAATATTGACTTATATATTCTTGAGTTATCTAGCTTTCAATTGGAAACAACCCATTCATTACTTGCTGATGTTGCGACTATTTTAAACATTAGTGAAGATCATTTAGATAGATATGACTCTTTTCAACATTACGCGCAAACCAAACAATTTATTTATACGCAAAGCAAAAAGGCACTCTATAACCGAGATGACCTTTTAACTTTACCAGTAAACGAAGCACAACCCCAAAATAGCTTTGGTTTCGATGAGCGAGACTACGGCATAGTAAAGGATGAACAGGGCAATATCTGCTTAGCTCACCAAGGCGCGCCATTTTTTGCCGTACAACAGCTGAAGTTAAGTGGTAAACATAACTGGTTGAACGCACTCGCCGCCTTTGCATTAGGGGAAGCGGTTGGCATCAGTAAAAAGGCGATGTTAACGACACTAAAAAACTATTCCGGATTAAGGCATCGTTGTGAATTTATTGCTGATATTAATGGTGTACGTTGGATAAATGACTCGAAAGCGACCAATGTAGGTGCTACACAGGCGGCCTTGATGGGGCTATCTGCGACCATTGCAGGTAAGGTTCATGTTATTTTAGGCGGCGAAGGAAAGGGGGCTGATTTTAGCGAGCTAACTGCAGTGCTACAGGAAGTGGAAGGGTTAATAGTCTGTTTTGGTAAAGATGCAGAGCAAATTATGGCTGTCAGTGGGCGTGCTCAGCGTGTCAACAACTTAGATGAAGCCGTGCAATTAATTGCAGCAAACAGTGACCGTGGTGATTTAGTTATTTTAAGTCCAGCCTGTGCCAGTCTTGATATGTATCGTAATTTCATGGCTAGAGGGGATCATTTTAAGGCGTTGGTGAGCGCCATGGAAGCACAAGGATGACCTGGTTTTATAAACTATTTGCCATTGATCCTAAGCAACAAGCTTATGATAAGCCACTGCTTATTATTGTCTTAATTTTAATGTCAATTGGTATGGTTATTGTGGCATCGGCTTCAATTCATGAGGGGATTGCCATTGATGATGATCCCTTTCGCTTTCTTAAGCGTCAGTTCTTATATATCATGGTCTGTTTCGTGATACTCGCCGTTGTTGTTTCTATTCCGATGCACAAATGGTATGAAAAACAAAATTTATTTTTAATGGGGGCGTTGTTAGGTTTACTGGCCGTTATCTTTGTCGGTACGGAAGTAAATGGCGCACATCGCTGGTTGAGAGTTGGCCCATTAAATATACAGCCTTCTGAATTTGCTAAGTTATCTATTATTCTTTTTCTAGCGAGTTACCTTGTTCGTCGTCAAGCTGAGGTTGTTGATACCATCAAGGGATTTGTTAAGCCTTTAGTGTTGTTAAGTGTTTTTGCGCTTCTTTTGTTGTTGCAACCAGACCTTGGTTCACCGTGGTGATCGTAGTCGTTATGATGGGAATGCTATTCATTGCTGATGCTAAATTGATCTCCTTTATTGGTATTGCCGTCTCTTTATTAGCCGTTATTGTAATGCTGATTGTCACTTCTCCCTATCGAATGGCGCGCGTATTTGGTTTTTTAGATCCTTGGGCAGATCCCTTTGGTCGCAGCTATCAATTAACACAATCTTTAATGGCTTTTGGGCGTGGCGGTTGGTTTGGTCAGGGATTGGGTAATTCAGTACAAAAGCTGGAATATTTACCGGAAGCACATACCGATTTTATTATGGCTATACTCGCTGAAGAGTTGGGGTTCGTTGGTGTTACAATTGTTATCCTGTTGGAGTTTGTTTTAGTTTACAAAGCCTTTTCTATTGGTAAAAAAGCCCTATTGATCTCGAATATCTTTTCTGGCTATGTTGCCATTGGCATTGCTATCTGGTTTGCATTTCAAACCGCTGTTAATGTTGGTGCTGCATCGGGCATCGCCCCAACTAAGGGATTAACATTACCTTTGGTTAGCTACGGGGGCTCTAGTTTGGTCACGATTGCGATTGGGGTTGGACTACTGTTACGGATTGACTTTGAGACGCGGCAAGCCTCTTCACAGGTGCGCATGAGTAATAAAAAACAACGCAACAAAGCAACAATAAAAGAAGAAATTGATGAATAATAAGTCACTTTTAGTCATGGCAGGAGGGACTGGCGGTCATGTGTTTCCTGGGTTGGCAGTCGCAGACAAACTACAACAACAAGGTTGGCATGTATACTGGCTTGGCACGGCTGACCGTATGGAAGCTCAACTGGTGCCTGAGTATGGTTACCCCATTGATTTTATTGATATTGCAGGTGTCCGAGGGAATGGTTTAAAGCGTATGCTACTCGCTCCCTTTAAAATCATTAAATCGATTAGACAGGCGCGTCAGGTTTTAAAACAACGTAATATAAAATTGGTCTTAGGTATGGGCGGCTTTGCTAGTGGTCCGGGGGGGATAGCCGCATGGAGTATGGGAATTCCCGTTGTTTTACATGAACAAAATGCCGCCATGGGGCTAACAAATAAAATATTATCTCATTTTGCTAAAAAAGTGTTGCTGGGTTTTGCGAGTGATATTAAAGCGGCGAATGCGCAATTAGTAGGCAATCCTGTCCGTGAAAAATTGATTAATCTGCCAGCAAAAAAAATATCAGATAAAGCAATGCCGTTAAAGGTACTGATTGTTGGTGGTAGCTTAGGCGCCAAGGCATTAAATGAGTTATTACCGAAAGTTGCTCGCCATTTTAGTGAATCACAAATAACGATTATTCATCAAACGGGCAAGATGCACTATCAGAGCGTGAAACAAGCTTATCAAGAATACAACTCAGCCTCTGACGTACGTGCGTTTATTACGGACATGGATGAAGTATACAGTTGGGCCGATTTAATTATTTGCCGTGCAGGGGCGTTAACGGTTGCTGAAATTGCGGTGGTTGGTTTACCCGCTATTTTTGTTCCACTACCCTATGCCGTAGATGACCACCAAACTAAAAATGCACAACAATTAGTTGATTTACAAGCAGCTGTGTTGATACCTCAAAAAGAACTCAATGACGATTTATTGAGTGATTATTTGCGTAAATTCAGCGAGAATAGAGAGTTGCTTAAAGTGATGTCTAATAATTGCAGAAAAGCAGCCATTACAGATGCGACCGAGCGCGTTGCGACTATCTGTAATCAACTTATTACATTAACAAAAAAAGATTAGTGATTTATTATGACAAAAATTGAACTCGCACAAATACGTACCATTATTCCTGAAATGCGTCGCGTTAAACAGATTCATTTTATCGGAGTGGGTGGTGCCGGTATGGGCGGGATCGCCGAAGTACTTGCCTATGAAGGTTACCATATTACCGGATCGGATATTGCTGAGAATGCGGTTGTTAAGCGTCTGCGTGCTATCGGCGCTGATATTTTTATCGGCCATAAGCAGGAAAATATCTATGGCGCATCGGTAGTGGTCGTATCTACGGCTATCGCTGCCGACAATGCCGAGTTGTTGGCGGCTCAACAGGCGCGTATTCCCGTTGTGCGTCGCGCTGAAATGTTAGCTGAATTAATGCGCTATCGACATGGTGTTGCCATCGCTGGGACACATGGTAAAACAACCACGACAAGCTTAATTGCGAGTATTTATGGACAAGCGAATTTAGATCCTACTTTTGTTATTGGAGGATTACTCAATAGCGCAGGCACCAACGCAAAGTTAGGCCAAAGCCGCTATTTGATAGCTGAAGCCGATGAAAGTGATGCATCATTCTTACATTTACAACCAATGGTATCAGTGATCACCAATATTGAAGCTGATCATATGGATACGTATCAGGGGAATTTTGAAGTATTAAAAGATACTTTTGTGCAATTTATACAAAACTTACCTTTTTACGGCACAGCCGTTGTTTGCCTAGATGATAAAGTGATAGAGTCATTAATACCTCGCTTTGCGCGGCAATGTATCACCTATGGTTTTCATGAGCAGGCCGATGTAAGAATCTCTGATTTTAAACAGACAGTGACACGCAGTGAGTTTGTTGTACATCGAGTGAATAGGGAAGCATTAACCATTCAACTTAATTTACCCGGCAAACATAATGCTTTAAATGCAGCGGCGGCGATTGCCGTTGCCATGGAAGATAATATCGATGATAGTGATATTCTCAATGCACTTAATGAGTTTCAAGGTATTGGGCGTCGTTTTGAGCAGTATGGTGAATTTGAAACCGGACGTGGTAAAGCGATGCTTATTGACGATTATGGGCACCATCCAACGGAGGTACTTGCCACCATTAACGCCATTAAAGAAGCTTGGCCAGAAAAACGGCTATTAATGGCATATCAACCTCATCGCTATACCCGTACACGGGATCTTTATGAAGATTTTTCGCAGGTATTAGCACAGGTTGATCAGCTCTTTTTACTAGATGTTTACGCTGCCGGAGAAGCGCCTATACCGGGCGCTGACAGCCGTTCATTATGCCGAACAATTCGCCTTAGTAGTGGTAAAGAGCCCATTTTTGTCCCGACCCCTGAAGCGCTACCGATGATGTTGGCACAAATAATTGGTGATGGTGACATTGTCTTAACACAAGGTGCCGGTAATATTGGTGGTGTAGTAAAATTACTTGCAGAATTACAATTAGACATACAAAAAATGCAACAAGTAGGAAATGAATAATGAGTGTTGATTTTGGTAAAGTTGCTGTTTTATTAGGGGGAAATAGTGCCGAGCGTGAGGTTTCGTTGCGCTCTGGTCGTGCAGTACTCGATGCCTTATTACGTCAGGGGGTTGATGCCATTGGCGTGGATCCTAAACATGATGATATTACGCAATTAAAAACGGGGATTGATCGTGTCTTTATCGCTTTGCATGGTAGAGGCGGTGAAGATGGCTGCATCCAAGGATTTTTAACCACGCTGCAAATTCCTTTTACGGGAAGCGATGTGCTTAGTTCTGCGATTGCAATGGATAAATCTAAAAGTAAACAAATTTGGCAAAGTTCGCAATTGCCCACTGCTCATTATCAACTAATTGTCAAAGATCACTTTAACCCTGAACACGCAGAGGATATACTTGCCAAGTTATCGGGAACTGTCATGGTTAAACCTGTTAATGAAGGTTCCAGTATTGGCATGGCAAAAGCTACAAATGTTAATGAATTACTTGCGGCACTAACGCAAGCGTTTACATTTGATAATAAAGTGCTATTAGAAACGTGGATTACTGGGCAAGAATACACGGTAACTATATTAAATGGTCAAGCTTTACCTGCAATTCGCATGCAAACAGCCAACATATTCTATGATTATCAAGCTAAATACCAATCTACGGATACCCAGTATTTTTGTCCCTGTGGATTAGACCCGCAAAAATTAGCGCAATTAAATGACCTTGCCGTTAGCGCATTTGCTGCGATTGGTTGCAGTGGTTGGGGACGGGTAGATTTTATGTTGGATACGCAAGGAAATTGGTATCTCCTTGAAGTAAATACCGTACCTGGTATGACTGAAACAAGTTTAGTACCCAAAGCAGCAAAGCAAGCTGGTCTTGAGTTCGACGAACTTGTTTTAGAAATATTGAAGCAAACATTATAATTATTATGTGGGATAAATTAAAGCAGGTGAAATTTGGTAAATTAGTTAGTTTACTGTTTTTTATTACTTTAATTTATTTCCTTCAGTATGGTTATTTTAGAGTAAGTGCTTGGTTAACTGATCAGCAATCGATGCCATTGAGCTCATTGATTTTAACGGGTAATATTAAGCACATTGCCGTAAATGATGTACGTAAAATTCTTATTGCACAGCAAAACAGATTGAATTTTTTTACATTAGAAATTGCAGAAATACAGCAGGAAATAGAAAATCTGCCATGGGTTTATTCTGCCTCGATTCGTAAACGTTGGCCGGATACATTAAAAATTCATATTGTTGAGCAATCAATTGTTGCAATATGGAATGATAAAACGCTATTAAATCGTTTTGGTGAGATAATTACGGTTTCACCCGATACCACGGATGATAAATTAGCGACACTTTACGGCGAAGATCAGTTTGCGGGTGATATATTAACTGATTATATGAAAATTAATCGCTTACTGAAGGTGAATAAATTTAAAATAGCCTCTTTAACAAGTGATAAACGTCATTCAAGTGACGTTACGTTAGATAATGGAATCGCATTACGTTTAGGTCAGGAGCAACAACTTGATCGTATTCAACGTTTCTTAAGTGTGTATCCTTTACTTGAAAAAGAATATGATATAACAACAATCGATTATATTGATTTGCGTTATGATACTGGTTTCGCAATCGGTTGGAAAAATAAGTTAAAATGAGATTAATCAAAATTGCAGAATTTAACTGCTTTTCACTAAAAAACAGATGGTAAAACGTGAGCATGGAAACGAGTTACACAGTTGGATTAGATATTGGTAGCAGCAAAATCGTACTGCTTATCGGTGAAGAGCTTGCCGATAACACCATTAATATTGTTGGTATTGGCGAGTCTACTTCGAAAGGAGTGGATAAAGGCTTAGTTATTGATTTGAATTCTGTCGTAGAGGCGATTAAAACGGCTCTGGAACGTGCAGAGAAAATGGCAGACTGCTCAGTTTCATCGGTTAACCTAAATGTGTCTGGCTCTCATATTGAATCATTAAATGAATCAGGAACATGGGCAATTGAGGATCATGAAGTCAGCACATATGATGTGGAGAGTGTTTTACACAACGCTCGCTCTGTGAAAATTCGTGATGACCAACGTCTTTTAGATGTGATACCACAGGAGTTTTCTATCGACTCTCAGGGGCATATTAAAAACCCATTGGGGCTATCGGGAGTAAAATTAAAAGCAGACGTTCATTTAATAACTTGTCATAACGATTTAGTGAAAAATTTAGAAAAAGCCGTAGAACGATGTGGCTTGGTTATTAATCAGCTTACCTTTTCAGGTGTCGCTTCAAGCTGTTCAATTTTAAGTGAAGATGAAAAAGAGTTAGGTGTCTGCGTTGTTGATATGGGGAGCGGTACCATGGATATCTCCATTTATGTTGCAGGGGCGCTAAAATACAGTTTAGTACTTGATTACGCAGGAAATTCGGTGACGAATGATATTGCCATTGCTTTTAGTGCTCCGCCCAGTTCTGCGGAGGAGATCAAGGTTAAACATGGCAGTTTGAATTTAGATCAAATAGATGATGATGAGATGATTGAGTTGCCGAGTGTCGGTGGTCGAGATATGCGTCGTTTACCCCGAAAGACATTAATCAACGTGATCGAGCCGCGCTATAGTGAATTACTAACGATGGTGAAAAAAGAGATCTATAAGTTAGATCGAAAATTTGTCAGTGAAGGGTTGAAGCAGCAATTAGCCGCTGGAATAGTGTTAACGGGAGGTGCTGCACAAATCCCGGGCTTAGTTGAAGTTGCTGAAAAAGTTTTTGATAATATACAGGTTCGCATTGGTAAACCGCAGAATATTCAAGGTTTAGCCGAATTTGTTGATACTGCTGCATACTCTACTGCGGTGGGACTGTTACGTTATAAAAATGAGGGATTTTCAGTGAATCATGAAACAATCATAGAAAATCCATTGATAGTATTTTTTAATAGAATAAAAAGTTGGATAAAAAAAGAATATTAGTTGGTATGATATATCTCACCAAGGTGGAGACACATAATGTCTGAACAATTAAATAAAGTGGAAAAAGAGCAAATGTTTGAAATAGTTGACGAAGAGCATACACAACAGGCAGTCATTAAAGTCGTCGGCGTCGGTGGCGGTGGTGGTAATGCGATTAATCATATGATTGATAAAGGGCTAACGGGAGCTGAGTTCATTGCAATGAATACTGATGCTCAAGCATTACGTTCATCTAAAGCCACGGTACGTTTGCAGCTTGGTGCCTCGATTACGCACGGGTTAGGTGCGGGCGCTAACCCTGAAGTTGGGTATAAATCAGCATTAGAAGATAAAGAAAATATTCGTAATATTTTAGCTGGCGCAGATGTAGTGTTTATTGCGGCAGGTATGGGGGGAGGAACGGGAACGGTGCTTCACCTGTTGTCGCGGAAGTGGCTAGTGAACTTGGTGCTTTAACTATTGGTGTTGTCTCTAAGCCTTCATTTTTTGAAGGTAAAAAACGCATTAATTATGCGAGTCAGGGGATTGCCAGATTATCGGAGCATATTGACTCTTTATTAATCATCCCAAATGATAAATTACAAAAGTCATTACCTAAAGGTGTTACCTTCCTTGGTGCATTAGAAGCTGCAAATGGTGTGTTGTATGATGCAGTATCTGGTTTTTCTGCCATAATTAATAACGAAGAAAGTACCATTAACATTGACTTTGCTGATGTCAGAACCGTAATGACAGAAGCTGGTACCAATGCGGTAATGGGAATTGGTGTTGCAAAAGGTGAAGCACGCGCGGAAGAAGCTGTTGAACTTGCTATCTCTTGTCCGCTTCTTGAAGACGTTGACTTATCTAATGCACGTGGAGTGCTTGTTCATATTGTGGCTGGTATGGACTTCACTTGGGATGAATATGAAACGGTTGGTGATGCAATACGTGAGTTCGCCTCAGAAGACTCACAAATTATCATCGGTGTATCTGTTGATCCAAAACTTGATACCGCTGAACTGCATGTAACCGTGATTGTGACGGGTCTTGGGGAGCGTAAATCAGACCTTAGTGTGGTGAAAAACCCAGTGGCATCGGCAGAGACTCCTGTTGCAGTGAATGCGGTAGAAGAAAAAGCCACAGCAGATGAATCATCAGAACAGGTCGAAGATTCATTGTCTAAGGAAAAACCAGAGAGTAACTATTTAGATATTCCTGCGTTTTTACGTAAACAAGCCGATTAATAGGTCGATTTGATATTTGTGATATATATCTCAAACTGATATACTCCGCAAAAATCGAAATATGCGATAGATAGGGGCTAAGATGATTAAACAAAGAACATTAAAGAAAAGTGTTAAATCAACAGGTATTGGTTTGCACTCAGGAAATAAAGTGACGATAGAGTTACATCCTGCGCCTGCTAATACAGGCATTGTTTATCGTCGTATCGATTTAAATCCTGTTGTAACATTTAAAGCGCATGCTAGAGCCGTTCAAGAAACGCTTTTGTGTACTTGTTTAGTGAATGAGCAGGGTGAAAAAATTTCTACGGTTGAGCATCTCTCTGCTGCGTTAGCCGGATTAGGTATTGATAATATTATTATTGATGTCGATGCACCTGAAATTCCGATTATGGATGGTAGTGCTAGTCCATTTATCTTTTTATTACAGTCGGCGGGTATTGAAGAACTTAATGCGGCAAAGAAATTTATTCGTATTAAAAAAACAGTTCGTGTTGAAGATGAAAAAGAGGGTAAATGGGCCGAATTACAGCCATCAGCATCAGGCTTTAGTTTAGACTTTAAAATTGATTTTGATCACCCCGTATTCGAAGGTCAAAATCAACATATAGAGATGGATTTTTCTGGTGATCTCTTTGTAAAAGAGATTAGTCGCGCAAGAACCTTTGGATTCATGAAGGGTGTTGAGCAGCTACAAGCTAATAACTTAGCGCTTGGTGCAAGCTTAGATAATGCCATTGGCTTGGATGAGTTCCGGGTTTTAAATCCAGAAGGCTTACGCTACGAAGATGAGTTTGTGAAACATAAAGTGTTAGATGCCATTGGTGATCTCTATCTTTCTGGTTACACCATCTTAGGTCACTTGAAGGCTTATAAAACAGGGCATGCATTGAATAATCAATTATTATGCGCAATGTTAGAAGATCAAGAAGCTTGGGAAATGGTGACATTTGAAGAGCCAGTGAGTGAATCACCTGTTCAATATATTGAGCCAGTCTTCGCCGTTTAACAAAATGCTCTCATCTATCTAAAAATAACCTGATAATCGTTGCTGTTTATCAGGTTTTTTTATGGTTAATAAATAGTTTTATCTAACTGTAAAATAGATCCACAATTTTCGCTAATTGGTATTATTATCACAACGCATCTCTCTATTTGCTGATTTTTATATTTCGATTCTAAATAGCTACCGCTATACTTTTTATTTTATAAAGTGTACTAAGGTAGATATGTATTCACAGCAAATTGATAGGATTAATAAGCAACTTTTATCAGATAATATCGAAAATAGCTTACTACCTATTCCTGAAAATTTAATGGCGCTGCGGCGTTTATGCCATCGCCTTGATTCATCTATCTATGATGTTGAATTAGCGGTTGCTAAGGAGCCTGCATTTGCTACCTATATACTTAAATTAGGGAATTCAGCCCTGTATAGTACGGGCAAAGCGGCGAGTATAAACCTGCTCTCGGTTATACAACGCATCGGAATGCATAGCGTTAGTCAATATGCACTCACATTTGTACTTAAAAATCTTCATGAGCAGCAATTTGTATCGCCTGATATCGCCGCTTTGTTACAAGAAAATTGGCGGCTTGCTTGGGATTTATCCCAACAAGCGACGCAACTCTATACCCAGCATCGTTTAAGCGGCAGTGCCAACGTCAAAAAAATAGATATTTCAGATATTTTATTACTGGGTATTTTACAACATACGGGGCGTTTAGCTGTGCTTAGCGATTTTAGTTTACAGTATCAATGTGGCTTTTCTCACCGTGAAGAGGAAATGAGCAAGCGTGCAGATCTGCTCAACACAAGGTTGTTACCTTTGTTGTTTAAGCATTGTGGATTACCTGTCAATTATGCTCAACTATTTACCACCGTCCCTGACCATAAACAGCCGTTACATGCCATGGATTACCTGTTTGCAGCCGCCTTATTAAAAGCGCAGGAAGAGTCACAAGAAAAAACAGCGCATTATAATCTGTTATTGGATAACTTTAACCAAGCAGCGATAGTTAAAATAGCGGAACGTTTGTCTCATTTACAGATAATAACAATGGAAGCGTTAAACCTTGAGTCACTCCCTTTTACAGACCTCTAGCGAGTTTTGCCTCACCTACTAAGAGTCGTGCCGTCTCATGCTGCGCATTGACAAAAGATTTAATGTTAAATTCTGAAAATTCACTGACTTCCTCATCAGTATTTACCTTTACAATCAAATTTGCATCTGGGTAATAATTCAATACGGCCTGACAAATTATTTTTTTAGTACGTATTGTATTCATCGTGAGAATGATATTTGCAGATTGTTCGATTCGTAAGGATTCTAATACAGGCAACTTATCTAAGTGACCAAAATAGGCACGATAACCGCAAGTCCTTGCTTTTAAAACATGCTGTAAGTTATCGGATATAATTAAAAAATTAATTTCTTCTTTTTGTAATTGATCCGCTGTCATTTGTCCAAGGGTTGCAAAGCCACAAATCACCGTATGATTTTCAATACTAATGGGGGTTATTTTATCGGATTCGAAGAATTCAGTGACAAAGAGGGCGGCTAATTTATAAATATTATTTACGATAAAAGGGGTTATTAGCATCGATAACACGGTCACGAGTATCAAAAAACTAGCGAGTTCAGGTGATAAAAGGTGGTAACTACTCGCTAATGAAAAAATAGCAAAGGAAAACTCACCAATTTGACAGAGGGCAAGGGCTGATTTTAAGGCATCACTTTTACTCGATTTTCTTCTAATCAAGAAGTAGACAATAATAGCCTTAATAAACATAGCAAACAGCAGCACAGCAAAGACAAGATATAAATTGCTAATAAAATAGAGCACATCGATTTTAGTGCCAATGGAAAAGAAAAATGCCCCGAGTAAAAGATCTTTATAGGAGGCTATATCGGACTCTACTTTTACGTGAAATGTGCTCTCTGCAATGATCATCCCAGCAATAAATGCGCCTAATGAGTATGTAAAGCCCATCGCATGCGCTAACAGTGATGCGCCAACAACGATGGCCAATACGGATGCTAAAAATAACTCTTCTAGTTGCGCATTACTGGAGAAATGCAGTAACCATGAAATGATTTTTTTACCGAGAGTAAACATGAATATAATAACAAGGGTAGCGGATAAAAAGGTTTTTATTAGTACATCGCTTAAAGACAACTCGGTATTGGCTAAAAAGCTGATGAGTAACAATATAGGGATAACGGCTAAATCTTGAAAGATTAATATAGCCACGGATTTTACCCCATAGGGGGTGACGACATCTTTTGATTTTTTTAAATAGGTTAAAACGATAGCCGTCGATGAGAGGCTAAATGCCAGCGAGATGATAATGCAAGCGGTTGTATTGAGAAGAAAAATATACGATGCGATAATATAGATAACAACAGCACTTAAAGTGACCTGTATAAAACCATTAAAGAAAATAACCTCCTTCATTTTTTGTAATTTAGAAAATGACATTTCTAAACCGATGGTGAACATAAGAAATACAATGCCAAACTCACCAATAAGCTCTAATGCGTTGAGATCATCGCTGCCATTAAAATCAAAAATATTACTGATGATTGTACCTGTGATGATATAGCCAATAATATGTGAGACTGAAAACTTTTTCAGTACAATATTTAGCACACTGGCAATGGCGAGTGATATAAAAATAATGATTAAAATGGAGTCCATGTATCTACCTAGTCATTTTCCGTATTGATATTAAAACTATTTTAAGCAATATAAGTTCCAATTGTTATCTATTTTTATAGTTAACAACGGTGATGCCCATGTTAACGGATGGTGCATTTCCTTACTGACTTTGCATCTTGCAGACGCATGGGCATATCAGTCTGCTGTATTGTCAATGCAACATTGCTATTGTTTGGCGCATTTTTGCACCAAAAAAGTGAAAAGACAGAAATAAAAGGGAGGTAACATGCTAATTGTGTCATTAGACACAATTAGCACCTATCGCTAAGGCGTTTCCATTGTCGAAGTCAAAAAAGAGATATATTCGATGCTTGATGAAATGTTATTTACCTATATCTCGTAAATGGGTGCACGTATCTAATAAACGGTTAGCAAAGCCCCATTCGTTATCGCACCACACCAAAAGCTTCACCAAATGGCCGTCGCTAACACGTGTTTGTGTGCCATCAATAATGCATGAGCGAGGATCATGATTAAAGTCTATTGAAACTAATGGTGCTTCCGTATAACCTAAAATACCCGCTAATTGATTTTTTTCAGCCACTTGTAAACAATGGTTAATATCTTCCACCGTGACGTAGCGATTCACCTTAATGCTAAGGTCCATAGCCGTCACATTAATCGTAGGAACGCGAACGGCAATCGCTTCAAATTTATTGGCAAACTTAGGTAAGATTCGCTCAATACCAGCGGCAAGTTTAGTATCAACGGGAATAATCGATTGGCTTGCTGCGCGTGTTCGGCGCAAATCAGAATGATAAGAATCAATCACGGGTTGATCATTCATCGCGGAATGAATCGTCGTGATCGTGCCACATTTTATTGAAAAAGCCGCATCCAGCGTCGCAATAACAGGAACAATGCAGTTAGTTGTGCATGATGCGCCTGAAATATAAGTCTCTTCACCAGTTAACTCTTGATGATTAATACCGTAAACCACCGTTGCTTCAACATCATGGTCGGCGGGATGTGAAAAAATGACTTTTTTAGCACCCGCATCGAGATGTTTCTGTGCATCTATTTTACTACCATAGATGCCCGTACAATCAATCACTATATCCACATCGAACTGTTGCCACGGTAAATCATCAATCTCTGCATGGCTGACCAAATGGATACAATCATCTTCGATTTTTAGGCAATTATCCGTTAATTCCACTGCAAAGGGAAAACGCCCATGCGTTGAATCATATTGAGTTAGATGTGCAATAGATTTCGCATCGGCAAGTTCATTGATGACGACTACTTTAAGCTCATCTTGGCGGTGACTTTCATATAGTGCGCGTACCACACTACGTCCGATTCGGCCGTAGCCATTGATAGCAATTTTAAAGGGCATAAATAAAGCTTACTTCATCACATAAAAAAAGAGGGTGATTGTAAAAGAAATACCTGCATATGTAATGCTTTTATCACCCTAATTTATAATATAATTTCCCATGAACTCTACCTGGTTAGAAATCAGTGTTTAGCAATTGACGAGATTATTAATGGATTCGCATCCTGTGTTACAATGCTATTTTTTAATTTTATTGAGGTGATTATGGCTCGCACAGCCGCTGCATTACACATATTGGTCAAACATAAAGAGCAAGCCGATGATATTCTTGCACAGTTAAAGAAAGGGGCAAAATTTCAAACCTTAGCGAAAAAATATTCCACCTGCCCATCGGGCAAAAAGGGCGGCGATTTAGGTGAATTTAAAAAAGGGCAAATGGTGCCGCAGTTTGATAAAGTCGCTTTCACTGGTGAAATTTTAACCCCTCAGCTAGTAAAAACAAAATTTGGCTGGCATATCGTGAAAGTGCTGTATCGCACCTGATGGCGAGCTAAGGTAACGCTAAACGCAACTTGTCGGGGCTGAAGATATGATTATCAGATCTCGCTTTTTGCCATTTTATTAAAAAAGATGTGGATGTCCTCGATCATTATCGTAATTAAGCCAATTCAGCGATATATCACTCAATTTAATCAGTCAGTTATTAAAAACAGAATATTTAATTGAATATCAATAAATTATGAATTATTGTGTTTTTTATTTAGAATAATCAGGCTGAAAATGAGAAATTCTACAGCCTCGTTAGAGCTCAATCGGAATTAAAAATGGATATATCTAAAATACTGGTAGATTTGAAAGGTAGGGTTCTAGACGTAGCGCATTTCGATTTGCTAAAGCATGCTTACGATCTTCAAGAAGAAAATATAAAGCAGCTAAAAACAAACAACGATGCTCTGAAAGAAAGCAATCAGCTTCTACAAGATGAGGTTTCGGCGCTGAAGAAGGTTAAGGACGATCTAGCTAGCGAGAATAGCGTGGTGCGTGGGATGTTCCCCAGTGATGATATCGACCTTAGCGAGGAAGCCGACTATGTCTTAAAAGTATTTCTCTCTAGAGATGCCATAAATGTTTTTGAGAAAGATCTTCTTAAAGATGCAGGGGTGTCAATAATACGTACTCAAAGTGGCATTACCGAACTACAAGAGAAAGGGTTTGTGTCATATGGGCGGCCTCTAGCGGGTGGGAATATAATTGGGTTAAGTCCAAGAGGGCAAAAGAGGCTCGCAAAAATTCAAGCAAGCTCTAACAAGTAAATCTTAGGGACGCCGCAAGCGGCGCCCCAAATTTAAGCGTTATGAGCCCAAGCATTTACATATTTATGGAGTTAACAATTGTCTAAAACAAAAAACAATGCAATGATTTCTAGCCTGTTTCATGAGCGCAGTAAATTTATTGTAATAGGGTTGACCGGAAGAACAGGTTCAGGCTGTACTACAGCAGCAAACATCCTAGAAAATGAAACAGCAAACTTTCCACAAGTTGAAGATGTGAAGTACGGGAATAAACCCTTTTTTTCTAATTTAGACTCAAAAAGATACAAAATTGCATCTCATTACATTACTGAGAATTACAGTTCTTTCATTTCAATTAAAGTTAGTGATTTAATCTCTGCATACATATTAACTCTCTCTGCTACTCAAGCATCTGATTTTATCAAAGAGCAAACCTGTGATGTCAGTAAAAACAAAATAGACGACGTAATAAGGAAAGGCTGCTTCCATTCGAGTTTTACTAAAAAGGGTATTTTAAAGTCAATATCGAATAAAATATTAAATCATACTGAGAACTTAGAGTTGACTGAGCGAGAAAAAACAAAATTCTTCTCGTATATGAAATTGATCAGAAAATTCACCGAAGATTTCAAAAAAGAGTTAAGAGAACTCCATAATGAACTTTATATAAAGGTTTACCAAGCAGCAGGAAATTCTATTCGTAGAACAGGAAGTGTTCAATCAGCTTTTAAAGATGCTCCGTTCGAACCAGAGTCAGTATTCCATTTGCCTGAAACAATAAATAGATGCATAAAAAATATTAGGCACATAAAGTCTAATGGAGCTTTCATTGTAATTGACGCAATTCGAAACCCTTTTGAAGCAAAGTTCTTTAAAGATCGTTATTCAGCTTTTTATTTAATATCAATAAATGCTCCAAATGAAGATCGTAAGGCGTATTTACAAAATGAACATAAATATACAGTAGATGAATTTGATGAACTAGAACTAAGAGAATCAGGGAAAACTAAAATAGAGGATGCTGATTTTATAAGTCAAAATGTTAAAAGGTGTATCGAGATATCTGATGTTCATATATTCAATCCTAGGAATGAACTTGATAATAACAATGTATTAAAAGCGCAGTTAGCTTGGTATTTAGCATTAATAAAACATCCTGGGTTAATATCTCCAACAAATCTTGAGCGCGTTATGCAAATTGCTTATACAGCAAAAGTTAACTCAGGTTGTGTTTCTCGCCAAGTTGGTGCAGTTGTTACTGATGAAAATTATTCTATAAAGTCTGTTGGTTGGAATGATGTAGCAAAAGGGCAAGTACCATGTAATTTGAGGTCGCTAAATGGATTAGCTAATGACTTCGATGAAATTACTTATAGTGTTTATGAAAGGCATAATAAAGAGTTTAGAAATGCTGCTAAAGGTGAATATATAAAAATATCAGGTCAAGAGGGAACTCAGGGTAAAAATCTATCATACTGTTTTAAAGACATTAAGAATTCTTTAGATGACTCTGGTAATCAAGTGCACACCAGATCGTTACATGCTGAGGAAAATGCTTTTCTGCAGTTAGCCAAATATGGTACTGCAGGTATTGAAGGGGGTAAACTATTTACTACAGCTAGCCCTTGTGAGTTGTGTGCTAAAAAAGCATATCAATTAGGAATTAAAGATATTGTGTATATCAATCCATACCCGGGAATTGCAATCGATCACATCCTATCCATTGGTAGTAATAAACCGAATTTAATTCAATTTAGAGGGGCTGTAGGTAAGGGATACCACCAATTATATGAACCTACAATATCATATAAAGATGAACTAAATTACCTAAAGGGCTCATAACACCAATTGAGGACATCCAAATCTTTTGATTGATGTAAATCAATAAAACATTTGGATGTCCCCGATTTTAGTTTGCGGAAGATTCGAGTTGCAAGTAAGGGGAAAGGAAAGCGTGGTGGTTCACGTGTTATTTATTACTTCCTTGATGAAAAGCGACGTTTTTATTTACTCACCATTTATGGGAAAAGTGAAATGTCAGATTTAACCGCAGATCAAAAGAAACAGTTAAAGGCTTTTATGGAGGTCTGGCGTAATGAATAATCGTGATTTATTTACAGAATTAAGCTCAGCTCTTGTTGAGGCAAAAGAGCATTCTGAGGGGAAGATTACCCTTAAAACACATCAGGTTAATGATTAAAGTGAGCTTGCTATCTCACCTAGTGAAATAGTACATATTCGAGAGAAATTTAATATGTCACGTGGTGTGTTTGCTCGTTTGCTTCATACATCTTCTCGGACTTTAGAAAACTGGGAGCAAGGGCGCAGTTCTCCAAATGGGCAAGCCATTACTCTTTTGAAATTAGTGCAACGTCATCCAGAAACTATCACGCACATAGCAGAGCTATAACAAACAAGTGTAGGTGTCGCGCAGCCGACACCTTATTCGGGTGTTGGACAAGCCCAATCGGTCATTGCTGCTCCTTATAGTAAATCAGATGCTCACGCGCGAGTTTTAAAGAGTATTAAATCTTGAAAGTAGTTTGGTCACCTTTGGCATTAGATAAACTAGAAACTACAGCTAAATTTATTGCACTTGATCTCTTGATGATTGGTTGCCAAATTTTGTAGTACATTTAATGGATAACCCCATGTTTACTCATTTACAGAAAGCGACGTTATTAAAACGCTATAAACGTTTTTTGGCGGATGTGTTGCTTGAGAGCGGTGAAACGATCACGATTTATTGCCCCAATACCGGGGCGATGACCCATTGCGCAGACGCTGGGGATACAGTTTATTTTAGCGCATCGGATAATCCTAAGCGTAAATATAAATATACGTGGGAGCTAACCCACAGCAAAGCAGGACATTGGATCTGTATTCATTCGCAACGGGCAAACCAGTTTGTTGCCGATGCACTTGCGGCACAAAAAATTCCCGAACTACTTGATTACGAAAATATCAAGGCCGAGGTGAAATATGGTAGTGAGAACAGTCGCATCGATTTTTTGCTGACAGCAGCAGGGCGGCGCGATTGTTATGTTGAAGTGAAAAGTTGTACGCTGCTTGATGAGTCATTTGGCTCAGGGCAAGGTTTTTTCCCCGATGCTGTTTCAATCAGGGGGCAAAAGCATTTGCGCGAATTGATGCAGATGAAAGCGGCTGGTTGCCGTGCCGTTTTACTTTTTGCGATATTGCATACTGGTATTCGCGCCGTTAGCGCAGCTAACCATATTGATGCAAAATATGCGCTATTATTTGAACAGGCAAGGCAGAGTGGGGTTGAGGTAATCTGTTATCATGTGCCGATTTACTATCAGAAGGTTAGTTAAATTATGATTTATGTGGTTGCCCAGTTTGTATTATTACTCTTTTTAGCATGGCCGATGGCAAACCTCTCTTTCTCTGCGCTCGGTGCAGCACTTATTTTGCTTGCTGGTATTGTGGCACTCTCTGCGCTATTGGCCAATCGCCCTGGTAATTTTAACGTTCGTCCAACCCCGAAGGCGGGTGGGGAGTTAATTACTTTTGGTATTTATTACTACATTCGCCACCCTATGTATTGCTCTCTATTTTTCGCAGGATTAGGCATACTTTTTTGCCAGTTTAGTTTGTGGAAATTATTGGCTTGGTTTTTATTGGTGTTGACACTCACCTTAAAAGCGCGTTTTGAAGAGCAGGCGCTGCTGGTTAAATTCCCTCATTATCAAGAGTATCAAAGCACCTCTAAGGCGTTTATCCCTTTCCTTTGGTGAGTGTTATGCTGTTGTTCCGTTGCTCGACGATGTAGGCTCGTAGCTGATCCTGTTGTGGGGTGTCCAGATATAAACCTAACTTAGTTCTGCGCCAGAGTATATCCTCACTGGTTTTGGCAAACTCGTTTTGTAGTAAATAATCAACTTCAAGGCGATATAGACCACTCCCAAAATATGTGCCGAGATCTGATTTTGTATGCACATCGGCTAATAAATTTAATGTTAATGTACCAAATTGATTGACGTAGCGTTGCAGCAGTTGCTTTTCTAAAAATGGATATTGGCGACTTAAATGTGTTGCGTATTGGTTGCGTGTGCAATTGAAATCTCCCCCGGGTAAGGGGGCTTGTGCCGTCCAAGGTGTTCTGTTCGTTGTAAAGTAGGGGGCGAGTTTATGCATCGCGGCCTCTGCTAATTTTCGATACGTGGTTAATTTTCCACCAAAAACAGCAAGTAGCGGTGGTTGATTATCGCCTGCAGATATTTCTAGGGTGTAATCACGAGTGACGCTTTGTGCTGCATTAGATTGGTCATCACAGAGTGGGCGAACACCGCTATAGGAGTAGATGATATCGTTTTTAGTGATTTGCCTGATAAAATATTGGTTAACCACGCCCAGCAAATAGGTTATTTCATCTTCTGAAATTGTCACATGCCGGGGATCTCCAGAAAATTCAATATCGGTGGTGCCAATAATAGAAAAGTCATCGAGGTAGGGAATAATAAATACAACCCGTTTATCTTGGTTTTGTAAAATGTAAGCTTGTGGTTGATCATGTAGTCGTTTGGTAACGATATGCGATCCTTTTATCAATCGTATATTGCGTGGCGATTTATCTGTTAAGGCATTATCAAAAAATTGTTTTACCCATGGCCCCGTCGCGTTAACTAATGCGCGCGAGTAGCGTTGAAAATAGATATTGGTGATGGTGTTATATAACGTTACTTGCCATACGCCTCCTAGACGCTGTGCTTTTTCAACGCGGCAGTAATTACAAACCTCGGCACCATTCTGTTGCGCACTAATGACATTAAGAATGACTAATCTAGCATCATCTACCCAGCAGTCTGAGTACTCAAACCCGGTTTTTATGTTTTTTTTCAATAAGCCTGATGCTGTTAAATCAACCTGTTTGCTTGCCGTTAATGTGCTGCGTTTACTTAAGTTATCATATAAGCAAAGTCCGAGTCGAATCATCCATGTGGGACGTAGAAATGGTTGATGGGGTAAAATAAAACGCATTGGGATGGTAATATGCGCTGCTTTTTTCATGATGATTTCACGTTCTGCTAATGCTTTTGCCACTAAACGAAATTCGTAAAGTTCTAAATAGCGTAGTCCTCCGTGAACCAATTTTGAACTCGCTGAAGAGGTTGCTGAGGCAAAATCAGCGGCCTCATATAAACCGACACTTAAGCCGCGCCCAGCAGCATCGGCGGCTATGCCTGCGCCATTGATTCCGCCGCCCACGACAATTAAGTCTAGTATCTCATCTGCACCTAGCTGGCGTTGCTTTTCCATATTACACTCACTTAACGATTGTATAGCCTGTTGCCGCTTTTTGATTGGTCTGGTTGCGTTGTTATTGGCGATTAGTCATCTTGCTCTTCACTGTGTAATGTTGCCCATGTTTGCGCACATTTAATGGCGCGCTGCCAACCGCGATAGCGATTTTGACGTTTTTGCAGATCATGATCGGGCTCGAAGGTTCGCTCAATAGTCGCTTTATTTGCTAACTCATCAAGCCCCTGCCAATAGCCAACGGCTAAACCAGCAAGGTAAGCGGCGCCTAATGCGGTGACTTCTGTTACTGTCGGGCGATGTACGTTGGTATCTAATAAATCCGATTGAAATTGCATTAAAAAATTATTGGCGATAGCACCGCCATCGACCCGTAATTCCGCTAATTGAATAGCGGCATCGGCTTGCATCGCATCTAAGACATCTCGTGTTTGGTAGGCGATGCTTTCGAGTGTCGCACGAATGATATGTGCAGCGTTTACCCCTCGAGTGAGTCCAACGATGGTGCCACGAGCATAGGGATCCCAGTAAGGCGCGCCAAGCCCTGTAAACGCAGGTACAAGATACACCCCTTTAGTGGAGCTTACTTTGGTGGCAAAATATTCACAATCCTTGGCGTCGTCCAGTAAATGGAGTTCATCTCGTAACCATTGCACCGTTGCTCCCGCCATAAAAACAGCGCCTTCTAAGGCATAACAGAGATCACCCTGTGCATTGCAGGCGAGAGTAGTTAACAGACCGTTTTTTGAGGTTACCTTTTGCTTGCCTGTGTTCATTAAAAGAAAGCAGCCCGTGCCATAGGTGTTTTTGGCTTGCCCTGGGTGTACGCACATTTGTCCAAAAAGTGCAGCCTGTTGATCGCCTGCGATCGCGGCGATGGGAACCGTTGCCCTGCTTTGCTCGGATATTTTGACATGTCCATAAATTTCAGATGACCGCTTCACCTTGGCAAGCATGCTACGAGGAATGGAAAATGCGTCTAATAATTTATCATCCCATTGTAGGGTGTTGATATTAAACAACATGGTGCGAGAAGCATTGCTGTAGTCGGTAACGTGGACATGGTCTGTTGTTAATTTCCATACTAGCCAAGTATCTATGGTACCAAAAAGTAATTTCCCTGCCTTTGCATCATCTCGTGCATTAGCGATGTTATCTAAAATCCATTTAATTTTGCTCGCTGAAAAGTAGGGATCAACTACTAAGCCTGTATTTTCATGGATGTATTCATTGAGTTCCGTTTGCGCTTTTAATGTTTCGCAGATGGCTGCTGAACGGCGACACTGCCAAACAATTGCGTTATAAACGGGCTTACCCGTTTCTTTATTCCAGACAACGGTTGTTTCACGTTGATTCGTAATGCCTATCGCTGCAATTTGCTCACTGGTGATGGCCGCCTTGTCGAGTGTTTCCACCAATAGTGCGGAAACGGATGTATATATCTCTAAGGGATCATGCTCAACCCAGCCAGCATGAGGGTAGATTTGTGTTACTTCGCGCTGACCAATTTCGATGATATTAGCATCATGATCCAAAATTAAAACTCGGGAACTTGTCGTACCTTGGTCAATGGCAATAATGTATTTTTGCTTGTTCACATAAGCCCCTACATAAAGCGACTAATTTTGTTAATTATCTTATTACTCTCAGTTAATAAAATAGGCCCAATAAAAAGAGGCAAAGAGAGTGGTTAAAATAATACCAAGTAAATTGAGTAATAGGCCGTATTTAGCCATGCTGCTGATATTGACCGATTCGCAGCTCATTGCAATGGCATTGGGCGGTGTCGCAATGGGTAGCATAAAGGCGTAACTGGCACAAATAGTGGCAACCATCATCAGCAATCGCGTATCTAAGCCATTTTGCACTGCTAATGCATTAATGACTGGCAATATCATGGAAATAAGCGCCGTGTTACTGGTTATTTCTGTTGCAAATGTCACCATGCTAGCAATGATAATAATCAGTAATATCGTTGGTAATTGGCTGAAATTTTGTAGAAAAATAGCCAGTTTATCGGCTAACCCTGAGCTCGTAAATAGTGCGGCTATGGAGAACCCCGCACCAAATAAGAGGATAATATCAAAGGGGATTTTTTTCATATTTTTCCACGTGATAATAGTAAATGGTGGAAAAAAAAGTAGTAACCCAAAGCCTAATAATATTCCCGTTTCATTTAGCCCTAACCCTTCATAGTAAGGTTCGATTGGTGAGTTGAAGAGTAATAAAATGACTAAAGCGGTTAAGATAAATGTCACTTTTTTTTGTTCAACCGTTAAAGAGACAGCAAGCTGGGTCGGTTGTTTATCAAGTTTTTTATTTTTTGTTCCCCATGACAGTATCCATCCCAGTAAGAAAAACATAACAACGGCGAGAGGCAGTGCCAACATCACCCACTGTGCAAAGGGAATGGTTGCTAATTTTAAGTTATTTAATAGTCCATATAAAATTAAATTGGGTGGCGTACCAATCGGGGTGATGATGCCACCGATGCTCGCACCATAACAAATAGCTAAGGCAAACCGTTTTTTTAAGGCGTTATCATCCGATAGAAAGAGCACCAAAGGAATCAATAAAAGACTGCTGGTAGTATTGGATAAAAAGGCGCTTAAAGAGCCTGCGGTTAACGCCAGCGCATAAATCATCCCGCGCACAGTGTGTGGAAAAAATTGTAAAATTTTATTCGCAATAACTTTATGTAATTCTGTTTTTTCTACCGCAATGGCCAATAAAAAGCCGCCTAAAAACAGAAAGATAATCGATTTACTGTAATTGCTGCTAACCGCATTAGTTGACATCAAATTAAACATTGGAAAAAGTATCACAGGCAGCAGAGAGACGACGCCCAATGGTAATGCACTATTACTCCATAAAATGACCAACAAGCTGATCAAGGCTAACGCTTTAGCCTGTTGCACATCAAGGACCAATAGAAGAAGCCAATAAAATAATAGTGCAGAGATAACCGCAGCTGCTAACTTTATGACCATAATTGATATCCTCATCTTGTGAGTCCTTGATAGTTACTATTTTAGTCTTAATTTCTGTAAAAAGGGCGGCATAAAGACATTTATAATCTGTGATGGCCCTGTTGGTACTTAAAATATGAGCATCAATTTATTCTATTTGCTATATTTATCCTCAATTTACTTAAGGATGACTATATGAGTGATGATTTGATTGTCGAATCAGTAAAAAATTTAAAGAAAGCTGTGCCATTAATGATGAAGTATAAGGTGCCGACAACGCCAATAAACTATGCATTGTGGTATAACTATGTTGCTAAGGATATACCGCAGTTAAATGTCGAATTAGATGCGATATTGACCCAGCAAGCGCATTGCTCGGAAATACAAACGGAAGTTTTATATCGTCAATTTGTTGCCGATGAATCTGAGTCAAGTACTTGGCAATTAAGGCAAAATGTAGAAAAAATGTTATTGCAGTTGGATCAATCGATAACAGACACCCACAGTGATACGGTCAAATTTAGAGATTCATTCGATAAAACATTTTCACAAGTTAGTATGACGGAAGATAAAAAATGGTCCGTTGATGAAGTAATTAGTCTGCTTAAAAAAATTGAAGGTGATTCAGAAGAGATGAGTCGTTCAACGCAATTTTTTAGCGAGAGTTTACAAGCCGCAAAAGCGGAAATATCTACATTAAAAGAAGAGTTGCAAAAAAGCCAACAGCAAGCCTTATATGACGCTTTGACTGGATTATTAAATCGTCATTCATTTGATGTGGAAGTGACTAACTTTATCAACAATGAAGCGAATGGTTTATGTTTGATTATTGCTGATATTGATAATTTTAAATTGCTAAATGATCAATGGGGGCATTTACTTGGTGATCAGGTATTGAAAGCCGTCGCAAAGAAATTAAGTAGCAGCATGCGCGAAGGGGCTAAAGTGTATCGTTTTGGTGGTGAAGAATTTATTATATTATTACCTAAAAGTAATTTAAGAGTGGCGCGCCACTTTGCAGAAACGCTGCGTAAATTAATGGAAAAAGTGGCTTTAAAAGATAAGCGCACTGGCAAATGGATAAATAACATTACCTTGTCATTTGGCGTGGTTGAGTGCCAAGAAAGAGATTCCGTGAGCTCATTGATTGCGCGAGCAGATGAATACTTATATGAAGCTAAACGATTAGGGCGAAACCGCGTTTTGCCTATGATGCAATAGATAGGATGGTACGTATGAAAAATATTATCGCCGATGGAGCGTTGCTTACTCCTTCTAAAGTGGTCTGTATCGGTCGAAACTATGTTGACCATATTAAAGAACTAAATAACGAGATACCTGAGCAGGCGGTTATTTTTGTTAAACCTAACTCAGCGATATGTGATGAAATTTTTACCGATAAAGTGGAGACGATACACTATGAAGCTGAATTATCTTTTATGATTAGCAATAATAAAATTAGCGCGGTAGGGATTGGTTTAGACCTCACTAAACGCGCGCTGCAAACAAAGTTAAAAGCCAAGGGATTGCCCTGGAACGCGCAAAATCCTTTGATAAATCGGCTGTATTTAGCGAGTTTGTCCATTTTGATGGTGATCTTGAAAAGCTATCTTTACAGTTATTTATTAATGAGAAGTTAGTACAGCAGGCAAATTTTGATTTGATGATTTATAAACCGCAGCAAATTGTCAATGAGGTTGCTTCGTTCATGAGTTTTAGTGATGGTGATGTATTGATGACCGGGACGCCAAAGGGCGTAGGTGAAATTGCTCGCAATGACCATTTTATTGGTAAAGTGTTCTATGATGATAAATTATTAATTGAGAAAAAGTGGACAGTTAATTAGCCGTATCGACAATAATTACAGTTAATTTTGCGTGGTTTTTATCTGTTCGTAAGTTAATTATTGTTTTTCTTGCATTTTAGCGACTCATTTCGCTGCAACACTAGCCATATCTTCCTGATATGCGTAAAATTACGCCCATTATTTTTAATCACTTGCTTTAGGTAGAGATATAACCAATGCAGCACCTCGATGAAATAGTTGCCAATGCGCAACAACAGATAGAAAATGCCGTTGATGGCAATGAGTTGGAACAGATTCGTTTACAGTACTTAGGCAAAAAAGGTTTAATGACTGAGCAAATGAAAGGCTTGGGTAAACTTCCTCCAGAAGAAAAACCAGCCGCGGGTCAGCTAATTAATAAAGCGAAGCAAGCAATTCAAGGTGTCTTAGTCGCACGCAAACAAGCATTAGATGAAGCCGTATTGAATGCAAAATTGGCTCAAGAAACGATCGATGTTACTCTACCTGGGCGTGGCGCGCCATTAGGTGGCGTTCATCCTGTTACCCGCACGATTGATCGTATTACTGAATTCTTTGCTGAATTAGGTTTTGAAGTAAAAAATGGACCTGAAGTAGAAGATGCTTATCATAATTTTGATGCGTTAAATATTCCTCCGCATCATCCTGCTCGTGCTGATCACGACACATTTTATTTCTCCCCTGATTTGGTGCTTCGTACACAAACCTCTGGTGTGCAAATCCGTACCATGGAAAATAGTAAGCCGCCTGTTCGAATTATCTCGCCGGGGCGTGTATATCGTAACGACTACGATCAAACCCACACACCAATGTTCCATCAAGTTGAAGGGTTAATGATTGCTGAAAATGTAAGTTTTAGCCAATTGAAAGGGATTTTGCATGACTTTTTGCATAACTTCTTTGAACAAGATCTTCAAGTGCGTTTCCGTCCATCCTATTTTCCTTTCACCGAACCCTCGGCTGAAGTGGATGTGTTAGGTGAGAATGGTTGGTTAGAAGTACTAGGTTGCGGCATGGTTCACCCTACTGTTTTACGTTCAATGGGGGTTGATCCAGATAAGTATTCTGGTTTTGCATTCGGTATGGGGGTAGAGCGTTTAACCATGCTTCGTTACGGCGTAAATGATTTACGTTCATTCTTTGAAAATGATCTCCGTTTCCTCAAGCAATTTAAGTAAGGGTTAGAATAATGAAATTTAGTGAAGCTTGGTTAAGAGAATGGGTAAACCCTGAAATTAGTCGTGAAGAGTTGTTACACCAAGTCACCATGGCTGGTCTTGAAGTGGATGATGTAGAAGCCGTTGCCGGTGATTTTAGTAAAGTTGTTGTGGGTGAGGTAGTTGAGTGTGGCCAACATCCCGATGCAGATAAATTACAAGTTACAAAAATAAATATTGGCGAAGATGAGTTACTCGACATCGTCTGTGGCGCAAAAAACTGCCGTTTAGGCTTAAAAGTTGCCGTTGCCGTGGTTGGCGCTGTATTGCCGGGTGATTTTAAAATTAAAAAAGCGAAATTACGCGGACAAACCTCGCTTGGTATGTTGTGCAGTGAATCAGAGCTAGGCATGGCTGAAACAGCCGATGGAATTATTGAACTGCCTGTTGATGCGCCGATTGGCAGTTGCGTTCGTGAATACTTACAGTTAGATGACGTTATTATCGATGTTGATTTAACTGCAAATAGAGCCGATTGCTTAGGTATTTCTGGGCTTGCTCGTGAAGTTGGTGTATTAAACAATAGCACTGTTACTGAGCCAACGTGGCAAAATGTTGCTGTTACGATTGATGACCAAGTTGCTATTAATTTGCAAGATCCAACTGCTTGTCCTCGTTATTTAGGGCGTGTTATTCGTGGTATTAAGCAAAATGCAGCAACGCCTTTATGGATGGTAGAAAAATTACGTCGTTGTGGTGTGCGCAGTGTTGATGCCGTTGTGGATATTACGCAGTATGTGTTACTTGAATTTGGTCATCCAATGCATGCCTTTGACCTTGATAAGTTAGAGGGTGGTATTGAAGTTCGTCTTGCTAAACAAGATGAACCGTTGACATTACTTGATGGTAAAGAAGTTAAGTTAAATGCAGATACCTTAGTGATTGCGGATCAACAAAAAGCATTAGCGATGGCTGGTATTTTTGGTGGCACTGACTCTGGTGTTAGTGAAGGTACTAGCAATATATTTTTAGAAAGTGCTTTTTTTGCTCCTTTAGCGATTGCAGGCCGTGCTCGTTCATACGGTTTACATACCGATGCATCGCATCGTTACGAACGTGGTGTTGATCCTGTTTTACAAGCTAAAGCGATGGAGCGAGCAACGCAGCTATTAGTTGAAATCTGTGGCGGTGTTGTTGGCCCAATAAGCGAAGCGGTTAGTGTTGAGAATTTACCAAAACAGTCTGAAATTTACTTACGTCGTAGTAAATTAGATAGCTTAATTGGTATTGCTATTGATGGTGAGCGAGTGACTGAGATTTTAACTCGCTTGGGCTGTGATGTTACTGTTAGCGCGGAAGGTTGGACTGCGATTGCACCAACATACCGTTTTGATATGGCGATTGAAGAAGATCTTATTGAAGAAGTCGCTCGTGTATATGGCTATAACAATATTCCAAATATTGCCCCTGAGGCAGCGTTAAGCATGCCTGCGCATAATGAAGCGACTCTTAAATTAACCAAAATACGTGATGTATTAGTCAATCGTGAGTATCAAGAAGCGATTACCTATAGTTTTGTTGATCCTGATAAACAACTTAAATTACATCCACAAGCTGACGCACTGATTTTGCCGCACCCGATTTCTAAGGATATGTCAGCAATGCGCGTGAGCCTATGGACGGGGTTATTAGAAAGTGTTTCTAATAACCAAAAACGCCAACAAGCACGTGTTCGCTTATTTGAAACGGGTCTGCGTTTTATCAAAGATGAAAGTGTTGAAAATGGTATTTCTCAACAGCCAATGTTAGCGGGTGTCATTATCGGTAATGTGAATGATCAACATTGGGATATTGCCACACGTAATGCGGATTTTTTTGACCTTAAAGCGGATCTAGAGGCAATACTAGACCTTTGTGTTGATGCTCACAGTTTTGAGTTTAAAGCAGAAACCCACAGTGCATTACATCCTGGTCAGTCAGCGGGTATTTACCGTAATGGTAAAAACATTGGTTATATCGGTACATTGCACCCAAGTTTAACCAAACCATTTGCATTAAATGGTACTGCGATAGTATTTGAGATTCAACTTGAGCAGATCATTACACGTAAATTACCACAATCAGCGGATATCTCTAAGTTCCCAGCTAACCACCGAGACCTTGCTTTTGTTGTCGATGAGCAAGTAAATGCAGGTAACGTACTAAAATTTATAGAAAAAATTGGCATTACTGAACTAGTTGGCATAAACTTATTCGATGTATACCAAGGTGCAGGCGTAGCAGAAGGTAAGAAGAGCTTAGCGATAGGTTTGATCCTACAAAATACGACGAGAACCTTAGAAGAGCAAGAGATTGCAAATAGTGTAAATAGCATTATAGAAGCGGTTTCTATGGAGTTTAATGCATCGTTGAGAGAATAATTTTATGGCACTGACTAAAGCTGATATATCAACCCATTTATCTGAAAAAATAGGCCTAAGTAAAAAAGAGGCAAAAGAGTTTGTCGAATCTTTTTTTGAGGAGATTAAAGCAACACTGGAAAGTGGAGAAGCTGTCAAAATTTCTGGTTTTGGTGGCTTTGAGCTAAAGGATAAAAGTGAACGTCCGGGTCGTAACCCTAAAACTGGTGAAGATATTCCAATTGCCGCACGCCGGGTTGTTACCTTTCGAGCGGGGCAAAAATTAAAGGAACTAGTTGAAGAAAAGTTGCCCGATAGCGAAGATAAACTTTAGTTATATGAGCAAAAATAAAAAAACCGCATTTGCGGTTTTTTTTTATTTAAAAAACTGTTTTTGTTAAAGTAGCAAGTATCATTGTCAATAAATGTTATACCAATCGGATTAAGTATGTGATCTAATACCAATTCCGGTAAGTATGTGACCTAGATTTTGCGCAGGAAAAACAGCTTAATTCAAGGCGTAATTTGACGTAAATGGTTATTCCCTTTGCGAAAATTACAACGCAGCAGTAAGTTGTTTTAACCAGTAAAATAGATCAGCTATTTATCGGAATTGGTATAAATTTTGCGCCGGAAAAATGGCTTTATTTGAGGCGTAAGTTGACGCAAATGGTGTTCCCTATGCGAAACTTACAACAAAAAAGTAAGTTATTTTAACCAGTAAAATAGATCAGCTATTTATTCCAATTGGTATTATAATTTTCAACCTAGAATTTCCCACTGAGAGTAAACCATTATGTACTGTCCATTTTGTAGTGCACAAGATACAAAAGTTATTGATTCTCGTCTTGTAGCAGAAGGGTTTCAAGTTCGTCGCCGTCGTTCTTGTAATGAGTGTAGTGAGCGTTTTACTACTTTTGAAATGGCTGAACTCATCATGCCGCGATTAATTAAATCTGATGGACGTAGAGAACCCTTTAATGATGAAAAGTTACTCGTGGGTATTCACCGAGCTTTAGAAAAAAGGCCAGTCAGTATTGAGGCCATTGAAGCAACGGTTAATAAATTGAAGTCTAAATTGCGTGCCACGGGAGAGCGTGAAGTTTCTTCAAAAATGGTTGGAGAATTGGTCATGGAGTTATTAAAAGGTTTAGATAAAATTGCTTATATTCGTTTTGCTTCCGTGTATAGATCCTTTGAAGATATTAAAGAGTTTGGTGAAGAGATCGCTAAATTAGAAAAGTAATATCTCTATGTTATCTCAAGGCTCTTTGTTAGCTGCTCACTCGGATATCAGAGCAAGGCGTAACATGAGCTAATTGTGACTGTTTGATTTTCTAGCTAGTGCCGTTAGGTAAGGAAAAATGTTCCAATCTGCTTTGTTATAAAGCCGCTATGTAGAACAACGATACTTCAATTTTATGGCTAATATATTGGCACTCTTTTTCCTGCTGACTTTGCATTTTAGTCGCATGGGTATAAATAGATGGAATAATAATGAACAACGCTCAATTTTCTGAATTAGATACGCAATATATGGCGCGCGCTATTGAGTTAGCAAGGAAAGGGCGCTTTACAACTTCCCCTAATCCAAATGTTGGGTGCGTTATTGTTAAAAATAATGCCATTGTTGGTGAAGGTTTTCATTTACAAGCAGGAGCTTCCCATGCTGAGGTGAATGCCTTACGGATGGCAACAAATAGCGCCACGGATGCAACCTGCTATGTGACGCTTGAACCCTGTTCACATTATGGGCGGACGCCTCCCTGTGCATTAGCTCTGCTTGAGGCTGGTGTGAAGCGTGTTGTGATCGCGATGGTTGATCCTAATCCGAAGGTTGCGGGGCGTGGTATTGCTATCCTCAGGGATGCGGGCATCACCGTTGAAGTGGGGTTGTTGGAAGCCGAAGCTGAGAATTTAAACCAAGGTTTTATTAAGCGCATGAAATTTCAGCGGCCACGCGTTACCGTAAAACTTGCAGCTAGTTTAGATGGTAAAACCGCGTTACAAAATGGCGTCAGTAAATGGATAACGGGCGCTCAAGCACGTATTGATGTGCAGTATTATCGTGCCATGCAAAGTGCTATTTTAACTGGCAGCGGAACGGTACTTGCTGATGATCCAAGTTTGAATGTTCGTTATCAAGAATTGCAGCAAAGTCCTCGATTTGATAGTGACATTCCTGCATCTTCTTTGCATCAACCGATACGAATTATATTAGATTCTCATAATAAATTAACATTGTCAGAAAAACTATTTACTATTCCAGGCAAGGTCTTATTGGTTTCGCTCACCGCGCGATCTGATCTTAATGATAAAGTGCTTAATGCCGATGTTGAGCAGCTTATTGGCGTGGATGATAGTCACGGGCGAATCGATTTGGCAGTGCTGTTGAAGCAACTTAATGACTATGAAATTAATGATTTATGGGTTGAGGCTGGCGCAACGTTAGCGGGGGCTTTTTTCAATAATCAGTTAGTTGATGAATTTATACTCTATCAAGCGACAAAATTGTTGGGCGATAAAGGTAGAAACTTAGTAAACTTACCCAATTATTTAGAAATGGACGCGGTTGTACAATTATCACTTAAAGAATCGGTGATTATTGGCAATGATATTCGCACCATAAGTTATCGAGATTAATATGTTCACAGGTATTATAGAAGCGGTAGGAAAAATTACGGCAATTAAACACAATGCACAAGATATGACGATTAGTGTTGATGCGGGGTGTTTAGATATGAGTGATGTCAAACTTGGCGATAGTATTGCTAATAATGGCGTCTGTTTGACGGTAACTAAGTTATCAGGAAGTGGTTTTGATGCCGATGTCTCCTACGAAACCATTAAGCGCAGTGGATTTTCACAAATTCAAACAGGCTTTATGGTAAATCTAGAAAAAGCGATGCAAATGAATGCGCGTTTTGGTGGGCATATTGTTAGTGGGCATGTCGATGGAGTAGGCGAAGTCATTTCCATCTCTGCGACGGGCAATGCGATAGATTATTGGATACAAGCCCCCGATAATTTAGCCAAGTATATCGCGCAAAAAGGGTCTATTAGTGTTGATGGCATTAGTTTAACGACTAATGAGGTTAATGGTGCTGCCTTTAAATTAACGATTATCCCACATACTATTGCGCAAACGAATATGATAAATTACGCCGTTGGAACCAAAGTGAATTTAGAAGTTGATGTGATTGCACGATATTTAGAACGATTGATATTGGGTGATGAAGCTGCCGCAGAGCAAGTAGAAAAAAAATCAACGATGGAACTACTCGCTAAAAGTGGTTTCTTAGGGTAAAGCCAACATAAATTAGGGCTTCCTATCTTTTTAAAGAATATGGGGCTGCTATAAAAAGCACCACAAGGATAGAAAATGAAATTAAATACAACTGCTGAAATTATAGAAGATATTCGTTTGGGTAAAATGGTTATTTTGATGGATGATGAAGATCGTGAGAATGAAGGCGATCTTATCATGGCTGCAGACCTAGTGACACCCGAAGCCATTAATTTCATGGCTACATATGGTCGAGGATTAGTTTGCTTAACGTTAACAGAGGCTCGCTGTAAGCAACTTAATTTACCTTTAATGGTGGCGGATAATACAGCGGCATATCAAACCAACTTTACGGTTTCAATTGAAGCTGCTCAAGGTGTGACGACGGGGATTTCTGCAGCAGATCGTGCTATTACTGTTCAGGCTGCCGTTGCTAAAGATGCTAAACCGACTGATATTGTTATGCCCGGTCATATTTTCCCATTGAAAGCACAACCCGGAGGCGTGCTTACTCGTGCTGGGCACACTGAAGCCGGCTGTGATTTGGCGCGTTTAGCCGGGCGAGAGCCTGCTGGTGTTATTGTAGAAATACTTAATGAAGATGGCACCATGGCGCGCCGCCCAGATTTAGAAAAGTTTGCGCAACAACATGGTTTGAAATTAGGCACAGTCGCGGATCTAATTGAGTACCGTAATAATAATGAAACAACCATTGAGCGCGTAAGTGAATGTAAGTTACCGACGGAATTTGGTGAGTTTGATTTAGTGGCTTATCAAGATACTATCGATAAACAAGTACATTTTGCGTTGGTGAATGGTGCAATTAAATCAGGACATATCACTAACGTGCGGGTACATCTACAAAATACATTTAGCGATAATTTTTTCTCCGACCGCTTCGCTACGCGCACTTGGCCATTGCATAATGCATTACAACGTCTTGCACAAGATGGTGGGGTATTAGTTATGCTTGGGCACCAAGAGACAGCTGAATCATTGATCGAGCAAGTTAAACATATTGCACAACAGGATGCGGGCGAACGGGTTGCCAATAAACCTCAGGGGGCGAGTCGACGCGTTGGTGTCGGTTCGCAAATATTGCGCGATTTGGGCGTGCAAAAAATGGCATTATTAAGCTCTGAGAAAAAATATCACGCACTGGCAGGTTTTGGGCTCGAGGTGGTTGATTACATCACTGAGTAATAAGCATTAATCATAAAATGTGCTAGAATGCACAAAATTGTACTAATAAGGGTAGAAAATGAAAATAATTGAAGGTGGATTAGCGGCACCACACGCGAAAATAGCAATCGTAATCTCTCGTTTCAACAGCTTTATTAATGAGCAGTTATTAGCTGGGGCGCTTGATACCCTTAAACGTACTGGTCAAGTTGAAGATGATAATATTTCTGTTGTACGTGTACCTGGTGCGGTTGAATTACCATTGGCAACAAAACGTGTTGCCGCATCTAAAAAATATGATGCTATTATTGCTTTAGGAACGGTGATACGCGGTGGCACACCACACTTTGAATTTGTTGCTAATGAGTGCAATAAAGGTTTGGCTCAGGTGTCACTTGAATTTGATGTACCCGTTGCGTTTGGCGTGTTAACGACAGACTCAATCGATCAAGCAATTGAACGCGCTGGAACAAAAATGGGCAATAAAGGTAGTGAAGCTGCACTAAGTGCACTTGAGATGGTTAACGTTATGGCGGAACTTGGATAATGAAAATGAAACCGGCTGAGCGCCGTCGCGCTCGACAATTTGCAGTGCAAGCGGTTTATCAATGGCAAATAACTAAGCTGAATGCAGGACAAATTATTGAGCAATTTATGGTTGATCAAGATTTATCTAAAACAGATGTCTCTTATTTTAAAGAGTTGCTAACGGGTGTTATTAATCGAGTAGATAATTTAGATGAAAAATTATCACCTTATTTATCACGTAAAATTAGTGATGTTGATATGGTTGACTTGGCTGTTTTACGTATCGCTATGTTTGAGTTAACCTACCGTACGGATGTTCCGCATAAAGTTGTACTCAATGAAGCTATCGAATTAGCAAAAGATTTCGCAACGGATGAATCCTATAAATTTGTTAATGGTGTTTTAGATAAAGCGTTACGAAGCTTAAATCTACGTGCAGATATTGCCGCCGAATAATTAAGATGTGCCATGAGTAAAATAGAATCCAGTGACTATTAATTAGTGACTGGATTTTTTTTGAGGAATAAATATGAATAAAAGTTTTATAACTAATTTTATTGCAGCAGTCATTTTAGTTTTGGGATTACTTTTAGGACAAAGTGAGTTAGCCACAATATTAACAATGGTTGGCTTGTTTGCACTTTCTGGTGCTTTAACCAATTGGTTAGCTGTCTTTATGTTATTTGAAAAAGTGCCTTTTTTGTATGGTTCTGGTGTCGTACCTGCACACTTTGAAGAGTTTAAAAAAGGCATTCATGGATTGATGATGGAACAGTTTTTTACTCGTGAAAATGTGGATTGATTTTTAAATGCAGGTGCACTTTCTCCGACACATTTTAACCTAACACCGGTAATTGATAAGGTTGACCTTAACCCAACCTATGATGGTTTAGTGACTGTGATTATGAACTCATCCTTTGGTGCAATGTTAGGAATGTTTGGTGGAGTAGAGGCATTAACTCCCTTAAGAGAGCCCTTCATTAAAAACATGAAGAAATCAATTATTGAATTAACCGAAGATGAAAAATTTATTGCGTTGTTAAAAAAAGAGATTGAACAACCCGATATGATGAATGATATTTTAGCTAAAATTGAGCAAATTATCGAACAACGATTAAATGAACTAACACCACACTTAGTTAAACAGATCATTCAAGAAATGATTAAAAAACACCTTGGATGGTTAGTTGTATGGGGTGGCGTATTTGGTGGTTTAATCGGATTGGCGAGTGCATTGATTGTCGCTTAAAGCGCTTTGAGCCTCTGCAATAAAAGTTGACAGAGGCTTGTACTGTTTTATACCAATCGGAATAAATAGCTGATCTATTTTACTGGTTAAAATAACTTACTTTTTTGTTGTAAGTTTCGCAAAGGGAACAACCATTTGCGTCAACTTACGCCTCAAATTAAGCCATTTTTCCTGCGCAAAATTTAGATCACATACTTAATCCGATTGGTATTATTTTTTTAATTTAGCTTTATATTTTTCTTTAAATTTATTGAGTTTTGGTGAAACAACTACGGCACAATAAGCTTGCTCTGGATTATTCATAAAATAGCCTTGATGATACACTTCTGCAGGGTAAAATACGCCTAACTCTTCAACCTCAGTTTTAATCGTATCCGTAAATACCTGTGATTGAATTAAATCATTGATAACTTCAAGGGCTAATTTTTTTTGCTCTTCACTTTCATAAAAAACAGTAGAACGATATTGTGTGCCAATGTCATCGCCTTGTCTATTAAGTTGTGTAGGATCATGCAAAGCGAAAAAAATAGTTAATAATTCTTGGTAGCTAATTATTTTGTCATCGAAACTGATTTGTACCGCTTCCGCATGTTTAGTTTTACCGCTACAGACTTCTTTGTAATTGGGATGCGCTGTTATTCCTCCTGTATAACCGGAAATGGCCTTAGTCACGCCATTTAAAGAGTTGAAAGCTGCTTCTATACACCAAAAACAACCGCCCGCGAACGTTGCTGTCGATATTGCCATCTGAAAATCCTTAAAAATGTTAGTTAGTTTTGCCAACGGGGGGAAGGATAGCATAAGAGAGCTTTTATACCCACGCTACATCAAAATGCAAACTAAGCAAGGATTAGCATGCCAAGATGCGAGGCATAAAATTGTATTCTACATAGAAATTTTATAAGTAAGCAGATTGGAGCGACTTTCCTTGCTCTGTTATTCGTCTGGCTCCTGATAAAGCAACTTGAGGTAACTGGCTATATGAGTAAAATGTTATACACAAAAGGCTATACTATTAAATGAACGCCTGCATAAATTTTTTAGTAAAAAAGTAAGATAATTAAATTTGTTAACATTGTAGGATTGGTGTAATGAAAATATGTTTTTGTTGTTATAATGTTAAATGTGTGTTTCCTGTAAAAATTTATTTTGCGATATTTCACACATAGATAGTATTAATTTAATTATATAATATATTTTGAACACTGACTTTTAGTAATATGTAAGTATCAGTTTTTATAAGTAATTTTGTAAGTTATTTGTTAATAAAAAGAACTTGGATTTTTTGTTAATTTGCTTCAAACCATTTAAACCACAATAGAAATCGTAATAATTATGGAGAATAGATTATGAATAGTAGCAAAAATAACCCTGCAGCGGTTGATGCGCCCATTGTGGATAATGAAAATAGAAGCGAAATAATCATTGAAAAAACGACTGATGACTTACAACAAGTGAGTGAACTGGTTAACGAAGATGCGTTGACAGAAGAATCGGTAGTACAACTTAATGAAGACGATTTAGCTGAAATAAATGCTATTCAAGCTGCAATTGAAGGCACCGATGGCCCCATTGAGGATATTGAAACCGCAGCGGGCGCTCCTACATCCGATGGAGGAAGCTCTGGACCGGTTGATTTTTCTCGAGAGGGAGCTGAAACCATTGCCACCACTAATTTTGAGACTCAAGGATTTAATACCTCATCGACAACACTCGTCTTACCTGAAGAAAGTGAATTATTTCTTGGTGGCTTAATAAATCAAGCACCGACGCTTACTATTGATAATGGTGTTATTGATGAAGATGGCGGCAGCATTACCGTTCCTTATCAAGCGGCGGATATTGATGGCACTATCGTCTCAACGGTAGCTACAGTACCTGCTGAGCAGGGCAGTGTGACGGTGAATGAAACCGATGGCACGATCACCTTTACGCCCGCAGAGAATTTCTTTGGTGAGGCAACCATTACCTTGGTAACCACCGATGATGATGGTGCGACGGCGACCACCACCTCGACGATCACCGTCAATGATATTAATGATGCGCCAACGTTGAGTGCAGACAACGGCAGCATGGATGAAGACTCGGGCAGCATTACCGTTCCCTATCAGGCCGCGGATATTGATGGCACTATCGTCTCAACGGTAGCTACAGTACCTGCTGAGCATGGCAGTGTGACGGTGAATGAAACCGATGGCACGATCACCTTTACGCCTGCAGAGAATTTCTTTGGTGAGGCAACCATTACCTTGGTAACCACCGATGATGATGGCGCGACGGCAACCACCACCTCGACCATTACCGTCAATGATATTAATGATGCGCCAACGTTGAGTGCAGACAACGGCAGCATGGATGAAGACTCGGGCAGTATTACTGTTCCCTATCAGGCCGCGGATATTGATGGCACTATCGTCTCAACCGTTGCCACTGTCCCCGCAGCACAGGGCAGTGTGACGGTGAATGAAACCGATGGCACGATCACCTTTACCCCAGCGCCGAACTTCTTTGGTGAGGCAACCATTACCTTGGTAACCACCGATGATGATGGTGCGACGGCGACCACCACCTCGACGATCACCGTCAATGATATTAATGATGCGCCAACGTTGAGTGCAGACAACGGCAGCATGGATGAAGACTCGGGCAGCATTACCGTTCCCTATCAGGCCGCGGATATTGATGGCACTATCGTCTCAACCGTTGCCACTGTCCCCGCAGCACAGGGCAGTGTGACGGTGAATGAAACCGATGGCACGATCACCTTTACCCCAGCGCCGAACTTCTTTGGTGAGGCAACCATTACCTTGGTAACCACTGATAATGATGGCGCGACGGCGACCACCACCTCGACGATCACCGTCAATGATATTAATGATGCCCCCACGATAAGTGCAGACAACGGCAGCATGGATGAAGATTCGGGCAGTATTACTGTTCCCTATCAAGCGGCGGATATTGATGGCACTATCGTCTCAACGGTAGCTACAGTACCTGCTGAGCAGGGCAGTGTGACGGTGAATGAAACCGATGGCACGATCACCTTTACGCCTGCTGAGAATTTCTTTGGTGAGGCAACCATTACCTTGGTAACCACCGATGATGATGGTGCGACGGCGACCACCACCTCGACGATCACCGTCAATGATATTAATGATGCGCCAACGTTGAGTGCAGACAACGGCAGCATGGATGAAGACTCGGGTAGCATTACCGTTCCCTATCAGGCCGCGGATATTGATGGCACTATCGTCTCAACCGTTGCCACTGTCCCCGCAGCACAGGGCAGTGTGACGGTGAATGAAACCGATGGCACGATCACCTTTACCCCAGCGCCGAACTTCTTTGGTGAGGCAACCATTACCTTGGTAACCACTGATAATGATGGCGCGACGGCGACCACCACCTCGACGATCTCCGTGAATGATATTAATGATGCGCCAACGTTGAGTGCAGACAACGGCAGCATGGATGAAGACTCGGGCAGTATTACTGTTCCCTATCAAGCGGCGGATATTGATGGCACTATCGTCTCAACCGTTGCCACTGTCCCCGCAGCGCAGGGCAGTGTGACGGTGAATGAAACCGATGGCACGATCACCTTTACCCCAGCGCCGAACTTCTTTGGTGAGGCAACCATTACCTTGGTAACCACCGATGATGATGGCGCGACGGCAACCACCACCTCGACCATTACCGTCAATGATATTAATGATGCCCCCACGATAAGTGTGGACAATGGCAGCATGGATGAAGATTCGGGCAGCATTACCGTTCCTTATCAGGCCGCTGATGTTGATGGCACTATCGTCTCAACCGTTGCCACTGTCCCCGCAGCACAGGGCAGTGTGACGGTGAATGAAACCGATGGCACGATCACCTTTACCCCAGCGCCGAACTTCTTTGGTGAGGCAACCATTACCTTGGTAACCACCGATGATGATGGTGCGACGGCGACCACCACCTCGACGATCACCGTCAATGATATTAATGATGCGCCAACGTTGAGTGCAGACAACGGCAGCATGGATGAAGACTCGGGTAGCATTACCGTTCCCTATCAGGCCGCGGATATTGATGGCACTATCGTCTCAACCGTTGCCACTGTCCCCGCAGCACAGGGCAGTGTGACTGTGAATGAAACCGATGGCACGATCACCTTTACCCCAGCGCCGAACTTCTTTGGTGAGGCAACCATTACCTTGGTAACCACTGATAATGATGGCGCGACGGCGACCACCACCTCGACGATCACCGTTAATGATATTAATGATGCCCCCACGATAAGTGTTGACAACGGCAGCATGGATGAAGATTCGGGCAGCATTACTGTTCCCTATCAGGCCGCGGATATTGATGGCACTATCGTCTCAACCGTTGCCACTGTCCCCGCAGCACAGGGCAGTGTGACGGTGAATGAAACCGATGGCACGATCACCTTTACCCCAGCGCCGAACTTCTTTGGTGAGGCAACCATTACCTTGGTAACCACCGATGATGATGGTGCGACGGCGACCACCACCTCGACGATCACCGTCAATGATATTAATGATGCGCCAACGTTGAGTGCAGACAACGGCAGCATGGATGAAGACTCGGGCAGCATTACCGTTCCCTATCAGGCCGCGGATATTGATGGCACTATCGTCTCAACCGTTGCCACTGTCCCCGCAGCACAGGGCAGTGTGACGGTGAATGAAACCGATGGCACGATCACCTTTACCCCAGCGCCGAACTTCTTTGGTGAGGCAACCATTACCTTGGTAACCACTGATAATGATGGCGCGACGGCGACCACCACCTCGACGATCACCGTCAATGATATTAATGATGCCCCCACGATAAGTGCAGACAACGGCAGCATGGATGAAGATTCGGGCAGTATTACTGTTCCCTATCAAGCGGCGGATATTGATGGCACTATCGTCTCAACGGTAGCTACAGTACCTGCTGAGCAGGGCAGTGTGACGGTGAATGAAACCGATGGCACGATCACCTTTACGCCTGCTGAGAATTTCTTTGGTGAGGCAACCATTACCTTGGTAACCACCGATGATGATGGTGCGACGGCGACCACCACCTCGACGATCACCGTCAATGATATTAATGATGCGCCAACGTTGAGTGCAGACAACGGCAGCATGGATGAAGACTCGGGTAGCATTACCGTTCCCTATCAGGCCGCGGATATTGATGGCACTATCGTCTCAACCGTTGCCACTGTCCCCGCAGCACAGGGCAGTGTGACGGTGAATGAAACCGATGGCACGATCACCTTTACCCCAGCGCCGAACTTCTTTGGTGAGGCAACCATTACCTTGGTAACCACTGATAATGATGGCGCGACGGCGACCACCACCTCGACGATCTCCGTGAATGATATTAATGATGCGCCAACGTTGAGTGCAGACAACGGCAGCATGGATGAAGACTCGGGCAGTATTACTGTTCCCTATCAAGCGGCGGATATTGATGGCACTATCGTCTCAACCGTTGCCACTGTCCCCGCAGCGCAGGGCAGTGTGACGGTGAATGAAACCGATGGCACGATCACCTTTACCCCAGCGCCGAACTTCTTTGGTGAGGCAACCATTACCTTGGTAACCACCGATGATGATGGCGCGACGGCAACCACCACCTCGACCATTACCGTCAATGATATTAATGATGCCCCCACGATAAGTGTGGACAATGGCAGCATGGATGAAGATTCGGGCAGCATTACCGTTCCTTATCAGGCCGCTGATGTTGATGGCACTATCGTCTCAACCGTTGCCACTGTCCCCGCAGCACAGGGCAGTGTGACGGTGAATGAAACCGATGGCACGATCACCTTTACCCCAGCGCCGAACTTCTTTGGTGAGGCAACCATTACCTTGGTAACCACCGATGATGATGGTGCGACGGCGACCACCACCTCGACGATCACCGTCAATGATATTAATGATGCGCCAACGTTGAGTGCAGACAACGGCAGCATGGATGAAGACTCGGGTAGCATTACCGTTCCCTATCAGGCCGCGGATATTGATGGCACTATCGTCTCAACCGTTGCCACTGTCCCCGCAGCACAGGGCAGTGTGACGGTGAATGAAACCGATGGCACGATCACCTTTACCCCAGCGCCGAACTTCTTTGGTGAGGCAACCATTACCTTGGTAACCACTGATAATGATGGCGCGACGGCGACCACCACCTCGACGATCTCCGTGAATGATATTAATGATGCGCCAACGTTGAGTGCAGACAACGGCAGCATGGATGAAGACTCGGGCAGTATTACTGTTCCCTATCAAGCGGCGGATATTGATGGCACTATCGTCTCAACCGTTGCCACTGTCCCCGCAGCGCAGGGCAGTGTGACGGTGAATGAAACCGATGGCACGATCACCTTTACCCCAGCGCCGAACTTCTTTGGTGAGGCAACCATTACCTTGGTAACCACTGATAATGATGGCGCGACGGCGACCACCACCTCGACGATCTCCGTGAATGATATTAATGATGCGCCAACGTTGAGTGCAGACAACGGCAGCATGGATGAAGACTCGGGCAGCATTACCGTTCCTTATCAGGCCGCTGATGTTGATGGCACTATCGTCTCAACCGTTGCCACTGTCCCCGCAGCACAGGGCAGTGTGACGGTGAATGAAACCGATGGCACGATCACCTTTACGCCTGCTGAGAATTTCTTTGGTGAGGCAACCATTACCTTGGTAACCACCGATGATGATGGCGCGACGGCGACCACCACCTCGACGATCTCCGTGAATGATATTAATGATGCGCCAACGTTGAGTGCAGACAACGGCAGCATGGATGAAGACTCGGGCAGTATTACTGTTCCCTATCAAGCGGCGGATATTGATGGCACTATCGTCTCAACGGTAGCTACAGTACCTGCTGAGCAGGGCAGTGTGACGGTGAATGAAACCGATGGCACGATCACCTTTACGCCTGCTGAGAATTTCTTTGGTGAGGCAACCATTACCTTGGTAACCACTGATAATGATGGTGCGACGGCGACCACCACCTCGACGATCACCGTCAATGATATTAATGATGCCCCCACGATAAGTGTGGACAATGGCAGCATGGATGAAGATTCGGGCAGCATTACCGTTCCTTATCAAGCGGCGGATATTGATGGCACTATCGTCTCAACCGTTGCCACTGTCCCCGCAGCACAGGGCAGTGTGACGGTGAATGAAACCGATGGCACGATCACCTTTACCCCAGCGCCGAACTTCTTTGGTGAGGCAACCATTACCTTGGTAACCACCGATGATGATGGCGCGACGGCAACCACCACCTCGACCATTACCGTCAATGATATTAATGATGCCCCCACGATAAGTGTGGACAATGGCAGCATGGATGAAGATTCGGGCAGCATTACCGTTCCTTATCAAGCGGCGGATATTGATGGCACTATCGTCTCAACCGTTGCCACTGTCCCCGCAGCACAGGGCAGTGTGACGGTGAATGAAACCGATGGCACGATCACCTTTACCCCAGCGCCGAACTTCTTTGGTGAGGCAACCATTACCTTGGTAACCACCGATGATGATGGCGCGACGGCGACCACCACCTCGACGATCACCGTCAATGATATTAATGATGCGCCAACGTTGAGTGCAGACAACGGCAGCATAGATGAAGACTCGGGTAGCATTACCGTTCCTTATCAAGCGGCGGATATTGATGGCACTATCGTCTCAACCGTTGCCACTGTCCCCGCAGCACAGGGCAGTGTGACGGTGAATGAAACCGATGGCACGATCACCTTTACGCCCGCAGAGAATTTCTTTGGTGAGGCAACCATTACCTTGGTAACCACCGATGATGATGGTGCGACGGCGACCACCACCTCGACGATCAATGTAATAAGTATACTAGACTCCACGTCAGTTAACTTAACTGTTGATAAAAAACAAATTAGCGAAGCGGGTGATACGCTCACCTACACGGCGACCTTAAGCGATGCCAGCCAAGGCATAACCACCATTGAAACAACCTTGGGCACCATTACCATTGGCGATGGACAAAGCAGTGGCACCTTAGAGTATGTGGTTGGCGCCAGTGACGATGTTTACTTAGATAATAGCAGCATGAGCAATGCGATCACTTCCGTCTCCGGTGGCAACTTTGAGCAATTAGAGCCAGATTATAGCCCCGTTGAGACGGCGATTGTCGATACTATTGATAGCACCACGGTCATCCTCAGCGTCGATAAAGAGCAAATTAGCGAAACGGGTGCGACGCTCACCTACACGGCGACCTTAAGCGATGCCAGCCAAGGCATAACCACCATTGAAACAACCTTGGGCACCATTACCATTGGCGATGGGCAAAGCAGTGGCACCTTAGAGTATCTTGTGACGGGTATTGATGATGTTTATCTAGATAATGATGCTATCAGCAATGCGATCACTTCCGCCACTGGCGGCAACTTTGAGCAATTAGAGTCAGATAATAGCCCCGTTGAGACAGCGATCCAAGACAATATAGATTACACTCGTGTCAGTATGAGAGTTGATAAAACTCAAATAAGTGAAGCGGGTGATACGCTCACCTACACGGCGACCTTAAGCCATGCCAGCCAAGGCATAACCACCATTGAAACGACCTTAGGCACCATTACCATCGCCGATGGGGAGAGTTCAGGGGTTTTAGTCTACGATGTTGTTGATACTGAAGATGTTTATCTTGAAAATTCAAGTTTTGTAAAAAATGTTATTGAAAATGTAACTGGAGGAAACTTTGAAGGATTGAGAATTGATCCTATGATAGTGCAGACCAAAATTGTTGACACTATTGATAATACTTCAGTCAGTTTAAGTGTTGATAAAACCCACATTAGTGAAGCTGGTGATACTATTACTTATACCGCTACACTGACTAATGCTAGTCAAGGTGAAACAATTGTAAAAACTAATTTGGGCAACATTATCATTGCAGATGGTGATGTTAGTGGTACGTTAAAATATGTTGTTGCTGCGAATGAAGATGTCTACCTCGATAGCAGTGATTTAATTAATGCTGTTACCTCGGCCAGTGGCGGAAACTTTGAACGCCTCATTTTTAATGCCGATAGTACCGTTGTAAAAACGTTGATTACTGACACAATAACAGATACCACGCTTTCTATAGATGGTGATACCTCTGTCGATGAAGGTGGTCAAGCTACTTATACACTAACATTGAGCCATGCTCCTCGTGAAGAGATGACCGTTGATGTCGTGATTGACCATGTTACCACGGCTTCAGGTGATATGAACCCTGTGACTCAAACGGTTACCTTTTTACCGAACCAATTAACAGCACAACTTATCGTTAATACTATTGATGATGTTGCAGCAGAAGGCGCAGAGTCCTTTAATATTCGCATCGAAAATGTGACGGGAGGTGGATTTGAAAATGTAGTCATAGGCACCGCTAGTGTTAATACGACAATAATAGATAATGATCCTTTTGCCAATGCTCCATCACTTAATATTACAAATGAAATAAAAGTAAGCCAAGAAATTTCAGTTGCCAATGTTAGCGATACAAATAGTGGCTTTATCGTCAGCGCATTTAATGCAGCAGGTAAGGCAACAACTATTAGTGTTGAGAAAAATACAAATCACGATGGTTTCGGTGTGAGTGGAGCGGCTAGTGGTGCGGATGCAGAGTTAGGTTATAAAAGTAATAATAATAACGAGAAAGGTCAATCGGAATCCCTTGTAGTTAAATTTGAGCAAGATGTCTCTTCAGTTGATGTTGCTTTTTCTTGGAAAAACTCCAACGAATCTGCAGCCTATGAGTTTAGGAAAGATGGGGCAGTTGTTGGATCGGGGGTGCACAAAGGTGGAACTGATCGTATTGATCCCGCTTTAACTTTTAAACCCAATAATGGTTCGTCTTTTGATGAGATCATTTTCACTGCTCCTTTTAAAGATGATGATTATTTAATTAATTCGATAACCTTCGAAAAAGCGGTTAACGTTACCGATGACATTATCGTTGATGAAGGTACTTCAGTCAGTCTACAAATAGCTACAGCCTTAAACGATGTTGATGGTTCTGAAACCCTCTCTGTTGTAATAAACGACATTCCAGTGGGCTTTACATTGACGGATGGCATTCATCTCTTTACGGCGGACTCTTTTACTACAAGCATAGATATATCAAACTGGTCTTTAGATAATATTGAATTGAAGACTATTAATGTCGAAGCTCCGACAAGCTATACATTAAATGTAGTATCGACTGCGACAGAAAGTTCTAATGGAGATACCAATTCAATATCTTCACCTATCAATATTACTGTCAATAATAGTTCTTCAGCACTATCTGTTATTACTGCTATTGCTGCTGATACCGTGAGTGATCTTGTGACTGAAGATGATGATGATATTATCTCTGTGCAAGGCCAGATTCGGCACGATATTAATACCGCCAATGGTGATGATAAACTTTTTGTTGGTGATGATATTACAAATTCAGCGGTTATCAGAATGGGGAAAGGGGATGACTTATTGACCTTTAACCAATCAATGCAGGAGTTATCAACGCTCAATGCTGGGACTGTTGACATGGGCGCAGGCAAAGATACGATTGTTTTTGCACTGGGGTACTCTAACGATTTCACATACACAAAAGTCGGCAGTACTTTGCAAATTCAAAACACTAATTCCGATGTTTCATTGAGTGTAAAAAATGTTGAAAACATCTATTTTGGTGGGGATAACAAAACCTATAATGTGAGTAGTGCCGATGTTAAAGAAGGCGTATTCATCGATGGTATAGTCTCCGGACTTAACTACTCTACATCTTCAGGTATAACAGGGTTAACAGGGGATAATGGCTCTTTCAATTATGTTTCAGGTGATACGGTCACCTTCAAGCTAGGTGAAGTTGTGCTTGGCTCTGTGGATACAGATAGTATCAATGATGAGCAAATTTTCTTGCAAGATTTAGCTAATGTAGCGAGAACGGATGTTAATGATGAATATGTCGAAAACATGGCGGTACTATTGCAGTCCTTAGACTCTGATGGTGATGCCTATAATGGCATTGTTATTACACAGGCGATGCGTGATGCCTTTTCAGATAATGATTTTGATTTATCAACTATCTCAGAGCAGGATCTTATTGCAATTATTGAAGAAACTGGACACTCAGCTATTTCCGAAGATGCTGCCATGGTGCATGTTCAAGATATGCTTGAGATTTACGCCGATTATGATGAAACTGATTTTGATGCACGTATTGAGGATGATTTTAACCTAGTATCTACATATATCAGTGAAACGCCCACATCAGTGATAAATGATTCAGGTAATGAAGTGTTTGCAAATAAAACTGAATTCGATATGGATGATGCACTGCAGCTTGAAATTAGTGATATTCTGCATGTTGAACAGGGGGGGCGTTTAGATGAACTATTAGATTTTTCACAGGCCGATGATTCTCTTGTCATGGCTGAAGTTGATAGCGAAACTCCCAATACTGTTGAATTGCAAGGTGAACCTGACAGATTAGTGATTAATAACTTGTTTAATGATGAAACTTCTGGCCCCTTAATCATTAGCGATACAAGTAGTACTGATGAGAGTGTGGTTCTGATTGAAATAGCCGATGATGCTCGTTAATTAGTGATCTAAATTTTGCGCAGGAAAAATGGCTTAATTTGAGGCGTAAGTTGACGCAAATGGTTGTTCCCTTTGCGAAACTTACAACAAAAAAGTAAGTTATTTTAACCAGTAAAATAGATCAGCTATTTATTCCGATTGGTATAAATGTGCAAAAGTATCTGTTCGGCTTGCTTTTGCTCTATAACAAACTTTTTGTATCTAGACCGATGTTACTGCAATATGCTTTTTCTTGCTAACTTTGCATCTTGAGTAGCATGGCTATATGTTTATTTTTAATTTATGAGTATGTTATTGAATGGAATCGACAACTTCAAAGGCACAATGGAATATCGATAGAAATCAAGGCGGTGGCGCGGATCCACTGCTTGATTCTCTAGTTATTCTTAGCGAATTTTTTGGTAACCCTTGTTCTGCAGAAGCTTTATCTGCTGGTTTACCTCTTAATAGTAGTAAATTATCAGCGGAACTTTTTCCACAGGCAGCTGCACGTGCGGGATTAAGCAGCAAATTAAGCCGTAAAGGATTAAATGACATTGCGGCGATGTTTCTACCTTGCATATTGTTACTTAAAGATCAAAAAGCCTGCATTTTGCAATCGCTTGATATAAAAAATAACAAAGCAATTGTCACTTTATCTGAAAGTGGAGGAGAGGCGCAATTAAGCATCGAAGAGCTTGAGTCAGTTTATGTTGGATATTTATTTTTAGTTAAACAAAAGTACCACGGTGATCGCGATTTTGACGTACATATCAATGATACTGAGCAGCATTGGCTGTGGCAAAATATACGACAATCATTACCTATTTACCGTGATGTTATTATTGCTTCCATTTTAGTTAATATATTTGCTTTAATCTCCCCATTATTTGTCATGAATATTTACGACAAAGTTGTACCAAATTTAGCCTTTGAGACCCTCTGGGTACTAGCTATAGGAGGTGGTGTAGCCTATATATTTGATTTAATATTAAAGCAATTACGTAGTTATTTAATTGATATTGCTGGCAAAAAAATGGACGTGAAAATCTCATCGCAACTGTTCGCTAAAGCGGTTGGCATTCCATTAGAAAAGCGAGCACCGAGTGTCGGGGGAATGGCGAAGCAGCTTGGTGAGTTTGACAGTGTTCGTGAATTTTTATCTTCAGCAACAATTACCGCTCTGGTTGATTTACCTTTTTCTCTATTATTTATGTTTATCATATACATCGTTGCTGGAGACTTAGTTATTTTTGCAGTTATCGCTACGCTGTTAATTCTCGCCTATAGCTTCATGGTGCAACCTAAATTACGTGTAGCGATTGAAGAAACCAATAAGTTTTCAGGATTGCGACATGGTCATTTAATTGAAACTCTCTCGACACTTGAGTCGATTAAAGCCAATGGTGCTGAAGGAATTGTCCAAAATGCCTGGCAACAAATGTTGGGACACACATCAAATTGGCAATTAAAAAGTAAAATGTTAACTAATTCTGTTGCTAATGTGTCAAGTTTTATTGTCCAGTTTGCAACCGTGGGCGTGATAGTTTTAGGGGTTTATCGTGTTTCCGATGGTTTAATTTCCATGGGCGGAATTATTGCAGCGGTAATGCTTTCTAGCAGAGCGATTGGCCCAATGGCTAAGATTGCTTCTTTGATGATGCGTTATAACCAGACAATGAGTTCATTACGACAACTTGATGGCATTATGAAACAAGAGGGCGAATTTGAAAATAAAGGGCACCTCATCAGCCGTAGTAAATTAGAGGGGCATATTACCCTTGATCATGTTAGCTTTAATTATCCTGACGTGACAAAACCCGCACTGTACCCGCTATCAATAACCATTAAACCACATGAAAAAATAGCGATCATAGGTCGTAATGGCTCAGGTAAATCGAGTTTAGCGAAAGTGCTACTCGGTTTATATCAACCAACGCAGGGTAGTATTCGCTATGATGGCTTACACCAAGGTCAGATTCATGCGAGTGATTTGCGTCGAAATTTTGGTTATCTTCCGCAAGATATTGTACTTTTCCATGGCTCAATTAAAGATAATATTTTATTTGGTACTCGGCAAATTACTGAGTATCAATTGATTCGTGCCGTGCAATTATCTGGGGTGAATTTATTTACTGATTTGGAATCAGAGGGATTAGATCTACAAGTCGGAGAAGGCGGTAAATCTTTATCACGTGGACAACGGCAAGCTGTCGCACTTGCACGTGCTATTTTACATGATCCACAAATTTTATTACTTGATGAACCTACCGCCAGTTTGGATGCGCGTGCAGAAAAGCTTTTTATCAAATCAATGCAACAAACCGCTGAAAATAGGACGTTACTTCTCATTACCCATAAAATGCACCTATTGCAGTTAGTTGATAGAATTATTGTTTTACATAATGGAAAAATTATCGCCGATAGAGCTAAAGATATAATTATACAAGAATTAAAAAAAGGTTTGCTAGGTACAGGAGCAGACAATGAAAATATCTAAACAAGACTTAGAGATGGCCGATGATGTATACGGCGCAATATTAATTCAAGCACCCAGTATTCATCGCTTAACCATTTGGTCGTTGGCAGCACTTTTTTGTTGTTTTTTTGTTTGGGCATATTTTGCAAAATTGGATCGTATAACAAGAGGGCAGGGGAAAATTATCCCATCATCTCAAATTCAGGTTATACAAAGTCTTGATGGTGGTATCTTACAAGAGCTATACGTTAAAGAAGGGATGTCAGTTAGTAAGGGGCAGAGTTTAGCGCGTATCGACGATACTCGTTTTCGCTCGGATATGGCGCAACAAAATAAAGAGGTTGATGCATTAAGAGCGGATATTATTCGTTTACGCTCAGAATTGAGCAGCATATTAGTTGCTGATGTAAAAGAGTGGAAGCTACAAATTAAAATTACCACGGATAACTTAGTCTTTCCTGACGATCTGATAGCAACTTCAAGTAAATTGGTTTCCCGTCAACAACATGAGTATACTACCCGCCTCAGTAACCTGAGTAACCAAGTGGCGATACAGGCACAACAAATTACTCAACGTCAGCAGGAAATTAAAGAGTTAGACTCTAAAATATCGACATTAAAAACAAGTTTAAATATCGCTAACCGAGAGTTGAAATTAACGCGTCCTCTGGCAGAAAAAAATATCGTGCCAGAAATAGAATTGCTTAAACTTGAACGAAATGTAAATGATATTGCTGGTGAATTATCGGCTCTACGTCTATTAAAACCAAAGCTTGAATCGGCTCTCGAAGAAGCCGTGTTAAAACGCCGTGAAGCCGTACTCGCATATCGCACTGATGTGCGCAAACAGCTTAACGAATTACAAACTAAATTTTCAAGAATTACCGAAGCACAGGTGGGAGTTCAAGATAAAGTAAACAAGGCTCTGATAATATCCCCCGTTGTGGGCACAATAAAAACAATTTATATCACTACATTAGGTGGTGTGGTACAACCGGGTCAAAAGTTATTAGAGATTGTACCGACGCAGGACAAGTTATTAGTCGAGGCTAAAATATCACCTAAAGATATTGGATTTATTCATGTTGGGTTACCTGCCCGTGTAAAAATAACGGCCTATGATTTTACTCGTTATGGTGGATTAGACGGTATTGTTGAGCATATTAGTGCGGATACGACACAAGATGAAGAGGGCAATAGCTATTACATCATCAGGGTAAGAACGACGGAATCGAGTGTATATGGTAAAGATAATAACGAGATGCCGATTATACCTGGGATGATGACCAGTGTTGATGTCATTATTAGTAAAAGAACAGTTTTAGAATATATATTAAACCCAATATTAAGAGCACAAGAGATGGCTCTTAGGGAATACTAGTCGTAATAGCTAGTACATTAAATGGAGTTAACATGAAACGTAATCATTTTGTCTATTTTAAAAAAAACATATCCGGCTTATTGGTTGCTTCGCTGTTGCTACCGACTATCGCTAACGCTCAATCCTTAGAGCAAGCCGTTGCCTATGCATTTGATAGCAATCCGGAGATCCGAGCAGCTTATACGCGTTTTAAAGCGAAGGAGAAACAAGTTGAACAATCCCAGTCGGGGTATTTACCAAGTATTGATTTAAATGGTGGCTATGGTTATGAGTATACAGATAGCCCAAGCACACGCCGGAGTGATGATGGCGATGATCATGAAGATTTAATGCGCAGCGAAATTGGTATTAGCCTTTCTCAAAATATTTTTAATGGTTTTCTCACTGAGAACGAAGTGAAACGTACAAGCTATGCAACCAGTGCAGAACAATGGCGCCTATACGCACTTGCTGAGGATCTCGCATTACAAATTAGCAAAGTTTATGTTGATTTAATTAAGGCAGAGAAACTAGTCGTTTTATCAGAAAAAAATTTACAATCACATGAAGAAATATATGAGCAAATTAAACAACGCACTGATTCTGGTTTTAGTAGTAGCGCAGATTTATCACAAATTAATGGCCGTTTAGCTAAGGCTCACTCCAACCTGATTGCGGCAAAAAATAATTACATTGATAGCAAAGTTACTTTTTACCGTGTTATTAATCAACGCCCTGAGAATTTAGTTATTCCTTATCCTGATGCCTCACTACTACCTGCAGACCAAGAAGTTGGATTGCAAAGTGCTTTAAGCAATAACCCAGTTATTAAGGCTGCTGCTAATGATATTAGCTCAGCTAGGGCACAACATGAATCATCGAAAGCTAACTATTTTCCACGTATAACCTTAGAGCTTAGCGCAACGCATAGTGACAATGTTAATGGTGAAGATGGTTGGGGACTCAATGACAATGTTGGTAGTGAGAATAATAACGTTCAAGCGATGGTACGTTTTTCCTATAATATTTTTGCAGGAGGCAAAGACAAAGCCTACGCAAAAGAAACCGCCTATAAAACCAATGAAGCAGAAGAGCTCAATCGTAATGTTCATCGACAAGTCACGGAAGGTTTTATTCTTTCTTGGAATGCGTTTGAACAACTAAATTTACAGAAAAAATATATAAAAATGCATGTCATTGCCTCAAAGGATACGCAGTCTGATTACAAAGAGCAGTTTAAAGTTGGGCAGAGAAGTTTGCTGGATTTATTAGATACAGAGAATGAACTATACCAATCTCGCCGAGATTACCTTGATGCGGAAATGAGTGAAATTACAGCACAATATAGAATTTTACATGCTATGGGGAAACTTGTTAAATCATTTCGCGTTACGCGTCCCGCATCATGGCAGGGTGAAACGCAATTTGCTGGAGGAGTGGAACAATGAGATTTTTAATACCATTATTTTTGCTAACGTTTACGGCAGCTTGTTCTGTACAAGTTATCGATATGACCCCAGAGCCAACCCCTCAAGTGTTTGATTTATCGGATAGTGAAGCGGACGGCGTTATTATTGCACGAGATAAATGCCCTGACTCACCTGCTGGCGCATTAGTAGATAATGACGGTTGTAGTGCCCTGCATATCGAAACAGCGCGTTTTGAATTATTAGTTAACTTTGATATTGACTCCTATCAGGTTAAACCAGAGTATTTTAGCGAAATAGAATCTTTAGCGACATTCATGGGGCGTTATCCAGCTACAACGCTTGTTATCGAAGGGCATACCAGCATTAGGGGAACACGTTCACATAATCAACTGTTGTCACAACGTCGAGCTGAAGCGATTAAAAACATACTGGTTAATGAATTTGCTATCGATGTAACAAGAATTACAGCGATAGGTTATGGTTTTGAACGACTGATGCTAGAGGGAGACGATGAATATATTCATGCTAAAAATCGACGTATCGTTGCTGAAATTAGTGGGGAATATTCCGTTAATGATTTGAAGTGGACGATTTATAGCGTTGATGAACCTAGCGAATAGTTAGTTATCTTATGCGCTATATTCACAGCCAAATTAGTTTGTATCTAATTAGTTTTTTACTAATAGTTTCAAGCATTGCCTGTGCTGGTTTATTAAACCATTTAGAGCAACAAAAAATCTTAAATGCACTGCATCAAAATTATGGTGAACGCGCTTATTTACGTGGCCAAGCTTGGTTTAATGTAATGGAAACAGCGTTACCTTTATCCTCATTGGATAAGCTAGAAAAGATTAATAATTTTTTTAATCTACTCCATTTTGTTGATGATATTAAGCTGTGGGGACTAAAAAACTATTGGGCCACTCCCGTTGAATTTTTAGGTGTTAATGGGGGCGATTGTGAAGATTTTGCCATTGCAAAGTATTTTACCTTGCTCGAGTTAGGTATCCCCGATGAAAAAATGCGTATTACTATGGTAAAAGCGGTTAAACTTAACCAGTATCATATGGTGGTTGCGTATTATGAAACACCTAATGCCATACCATTGATTTTAGATAACCTTATTGGACAAATTAAACCTGCAAACCAAAGACAGGACTTAATACCTGTTTATAGTTTTAATGGTAAGCAACTTTGGATGAATAAAGAAAAAGGGCAAGGCGTGCTTGCTGGAAAATCGGAACGTTTAAAGCGTTGGTCAAATCTGAATCAACGTATGCGAATCTCAACGATGAGAAAACCAAAACTAAACTTGGAGTAATTGATCAATGACCCTTTTTAACCAGATAAATTCCTTGTTATTTGGACTGTTTTTATTGGTAATGTGCAGTTTAGTATATTTTCAATTTACAGAAACCAGAGCTTTTATGACTAACCAAATGGAGTCGGATTTAAATAATACAACGACATCCTTAAGTTTAATGTTAAAACCTCACTTAGAAGTTGGTGATACCGCAACTGTTGATACGTTAATCAATGTGATTTTTGAAGGGGGCTTTTATCAGAAGGTAAATTTAATTTGGTTAAGCGATCAAAAAGAGCAAGTATGGGAAAATCCCATTGTCAGTCGTGAGGTGCCACAGTGGTTTATTGATTTACAACTTTTTGAACCGCAAGTATCTGAAGTTGTTATTACCTCCGGTTGGTTACAATTAGCTAAGCTAAAAATAGAATCTAATCCTGCCATTGGCTATCGAGAGTTATGGCGAATTATGAATGATACGGCAATGGTACTTTCAGCACTTTTTTTACTCTCCATTTTCTTAATGCGCCTACGTCTTAAATCTATATTACGACCGTTACATGAAGTGGCGACACATGCGGCTGATATTGCTAAACGTAATTTTAGTCAGGATATGCCGTTGCCTAAAACACGTGAATTGAGTGACGTCGTGGCAGCAATTAACTCTATGTCAGGGCAACTTCAACTTGTTTTTAGCTCCCTTGACGATCAGGTTAAGACTCTAAAACATGATAAATTAATCGATCCTGTATCGACACTGCCGAACCGTTTATATTTAACGGGGCAACTTAATAGCTGGCTAGATGAACCTGGATTTGGTGGTTTAATGTTAGCCAAACTTGATTGGTTAGAAGATATACATAGTAAATATGGTTTTAAAGTAAGAGATGAGACCATTAAGGTATTAGCTAATCAATTCAAGTCCGTTTTATCTAACAATGCAATTATTGCACGTATATCCAATACTGAATTTGCATTTGTAGTGATGAAAGCAGACAAAGAACAGTTAACCACCTATTTACAATCACTTATTCGTTTGATTAATCAAGAGATGACGAAAGCTGGATGTCAAAGTAATAGTAACTTTGCTATCGGGATTGCTGAAAGAGTCGATGAAGTAACACGCATGGAGTTGTTATCGCAAGCGGACAACGCACTACAGCAAGCACTACAAGCAGAGCAAGTAAGTAGTTGGTATTCAGTCAACACGCAACAGGGATTAAGTCGAGAAGATTGGCGTACCCGTTTAAGTGATGCAATTAGTAATAATCAATTTATTCTTCAGTGGCAGCCTATTAACCTCATTGATAGCGGTAATGTTATGCATCGTGAAGTCTATTCGCGCTTACAAATAGACAACAAAATAGTACCAGCAGGGCAGTTTATGCCCTATGTCGAACGTTCTTCGTTGGGGACAAGTTTAGATCGTTGCTTATTACAGAATATTGCCGATAAACAGTTACTTACTATGGTGAGCGAACCAATAGCGGTCAATTTGTGTAGAGAAAGTTTAGTGGATTTAGAGTTTCATGCATGGTTAACAGAATACTTGCAGTCAGTTGAGAATACTCAGATGCTTCACTTTGACCTCCCTGAATCGGGGGTCACTAATGATTTAGAGATTTGTCTTGAACTCTGTAATATTATCAATAATGCAGGTGCTCGTTTTGGTGTCGATAATTGTGGTAGACAGCTAGATTCATTAGACTATCTAAGAGAAATTCAACCCTATTATATTAAATTGGATCTCTCTTTGTCATCCTATGGCAGCAACGAAGAAGTTGATAGACAATATAATTTATCACTTTGTCAGGCTTTAATTAGCATTGCCCATGGCCTAAATATTAAAGTGGTCATGACAGGCATTCAAAATGAACAGCATTTACAATCAATGCGTTCATTGCACACAGAAGCTTATCAAGGCTTTATTGATCCGCCCGTTGCCATTACTAATCTTTAGTTGAAGGATGGGGTAGCTTAACAATAAATTGATATGTTAATGTAAAATAAAATCAGAAAGTGATCGTTAATATGAATGAGAAATGCGTTAATTACGGCCCTTTAACTGGCTTGATTGGTACATGGTTTGGTAACGCGGGCAAAGATGTTGCGCCCGAACCTGATGGTATAGAAAATAACAATTATTATGAAACCATGACATTTAGTGAAGCCTCCGAAGTCACTAATGCGGAGCAAGAAGTATTAAGTGCGGTGCATTATATACAAAAGGTGCAACGTCATGGTGATGATAAAGTTATACATCATGAAAGCGGCTATTGGATGTGGAACCAACAAACAAATGACGTTATGCACTCCTTAGTTATACCGCGCGGCATTTGTGTATTAGCTGCTGGAAAAGTAGATATAAGCGGCACGACTGTTTTTGATGTAAAAGCAGATGATACTGAAAAAGAGCAACAATTGATCCAATCTCCCTTTATGCATGAAAAAGCAAAACTAATAAGTTATGTGCAACAAATGAGACTCTATCCAGATAAACTTTGCTATCAACAGACTATGGTTGTTGATATTTATGGAAAAGTTGTAGAGCATACTGATTCTAATAGTTTGCAGCGTCAATAATTAAATATAAAGGGGGGAGAATGGCCTTTTTATCGGATACTTGGCAAAAAATTGTGCAAACTTGTAAGAAAGTACAAATTTTTCAAGAGCGCATTTGGATCGTTAGTATCCAAAAAAAATCCGCTGATCATAGCGCTTTATTAAATGATACCTTTATTCTTAATGAAGATGCTTTTTCATCGCCAATGTCTTGGATGCATAAGCGTGGTTACAGTGACGTTATTATAGAGAAAATAGATAAGATGAAGCTTTCACAAGTGGTTAAACTAAACATCGACGAACAATATCATAGTTTAATACGTGTAAAATAAACTCTTAATGTACTGTAAGATGCAGGGATAGAAGGGGCGGTAGCCCCCTCGGTTATTATTAGCGCAGAAAATGAGAAATCTTGATACTATTTTTTTGTAAAGAATGTACCTAATATAACGACGATAAATATGATGCAGTAAATAGTAAAACAGACGATTAACCATTGCGGCATAGAATAACCAAAAAATTGCCAAACAATCTCAGAGCAGTCACCTGTTGGGTTAAATAACCATGGAAACCATTCATGTAATGGAGCCCAAGTTGGGAAATCAGGAAAGAAGTCGCAGGTGGCAAATGGCGATGGATTCATTTGAAAATCGGTATGCTGGAGCGCTAATAATAGCCCTTTAACGGCACTAATAATCCATATTAAAAAACCACTGCTACGAACGATGGTATTTTGTGGTGCAGTTGCCCCTAATAAACCTGAAAATAGAATACCTAACATAGCAACACGTTCATAAACACACATAACACAGGGTTCTAATTTCATCACGTGTTGAAAAAAAAGTGCGCATAATTCTAAAGTTAATGCACTTGCGGCAAGAAGTAACCATGGCCAGCGTTGTTTAGATAGGTTTGTTAGTGTTGTTTGCACAGTTTATTCCTAGTGTAAAAGAGCACCAATCTGCTTTGTTATAAAATATCTATGTAGAATCACTATACTTCTATTTTATGTCTCGCATCTCTTTTTCTTGCTGACTTTGCATCTTGAAGTATCATGGGTATATTCAACAGCAACAGTAACATACAGTCAATTAGAATCTACAAAAAACAGTGTAAATATAATAGCAAACCCCATCATTATCTACCAATTATAGATCAGAGACTTATGCGGATTAGTAGCAGTACGCTTTTCTTGATATCTTTGCATCTTGAAGTAGCATGGGTATAGTATTACTCGCTTTATCAAAGAATCTCTGTATTTTTTTATAAAAATGAAAATAGGTGAAAATAAACATGATAGTGAAAGCCAAGGGACCTGCGGATGTTGCTGAGCAATATTTAATAGAATCTATTTGGAATGGTACAATTGCAATACACTCAAAACTTCCTGCAGAGCGTTTGCTTGCTGATAAAATAGGTGTTACCCGAACAACATTGCGCGAAGTGTTGCAGCGTTTAGCTAAAGATGGTTGGATCACCATACAGCATGGTAAGGCGACGCGAGTTAACGATTTTTGGCAAACATCTGGTTTAAACATTTTAAGCACATTAACCAGACTTGATATTGACAGGCGTAGTGACTTTATTGACCAACTAATGTCGGTAAGAACCAATATTAGCACAATTATTTTACGCATGGCCGCAAAGCATAATCACCAAAGTGTCTTAGCTTTCTTAGCTAACACACCATCAATTGATGCCAGCAGTGAAACCTTTACTAAGTTTGATTATGATTTTTATCATCACGTTGCTGTTTCATCGAACAACATGATTTATGTTTTAATTCTAAATGGCCTGCAAGACTTATATCGGAAAGTTGGTACTTTCTACTTTTCTAATTCGGAAGCAAGATCTATAGCGTTGGCTTTTTATGCTGACATAAAAAAAGTTTTAGAAAAAGGAGAGTCTGAACGAATTATGCAAATCGTCCGTGACTCGGCATTTGCAAGTGGTAAAATTTGGTTACGCTTACGGCATCAACTTCCTGATGATTTTTTAGATTAAAATAGCTGTAAACCTGTACACTATTACCTAGTTATCTGTATGATATCGGCTAGATTTTTTTATTCTATAGGGATCAACTTTTGCTTAAAAAAAATATGATCAATCACCTCTCAGGTGTGCAAAAATTATTTGAAGTTGGCATCATTATTACCGTATTTGTCGCTATTTTCATTGCAATTTCACTTTTTACATTTTCACCTGTCGATCCAAGTTGGTCTCAACAGCAGTGGGTTGCAGAAATAGAAAACGCAGGTGGACGAGTCGGTGCGTGGAGTGCTGATATTTTATTTTATACCTTTGGCTTATTAGCTTATCTTGTGCCGATAATCATCACTTTTCTGGCCTGGGCAATGTTGTGGAAACCACAATTTAGTTTAGATATCGATTTTTTAAATTTAGGTCTGCGTATAATTGGCTTTATTTTTACTATATTTAGTTTATCTGCATTAGCATCATTGAATTTTAACGATTTTCATTACTACCCCTCAGGTGGGTTGATTGGTGATGTGATCGCACAAAGTATGTTAGTTTTTTTTAGCTTACTCGCTGTAAATTTAATTTTATTAACGCTTTTTATTTCTGGAAGTACATTATTACTCGGGTTTTCCTGGCTACGATTAATTGATTCTATCGGCGCGCTGACCATTAGCTTTTTCGTGGGGTTATTCAATTTTCCTGCCAAGCTACAAGCTTGGCAAACAGCAAGACAACAAAGGAAAATAGAGCAAGCAGCAGAGCTTCCTATTACAAAAAAATTATCACCTCAAAAAAAGGCACAGGCAGATCCTATTGTCGAAATCAACGATCAAAGTATTCACTATAAATCGACTTACAATGAAGAATTTTCTTTTTCTCCGACAGAGATTGCCGCTCAACAAGAGGAAGTTCCATTACAAATTGATACGGATTATGATGATATTTTCGATAATGAGCTTACGCTTCCGTATGAAGAAAAAGAGGAGATAAAACCTGTAAAAATTGATTTTAGCCATCTACCCGATCATGCAAAACCAGTGATACAGCGCAAAATCGAACATGGATTAGCCCCTTTTCCAAGTATTGATCTTTTAGACAGACCAAATAAAGAAGTCAATCCGATATCACAGGAAGAACTCGATACGGCGGCTCGCTTAGTAGAAAGTAAATTATTAGAGTTTAAAATTAAAGCTGATGTGGTTGATGTATTACCCGGCCCTGTTATTACTCGTTTCGAGTTGGCCTTAGCCCCAGGGATGAAAGTGAGCGCTATTTCAAGTTTAGAAAAAGATTTAGCCCGTGCACTTTCCGCGATGAGTGTTCGTGTTGTTGATCAAATACCGGGAAAAGCGGTTATCGCATTGGAATTACCGAATAAACATCGAGCCATCGTTTATGCATCTGAAGTATTAGGCAGTGAAGCGTTTCAACAGGCAAAATCCCCCTTGAGCATGGTGCTTGGTGCTGACATTTCAGGTGATCCCGTTGTCGTAGATTTAGGTAAAATGCCGCACTTGTTGGTCGCAGGTACGGCCGGTTCGGGTAAGTCTGTGGGTGTGAACTGCATGTTGGTTAGCTTACTCTATAAATCTGCGCCAGAAGATGTTCGCATGATTCTGATAGATCCAAAAATGTTGGAGTTAAGTGTCTACGAAGGTATACCACACCTTTTGACTGAAGTGGTTACTGATATGAAAGATGCCGCAAATGCACTGCGTTGGTGTGTCGGCGAAATGGAGCGCCGCTATAAATTGCTCTCTGAAATTGGCGTGCGAACATTAGCAGGTTACAACAGCAAAGTGAAAGAGGCACTAGAAGCAGGCACGCCGTTAACGGATCCTCTTTGGAAACCCGGTGATAGTATGGATGTCAGCGCTCCAGAGTTACATAAATTACCGAGTATTGTGGTCGTTGTCGATGAATTTGCTGATATGATGATGATTGTCGGTAAAAAATGTGAAGAGTTAATTACTCGTATTGCACAGAAAGCACGAGCGGCAGGTATCCACTTAATCTTAGCCACTCAACGCCCCTCAGTGGATGTTATTACTGGCTTAATTAAAGCAAATATTCCTACCCGTATTGCATTTCAGGTTTCCAGTAAAATCGATTCACGTACTATTCTAGGTCAGCAGGGGGCTGAAACACTATTGGGTCATGGTGATATGTTATTTATGCCCCCTGGGGTCGGGGTACCGACACGTGTCCATGGTGCTTTTGTTGATGACCACGAAGTGCATCGAGTTGTCGCCGATTGGAAAAAAAGAGGAGAGCCAAACTATATTGCTGACATATTGGCTGGTGATATGACCTTAGATAGCTTATTGCCTGGAGAAGAGATAGAAGGGGAAGATGATATTGATCCATTATTTGATGAAGTTGTTGAATTTATAACAGAAACTCGAAAAGTATCCATTTCCAGTATTCAGCGCAAGTTTAGAATCGGTTACAACCGTTCTGCACGTTTAGTTGACCAGTTACAAGCTCAGGGGGTTATTAGTGCACCCTCTGGTGCGAATAGTAATCGAGATGTACTCGCCCCACCACCCGTTAAGGATTAAGATAAATGAAAAAAGTCATGGCTATTTTATGTGGTTTATTAATATTACCCAATTTTGTACTTGCTACAGAATTAACTGATGCGATGTTACTTAAGCAAAAGTTAGAGAGATTCACTCAGTTAGAGGCTGATTTTACCCAACTTGTTAGCAGCGACGAAGGCAAGGTACTAAACAAAAGTGCTGGTGAATTAGTGATATTGCGTCCGGGTAAATTTCGTTGGCACGTGGCTACGCCAGAGGAAGAATTAATCGTCGCGAATGGGCAAACGATGTGGATTTATAGCCCCTTTATTGAACAAGTCACATTAATAAATTTACGAGATGCAATGGAAGGTACGCCCTTTATTTTACTATCTGGTGCCAATGAACAGCAATGGGCAGACTATAAAGTTGTTAAAGAAGGGGATATATTTACCGTTACTAGTCTGGATACTAAAGCGCAAGGTCATACTTTTATTTTTGAATTCTCAGCAAATGATAGCATAAGTAAATTTATCGTTGTTGAAGCACAGGGGCAGCGCAGCACATTTACCTTGACCTATAAACAACCATTAACAAAAATTGCGCCAGACTTTTTTGAATTTAAAATACCAGCGGGTGTTGAGATAGACGACCAACGTTAATGAAAGATCTTTTTACCATTGATAATGATTTTCAACCTTTGGCAGCTCGCATGCGGCCAAAGGTTTTTGCTGACTATATTGGCCAGACCCATATTATTAGTGAACATAAACCATTGCGTAAAGCAGTCGAAAATGGTGCTGCACACTCTATGATTTTATGGGGGCCTCCCGGTACCGGTAAAACAACCCTAGCTGAGCTTATTGCACATTATTGTCGTGCCGATGTACAACGCCTATCGGCAGTCACCTCGGGTATAAAAGAGATACGTGCGGCCATTGCAATTGCTCAACAAAATCAAACAGCAGGCATTAGAACGTTACTGTTTGTCGATGAAGTACATCGTTTTAATAAAAGTCAGCAGGATGCATTTTTACCCTATATTGAAAATGGCACTATCTTGTTTGTTGGCGCTACCACTGAAAATCCCTCCTTTGAGCTTAATAATGCATTATTATCTCGGGCTCGAGTTTATCTGTTAAAAAAGCTAACGGATGATGAGATTGTTGCTGTTATAGAGCAAGCTTGCCTCGCACCACACGGTTTAGGGAATAAAAATATTCGTTTCATTGATGGTGTGCAACAAAAATTAGCACAATTAGTACAAGGTGATGCACGTAAAGCGCTTAACTATCTAGAATTGTTGGCGGATATGGCTGATGAAAATAGCGGGGAGCTAGTGATAACCATCGAATTGCTGATGGAAATTGCAGGCCGAGAAGGGGTTAGTTTTGATAAGCAGGGGGATCTCTTTTATGATCTCATTTCAGCTTTTCATAAATCTGTCCGCGGCTCAGATCCCGATGCCGCGCTGTATTGGTTCGCTCGAATGTTAGCAGGTGGCTGTGATCCGCTTTATGTTGCTCGGCGTCTTTTAGCGATTGCCTCTGAAGATATTGGTAATGCAGATCCACGAGCAATGCAAATGGCAATTAATGCATGGGATTGCTTTAGTCGTGTTGGTCCCTATGAAGGTGAGCGCGCTATCGCACAGGCTATTGTTTATTGTGCCGCAGCCCCCAAAAGTAATGCGGTATATACCGCTTTTGCTAAGGCTAAACAAGCCGTAAAAGAGTTACCAGAGTATGATGTGCCACTGCATTTGCGTAACGCACCTACGAAGCTAATGGCTGAACTCAATCATGGTGCAAGCTATCGTTATGCTCACGATGAAGATGGTGCTTTTGCTGCCGGGGAAGTTTATCTCCCTGTGGAATTGCAAGGTATACATTTTTATCAGCCAACGGATCGTGGCTTTGAGAAGCAGATATCTGAAAAATTAAATTACCTACGCCACTTAAATTTACAAAGTATGGATAAACGTTATGAATAATATGGTTGCAAATATAGCATTAGTCGCTTGCGGTGGTGCCTTTGGCGCAACATTACGTTATTTAATTTCAATTGGCATGGTAAGCCTCTTTGGAAAAGGTTTTCCATTTGCTACACTGACGGTTAATATTTTGGGTTCGCTGATTATGGGGTATATTTTTCAGCTTGTTCAACAAGAAACAATTACATCATCACCTTGGTGGCCGTTGATCGGTATTGGATTTTTAGGTGCATTAACCACATTTTCAACATTTTCGATGGATAACTTGATGCTCTTACAGCAAGGGGAGTGGATCAAGGCCAGCTTAAATGTCTTATTGAATGTTGTGGTTTGTTTATTAGCCACTTATGTTGGTACATTATTAGTCTTAAAGAGTTAGGAAAAAGCATGTTAGATCCCAAATTTTTACGTAATGAAATAGATGAAACCGCTACAAGATTAGCTTCACGTGGTTTTAATTTAGATGTTGATTTAATTAATCAACTCGAAGAAAAAAGAAAAACGCTGCAAATTAAGACAGAAACATTACAAGCGGAGCGTAATAGTCGATCTAAAGAAATTGGGTTGGCTGCTAAACGTGGTGAAGATATTTCTGTTTTACGTGAAGAGATGGGGCAGTTTGCTGTTCAACTTGATGCAGCTAAGGAAGAGTTTGCCACATTATCTGAGCAAATAAAGCAAATCTCATTAAGTATTCCTAATCTACCGCATGAATCAGTGCCACTTGGTAAAGATGAAACTGAAAATGTAGAAGTACTAACTTGGGGAACGCCTAAAGAATTTGCTTTTACGGTAAAAGATCACGTAGATCTAGGTGAAGCATTAGGTGGATTAGACTTTAAATCGGCAGTTAAGATTAGTGGTTCTCGTTTTATCGTTATGCAAGGTCAAATTGCTAAATTGCATCGCGCGTTGGCACAGTATATGTTGAATCTTCATACTAACGAGCATGGTTATACCGAGTTATATGTGCCTTACTTAGTCAATGCCGATAGTTTGTATGGTACAGGGCAATTACCAAAATTTGGTGCTGACTTGTTTAATACCATGGCAGCAACGGAAGAGGGCATTGGTATGTCGTTAATTCCAACTGCAGAAGTGCCACTAACTAACATGGCACGTGATATGATTTATGATGAATCGGAATTGCCAATCAAAATGACAGCACATACCCCCTGTTTTCGTAGTGAAGCGGGATCCTATGGGCGAGACACGCGCGGATTAATTCGCCAACACCAATTTGATAAAGTTGAACTCGTACAAATCGTACATCCAGAGCAGAGTTTTGCAGCATTAGAAGCGCTAACGGGCCATGCTGAACAGGTATTGAAAAACCTTGAGTTACCATATCGTAAAGTTGTTTTATGTACAGGAGACATGGGATTTGGTGCCACTAAAACATACGATCTTGAAGTATGGGTGCCAGCTCAAAATAGTTACCGTGAGATTTCATCATGCTCTAATATGGGCGATTTCCAAGCGCGTCGTCTACAGGCAAGATTTCGTGCCGTAGGCGCTAAAAAACCAGAGTTGTTACATACATTAAATGGTTCAGGGTTAGCGGTAGGGCGTACTTTAGTGGCAATTCTTGAGAATTATCAACTGGAAGATGGACGCATTGAGATACCTCGAGTTTTACAGCACTACATGGGTGGTTTGACTCACATTGGTTAACCGTTCTTCTCGTTAGCATGCAAAAAGGAGCCTTTGGGCTCCTTTTTTATTCAGCTAATGTGTATACCAATCCGCATAATATAATGCGAATTGCTATTAATCATTATCATTGTAATCACTGAGTATTAAATTTGCTGCCGCAAAGGCTGCGTCTTCTCGTACTTGTTTACTGAGCTCTTCATTGGCAGCAATGGCATCAAGCGCTTTAATCGCACAGGTAATTGCTTTAGGTATATATGCCGCGTCACCACTGGCAATGAGGCTGATTAATTGTTTGGTCTTCTCGCTATATGGATACATTAATAACTCACTATGAAAAATTGAAATTATCATTATAACGAATTTCATAAAATACAGCATATTATTGTGCACAATAGATAAAACAATGAGTTTTATTTTTTTCCGCAATTAATCTTAATTCATCTTGTGTTGCTTTTTCACACTGTTTGTTCCAGCCAATGACCGTTGCATAATTGTTACTTGCTAATGCCATTTTCATCAGCTCATCCGCATTATCTACTCTATTTTGTGGCAAGATAATAATACGATTTTTGTTTATACCTGCTTGTGTTAAAAAGTTAACGTTTGGTTTTCCTGGTGGGGAGATGAATAAAACCCAACGAGGATCATCAACTTCACTAATATGCGTTAATAATGAATGGTAATTATTTAAATCATAAGATAGATGTAAATAGGATAAATGTGTGTGACTTTGCAACGATTGCTGCAGAGAATTTCTTGTATTAAGCACTATTTTCGCATGATTAGAAAGCATATATTAACCTGTATGTAAAAACACTGTATGTAACAACAGTATAGTTAAATCGTCTGTTTTTCAAGCTTTATTTGTTTGTTTTGTGATTATTTTTTTAATTTTGCGTGGTGATTGATAGCAATTCCGTTATTTATACCAATCGGAGTAAATAGCTGATCTATTTAGGTGTAGGCAAAAAGGGGGATAGCGAGTCATTGATTGCAGTAATACCAATTCGTATAATTTTCTGATCTGCCATAATACTATATTGATTGGCTCAATGGTTGCTGACTTTGTATCTTGGGATAACACGGTTATATAACAGGATGGAGGCCAAATTGTAGTTGCTGATGAGGTTATTTGGAATTAATGGAGAATTAGGGAAAGGCGCGTAGAAACGCGCCTTTGTTGTGTATTTTAAATTTTAAACTTAGAGAGGTTGGCTACAAGGTCATTACCCAATGCACCCAATACTTTACTTGCACCGCCAGCACTTTGCGCGTTGCCGGATACTTCATTGGTAATATTGAAAATTTCAGTAACGTTTCTACTAACATCTTCAGCAACCGCATTTTGTTCATCGGAAGCGGTCGCGATTTGTGCATTCATACCACTAATTTGATCGATAGTAGTTTGAATATCGGCGAGTGCATTACTTGCATTAACTGATTCTTGTACTGTTTTTTGCAAGGCAATCTGACTTTCTTCCATTGACATATTGGCATCAGATGAAGCTTTTTGTAATTCATCGATGATTTTTTCAATTTCCGAGGTTGAATCCTGAGTGCGTTTTGCCAAGCTACGAACTTCATCGGCAACCACGGCAAATCCACGCCCTTGTTCGCCCGCTCTTGCAGCCTCAATCGCCGCGTTAAGTGCCAATAGGTTAGTTTGCTCAGCAATGCTTTTAATTACATCTAAAACAGTACCAATGGTTTCACTTTTATCGCGTAGTTGGCTAATCTTTTCAGCGGTAACCATCATATCATTACCAAGTAAATTGATTTGATCAGCTGTATTTTGGACAACAAGACTCCCTGTTTGTGCCAATTCACTACACTCTTCAGTGCTCTTCGCTGTTTGATTCGCATTTTGAGCAATTTCATTAGTGGTTAATGACATTTCATTTAAAGCAGTAGAGGCTTGTTCTATTTCTTGTAATTGTTGTTGCGTTGCATGAACATTATTTTCTGCACTGGCAATAATATTAGTTGCGGTATCTTTAACTTTATTCGCCGTTTCAATCACACCTGCGACAATGCTGTGCAATTTAGTGATAAAGTCATTGAAATTATTTGCTAAGTGGCCAATTTCATCATTATTTTTAACCTTGATGCGACTAGTTAAGTCTCCACCACCAGCGGCAATTTCAGATAAAGCATCACCGACAACGCGTAAGGGTTTTACAACGAGGTTGTTAAGTGTGAGCCAGTTAGTTAATTGTAATACCAATGTTAAAATTAAAGCGATTAGGATAAAGACATTTCTGATGACGGCTAAAAGATTATCTTGGCTATCGGAACGATAAAGGATAACTAATTTACCAATTTTTTTGTCGCCACTCCAAAGTATAGGCACATCTTTTTTAATAACTTGAGTCGACTCGGGGGCTTGTGCCTGTTCTACTTTTTCTGCGAGTAGTTGGTCTCTATGGTCATAGGCACTAATTTTATGGATGTAGGGTTGCATCACAAAGGCACCTAAAATATCACCGATCAACTCTTTATCGTAACCAAAAATAGGCTCTTTAAGTACAATATCAAGGGTAGTTTGCGAGTCAGTAATTTCCGCTTCCAGTTGCTTACTTAAATAGTTGTTTGTAGCAAAATAACTAATTGAGAAAACAGTGATCATTATAAGCAGCGATACAGTGCTAAGTAATAACATTGATTTTTTAATAATTGAATTCATTTTTTTCTCTTCTATGTTAAAGGCTTGTCGGATCTAACCATAATTCTGGGCGATCTATTGGTGTATCTGGATGCATCGCACCATTAGGAATTTTAATTATGATTCTATTTTTAAAGTGGGTTTTGCTTAATGCATCTTTAATTTGCTGATTGCTAAAAAATAGCTCGTCAAAACTGCCATCAGCAATCGCCATTTCAAAACCTTGGGTTAGTTTTTCATGTAGTGCTTGATTGTTTTTCTCGACAAAGAAGTACATCGCAAAGGGATAAACTAACATGATGTTTTTTTCGACTGTTAAATTTAACTCAGGTCGGGAAGCGACTTCACTCCATGGCTCATGAATCGCACGAGGAAAATAGTCGAAACGTCCACCTTCTAGCATGTAGAAAAGGTTAGGGTATTTCAGTGTGGTAATAACAGGTACGCTAGCTGCTTTTAAAATAGCCGTATCACCCCATTGAGTTCCTTGCCCCGCATTGAGCTTTTTCAAATCATCAAGCGTTTTGACATTATTAAATTTTGATTGTTGGTCTTTTCTAATAATGAAAATACGGTGTCCAAGCAGTCCTTTTAAAATAGGAATCCTTACCGTCATGAATGATTCATCTAAGTGATTATTAATCCCTGCCCACATTACATCTATATTACCTAATTTTACTTCATCTTCGAGACGAGACGTAGGTAATGCTTCTGGGTATTGACGTATAGTTACCTGCGGATCGGATTTGCTGAGTATTAGCTTCAGAATATCTACAACAAGGGTTTCCTTCTCACCACTTACATTATTGATGACTATCTCACTACTTTTTACTTGTGCGGTGATAAGTAAATTGCAAGTAATAAGCAACATCGTTATCCATTTTCGTTGCAGCATAATTTTAACTATTCCTTAATTTTATATGTGTTTAAATCGATATTTCCCGTGGCGATTAAATCGCTATAAAAGCGTTAATTCAGTCCTTATTCAACATAATTTAGCAATATTTTTGATATGGGTAATATTTTTTTACATTATTACAGTGTTAGTACACATCTTTAACATTTGTTGCTATGAATCGGTCTATTCTTTTCCTGCCTTTTATTGCTGATGTGGCATTTTGAAGTGCCATGGTATATATGGCTCTCTACTGTATTTATAAAAGAGCCATAAGTTATCCTATTAATAGATAATGTTAACTTGCTGTGAAACGCGTGTTGCATTTGCAATTGCCGATTTGATATCTTCCCCACGAGCAATCGCGACACCTAAACGACGTGAACCATTGATATTGGGTTTAGCAAACAGGCGTAATTGTGCTCCTGTGACACAAGCGAGTGCCGGGGCAATATTTGCAAAACGAAGATCTTCGGACTTACCATTACCAAGAATGACGCTGGAAGCCGTTGGACCATATTGTCTAATACTACCAATGGGTAAACCTAAAATGGCACGTACATGCAGTGCAAATTCGGAGAGGTCTTGAGATAGCAGTGTCACTAGGCCTGTATCATGCGGACGCGGTGAGACTTCGTTAAAATAGACCTCGTCACCTTTGACAAAAAATTCCATACCGAACAGCCCAAATCCACCTAATGCAGTAACGACTTTTTCAGCTATTTTTTGTGCCTCTGCAAGCGCGATTTCGGACATCAATTGTGGCTGCCAAGATTCACGGTAATCACCATTTTCTTGACGATGTCCGATAGGAGCACAAAAATGAATACCATCCGATGCGCTGATAGTGAGGAGTGTAATTTCATAGTCAAAGGGGACAAAACCTTCAATAATAATACGCCCAGCACCTGTTCGACCGCCTTCTTGAGAGTAGTCCCATGCTTTATCTAAATCGCTCTCATGTTTTATGACACTCTGACCTTTACCTGAACTGCTCATAACGGGTTTGATCACGCAGGGTAGGCCAATCGCTTGTACCGCTTGCAAGAATTGCGCTTTTGTATCAACGAATTGATAAGGCGATGTTTTTACTTGCAGGGTTTCCGCAACAAGGCGACGAATACCTTCTCTATCCATGGTTAACTTCGTTGCTTTAGCACTGGGAATAACATTAAAGCCTTCTTTTTCCAAAGCCACTAATTTATCAGTCGCGATCGCTTCGACTTCCGGAATGATCAAATCTGGTTTTTCAGCGCGGATAATGGCCTCTAATTTATCACCATCTAACATACTGACAATATGTGATGAATGTGCCACTTGCATCGCTGGCGCGTTTTCATAACTATCGGCAGCAACCACTTCAATGCCATAGCGTTGCAATTCAATGGCCACTTCTTTGCCTAACTCACCAGAGCCTAAAAGAAGTGCTTTCGTTGCACTCTTAGATTTTGCACTACCAAAAATAGAAATAGTCATAAGTTCCATCTTGTTGTTAAATTAAAGGGGTAAAATAGGGGACAATAGTAGCAGAAAAAAGAGGGGATATAAGTAAAATATTAATGAAACCCCCTGTAACTTTGCGTCACAGGGGGAGCAATTTTATAGGCTTTGTTCGCCACCTAATGCTTCAATAACCGCAGGGATCAGCTGTTTTATTTCGCCTGTCATCAACGCAAAATCAGCATCGAATCGCGCTGCGAAATCATCTTTGTCTATCTCTTCATTTTGCTCTTGTAATACATCTGCAAATTTTATACGTTTTAAAGCAAACTCTTCGCCAATGATAAAAGAGATACTATCAGCCCAATTTAAGGCGAGCTTAGTGACAAATTTATCGACTGAAAGGTGATTTTTTATCTCATCGGATAATAAATCCTGCTGTTTACAGCGAATAATACCGCCACCCTCAAGAGCGGAACGCAGCTCTGCTTCATCTTCTAATTTAAAATTAGCGGGAATATTCCCCTCTACTAGCCAATCCGTCATTACCACATCCGTTGGATTTTTAAGTTGAATCGGCACAACGGGTAAACTACCCAAGGTTTTGCGTAGAAGTGATATTAGCTCTTCGGCCTTACGACTACTCGAAGCATCAACATATAACAAGTTTGTCTCGGGATCTATCCAAGCAAAGGTTTGTGTTGTGCGACTAAAAGCACGCGGTAATAATTGTAAAATAATATCTTCTTTTAATGTGTCTTTTTCTTTTTTCTTTAGGGCGCGGCCTTGCTCTTGCTCTATTGCCTCAACCCGTTCGTTGAGTTGATCTTTAATGACGCCTGCGGGTAACATTTTCTCTTCTTTTTTAAGGCAGATAAGAATCTGTTTTGCGGCGAGGTGCGTAAACATAGCGCCAGATTTACCCATTGGAAATACCCAGCCTAACTTGGAAATATCTTGGCTGCCACAGGGCTTAAATTTAAATTCTTCAAGGTTTTTTTCTAACGCATCGGCGTCTTGTTCAAGTGGGCGAGTGAAACGGTAAACTTGTAGGTTTTTGAAAAACATAAAATGCACCTTAATTAACGACAAATAAAATAGGGGGAGAGTGTAAACGGTTTTTACTAATACTGGAAAAACTAGTTCAATATTTTTTTACCTAACCCCAGTTTAAGGCAATTTTTACCGTTGCAAGTAACGGTTGTCACAAAACTGTCATAATTCATGGTGATAATGCTATCATTACAAATACTTAAAACAAGCAGGTAAGCTTAAATGGCGACACGTATTTTAGTAGTAGAAGATGAAATAGATATTCGTGAAATGTTATGTTACGTGATTGACCAGCATGGCTATCAATGCACAGAAGCGGATTCCTACAGTAGTGCAGTCAAACAGTTGATCGAACCCTATCCTGACTTGATTCTATTGGATTGGATGTTTCCGGGTGGCAGTGGTATCAAGCTATTGCAGTACCTTAAGCAGGATGAAATATTACGTAAAATTCCTGTGATCATGTTAACCGCACGTGGTGCCGAGGAAGACAAAGTCCGTTGTCTGGAAAATGGCGCAGATGATTATGTGACTAAGCCTTTTTCTCCTAAAGAGTTAATGGCACGTTTAAAGTCAGTATTACGTCGAGTCAACCCAACCTCATTAGATGACACCCTAGAAGTTGGCAAATTAAAGCTCGATCCACTGTCTCACCGTGTTTCCATCGCTGAAACCGCGATTGAAATTGGGCCGACAGAATTTAGATTATTACACTTTTTTATGGCCCATGCCGAGCGAGTTTTTAGTCGCGAGCAGCTATTAAATAATGTTTGGGGAACCAATGTCTATATAGAAGATCGTACCGTGGATGTACATATTCGTCGCTTGCGTAAGGCGCTACTCGACCACGACTATTTAGTACAAACGGTGCGTGGTGCTGGATATCGTTTCTCTGTGCGAACCTAATTATAAATAAGCCGTTAAATTTTCAATTTATCTATTTCCGTTTTATGATAAGCATTTTTTACATGGCTTGTGATTACAAGCCTATTTCTGCCATTGGAATGCCTTATGAAAAACAGAAAACTTGCCAATAAGTTAGATCAACTTTTAGAAATTCATCAATTTAAAGATTATAGTCCTAATGGTTTACAGATAGAGGGCAATGAAAGCATCACAAAAATCATCACCGGCGTGACGGCGAGCCAAGCCCTGATTGATATTGCCATCGCTAAAAAGCAGATGCGATTTTAGTGCACCACGGTTTTTTTTGGAACGGTGAAGCACAACAAATCGTCGGCATGAAATACAAACGTATTAAAGCATTAATTGAAAATGGTATTAATCTCTATGCCTACCACCTCCCTTTAGATGCGCATCCTCAATTAGGCAATAACGCGCAGTTGGCGCAACGCTTAGATATTATCGACCGTCGCCCACTTGAGCCTTGGGATAAACGCAGCCTTGGCCGTGTCGGTAAATTTGAGCAAGCGATTAGTGTTGATGATTTAAGCAAACGTATTGCATTGCAGCTAGGCCGCACACCTCTGCATATAGCTGGGGGACATAAAGAGATAAAAACGATCGCTTGGTGTACAGGCGGTGGGCAAGATTACATAAACATTGCAGCAGAGCAGGGCATTGATGCCTTTATTAGCGGTGAAATCTCCGAACGCACTGTACATGTTGCTAAAGAGATGGGGATTGAATATTATGCTGCGGGTCATCATGCGACGGAACGTTATGGCATAAAAGCATTAGGCGAGTGGATAGCAGAGGAATGTGACATTAATGTGGAGTTTGTTGATGTTGATAATCCGGTTTAATATGCACTAAAAGTGCTTAAATAGCAGAAAGTCATCTCCTATATTTGAAACTAAGCCGACTTTTACTTATGATGCACGCACAATACTTATATAATCCAATCACTCTTTTAGGGAATAAAAATGAAAACATATAATATTGCTTTACTTGCTGGCGATGGTATCGGTCCAGAAGTCATGAAAGAAGCAGTTAAAGTATTAAATTTAGTTGAACAACGTAATAAAGACGTTAAATTTGAACTTAACGATGTACTATTTGGTGCGGCTGCATATTTTGCAACCGGCAAATCATTCCCTGATGAAACCAAAGCAGCCTGTGATAAAGCTGATGCTATCCTAAAAGGGACAATTGGTTTAAATCATGAAGAGTCGCAAAAAATCCCAGTAGACGAGCAACCAGAGCGTGGCGCATTACTTCCACTGCGTCGTCGTTACAACACCTTTGCAAACTTCCGCCCCGTTTTTTTACCAAAAGGTCTTGCACACTTTTCACCACTAAAAAAATCTGTCATCGGTGAAGGCATTGATATCATGATCATCCGTGAATTAGTGGGTGGTTTGTACTTCGGTGAAAAAGAGACGGGTATTAATGCTGAAGGTAAGCGTTATGTACGTGAAGTATTGGAATATGATGAAGACCAAATTCGTCAAATCATCCGCGTTGCTTTCGATGTCTCGATGACGCGCAAAAAAGTATTACATAACATTCATAAATCTAATGTATTAAAATCAAGTGTACTTTGGAATGAAATCGTCGCGGAAGAGAGTAAAAACTACCCAGAAGTTGAAGTGATTAATATCCTTGTTGATGCAGCAGCAACTTACCTCTGTTTAAAACCAACCATGTTTGACGTAATGGTAATGGAAAACATGTTCGGTGATATCTTAAGTGACCAAGGCGGCGGTATTCTAGGCTCATTAGGATTAATGCCATCTGCATGTATGGGACCTGATAAAGCTTACTACGAACCTTCACACGGCAGTGCGCCAGATATCGCGGGTAAAGGTATTGCTAACCCGTACTCAATGATTGGCTCTGTTGCGTTGATGCTAGAGATGAGTTTCGGTATGGAAAAAGAAGCTAAAAATCTTTGGGCAGCAATGCAAAGCGTTTTTGAAAAAGGTTATTCAACATCTGATCTTTCCAAAGCAAGTGAAGCAAACCTTGTGACAACGGAAGAGTTTGGTGATTTAGTTTGTGTTGAACTGGCAAAAATGCCTGTAGCATAATCTAAGCAGCTATTAATATTACTTTTTTAATACCAATCGGATTAAGTATGTGATCTAAATTTTGCGCAGGAAAAATGGCTTAATTTGAGGCGTAAGTTGACGCAAATGGTGTTCCCTTTGCGAAACTTACAACAAAAAAGTAAGTTATTTTAACCAGTAAAATAGATCAGCTATTTATTCCGATTGGTATAAGCCACGTTTTCGCGTGGCTTTTTTGTCTCTGACTATTGGAATGACCATGGCGCTTAAACCGACTATTTTTAAAATGAATATTAATCTTTCTGATCTCAATCGCGATGTTTATGAAACGCTGAATTTAACCGTTGCACAGCATCCCTCTGAAACGCTTGAGCGCATGATGGCCAGAGTTGTTGCTTATTGTTTGAATGCACAGGAATTTTTGTCTTTTACAAAGGGGCTGTCGGTTGCCGATGATCCCGATATTTGGGCAAAAGGGTTAGATGATCAATTCTTACTCTGGATTGACGTGGGCGAACCTGCCTTTGAACGGATTAAAAAAGCATCTCACCAAGCCAAACAGGTGAAAGTGTATAGTTTTAATAGTAAATCCGATGTTTGGTGGAAACAGAGCCAAGCCGACTTTGCAACGGTTAAGGTGGAAGTGAATCAACTGCAATTTGTACAGATTCAAGCATTAGCAAAATTAGTCAAACGTACCATGGATTTTTCAGTCACCATCACCGGCGATTCAGCCTATATTGCCACTGAGTTAGGTGAATGTGAAATTAGTTGCCTTAACTTACAGGAATAAGATCCTTTGCCTAACGCTGCGTACAGGGTATAATCCGCCCCCTTATTTAACTGCACAGTGAAGATACCATGAAATTTATCGTTAAACTTTTCCCTGAAATTATGATGAAAAGTCGTCCTGTTCGTAAACGTTTTAGCAAAATGTTACAGGGGAATATCCGTAATGTATTAACCCGTTACGATGAACAGGTTAAAGTTATTTTAGAGTGGGATAAAATCATTGTTCGCAGTGTCAACGACACGCCAGAAAATAAAGCTAAATTAATTGAAATGCTAAAAAGTACGCCGGGTATCGCGCACTTTTTAGAAGTCAAAGAGAGTGAATTTACCGATCTGCACAATGCCTATCAATTAACGCATGACCATATAGGTAACACCCTTGACGGTAAAACCTTCTGTGTCCGCGTAAAACGCATTGGTAAACATGAATTTTCATCAATAGAAGCAGAACGTTATATCGGTGGTGGCTTAAATCAGCATACCGATGCTGCTGGCGTGAAATTAAAAGGTGCCGACGTTACCGTTAACCTTGAAATTAACGATAATAAATTACTCTTTATTGATACTCGTCATAAAGGGCTAGGTGGATTCCCATTAGGAACGCAAGAGTCAGTTTTATCATTAATTTCAGGTGGTTTTGATTCTGGTGTTTCGAGTTATCAATTGATTAAACGTGGCTCACGCGTCCATTACTGTTTTTTCAATTTAGGTGGTAGTGCCCACGAAATTGGTGTGAAACAGGTCGCCTATCAACTCTGGAACCGTTTTGGTTCGTCTCATCGCGTTAAATTCATCTCTATCCCCTTTGAGCCTGTTGTCGCAGAAATACTCGAAAAAGTTGAAAACGGTCAAATGGGTGTTATTTTAAAACGTATGATGATGCGTGCTGCAACCCTTGTTGCGCAACGCTTTGATATTGAAGCGCTGGTGACTGGTGAAGCGTTAGGGCAAGTATCGAGCCAAACATTACGTAATTTATCGATCATCGATCAAGTGACCGATATGTTAATTTTACGTCCACTGATTGCCACCGATAAACAAGATATTATCAATTGTGCCCGCGAAATTGGTTCGGCGGAGTTATCCGAAACAATTCCAGAGTATTGTGGTGTAATTTCACAGCGTCCAACCGTTAAAGCGGTCATGAAAAAAATTGATAAAGAGGAAGCTAAATTTGACCTCTCTTTAATCGAACAAGTTGTTGAAAATGCCAATGTCTTAGACATTCGAGATATTGATACCGCTGCCCATGAACAAGTGGCCGAGGTTGAATCCGTTGCTGATTTTAGCGCTAATGATGTCATTCTAGATATACGTTCGCCAGAAGAAGAAGAGGAATCTCCGCTTGTTGTTGAAGGTGTCGAAACCGTACATTTACCTTTCTTTAAGTTAGCCACTCAGTTTGAAACGCTAGCGCAGGATAAAACCTACCTTTTATATTGTGCGCGAGGTGTCATGAGTCAACTACAGGCGCTCTATTTAAAAGAAGCAGGTTTTGACAATGTAAAAGTGTATCGCCCTTAAGGATAAGGTAAGGTCGTTAAGTATTGATGATTAACAGCGCACAAAGCGCTGTTTTTTTATGCAATTGAGTTGTCTATTCACAATTTTAACGGATTTATTTATCGCTTTTCGACTAATCGTTTTATGCTCTTTATATCGATTTTTTGATAATCTAAGGAGCTCATATGTCGCAACCTAAAGAAACGTACAAACTGATCACTGGTAAAGATAATGCGGAATTTTGCGCTCGTATTACCGCTTTACTCGCGGATGGTTATGAACTATATGGCTCACCTGCTTTATCCTTTAATGGTGAGCATATGGTTGTTGCACAGGCCGTGGTTAAAGTGGAAACGCAATTAGTTTAGCCAACTGTAACACGCCATTATTAGTAAAAGGTTTGCTCGATAGCAAACCTTTTTTATTTATACCAATTCCGGTAAGTATGTGATCTAAATTTTGCGCAGGAAAAACAGCTTAATTCAAGGCGTAATTTGACGTAAATGGTTATTCCCTTTGCGAAAATTACAACGCAGCAGTAAGTTGTTTTAACCAGTAAAATAGATCAGCTATTTATCGGAATTGGTATTACTGTAATTTATTTTGTAACTGCCCCAAATATTCGTGCCATGTCACTTGTGTTGCATAGAGGTAATAGGCATTGGGAATATAGTAATAACTTGGTCTCTCAGTGGCGCGTTTGGGTGATAAATAATTACTCGGTGCGACATCCGGTGCCGTTCCATATTTAAAAAAGAGTCGTAATGCTCTATCAATGTGCGTTGCAGAGGTCACTAAAACGGCTTTTTTGCCACGTATCATATCAGACATTAGACGCGCTTCATGGTCAGTATCTTTACTGTCATCTAAACGGATAATTTGCTGTGCAGGCACTTTCATTGCAAGGGCTAATTCTTCAAGTAGCTGAGCATGTGATTTTAAATCCCCAAATCCAGATCCAGAGACAACCAGCTTCGCATTGGGATTAGCATGATAGATACGTAATGCCTCCATAAAACGGCTTAAAGCGGTCGCTGAGAGTTGTCCCGTTACTGGTAGGTCAGGATCTGCCGTCCCACCTGAACCAAGTAATAAAATATAGGCGTAATCCTGTTTTATATTTTTTAGTGGTGGATGTTGTCGCTCTAAAGGTTGCACAATGGCATCACTAATTGGCAAACTGCTGAATGCGCATAACAGAACAAAAGTGAGTGACAAAAATAACTTGGCTAGTTTTTGTTTTTGTGTAAATAAGAGTAAAATAAGGCCAATTAAAAAAACGAATAACAGCAAGGGAAGGGGCATTAACAGGCCGCCAATCCATTTTTTTAATATAAATAACATATTGATTACTCTCGTAGTATTGATAATTTTAAGTAGTTTAACATTTCATTGGATGTTGTTAAGTTGAGCGATCATAATTTTGATAAAATAGCACAAAAATTTGTAAATAATATTTATGGTACAAGTAAAGGTAAAATTCGTACCACCATTGTCTGGGATGAGTTACAGCATTGTTTATCATTATTACCACAACGGCCATTACGCATTTTAGATGCGGGTGGTGGCTTCGGTTTTTTTACGCAGAAATTAGCGGCTCTTGGCCATCAGGTAGTGTTATGTGACATCTCTGAGGAGTTATTAAAAGAGGCGGCTCGACAATTACAAGGGAGTGCGTATCAAGATAATGTACAAATTTTGCATTGTGCTATTCAGGATTTACCCGACCGTATTGATGGCAAATTTGATCTGATATTAAATCATGCGGTGTTAGAGTGGCTTAAGGATCCGCAACAGACATTACTAGGGTTAATACAATTCTTAGACGAAAACGGTCTGTTATCCTTAATGTTTTATAACAAAGAAGCGCAACGTTTTTTCAATTTACTCTCTGGTAATTTTGATTTTGTTGCCAAGGACATGATACGTAAAAAAGTAGTACGTTTAACGCCGACTTCACCACTTTTTGAAAAAGATGTTGTCAGTTGGCTAGATGCTGCAAATATGAAAGTACTACAAAAAACGGGTGTGCGTGTTTTACACGACTACTTGAAAGAAAATAAGAATCGAGAAGAGATGTATGATTTATTATTGGCAATGGAAAAACAGTATTGCCATCAAGAGCCATACGCCTCTTTAGGTAGATACACACATTTAACTGTACAGAGACAAAATAATGAAGGAATTTTATTTTAGGCTCAATATACCCTATCAAGCATTCCAACAACTCTATACAACGCCAAATACCGTTGTCAAAGTACGTGATGAAGAGGGGCGTATGATCCAGCTACCAGCAATGCGTTTTGTGCCTTTCTTTTCACAACTTGGGGTACGGGGACGTTTTCAATTGACTCTCGATGAGAATAACAAGTTCATTAGTTTAACTTTCTTAAATCAATAGGGTAAAAAAAAGCCTAGGAATAAGGGGGCACCTAGGCTTGGGAAAGTATGTTTACATTTCAGTGTAGTGCAGTATCACTACAGCGCAAGTTTACAGATAGGATAAAAATATGAAGATAGCGATAAAATCACCACGTGCAATCGCTGCAATGGAGATGTTAACGGCTTTGCAACAGCTATTTGTAAAACAATTACATACGATTGAGTGTAACAAAAAGCAACATAGCCAAGTAATAGAATGGCTGCGAGATAATGGTTTGCATGGTGGTGGAATGCGCGTGCAGTTTATAGAATCCTCTGCATTTAACCGTGCCTCCCTTAATATTTCACAAGTTCATTATGATGACCTGTCACAAAAATCATTCTCATCGGCAACGGCGCTCTCCGTGATCATTCATCCTCATCATCCATTAGCCCCGTCCATGCACATGCATATTAGTTGGAGCGAATTTAGAGATGGTAAAGGGAGTTGGCGGATCATGGCTGATCTCAATCCCGCAATCGTTGATTTAGCAGATAAGGCTTATTTTGAGAAAATATTACAACGTGTCAGCGGCGATCTTTATCAGCAAGGTAGAGAATTAGCGCAACGTTATTTTACGATTCCTGCCTTGGGATGCACACGAGGCGTGAGTCATTTTTACTTAGAAGGATTTATCGCCAATGATGACCAACAAGCGCTTTTTCCCCAGCAATTTGGTGAAGCGGTGATCAATGGTTACTGCCATCTATTAAAAAATAAACTCCAGCAAGTTGGGCAACCTTCTGCGGAAGAGTTACAGGCACAACTTAATTACCATACTCTCTATTTTTACCAAGTGTTAACCTTGGACAAAGGTACGACGACGGGGTTATTAGTACATGATCAGAATGATTTAGGGGTATTAGCTTCCTTACCCGCAGCAATCAATCGGACACTATTGAGTGATTGGGTAACAAAAACAGCAGAGCCGCAGAAACAACTGCTTACCAAATTGCTAAATATACTCGAACCTCATGAAACGGTGGTCATTACAGAACAAGTAAAATTAGCGATTGCAGCGCAACTACGTGCACATTATAAAGATCATGAACAGACTAAATATTTAATCAAGTAAAAGTGTATAGGTGGCGCTGAGTTTTACGTCACCGTGCAGGTTATATTTGTTAACATTCTCATTTACTTTATAAATTAGACAGTTAGGGGATTATTTTCAAAAGGTGATAGGTGGCGTAGTCATACCTATCTCAGAAAGCGTTATGCTACAAATCAGTCTTAACCAATTGAATTTAAATGTTATTTTTCTGTTTTTTAGCGTTTTAAAAAATGAGATAAGTGGCACTGAGTTTTACGTCACCGTGCAGGTTATATTTATTAACATTCTAATTTGCTATATAAATTAGTGGGTTATGGCATTATTTCAAAAGGTGATAGGTGGCAGTGTCATACCTATCTCAAATCAAAGTTTTTACAAATAGTTAGCGAACTGATTGATTAAATGATGATTAATAGATATTGTGATGATCATTTTAAATAAGATAAGTGGCGCGGTGCATTACATCATGATGCCACTTATAAAGCTGTTAAGTTTTTCGGAGTTCTTATGACAATTCAAATCACCACTCAAAAAGTAGACACTTGGAAAAAGAGAATACAAAAAAGTGGATTGAAAGGGTCTACATATTTTTGTCAGCAAGCATCTAAAGTTTGGGTTTCTGCGTCACAAGATCATCAAGGTATATGTCTCAGTGTTCTCGGAAAAGATTCGGGAACAAGTTCTTTAGCTAGTTACCTTAGATGGGATGATGTTAAAGCAGTAGATTTGGTGGAACTACTATATCAAATTGAGCAAGGTTAATTATGCCTTACCTAATTGCTTTTATTGTTTTTTGTTGTCTTGCCTATTTTTTTCTAGTACCTGTTGCTACTTGGGCTTTTGCAACAATTGTTGGAGTGCTCATGTATTTACTTAGTAAAATTACTTGGGTTTTAGCAATTGTTGCGGTTGTTTTTACACTTCTGAGATTAGCAAGTTGACCAAAACTTAACAAGGCACTTAAACGGAACTAAAACAGTGGGTTACGTTTCGCTTCGCTACACATTTTAACCCACTATTTTAGTCCGCTTAGTGCGGCGTTAGGTATTTAGGAGGTGTTCATTCATGGATGATTCTCAAAAAGTTAGAATGTTAGCGGAGTCAAATTTTGAAGGCGGCCTCTTATGTGCAGAAAGCGTCGTATCAGCTTTGGCAGAATCTGGGGGTTGATAGTAAATTAATCTCAAAAACCGCGACTGCATTTTGCAGTGGGATGTCTCGAACTTGCGGACCTTGTGGTGCCCTTACAGGTGCTGTAATGGGAGTAAGCCTTTCGCTAGGGAGAGACTCGGTAAATGACAATGTTTCGAGTTCATACGATGCCACCCAAGAACTTGTTAAGAAATTTGAAAAGGAGTTTGGCGCTAAAGATTGTCATAAGTTGCTAGGTTGTGATCTTGGTACTGAGCATGGTATGGAAAAGTTTAAATCTCTGGGTCTTCGAAAAAACTGTTCCAGCTATACTGGAAAGGCAGCAGAATTTGCAGTGCAAGTCTTGGCAAAAAACACCTAACAAATTCTTGCACCATCTGCCCTATAAGTCCTGGGCTACGCCCAGCCGGGCAAGGACTCAAAACCGCTGCGCGTTTTTTCGCCGGTGAAGAAAAACGTTAGGCTTTAGGAGAAACCATGGGCAATCTCGGAACATTACATTTCCTTATTGGAAAAATGGGTGCTGGTAAAACAACTTACTCAACAACCTTTGCTTCTGAAAGTAATGTGGTATTAATTTCTGAAGACGAGTGGCTTACTAAGCTTTACCCCGATGAAATCAATGATTTCGATGATTTTGTAGTAAGGCACCATAAACTACTTGATGTCCTAGCTCCGCACGTTCAACAGATATTGAAGGCAGGCAGTTCTGTGGTTTTAGACTTTCCAGCAAACACTATTGATTCTCGCAAATGGTACTTAGACGTTGCCAATGCGGTAAATGCACCACATCGAGCAATTTATTTGAAAGTGTCAAACGAAAAGTGTTTAGAGCAAATTTCTAAAAGACGCATAGAGCAACCGGAAAGAGCAAAATACGATACTCCTGAAATGTTTGAAACAGTTAACCAGTATTTTGAAGAGCCTTTAGATTCAGAAGGAGTAAACATACATGTCGTCACTCAGTCAGCCTAACAAAAACAGGCACGCTCGCCCTGCGGGCTGGACTCGTTTCACTCGCCCGTGCTGTAAACGTTAGCTGTCAAGCAGAGGTTTATGAATATAATTTTAGTCACAGATATCTTCGGTAAAACACCTGCTTTAGTAAAGCTAAGTGAAGAGCTCAATGCAAAGGTTATTGTCGATCCTTATGGTGGGGTCGATATGGCTTTTAAAGATGAAACAGAAGCATATTCTTACTTCATGGAGAATATTGGGTTTGAAGATTATTTGTCAATATTACTAAAAATGACGGAATCAATAACTTCTGCTAGCACCTTAATTGGTTTTAGTATTGGGGCTTCTATAATTTGGAAGTTATCTGAAAAGCTGTCGGTTAAAAATGTAAATCGTGCAATTTGCTACTATGGTTCTCAAATTCGAAATTTTAAAGAAGTGAGTCCACTGTTTGAAGTTGAGTTGATTTTTCCCAAAAAAGAGTTTCATTTTGATGTGCTAGAACTACAAAATGAGCTATCTAGAAAGAAAAATGTAAATACTACAAAAGTAGATTACTTGCATGGTTTTATGAATTTATATTCAATTAATTACAATCAATTCGCTTATAATGAACAGCTAAATTGGTTGCGAATAAATGCCAGCTAACAAGTTAATCAACTGGACGCATTACGGTTGTCGCGGTTTTTGCTAAAACAAAAAGCGGCAAAAACAGCACCAACCTACACGCCAGTTATTAAGGCGTTGAGGCTGTAGAATTTCTCCAAAAAGACCGTTTTTACGTTGTTTTTCATTTAATGAAAATTGTATAAAAAATGTACTTGCATGCGCTGATCGGCTGTGATCTAATAGTTATTATTCGCTCAGAGTGAAACGTCATGGCTAATTACAAACCAGACCTATCTTGTCAAAGTAAATTCATCCCGATTGACTTTGCACAGCAAATTCTCCCGGTACATTTGAGTACGCACTTTCCCATATCGTTGATAAGCACCTTGATTTAAGCACCTTTGATGATTGGTACAATAATGACAATGGCGGTGCAGCTGCTTATCCACCTTCTGTTATGCTAAAAATCATCTTGTTCGGTTACTCTCGTGGCCTTGTTAGTAGTCGCCGTATCGCAGACGCGTGTGAGCGTAATATCACCTTCATGAGTTTATCGGGTGATGTACAGCCACATTACACGTCAATCGCCAACTTTATCTCCAAAATGAAAGATAAAATCGAGCCGCTTTTTACCCAAGTCTTAATGATATGCGATAAAGAAGGGTTGATAGGTCGTCACATGTTTGCGATTGATGGTTGCAAGATAAGCAGCAATGCGAGTAAAGAGTGGAGTGGTACATTTGCAGAGCTTGAACGCAAACAACGCAAGTTGCAACGTGCTAGCCAACGCATTATTGCAAGACATCAGGCACAAGACGGTCTTAATGAAGATGAACGCCAACATGACCTAAAACAGAAACAAAAATTAGATGAAAGTGCCAATAAAATTAGTGCGTTCCTTGCGAGTAATAAAGAGAAAATAGGTAGTCGAAATAAACCAGTAAAAAGCAATATCACCGACCCAGATAGCGCCAAGATGACCACCAGTAAAGGGACGATTCAAGGTTATAACGGTATTGCTATCAATGATGATAAACACCAAATCATAGTGCAAGCGCAGGCATGGGGCTCGGTAGGTGAGCAGCAGACATTGAAGCCCGCGGTTAAGCAGTTGCAAGAACAACTTACGAAGCTAGGTACACCCGATACCTTTAAAGATGCCAAGTTCAGTGCTGACAGTGGTTTCCACAGTGAAGTGAACCTTGAGTTCATGGCCACGACAGGGTTAGATACTTATATAGCAGATACCGCATTTAGAAGCCGCAATCCTTTATTCCAAACCAGTCAAACCTATCAAACAGAACAAGAAAAACGGCGATTAAAACGCAGTAAAGGCAGAGCGCGACTATTTACTAGTCACGATTTTTACTTTGATGAAACGGTCTCAAGTTGCCGCTGCCCAGCAGGTAATGAAATGTGGTTAAGTGTTAAAAATGTTGAAACGGCAGGTCGGCAATACGTTCGTTTCTCAGGTTATTTAAAGGATTGCCGGGCCTGCGTACTACAAAAGCAATGCATGCGCAACGCGCCGACTAAACAAGGCAGACAAGTCCAGTTTGAAATCAATAAAAGCACCAAACCTATATCTTATAGCGATAAAATGCGGGTGAAAATAGACAGTAGCCCCGGACGGCGACAATACAGTAAACGGTTAGGTGCAATAGAGCCGGTATTTGGCAATATTACGGTCAATAAAGGGATGAATAAATTCACGCTGCGCGGGCAAGAGAAAGTGAATGCGCAATGGCAGATGTACTGTTTAGTGCATAATATTGAGAAGTTAAAAAACAGCCTGCATTAACCCAAGGGCGATGCCTTAACATCGAATACCCCCGCCTAATTAAGCCAATTCAGCGATATATCACTCAATTTAATCAGTCAGTTATTAAAAACAGAATATTTAATTGAATATCAATAAATTATGAATTATTGTGTTTTTTATTTAAAATAATCAGGCTGAAAATGAGAAATTCTACAGCCTCGTTATACCACTAATTATAAATAATGGAGTTCCAAATGGCATCAATGACACATCAACAAAGAGCACAGCACTATTTTGAACGATTGCTTAAGGCTGGAAATCGCAAAGCTGAGTTAGAACGTATCTTAAATGATTTAAATGGGTTGGTGTTCGCAAGTACAAACAAGCCATTAGATAAAGATACAAAGAATAAAATATTAGATGAATTGGAAAAGCTTGTTAAAAGTACTCCAGCTTTTGAAGATATTGATGAATCTCGGATTTATACTAACGTCCAGAAAAGTACTAGTGCATCGGATAATAGTGAAATTCTTGATGTAATTAGTGCTATGAAGAAGAGAACTGGTCAATGAATATAAATGTAAGCGATATCATTGCTTCTATCAGTCTAATTGTTTCAATTGGAGCAGTGATCTTTGCAAAATTATCAAGCTCTAAAGCTAATTCTATAGCTCAAGATAATTTAAATTTGCAATTTGGCATGGTAGAACTGGAAATGAGGCAGGCTATCGAAAATGCCAAATCTAAAGTTAATGAAATAAATATTATTATGGCGCCATTAATAGCTAAACAAGATGCTGGTAACATTGATGATGAGGGAGAATTTACTCTAAAATCTTATAGCAAAAGTTTCAACGCTGCTGTGCAAACGTTAATGAATACATATGATGACGCTTGCTCTAAATACATCGATAATAAAGTTGATAAAAATAGATTTAAGAAAAACTATAAATACGAAATAAGAAACCTATTGGAAAATAAAGAGTTAAAGGAATATTTTGATCCTCTAACATCAAGGTATAAGCCAATTTTGAATGTTTATACCGAATGGGAAAATTCAGAGTAAAGTGGTATAACAAACAAGAATAGGTGTCGCGCAGCCGACACCTTATTCGGGTGTTGAACAAGCCCGATCGGGAATTGCTTCTCTTTATAGTAAATAGTGGATTTTGCTGAAGGCTAAATTTAATTTGTCACTTTTCTTTAGGCGAGTTTCGCTAATATACAATTGATAGTTCAATTATATCAATCTGTTATCTTTTTTGGTTGAATGCCAATACACCTCTTTTTATTCGCTTTCTGTTATGAATTCTTCGTAGAAGATCACGCGTGATAACACGCTAATTTCTCAGTCGCTTTATACCTACAAAACTCATTTCATGCTGACAACATGGGCAGATGTAGACGGTTTTTTTTCGTTTTGGTGTTATTGCCACCGTGCTTAAATGACTCCCTAGTATCAGCATGATTTGCAAGCGAAGTTGTTTAGCATTACCTCTCAAGAAACCGTAATCACGAACGCGCTGCAGGCCTTTTGGTAATACATGTTGTAAGATTAACCATAAGAATTTAAGTACGGGTAATGTTCGCTTTTTGATAATATCTGTTCCTCCTTCTTTATATCTAAAGGTCACTGTTTTTTCGCTGACATTAATAATGTCTTTATCGGGTAACACGCCACGGTACAGGTAACGAGATAAATACTGGAATGATGACAAACCAAATCCGACCTTGCGACAATCAACGACCCATTTTTTAGCAATATCATTGGGCATAGCTAACTCGGGGTGGTGATTGATTGCATCAATCACTCTTGCTCGCCATACCTTGGCGAGTGCCAATTCATTAAAGAGATATTTCTTATCATTTTTATGCCACTGCTTGTTCGTTGCATCATAGCTTCCACTGGGCACGATGATATGTAGATGAGGATGACATTCTCTTTTACGATTATGTGTGTGTAATACGCTGGTAAAACCTAAGTCACCTTTATTCTGTCGTGAGGCAAAGTCTTTTAATATGTTTGATGTTACTTGAAACATCAATTTATATAGCGCCTTCGGTTTTTTATGAGCAAGGGCTCTAAATTGATAGGGTAAGGTAAACGTGACCATAAAATAGTGCACAGGTAGTAATTTATTAGTTTGTTTGGCTAGCCAATTCGATGTGGTTTGATGCAAACATTGTGGGCAACTTCGGTTTCCACAGGATGCGGGATGTTGTTGGTCATGCTGACAGTGTCCGCAGTGCCATTGTGTGGTGCGGGTTGTATCATTTTTACAGTGCAACATATCGGTAATGGCGCGGCGAATATCTTGATTTAATAATCCACCATATTGTTGCTCTAGTTGCTCATGGTAGCGTTCAAGTAATGCAATAAATTGGCTCATAAAGCCTCCCATTGAATCGGTAATTTATCGGTTAGTTGGTTAAGGGCTGCCACATTGTCTTTTTGTTTAAGCGTGGTGAGTTGTGTGTATTTTGCTGTGGTATTGAGGCTATGATGGCCTAATAATATTTGCAGAGAGCGTAGGTCAATACCTTGCTCTAACAAGTGTGTTGCAAAGCAATGTCGCAGTGAATGTGGACTTATATTTTTCTTAATCCCTAACTCAGCCATTACTTTCTTCAAGGCTTTTTGGACGCTTCCTTTATCCATGGGTACATGTTTGTTTTGACCAAAACGAGGAAATAATAAGACCGGGTGACGGTGTGTATTCCAGTAACAGCGCAAAGCCTGTAAGGTTCGTTTGGGAAGGGGGATTAAGCATTCTTTCCCGCCTTTTCCCTCACGGATATGAACTTGCATAGTTTGGCTATCAATGTCGTTGACGGTTAAATGAAGGGCTTCACCTAACCGTAATCCCATGCTGTACAGGACAAGAAAAAACACCTGATAGCGTAAAGCACGCGTCGCGCTAATTAACATGCCAACCTGCTTGTTGGTGATGACATCAGGAATGCGTTTTACTTGTGGTGGTTTGACAATATTTAACCATTCCCACTGGCGTTCAAGGGTATGCTTGTAGAAAAACTGCAACCCATTACGGTCTAATTTGATGGTACTCCAAGAGTGAGTTTGAATGAGTTGCGCAAAGTAGCATTTCAAATCAGCTTTAGTGAGGGTGTCAGGTGTGCGGTCAAAAAAAGTAGTTATCCTACGCACAGCACGAGAATAAGCATCAATAGTGGCAGGTCTCATGCCCTGTAATGCTAAGTTGGTCAAGTGTTGTTGATATAAAAGGTTAAAGTGTTTTTGTTCTGAGGTGTTCATCGCTTATACTCCTATTAGACATCACCGAAAAGTGATGCAAATATAAGTATGCGTGTTGGTTCATATTTTGTTTTTCTGCCGCACAGCGGCTTCGTTCAACAAGTTGCTTAAACGGAACTAAAACAGTGGGTTATGCTCCGCTTCGCTCCACATTATAACCCACAATTTTAGTCCGCTTAGCAAGGCGTTAAATTTCGCTCCGCATTATGAAATGTAGAAATTATAAATTGGTTGGTTTGGTGTTTTACACGATCCAATCCTGAGCGAGTTTGCTAATTGGCTTTCTGAATCGTAGTTGGAAGTGGGGCAATATTTAGGTTGAGTTTGTGCTAAACGGGCTTGCTTAATTCACCTTGTTTTTCAATTTTATGATTTAAGTTTTGTTGTTTGCAGTTGGGCTACTTCGTTGATTTAAAGCTGTTTTAAATCAACATTTTTTGTTTCAAGTTACAACAAAATCAAGCATCAAGTGTCTTGTAGGCGAAGAGCAAACAAGTCGCTAAAAATTAACAAGGCAATTAAATCGGACGCATAACGGCTGTCGCGATTTTTGCTAAAACAAAAAGCAGCAAAAATAGCGCCAACCTATGCGCCGTTTATTGCAGCGTTATATTTTTCTTGGGTAACACCAATTTTCCCATACAGGTAGGTTAAGTTGAGAGATTGTTTTAAGGGTTTTTACAACCCAACAGAGGATTTACTCACACTAGTGCAGGACACCCATACCTTTTTGACTAAATTGAATATTGTACCTACTATATAAACAGTGTTTTTGTTTACAGTTGTGGGGTTTGGTATGACACAATCACGTGCTTCGTTAATTTCTCTTGTGGACACACCTTATTATCATTGCATTTCTCGATGTGTTCGCCGTGCATTTTTGTGTGGCGAAGATAATTACAGCGGTAAAAACTATTCACATCGCCGGCAATGGATGGTCGATCGCATTCGGCAATTAAGTGATATCTTTGCCATTGATGTTTGCGCTTATTCGATTATGTCTAATCACTATCACCTTGTTTTACATGCTAATGAAGCCGAGATTAGCGCCTGTAGCGATGAAGAAGTTTGCCGACGTTGGTATCAACTTTATTCCGGCTCAGAAATAGTTTCGCGATGGCGCAAAGGGGAGCTGACTTGCGCAGGTCAAATAGAGGTGGCGCTTGAGATAATCAGCAAATGGCGTCATCGCCTGCTTGATATCTCTTGGTTCATGCGCGCGTTAAATGAATTTATTGCCCGCAAAGCGAACGCCGAAGATAACTGTAAAGGGCGTTTTTGGGAAGGGCGCTTTAAGTCGCAAGCATTGCTTGATGAAAAAGCACTTTTAACTTGCATGGCTTATGTTGATTTAAACCCCGTGCGGGCAAAAATGTCAGAGAGTGTGGAAACATCGGAATTTACGTCCATATTTGAGCGTATCCACAGTAAATGTAGTCACGATGAAGCGTTGCATTGCCATGATAACAGTAAACCCTTATTTGGTTTTGTAGCGGCAGAATGTGATGCGCCCCACGAAGGTATTCCCTATGCCTTGCTCGATTATTTAGAGCTTGTTGATTGGACTGGGCGAGCGATTCGAGAGGATAAGCGCGGCGTGATTTCGAGCCAACTGCCAAGCTTATTAAGTACCCTTGGTTTAGAGAGTGACACGTGGTTAGCCTTAGCCGTGAGTTTTGGTAAAGATTACCATGGTGCAGTGGGCTCACTTGAAGAGCTTGCCTTGTTTGCCGAACACACTGGTCGCTGTTGGGTATCTGGGCAAAACAAACTAAGTTGTATGTTGCATTAACTCCCCCATCATTTATTTTTTATTAACTATTAACTATTAACTATTAACTATTAACTATTAACTATTAACTATTAACTATTAACTATTAACTATTAACTATTAACGCTTCGTTAAGGGTGTTTTATGCGTTGATTTTAATAAAACAGATTGAATTCAGTATCAAGTGCTGGAATTTAACTATTTAATTACAGCAAAGCGCTGATTAAGCTTATTTTTAAAAAGAATGGCTATTATATTTTTATAAATTAAAAGATATGGATGTCCTCGTTTGTTTCGGGCAAAACAAACTAAGTTGTATGCTGCATTAACTCCCAATCATTTGTTTTTTATTAACTATTAGCGCTTCGTTAAGGAGGCTCTGTGCGTTGATTTTAATAAAACTTGTTTAAACAGATTGAATTGAGTATCAAGTGCGGGAATTTAACTATTTAATTACAGCAAAGCGCTGATTAAGATTATTTTTAAAAAGAATGGCTATTATATTTTCATAAATGAAAAGATATGGATGTCCTCGTTTGAGTCTGTCGTTTGAGTCTATTAAGCCAATTCAGCGATGTATCACTCAATTTAATCAGTCAGTTATTAAAAACAGAATATTTAATTGAATATCAACAAATTGTGAATTATGGTTTATTTTGGATTTAAAATAATCAGGCTGAAAATGAGCTATTCTATAGCTTCGTTATTAGTGTGTATTTAACTTATTGAAAATTGGATATACAAATAATGGTGAGATTTATTTTCATTTTATTGTTCTTGAGCCTACCGACATGTGCGTCTGAGATTGTTAAAAAGAAAGTCACGCTTGTATATGAAGTAAAAGCGAATCCTCCATTTTATTTCGGAGAGGGGAGTAATATTGATTGGAAAAAACCTGGAATTACGTTAGAACTTTTAAAGTTGTTAGAAAAAAAATTCAGTATCAAAATTGAGTTTAAACGTAGACCTTGGGCTAGGGGGCTTAAGGAAGTGCAAGCGAACGTAGTTGACGGGATTTTTCACGCTAGCTTCAAACCTGAACGTTTGCAAATAGGTGTGTACCCCATGAAAAATGGTCTGCCTGATGGTAGCAGGAAAATTATGTCTCAGTCGTATTTCCTGTATAAATACAAAAACTCTCCTTTACAATGGGACGGTAAAGAAATAACAAACCTTAATGGCGAAATTGGTGCGGTAAGGGGATATGCCATTGTTGGAACGATAAAAGCACTCGGAGTTCAAGTTCATGAAGTTAGATCACAATTTAATGGACTAAAGATGCTTAAAGCGGGAAGGATTGCTGCTTGGGCAGATATAGAAACGATGGCCGATTTTCAGATGAAATTACATCCTGAGGAGTTTAAATATATTATCAAAGTATTCCCTCCTTTCATGCAAGTCGATTACTACTTGATGTTCTCTCATCAATTCGTGCAAGATAATCCTGAACTATCTGAAGCGATATGGGACACTATTAGAGAACTTCGAGATTCATCGCAATATGAGTTAATTGTTGATAAATATTTTCAACCTGAAGTTCACTATGCAGGTAAATCAAGACCAGATCAGATAGTTTGGTAGCATGGGGATCGAGCATTACTAGACTTCCAAACCTTTTTGACTAAATTGAATATCATTTAAAAAGAATAGCTATTATATTTTTATAAATGAAAAGGTATGGATGTCCCCGTTCACCCCCGTTCTACCCTACCCTTCTACCGTTCTACGCCCGTTCTGTGTTTAAATCGCATCCTAGTATCAGCAATATTTGAAGGCGAAGTTGTTTGGCATTGCCCTTTAAAAAGCCGTAATTACGGACGCGTTGTAGGCATTTTGGTAATACATGTTCTAGATTTATTCGTCTTGACAACGAGTGAGCGTCAATATATGTCCCCGTTCTAGTTCTATTAATCAGTCAGTTTATAAAAACAGAATATTTAGTTGAATACCAACAAATTATGAATTATTGTGTTTTTTATTTAAAATAATCAGGCTGAAATGAGAAATTCTACAGCCTCGTTGCATGTTAAAGGAGAAATAAGTGAAAATTTATGGGGATATCCAATCTGGAAATTGTTACAAAATAAAATTGCTTACTTCTTTACTTGGCATCGAGCATGAGTGGATTGAAGTAAATATTCTCAAGGATGAAACACATACAGTCGAATTTCTTAAGAAAAACCCTAATGCCAAAATTCCTGTTTTAGAGTTAGATGATGGAAGATGCTTATCTGAATCAAATGCAATATTAAATTATTTGGCTTCTGGGACAGATTTGCTTTCCTGTGTTCCATTTGAATATGCAAAAATTCAACAATGGCAATTTTTTGAACAATACAGCCATGAACCATTTATTGCTGTAGCAAGATATATAGCCAAATATTTAGGCTTACCCGATGATAGAAAAATGGACTATGAGTCTAAGCAAGAAGGTGGGCACAAAGCCTTACGCGTTATGGAACAGCAATTGCAGAAAACACCTTACCTTGCCGGAAATAAATTAAGCACAGCCGACATTTCACTTTATGGCTATACCCATGTTGCTGATGAAGGTGGCTTTGATTTAGATGAGTATCCTGCAATTATGCGTTGGATAGATCTTATTCAATCAGAGCCAAAATACATAGGCATGGAGTAATAGACGTGTAACAAATCAAAGCACGCGTACTTGGAAAAGCTGTCACCTTTTTTGTTTCAAAAAAGCCACCAACTTTCCCAAGCCGTTGTTTGAAGCGTTAACTGCCATTAATAGAGTTTGCCTGAGTTACGATATGATGAGTTTTAATCCAGAAACATAACAGCCGACACCTTAATCGGCTGTTGAACAGGCCCAAGCGAGTATCTGCTTATCAATTCAGACTAAATCTGACATGTCGACTTGAAAAGTTGAGAGTTACCCGTTGTGCATCTTTATAGTGAAGATATTGGTATGTTGTTAATCTCTAGCCAAGTATCGATATCTGGTGCCGTTATTGACAGTAATAAATGTTGTTCTTTGGTTGTTATTATCTTGATGCTATATGCCCGCAACCCTTTTAATTGTATTTTTTTAGTATCAATATGTTTATGCAAATAAGGGCAACGATTACATGGTAAACAGCAAACTGTAGCAACGTCACACCGCACTGCATCCTTAAGGTCGTTAATGAGCTCTTTTGCAGATAATTCGGTGTAATGTAAAAACCTTGTTTTGAAATTCGTTACCACGATTATTCCTTTCAGCAAAGTGAAAATAGTTACAAGAGAGTTAGCAATGAAAGTATAGGTAAATAATTATTATCTGCACAAAATAAATGCTTATCCTATGTTACTTTAATGTGTTTTTTACTGACTTTACATTTTCTAGTGCCTTGGGCATATTGTAGAAAAACGTTATTTTAAATACTTTAAAAATCACTAAAAACTAATCATTAAAATGAGCCTTTATTGTGGTTCTATTGATTGAATAAATTATGTTATGCTCAATTTTTCCTCCTCTCCAGTACAAGCAAAACGAGAATTTATATGTATAAAATTGCAGCATCAGATCTTGATGGTACGCTACTCACTTCCGATCATAAAATATCCCCATTTACTAAAAACATATTAACGCAATTACATAATCAGGGGGTTGACTTCATTTTTGCAACAGGTCGTCATCATATCGATGTTGCTCATATGAGAGAACAATTAGGTATTCCTGCATTTATGATCACCTCAAATGGTGCCTGTGTTCATGATTGCGATAATCAAATCGTTTTTAAGCAAAATTTATCCGAGAATATTGTTGCCGATGTCATCGAAATGATTAAAGGCGATGAAGATATCCACGTTAATTTATACCGCAGTGATGATTGGTTAATTAGCAAGGATGAAACCAAAAAGTCTGCCGTGGGAGACCATTTTCCCTACAAACTATTTGATATTGAAAATCCACCATTAACTGATATCGCTAAAATATTTATCACGAGAGAAGATAGAGATCATGATAAGTTAGTAATGTGGGAAGATAAAATTAAAGCTAAATTTGCTGACCAAGCCAATATTGCCTTTTCTACGCCTTACTGTTTAGAAGTGATGGATTTGGGGGTGTCAAAGGGACATGCACTTGATGCCATTGCAAAAATGAAGGGTTATCAATTACGAGATTGTATTGCTTTTGGTGATGGGATGAATGACTTTGAAATGCTCTCTATGGCAGGAAAAGGATTGGTGATGGGCGGTGCGCATCATAAAGTTAAATCAGCTTTACCTGATAATGAAGTGATCGGTGATTGCGATGATGAAGCCGTGGCCCATTATCTATCTAAATACCTGCTTAAGTCATTTTAATCATGCACGGTTAATCGATATTAAATGGTAACGGATAAGCCAATAAAGCGGAATTTAATCCGCTTTATTTTTTAATCGTCGTAGGGGCCATTGTGGCAATCATAACAGCTGATTGGATGGCCCGCTGAAAAGTTTTTATCTCCCCATTCCTCTGTCATAAAACTACGTGCAGAAAATGTTTTAGAGAGGAATGAACCTCTGAAATCTGCCCCATGGCACTCTGCGCAGCTCTGAGTATTATGCTCTGCATATTCCTTATGTTCATCCACCCAACGTTGTCCAATACTGTGCATTCCATGTGGACCTTGGTTAGTTGTCCATGGTGGCGTAGCGTGGCATACCGTACACTCCGCAATGGTTCCACTGTGCCCCTGAAGCGCAATACTTTGCAGGTTATCCTCTTCATGACTGCTTGGGTAAATCGCGTGGGTTGAACCATGGCATGCAGAACATTGCATCTCGCCATGGCCACGGCTAAAGCGATACAGATTGCTGCCAACCAGTGGCGTGTTGTCGTTGGTGGCAAAGCGTTTATCCAATGCTGGGCGTAGTGTACCTGCGTCATCGATAACGGCTGTCGTATGGCGCATACCAGCTTGGTGGCAAGATTGACAGTCGGGTTCATCGAACCAACCATTGCGCCCATGTTGGCCAACAGCGCTCATATTGCCGTGGCAACTTTGACATTCAATCAATGGGCTGCCATCGGGGGCTTTGGCTTTGCCCATTGCTCCGCGTAGGCATTCGGTGGTTGCACCCGGATGGCAGGCGTAACAGCTGTCGCGATTATTGTCATCATTCAAGGTTAAACTGCTTTTTGGTAAGGTGACATTAGCGTGTAAAGCATGCAAAGCCGTTGTTAATGGTGGAATACCATTAAATCCATTGGTGCCTAATGCATTAGATTGATGGCAGATGGCACAAAGAATCGGGGTGCCTTGAATCGCCGTTTCATATAAAGAGCTGCTGTAGTGATAGCCATTTGCTTGCAGTGCTTGCAAGTAATGACTGATATCATGTTTATCATCATGGCGTCTAAGAATGTTAAGTTTGAAATCTTTGAGTGGATCGGCATTGTTCACCCACCCATTTTTTGGCGTTGCATTAATATGAGTATTTGACGCATGGCACTGCTGGCAATCCATTTCATCACTAACAGGCAGCACCACCTGTGCGGTGGCTAAAAGGTTGCCGACAACATCTCTAGCCACCACTTTCACCATCGGATAGTAGTTTTTTTTGCCATTGTCATCATAGTTCATAATAGGAATGCCATCAGCTTCCCACCACGCATGTTGATTATTGTAGGCGAGCGGTTGTGGTGCAGTGCTTGGGGTCATATTGCCAGCTAAACCTATATTATCATTGAGTTTCACAGCAAAGAGTTGTAGTGCGTAATCCCAAAAATTGGTTTTACTGGCACTTTCTGTGTTGAGGTCGCCTGCAAGGCTTGGGGCTGATTGGTAAGTTATTGTGACACCGGAGGTAACATGTTTATCGATGTTGCCCTCTTTGAGAATAAGCTGCGCTTTGAGATCATTGTAAGGAGGGAGAATAGAGAATACCGAATAATCTTTTCCGTCGACGCAGTGCATACCCAGATCGTTCCAAGCTAACAGAGTGTAGTTATCTGTTTTAATCGGTGGTATGTCGCCATTATCACCACCTGAATCATCACTTGTTGATGAACCGCCACCACAACCAAATAAAGTGGTGAGTGTAATAGAAACAGCTAAGATGAGTTTTTTCATTGTACTTTTTCCTTGTATTTTTTAAGCGATTTAATCGCTTCGATAAAATACAGAACTCATTTTATTGTAGTTCAACTTATAAAAAGTGATAAGCTCATAGCGTTCCGCTGGGCGTGATTGATAGTAGCCTCTGCGTTTTATAAAACCGCTATCGCTGTATAGTTATCTCAATTGTTATTATGAGTTATGGTGGAAAATTTAATTGGAAGAATATAATGGCAACATGGTATGTGAAACATTTTGATGAGTTAACGGTAGATCAACTTTACGATATTTTAAAATTAAGAGTTGATGTTTTTGTCGTTGAACAGCGCTGTTATTATCCTGATATTGATGATTTAGATAGGGATGCCCAGACAAAGCATCTGTTTTATTATATTGATGGTAAAATTGCGGCTTATCTTCGCGTGTTGGCCATGGGAACAACCTACGCCGACTGCATTTCACTCGGTCGAATTGTGGTTGCACCTGAATTTAGAGGCCGAGGGGTAGGGAATCAATTGCTACAAGAAGGTTTAAAAATATGCCTGCAACAATTTAAAGGGCAACCCCTTAAAATATCTGCGCAACAACATCTTGAAAAATTTTATACTGCACATCATTTTATGACTGTATCCGATTGCTATCTGGAAGATAATATCCCTCATATTGCAATGCTATACCAACAGGTAAAGTGAAATAGATCCACCTGTCGAGCTGGCATATCGTAGGGCAAGGAAAAAAGATCCCAGCACCGTTGTTATAAAATATTTATGCAGTTTTTTGTCGTTATTAATCGCTAATTCCTTATATAATCTGTCTTTAATTATTGATGCAGCGATGTTAAATTGAAAAGTAGTGATCTTTTGTCATTATAAAATAGGGTTTTGGGATGCAAAATATAGAAAATGTCGAATTAAAATTATTGAGTCTTGATGATTATCAGGAATTAAAAGACGCTATGATTGAGGCCTATAGCAGCCTGGTGAATCCCTATTGGGAAGAGCATCAAATCGAGTCGTTAATTAGTAAATTTCCAGAAGGGCAAGTGGTTATTAAAGTTAATGACCAAATCGCAGGTTGTGCATTATCCATTCAAATTGATTATGACGACTTTGATGATGCGCACACCTATAATGATATTACTGGCAACGACACTTTTAATACACATACCCCCGATGGTGATACCTTGTATGGTATCGATGTCTTTATAAAATCAGAGTTTCGCGGTTTACGGTTGGGGAGACGCCTTTACGACTATCGCAAAGAGCTTTGTGAAAGATTAAATTTAAAGGGGATAACTTTTGGTGGACGCATTCCAAATTATCATAAATATGCCGATAAAATTTCACCCAAGGAATATATCGACAAGGTAAAGCGTAAAGAAATCCATGATCCCGTACTGAACTTTCAAGTTTCTAATGATTTTCATCCTGCTAAAATATTAAAGGGCTACCTTGAAGGGGATACGGGATCGAATGATTACGCTGTACTATTAAAGTGGAATAATATTTATTATGAAAAACCAAGTAAAAAAGCGGCTCCAGATAAAAAACTGGTGCGTCTTGGTTTAATACAGTGGCAAATGCGTCCCTATAAAGATCTCGATGAACTGATGCAGCAAGCAGAATATTTTATTGATGCGGTGGCTGGCTATCGTTCCGACTTTGCACTATTCCCTGAGTTTTTCAATGCCCCATTAATGGCAGAAAACAACCATATTAGTGAGCCTCAGGCCATTCGAGAATTAGCTAAATATACGGAAACCATAGTACAAAAATTTACCGATCTAGCGATTAGTTACAACATCAATATTATTACTGGCAGTATGCCTGAGATCGTTGACGATAGGCTTTATAATGTCGGCTACCTTTGTAAACGCGATGGTACAAAAGAGCGTTTTGAAAAACTTCATGTTACCCCCGATGAAGCGAAAGTATGGGGAATGGATGGAGGCACTCAGCTTAAAGCCTTTGATACTGACTGTGGTAAAATTGGTGTGCTTATCTGTTACGATTCCGAATTCCCAGAGTTAAGTCGAATTTTGGCCGATGAAGGGATGGATATCCTTTTTGTACCATTTTTAACCGACACGCAAAATGGCTATTCTCGTGTTCGAACATGTGCACATGCGCGTGCCATTGAGAATGAATGTTATGTCGCCATTGCCGGGGGCGTTGGTAATTTGCCTAAAGTACATAATATGGATATTCAATATGCACAATCCGCTGTATTTACACCCTGTGATTTTGCTTTTCCTGCTAATGGCATAAAAGCGGAAGCGACGCCCAATACAGAAATGATACTAATTGCCGATGTGGATATTTATCTGCTTCGAGAGCTTCATGAATTTGGTAGTGTAAAAAATCTACAGGACCGTCGCCATGATATTTATCAGTTAAATAAATGTTAAATTTCGTGCATCGCTATTTGCGTCAATCACACGTCTATTTTTGATGTGTCGTGAGTCCTTACCATTGTTCATCTAATAGTAAGGACTCCTATTGATTAAAGTGCAGTGGCCAATTCACCTTCACTGAATTTTATGCGCTTGCTTAATTGATAACCGATCACAAAAACAATTGCGGCCGCGGACATCACCAGCGTTATTGCTATTAATCCCTGTACTGCGAAGGCGGCAACAATCGCACTGCTGATAAAGCAGAACATCGTTTGCAAAAAGTTTAATAAGCCTGCTGCTGTGGCACTGCAGGATTTAAAACCCGCCAAGGCTTGATTAATAATAATTGGGTATATTGCACCATTGGCAACCGCCACTAAGCAAAATGGTAATAAAATTGGCCAAATCGTGGTTATTTTAAGCGTTAACGAAAAAGTAAGTAAGATTAATACGGCACTGATTAATAGCAATAAAGCGTAGGGTAACACCTGTTTACCAGTAAAACGGTTAAGCAGAGCCCGGCAACCATATCCACCAATAATAAATCCGATAGTTTGGGGAATAAAACTAAGTGCAATCTCTTTAGCTGAATACCCCATTGCGTTCATTAAGAATGGTGAGCCCGTTAAATAGGCAAAAAATATCGCTGATGATGCACCAAACATGAGCATATTGCCGATGAATTGTCGCGAACTGAATATCTCTTGGTAATCATTTTTTAATTGAGTTAGTAGTTTGCTGGATTTACTACTATCTCTTTGGACGCTCTCTTTTTCTTTGCTAGCCATCACCGCTAATAAAGCGCCAAGTGCAACGAGCGTTAAAAAGATGCTGCGCCAGCCGTAGCTGTTTTCTAATACAACACCGACCAGTGGCGCGAGTGCTGGAGATAATGCAACGAGGGGCATGATGGTCGCAAAAACACGCTCTGAAGTTTGTCCCTGATAGCGATCGATAACGATAGCTTGCCAGATAACCGCGGCACTACAAGCACCTAAAGCTTGAAAAAAACGTGCCACTAAAAACCACTGTACGTTGCTAACGTAGGCACAGAAAAGAGAAGCTACACTGAATAAAACCATCCCTGCAATTAAGACTTTAATGCGTCCTAATCTGTCGGAGAGTGGACCATAAATTAATTGGCCACATGCCATGCCCAATAGAAATATTGTTAAAGATAAGCCAATTAACTTTTCAGAGGTGGCGAAATCTTGCTGTATGACGCTAAATGCCGGTAAATACATATCGGTAGCTAAAAATCCTAACATGCTTAAGCAAGCAAACCAGGTTAAGGTGATTTTGGACGGCGATTGATTCATGGTTTTCTCATGCAATTAATAAAAGAGTGCAGTTTAATGGTGGTTTTATTATCTGTGAAACGCTAATATTTGAACATTGCTTTCAAAATATTTGATTTGATATGTTTTCTTATAATGATCTAAAGGTAATTGATGTGGTTGCCCGCCGAGGTAGCTTTTCTGGTGCCGCGGAAGAAATGCACAAAGTACCAAGTGCAATTAGTTATACCGTGCGTGCGATAGAAGATCGTTTAGCGGTGAATTTATTTGTTCGATTGCATCGAGAAGTACAACTTACTAAGGCGGGCATTTACTTTGTTGAACAAGCGCGAGAGTTGCTTAAGCAGATGGATGATATTCGTTTACAAACACAACGTGTTGCCAATGGTTGGACAGCAAATGTTTCAATTGCATTAGATAATGTTGTACGAGAAAGTCGCGTCTCGAAAATGGTGGGGGATTTTTATCGACAATTTCCCGATGTCGAACTACATCTATCCATGGAAGTTTTTAATGGTGTATGGGATGCGCTTGCCGATGGGCGTGCTGATATCGCCATTGGTGCGACGATGGCAATTCCCGTGGGAGGCTCCTTTGCACATCGAGATATGGGATCATTAACGTGGAAATTTGTTGTATCAAAAAATCATCCCTTAGCTCAAATAGAAGATAAGCTATCTGTGCAGCAGTTGATTGAGTTTCCTGCGATCTGCTTAGAAGATACCTCGCGTACTTTACCAAAACGCGTTACTTGGCTAATGGATAATCAGCGCCGAATTATGGTGCCTAATTGGTATAGTGCACTGCAATGTTTGCGTGATGCGTTAGGGATTTGTCTATTGCCATCACATATCGCCATTCCCTTTTTACAATCTGGTGAATTAGTTGAGAAACAGTTGCAACAACCTCCACACCTTAGCCCCTGCTGCTTAGCATGGAACACTGAAACTATCAGTCCCGCAGCGCAGTGGTTATTAGATTATTTAGGTGATAGCGATCAATTGCACCAAGAGTGGTTGTCTTAACGTTAATCTATTATTGCCACATCCTTGCGGCAATATTAAGCTTACAGCGCTCTGATTTTAGTAATTTCTTGCTGCGATATGGCTAGAGACTCGAGGAATTTTTGGTGTTCCTGTGGCTCTAGTTGTTCAAATTTTTGATGCCATCTAATCATGTCATCTTCGCTAAAACCTGCTGCAACCATTATTTCTACCCAGCGTTCTTTATTCACCATTTTTTCCTCTATTAAGTTAGGCGTTTGTAATAACAGCACAATTGCCTTTTGTTGTGCTTTAAGGTTTTGAATTTCTTGTTCTAATTCATTGAAATGATCCTTTAATATCTGAGATTGTGATTTATCATTTTGTGCTAACAAGGTACGAATACTGGCAATAGACAAACCGTAGGATCGATAAGAGATAATTGCTTTTATTCGTAAAATTTCTTTCTCGCCATACCAGCGATAGCCATTTTCAGAACGATAAGCTGGCGCTAGGAGTTTCTCTTTTTCGTAGTACAAAATAGTTGTTCTAGAAATGGCAAATTGTTTCGCAAGTTGAGTGACAGTAAACATAAGTACCTCCTGTTTTGAACTGCTTCTACCTTAAACCCTATAGCTATAGACGGGTCAATGATATCATTGTAATCTTTATGAAAAATTTTGTGGTTATATAGTTACTTATAAAATCGACGCATATACTTAAGTGATGAGTAAAATCCTATAGGGTAGTTACTGAAATAATTGAGGTCATTAAGATGGCAGAAAAAAAATTATCAATTTTTGAACGTTATTTGACCATATGGGTCGTGTTTTGTATTGCCGCGGGTATTTTTTTGGGAAAGAGCGCACCGAGTGTTGCCAATACCCTAAATGAATGGTCAATTTATCAGGTATCCATTCCTATTGCAGTATGTCTCTTTTTTATGATGTATCCGATTATGGTGAAAATAGATTTTGCGCAGGTAGTTAAATCTGCAAAAACACCAAAGCCAGTTATGCTTACGTTATTTATTAATTGGGCAATTAAACCATTTACCATGTTTGCGATCTCCTATCTTTTTTTAGGCTATTTATTCAGAGATTTTCTACCCGGGACGGAAATTTTGGCCAATGGCGAAGAAGTGGATCTATGGCGCAGTTACATTGCGGGCACTATTTTGCTTGGGATCGCGCCATGTACCGCGATGGTATTAATGTGGGGTAATTTAGCAAAGGGAAATGATGGATTAACCTTGGTGATGGTTGCGATTAATTCGCTGATGATGCTGTTACTTTATGGGCCATTAGGCACTCTCTTGCTGAATGTAAATTCAATGCCAGTACCTTGGGAAACGATGACGCTTTCCGTGTTAATTTACGTTGCAATACCTTTGCTCGCTGGCTATTTTTCGAGAAAATTAATTCTTAAATATAAGGGAATAGATTGGTTCAACGAAAAATTTCTTGGTTGGTTAACGCCCGTTAGTATTACCGCGTTATTGATCACCTTGGTTCTGTTGTTTTCCTTTAAAGGGGAAATTATTGTTGCCAATCCATTAACTATTCTCTGGATAGCTATTCCATTGTTATTACAAACTCTCTTTATCTTTGCGCTAGGATATTTTCTTTTATCTAGGTGGTTCAAACTCTCATATCAAGATGCTGCACCAGTGTCGCTGATCGGTGCCTCCAATCACTTTGAAGTTGCGATTGCGACGGCTGTTATCCTCTTTGGGTTGTCTTCAGGGGCTGCATTGGCGACCGTAGTGGGGGTGTTGATTGAAGTGCCCTTGATGTTAATGCTGGTTTATTTATGTAAAAGAAGCGCATATCTATTTGCTAATAATGATTAAGAAGCAAGTGGACGAACAAGGAATGCAGATGGCAATTAATCTCTCTCAATATTCAAAAATATTCGTGCTAACCGGTGCGGGTATCTCCGCAGATTCTGGCTTGCAAACCTACCGTGGTAGCGGTGGTATATGGGAAGAGCATGAAGTTGAGCGTTATGGCTCAATCACTGCATTTAACCGTTCACCGGCGGACACTTGGCGATTATTTGGTAGCCTGCGAGAACCTGTGCTTGCAGCAGAGCCTAATGCCGCACACCTTGCTTTAGTGCAATTAGAAAAGCATTTATCGGCAGATCAAAAGCTATTGCTAGTGACACAAAACGTAGACGGTTTGCATCAACGTGCAGGTAGTAAAAATGTCATCAATTTACATGGCGATATTATGTATAGCAAATGTAGCAATTCACACTGTAAACTAGCACGTTATCGTGATCAGCAAGGACATCTGGATAGGACGCCTGAATGCCCGCTATGTGGGAGTCCAATTCGCCCTGATATTGTTCTGTTTGGCGAAGATATTCCGGCATTAAGTGATGGCGTTATTGAAACCTTTTTACAGGAATGCGATCTGTTTATTGCCATCGGCACTTCTGGTACGGTTTATCCGGCCTCTAATTTTGTCAGTATCGCAGCCTATAATGGGGCGCGAACCCTGTTGGTTAATCTACAACCGATGGGAACGATCAACCGCGCGTTTCAAGAAGAGTACCTTGGAAAAGCGCAAGATATCTTGCCACAGTTATTCACAGAATCATTAAAATAGAACTAACTTATTATATTGATGGGAAGTGTTTTATATATATGATTATTTACAAATGAGTACTTGACCGTTAATGAAAACACTATATAGTGGCGGTCAGCAAAAAAGAAAGCCTTTTGTTTACATTCTCCAATTCGTTGTTTTATTAATAATACCACGCACTGTAGTTTTTAAGTTCCAGTCTGTTTTTACGCTATCCCGCCAATATGGCATTCTTACATTAAATAAAATTACAGGATATTATTATGTCTAAAGTTCAAGGTACAGTTAAGTGGTTTAACGAATCTAAAGGTTTTGGTTTCATCGAGCAAGCATCTGGTCCAGATGTATTCGCACACTTCAGTGCAATTGCAAGCGAAGGTTTCAAAACTTTAGCTGAAGGCCAAAAAGTAGAATTCACTGTTAGCCAAGGTCAAAAAGGCCCACAAGCTGACAACATCGTAGCACTTTAATTTGCTGTGATATATTTAGCTCTTTATGAGTGCTAAATAATATAGAGAATGGTAGGTCCGTATGGATTTACCATTTTTTTTGCTTAAATTTTAATTTATATTCTCTCCATCCTCTTATTTACCGGTTAAGTCATGAAAGCATTACAATATATTGCCCATTACCCAGCAACTATTATTGCGCAAGTAGAAGGGCTAGTATCGGAAAATAAACTGGCGGCTTATTTAGTTAATAAATATCCAGAAAAAAACAGCATAAATAGTGAAAAAGCGCTCTTTGATTATGTGCAGGATTATAAAAAACGTTATGTGAAACAGTCATCACCGTTGAGTAAAGTCTGTTTTGATCCGAAAATACAGCTTGTTAAGCATGCCCTCGGGACACATACCTATGTTTCACGTGTACAAGGGGGGAAATTAAAAGCAAAGCAGGAAATCCGTATTGCAACGCTATTTAAAAATGCACCGCAGGCGATGCTCGATATGATAGTGGTTCATGAGCTGGCGCATTTAAAAGAGAAAGAGCACAACAAGGCATTTTATAATTTATGCTGTTATATGTTGCCTAATTATCATCAACTCGAATTAGATACCCGCCTTTTTTTGATCGAAAATGAATTAAATGGTGGTTTAGGCATTTATTGATGGTTTGAGTTTTTCCATCCCTTCATCAATCGAGATTAATGCTTCATAGCCAAGATCACTCTTTGCCGCACTGATATCAAAATAGTGGCTCGTTGATAACTGTCTTGCAACAAAGCGCGTCATAATTGGCTCCTGTTGTTTGCGTAGGGCAATATAAATCCACTCCAACAATGTTCCAACAGAGTATGCAAGTTGTGTTGAGACCCGTTTGCTGACCGCTGGTAGTTCTTTGCAAGCGAGTATCTTATTTAGCATGTCGGCCATCAAAATAGGCTCATCATTGCTTAGAAAGTAAGCCTTACCTGTACAGCGAGAGGCATTAGCGCATAATTCGACAGCGGCGAGTAGGTGGCCGTAAACGGCATTATCGATGTAAATCGTATCAACGAGTTTGTCCGTTTTTCCGACTAATTTTAGTTTACCGGCTTCTGCCCGTTGTAATACCCTAGGCGTTAAATGCGGATCACCTGGCCCCCATATTAAGTGTGGTCGTAGGGCGGTTGTTTTAAGATTTTCATGATTGGCCTGTAAAATTTTCTGCTCTGCAATTGCCTTCGAAAGGCCATAAAAATTTAAAAACTGTGCGGCATAGGGAGCCGATTCATCAATACCTTCTTCATCAACACCAGAAAAGGTAACGCTTGGCGTACTGGTATAGACTAACTGTTTTATATTATGTGCTAAACATGCCGCGATTATGTTTTCAGTTCCCTGTACATTGGGTAAGAAATAGGAATCTTTACTCCCCCATACCCCTGCTTTAGAGGCAACATGAAAAACCAGGTCACAATCTTGCATGGCATCTAACAGAGCCATTTCATCACAGATATCACCTTGTATTAGCTCGATCCCCATTGCCCGAAGTTCTGGATAATCACCACGAGCAAAACCCACAACTTGTATATCAGCACTGCGTAAGAATCGGCACAGAGCTTTACCTAAAAAACCACCCGCACCAGTGACAAAAACACGTTTCACCTTTCCTGAAAGTTGTTTTAGTACAAGTTGTTGTTGTGGATGTAATTCATTGAATACAGGAGTCGTGTTAAATGACATGGTTAATTTCGCTTATTTATTGATTTGTTGCTGCGCCCAAATAGCTAATTTTTCCCTAAATATTTTCGCGTTATGGCGAATATCCATCGGGAAATTTGGGTGCACTAAAAATTTTTCAATACCGACCGTTTGAGTGTGTCTATCGGCAATTAGCCGCAATTCAGTAAAAATCATTTTTGCGCTTTTATGCGTGTCACGATTAAGCTCGATGCACAACAGTGGCACTATATTCCCATTTTCTTCAATACTCACTAAGGCACTACGTTTAATCGCTTGGTGGGTGTTGAAAATACGCTCACAGGAGATGGAAAAAAAGCGCTTTTCTTGCTCATTAATGGTTGCTTGTACGCTGTGTGATGCGCGTCCACACATCCATAAGCGTCCCTGTTCATCGAAATAGCCGCTATCACCCATACGGTGACGTACCTGTTGACCATCTATAATTTTACTCGCCAGTGTTGCCTGATCGCGATGATAATAGCGCTCGCTTACTTGCGGTCCTTTTACTACAATCTCACCAATTTCATAGCTGGGTAAGCTAAGGCTATCGTCCCATTTGTCGATAATTTTATCGCTAATAGCGATGATTTTAACGTCCACCCCTGCAACGGGTAAACCGACACAAATACCGCCACCGGTATCGGTGATGCTATGGGTACGTAATAGCTGTGAACTGGCAATTTTACTGATTGGTAACGCCTCGGTTGCACCGTAGGAGTTAATCACTTCGCTATTACCTGACAGCAATTTGGTAAAGCGTTCAATGGATGGCAAGGTCGCAGGCGCTCCTGCACTGATAACTCGTTTTATGCTAGATAATTTGATTTGCTGTTTGTTGCCTGCTTGTCCTAATAGTTCGATTAATGCGGGGTTAGCAAATAAATTTGTGCATTGATACTTTTCAATTGCGGCAAAAATATGGTTAGGATTGGCTGTTATCGGTTTGCTTGCATCCATATCAGGTACAATGGAAGCCATTCCCAGTGCGGGGCCAAAAAGCGAAAATAGCGGAAAAGTTGCTAAGTCGCGTTCACCTTGTTTAATTTCATAATCATTTTTAAGCACATTTATTTGTGCTTCAAACATCGCATGTGAATATACAACGCCTTTCGGGCTGCCAGTGCTGCCACTGGTAAATAAGATAGCCGCCATTTCATGGTCAGCAAGTTGTACCATTTGATAAGAGCGATTGCTTTGATGGCGGCGTAATAAGGTGTTGAGGCTAATATCAGCAAAAAGATTTACTCCCCCCACATTAATGGTCTGTTTAATACTCTCTTTGCCCCAAGAAAATAGTTTTCTCGCTAGATGTGCCTTAGGGATACCAATAAAAACCTCTGGTTTTGCTTCAATAAAACATTGTTTGAGATTTTTAATCCCCATGCCGGGATCCACTAAAATAGGGACGATGCCCGCTTTGAAAAGTGCAAAAGTGAGTGCAAAAAAATCAATACTGGGTGTAACCATTAATACCGCCTTTGTGCCACGCTTCAGACCATATTGATTAAGCGCAAAGGCGATCGCATCGGAGCGTTCATTTAGTTGCTTAAAATTGATCTCTTGATAGCTTAATTTGGTCAATTTTTTTGTTTGTACTGCGACGGCAAGCGCATCGGGTAATTCACTTGCTGCATTGACCAGATGTTGGCAAAGGTTTGTATTACTCATCAATGATTGGCTGCCATAAATTGTTCAATAAGCGGGATCACCTCATCACTGGCATCTTCAAGAATATAATGGCCACAATCGGCGAATTCATGGCACGCTGCCTGTGGTAACTTCTCTTTCCATACCGCTAAGAAATGTTTGTCGAAAACGAAATCCTTCAGCCCCCAACAGATGAGGGTGGGGATGTTTTGATAATGCGCGAGACTAGCTTCTATTTCTGAAACTAATTGATAATTCACATCGCGTCTGAAAAGTGGAATATCCTGTACAAAACGCAGTGTAGAAATGCGATTGTTCCAAGAGTTGAAGGGCATAACATAGGCTTGACGGATAGCCTTTGCCATCGGTTTTCGCTTCACACCCACATAGGATGCGATCGAAGAAAAGGCATTAAAACCACGCACTAACACCGTGCCCAATAGGGTATTACGACAGATCCATAATGGCATCGGAAATCGTTTACTCTTTGGGATATGAAAAGCGGCGGTGTTTAATATCACCAACTGCTTGATACGTTCAGGGTGGCGCGCTGCGTAGCCCAGTCCAATCATTCCTCCCCAGTCATGTACAACTAGGGTAATATTCTCTTTAACATTGAGAGAATCGAGCAACGCTTCTAAGTCATCGATACGTGTTTTTAGGGTATATTTATAATCGCTGTCACTCGGTTTGTCAGATAAACCACAGCCAATATGGTCTGGGACAATACATTGATAATTGGCACTTAATGCAGAAACTAAATTGCGGTAATAAAAAGACCAACTTGGATTACCATGGACCATAACAACCGGATCGCCACTACCTTCATTAAGATAGTGATATTTTTGACCATTACGATTTAAGTAATTACGTTTAAAGGGAAATAAAGTATCTAAATTCATCTTACCATTCCAACCCTAACATCATGCAGTTAAGACCACTGCCTATACCGAGAAAACTTACTTTGTCACCTTTGCTTAAAAAGCCTTGCTCATGGGCAATGGCTGCGGTGACAGGGAGAGAGACTGTACCCATATTGCCAAGTTTCTGATAGGTCGGAAACTCTTTGTGTGCAGGAATATTTAGTGCAGCTAAGACTTGCTTTTGATTGGCTGAGCCCACTTGGTGACAAATAACTTTGTCAACATTTTCGCTTATCCAATTTTGCTGTGTTAAAAAATGCTGCCAAGTATTATAGGCAAGTGCTACCCCTTCTTTGAGTAATGGCACGGCATTAGTGCGCATAAACTCGCGATGCAGTTTTAAACCCACTTCTTGTAAGCCCCATTTACACAGGTCATGGTGCTCGGGCGCGGAAAGGTGACTGGCACCGAGCAATTTATGTTTACGGCTATTGGTGAGCGGTAAACTATCATCGGTTAATAAAACCGCCACTGCGCCAGAGCCTCCCGTCAGTGTTGCTAGGGATTGAGAAAAATTTTGAATGGTTGGATTTTCTAGCATATTGTCGATAGTGATATCGACGATATGGCGAGCAGATTCACAGGAAACGACTAATCCCGCTTTGATCTGTCCAAGCTCTATACGATTAGCCACATCTAAGATGCCTGTTAACACGCCTAAGCAGGCATTACTGATATCATAAATGGCAGTATGGTTGTTAACGCCAAGCTCAGCAGCTATTCGGCAGGCCGTGGCTGGCTCATGTTGATCTCGGCAGACGCCAGTATAAACAACGGCACCAATATCATTGATATCAATATCGGTTTCTGCAATGGTTTTTTTAGCGGCAGCAATGGCACCGTCGGATAAACGATGATTACTTGGCCACCAACGACGTTCTTGTATACCCGTTAAGGCAGCAAGTTGTCCCATAGGAATCCGTAATTTTTGATATAAAGGCGCAAGACGCGCTTCTAATTCGTTACTGGAAATGGCTTCTGGTGCCAATTCGTAAGCTAGGCTGTTGATAAAAACGCGGGAATATTTCATTAAACTGTATAATGTCTCATTAATTCTATATTTTAGTCAGGTTTATGCCGCGCATGGAGCATTCCCTAAAGTCGAGGGCGTAGATTAACGCAATTCTACCTTTTAACAAAGAGTAAAGGGAAAGAATATAAAGCTTATGGTCGTTATCGTTACTTATATCTTCATTTTTTTACCTTTTTGCAGGTAATTCACCCACTGCCTATTTGTTTGCATGGCATTTAATATGTTTTTTGATAAGGGGAGTGGCGAACCCTCGATTTGGCTAGCAAGTATTTCAGCGGCAAGGGGGGCTGAACATAATCCACGAGAGCCTAATCCGGTTAAGATGAATATATTCTCATAAAAGGGCGCATTTTCCGCCGGTAATGATTTTTCTGCATCTTCATAAAGCGTTTTGGTTGCTTCATAGTCAGCTAATGCGCCAACATAAGGGAAGTGGTCACGTGTGGTGCTGCGAATACCGATATGTGCCTCTTGATGGTCACAATCAATGGTCTCCGTCCATGCGCTGTTGGGGAGACATTTTTGCAGCTTAAGTTTATTTTCACGTTGCTCATCAAGTGCAAAAGATGGATCCATAATATGGCGCTTAAACGTCGCACCCATACAATGTTTCCCTCCATATTGTGGTGTTAAATAACCTTCATGGCATAGGGGGACTTGTAAATTTGAAAGCCAGTTATTGGTTGCAATATGAGTCACTTGACCACGAGCTGCCGATAACGGAATGGCGCGACATTGGGTAAAATTTAGTGTTTCGAATCCACAGGCCAATATTAATAGGTCATGTTCTCGTTGTTGCTCCATAAAATGCAATTTACAACCCGTTGGCGAGTGACTAAAAGAGTGTAGTTGCTGATTTAAATGGATGGTTAATTCACCTAACTGTTTAGCGCTGGCGAAAATAGCCCGGACCATTTGCACCGGGCTTAACCAGCCTGCAAGTGGATAAAAAAGCGCAGCGGTATCAATTTGTAAATTAGCGATATCATTACACTCTGTTGTACAAACGTACTTAACAAGTTGGTCGGGTAGCTGCGCCTGTAAAATTTTCTCTAATTTGTTTGTTGCGCTCTGATCATAGTAGAGCTGCAATAGTCCCGATAAATCATGGGCAAAGGGACTGCTTTGTTGCAGCTTTTGGACATAGTTACGTGAAAACAGAAAGGCATTGGCAAAGAATTGACTGAGCGAATTATGCTGCTGGTTTAATAATGGATAGAGTGCCCCCTGTTGATTACCTGATGCGCCCGATGCGATGTCACTATTTTGACAATATAGGGTGACTTTATAACCGCGTTTTATTAACGCCAAGGATAGACATGCACTGCTTATTCCCCCCCCGATAATGGCTATATCACGGCTACGTGTGGTTGCAGTAGGTCGGTAATGTTGTCCCTGTAATATTGATTTTATTGGGGATGATACGAGTTGCCCGACTAACATTTCCCGTTTTTTGCCATAACCTTTACGTTTGTTCATGTTAAAACCAGCTAAAGTTAATCCTCGTCGGACAAATCCTGCGGCAGTGAAGGTGGCGATGGTTGCGTTAGCCTTACAAGTCTGAGCTATCTGGGTAAAAAGCGCGTTGCTCCACATTTCTGGGTTTTTACTCGGCGCGAAACCATCGAGATACCAACAATCAAACAGCCCTGAGGGATAACAATAGAGCGTTGGCAAGGTGGTCGTTACATCACCAAACCAAAGGTCTAAGGTAATATCGAATTCATCTAAGGTTATGCGGTGGCATCCGGGGAGAGGCAGTGGGTATTGAGCGAGTAGCGGTGCAATAAAATTCTCGAGTAATGGCCATCTCTGTAAAGCCTGTTGTAAATCTGCAAGTGATAACGGGTATAGCTCAAAGCTAGTAAAATATAAACGCTTTAACGGAGCCTCGGGGTTTTCTCTTTTAAATTTTTGAAATTCCAAGCAGGTGATTAAAAAATTTAAACCTGTACCGAAGCCTGTTTCGGCAATGCTAAAAAAGGGCTGCGTTGATTTAAGCCATCGCTCAGGCAACGCATTACCCGCTAAAAACACATAAAGCGATTCCTTTAAACCTTCTTCTGTATTGAAGTAGATGTCTTGAAATTCAGGGGAATAAGGTTCTGACTGATCAGACCAGTCTATTTTTGCGTGTTGAATTAATTTGCTTTTACCTTGATACAAGTTATATTTCCCACTCTGTGCGATTATATTTGGATGCTCGATGTGTAGCTAACAAGTAAAACTACATTTCTATCATCATATAATTAGTCCCTCAAGCAATAAAGGCTTAATAATGAAAAGAGCAGTAATTACAGGTATTGGTATTGTTTCTAGTATTGGTAACAATAAAGAAGAAGTTTTAGCTTCACTTAAAAGTGGTAAATCAGGCATAACCTTCTCCGAGCAATTTGCAGAATTGAAAATGCGTAGCCACGTTTGGGGGGATTTAAAAATAGATCCATCGCAACATATTGACCGTAAAGTGATGCGTTTCATGGGTGATGCCGCTGCATATACTTATTTATCAATGGAACAGGCTATTGCCGACGCAAACTTACCACCTGAAATGGTCTCTAATGAGCGAACCGGCATCGTTGCAGGGTCGGGTGGTGGCTCATCTAAAAATCAAGTAGAAGCTTGCCAAATTATGCTTGATAAGGGCGTTCGTCGTGTTGGCCCTTACATGGTGCCTCGTACCATGGCAAGTACCACATCTGCATGTGTTGCAACACCTTTTAAAATTAAAGGTATTAACTATTCAATGAGTTCTGCGTGCGCAACAAGCTCTCATTGTATTGGTCATGCACTTGAGCAAATTCAGCTTGGTAAACAAGATATTGTTTTTGCTGGTGGTGGTGAAGAGTTACATTGGACCATGGCTTGTGAGTTCGATGCCATGGGTGCTTTATCAAGTAAATACAACGAAACACCAGAAAAAGCGTCTCGTACTTATGATGCAAACCGTGACGGTTTTGTTATCTCCGGTGGTGGCGGTATGGTTGTCGTTGAAGAGTTAGAGCATGCGCTTGCTCGTGGTGCTAAAATATACGCTGAAATTGTTGGTTACGGTGCAACATCAGACGGTTACGATATGGTTGCTCCTTCTGGAGAAGGTGCTGTTCGCTGTATGCGTCAGGCTTTATCGACGGTAGAGGGCGATATTGATTACCTTAATACACATGGTACTTCTACCCCCGTTGGCGACACTAAAGAGCTCGAGGCGATTAATGAAGTGTTTGGCGATAAAGCACCAAAGATTAGTGCGACAAAATCGCAAACAGGTCATGCTTTAGGTGCCGCTGGTGTCCATGAGGCCATTTATAGCCTGATCATGATGGAAAATAACTTTATCTCTCCTTCAATTAATATTGAAGAAATCGATGAAAAAGCAGTTAGTTTACCGATTGTTGCTAACCAAGCTGAGGATGCTAAATTGAACCTTGTTATGTCTAACAGTTTCGGTTTTGGTGGTACCAACGCAACCTTGGTATTTAAGCGTTACTAACCATTTAATTCGTTATTGATAATAAATAAAAAGGAGCTTACGCTCCTTTTTTTGTAGGAAATTAAATGAATATTTATATAGATGAAAATATTCCTTATGCACAGGAGTTCTTCGCTGAATTAGGCTCGCTACATTATTTTGCTGGTCGTAGTGTCACAGCGGAACAATTACGTCATGCCGATGTGTTATTAGTTCGCTCTATTACGCAAGTTAATGAGACGTTATTACACCTTAATCAGTCTCTTAAATTTGTTGGCACAGCAACCATCGGCACCGACCATATCGATCAAAAGTATCTACAAAACAGAGGCGTGGCTTTCAGCAGTGCGCCAGGGTGTAATAAGGTCTCTGTTGCGGAATATATTTTAAGTAGTTTGTTGGTACTCGCTGAAAAAAAACAGTTTCAACTCACCGATAAAACAGTGGCGATTGTTGGCGCTGGTAATACGGGTAGTGCGGTATTTCAACGTTTAACGGCTTTGGGTGTCAACTGTAAGTTATATGATCCCCCCTTGCAGCTAGCAGGTGATAAGCGCGATTTTTGTCAATTCAGCGATGTTCTCAAAGCGGATATCATTACCCTACATGTCCCTAAAATCACTGTAGGTCCGTTTCCAACGGTCCATATGTTTAACCATGAAGTGTTATCGACATTAACGAGTGGGCAGATTTTATTGAATGCATCACGTGGTGATGTGATTGATAATCAAGCCTTGTTAGAAATTGCCAACGGGCAGAAGTTACCCTCTCTCGTATTTGACGTGTGGGAAAATGAACCCAATATAGAAAAACGGTTGTTACCTTTGGTGGAAATTGCAACACCGCATATTGCCGGTTATAGCTTAGATGGCAAAGTACGTGGGACGGAAATGCTATATCAAGCATTAACCGATTTATTGTCGTTACCAACAACGTATACGTTAAAGGATTTCCTACCGACTGCTGCGATTAATGCTATCAATATTTCACAGACAGTGGACCAAACACTATTAAAATCACTCGTCCATCTGATTTTTGATGTGCGCAGAGATGACTATTTATTCCGTCAAATGATTGAACAAGTTGATGGTTTTGATACTATGCGAAAAACTTACCAAGAACGCCGTGAATTATCTACATTGACGGTTAACGCACATAAATCACAAAATGCATTATTAACTAGGTTAGGTTTTTCAACTAACGAGTAACAGCAAGGAATACAATGAAATCTGAATATAATATCGCGCTGATAGGTGACATCCATGGGTGTATTGAAACGACACTAGAAGTGCTTGTCAAACGAGACTTTCCAGTTGCTAAGGTTTACCCGCTTGCTAATGGTGAAACAGATATTGAAACCGTTATGTTTTCAGGAAAATCGCTAACTGTTAGCAATATCGAGGAATTTGATTGGCAAAAAGTGGATATCGCATTTTTCTTAACGGATATCGAAACCACTCAAAAATGGGCAGATGTCGCGAGTGAGTATTGTATTGTTATAGATAATAGCGGCACTTTTAGCGAAGATATTAACGTTCCATTGGTCCAAATCGGTGTTAATGACGACCACCTTGGCCGTTATTTAGAAACCAATAAAATAGCGATTCCAAGCAGTGAAAGTGCGCAGTTAAGTTTAGCAATTAAGCAGATTAATCAAGAAGTGGGCTTAGTACGTGTCAATGTTGCAAGTTATCACTCTGTGTCGGTAACGGGTAAGGTTGGCGTAACAACGCTCGCAGGTGAAACCGCTCGCTTGTTAAATGGCATGGCAATAGAGAGTTCTAACTTTCCTCAACAGTGTGCGTTCAATGTGTTTCCACAAGTTGGCGCGCTTGATGATGAAGGTATTAGTTTAAGTGAATTACGTTTAGTAAATGAAATACGTTCACTATTAAATGACCCCGCTATTATTGTTTCATCAACACAGGCTGTTGTACCAATGTTTTATGGATGTGCGCAAGCCGTACACTTACAAACGCATTACCCTGTCGAGCTTGATGAGGTTGCACAGTCATTACATCACAGCGATGGAATTGTGTTAGCAAAATCAGTTTGTGATTATCCAGACATGATTAATGATGTTATTGGTAATGAGAGCGTACAAGTCGGGCGATTACGAAAAGATGTTTGTGATCCATGTGGTATCAATCTATGGGTTTGTGCAGATAACATTCACTTTGGTATTGCGACAAATGCGATTATGGTTGCTGAAAAGCTAATACATACCTATTTATAATTTTGAATAGAATATTATAGTGGGCTAAATCTCAATTCTAGCCTAACTTTTTAGATAATTACACGGCAGTTGAATGAGCTAGTTTATTATTCAAGTTAATAGAACTGTTTATTAACGACTTATTTTTGCTTTTAACAAGGAATGGATATGAAGCGTCTCCTGCTTACTCTTGTATGCTGCTCTTCTTTAATATTTTCTGCACCACAAAGTTTCGCCCTTGATTTAACGGGACCTAATGGAGAAACTGCAACTTCTAATGGGCAATATGGGCCAATTACGACGAGTGAAACATTATGGTCAATTGCCTCTAAACTTAGACCGAGCGATAGGGTTAGTATTCAACAAACCCTTCTTGGTATCTATAAATTAAATCCTAATGCATTTTTTAACGGTAATATTAATAGACCGATTGCATCTTCGAATATTACCATTCCAACGTTAGACTTCGTTTTACAACAAACAGATAGAGAGGCGATGGCGTTAATTAACAAGTATACGCCTAAGCCTAACGTAACGGTAAATAAAGCCAAATCCAGCGTAACACCTGCTAAAAAAAATACTAAACCGGAAGCGCAATCAGTCGCACAGGCTCCACAAAAAAATGAGAAGTCGATTATTGCACAGAAAGCCGTAGATGAGGCATTAAAAGAAGAGTTATTGGTTGTAAAAAATGAATTGATCGCGCTTCAAGTTGAATCGGTAAAGCAACAAAATAGCTTTAATAGTCTCCAAGAAGATCTATTAGTTGAGACTGAGAAAAATCAAAAATTAATACAAATAATTGATCCACTTCGTGAAGAGCTCAGTTCAACACAGGCTGCACTGGAAGCCGAATTAGCGAATAATAAAGCTTTACAGATCACCCTTGCAGATTATCGAGCCCAATTAGACGCCGTTGCAGCTCGCCCATTTAGCGGTGAAGGGCTGTTTAATGAAGTATTACGTTGGATAACGTCTTCTTTGACCAACTTACTATTAGTGATCTTCTTCCCTATATTATTATTACTCGCTATTTTTGTCATTATCTCACGCATGAGTGTTAAAAAGTCATTAGCCGAGCAAAATGAAGAACTTGCACAATCTACAAGTATGTTGATGGAAGAGCATGGCAAATTTGATTCGCTACTAACTGAAGATATTTTTGCCGAAGGTGAGAGTGAGCAAGAAATAGATTTTTCTGCACAAGAATCCGCTGAGCCGGAAACCATCAATATTGATGATGACGAAGAAAATGACTTTTCATCAGAGTTGCAACATATTGATTTGGAGGAGATTATCCCTGGTGGTGACACTGCTCCTGAAACAATGGATGTTGATTTAGATAATAGTGATGTAGATCCATTCGGCATTAATGAGTTAGTTGAAAATGAATCATTATCGACGATTAATTTAGATGATGATGAACCCGCTCATGATGAGGATGATCCCTTTGGTATTGCAGCACTTGTTAATGCAGAAGATCTAATTAGTAATGATGATTTAGATTTGGCGGCGGAATGGGAAGCGCAATTAGCTGAAGAGGATAGCAATGTAAAGCAAAATGATGTTACGGAGCAAGATGAATGGAGTATAGACTCGGCCGTAACATCACCAAAAACAGATGAGGTAACTCAACCAGAAGTTATTAGTGAGAATATCACCGATCCAGATATGATTTCTGATTTGTTAGAGTCAACGCAGTCAAGCAATGCTAAATCTGTTAGTACTGAATTAGATGATTTATTAGCTCAGGAAGAACAGGAACAAGCCGATATTGATGATTTGCTTGCTCAAGCGCAACCCGACGAAACCGATATTGACGATTTGCTCGCACAAGCACAAACCGATGAAGCCGATATTGACGATTTGCTTGCTCAAGTGCCAAGCGATGAAGCCGATATTGATGATTTACTGGCTCAAGCGCCAAGCGATGAAGCCGATATTGATGATTTACTGGCTCAAGCGCCAAGCGATGAAGCCGATATTGACGATTTACTGGCTCAAGCGCAAAGCGATGAAGCTGATGCCGATGATTTGCTTGCTCAAGCGCAAAGCGATGAATCTGATATTGACGATTTGCTCGCGCAAGCGCAAACCGATGATGCCGATATTGACGATTTGCTCGCGCAAGCGCAAACCGATGATGCCGATATTGACGATTTGCTCGCGCAAGCGCAAAGCGATGAAGCTGATATCGATGATTTACTCGCACAAGCGCAAAGCGATGAAGCTGATATCGATGATTTACTGTCTCAAGCGCAAAGCGATGAAGCCGATATTGACGATTTGCTTGCTCAAGCGCAAACTGATCAAGATGAGATTGTTAAAAAGAATGATTTTATCGATATCGAGACATTGATGGAAGATAGTGAACAGTCTAATAATAAAGAAGATCTTTATGACGAATTTGATTTAGATTTCGGTTTAGATGAGTTTCCGGATGTTATTAATGCTGAGTCTGATATCGACATTGATGATGATGAAAATGGAGTAAGTGCGCAACTAGACTTAGCAAGAGCGTACCTAGAAATAGATGATAAAAAAGGGGCTAAGGAGATTCTATTATCTATTTTAAATAAGAGTAATCCAGTTCAGCGAGTTGAAATCGAAAAGCTTATACAACGCATTGAATAGTGGCGTGATATTTATAACAATAAAAAAGCCAGCTTTGCTGGTTTTTTTATATATTCACTGTGCAAGGAATGTAATAATCCTAACCAATTTATACAATCCGCATAAGTATCTGCTCTATCTTGTTGGGTAAAATAATAGATAACAGCGTTGCATTCAATCGTAATAGCGAGCTATTACTCAATCATACGCCTTGCTCTCCATCATTTTCCCTCAACAAGTTATGACTATAATATTATGCGAATTGGTATAATTCCCGAACGATCCTATATGAGAAAAAGTGATGAGACCGATAATAATTGATTTGAAAGGTGTAGAGTTAGATGCGCAAGAGAAGGAGATATTAGCTCATCCTTTAGTCGCGGGGGTTATCTTATTTACTCGGAATTTTGTTGATATTAAGCAACTCAAGGAGCTTGTCCAACAAATCCGTTATCATGCTAAAAATGATTTATTAATCAGTGTTGACCATGAAGGAGGTCGAGTGCAACGTTTCCGTCATGGCTTTACAACGTTACCTGCCGCGGGAAGTTTGCTGCAGTGCCATGATTTGGAAAAAGCTCAACAACTTGCCTTTTGCAGTGGCTCTGTGATGGCTAGTGAGCTGATAGCCTGTGACATCGATTTAAGTTTTGCACCTGTACTAGACTTAAATGGCATTTCTGATGTCATAAAAGAACGGGCATTTTCATCGGACGTGAATACAACAATTAAATTGGCACAAGCCTATATACAAGGTATGCAAAGTGTTGGCATGCGTGCAACGGGAAAACATTTTCCTGGTCATGGTAGTGTTAAAGCTGATTCTCACGTCGATTTCCCGGTAGATAAGCGTAGTGAAGAAGCTATATTCACGAGCGACATTTTACCCTTTCAACAATTAATAAAGTGCGCTTCACTTGCTGCTGTAATGCCATCTCATGTTGTGTATGCGCAATGTGATCCACAACCGGCAGGCTTTTCATCATATTGGTTACAAACTATATTGCGTAAACAACTAAACTTCAAAGGTGTCATCATTAGCGATGATATTTCAATGAAAGGCGCTAGTTTTGCAGGTAACCATGTTAATAGAGCAGAGCAAGCAATTGCTGCTGGTTGTGATTTGGTTTTAGCATGCAATGACAGCGATGCTGCTATTTCAATATTAGATAACTTAGATGTTACAAGCGGGCTGAAAGATGATAGTGTACATAAATTAGCCCATATAAAAAATAAGTGCATATTGCCACTGAATCGGGATCCTAGTTGGATAGAAAATAGTCAAAAATTACGACGGTTTGTAGAAGATGTCTAATTACTTAAGTTCACCCCTTGCACTCTATTTTAATTCCCATAAACTTATGGATATACAGATTTGTTTGTATATGATGATGAACTATAAGTTTTAAAAGATTTGTAAACCAGTCGTGTAATTTACAATAGAAGAATAAGGCGGAAATATTTAAATGATCATTTATCTCCACGGCTTCGATGCAACAAGCCCAGGCAATCATGAAAAAGTGATGCAATTAAAGTTTATCGATGATGATGTTCGTTTCGTTCATTACAGCACCATACATCCAAAGCATGATATGAGTCATATTCTCAAAGAAGTACATAAGCATGTTCAGAGTAGTGATGATGATAATCCTCTAATATGTGGTGTTGGACTTGGAGGTTATTGGAGTGAGCGCATTGGCTATCTCTGTGGTATTAAACAGGTGTTATTTAATCCGAACCTTAATCCTGAAGATAATATGGTCGGTAAGATAGAATGGCCGGAAGAGTACCTTGATATAGCGACTAAATGTATCAATGATTTTCGTCGTAAAAATAGAGAAAATTGTTTATGTATCCTCTCTCGAACTGATGAAATGCTTAATTCAGCAGAGAGTGATTATCTTCTTTCTAAATATTATCCGATCATATTTGATGAAAATCAGGGGCACAAATTTCAAGATATTTCTCACCACCTGCAAACAATTAAACAATTTAAGCAGTCTTGATCAAATCGCTATAAAAAGAGAGATCTTCATAGGTAACCGATTATTTCTCTTTTAACATTCCTGTAATAAAATAACCACATATCCACATTTAATGATTAGTGTTAACATACCCTTGTTTTTTTGTGTAAAATAATTACACTCTTCTGTGATCTAGCTATAAATATGTCCCTAGAAAATTTATTTATAACATTATTTTTGTTGATGAAATTAATGCTATAAATAAATTGTTATAAACTCGAGGTAAGTATGCTTAATATTGTAATTGTTGGTGGTGGGGCTGGTGGATTGGAGTTAGCGACATCATTAGGAAAAAAATTAGGGAAAAAAAGAAAAGCTCAAATCACACTCGTTGATAAAAATAGAACGCATTTATGGAAACCATTACTACACGAAGTCGCAGCAGGCTCTTTAGATGATGGTATTGATGCATTAAGTTATCGCGCCCATGCAACAAACCATGGTTTTAAATTTAGACTGGGAGCGCTTGATAATATTGATAGAGAAAATAAAAAAATTCATCTAGCGAGCCTTAATGACAGAGATGGCACGCAAATATTATCTGAAAGTGAATTAAGCTACGATATTTTAGTGATGGCGCTAGGGAGTGTTAGCAATGACTTTAACACGAAAGGGGTGGCTGACCACTGTATTTTCTTAGACAGTCCACAGCAAGCCAAGAAATTTCATCATCTCATGTTGAACAAGTATTTACAGCTTGGTGTGAAAGAAGCTGAACAAGTGAGTGTCGCTATTGTGGGCGCGGGTGCAACGGGTGTTGAATTATCAGCAGAACTGTACAATTCACTACAACAAGTTTCTAGTTACGGATTTGAAGAGATCAAATCAACGGATCTTAAAGTGAGTTTAATAGAAGCTGGTGATAAAATTTTACCTGCATTACCTGAAAGAATATCGGCATCAGCACATCAAGAGCTACTTAAGTTGGGTGTGGATGTACGTACCCAGACAATGGTTACTGAGGCGACTGAAGCGGGCTTAATGACTAAATCTGGCGAACTGATTAAAGCCGATTTAATCGTCTGGGCTGCTGGTATTAAAGGGCCTGACTTTTTGAAGGATATTGCGGGATTGGAAACCAACCGTATTAATCAGTTGGTGGTGAAAGCAAATTTACAAACAACATTAGATGAGACAATTTATGCATTAGGTGATTGTGCTAGTTGCCCATTACCAGGTGGTGGTTTTGTGCCTCCGCGTGCACAGTCTGCTCATCAGATGGCCTCTTTAGTGGCTAATAATATTTTAGCAACGATCAAAAATAAGCCGTTATCTGACTACCAGTATCGTGATTATGGTTCGCTTGTCTCATTAAGTAATTACAGCACAGTGGGTAGTTTAATGGGTAACTTGATGAAAGGGTCTATGAAAATTGAAGGACGCTTAGCGCGTTTAGTTTATGTCTCTCTGTATAGAATGCATCAAGTAGCTTTACATGGCTATTTACGTACGGGCTTAATGACCTTGGTTGAAAAAATTAACCGTATTTTACGTCCTCGCTTAAAATTACACTAAAACAGAGGCTACCCGTTTTAAAAACGGGTAGCCTAATCTTATATCTTCCTATTCATTACTTAACTAATTCGTTTAGCAACTCGATTACCAAATATTCCACCTGATACTAGTGCCACGAAGAAGATCCAGCCAGATAAGGATAAGTTGGCAATAGGAGTATATAGCGCCCCTACATTACAGCCATTTGCAAAACGAGTACCTAACCCCATTAATAGACCACCCATTGCAAATAAGGCGAGTTGTTTAGCAGAATAATTGAATGATAGTTTTAACTGCCCCATCATTAATACACAGAATAATGTACCAATAACTATACCAACATTTTGCACTGAAATAGGGTGCTCAAAGAAGGGGGTTGCAAACATACCAACAGGTCGATCAGCAAAGTGTGCGACCTGTTCAATTGGCATGCCGACGAAGGTTAATATTTGACCAACCCAAATACCAAAGGGGGTCGATGCTCCCCATCCCGTTTGCGTAACCGCTAACATTAATGTGAACATAATGACAATCATCATCGCACCTGCTTTCATTGACCAAGGTTCAACAAAAATTTGTTGATAGGTTTGTGCGCTTAATAATTTAAAAGGAGTGGCCGGCTTTTTATTTTTATCGGCAACTGTTTGTTGTTGCTCTATTTCAGTATCAATACCATGGTAAGTGCCTTTTTCACGACGTTTATCTTCATATTTTTTACATAGATAAATGACAATCGCAGCAAAAATAGTGGTTAAAATGATTGCGCCTAGGTAGCCATTTAGGCCATCAAAAGTGAATAAATCAGGCAGAAAAACACCATTATAATCAGGATTGTTAGCGTATGAAGCACTGGTAAATAGACTTTCTGTTATCCAAGGTTGTGAACTTTGTATTGGAAAACCGATAAATACACCTAAAGAAAAGAATATGAGTGTGACACCTGCACGTGGTAAATCCGTTACTAAATCCGTCATTACGCCAGATGCACAGCAAGAAGAGAAGGTCATACCGAAGCCAAAGGATAAGCCGCCTAGAATCAAACCGGCATTAATCGGATTAATCCATAGATTGTATGACTTAATATCGCTATTGAATAGGAAGCCTGCATTAACGATGGCTGTGACAATAAACAGAAGCATTAAAATCTGCATCAGTTTAGTTGAACCCCCTCGATAGGCACGGTTAACACTTCCCGCAAATCCCATGAATCCACGAGTTAAAGCATAGCCTAATCCCATGCCGACCAGTAATCGGAAAAATAGCATTTGACTGCTTAATTCCCATTTACCAAAAAACAGGGCGGCGAGTAAAATGCCGATACCTGCAAATGCTTGTTTTTTATTAATCATAAATGTATATCCAAAAATAATAATGAAGCGTCGGCCAAATCGTAGCCGACACTTGGATTAGTCAAAGTTGTAATTGGTCACAATAGGGTCTCGATGCATGGTTTTATCGTTGAAATATTCATTAAAACATAAGCCCATGAAACCACCTGATATGTTATAAACGTCTTTAAAGCCCATTTTTTGCAATGCTAAAACGGCATTGTAGCTGCGTTGTCCACTACGGCAGTGTACATAGATAGTTTGATCGCTAGGCAATTCGTTAACGCGCTCACGTATTTCGCTCAGTGGCAGATTAACAGCGCCTTTGATGTGACTTAGTTGGTATTCATCAATTTCACGTACATCAACAATATATGCCCCATTTTCAACTAATCCACGTACATCACGCCCATGGACTTGTTTGAAGTCATTACGCATTAAGTTTGTTGCAACATAACCTGCAAAGTTAACGACATCTTTTGCTGTACCAAATGGTGGGGCGTAGCATAATTCGAGATCTTTTAGGTCGTAAATAGTGCCACCAAATTTGATGACGGTTGCGATAACATCAATGCGTTTGTCTATATTACCTAAACCAATCGCTTGTGCGCCTAAAATTCTGCCCGTTGGTACTTCAAAAATTAATTTAAAGTGAACACCAAATGATTCGGGCATTAAACCGACTTTATCGTTGGGAATAATTTTTACCGTTTGATAGTTAATGCCCATGCCACTTGCTTGTATTTGTGCTTCGTTAAGTCCAGTTGCAGCTGCATGGTAATTAAATACTTTAACAACAGAGGAGCCGATGAAACCACGATTGTCAACGGCCATACCATTGATATGATCTGCAACGCTTCGTGCTTGCTTTTGTGCAGGTCCCGCTAGTGACAACAAAAAGGTGCTGTTTAATAATGCACCATAAACTTCTATCGCATCACCGACTGCGTAAATATCTGGGTCATTAGTACAGTAGTTTTGGTCAACTTTAATGCCACCTTTATCACCAATTTCAAGTTCGCATCAAGCGCAAGGTTTGTTTCTGGAGAAACGCCAATTGCCATGACGACTACATCCGATGGAATCGCTTTACCGGAAGCTAAAATAGTTATGTTATCTTCAAACTTAACGACTTTATCAGCAACGATCAGATTAACATCTTGGTCAAGTAACTCTTTATGTAGAATTTGTACCATTTCATAATCGAATGGTCTCATTATTTGTGGCATCGCTTCGACGAGGGTAACGTTGTAACCCGCTTCCTTGAGATTTTCGACTACCTCAACGCCAATAAAGCCCCCACCAATAACAGTAATGTTTTTTGCATCACTGCCTTTTATGTAGCTATTTAATCGGTCGATATCAACGACATTGCGTATCGAAAAGGCGTTAACTTTATCAATACCCGGAATAGCCGGGATGATTGGCTTTGCACCTGGAGAAAGAATTAATTTGTCGTAGCTTTCGCTATAAACTTCGTCACTTAACAGTTTCTTTATTGTGACGGTTTTTTGTTGACGATTAATCGTGACGACTTCTTGGTTTGTACGAGCATCAATGCGATATTGAGAGGCAAATTTTTCAGGACTCATTAGTACTAAGTCGTCAGCTTTTTCTACGACACCGCTTAGGTGGTAAGGCAGGCAACAATTTGAAAATGATACGTGTGGTCCTTTTTCAAACATAATAATTTGATCTTCTTCGCTATGACGACGAAGGCGTGCCGCTGCAGAGGCTCCGCCTGCGACACCACCAATGATTAGAATTTTTTTACTCATGATAATAACCTTATAGGGTAACGTGTTGAATTTTTTGGCTGACAAAGCGTGCCATTGCGATTAGATTAATACCGCCTACTATAAACATCAGTAGGTTAGTGGCATCAAAGATGACATCGAAATTAGCGACACTGAGGCAGCCAGAGACTGAAATTAATAAAAGATAGATAGCAATGCGCTTATTAAGCGTTAGTTTTAATGTGGTATTGATGTAATGAAAAGATCCCAATATTGTTGTAAATCCAGAAATGATGAAAAAGGCCAGCACTATCGATAAACCAAAGTATCCGGTAACAGAATAGACGGTTAGAATAAAGCCTTTAATTCGGTCAAACCCACTTTCAGAAAGCGCCACATCAGCAATATGATAATGCCCATAAGAAAAGACATAGCTCGACACTATCACTGCAACAAAGATACAAATGATAGTAGCGAAAGTTTGTACTTCAGCCTCTCTACGAGGAGAATTTAATCGCGCTGAACTTGATAGTGAAGAGGTACCTAGTGAGGTTTCTCCAACCTGAATAATGCGCTGAAAACCGATAATTAATCCAAGCGGTAAACCAACACCCGCACTACGAAATTGTAAAAAATCGGTGACAATTCGTTGCCCATATTCGAGCCAATAATCGGGTGTGTTAATTAGGAAAATAATAAAAAATAAAAGATAGGCTATGACGAGACTAAAAATCATAGATGATAATGTGTTAATAAAGATAGCATGGCTTTTGGTTAATATGACAATAGTTACACCTAACAATATAGGTAGAACAATGCCAATTAATGCGCTAGTTTCTGTGAAGGTATAGGCTAAATGTTGCTCAGAAAACAAGCGCACAACCGTTTGCACACCTGTAAATTGGAAACCAACAAATCCAAAGGCATAGAGCGTCACAAGGCCAATTGCGTATATTTGTGCAAATCGATTATTTAGCTGTTTTTTAATAAAATATCTTGGGGTTAATTTGCTTACTTGAGTAAATAACACTTCAGAATAGGTGATCGGTAGCATGACAAACATGCCAATGAATATCCATAGGACGACGCCTTCACCACCAACACCGGTATCAGAACTAAGCCACATCGCAGCAAGAACGCCTATTATTGCACCAGTTCCCATTTTTGACGCTAGAGAGATAGAAAGCGCCTCTTTAATCGTTACCAAATTCCACTTTGAATCATCAACAGGGGAGATATAGTCCCGGATTTGTATCATTCTGATACTGATAAATAGACCGAGGATAATTAAGAGCGGGAGGTAGGTATACCAACTAATATTTGCTAGGTGATTAATCCAATTTGCCATCGAAGAACTTCACTCTTTAATAGTTAAAGTCCTTTAAGCGCTGATTAGTCTTCCATACACTAACTCAATAGAATGGGAAAAACATTCCCATTACGGTAAAGATGGAAGGATACTTATTTTTTATTTATTGTAAAACACTAAATAAAGCAAAATTGATTTGAATCAATACACCCAAAAAGTAGGTTCTTATAAGTTTTAGTTTATATTAAACAGATAGAACAAAATGATTTATCTAAATCATGTTTTTATTTGACCGATAATGTATCGAGTTCGCGTTGATAAATTTTGTGATGAAAACCCGCTCAATTTGATTTGTAAGTGCTTTCTTATTGATTTAATTCTCATTTTAATTGTTTTCTTTGCTTGTTGTTTGTTTTTTGCACTAGAATCGCCGCTTAAACAATCAGTCAGAATTGTTATAACGGATTATTCCGCATATCAAAATAGTTATCTTTTCGTGAAGTCAATTAACTTCGCACTATAACAGCGCTTGCTGTCTATTCAATCTAGCAATAAATATGAATAAGTAATTAGATTTTTTATTGCCTGTAAATCAAGCAATAGCCATTGTGGTTGTTGCTTTAATTTAGTTGTTAAAAGGAATTAAAATGAATAAAGCATTATTGTTTGGTTTGTTTGCGGTTTCTCTCTGCGCAAGCAGAATGGGATTTTCGCGGTACACCAAATGGCTGGGCTAATACGCCCTTAGAATACGTTTCCGGAAGTGAATATACAACCTGCCAAACCTTTGGTAGTGATAATCCTCGTTTTAAAATAGACCGCTATGGTAATTGGAATGAAGCATATCCAAGTGCAGATTACACTGTATCGCCTGGTAGTTATGAAATTACTTTCAATAGCGACAGTAAATATATTGCCCTGAAATCTGTTGCTAGCTGTTCAAGCACACCTGATCCCGTTTGGTGTTTCCGTGGTACGGCAAATGGTTGGCAACAAACACCTTTAGCATTAAGCGCTACCCCTGGTTTATATGAGTTGACGCAGGCGTTCACTGGGCAAGAGACACCTGCTCGCTTTAAAATTGCCGCTTGCAGCGCAGATGGTTCATGGGGTGAAAATTATCCAACGCAAGATTTTGTTGTTGCTGATAACAAAAATTATGCAATTAGTTTTAATGCATCCTCGCATGAAATTAAAGCCGCGGAAGTTGTCCAACCAGTCAAACCTGAATTAGCAATTACCCCTGCAAATGGTGAATTTGATACAGATAGTCTCAATGTGACCTTAAGTTACAGTGGCGTTAATATTACAGATAGCCGCTATCTGATCGGTACCGGTGATGCAACTCAGGGAACCGTTTTTAGTAATGGCGATATTATTTCTGTCGGTGCAGAATTACAAATTGGCCAATCACTTGATTTGCAAGTTTATGTCGCCAATGCGCAGGGAGCTGTGTCACAGACTTACACTTACACTAAAGTGGAAGCGGCACAAGCCGGGTTCATTGTTTGTGTTGAAGGATTATCACAGCCAACGATTCATCATTGGAATGCACTACCTGTTGATACACCGCCTGATTCTATTTGGCCAGGCGATGCGATGATTGAAGTTGCTGATGGCTTATTCAGTTATAGTTTTATAGACACCGAATCAAGCAATATGCTTTTCAGTGAAAGTGGTAATAATAAAACGCCTGATTTAACACGCGCTAGTGATGGTACATATCATGTGTCTACAGGGAGTTGGACAGATGGTTGTGATATCCCAACTCAAGATGCGGATGTTAGTATTGATGTTGTCAGTCCTACTTTTTCTACGGATGATGTAAGCGTCACACTGCATGCTACTGGTGATAACGTGATAGGTGGTCGTTACACCGTTGATGGAAGCGATCCTGTGAACGGCATTGCATTCAACCATGGTACGGTAATTGTAGTGGGGGCAGACTTAGCCATTGATGAGTCAATGCAAGTTTGTTTATGGGCTGAAAATAGCGACAGCAGTGCCAATGAGTGTTTCACGCTAACTAAAATCGCTCCGCCTAGCGCGTCAGACTTTACCTGGGATAACGCCAGTGTCTACTTTGTTATTACCGACCGTTTTAAAGATGGTAATTCATCTAATAACAACTCTTATGGTCGTCCAAGTGTTGATGCAACGGGCAAAAATATCGGCACCTTCCACGGCGGTGATATTGCCGGTTAACGGAAAAACTTAACGCCGGTTACTTTACTGATTTAGGGGTTAACGCTATCTGGATCACAGCACCGTACGAACAAGCTCATGGTTTTGTTGGTGGTGGCAGTAATGGCGATTTTGCTCATTACGCATATCACGGTTACTACGTACAGGATTACTCGAATCTTGATGCTAATATGGGAACGCCTGCTGAATTTAAACAGTTCGTAGATACCGCTCATAGTCAAGGCATTCGCGTAGTTATGGATGTGGTAATGAATCATGCTGGCTACAATACACTCAAAGATATGCATGAGTTTAACTACGGTTCAACAACGGCGGGGGCATACTGGACACCGGGTTCGGAGAAAACTGGTTTGGCTATCACAGCACTATTAACTATGATGGTGATGAATATAAATGGCTTAATTGGTGGGGCAAAGATTGGATACGCGTGGGATTACCGGGGTATGATAACTGTGGCGGTGATGATCTGTCTAAATGTTTAGCTTATCTACCTGATTTTAAAACAGAATCTACTAAAGCAGTTGGAATTCCGCCATTCTTAGCTAATAAAGCAACCTTCGGTCAAGGTTATTTAAGTAACTATCAGGCGCAAGGTACTAAACGTGTGCGAGATTGGATCACTGAATGGTTAGTTCAATATGTTAAAGATTATGGTATTGATGGTTTCCGTGTTGATACGGCTAAACACGTTACCTATGACAACTGGGCAAACCTAAATTATCAAGCCAATATTGCGCTACATGAATGGCGTCAAAATAACACTGGCGCGCCAGGTGCTGATTGGAATGACGATTTCTGGTCTACAGCGGAAGTGTGGGGGCATGGTGTTGGCCAGTCTGATATTCATACCACAGCTAACTTTGATTCAGTCATTAACTTTAGCTTTAAAGGTATTATTGACGGGATGGTGGCAAGCACTGACAGCATGATCAATCAATTTGCCAGTTATGCAAACCAAGTTAATAGCTCTACAGATTGGAATGTACTGAGTTATATCTCTAGCCATGATACAGGATCTGTTTATTACAATGGTGATGATGTGCGTCAAAAACGTGCAGGTACAGCATTAATGTTATCACCTGGCGGCGTACAAATTTTTTACGGTGATGAGTTAGGCCGTTTCAATGGAGATGGCGGTAGTGATAAAGATCAGGGCAGCCGTTCAAGTGTTGACTGGAGCCGTGCAAATAATGGCATTCATCAGCATTGGCAAAAAGTGGGACAATTCCGTCGTGATAATCCAGCCGTAGGTGCTGGACAGCAAATCCTGCTTTCTGGACAATCAAGCGGTAAAGCGTTTGCGCGTAGTTGGACAAATCCGATCTCTGGCAATGTCAATAACGTGGTTGTCGTAATTGATGGCACAGGCACTGTTACCGTTAATGTTGCTGATTACTTTGTTGATGGCAGTAATGTACGTAATGCTTATGATGGTTCAATCGCAACGGTCAGTAATGGCACGGTTAGTTTTAATGCCGGAAGTGAAGGTTTAATTCTAATTGAAGCAATTTAAGATAAGCAAATTAACTCGTTAATATAACTTATCTATTATAAATGCCATTCACCTAATTTGAATGGCATTTTTTATTTGCATGGGAAAAAGTTGCAATAAAGTGCTGTTATTACTTAAAAGGAGATTATACCAATCCACATAAGTATCTGGTCTATCTTGTTGGTTAAAATAATAGATAACAGCGTTACATGGAATAGTCATTGCTAGCGATTACTCGCAAAGGTTAATTGGTTTTATAACGAATAAAGCTTGCTCTTAAATGTTTGCTTGTTAAGCAATATAAAAATAACCAAAGTATCGCTACAAGCTGGATAGAGGCTGTTAAGGAATACTGATAATGGTGTAGAGATAAGTAATAGATCTGTAAAGCCAAATCGCAGAGTAAACTGACCATTAGTAATGGGTAACTATTTTGCCACAACAGTGATAAATATTTATGTTTGTCATGATCTCGTCCTGCTAACAAGAAAAGCATCAGTGCAATAAATCCCGTCAATAAGCCTAAATAAAAGTGTGTTTTTTCAGGATAAAAAATAGCCAATAATGTAGTACCCGTTTCTCGAGAGGTTAACGAGATAATGAGTAATGCCCAAGTTCTAGCTATAAAGAATAGTGTTATATAAAAATAGATGGGCGGTTTTAAATTGCCCGATTCAGTATAGTATTGCAGTGGAAATATTTGTTTCATGGATTATCTAGTTAGGCGCTAGAGTATTTAACCTCTAGCACCTTTAACTTATTTTACGCTGCACATAGGGCAGTAAAGATAATGCCCCTGTGGATCATTAAATTTTGATAAAACAGAGGTTTGTGCTTGTATAGATTGTAAGGCCTCATATAAAGAGGGGGAAATCTGCATACTCTGTGGAAGCCATTTTATCGAAGTGCTAAATATCTCATTAATAAATTGTTGCTTTGTGGAAAGCGTTGGGCCAATAATCTCAATTTGGTATTCATTTAATTCTGCGAGTGTCACCGCTTCATTAATCGCATCTTGTAAATTTCCGAGCTTATCAACCAGATGATACTGCAGTGCATCTTGACCAGTCCAAACTCGCCCTTGTGCTATTTTGTCAACGTCTGCTATCGACATGTTACGACCTTCCGCCACAACAGTTAGGAATTGTTGATAGCCATGTTCGATGCCAAGCTGCATAATCTCAGCAAGTTCTGGATTGAGTGCGCGTGTGGGATTGAGTGTTGATAACTCATTAGTTCCAATACCGTCATTATAGATACCGAATTTATTTAGTGCTTTATCGATGCTTGCAAACATGCCAAAAATACCGATAGATCCCGTTAAGGTCGTAGGATGAGCAACAATCATATCTGCTGCAGAGGCTATCCAGTAACCTCCAGAGGCTGCAACACTAGCCATGGATACAACCACCTTTTTATCAGCTTGTTTTAACGCTAATATTTGTTGGCGTATTTTTTCCGAAGCAAAGGCACTACCTCCGGGTGTATCAAGACGAATAACGACGGCTTTAATTTGTGTATCGTTAAGCGCTTTTTCAAGTAACTTTGCAAAGCTATCACCACCAATGGTATCACCATTTTGTTGACCATCTAGTATTTCACCACTGCCATGTATTAAAGCAATTTTACTTGATGAATATTGATCCTCATAAAGCGCTGGTAATGTAGATTGATAGTCATCATAACTAAGCAATTTTAATTCATGCCCCTGTGATTGGGCTTGTTCTTTTAGTGTTTTAATCACGTTAAAACGGTTATTGAGTTCATCTACCAAACCAACTTGCAGTGCATAGCGAGCTGGATCACCATTTGCCTTTTGTAAATCGCTTTTCAATTGTACTAAGGATGGTGATAATGAATCTGCGTTGATGTTGCTATTTTTTCGTTGTGCAATGACAGTATTAGAATAATTTTTCCACAGTTGATCTAACCAGTGCTTGTTGGCTATCTTGCTGTCTTCTGACATTGTGTTTTGTGTAAAAGGTTCAACAAAAGATTTGTAGGTGCCAACTTTGAAAATATGTGGCGTAATGAGAAGGTTATCTAACGCCTCTTTAAAATAAAGTCGATATACAGAATAACCTTGTAAAAATACCATACCTTGAGGATTCAAATTGATTTGATCTGCAAAACTGGCAAGAAAATACTGACTTTGCGAATAGTTATCTGCAGTAGCAGTTACCTTTTTCCCCGCACTTTTGAAGTTATTAAGTGCGTCACCAATATCGGTTAAGTGGTTTATACTTGCATGTGTTAACCCATCAAGTTCTAGCAAAATATTATCTATTTGTGGATCATATTTAGCGTAGCGAATGACCTGCAGTATCTCATCTATCTGATATTCGTTATTTATTTGTTCTGTTGATGTGACGAGTTGTTTAGATAATTCAGCAGAAAAATCGATGGGTTTTTTTTGTTCAACGATTGATCCGGAAAAGTTGAGGTGTAAAGTCGAGTTATCGGAGATGAGCAGTTGCGGCTCTTCTATATTAATAGCGGCGATAATCACTATTAGAATTACTAAAAATAGACTGTTTAAAATAAATAATCGGCTAAAATTAATAAATTTCGCAATTGCTTTGAGCCAAGTATATAAGGTTTTCATTTTTACACCTTTGATAGCAGATAAAAATAAAGCACTGTGTATTAATATAAACAGTGCTTTAAAAAATGCGTCAAATCAAACTTAAATTAGAAGCTAGTTGTGTCGATAAATAAGCCAACTTTAAGGTCTTCTGCTGTATAGATAACTTTGCCATCAACTTCTACAACACCGTCAGCAATACCCATGACTAACTTTCTCATTATAAGACGCTTCATGGTAATTCTATAAGTCACTTTCTTAGAGGTCGGTAATACTTGCCCTGTGAACTTTACGTTACCCACACCTAGCGCACGTCCTTTACCAGGGCCACCGCTCCATCCCAAGAAGAAACCCACTAGTTGCCACATTGCATCAAGTCCTAAACATCCAGGCATAACAGGGTCACCTGGGAAGTGGCATTGAAAAAACCATAGTGCTTGGTCAATATCTAATTCTGCGATGAGTTCGCCTTTTCCGTGTTCACCACCGTCAGATGTAATGCTAATAATTCGGTCTAACATAAGCATATTATCAACTGGAAGTTGGCAATTACCTTCACCAAATAAATTGCCTTGGCCACATTGCACTAATTCTTCTTTTGTATAAGAGTTTTTCCCCAACTCTTTTTGGGATATGGTTTTAGTCATAATCTCTATCTTTTGCATAGGTAAAAATGTGGTGGTAGTTCATGGTTTGCAATGAACACCATTAAAATAAAATGGGCATACTCTATCTGACTGATTGCTAACAATCAACTTTAATCAAGTTTAGTTATTTAAATAGAGCGAGTAATTTTGTAAGCCAACTGTCATTGATGTCATTATCTTCATCTTTATTTATCGTTTCTATGCGATCGTTAATCTGCTCTATTACATCACTAAAGGAGCAGTTCATCGATAGCGGAAATGCTTCTTGGCAGTGGTCAATGGCATATATATTTATCATTTTATTTTCAACCAATAGTAGCGTCTGTGAATCTAAGGTTAAATTAATTTGATTGGCTTTCGGAATGATAACGCTAACAGCTTCCGTTAATAATTGTAAGTTAAATAGACGAGTTATAGCATGAATTTTTTGGTTAATGCCACCAATCGCTAATACATTACCTTGTTGATCTAATGAACCTGTGACAAATAAATTTTGTGCCAAAGGACGTTTTGCATAACAGGATATCACCGCTAATAAAATCGCCAGAGAAGCACTGTCGCCATCACTTTCTTGATAGGATTGTTCAAATACGACATTACATGAAAGCGGAAAATTATTAATATGAGTGAAAAAATGGTTTAGGTATCCTTGTACAATAAGCATACTTTTCGCATGAATATTACCGGCTGAAATCAACTTTTCGTTCAACATCTATAATCTCTCCATCGCCAAGCATGTCGCTTGCTGAAATACGAAATATTTCTCCAAATTCATTGGGGTAGCCCATCAATTCAACAACCGACATACCATTTATTTGCCCAATTTCAGCACCTTTAAGTTGTAAACGTAGTTGTTTTTCAATGATAGCTTGGTCGCTGAAACTTTGCGCTAATGAATGAGATTGATCCTGTAAATCAAGTACATTTTGGATTTCTAATGCAGAAATAGTCGGTTTCTCTGGATTAAGTAATTGTGCATAACGTAATAAGTTCTCAATAATACGAGGTGAAAACAGTATTTTTCGTTGATGTTCACATAAACTCGATAAATGGTGAAACAGTAATGCCATCGCATCATCAGTCAGTGCATGTATTTGGGACTGTTTGATTAATCGCTGGCAATAAAATTTTAGAGACTGAATATTACTATCGGTCGTGTCTATATCGCTTGATAATTCAGTAAATAAGCGATCAACTTGGCTATATTCTGGATCTATTTGCGCAAGCTCATCTAGTTGAAAACGATTGGCAATAATGATTACCTTTGTATTGATCTCATTATCTAAGGGATCAGGAAAAGGACCTTTTAATTTATCACTATTGACTGCTGAACTGGCGGGCACCGTCCGATTAAGTAAAAAGGCTTTCAGTAAAAACCATAAATGTGGAGAAACAAGTAACGGACTAATATGAAGAATGAGACAGCCATTTTGATGATTGGCTATTTCACCAGCCGCAAAATTGACTAAAATATCATTTTCAATGTTAAGTCGGCCAAATAAAGTTTGTTGGTTGTAATTTTGCAGAGCTAACGACTGAAAATTATCAGGTAAAGTTTCATTGGTTACTGCGATAGCGGCTTCCCAAGAGCGTGAATTTATAATCAGCAACGGTTGTGGTAGCTTGGTAAAATGAGTGATTATTTGTGAAACGATGGGGTATATCGATAACCAATTTTCAACATGATGATCACCACTAGCGAGCTGAGCAGTAAAATCAGGGGAGCACTGCTTTATGGATAAGGCACTCATTTTATGGTCGCTTGAGGCAGAAGGCTGTAGGTTAGCTGAATTATTTTTCGACAAGGTGACAACTCTTAAATAAGAGATTATATGCAGTGCCTGTAGTTGATGCAATGCATATAAGTCACAGAGTTACTTTAAAATTAATAATATTAAAGCTTAAAGCCCTTACATTTTTGTTTTTCATACTTACTTTGACAATGGCTGCAACGCTGTGTTGTTGGGGCATTAGTTAATATTTGTTCGTCAATTTCTTCTTCACAGTCGGCACATAACCCAAACATATTAATTTGTATATTATTTAATGCGGCATCAATACGTTGGATATCACTGCTGAGGCTTGATATGGTCGCTATATTGCTATTTATTGCTAGGTCCAGTAGCTCATCAATGGATAGTATGGAAAGCTGAGAGGCAAGCATTTTATCATTACTGTCTGTTGATTTAGCTAAGCTAAGTGCAATATTTTTCCGTATTACTTCCAGTGAATCTAGTAGCATCTTTCTGAATTTATTGATTTTTTTATCACAGATGTGTTGCATGGTTTATTCTCGTTGCAAAAGTTAATTCATATTAAAGTTTACAATTTAAATGACGCATGATTTGAATCAAACAATACTAATTGGAATTGCTTAAAGCATCGCTCTGTTGATTTGGATCAGTTAAATTTATTGTGTTATAGCTACTTACCATTTCTTCTTATCTTGGAAAAGTACATCGAGATCATTTTTCTTCTCCTCTTCACGTGCTTTAATTGCTTCTAGCTCTTTATCGCTATGTTTAACTAAGTACGATTTTATCTCATCTTTGATCGCTAGTAATTTTTCATACTGCCTTTCTAAGTAGCTATCTTTGTCAGGAATACTTTGTAAAATCTCAAGTAGTTTATTAATCATCTGATTAGCACTGCCAAATTGCTTGTTTAGATGGGCATTGGTAATTCTTTTAATACTATTTTCAAGGTTTATTTTTAATTGCATTAACTCGAGACGATGATCTTCTGCAACAAATATTTCAGTATTGATTTTTCCTTTAGCATGCTCTGATCTAAGTACCGCTCTGATTTTTTTAGTTACCTGTAAAAGAAGTAATGCCTCTTTATCATTTTCTGGTGCACGGAAGCTACTTTCATCGGGAGGGCTATAGTTTTCACGTGTTTGTTGGATTTGTACTTCTGTATTTTTTAAATGGTCGCGTATAGTTTCATTGGTTGGTGCATTATTTAGCATTAACATCAATGCGTTGCGAATGCGCTGTTGGAGAATTAATAATAAATTTTTACTAAATGGCATGCGCGTTGCGTTGAGCAATATTTCATCAACCTCACTGATCACTGCCCGTTGTTTACTCATGGCAATTCTTTTTTCAGTTTCGATTTTTAACTTATATTGCTGAATCATATTATAGCCAATTAATATAAACAGGAGTAAGGCGATTAATGAAACAATTATCGGAAATAGCATATATTCTCAGGTACAAAGTAAAAGATGAAAAGAAATATTAAGACATTTAAAGTTTCTAGTTTGCATTAAGGTAACCTTAAGGTAAATACACTTCCACCAGATTCTTCTTTATTTTCTAGTAAAATGTGACCTTGTAGCAGCTTTGTTTTATGTGCAGCGGCAATTTTTTTTGCAAATAGAAGACCAAGGCCGCTTCGTCCACGCGCGGCGTTGAATGGTAGTTCTTGATCTTGATTCACTGCTAACATATGGTCAGGGTAGCCATTGCCGTCATCTTCAACCTGAATGGTCACGTACTGTTCATCGGTAAATGCGCGTAGAATAATTTTTTTGTCGGTGTGGCGCAGTGCATTGACAAAAACATCTGTAATAATATAGGTGATTAAATCTTGATCAAAGTAAGCGGTTAAATCGGTATCTACATCAAGTATGACTTTTATATGGCTGCTATTTATATATAGTCGATTTCTATCTAATACCTCTTGCAACATATCGCTAACAGAATTTTCTTCTATGTTGATGGGCAGTTGGCCTGTTTGGTCACGGTATAATGCTAATAATTGCATTAAACTGCCGTTAATGCGCGATGTCTGATAATGCAGATCTGCAAAAGATTGGTGCTGTTTTGGCGTGAAGTTATCGGCAAGGTCTAACTCTTCAATAGACTGTAAAAGCATAAATAAAGAGTTTTTCATGTCATGCGCGCTGGTGGCTAAAATGGTATTAAAATCGAGACTATTTTCATCCTGCATAAGCACCTCTGTCGGTTTAATAATCAATATAAAAAATAATAAAGTGTGGAAATGCGTATTATATTTGCAAAAGTAAGATCATTTTATTATAAGATATTGATTATTGGTAAATAGCCATTCACTAAATCATCTTATTTGAAAAGTAGATCTTTCTGTTTATTATAACTCTGATAGAATAATTAACCATTAACTAATTATAAACCTTGGTCTTTTTATGAAATTACAGCAATTACGCTACATTGTAGAAGTGTTAAATAATAATTTAAATGTTTCTGCGACAGCTGAAAACTTATTTACTTCACAACCAGGTATTAGTAAACAGGTCTGTATGCTTGAAGACGAACTCGGCATCCAAATTTTTGAGCGTAGTGGTAAACATTTAACGCAGGTGACACCCGCAGGCAGTGAAGTGATCCGCTTTGCTTCGGAAATATTGGGTAAAGTTGAAAGTATCAAAGCAATCGCGTCACAATATACTAAACCTGATCAAGGCTCTTTAAATATTGCTACAACTCATACCCAAGCACGTTATGCCTTACCGGAGGTTATACAGGGGTTTATTAAACGTTATCCGCATGTTTCTTTGCATATGCATCAGGGGACGCCTGCACAAATAAGTGAATCAGTGGTGAAAGGGAAAACGGATTTTGCTATTGCTACTGAAGCATTACATCTTTATAGCGATTTGATTATGCTACCTTGTTATCACTGGAATCGTTCTGTGATAGTCCCTAAGGGGCACCCTTTAGCTAATGTCCAAAATATTACCATTGCAGACATTGCCCAGTATCCCATCGTAACATATGTATTTGGGTTTACTGGCCGCTCTGAGTTAGATGAAGCTTTCAATGCAGCTGGGTTTTCTCCTAATGTGGTATTTACTGCAACCGATGCCGATGTTATTAAAACCTATGTGCGCTTGGGGTTGGGCGTTGGTGTGGTTGCCAGTATGGCGATGAATAAATCCGATGATGATTTTTGTGTGATAGATGCTAGCCATCTTTTTGCGCCAAGCACCACCAGCATTGGCTTTCGTAAAGGGACTTTTTTACGTGATTATATGTATGACTTCATGTATCGATTCGCCCCGCATTTAACGCGCCCCTTGGTCGAGAAGGCTATTCAATTAAAATATAGTGCAGAAGTGAATAAATTATTTGAAGATATTGAATTGCCTACGCGCTAATTATAGCAATTCCTATCATATCTACACATTGATGCTTGTTACATAAAGACTAGCCTAGAGTGAAACGTAGTTTCACTCTAATTGTTGATTGATTTCTGCTAGGCAAGGTAATATTTTACTTACCTTATCGAAACATTCTTGATACTCCTGGTGCACGTCTGAGTCAGCGACTAAGCCACCACCAGCCCAGCAATAGATGCTGTTTTGATGGCATAATAATGTTCTAATACAAATGTTACTATCCATTGAACCATCGCTATTAATATAAGCAATGCTACCGCAATAAAGTTGCCGTTTATGTGGCTCTAATTCTGCTATAATTTCCATTGCTCGAATTTTGGGGGCGCCGGTAATAGAACCACCAGGGAAACAAGCTCGGAGTAAATCTTCGCTGCTATATTTATTGGCTAATTTACCCAACACCGTGCTGACTAAATGATGCACAGCAGGGAAACTTTCAATGGTGAATAATTTCGGAACTGAAACGCTGCCCGATTGACAGACTCGACCAATATCGTTGCGTAATAGGTCTACAATCATTAAATTTTCCGCTCTATCTTTTTCTGAGTTAAGCAAGGCTTGGCTGCTTAATTGATCGGCCTGGTGATCATCAAATCGCGGTCTAGTCCCTTTAATGGGTTTACTCTCCACGATGCCATTGTGTAACTTTATAAAGCGCTCAGGCGATAAGGATAAAATCACTTGTTTGGGTAAACGGAAAAATGCAGCAAAAGGGGGGCGGTTATCAATAAACACAGCTTGATAAGCTTGATATTCATCACCTTGATAGGTTGCATTAAAGCGTTGTGCTAGATTAACTTGGTAGCAATCTCCACTAAGAATGTAATTCTGCACACTCGTAAATTTAGTTTGGTAGGCTTGTTTGTCCATATTTGCCGACCAGCTCGATGTTAATTTAAAATTGTTTTGTTGATTCGCTTTGTTTACAAGGAGTGCTTGTTCATGTTGTTTTATCCAAGCGGATCTTTTTGCCCAGAGCGTCTGCGTATTCTCGTTGCTCTGTTTGCTTTTATGGATAACAAGATAAAAACGATCGTTGTGGTTATCCTTAAGTAATGCCCAATCATAAAAACCGATGGCCATTTCCGGTAAATCTAAGCCGCTTGGATCAGTAGCATGGTTAATTTTTTCTAATTGATAACCCAGTTCATAGGAAAAATATCCCAGTGCACCACCAGTAAAAGGCAGTTCATGGCTATTGCATACAGGTTGAAATAGCGCTTTACGTAATGTTTCAACAACAGAGAAGGGATCATCAGTGGTTGTTGATATTAAAGCGTGCTGTGTTACCGTGCTGATTGCCGAAACGGTTTCTATCGTTGCAATCGGCTGTGCACTATAAATTGACCAACGACTGTCAGCGTGGTCTGTTTGTGCAGATTCTAAAAATATAGCCCAATTAAGTTTAGAGGCTGCCTTTTTAAAGGCGAGAAACTCACTTTGTGTCAGCGTAATCGGTTTTATTAAAATATCGTTTGTAGAGCAATTAGTCATAATTTTTGAGTTCAGGCAACAAATTTATTACAAATAGGTTGGTTAATGTAAAGATGAAGATTAACATTCTCTTTATACTCAAGCCACTTATAATAAATGCGATTATGAAAACGTACGGAGTTTTATATGACAGTTATTAAGCAACAAGACCTTGTAAATAGTATTGCCAATGCCTTGCAGTTTATATCCTATTACCATCCGCTTGATTTTATCCAAGCAATGGATAAGGCATATCAGAAAGAGCTAAATCCTGCGGCAAAGGATGCGATTGCACAAATCTTAATTAACTCACGTATGTCTGCTGAGGGGCAGAGACCTATTTGTCAAGATACTGGCATCGTAAACGTTTTTGTTAAGGTGGGCATGAAAGTCCAGTTTGATAGTGATTTATCGTTACAAGAAATTATCGATTTAGGTGTTCGTCAGGCTTACTGTGACCCAAGTAACCCATTGCGCGCCTCCATTGTCAGTGATCCTGCTGGTGCTAGAAAAAACACACAGGATAATACACCGAGTGTTGTTCATGTTGAGCTAGTAAGTGGTAATAAAGTTGATGTCATGGTCGCAGCAAAAGGAGGCGGCTCAGAAAATAAATCAAAAATGGTGATGCTTAACCCCTCCGACTCGATTGAAGATTGGGTTGAAAAAACCTTGCCGACCATGGGGGCTGGGTGGTGTCCGCCCGGTATGCTAGGTATCGGTATTGGAGGTACAGTTGAAAAAGCGGCATTAATGGCGAAACAGTCATTGATGGAGCCCATTGATATTCATGATCTCCAATCTAAAGAAAAAAATACAGCGCATTTATTGAGTAGTGATGAAAAGTTACGTTTAGAAATTATGCGCCGTGTTAATGCATTAGGAATCGGTGCTCAAGGGTTAGGTGGATTAACAACAGTACTTGATGTGAAAATTAAAAGTGCCCCGACCCATGCTGCATGTAAACCCGTTGTGATGATCCCAAATTGTGCTGCAACAAGGCATGTTCATTTTTCCCTTGATGGCTCTGGTGAAGCGCAGTTTATACCCGCGAAGCTTACAGATTGGCCTGCTATAACTCGGCAAGAGGGAAGTAACGTACATCGAGTTAATGTCGATGGTATTAGTAAAAGTGATATTAGTAAGTGGAAAAGTGGCGATACATTACTACTTTCAGGGAAAATACTAACGGGACGTGATGCCGCCCATAAACGTATTCATGAATTGCTTTCATCGGGGAAAGCGTTACCCGAAGGTGTCGATTTTAAAGGTAAGTTTATCTATTATGTAGGCCCCGTAGATGCGGTTAGAGATGAAGTTGTCGGGCCAGCAGGGCCAACGACAGCGACTAGAATGGATAAATTTACCGATTTTATGCTTGAGCAGACCGGACTATTTGGCATGATAGGTAAATCTGAGCGTGGGCAACAAACGGTTGATTCCATCGCCAACCATAAAGCGGTATATTTAATGGCTGTTGGGGGGGCTGCTTATCTTGTTTCTAAGGCAATAAAAAAATCACGAGTCGTCGCTTTTGCTGACTTAGGTATGGAAGCCATTTATGAATTTGAAGTTGAAGATATGCCTGTTACCGTTGCGGTAGATAGTCAAGGAAATAACGTACATGATCAAGGGCCGGCAGTTTGGAAAGTAAAAATTGCAGAACTTGAAGCGAAATCAACGCAATAGTAAATTTTTTATTGATCACTAAAGCAGTAATGGTATAACTGCAAATAGAAAATAATCTATCAATTATCTTTGTGAAGGAATAAACATGTTTGAACAAGTGAGTATGGCACCTGCTGATCCTATTTTAGGTTTAACAGATGCGTTTAAAAAGGATCCGCGTGTTGATAAAATCAATCTTGGTGTTGGTATTTATAAAGATGAGAGCGGTTTAACCCCAATTTTAGCAACCGTTAAAGAAGCGGAGAAGCGCCTACTTAATAGTGAAACCACTAAAAGCTACTTAAGTATCGAGGGCCTTGCTGAATATGATCAAGCTGTTCAAAGACTGTTATTTGGTAAAGATTCCGAGATAATTACAGCCAATCGAGCATGCACTGCGCAAGTGCCTGGCGGTACGGGTGCATTACGTACTGGCGCTGATTTTGCGGTAAAAAAATTAGGTATCAAAAAAATATGGGTAAGTAACCCTACTTGGGCTAATCATGCTAACGTATTTAATACAGCAGGGCTGGAAGTTGCTAATTATGCCTATTATGATGCAGCGAGCAAAGACCTCGATTTTGATGCGATGATTGCATCATTACAGCAGGTTGAAGCTGGCGACCTTATCTTGTTTCATGGTTGTTGCCATAACCCAACGGGTATTGACCCAACAACCGAACAGTGGGAAATACTTGCGAAGTTGGTTGCTGAATTAGGCGCAATTCCATTCTTCGATTTTGCCTACCAAGGTTTCGCCAAAGGGGTTGAAGAAGATGCCCAAGGATTACGTATATTTGCTCAGTATAATAAAGAGTTATTAATTGCTAATTCATTCTCTAAAAACTTTGGTTTATATAATTAACGCGTCGGTGGTATCACGCTAGTGGCTGAAAATAGTGAAATAGCAGAGTCAGCATTTAGTCAAATTAAGGCGGGAATTCGTTCAAATTATTCAAATCCTCCTGCGCATGGTGCTGCTGTTGTTGCGACTATCTTAAATGATGAAAAACTATACAGTGAGTGGGTTCTGGAAGTGGCTGCCATGCGTGAACGTATTCAAGAGATGCGCGAGCTATTCGTTGAAACCTTGAAAGAGAAGGGCGTTGCTGGTGATTTTAGCTTCATTAATCGTCAAAACGGCATGTTCTCATTCTCTGGATTATCTGTTGAACAAGTTAATCGACTAAAAGCAGAGTTTGCTGTATATATTGTTGGTTCAGGTCGTATTTCTGTTGCTGGAATGACAAAAAATAATATGCAACCTCTTTGTGATGCATTAGCAGAGGTTTTTTAATCGTTAATTGACCGATAATTGAACAAGGTTGTCTAGGCAACCTTGTTTTGTTTTTGTCGTTATAGGTAGCAATTCATTTGTACCTATAACACATTCAATTCCATGAAAGAGTTCTATGAGTATTCGAATCAAACGAAGTTTATCATATCTAGACAATCTTAAGAAAATACCACTTTCGACTAACGCTGTGGATTGCCTATTTTCTTCGGCATCATTTAAAGCTGAGTTATTAAAACAAATTGCGGCTGCAAAAAAACGTATCTATTTAGCTGCATTATATTTGGAAGCTGACGATGCAGGTAAAGAGGTTTTGCAGGCACTTTATGCCGCTAAAAAAAACATTCCCAGTTTAGATATTGTTGTATGTATTGATTTTCATCGCGCTCAAAGAGGTTTAATTGGGAATAAAAAATCAAAGGATACTAATGCTACTTGGTATCAAGAAATGCAACAAACCTATGGCACGGGGATTCAAATTGTGGGTATCCCGGTTAAGCGTAAAGAGCTATTTGGTGTTCAACATCTAAAAGGTTTTATTTTTGATGATCAAATTCTCTATAGCGGTGCAAGTTTTAACGATATTTATCTACATAATAATGGACGTTATCGCTTTGATAGATATTGGTTAATTAATAACAAAGAACTTGCTGATTCAATGGTTGAATACTTGAAAAATGATATTTTAAGTAGTGATGCAGTGGTTGCATTGAACGTAGCAACCATTCCTAAAATTACAGAACTTAAAATAGTACAGAAGAAATTAAGTAAACATTTAAAGAAAGCGACCTATAAATTCGAAGGTCAACGCACGACCAACAACTTGTCTATCTTTCCTATAGCCGGGCTTGGCTCTAAAAAAAACAAGCTTAATGACTGTATCCGCAATGTCATTCACGCTACACAAAAAGAGCTCGTGATATTTACCCCATACTTTAATTTACCCGCCGTATTAGACCGCGATATTGATGCATTATTAAAACGTAACGTTTCTTTAACTATCGTCGTCGGAGATAAAACGGCCAATGATTTTTATATTCCAGAGGATAAACCATTTAGAACAATCGGTGGTTTACCCTATCTATATGAAAGTAATTTGAAAAAGTTTGTGCAAAAACATATTCCATCCCTTGCAAGTGGTCAGTTGAAATTGCATCTTTGGAAGCATGGTGATAATAGTTTTCACCTTAAAGGCATGTATGCGGATAACCGATTTGTTATGTTGACTGGACATAATTTGAACCCGCGTGCGTGGCGTCTGGACCTTGAAAATGGTCTGCTGATTGATGATCCCAATCAAGTGTTGCAGGAGTTACTTGATAAAGAGTTAAATACTATTTTGCAAAATACCACACAAATAACTTCCCCTGCGCAAATAGATGATGTTGAAGCTTATCCTGCTCATGTCAAAAAATTATTACTGCGTATGCGTCGAACTAAGGTCGATAAACTGGTAAAAGGAATAATATAGTGCTTATTTTGGGCTACATATTGTTAGGTGCGGTTGCGGGGTTTACTGCAGGCGTATTTGGTATAGGGGGCGGTATTATTATTGTTCCCACGCTCATTTTTGCATTCACATATTTACACTTTTCACCTGAAGTCATAGCACATTTGGCTGTTGGCACGTCACTCTCTACCATTTTATTTACTTCACTGAGTGCGATTTATGTGCACTATAAAAAATTTAATATTGATTGGTCATTATCAATAAAACTTAGTATTGGCATGTTATTTGGTGGATTTATTGGTGCTTATGTTGCGGAATATTTATCAAGTGCCATGTTGCAGCGGGTATTTGCAATCTATGCTATCTTAGTCGCGCTACAGATGTGGTTTAGTTGGTTACCAAAGGCTTCATTAGTGTTACCTAAAAAACTTGGCTGTAGTCTGTTAGGTGGTGCGATAGGTATTGTTTCGGGGGTGTTTGGTATTGCTGGTGGTACCTTAGTCGTTCCTATATTAACATTGTATCGTGTAAAAATGACGCAAGCGATAGCCACCTCTTCTGTAACAGGTGTGGCTATCTCTTTATCAGGTAGCATAGGATACATCTGGATGGGATGGCATAACCAAGCGCTTCCTGCTGAAAGCTTTGGTTATGTGTATTGGCCTGCCATGCTAGGTATAATATTAAGCAGTACCATTTTTGCAAAATTAGGGGCTAAGCTTGCCTACAATTTACCGGCTAACATCTTAAAAAAATTATTTTCTATGTTACTGCTTATTATTGCAGCTAAGCTGTTTCTTTGATGGCCGTTTGTTTGTTAATTAGGCACTTAGACGATATATAGCAAGTTGTCATTGAATTTATTAATTTCATACGTATAATCCTCGACATCAAAGCAGTTAGTCATGTTTTGATAACAGTGACAATGGTAGGCTTCTTGGTTCCTCGCATTGATAACTTATTAACCTGGTCAGGGCCGGAAGGCAGCAGCCATAGTAGGTGATTCAAGTGCCGAGGGTTTGCTGGGGAGTCTGCCACCCACAATTTCCTCGAATACCTTTCCTTTATCTGTTCTGTTTCTTCTCTATAGAGTGCTTCATTTAATAAACACAATGCTTTTTGGGTAAGACCTACTCCTCTAATTATATGATCTACTTAGGTGCAATTTACGTCAAGTAAGTGCCCCGTAGGGCAAGAAAATAACAGGACTCATCTATCTGTTACGATGATATTATTGAGCGTTTAAAACTTGCCCTGTGACATTGATGCTATCATTACTAAGAAGATACAAATAGCTTTGCATAATATCTTCGGGTAATTTCAATGTGGAATTATCTTCCGCTGGGAATGCTTTTGCGCGCATCGCTGTACGGGTAGCACCGGGATTAATCGCATTAAAGCGTAAGTTGCTGTTTTCATACTCATCTGCAAGTACTTGCATCATACCTTCTGTTGCAAACTTTGATACGCTGTAAACACCCCAATAGGCTCGGCCTTTAGTGCCAACTGAAGAGGTTGTGAAAATGGTCGAGGCATTTTCAGAGAGTGTTAAAACGGGTAAAAATGATTTTGTTAACAGGTATGCTGACGTCACATTGATTTTCATCACATCATTCCATGTATCTTGTTCAATATGGGCGAAGGGCCCTAATACACCAAGCTCGCTGGCATTGTGCACTAAACCATCTAGCTTGCCATAGTCATTTTGTATTGTATTTGCTAAGTCAATATAGTGCTGCTCTGTGGCTCCCTGTAAATCCAGAGGGACTATTGCCGCTTGCTTTTTACCTAGTTGCTCAATTTGATCATAAACAGCTTCCAGTTTTTTTACGGTTCGTCCGAGCAAAATAACCGTAGCACCAAATGCAGCGCATTGCAGCGCTAATGTTTTACCTATTCCATCACCAGCACCCGTGATTAAAATTGTTTTTTCTGCCAAACAGTCTGGCTGTGGTTGAAATTCGATCATAACGCTTCTCTTGGTTAACAATATCTAGGAATATTAACTTTTTTTACATAAAATACTCAAACTCTTTTGTACAGAGACGCGCTTTTTGTCATGATATGGCAATATATTTTTTAAAAGGAATACAACATTGGAATTTTTATCTGATTATGGTCTGTTTTTAGCAAAATCAGTCACTTTTGTATTAACGGTAATAATAACTTTGCTTGCCGTTATTGCTCTAACAGCTAAACAAAAAAGTAAGAAAGGTGAGTTAGAATTAATTGATTTATCTGAACAGTTAGAAGAAACAAAAAATACAATCGAAGAGCAATTATTAACAGCGCAGCAATTAAAGTTACGCCATAAAGAAGCTAAAAAAGCACAAAAAGAAAAAGACAAATTAGCCAAGCAAGCTCTCAAAGATGGCAAGCAGAGTGATGGTTTGCCGCAATTATATGTTGTCGATTTTAAAGGGAGTATAGATGCGAAAGAAGTTGCCTCTTTGCGAGAAGAGATCACTGCCATTTTAAGTGTTGCTAGTGAAAAAGATGAAGTCTTTGTCCGTTTAGAGAGTGGCGGAGGAATGGTACATGGCTATGGTTTAGCTGCATCTCAATTACAACGCATTAAGGATCGTAATATCCCACTTACCATTGCTGTTGATAAAGTTGCCGCAAGTGGTGGTTATATGATGGCTTGTATAGCCGATAAAATTATTGCCGCTCCCTTTGCTATTTTAGGGTCGATTGGTGTAATTGCCCAAATCCCCAATTTTAATCGTTTATTAAAAAAACATGATATTGAATTTGAACAATTGACAGCGGGTGAATATAAACGAACTTTAACCATGTTCGGTGAAAATGATCAGCAAGGTCGTGATAAATTTAAGCAAGAATTACAGGAAACGCATGAACTGTTTAAACAATTTGTAAGTGAACATCGCAGCCAAGTTGAAATAGATAAAGTCGCCACGGGAGAGCATTGGTATGGATTACAGGCTATCGAACGTCAATTAGTGGATCAAATTTCTACCAGTGATGACTATCTAGTAGCACAATTACCAGAACGCCATATCGTACAGATAAAATATACAAAACGTAAAAAAATAACGGATAAATTTGCGCAAGCTGCATCTGTTGCCCTGGAAAAAAGTGTTTTCAAGTTATTACAACTTAATAGTCACCGTTTATTCTGATTTTCGTTTAATTTTCAGCCAATGTACAAAGCCAACATGTTATTGTTGGCTTTTTTACCCCTATTTATCAACTTAATTGCAAAAATAGGTTGCTATTCTTTGCAACTTTGGATTATATAAAAAAAGAGCGTTCATTGGATGAACATAATATTAGGTTTCCCTACCTCGATTAATACTACATTAGGTAAAGATGAATTATGAGTAAATCACTTGTTATTGTGGAATCTCCTGCAAAAGCAAAAACCATCAATAAATATCTAGGAAACGATTTTATTGTTAAATCAAGTGTCGGTCATATTAGAGATCTTCCGACTAGTGGCAGTGCAAAGCAAACAATCGAAGCTAAGAAACAAAAATCTTTGACTGGAATGACGCCGGCACAAAAAGAGAAAGAGAAAGCTAAACGGGCACAGGAAGCATTAGTTGCTCGCATGGGCGTCGATCCTAATAATCACTGGCAAGCTCGTTATGAAATATTGCCCGGTAAAGAAAAAGTGGTCAGTGAGCTACAAAAATTGGCCAAAGATGCCCCGACTATCTATCTCGCAACCGATTTGGATAGAGAAGGGGAAGCGATAGCTTGGCATTTGCGTGAAACACTCGGTGGTGACCACGATAAATATCAACGAGTGGTGTTTAACGAAATAACAGAAAGTGCAATCCAAGAAGCATTTCAGCATCCAACTCATTTAAATATTGATGGCGTTAATGCTCAACAAACGCGTCGATTTTTAGATCGTGTTGTTGGTTTCATGGTCTCCCCATTATTATGGAAAAAGGTTGCACGAGGACTCTCTGCTGGACGTGTACAATCCGTGGCCGTACGTTTGATTGTTGAACGTGAGCGTTTAATCAAAGCATTTAATCCCGATGAATTTTGGGATCTGCATGCCAACGTACAGACCAATAAAAAAATCGACTTACGTTTAGAAGTTTTTAAAGTAAATGGACAAGCTTTTAAACCGACTAATAAAGCGCAGGCGATGCATGCCGTTGATTTATTAAAACCTGAACAGTATAAATTACTTTCTCGGGAAGACAAACCGACAACGAGTAAGCCAAGTGCGCCATTTATCACCTCAACACTACAACAGGCTGCCAGTACAAGATTAGGGTTTGGTGTGAAAAAAACCATGATGCTGGCACAACGTCTGTATGAAGCTGGTTACATCACTTATATGCGAACAGATTCGACTAATTTAAGTAAGGACGCCGTTGCTTCTGCTCGTGATTATATTAACGAAGAGTTTGGATCTAATTATCTACCCAAAGAAGCGATTGCTTATAGCAGTAAATCTGGCGCTCAAGAAGCGCATGAAGCGATACGTCCTTCTGACGTGAAACAGCTTGCTTCTTTTTTAAACGGAGTAGACCGTGATGCGCAACGTCTTTATGAGCTGATTTGGCGTCAGTTTTTAGCATGTCAAATGTTACCCGCGCTTTATGATGCAAGTACGTTAATTGTTGAAGCTGGTAATTATCAATTACGTGCGAAGGGGCGCACGATGCGTTTTGCAGGTTGGACCAAAGCGCAACCCGTTGCAAAAAATAAAGTAGATGATGTGCAGTTGCCAGATTTAGCGGTTGGTGAATCACTGAACTTAATTGAACTTGATCCTCAACAACATTTCACCAAGCCGCCTGCCCGTTTTACTGAAGCTGCCTTGGTAAAAGAGCTTGAAAAGCAGGGAATAGGCCGTCCTTCGACCTATGCAAGTATCATTTCAACAATTCAAGATCGCGGCTATGTAAAAGTAGATAAACGTCGTTTCTATGCCGTTAAAATGGGCGAAATAGTTACCGACCGATTAAGCGAAAACTTTGTTGAGTTGATGAGTTACGATTTTACTGCACAAATGGAGGCTAATCTTGATGCTATTGCAGAAGGAAAAGCAAGTTGGACTGCAGAGTTAGATCGCTTTTATAATGATTTAACATCGCTATTGGAAAAAGCAGAGCTTCCCGTTGAAGAGGGCGGCATGCGTCTCAATGAACCAGTCATTATTGATGATGTTCGTTGCCCAAGTTGTGAGCGAGCAATGGGTATCCGAACGGCTTCAACAGGTGTCTTTTTAGGATGTTCGGGCTATGCGCTTCCCCCTAAAGAGCGTTGTAAAACCACGATCAATCTAGTTGATGGGGAAGAGGTGATTGATCTTTTAACGACTGAAGACGCCGAAACTGCAGCCTTAATGGCTAAAAAACGTTGCCCTAAATGTGATATGGCAATGGATAGTTACCTGATCGATGAAAAACGTAAATTGCATGTCTGCGGCAATAATCCGCTGTGTGATGGGCATATTGTTGAGATGGGCGAGTTTAAAATTAAAGGATACGATGGCCCGATTGTAGAGTGCGATAAATGTGGTCATGATATGCAGTTAAAAGATGGTCGTTTCGGTAAGTATATGGGATGTACTAACGAAGAGTGTAAGAATACGCGTAAAATATTACGTAATGGTGAAGTCGCACCGCCAAAAGAAGATCCCGTTGACCTACCTGAATTAGAATGCGAACAGAGTGACGCGCATTTTATTCTAAGGGATGGTGCTTCAGGGCTATTTTTAGCGGCAAGTACGTTCCCTCGCTCGCGTGAAACGAGAGCACCTAAGGTCGCTGAGTTAGCGCGTTTTAGGGAACGTATTTCGCCTAAATTTTACTATTTAGCCGATGCGCCGCAACAGGATCCTGAAGGCAATCTCGCTATTGTTCGTTATAGTCGTAAAAATAAAGAGCAGTATGTGATGACTGAGGTAGATAAGAAAGCGACGGGCTGGACTGCTAAATTTATTAATGATAAATGGGTAGAAGAGCAAACGAAGAAACGCGCAGTGTCTAAAAAGAAAGAATAGATAAATCAGGTTATCAGGAAGAATACAATATAGGCCGTGAAAATGGCCTATATTCCCCGAATCGGTTGTGATACAAATCAACTAAAACTGATCTCTTTACCTTTTTATATGACCCCCCTCAAATTTAATCACTTTCACTTACTCTAGTTTCTCTAATCTCAACTAATTTTACCTTATATGAGTATGAGGTAACGTTGAGATTGAGATGCTGCTATTTCCACTACTATCAGATTTAGATCGTAAGGTAATTTTATTTACCTATGAAAAAAGGTTTATTAATAAAAAAAGCTTATCGCTGGATTTGCTAGATGATGACTTTCGCTCTTTTATTATCACTGAAGGGGATTATATTCTTTGGGAATTAGAAAAACGTAAATTGACGGAAACGGAGGTGGTTGCTCATTCTTGGTTAGTAACCTCACAAAAGAATCAGTCCATCTTGTTGAAGTTTGAAGAAAATAATTGTCTTTATATTACCAGTGTTTTTGATAAGGAGGATTATCACGGTCATTGGAAATTAGAGCATGGTATATTAAAAGTTTATTTTAATTATCATGAACATAAGTACGATATAAATATTATTGCGAATAATAATAGTGCCATTCATTCCGCGCTACAAATTGTTGATGAAGCTAATGTTGATGTTTTAAAAGTAGCCCCCCTCAGCCAAGCGCGCTATGGCAAAGCGTTACTTGAATAAAACGTCCTCGTCTATTTATTTCTATACATTTTATATATAACCCCCAGCTATAATTGCAAGCAGCGCTTTTAAAATTTATACTGCACCTTTTAAATTTAGGGTGAACTATCAATGCGTATCGCACTGGGTATTGAATATGATGGAAGCGCATATTATGGATGGCAACGCCAAAAAGAAGTGATATCGGTTCAAGAAGAGTTAGAAAAAGCATTATCAATTGTTGCCAACCATCCAGTAACGGTAAGTTGTGCTGGACGGACCGATACGGGAGTTCATGGTACAGGGCAGGTGATTCATTTTGACACCACTGCGGCACGTAAAGATGTCGCTTGGACATTGGGTGTGAATGCAAATTTACCCGATGATATTGCTGTACGTTGGATGACCCAGGTTGACGACTCTTTTCATGCCCGTTTTAGTGCAACAGCCCGCCGCTACCGTTATATTATTTATAATGGTCAATTTCGTCCGGGGATCCTACGTACGGGGTTAAGTCATTATCATGTACCTCTTGATGCCGAGTTAATGCATCAGGCAGGTCAATATCTCCTCGGTGAGCAAGATTTCACCTCCTTTCGTGCATTGCATTGTCAAGCTAGCAGCCCGGTTCGCACCATTGAGTATCTTAATATTGTCCGTCGCAAGGATTTTATTATCATAGATATTAAAGCCAATGCTTTTTTGCACCACATGGTACGCAATATAGCCGGCAGTTTAATTGAAATTGGACGTGGTAATCAGCCCATTGACTGGTTACAAACTTTACTTGCATATAAAGACCGTTCCTTGGCGGCTGCAACTGCAAAACCAGGGGGGTTGTATCTGGTTGAGGTTGACTATCCTACTGAATTTGCCTTACCTAAGGTAAATTGTGGCCCGTTGTTTTTAGATATATAGTGGAAAATATGGAAAACGAGATAATGTTGCACAACAGCTTAGAAGCGTGGTTAAGCTATATTGAAAAGCTTCACCCTAGTGAGATAGAGCTTGGATTAACGCGTATATCTAAAGTCGGCAAAGCGCTCGATTTAATTCATTTTGATGCAATGGTGATCACCGTCGGTGGCACTAATGGTAAAGGCACTACCTGTGCTTTTTTAGAAGAAATTTTGATGCAGGCTGGTTATAAAGTCGGTGTTTATAGTTCCCCTCATATTTTGCGTTATAGCGAACGTTTACGCATTAATAAACAGGAGTTAAGTGCTGAAGATCATTGCCAAGCATTCGAACTCATTGAGAAAACAAGAAAAGAAATCTCGTTAAGTTATTTTGAGTTTGTTACTTTGGGTTGTCTAGCGCTACTTAAAAAAGAGAACTGTGATTTTATTCTCTTAGAGGTTGGTCTGGGTGGTCGTCTGGATGCCACTAATATGGTGGAGTCTGATATTAGCGTTATAACGACCATTGCCATTGACCATGTAGATTGGTTAGGTGATAACCGTGAAAAAATTGGTTATGAGAAGGCGGGGATATTTCGCCGAAATAAGCCGGTTATTTGTGGCGAATATGAGCCACCACAATCCCTAGTTAATCATGCCAAAGATATTGGTGCTGATATTTACTATGCCAATAAAGATTTTCACTTTACTGATAAAGTATCCAGTTGGGATTGGTGCGGAAAAAGCACCATTAAAGATATCCCGCAGACGTTAATGCCGAGGCAAAATGCGTCAACGGCACTGGCAGTTATCGAAGCATTAGCGCTTGATATCGATAAAAGCGTGTTGTGTCGTGCAATACAACAGGCGAAGTTGGCGGGGCGGTTGCAAAAATGTGTAACTGGCGCTGTTTGTGATCTCTATATTGATGTCGCTCATAACCCACAATCCGCCCAATATCTCGCTTCACAAATAGAACAGTTACGTCAAGCAAAAGATAACTGCCGCGTTTTTGCTATTATTGGTATGCTGCGAGATAAAGATGTTATCGGCACTTTTGATGTGATTAATGGCCAAATTGATGATTGCAATTTAATCTCTTTAGCCTGTGCTAGAGGGGCTAGCTGTCAATCTTTGCTGAGTAGTTACCAGCAAAGTAAGGATAGTCACCAACAGGTAACTTGTTTTGAAAATATAGAGTTAGCTTATAAATCCGTCGCCAATCGGGTGACTTCATCTGATATTATTGTTATTTTTGGATCCTTCTTTACGGTTTCGGATTTTTTAACTTTTTCGCAAGGATAAAACGTGGCTTCTCAGTTCAAAAATAGATTAGTTGGTGTAACGATTGTGGTTGCTTCGGTGGTTATTTTTTTACCTTCTATCATTGATGGTAAAAAAGCGACCTATCAAGATGAATTTGTGGCCACGCCAATTAAACCGCTTATTAAAGAACATACGCAAGTTGCCGTTGCTGATAGTTCGCCAGATAGTGATCATGACCTTATTGATTCCGTAGAGCATAAAAAGAATGAACCAATTGATGTGATCGATAATACTGATTGGGAAATTCAGGAAGTAGCGCCCACCGTCACCATTAAAAATGATGAGACAGGTGAAGAAGCTAACAAATCAGAGTTAAATGCTATTGAAACAGCAAAATCGATAAAAAAAACGCTCCCTGACAAAGCCTGGACGATACAGTTGGGCGCTTTTCAAAATGCCGAAAATATTAATCAGTTGTTAAAAAAACTGCATAAGGCCGGCTTTCAGGCACATACCGTTCCTTCTGAAGTCGTTGATGGTCAATTAACGCGTGTTTTTGTGGGGCCCGATGTCTCTAAAGAAAAACTTGAAAAACAGTTGCCTCAGTTAAAACGTTTAACAAATTTGAAAGGTCAATTAATCCCCTTTAATGCGGTAAACCCATAGATAATTTACAGCATTTCATTTTTACTTCTGCTAGAATGCGGTCGTTTATAACTGGTTAAAAGATTATTAGGGATAACAATGAATTGGTTTGATTTCACGATTCTCGGTATTATTATATTTTCAGCGTTTATTAGTCTACTCCGCGGCTTTACAAAAGAAGCTATTTCACTCGTCACTTGGTTTTGTGCATTTTTTATAGCCAGTAATTTCTACCCAGAACTGTCGCAATATTTAACTCAAATAGCCGATAAACTAGTACGAGATTCGGTTTCCATCGCCATTCTATTCATTTCAGTTTTACTACTCGGCGCGCTGGTCAATTATATAGTGAACAGACTGGTAACGGTTACTGGATTATCTGGTACTGACCGTGTTGTCGGTCTCGTTTTTGGTGCTATTCGAGGTGTATTAATTGTTAGCGCTATATTATTTTTCATCGACTCATTTACTGCGTTAAATCAAGCAGAATGGTGGACAAATTCTACTTTAATACCCCAATTTGGTATTATCATTGAATGGTTTTTTGAACATATTGAAAACTCATCCAGTTTTTTAAATAAGCTGACCGCATAATGGGTATGCGCTTTTAGCTAGGAAATAAATTCACCAATATAATAATTAGTGGAAATTATGGGATTTAAGTAGATTGCTAAAAACCCTAATATATAAGTAATATCAACCAATTCAATAGGGAAATGTTGGATTGAAACATATATTTAAAATTAATCTTAAACTATCTATAAAAACAAAGGCGTGAATTTATGTGTGGAATTGTTGGCATCGTTGGCTCAACACCGGTTAATCAAAGTATTTATGATGCATTGACCGTTTTGCAGCATCGAGGACAGGATGCGGCAGGTATTATAACTATCGCAGATGATAACTTTAAACAGCGTAAAGCGAATGGATTAGTCAAGGATGTGTTTGAATCTAAACACATGCAACGTCTAAAAGGAACGATTGGTATTGGCCATGTTCGTTACCCAACGGCTGGTAGTTCAAGTGCCGCTGAGGCGCAACCATTTTATGTTAATTCACCTTGGGGGCTTGCGCTAGCACATAACGGTAATTTGACTAATGCACCGTGGTTACGTGAATCTTTAATTAAATCTCGCCGTCATATTAATACCACTTCAGATTCAGAAGTATTACTTAATATTTTTGCTGCAGAATTAGATAAAGCTGAATCAGACAAGTTATCAGCCGATGATATTTTTAATGCTGTTAGTGCTGTCCATAAGCAAATTAAAGGTGCCTATGGTGTTGTTTCATTAGTCATTGGCCATGGCTTAGTGGCATTTCGAGACCCTAACGGAATCCGTCCTTTAGTACTTGGTTCTCGGAAAACCGATGAAGGGGACTTAGAGTATATCGTTGCTTCTGAGAGTGTCGGACTCGATACCATTGGTTTTAAAGTAATACGTGATGTTGAGCCCGGAGAAGCGATTTATATTACCGAAGACCGTCAATTATTCACCAAACAGTGTGCGCAACAAACTAGCCTTAACCCATGTATCTTTGAATATGTATATTTAGCTAGACCCGATTCTACGTTAAGCGGTATCTCAGTTTACGAAGCGCGTTTGGAGATGGGGCGTAAATTAGGTGCTAAGATCAAACGTGAATGGGCTGATATTGATATTGATGCAATTATCCCTATTCCAGAAACGTCTAATGATATTGCATTACAAATGTCATTAGAGTTGGGGCTGCCTTATCGCCAGGGATTTGTAAAAAATCGCTATATCGGTCGTACTTTTATTATGCCAGGGCAAACTCAGCGTCGTAATTCAGTGCGTCGTAAACTTAATCCTATTACTACGGAATTCAAGGGTAAATCAGTTTTACTCGTCGATGACTCCATTGTACGTGGTACTACGTCAGAGCAGATTGTTGAGATGGTCAGGGATGCTGGTGCAACAAAAGTTTACCTAGCCTCAGCCGCACCACAGGTATGTCATCCTAATGTTTATGGTATTGATATGCCAACGGCATCGGAGTTAATTGCCTACAATCGCAGTGTCGAACAAATAAATGCTTGCATTGGAACGGATGGCTTGATTTTCCAGGATTTACAGGATCTCAAAGATGCTGTTGGTAAACAAAATCCAGATATTAAGGAATTTGAATGTTCCGTATTCGATGGCATTTACGTGACTGGCGATATTGATCAAAACTATTTTGATTATTTAGCAAGCCTTAGAAGTGAGGATGCAAAAAAAATCCAAGAACAAAAAGAAGAAATTGCTAGTTTGGAATTACATAACGAAGCCTAACTTTTCTATCTGCTTTTCTTACCTTATACAAAGCCAACATTTATGTTGGCTTTTTATTAAGACCATTAATCTGCCTTGAAAAATAACCGATTTACTGTGTTAGTACGCATTATTTTAACAATTGAATTACAATTCAAGATTTATGGCTTAAAATTGCCCTATAATTAATAGGTTAATACCAGCTGACTAAAAATATTTGGATTATGGAACTGAAAAAATATAGATGATGGAACGAGAGCTGCTTTATGCCCAAAAAACGACGTTGCAAATTAAACTTTAATAGAAAATGGAGCACGACCATCGCTTCATTGCTCGTTACGCTATGTTTATTAATTGTTAGCAATGTAAATGCTGCCCATGTGACTCTTACCGAGAGCGAAAAAGCGTGGATAAAAGCACATCCCACCATAACACTTGGCTCAGACTCCAGTTGGAACCGTACATTATCAAACAGGCCGATGGCACGATTATCGGTCTCGATAATGATATTTTAAATCTGATAAATAAGAATACCGGCGCAAATTTTCAATTAACCTCTGGCACTTGGGGGGAAATGGTAGCAAAACTAAAAGCGGGTGATATTGATGGTGTCAGTACATCTTCAAGGCATTTTGCTGATGCGCATGATTATCTATATAGTAAACCCTATTTTACAGTGCAAAAAGCGTTGATTGTCGCAGATACAAATCCTAAAAATATACAATCAGTGCAAGATTTAGCTGGAAAACGGGTTGGCTACCAAGCTGATAATCAGTTTAATAAATCATTATTAGATAGATACGAAGGCGTTATTGCTGTGCCGATGAACTCGCTTTCAGAGGTCGTTGATGCGCTTATCGTTGGCGATATTGACGCGACAATTGAAGCCAATATTATTTATCATGTGGATAAAGCCAAATCCCCTTTTATGAAAACAGTGGCTTTGATTCCTGATAGCACTTTAGATCTTCTTTTTTCTTTTAGGGCTGATTATCCCGAAGCGATTTCAATTATCAATAAAGGGCTCGCTGCGATTTCTCGTACTTCTAAAATGGAAATTGAAAATAGATGGTTTTTTATTAAAACGGAGATAAGTAACGAGAGCGAATATAAATCGATAGTATTCACGGAAGCAGAAAAAAAATATCTTGATACAAAAGCTTATATTACCGTAGGGAGTATGAATGATTTTGCTCCCTTTGACTTTATTAAAGATGGTAAGCCATCTGGCTACACTGTTGAATTTATGCGATTAATTGCACAGCAGTTAGGTAAAGAAGTACGTTTTGCCACCAAACCGTGGAATGAGCAAATGCACTTACTTAGCACGGGGAGTATTGATGTTATTCCACATATTGCGGTGACACCGGAGCGCAGAGAGCGAGTTGAATATACAAATTTTAATCATTTGATTTATAGCACTGGGTTTGCAGTTCGCAAGGGAGAAACCATTCGTTCTATGTTGGACCTAAATGGTAAAATAGTAGCAGTACTTGAAAAATCATTTTTACATAGTTACCTAGCAAAACACTTTCCGGATATTAATTTACTCTTAGTTGATAGAGATACCAAAGGCATTGCCGCTGTTTCTAATGATGAAGCTTATGCGGTTATAGGTAGTCTCCCGGGATTAACCTATTACATACAACTAGATTGGCGTAGTAATCTTAAGATTATAAACGTTAAAGATGCGGGCGTTACAACTAAAACTGAGTTACCGATGGGGGTTGTAAAGGGAAATGTTATTCTTAAATCGCTGCTTGAAAAGGCAAATAGCGCTATTCCGGAAGAGAAAATTCAAAAACTTAAACAAAAATGGATATTTGCTTCATCTGATTTTTCTCTCAATAGGGCAGAGCAAAATTTTATAGCGGAACACCCAATAATACGCTTTGGAATAAGATCGGACCGACCTCCATTTGAGCTACTGCGTGATGGTAAACCAGCAGGAATAGCAGTCGATTATCTTTCTGCCATCGCGAGTCATGCTGGTTTTAAAGCTGAATTTGTTGTTAATAATTTGTCACTTGCTGGTGCTATGGATATGGTCGAAGGGACACGGCATGATTTTGATACACTTGCTTTTTCAGTAAAAAACAGAGAGCGTGCTTTAAGATTCGCTTTCGGTGAAAGTTACCTTTCCTACCCGATGATGATTATCACCCATAAAAATTCACCATTCATCGGTAAAATGAGCGATCTTAATGGAAAATTGGTTGCGATTGAAAAAGGCTATTTAACGAATAAGTGGTTAGCTAACGACTATCCCGAAATACAAATAATTAATGTTCCTTCTAGTATCAAAGCATTAGAAATGGTCAATAATGAAAAAGCGGATGCTTATATTGGTAATGTTGCCGTGGCCAATTACATGGCCGTTCATGGGCAACTTAATAATCTTAAGATTAGTGCACCATCGGGATACGGCAGTATTGACTATAGCTTTATAGCGCCTAAAGAATGGCCAGAGCTTGCTTCTATTTTAAGCAAAGCTTATTTAGCATTGCCTGCTAATTTTCACACGGATACACAACAGAAATGGTTTTCCTTTCAAATGGTTGAAACCACAAATTACACACTTTTATGGCTTGTTTTGTCGATTACCTTAGTGATTATTTTGGTCGTACTTTGGTGGAATAGAACGCTCAGGAGGGAAAAAAAGAAAACTGAAATTGCCCTCACTAGGTTGAGACGTACACAAAATTTACTTAAGAAAAATAATGAGACACTTAAAAAATTATCTATTACCGATAAGCTCACTGGGCTTTATAATAGAGCAAAACTTGATCGAGTATTACAACAAGAGCAGGAACGCTCTCTACGTTATGGCAATATTTTCGCAGTGATTTTAATCGATATAGATTATTTTAAAGGTGTTAACGATCGCTATGGCCATCAAGCAGGAGATAGTGTGTTGGTCGAATTTGCTAATATATTAACAACTAATATTAGACATGTTGATACTGTCGGTCGTTGGGGAGGGGAGGAATTCTTAGTGATTTGTCCGGAAACATCTAAAGAAGGTGTTTATAACCTAGCTGAAAATTTAAGAAAAAACATAAGTGTATATAATTTTTCCGATGTTGGATGTTTAACTGCAAGCTTTGGCGTATCCCTATATCAAGAAGGAGACTCTGCACATTCAATCATCGCTAAAGCAGATGTGGCGCTGTATAACTCGAAAGAATCTGGGCGAAATAGAGTGACTATCAATTAATACCAATTCCGATAAATAGCTGATTTATTTTACTGGTTAAAACAACTTACTGCTGCGTTGTAATTTTTGCAAAGGGAATAACCATTTACGTCAAATTACGCCTTGAATTAAGCTGTTTTTCCTACGCAAAATTTAGATCACATACTTACCGGAGTTGGTATAAGAAAAAATAGCGATTTTCCTTTCAGGTATAAAAAATCCGATGTGTAGTACATCGGATTTATATCGAGTGTAATTATCTAATTTTTTTAAAAGTCTGCTGAACCTGGTGCACGTGGGAAGGCAATAACATCACGGATATTTTGTACACCAGTAACGTAAGAAACCAAACGCTCAAATCCAAGCCCAAAGCCTGCATGTGGTACGGTGCCATATTTACGCAAATCACGATACCAGCTGTAGTCCTCTTGATTTAACCCCATCTCTTCGAGACGTTTATCAAGTGCCTGTAAGTTTTCTTCACGTTGGCTGCCGCCGATAATCTCACCAATACCCGGTGCTAATACATCCATTGCGGCAACGGTTTTACCATCAGCATTGAGTTTCATATAAAACGCTTTAATATCTTTAGGATAGTTTTGCAGAATAATTGGCGCACCAATATGTTCTTCCGCTAAATAGCGTTCATGTTCAGATTGCAGATCAACGCCCCATGCAACGGGGTATTGGAATTCTTTGCCACAGTTTTGTAAAATTTCAATCGCATCGGTGTAGTCCATGCGCACGAATGGCGAGCTGATCATTTTTTCTAAGCGAGTAATTGCTTCTTTATCAACACGATCTGCAAAAAATGCCATATCATCGGCACGTTCAGTTAACACCGCTTTGAAGACATATTTAAGCATGTCTTCAGCAAGTTGAGCTGCATCAGCGAGGTCAGCAAAGGCGATTTCAGGTTCAACCATCCAAAATTCTGCAAGGTGACGGGTTGTATTTGAATTCTCTGCACGGAATGTAGGACCGAATGTATAAACATTACTTAATGCACAGGCGTAAGTTTCAGCATTTAATTGTCCAGAAACCGTTAAAAAGGTCTCTTTAGCAAAAAAGTCTTTTTTATAATCAATCGCGCCTTGCTCTGTGCGTGGAAGATTTTCTAAATCAAGAGTACTGACTCTAAACATTTCACCCGCGCCTTCACAGTCACTGCCCGTGATAATTGGGGTGCTGATCCAGTTGAACCCTTTTTCATAAAAAAAGTTATGAATAGCATGAGAAAGACAGTTACGAACACGTGTTACTGCACCGATGATGTTTGTGCGTGGACGCAAATGAGCATGCTCACGTAAATATTCAATACTATGGCGCTTCGCGGACATTGGATAAGTTTCAGGATCTTCCACAAAACCAAGTACATTGACTTGAGTCGCTTGGATCTCGAAATTTTGTCCTTTTCCAGGACTTTCAACTAATTCACCCGTTACTTGAACTGAGCAACCTGCAGTTAAATTGAGGATTTCAGAGCTGTAATTTTCTAATTCAGCAGGAACCACTGCTTGAATTGGATCAAAGCAAGAACCATCGTAAACCGTTAAAAAAGAAATACCTGCTTTTGAATCTCGACGTGTACGGATCCATCCTTGAACTGTCACCGTAGTTCCGATTGGGAATTTGCTGTTGAAAATTTCAACAATCGCTGTTTTTGACATCTGAATTATTGCTCCATAATCACAGTTTTCACTGTTACTTAGTAAAAAAAATTAATTGCTGCATATCTTACCTTGGCTAGTGCCAGATACAAGTCTATGATTGATAATCATCGATTTTTATTAGGATTTATAATGGAACAGAGGTATATAAGAGAACGTCTGCATAATGCACATGAGTGGCGACGTTTATTGATGCTTTGGCTTACTGTTTTTTTATGGGCTGCATTTTTAGGTTATATGCTACTTTTTCACTATGCGCGAGAATTTTTTGAGCCCTTGATTATGAACCATGTTGGTGTTGAATCGGAGCAATATTATCAATTTGTGGAAATCAAAATATTTATGTATTTACTTTGGTCGTGCTGCATTGTTTCTGTTCTTGCCATTATTAATACATGGAATAAAAAGCGGCGTGAAGGGGATAATACGCCAGACAAATTCTTAATTGTGATCATGTCGGCAACGGTCGTCTTTGCCTTTTATTATGCCAAAACGGATTTAAATTATTTAAATGGGCAGTTATCTCTATTGGCTCGTCTGTTTGGTGGTTAAGTGGGTCTTGATTGTACTCCCACCGCAATTATTAATGCGGTGGGGTGAACTTATACGCATGACACTTCAAGATGCAAAGTCAGCAAGGAATATAGTGCCGAGATGCGAGGCAAAAAATTGAAGTATAGATATTCTACATCGTGATTTTTATACTATTTTGCTACCGTATATATAGCAGAACAGAGTGTTTTAAGTTGCTGTTCAGAAATTACATAGGGTGGCATGATATAAATCAATTTACCAAAGGGACGGATCCAAACCCCTAACTCGACAAATTGCTTTTGTATTTCTGCGATATTGACATTTTCTTGCATTTCCACCACACCAATTGCCCCTAATACGCGTACCGCTTTGACTTTGGCTAGCGTTTGACAAGGTGCTAAATTCTCTTGCAAAAATTTTTCAATGGTGGAAACTTTTTCTGACCAATTGCAGGCAATCAGTTTATCAATCGCAGCACAGGCAACGGCACAGGCAAGCGGATTACCCATAAAGGTTGGCCCGTGCATAAAGACTCCCGCTTTCCCTTGACTAATAGTGGTTGCCACTTTGTCACTGGTTAAGGTTGCCGCTAGACTCATATAACCGCCAGTAATCGCCTTGCCAATACATAAAATATCCGGGCTAATGGCAGCGTGTTCACAGGCAAACATTTTTCCTGTACGGCCAAACCCTGTTGCTATCTCATCGGTAATGAGCAGTAAATCATGTTGGTCACATAATTTGCGTAGACCTTTTAAATATTCAGGGTGATAAAAGTACATTCCCCCAGCGCCTTGCACGATCGGCTCGACAATAATCGCAGCTATGTTATCTTTATGTTGTAAAACCAGTTCAGTGATAGCATTGAGATCCTCCGCTTGCCACGATTCATTAAAGGCAATAGCAGGTTGAGGAGCAAATAAATGAGTAGGTAAAAAATTATGATATAACTCATGCATTGATCCTATTGGGTCAGTCACTGACATCGCCCCAAAGGTATCACCGTGATAACCATTACGTATCGTTAAAAATTGACTTCTAGGTGTGCCTCGTGAGTGCCAATATTGCAGTGCCATTTTAAGCGCAACTTCAACGCTAACACTACCTGAGTCGGCTAAGAAAACTTTATCAAGCCCATCAGGTGTTATTTCGACTAATTTTTTTGCTAATTCAATGGCTGGTTGATGAGTTAACCCTCCAAACATGATATGTGACATTTTATCGAGTTGATTCTTAGCCGCTTCGTTTAGCTCCGCTACATTATAGCCAAATAAACATGCCCACCAAGATGACATTCCATCGATTAGCAGCTCCCCCGTATCGAGTTTAATTAGGCATTTGTCTGCGGAAACTACGCCATAGCAGGGAAGCGGGTCAACCATTGAAGTGTAGGGATGCCAGATATGTTTACTATCAAATTGTAGGTCAATGGTCATAATTGCTCGCTTTTTAATCGGATGTAAAGTGTTTTGCGCTAAAAAGTTGACAGTGTAGCCTGCAAGATTAAACTAGCCAAACTATTTTAAGCGAAGTGAGATCGATTATGAGCAGCAACTCTGCTAACCAAACGCAAATTCGTCACGACTGGTCCGTTGCAGAAGTCGAAGCTATGTATGCAATGCCTTTTATGGATCTGCTTTTTCAGGCGCAAACTGTACATCGTGCTAATTTCTTACCTAATCAAGTCCAAGTAAGTACATTATTGTCTATTAAAACAGGTGCTTGCCCTGAAGATTGTAAATATTGTCCGCAAAGTGCACGTTATGATACAGGACTTGAAAAACAGCAGTTGATGGAAGTTGAAAAGGTTATCAAAGCTGCTAAAGAAGCAAAACAGACGGGCTCGACTCGTTTTTGCATGGGGGCAGCATGGAAAAATCCGAAAGCGCGTGATATGCCCTATTTGGTTGAGATGATAAAAGAGGTGAAATCACTAGGACTTGAGTCATGTATGACTCTTGGGATGCTTGATAGCCAACAAGCAGCACAGCTCTCTGAAGCTGGATTAGATTACTACAACCATAATTTAGATACTTCTCCAGAATATTACGACAAAATCATCACGACACGCAGCTATCAAGATAGACTCGATACTTTAGATAACGTACGCAAAGCGGGAATGAAAGTCTGTAGCGGCGGTATTGTCGGTTTAGGTGAAGCTGGTACAGATTGAGCCGGTTTATTGGTGCAACTGGCTAACATGCCACAGCAACCTGAGAGTGTTCCGATTAATAAATTAGTGAAAGTACAGGGTACGCCGCTTGATAGTGTGGATGACTTGGATGAGTTTACTTTTATTAAAACTATTGCAATTGCCCGTATCTTAATGCCTAAATCGCATGTACGTTTATCGGCTGGACGTGAAAAAATGTCTGAGCAGACACAAGCCTTATGTTTTATGGCAGGTGCAAACTCTATCTTTTATGGCTGTAAATTATTAACCACGGCCAACCCCGATGAAAATTCAGATCAGCAGTTATTTAATAAATTAGGTATTAATAAAGAGGCGGTTAATTTTTCTCCCTATGAAAAAGAGCAACCCGTTGCTGCGGCCATTGTTCGTCATAATGAAAAAGATGAACTTTTTTATGACGCAACAAGTGTGCTTTAAATAGCGATTAACTGGAGTTAACTGATGGCCTTTGATTTCATTGATGCACAGTTGCAGGAGCGTGCCGATCAAGGCCTTTATCGCGCTTGTAGTACGGTAACGGGTAAACAAGAACGGTTGTTAACGTTTGAGCAAAAAAGCTACCTTAATTTCTCTAGTAATGACTATCTTGGCCTAGCTTCTGACCCTTCACTAATAAAAGCATGGCAAAAAGGGGCGGATTTATATGGTGTTGGCAGCGGTGGCTCTTTTCTTGTCACTGGTTACAATCAGGCGCACGCTGAGTTATCTGCACAGTTGCAATCATGGTTAGGCGTTGAAGCCGTTGCCTTGTTTAATTCAGGTTACTCAGCCAATCAAGCCATCATAAAATTGCTACTCAATAAGCAAGATATCTTACTACAGGATAAACTAAATCATGCTTCGCTAATGGAAGCTGGCTTCTTAGCTCCCTGTAAAATGCAACGATTTAAGCACAATGATATTGCTCATTTAGGCCATTTACTGAGTAAGGCGGAACAAACTAATAAGCTCATTATCAGTGAAGGTGTGTTTAGCATGGATGGGGATTGTGCCCCCATTAGCGCGCTGCACGCACAAGCCCAAAGCAGTGATGCATGGTTAATGATCGATGATGCCCACGGACTCGGTGTGGTTGGTAAAAATGGTCAAGGTAGTGTGCAAGCCGCAGGGTTAGTAAACCGTGATATACCAATTTATATGGCGACCTTTGGTAAGGCGTTAGGTGTTGGTGGGGCATTTGTTGCAGGCTCTAAAAAACTGATTGATTACTTAACTAATTATTCCAAACCTTACATATATAGTACCGGCATGCCTCCGGCAATGGCCTACTGTATTAGTCAAGCCTGCACTATTGCAGAAAAAGAGCAGTGGCGACGCGATAAATTAAGTGAATTAATTGCCACCTTTCGACGCTTAGCTTGTGAAAATGAGATCCAACTAGGGGATTCCCACACGGCTATTCAACCTATTATCATGGGTGATAGTAAACGTTGTGTCGCGGTTGCTAATAAACTAAAACAGATGGGTTTATGGGTGACCGCTATTCGCCCTCCGACTGTGCCGGTAAATAGCGCTCGTTTACGTATAACGTTAACGGCAAGCCATGAGTTAGAAGATGTTAAACAGTTGGTTACGGCCATTCGCCGAGTATTAAATGAATATTAATCATTACACAAAAATAGATAAAAATGCGGTTGCAGAATCTTTTTCTAAGGCGGCTAAATATTACGATCAATTCGCCATGTTACAACGCGATATTGGCATTTCGTTATTGTCGAAAATAGATAGTAGGGCATTCACGCATATCCTAGATTTAGGTTGCGGTACAGGCTATTTCAGCGAAAAACTCTATCATAATAATGCCAATGCATTAATTACCTGTTTCGATTTATCCCCAGCGATGCTAGATGAAGTAGCGGCTAAGGGATTGCCCAGTGTTAAACTACAACAGGGCGATATCGATGATTTACCCTTTGCTGTTGCTCAGTATGATTTGATTTTTTCTAATCTTGTTCTGCAATGGAGTGAAGATCTTAGCAATTGTTTGACGCAGCTGAAAAAAATTCTAGCGGTTAACGGTAAATTATATTTTTCTACCCTGTTAGATGGATCGTTGCATGAATTAACTCAAGCCTGGAAACAGGTTGATGATTTACCACATACAAATCGATTCATAACGCTTGCAGAAATTCGTAAAGTGGTAGGCGCCATTGGCTTTACGCATGTCACTATAAAAACAGAAACACGAGTGCTTGAGTACGATAATGTGATGGAAGTAATGCGTGCATTAAAAGGAATTGGAGCAAACCATGTACATGGGCATCAAGGTACGACCATCAAGGGTAGACGGCTTATTGAGATGCTCGAACAAGGCTATGTGCCCTTTATTAACCACCTTGAAAAATACCCATTAACCTATGAAGTTTGTTATGTAGAGGTTGAGAAATAGTATAGTGAAACAACACACTTTTTTTGTCACGGGTACCGACACCGATGTCGGTAAAACGATTTGCTGTAAAGCGTTGTTGCAATCGGCGAATAGGCAGCAACTTACAACGCTTGCTTATAAGCCGATTGCGGCAGGTTGTCAATTAACGCAACAGGGATTGCGTAATCAAGATGCCATCACTTTACAGACACATAGCAGTATTAAACTAGCCTATGAAGCTATTAACCCCATTGCTTTTGAGCCACCGATAGCACCACATATCGCTGCTGATATTCTAGCGCAACCCATTGATGTTAATCTAATAACCAGTGGTTTGCACAAGCTGCAGGCACAAGCTGCTGAGATTATTTTGGTAGAAGGAGCCGGGGGGTGGCGTTTACCTATCAATAATACGCAGATGCTTTCTGATTGGGTGATTAGTCAGCGTTTACCTGTGATTTTAGTGGTCGGTATGAAGTTGGGTTGTTTAAATCACGCGTTGTTGACCTATCAAGCAATTATTAATGATGGACTAGAGGTGGTTGGTTGGATAGCTAATCAATTACAAAGTGACATGCCGTTTTATACAGAAAATGTCGCTTTTTTAAGTGAAAATATTAAAGCGCCAAAAATAGCTGAAATACCATACATTGATAATGTAGATAGCAAAGATTTGGCAAATTTTGTTAATTTTTCATTTACTTAACTTAATCATGCAGCGCAGTGTTAAATTCGTGTATATTTGATTTTATAGCTTCAATGATAATTAGGATCCGCTATGACAGTGCTTTCGCAAAATAGTGTTTTTACTTCTCTGCTACAAGATGGACCACTTGCCGTTTCTAAAAGCGCCTTCAATGTAGGCTGTTTTTCTCCTGAAACCCGTTTATGGGTAAAACGATTGCAACAAGATCCTAATAATGTCACTAAATATCGCGCTTTACGCAGTCAAATATTTGAGTTTTTGGAGGTCTCATCTTTAACACAAATTCAAATATTATTAGCCAATACAGCTCTTCACCAAGCGCGCAGTGATCGAGCACTTAAATTACTTGGTAATATGTTTGGTATTGATGGCACCTTAAATGAGATTAAAAGCCGTGTTGATGAATATGCGCGAACGGCCGATGCAGTAATTCGTGCTATAACGGGTAAGGTACTCTCTACCTATGCATCACATATTGAAATGACCAATGAAATTGAAGTCGCTAATAATCCCGTTGAGCTGCTATTAATTATGTTTAACGACCATTACCACAAAAAAGCACGTTTTGAAGCGCGTCGAAAACTGATATTAATGACCTTAGCCGGGAGTATCGACCAACGTGAGCGTGAAACCAAAATTGAGACGAAGTTTTCTAGCTTTTTAACTTTTTTAAATGGATATGTATGGAACTCTGATTTAAAAATTGGCCAACTTGACTCCGTATACCTGCATTCGACGCATCGGGATGACGATTATTATTGTACTGGTGTAGAAGTATTACAACCTTCACAAGCTAATTTGAAAGAGAAAGAAAAAGGCAAAAAACTGACCTTAATAAAGCGTCGTAGTTTTACGGTGGGTAAAAAAAACATACCAATTTATGTCTCTATTAGGAAAAAACCACCAGAGGCAAAGGTATTAAAATTACTCCGTAAAAACGAGAAAAATCCTGCCGTTGCCGTTGATGATGAATTAGGCTTGATGGCCGTTTTAGATTCAGTTGCCGATGTCAAAGCATTTCAGCAACACTTAACGCACAGTGCTTCGAAGGCGAATTCATTAATGGTGCTCGAAGATATTTCCGACACATTAGTCGAACATACCCAATATCGAGGCAGGGCAGAAGGCTCCAGTGAAAAAACCTCAATGATGAAATTCTTTGCCCGTTTAGGGGGGATGCGAGTGGAATTTATTATTCACACCAATCAAACCTGGTTAAATTATATGTATCAGCAGGACGTTGCGCACGATGAGTATGAGGTTAAACGTATTTTTGATACGGGGGTTATTGAGCTTTTATTCCCCAAAGATATCTATTATCTCGACCATCAAAAAACGCGCCATGAAATGCTACGCCTCTTCCGCAAACAAATAGAGTCTTAATGGCTGAACGATTAAGACAATATTGGCTGCTTGCTTAAGACAACGCCTCTATTAACGCTCTGACATTTTTAAGCGGGTGTATAGATTGACCTGCTTTAACAAATTGCTCCATGGATTTGTGATAAGCTACGGCAGGAATATAAATCTGCTTTTTACCATGAGTGAGAGCTTCACGAACCCGAGGGACAATTTGTGGTATTTGTCTTAATTCTCCCGTTAATGCTAATTCGCCAATAAAAACGGAATCCTCCGGTAATGGTCTAGAATTAATTGAACTTAATAGGGCTGCGGTAACCGCCATATCCGTAGAGGTTTCTGTATCTGACATTTTTAAGCCTCCGACCAGACTGATATTAATATCGTAGTAGGTCGGTATGCCGCCATGTTTTCTGAGTACAGCTGTGATTAATGAGAGACGACTGTAGGAGATGCCGATACAGTTACGAATCGATTTTTCGCCTTCAACTTCCGTTGCTAAGGCTTGAATCTCAATTAATAAATTACGTGCGCCATCTTTAATCACTGAAATTGCCGACCCTTCAAAGTGTTCATCGCTACCCGATAGAAAAAGTCGGCTGGGGTTATCAACGGAGTACATCCCTTTTTCAGTCATTTGAAAAATACCCACTTGTTCTGTATCTCCAAAGCGATTTTTATCGGCGCGTAATATGCGCACCGAGGCATCATTCACTTCAATATGGATTGCCGTATCAATAATATGTTTTAGGGTTTGTGGCCCCGCCATTTGTGAATTTTTATTTACCTGACCAACTAAAATCAGGGTGATACCGTGTTGTTTACATAGCCGGTTAAGAATTTTCGCGCAATTTTTTACCTGTGTAACGCCACCTGCCGAACCTTCTGCTTGATTAGATTCAAAGGCTTGTATGGAATCAGCGATTAAAAATTTAATATTATTTTCAATACATTGGTCGACAATATCTTCTACGCAATCAGTATCGGACAATAAAAAATTGTCACTATTGAAGTCCAATTTTAATCGTTCAACCCCGCGTTTTGCCCACTGACTGAGGCTCTCTTCTGCTGTGACGTATAATGTTGGCATGCTCTGTGACATAACCGCGGCAACTTTGGTAAGTAATGTTGTTTTACCTGAGCCGGGATCGCCACTAATTAAGACCACGGAGCCAAGCGTTATTCCGCCGCCCAAGACACGATCTAATTCTGATAATCCGGTGCTAACGCGTGCCGCATTTTCTATTTGTACAGTCGAGATACGTTGTACGCCACTGCTTAATACACCAGCATAACCCGCCGTTTTGTTACGATTGATAGCTGAATTTAAAGCGCCCGTTGTTGCCGTGGGTTGTCTAAATTCGGTGATGGTATTCCAAGATTTACATTCACTACATTGACCTTGCCATTTTTTAAAATCAGCGCCACATTCACTGCACAGATAGGCTATTTTGGTTTTCGCTTTGGTCATCTTCTATCCTAGGGTTGGTCATTATTGATCGCGTTCATGACTATATTGTTTTATTGCAGCTAGTGCATCCGTAAATGAGAAGCCACGTGAAACGAGGAAACGTAGCGCTTTATTTTTACTTTTCGCTTCAACAATCGCGCTGTTTTTAAACTTATTGTTGAGTAACAATAGGGCATCACTGATGGTCAGTACTTCATCCATCGGATAGGCGCCATTATGTTGTTCAATCGCCCGTTGAATATCATCAAAACTATGTCCCTTAGTTTGTAAAAATGCCATCGCTTTTTGTTTGAGATGTGGGCTAGCAATATGGTGAGGGAACTTGATGTTAAGTGAATGGATTGCACTGGTGATGTATTCGAACTGGTTGTCAAGGAGAGTAGAAGCTATTAAGTCACTCTCTATCCCTTTTCGTTGCAGCGCTTGTATGATGCGATTTTTTGCAAAACCTTTCTGTTGGCAGGCGCGAATAAAGTTATTAACAAAACGATTATCATCTAAATAACCATAGTGAAAACATTCACTAATGACGTCATCAACCCATTGTTGATTATCACTTTTTCGTGCCAGTTTTTGTCGTAGCTCCATTTCGCTATGGTCGCGTCGACTCAAGTGCCAAAGGGCGCTACGACGAACCCCTTCGATATCTTTGGCTACTTTGATACCATTATTTGTATGATTTTTAGGTGTCATTATTTCCTACAGAGTAAGCCGCTGCATACATCGCAACGGCCATTTTATTATTATTGACGATAATGTTGTAAAAATTTACTTATTTTACCGATTGCCTTAGTGAGTTCATCAACGCGCGGTAGGCAAACAATGCGGAAGTGATCGGGTTTATGCCAGTTAAAACCAGTTCCCTGTACAATGAGTATTTTTTCTTCCATTAACAAGTCCATCGCAAAGCGTTGATCATCTTTGATATTGAACTTTTGCTTATCTAATTTAGGGAAAATATAGAGTCCCCCTTTAGGTTTGTTGCAGGTCACACCGGGAATATCATTAATCAGTTTCCAAGCGGTTTGCGTTTGATCGTATAAACGCCCGCCGGGAACGGTCAGTTCATTGATACTTTGGTAGCCACCGAGTGAGGTTTGAATAGCGTGTTGCATCGGTACATTGGCACAAAGTCTCATGCTGGCAAGGATTTCTAACCCACTAATATAGTCACGAGCTTGCTTTTTTGCCCCGCTTAACATCATCCAGCCGACACGGAAACCACAAACTCGGTACGCCTTTGACAAACCATCGAAGGTGACGATTAAGACATCATCGGCGAGCGTTGCCATGGGAACATGCACCGCATCGTCATAAGTAATTTTAGAGTAGATTTCATCGGAAAATATGATCAACTTATGTTGGCGCGCTAATTCAATAATCTGCTCTAATAACTCTTTACTGTATACGGCACCCGTTGGATTATTAGGATTGATAATAACAATCCCTTTAGTCTTCGACGTGATTTTAGATTTAATATCGTTAATATCTGGAAACCAATCCGATTGTTCATCACAAAGGTAATGGACAGGTTTGCCTCCAGAAAGATTGGCTGCTGCGGTCCAAAGTGGGTAGTCGGGAGCTGGGATAAGCAATTCATCGCCATTATTTAGCAAGCCCTGCATTGCCATCACAATTAACTCACTGACTCCGTTGCCTATGTAAATATCTTCAATATCAAGGGATAGTAGTCCCTTTGCTTGATAGTGTTGCATAACGGATTTACGAGCAGAAAATAGCCCTTTGCTATCACAGTAACCTTGACTCAACGGGAGGTTTTTGATCACATCCATGAGCACTTCTTCCGGTGCTTCAAAGCCAAATGGCGCTGGATTACCAATATTGAGCTTCATGATACGTTGCCCTTCGTCCTCCAGCTTATGGGCTTGTTTAAGCACAGGCCCACGAATGTCATAGCAAACATTGTCTAATTTATGGGACTTTTCGATGGAATACATAAAAACCTCTTAAAAACAGTAGGGGGCAATAGCACGTAAATACGGCAACTCATTAAGAAAGCTAAAACTACCTGATATTAGGCATAGAGTGAAGTAAATTAAAAAAATATGTGCATAAATAGTCTTTAATTATAAATTTATTTCACGTATCGTTGAAATTATTGAATATTACATAGAATTATGTTTCGCCATGATAGAAATCAAACACTTAAAAACCTTGTTAACATTAAAAGCAACGGGTAGTTTAGTGGAAGCTGCGCTGCAGTTGCATTTAACCCAATCGGCATTATCTCATCAATTAAAAGAGTTAGAGGGGCGACTTAATTGTGCGCTGTTTATTCGTAAATCTAGGCCGATTCGTTTTACTATTGCAGGCATGCGTTTACTTGAACTTGGTGAACAAGTATTGCCCCTGATTCGCAGTGCTGAACGAGACCTTTCGCGTTTTGTCTCTGGCGACGCAGGGAGACTGCATATGGCAATAGAGTGTCACTCATGTTTTCAATGGTTAATGCCTGCCATTGATAAGTTCAGAGATAGCTGGCCTGAAGTAGAATTAGATTTTTCCAGTGCCTTTAGTTTTTTGCCTTTGCCAGCATTAAAGCGAGGCACCCTTGATTTAGTCGTTACTTCTGATCCTCAACCACTCGAAGGTATAACTTATATCCCACTATTTAGTTATCAGCCGATGCTAGCGGTTAGTCGACATCATAAGTTGGCAAATAAAAGTTATATTGAGGCGAAGGATTTAGAGTGCGAAACATTGATCACCTATCCCGTTGAAAAAGAAAGGTTAGATATTTTTAACCAATTTTTAATTCCAGAGGGCGTTTCACCAGATAAAATTCGCCATGCCGAAATGACATTGATGATGTTGCAGTTAGTTGCGAGTGGGCATGGCGTGGCCGGGTTACCAAACTGGGCGCTTTTTGAGTATTTACAAAAAGATTATGTCGTTGCTAAACGCTTAGGTAAAGAGGGATTATGGAATACACTCTATGCCGCCGTGCGCGAAGAACAAAAGCACTTAGCCTATATTGAAGATTTTATTGAAACGGCTATAGCTAGCTGTTTTGAACATTTAAAAGGGATTAAGTCGGTTTCTCAATAATTAATTTTAATCGATTAGATATTTCGTTAAAGATGTTTTGTCTGTTATTTGTACATTTGTGATTAAATATGCTGTTAATGAACTGTTTTTGGCCTTTTTTTACCATCAGTAATTGCACAGTAGCGAATAAAAAGTCACAATTATTACTTAATTATTTAAGGTGAAGAAATATGGGATGTTGTGACGTTGATGGGTTAATGCCCCTTGAGCAAGCATTAGCACAAATGCAATCGTCAATAGCGAATGTCTGTGACGTGGTTGAATTACCATTATCAGAGGCATTAGGTTACGCGTTGGCTGAGGATATTCACTCGCCTTTGAATGTGCCTCCTTTTAATAATTCAGCAATGGATGGTTATGCAATAAAGCGTGATGATTTATTGGCTTGTTCGGTTGATAGTCCCGTCACCTTAAAACAGGTTGGTAAATCTTTCGCTGGTGCTCCCTATGTCGGGCAATTAAATACAGGATGCTGTATTCGCATTATGACTGGGGCTGTTATGCCTGATGGTGCCGATTGTGTTGTCATGCAGGAAAGAGTGCAGGCAAATGATGACTTGATCACTTTTATGCAGTTACCCAAATTATCAGACAATGTACGTTTGGCAGGGGAAGACCTTAAATTAAATCAATTGGTTTTGCATAAAGGGCATAAATTAACACCACGAGACATCCCTTTGATCGCTTCTCTGGGAATTGCCAATGTGAATGTTTTTCGCAGATTAAAAGTGGCGGTTATTTCCTCCGGTGATGAACTTAAGAGTCTTGGTGAACCCCTTTTAAGTGGTCAAATATACGATAGTAATCGTTATAGCATTATCGCTTTATTGTCGCGAATGAATGTTGATGTCATTGATTTTGGCATCATTAAAGACGACAGAAATTTATTGAACAACGCATTTTCACAGGCAGATGCGCAAGCCGATGTAGTCATTACAAGTGGTGGTGTTTCCGTCGGGGAAGCTGATTTTATTAAAGACATTTTGGCAGAAATGGGGGAAATTGGTTTTTGGAAATTGGCGATTAAACCCGGTAAACCCTTTGCGTTTGGCAAACTACCAAGAAGTACTTTTTTTGGCTTGCCAGGTAATCCTGTTTCCGCTATGGTCACTTTATATCAACTTGTCGTGCCTGCACTGCTCACTCTTGGTGGAATGCAGGCAAAGCCGGCAATTCGTTTTAATGCAATAGCACAAAACAGACTAAAAAAAGCAGCAGGGCGCACCGATTTTCAACGGGCGATATATGCTGTGGATGATCACGGACGACTTGTTGTTAGTTCAACTGGGAGCCAAGGATCGGGTGTTTTTAGCTCAATGAGTCAATCTAACTGTTTTATCGTACTCGAGCAACATCGAGGTGATGTCGAAATCGGTGAAATGGTGGTTATTGAGCCCTATAACACCCTAATGGATTAAACATATTACTGATTAATTCCATTTTATACCAATTGGTATTAAAACTAACATCTATATATTAACTTAATGTGCACAAGTAAGTGCTTTAGGAACAACAATGACTATAACTGATGATATACATATCACCGCTATCAAAGAACTTTTACCACCTATCGCATTATTAGAAAAATTTCCTGCAACCGATGAAATCTGTGAAACTGTTGCTAATTCTCGTAATGCCATTCATAAAATTTTAAGCCAAGAAGATGACCGTCTATTGGTTATCATTGGACCTTGTTCTATCCATGATACGGACGCTGCGTTGGATTATGCAGCTAGACTGGCACCTTTGCGTGAGAAATATAAAGATACATTAGAAGTGGTTATGCGTGTTTATTTTGAAAAGCCACGTACAACGGTTGGTTGGAAAGGGTTAATTAATGATCCTGAATTAAATGGTACTTTCAATATTAATAAAGGTTTACGCACTGGGCGCAAACTACTTTTAGATATCAATGCAATGGGATTACCCGCAGCCACTGAATTTTTGGATATGATCACACCGCAATATGTTGCCGACCTAATGACTTGGGGAGCAATCGGAGCGCGTACAACGGAATCGCAAGTGCATCGTGAATTGGCGTCAGGTCTTTCATGTCCGGTTGGATTTAAAAATGGTACCGATGGCACAATTAAAATTGCCGTTGATGCTATTGGCGCTGCAAATGCGTCGCATCATTTCTTATCAGTAAATAAATTTGGACATAGTGCCATTGTTGAAACGGCTGGTAATCCAGATTGTCATATTATTTTACGTGGTGGTAAAGCACCAAACTATAGTGCAAAAGATGTTGCTGAAATTAAATCTGAACTACAGAAATCAGGGATGACAGAAACCTTGATGATCGATTTTAGTCATGCAAACTCTGAGAAAAAATTTGAAAACCAAATGAAAGTTTGTGCTGATGTGTGTGCACAACTTGCTGCAGGCGAGCAAGCTATTTCTGGCGTTATGGTCGAAAGTCATATTGTTGAAGGCCGCCAAGACTTAATTGATGGCGTTGCTGCAAATTATGGTCAAAGTATTACCGATGCTTGTATCGGTTGGGATGATACCGAAGCGCTGTTAGAACAACTCTCTACAGCAGTGGCAAAACGTCGCGCTTAATTTAATCATTAAAGCAATGGTTAACATGAACATAGCACTGTTTAGGCAGTGCTTTTTTGTGTCTGAATTTCGGAAAAGGTTATGGGTAAGAAAAATAGACCGATTATGATTTTAGGTTGTACTAGTGATGCAGGGAAATCGTTAATCGTCACTGCAATTTGTCGTTTACTTGCAAATAGAGGTGTAAAAGTTGCTCCATTTAAAGCGCAAAATATGAGCAATAATGCAGCCATTACCGATAATGGATTAGAAATGGGGCGCGCACAATACTTACAGGCGTTAGCGGCTAAAATTACCCCGTCAGTATTAATGAATCCTATTTTATTAAAACCTAGTTCAGAAACGTCCAGTCAAGTGATAGTCAATGGCATCGTTAATAATGAAATAAGCCACTGTCCATGGATGCAACGTAAAGCCTTTTTATGGCCCAAAGTACAAAGTGCCTTGCACTCACTACAGGAAGAGTATGAACAAGTGGTGATTGAAGGGGCGGGAAGTCCTGCGGAGATAAATTTACGAGCAGGTGATATTGTCAATATGGCCGTCGCCCTTGAGTGTAATGCCGATGTGTACCTGCTCTCTGATATTGATAAGGGAGGTTCATTTGCCCATCTATTGGGAACTTGGGCGGCGCTTGCACCAGAGGAGCAGCGATTAATTAAAGGCTTTGTATTAAATAAATTTCGCGGTGATCCCTTATTACTCGGAAATGCCATGCAATGGTTAGAGGATAAAACTGGTATTCCGACGGTGGCTAACATTCCCTATTATCGACATCAATTACCCGAAGAGGATAGCTTTCGTTTTGGTAGAAAATGGCAGCGAGGAGCAATTAATATTGCGCTTATCTATTACCCCTATGCATCGAACTTAGATGAATTTGATCCACTTATGTTTCAAGACGACATTAATTTGGTGCCCGTTCATCAAAATGAAGATTTATGCCATTATGATGCGTTGATTCTACCGGGTAGTAAGAACAGTGGTGTCAGTTTAGAATTTTTAAAAGTATCGGGATTGGATAAACGTATCGCACAATTTAAAGGTACAGGGAAGCTGATGTTAGGTATTTGTGGTGGCTTGCAAATATTGGGTAAACAAATATTAGATCCTCTGAATATCGAAGATGGTGACAAGAAAGGGCTGTCACTAATTAATTTGGTCACGCAGCTGGAGGCCTCTAAATCAACCCTACAGACCTCAATCAGTTTTCTAGGTGGTAATATCGAGGGCTACCAGATCCACCATGGCAAAACAGTTGCAGATGAATATGTAGTGCCTTTTTTACAGGAAGGTTTGGGTTGGCAAATGGATAATATCTATACTACCTATCTACATGGTGTTTTTGAAAATAAAGTATTTTATGATTGGTTTATGCGTAAAGTTAATGGCCGAGAGAATGGCATTGATTGGAAAAAACATATGGATAATGAATTAGATAAACTCGCTGACATGTTTTCTAAACATGGCTGGATGTGATAACGAATGTTATATTTATCTACCCATTAATGTGAGCTTGAAGTGAAACTACGTTTCACTTCTTGTATTTATTTTGCAATTAGAACAATTAGTTACTGCAATCAATGTAAAGCTGTTGTTAAGGGTTTAACCGTGTTCTATCCCAATTATTGCCATTCACTTGATAAACAAAACGGTCATGTAACCTGTCTGCCTTACCTTGCCAAAACTCGATGCGTTCAGGAATAACACGATAGCCGCCCCAAAATTCAGGTAATGGCACTTCCTGACCTTGAAATTTATCCTCAAAATATTTAACCCGTTCTATTAACGTTTCTCTATCCGCTAAAGGTTGACTTTGATGCGATGCCCAAGCGCCAATGCGGCTACCTCGTCCACGAGTTTGGAAGTAACTATTTGACTCTTCACTGCTAATTCGTTCAATACGTCCTTCAATACGCACTTGGCGCTGTAAAATATTCCAATGAAAGAGTAAAGCAGCAAATGGGTTTGCTTCTAATTCACTCGCTTTATGGCTGCCGTAGTTGGTAAAAAAGACAAAACCCTGTTGATCAACCTCTTTAAGTAGCACAATACGAGAAGAGGGACGACCTTCAGGTGTGCAGGTAGAGAGAGACATTGATTCAGGCAATACCACGCCAGTCTGTTCTGCTTCTTTTAGCCATTCCTTAAAAAAGGCGATTGGATCTTGTGTTGATTGTAGGGCTTTATTTTCGATTAAAACACCTTGACCAAGCGTAAAGGCACAGCGAATTTTACTGATAAGTGACATGCTATCTTCTTATTTTAATGAGTATAATGATAAGTAAAGTGTATAATTTGTGGTAAATTTTGTCGAATTATATAGGCGTTACTGGATAATGAAAGTAAAAATATTGATTGTTTGCCTTGGTAATATTTGCCGTTCACCGACAGCGGAAGCTGTGTTACGAACAAAAGTACAGCAGCGTGGCCTAGATTGTATTATTGATTCTGCGGGGACAATTAATCATCATCAAGGAGACCTTCCCGATCAGCGAGCTCGGCGCGCTGCTGCATTAAGGGGATACCGATTTGATGGCATTGTGTCGCGGCCGATATCTGCTAAAGATTTTGAGTATTTTGATTTTATATTTGCAGCGGATAACCATAACTTAGCGGATTTAAAAGCACTTTGTCCCAATCATCTACAGCACAAACTATCGCTATTTCTCAGTTATGGTGACAGTGAATGTGCTGAAATTCCAGATCCCTATTATGGTGGCGATCAAGGTTTTGAAGAAGTGTTAGATTTAATTGAGAACGCAAGCGACCATATCATTGCTAAACTTGTGCATAAAGCAAAGAATGATTGAAATAGAGCAACAACGAGAAACGACAATGGCTAAAATTTACCATCATGCGGTGCAGATCTATTACGAAGATACAGATCATTCAGGCGTCGTCTATCACCCTAATTTTTTGAAATATTTTGAAAGGGCGCGTGAGCATGTAATTGGCTGCCGTAAACTTGACCTTTTATGGCGAGAACAAGGTGTTGGCTTCGCAGTCTATAAAGCAAATTTAATCTTCCAAGAGGGAGTGGAATTTGCTGAAGTTTGTGATATCCGAACCCAATTCTCATTAGATGGAAAATATAAAACAGTTTGGCGACAGGAACTATGGCGACCCGGCGCGAATAAAGCTGCCGTTATTGCCGATATTGAAATGGTCTGTTTAGATAAACAAAAGCAGTTGCAGGTGATACCCGAACAAATATTAAATGCGTTATTCGATAATAATTAAGCTTTAAATAGTCAAACTTAACAGAAATTAACAACATCACTTGCTTGATATAGAAATAACATTAACTTACTAAATTTAAATCGATTAATCTTTGGAGGCAATGTGTTAATAACTCATGATGAAAGACGTGTATTTCAGCGTATGGAAGTTAAAGCGAATGTTAAAATAATTAAGGGAGAAATGGAAATTTCTGGTCTTTGCAATGATTTAAGTAGTACGGGGATGTCTTTGCAAGTGATGGAGCCTGTTTTACGTGCTGGTGATAATATTAAAGTCATTTTAGATACACAAAATTCACGTTTTGTCCCCTTAGATGTAGAAGCTAATGTGTTAAGGGTTAAAGAGGAAGCAGGGCGTTTCATCGCAGCGATCGAATTTACCAATTTTAATTAAAACTCTTCTGTATATCGGCTACTTTTTGAGCAATTTTAAGCTAAGGTTATAAAGGTGGTGGTCGTAAAAGGAGAGTAGCATGATTTTTCATAATAAAGCTGGTCAAGCAATGAATCTAGCTGATAACTTAACACTTAAAGAGTTATTAGAAATGGGCATTGAATTGACTCTATCGGAAAAAATAGATCCTAATCATGAATTATGGTTAGCAGATCAGCCAAACGAAGGCGAAGAGAAAGAAGCGAGTTAGTTAAGTCGATAATCCCTCTATTACAGGGGGATTATTGATCCACCCCCCTTTTCTTTTTATACGCTTCCATCAATAAGGATTACTATGAAAGTATATGGTAGTTATACCTCTCCATTTGTTCGTCATTGTCGCATTGTCCTATTACAAACCGGTTTACAACATCAATTTATTGAGACAGATGCCGCAACCAGTGCAAATTTATCGCCAACTAAAAAAGTGCCCCTATTGATTGATAATGGTGTAACGCTTACTGACTCAAGTTCCATTATTAAATATTTGCGGGAAAAGTCGGGGCAGCCGTTTTTTGCTGATGTAGCTGATTTTGAGCTTTTTAATATGAGCAATACCGTGCTTGATGCCTGTGTGAATATTTTTTTTCTAGAACTTGATGGTATAAAATTAGCGCAAAGTCATTACTTGCAAAGGCAACATGCGCGTGTTCTTTCTGGTTTAATGGCTTTAAATAAGCGCACCTTTTCCCATGAATTACCTTTGAGTGATGGCGAGCTGAGGTTGGCGTGTTTTCTAAATTGGGGGCTATACCGCAGGCGGATAGACTTGTCTGAGTTACCGGTTTTGCAACATTTACTGGCATTGGCTAATACGGATAAAGAGTTCATCGCGACGGCTCCCCCTGCCATCGATTAAATCAACCTTATCATTTAACTAATAGCAATGTCTCTAATTTACCAATTGGCATAACTTTTCAGCTGAAAAATGTTGTATTTCAAGAACACGCTTATCTTTGCCAGTATTAACGGAGATAGCAATACAATGTTTTTGGTCTGGGTAGGTGAGGCAGTGATACCAGTGATCATTGCAATTGATCTTATGATTGTCAGTAATAACGATATTTATATCGTCATTAATTAATGTTTTTAGATTTGACTTAATAGTAAAGCTAACGATATCTAGACCAAGGCTTATTCCATATCCTGTCGCTTTGAGAAATGCCTCTTTAAGCGTCCAATATTCAAAAAATCGGCGCCCCTGTAATAAACTTGGCTGTGAAGCTATATCCCGTTGTTCAGGTTCGGTGAAATAGCGCTTTGAGATCCCCGTGTAATTAATCTTACGATGTACATTTTCAATATCACAACCAATATCGTGGTTTAAACAGATTGAACAAATAATCAACTCACTGTTATGACTTAAATTGAAACGTAATGGCAACGTCGAGTTGGCTATTTCTGGCTTGCCATGGGCAGATACCGTAAATTGCCAATCCTGTGGTTGTATGGCGACATACTGTGATAGGATTAAACGTAAAAATGCACGCGTTATTAATGCACTATGCTGCGCCTCTGGGGTTCGATAACGCGCTACTCTAGCTTGTTCATCGCTGCTTAATAGAGTCTGCAGATAATTGATTTGGTTAGCGTCTTTGATCTGTTGTGGGTTAATATGCCACAGGTGAATAGAGTGATTAGGCAGTGTTAATAATGAAGGGTGATTAATATCCACCAGAGCTCCGTTGCGCTATAAAAAAGGGATAGGAATACCCTTTGGTATTAGACTATCCCTCAATGTTGAATGTTTTTCTTAAATAAGAAAGTTATTTAGCAACATGGCCAGTAAGTTTGAATGACATAATTTTATTATTTAGCTCACGACGCTCTTTTGAAAGTTCCGCACCAATAATGATGTGATCATCAACACGATTTTCATAGTCAAACTTCATGTTGTTAATGATAGCAAGAACGTCTTCTGGGTTCATATCAGGCGTGATGTATTCTAATAAGTTGCTTAGAAGATCGACGCGTTTACGATTGTCCCTGACTTTTGTTTCATTATCTATAATTTCACGTTTTAATTTATTTTTACGACGTGTGATTTTTACTAGTTCAAGCACATTACCCATAATTATACCTTTTTGTTTTATATTGAAGCTATTAATAATAGAACCGCTATTGCTATGTATTCAATAATATCCTATGTTACCTCAAAATTTTTGTCAGGCGTTAGCTTGGATTGCTAAACAATACGTAACATGAGGTAATTGTTATTAACTTTCGAATATTACAATGCAGGACTGGTTTTCGATTTAAAAACCATCTTGAGGTAACATGGGGATATATTCATGCAACTTCAAGATGTAAAGTTAACAACTGATTGATACCAAATCCAATAATTATCTAGCCATGAATGCCTTGCCTTGTTCTACCATTGTTCATCAACAAGCTATGACTATAATATTATGCAAATTGGTATAAAAAATGATGCTAGGCTTCTCTATTCTTTTTAGCTGCCTGTTCAATAATGGGTTGTAATTCACCCTGTTGGAACATTTCTAAAATAATATCACAACCGCCAATGAGTTCACCGTCAACCCATAATTGTGGGAAGGTAGGCCAATTAGCATATTTAGGTAGCTCTGCGCGAATATCTGGGTTTTGTAGTATATCAACATAGGCGAAAGGGTGACCACATTGCATAAGAGCTTGTGATGCCTGTGAAGAAAAACCACAGCTAGGTAATTTAGGAGAACCTTTCATATATAATAGGATTGCATTTTCACTAATTTGATTTTTAATTTTATCTAACGTTTCCATTTTATACTCCAAAAAAATTTTATTTATTCTACTCAAATTCAAGTGTTAATAAAACGTCATTAAAAATGAGGGTTAACAATATGATAAAATATTATCACAAATAACATTGACATAGATCATTTTCTTGCAGAGAATCTAATAATAAATGAAGTTCGCTAACACGATCCCTGTGTCTGCATTTATAAAACGACTTATTTTGCAAATATTTTAATATGGAGACGAATAATATGGCTTTTGAATTACCAGCTTTACCTTACGCGAAAGATGCACTAGAACCACACATTTCTGCAGAAACGCTTGATTTTCACCACGGTAAGCATCACGCAACTTACGTACAAAAGTTAAATGGCCTAATCGAAGGTACTGACTTAGCAAATAAATCTTTAGAAGAAATTATTCAAACAAGTACTGGCCCGCTTTTTAATAATGCAGCACAAGTCTGGAATCATACTTTTTACTGGAACTGCCTAGCAGCGAATGCTGGTGGTGAGCCGACAGGCCCAATTGCACAGGCTATTGAACAAAGCTTTGGCTCATTTGCTGAATTTCAAGCAGCATGGAATGATAAAGCAGTAAACAACTTTGCTTCATCTTGGACATGGTTGGTTAAAAAAGCGGATGGTACATTGGAGATTGTTAATACTTCTAATGCGGCAACACCATTAACTGACGAAGGTGTTACACCATTATTGACGGTCGATCTATGGGAGCATGCTTACTATATTGATTACCGTAATGTACGTCCTAACTATTTAAATGGTTTCTGGGCATTGGTAAATTGGGATTTTGTAAATCAAAATTACGCTTAAAATTTACCTTAATAATTAGTAACATTAGTGTTGTAATAAAAAAAACCTTAACATTATGTTAAGGTTTTTTATTATATTCGCTCGTTAATTTAAGATGCTTTCTCTATTTAGAAAATTTCATTTTGTTTTTTGTTTCATTAAATTCTTTAATAAATAGGTTATGGCCTGCTTCAAGTTTTTTAAAAAATAGCGCCATTAAAATCCCACCGACAATAAATGAGCAGATTAATAATTGAATTAAAATGGAACGACCCGTTTCTTGATAATGATTAATGACACTGAGAATTTTTTGTTGCTCTAATGTGATACGTATATAACCTATTTTTTCATTTTTTTTGTATAACTCTGCAATATAGGGAGATTTTTCCTCTGCTTCTTTGACACCTTTTCTATCAAAATCTAATAAAGTTGATAGCGGTAATGCTTGTTTAGATTGGCTGACTATTTGACCTAAATGATCATAAATAGTGATATCTCTAACCGTTGGATCATTACTTAGCTCTTCAATAAGTAACTGCAATTCCTCTGTTTTATTATTGGCAAGATAACGTGTTGCTTGTGCTGCTGCTAAGTTCGTTAATGAATATGAAAATTTTTCGCTTTGCTGAGATTTAATATCATTAGAGGTCATTTGTAATATATAGTACTGATAGCCGATAATCATACAAACTGCTAATAAAGTTGTTATTTGTATAAAGCGCCATAAATAAAACCATTTTTTATGCATTTAAAGTTCCTTACAACAAGTTGTTATACTTGCAATGATGAATCGCAATAGTTATCGTGTCAGACATATTATTATAATCAATTTTTTAATCGCTAGTAGTACGCTACTGTGTATTAAATCGCTTTAAAACAGGTATGTTACAGTGAATCCAATAAAAAAACTCGTAGTTCAATCAAATTGTCAATCTTTGCTTAAATTGAAGGGCGAACTAAAGCAAAAAGTGACTGGCTTAGATTGCCTTTATTATGAAAATGGACAATATAGCCAACAATTAAATTCTCCTATGGCAGCAAAGGCTTCCCTGATTGTAATGGGGGAGGCGTTTACTTGCCAACAATTAGACGCGTTATTAATGCTGCTTGCCGCGCAAGGGGTGGATGGTATCGCCATACATGCGCCTGCACTTATTGAAAAAGTAACTTTATTGCGCCTCACGCTAAATAATATCCCACAAACATTAAAAGCAGCGCTTGATGTATTTGTAAAGCCCCATCACTTAGATTTTGCATTGATGGATTCATTTCCTGATTGGCAAAAACCGGGTCTTATATTGATGGATATGGACTCAACAACAATTCAAATTGAGTGTATTGATGAGATAGCGCGTTTGTATGGGGTTGGCGATGAAGTGGCCGCGGTGACCGCACAAGCAATGCAGGGCAAACTCGATTTCAATGAGAGTCTGCGCACGCGTGTCAGCAAATTAAAAGATGCGCCGATTACGATTTTAAAAGAGGTAGCAGATAGCATGCCGTTAATGCCCGGATTAGAAGTGTTAATAGCTGGCGTAAAAAAAGCGGGCTGGAAAATTGCCATCGCATCGGGTGGTTTTAACTATTTTGCGGATCGATTAAAACAAGACCTTGGCTTTGATCATACTGTTGCGAATACATTAGAAGTTAGCGGCGAACAGTTAACGGGGAATGTGTTAGGTGAAATAGTCAATGCACAGGTAAAAGCAAGAACATTGGCCGAATTGGCAAAACAATATGATATACCAATGTCACAAACCGTTGCTATTGGTGATGGTGCTAATGATTTGCTGATGATGGAATCCGCCGCCGTCGGTATTGCGATTCATGCCAAACCTATTGTTCAAGAAAAAGCAGACGTTGCATTAAATGTGACTGATTTGTATGGCGCTCTAGCACTGTTAAGTGCGACACTTTGTCCAAGTAGTTGGGCATGATGCGCCTATTGTGTCGCTTAAATTAACCCTAATTCGTGGATTACCAGGGAGTGGCAAATCCACACTGGCAAAAACATTGCCCGCAGTGCACCTTGAAACAGACATGTATTTTATAAATGCACAGGGGCAATATCAATTTGACGCGCGTAAATTACCAGAGGCACATAACTGGTGCCTTGCGCAATGTCGTTATTATTTACAGCATAATAAGGATGTGGTTGTCGCCAACACCTTCGTCAAACAGTGGGAAATGGATCATTATAGAAAATTAGCACTTGAGTACAAAGCAGAGCTAACTATACTGGTTTGTACAATGCAATTTGATAATATACATCAAGTGCCACAATCCACGGTGGCCAAAATGAAACGCAATTGGCAAGCATGATGCGAGTTAACATAGCAAAAATATTTACATAATCCTTTAGGAATAAAATGAGCGAAATAGAAGAACAACAGAACAACCCATTGCATGGTTTAAAATTAGAGACGTTATTAACCCAATTGGTCGAATTTTATGGTTGGGAGATTTTAGCAACGGCACTGCGCTTTAACTGCTTTAAAGTAAATCCAAATATCAAAGGGAGTTTAAAGTTTCTTCGTAATACCCAATGGGCGAGAGAAAAGTTAGAAGATTTTTATCTATATCGCTATACGCGCATGCCTCGACCGACACCTGATCAGTATGATTTAGCACCACGAGAACGCGGTTTTAAAAACGGTATTGTACCACGTAAACCGATGCAATTAACGGTTGAGTCCATTGAACTTTCTCAGGCGAAAGCCGCTTCGGCGTTTAAAGAAAAACAGAATGAAAAACGTGGCAACACAACGAGAAAGCCCGTTGCAAAACGTCAAAAGAGTAATGACTCATCCGAGCCACCCTATGACCCAAGTAATCCTTGGAATCAATAGTTATCGCAATTCCTATGGGGCATGGCTTGCTTCGCCTCAATAGCCCCTCTATTTGAAGGAGTGGCTATTACGCTTAACGTGGTTTACGTTTTTTAGCTTTTGCTCGACGGATTGCCGCCGGGGTGTTTTCTGCTTTTTTTCTGGCTAGCATTTGGTTACGTTCTTGTGTTGCTTTGTAGCGGCTTTTTTTGAGCACGTCACCCGTTGCATTATCAGTATCGCCGGCAGAGAGACTCATTTCATAACCGGGATAAATAATACGTTCAAAACGACGCCCGATAAGTGTTTCAATATTATCTAAGAACTGCTCATCTTTAGGGCTCACCAGAGACACCGCCATACCATTTTTACCGGCTAACCGGTACGACCAATACGGTGCACATAATCTTCAGCTAAAAAGGGAAGATGGAAATTAACTACATAGGGTAGGTCGGGAATGTCCAATCCACGGGCGGCAACATCGGTAGCAACAAGCACCCGAACGCTCCCTTCAGTAAATTTTTCGATCGCTTTATTACGTGCGCCCTGTGTTTTATCGCCATGACAGAGTGCGGTTTTAATGCCATCGAGTTGTAACTCTTTAGCTAAAAGATTGGCGCTCTCTTTGGTGCCTGCAAAAACCAATACCTGACGCCAGTTTTTCACGCCAATTAATTCTGATAGTAGCTCCCGTTTACGAGATTCTGAAACCCAGTAAACTTGTTGTTTAACTTTACCTGAAGTTGAATTTTGTGGTGAAACCTCTAATGTTTTTGGCGTTGTTAACAGTTTTTTCGCGAGTGTTTTGACTTTGTTTGAAAAAGTCGCAGAGAACATTAATGTTTGGTGTTTCTGTTTAATCACCAACATCAGCTTTTCAATATCCTGCAAAAATCCCATATCCAGCATGCGATCCGCTTCATCTAAAACAAGGTATTTCACATGCGAAAGATCGACATTTCTTTCGTTTACATGTTCAAGTAATCGCCCCGGTGTGGCGACGAGTAGATCCACACCAGATTTCAACATTTTGACCTGTGGTGCGATATTTGTACCCCCGGTGATTGCCCCTGAACTCAGTGGTAAAAACTGACTATATTCTTGTACATTTTCGGCCACTTGCGCAGCAAGTTCACGGGTTGGTGTTAAAACGAGTGCTCGAATGGTGGTGTTATTGGCTACTTTATCGCTTTTGCTTTTAGCTAAGAGATCTAAAAGCGGCAAAGTAAACGCAGCCGTTTTGCCGGTGCCAGTCTGCGCACTAGCGAGTAAATCATGGCCATTACGAATTAAAGGGATTGCTTGTTGTTGAATAGGCGTAAGGTTTTTATAACCACATGCTTTTACTGCTTTTAATAATTCTGAAGATAAACCGATCGCATCAACACTCATTTAAACCACCATCAAATACACTATTATAAAATTAAGGGCGAGAGTATAGCAGCTCATTGGCATCGTGAGTTGAATTTTAATAAAACAATTTTACGCGCTGGGCAGTAGGGTGCGAAATCTACTATCAATCGCTATCTTTAGTCGGTAATATTTGTCATTTCATCAATTAATATATGAGACTTATTATGCTTAAAAATATTACAGCACAACAAGCCACTGCACTGTTAGATTCAAAGGATACATTTATTATCAATATTGTCGCCAGTTGGTGTTCTGACTGTGTTGATCAAAGTAAAAATATCGCCGATTTTGCGGCTTACTGCTGCGAAAACAAGATTCCCGTTTACCAGCTTAATGTGCAAGATATTAAAAATGAATACCTGAGTGCCACACATGAAGCCGTAACAATGTGCTTAGGTGGAAGAGGTTACCCACGTACTGCCTTGATTAAAGCAGGTATTATTGTTGATGCTGATAATGTTGAAGTGATCAGCAGTGATGCACTTGCGCAATTGGCAGAGAAGTTCATTAAGTCGTTAAAATAGCGCTATGGGCTAAGATTTTTAATTGTAACGCTTTCACCTTTATCCGAGATTTTAAGCAATGCATCTCTGTTTTTCTATTACCGCACATGGTTTTGGTCACGGTGCCATTTCGACATCGATCATTGCCCGGCTAATGCAATTTCATCCTGAAATTAAGATCACAATAGTGACACTACTGCCAAAAAGTTACCTAGCGTCACGTCTATCTGGGGCTTTTACACATGTCAAATTAGGTCATGATTTTGGCATGATAATGCACTCAGCTAACGTAGTCGATGTGCCCAATAGTCGTGACGCTTATCAACAACTCTTAGAAAACTGGGCGCAATATGTGAGCGAAGAGATGAACGTGTTACAGGCGTTTAAACCGGATTGGGTGATTAGCAATATCTCACCGATCACGCTCGATGCCGCGCAGCAATTAAATATCAGAACGGCATCGGTTGCACCATTTAACTGGGCGCAAATTTATGAACGTTACTGTTTAGATAAAAAATATGCACATACTGAGACGCTTTATAGGAAAATGTTGGCTGTCTATCGAAAAGTAGAATACACCTATAAACCACAGCCTTCAGTCCCGTTTACTGGTGTTAAAGAGATAGATATAGCCAGTATCAATAACCAGCCTACGGATCATATAGAGGATCTCATCCGTTATTTGCCAAAGGGAACAAATAGGGTCGCCTTAGTGGCATTAGGTGGTTTACCCTTCGATTTGGATATTAAGCATTGGCCAACTATTCCCGGCTTACATTGGTTGTTAAACCAGCCTGGAAAAGTATTACGTGATGATATGAGTCAGATTAATGAACTTAAATTCTCTTTTTTACAGCTTGTAGGTAGCTGCGATTTAATCATCACCAAACCCGGTTATGGTACCTATTGTGAAATCGCTGCGATTGCGCAAAATAAAAAAATTAGGGTGTTAAGTTTAGCGCGTCAAGATTGGCCTGAAACACCTTACTTAAATAGCTTTTTAGCTAGCAGAGTACCATTCTTAGAGATCCATGAAAGCGCCTTAAAGGGGCAAGCCTTAACGCACATTATTACGCAATTAAATGGGTTAGATTACCCCAAGACCGAGATTTGTGAAGACGGTGCGATGCAGCTAATAACGCATTTGTTAAGCAATGGCGCGGCATAAAGCTGGGGCGTTTACCCATGCAACTTAAAGCATTAATCCTTGAGGTTGCTCAATTATCGAAAAGCGCCTGTTTTGTTGTGTGTCACTCCTGTCGAATTGTATAAAAACATACGTGCATGTATTGTCCTAAATGAGATAGGTGGCAGCGTCATACCTATATCAAGTCAAAGTATTTGCAAATAGTTATTTTATAAAGTAAAAGATATGGATGTCCCCGATTAGTTATTCAGCCTAATAATATTTGCAGAGAGCGTAGGTCAATGCCTTGCTCTAACAAGTGTGTTGCAAAGCAATGTCGCAGTGAATGTGGACTTATATTTTTCTTAATCCCTAACTCAGCCATTACTTTCTTCAAGGCTTTTTGGACGCTTCCTTTATCCATGGGTACATGTTTGTTTTGACCAAAACGAGGAAATAATAAGACCGGGTGACGGTGTGTATTCCAGTAACAGCGCAAAGCCTGTAAGGTTCGTTTGGGAAGGGGGATTAAGCGATCTTTCCCGCCTTTTCCCTCACGGATATGAACTTGCATAGTTTGGCTATCAATGTCGTTGACGGTTAAATGAAGGGCTTCACCTAACCGTAATCCCATGCTGTACAGGACAAGAAAAAACACCTGATAGCGTAAAGTACGCGTCGCGCTAATTAACATGCCAACCTGCTTGTTGGTGATGACATCAGGAATGCGTTTTACTTGTGGTGGTTTGACAATATTTAACCATTCCCACTGGCGTTCAAGGGTATGCTTGTAGAAAAACTGCAACCCATTACGGTCTAATTTGATGGTACTCCAAGAGTGAGTTTGAATGAGTTGCGCAAAGTAGCATTTCAAATCAGCTTTAGTGAGAGTGTCAGGTGTGCGGTCAAAAAAAGTAGTTATCCTACGCACAGCACGAGAATAAGCATCAATAGTGGCAGGTCTCATGCCCTGTAATGCTAAGTTGGTCAAGTGTTGTTGATATAAAAGGTTAAAGTGTTTTTGTTCTGAGGTGTTCATCGCTTATACTCCTATTAGACATCACCGAAAAGTGATGCAAATATAAGTATGCGTGTTGGTTCATATTTTGTTTTTCTGCCGCACAGCGGCTTCGTTCAACAAGGCATTTAAACGGAACTAAAACAGTGGGTTAGGTTCCGCTTCGCTACACATTTTAACCCACTATTTTAGTCCGCTTAATGCGGCGTTGAGGCTGTAGAATTTCTCCAAAAAGACCGTTTTTACGTTGTTTTTCATTTAATGAAAATTGTATAAAAAATGTACTTGCATGCGCTGATCTGCTGTGATCTAATAGTTATTATTCGCTCAGAGTGAAACGTCATGGCTAATTACAAACCAGACCTATCTTGTCAAAGTAAATTCATCCCGATTGACTTTGCACAGCAAATTCTCCCCGGTACATTTGAGTACGCACTTTCCCATATCGTTGATAAGCACCTTGATTTAAGCACCTTTGATGATTGGTACAATAATGACAATGGCGGTGCAGCTGCTTATCCACCTTCTGTTATGCTAAAAATCATCTTGTTCGGTTACTCTCGTGGCCTTGTTAGTAGTCGCCGTATCGCAGACGCGTGTGAGCGTAATATCACCTTCATGAGTTTATCGGGTGATGTACAGCCACATTACACGTCAATCGCCAACTTTATCTCCAAAATGAAAGATAAAATTGAGCCGCTTTTTACCCAAGTCTTAATGATATGCGATAAAGAAGGGTTGATAGGTCGTCACATGTTTGCGATTGATGGTTGCAAGATAAGCAGCAATACGAGTAAAGAGTGGAGTGGTACATTTGCAGAGCTTGAACGCAAACAACGCAAGTTGCAACGTGCTAGCCAACGCATTATTGCAAGACATCAGGCACAAGACGGTCTTAATGAAGATGAACGCCAACATGACCTAAAACAGAAACAAAAATTAGATGAAAGTGCCAATAAAATTAGTGCGTTCCTTGCGAGTAATAAAGAGAAAATAGGTAGTCGAAATAAACCAGTAAAAAGCAATATCACCGACCCAGATAGCGCCAAGATGACCACCAGTAAAGGGACGATTCAAGGTTATAACGGTATTGCTATCAATGATGATAAACACCAAATCATAGTGCAAGCGCAGGCATGGGGCTCGGTAGGTGAGCAGCAGACATTGAAGCCCGCGGTTAAGCAGTTGCAAGAACAACTTACGAAGCTAGGTACACCCGATACCTTTAAAGATGCCAAGTTCAGTGCTGACAGTGGTTTCCACAGAGAAGTGAACCTTGAGTTCATGGCCACGACAGGGTTAGATACTTATATAGCAGATACCGCATTTAGAAGCCGCAATCCTTTATTCCAAACCAGTCAAACCTATCAAACAGAACAAGAAAAACGGCGATTAAAACGCAGTAAAGGCAGAGCGCGACTATTTACTAGTCACGATTTTTACTTTGATGAAACGGTCTCAAGTTGCCGCTGCCCAGCAGGTAATGAAATGTGGTTAAGTGTTAAAAATGTTGAAACGGCAGGTCGGCAATACGTTCGTTTCTCAGGTTATTTAAAGGATTGCCGGGCCTGCGTACTACAAAAGCAATGCATGCGCAACGCGCCGACTAAACAAGGCAGACAAGTCCAGTTTGAAATCAATAAAAGCACCAAACCTATATCTTATAGCGATAAAATGCGGGTGAAAATAGACAGTAGCCCCGGACGGCGACAATACAGTAAACGGTTAGGTGCAATAGAGCCGGTATTTGGCAATATTACGGTCAATAAAGGGATGAATAAATTCACGCTGCGCGGGCAAGAGAAAGTGAATGCGCAATGGCAGATGTACTGTTTAGTGCATAATATTGAGAAGTTAAAAAACAGCCTGCATTAACCCAAGGGCGATGCCTTAACATCGAATACCCCCGCCTAATTAAGCCAATTCAGCGATATATCACTCAATTTAATCAGTCAGTTATTAAAAACAGAATATTTAATTGAATATCAATAAATTATGAATTATTGTGTTTTTTATTTAAAATAATCAGGCTGAAAATGAGAAATTCTACAGCCTCGTTAAGTTTCAATAGTAAATATAGAGGTAACATGGAAAGTTTAGATGAAAATAGCAATCTGATTGCTCAAAGGAAATCCCTTTTACCTTGGTGGGTAAAGTGTGTTGGCTGGCTCTTTGTTGTTATGGGAGCGCTATCTATACCTTTGGCACTATTCACTCTACTGCCTGGATCAGAAGTAAATATTGAAACATTTGGCATTGTTTATCAAGGCAATGGGATAAGTATCGAATTAATTTTAATCGTGCTTATAAATCTGTTTTTAGGTGTGACCGCTTTGGGGTTACTTCGAGGTAAAACATGGGGGCTTAATGCATGTATTGCAAATGGATTTGTCGGAATAGCTATCTGTTTGATTGTAATGTTTTTAAGCATAAGTAATGATCTATTAAAAATAAGATTAGAACCAATCTTTCAAGTTATATTTTTAGTTAAATTATATAGAATTAAACCAGACTGGTTCTCGGTAAATGAAAAACTTAACAAAGCAAATCAATCAGACGCATAACGGTTGTCGCCGTTTTTGCTAAAAACAAAAGCCAGCAAAAACAGCGCCAACCTACGCGCTGTTGTTTGCGGCGTTATGCGCCAAAGCGGTATTTACAGAGTAATTTAATTAGCAATTGTTAATTAAATTACTTTTTAGGAGTTAACAAATGGCTGGTGAACGTTCAAAAAATATTGGTGAGATTGGAGAAAGTATTGCAGAAAATTTCTTCAATAAAATTGGTTGGGGGCTACCTCAAAAAGGAGTTTACTACCCTTGTTATAAACCAACATTTCACGCTCTTAAAGAATCTAAAAGTGGAGAAAAAAATCAGCATGGCATAGATTTTCAGATATCCTATAAATCAACCTTAGAGGCTGAAACTTTAAATAATTTGCTAGTTTCAGTGAAGCATATTAAAGACAGTAAATATCCCCAATCTGCAACTGTAAAATTTAAAGGGTATATTAGTGATCTAGTACACTCAATGGAATGCTTTAAAAGAACACCACAACGCCGTGAAATTGCCGCTGGTCATAGTGGGTGTAAAATAATTAATGACATTCCTGTTCTATTCTTCATATCTAGTGAAGATGATGAAAATCATGACTTTATAAGTTGTTTGCAAACATCCAGGTTTATGAACGAATACGATGTTAAAGAACTCTATATTGTTGATAATAAAAAAGTGACATTTATATTGAATGTACTGGATTATATAGAACAAAAATATGCAGATTATGAATGGTATTTTTATCACCCAGTCACAGGGATGAACATTAGTGATACTAACATTCATCAACACAGTAAAAAAATGCAAATTGAATTTCTAACAAACCCTTTTATACCTTTCATTCTTAAAAAGAAAATAGGGGAGAATGAAACTTGTAAGTTTTTATTAGCAACTGTTGATAGCTTTACCGAAGATAATTTTGCAAAACTGGTTACATACTGTAGAGCGAATACAAATGATAATGTTAGTGATATAGAAATCGCAATGGCAGATTATTTTGTCGATGACAGTGGTGGTGTTGTAAGAAAAGTTCTTAATGCTCATGATATTGAGTTAGATGTTAAAGTATCAAGTTACAATTCTAACTTTAGGAGCTTAGCTAATGAGTGATTTATTCTTTATTCCTACTGGTGATTATTTAAGGCAGTTTATCGGTAATACAATGATAAAGCCTGCTGATATTAAAGAAATTTTAAAACAAAGAGGTATATTTTCTTCCTCTAATGATAAAAAAATATTGGGTCCAATTTTAGTGAAAACTGGGATATCTCCTGTTGAATTTGAAACATTAAAAGAATCAATTCAAACGAAAGAGGAAAACCCTAAAATTCAAAGTCGAAAATTGAAGTGGCAAAGTAATGGTAGTTTACTGGATGCAATTCCTCACGACTTCGATTTCTCAAATTTAATAGATGATCCATTTGGAACTATCTCTATAGATAATGCACCTGTGTTTACCGTTGCAGGGGATGGTAAAAATACTAATCATTTGATCGCTGAAATAACGATAAAAAGATGTGATAAAACAAAAAACCTTGGTGATGATGTTAGCTATCACAAATGTTCAGTAGAGCTGAAACTTGATGATGATAATAATATGGATCTAAGTGTTTTGACAAAACACACTTCTAAAGAAGCATTAAGCGTAGTAAATAAAATTTCTAGGCGCATTCATAAGCACCTAAAAGACAATAATTATGTAAATGATGAGCCAATAGAAAAGATTTTGTTTGGTAGTTTTACTAATGAAAGTCGTATAGATTTTCTTGTCGCTATGGCAAAGTCAAATGCAATGTACCTATATTATCAAGATATGAAAAAAGTACACATGTCTCCTGATGAAAATGTACCAGGGAACATACCCACAGAAATAGCACTTTTTGAGAAAAAAATTAATGACCTTATGTTTAAAGGTAAAAGCTTAGATTCGAGTATTTTCCTGAAAAAGCCAGATTAAAAAAGCATATCAAATTGTGTAGTGTGACTTCTAGATATGAGCTTAATGATGATGAGCATCAAGGTAGCTGTTTAGTCAGAATATATTTCCCTGAGTTTGATGATGAGAGTGAATTGCTTATGGAAGTAGAAAATTTAAATATACAGAAAAAATTACCAGCGGAATTAAAGTCGGATATAAAGTTGCAAATATTAAAGTTTTTAGAAATAAAAAAATTAGATTTGTATGCGAAACACTCAACTAAAAACGTTGGCGCATAACAAACAAGAATAGGTGTCGCGCAGCCGACACCTTATTCGGGTGTTGAACAAGCCCGATTGGGAATTGCTTCTCTTTATAGTAAATAGTGGATTTTGCTGAAGGCTAAATTTAATTTGTCACTTTTCTTTAGGCGAGTTTCGCTAATATACAATTGATAGTTCAATTATATCAATCTGTTATCTTTTTTGGTTGAATGCCAATACACCTCTTTTTATTCGCTTTCTGTTATGAATTCTTCGTAGAAGATAGCCAATCGGGGACACCCAAACTTTTTTATTGATGTGAATCAATAAAAAAGTTTGGGTGTCCCCGATTTCTTTGATGTCCGCATTATAGACTAAAAGTCATTAATATCCCCGATTACACCCTTCGATAATCTTTTTTTGGGGGCAAAATAGATATTTACGCTTTACAACTCCAGCAGTAGAATGTGCCGATTTTCGGCACGCTCATCAGTTTTAAAAATGGTGGGCTATTGTATGAGTTTGATATTTAATGAATCCAATAGTAATCAGTATTTCACTGCTTGTTTGTAGTAATGTTTTTATGACTTTTGCATGGTATGCCCATTTAAAAGAACTTAATAATAAACCGTGGGTAATAGCTGCTCTAGTTAGTTGGGGAATAGCTCTTTTTGAGTATATGCTACAAGTTCCTGCGAATAGGGTAGGTTATACCGCTCTTAATGTTGGCCAACTAAAAATTCTTCAAGAAGTCATTACGTTAATGGTATTCGTTCCATTTTCAGTTTTTTATCTTAGAGAGCCTCTAAAATTAGATTATTTATGGGCCGGTTTTTGTTTGGTTGGGGCGGTGTACTTTGCATTCCGCAGCAAATTTGCCTAATAACATGATTGGTCTGTATATCTCGAGATAAAACATGGAGATTCTCGCTTCGTTCTGCCTCTATCTATTTTTTCTTCTGCCTGAAATTTGAGCGTAGACTTGAGCGAGTTAGCTACGGATAAAAAACCAGCCTAACTGGCTGGTTTAAATTTTTAATCGTTACAAAAACGTTAAAGGGTGATTGTTACGTTTAAAAATTGCCTGTTGTTGCCGCTCCCGTTCCGGTGTTCACCGTATTATTGCCACCAGATTGCCATTGAATAACATTACTCGGATTAGTTTCGTTGCGTATAATACATTTCCATTCAATATTGGTCGTTGCTGGCAGTGCAATTGTACCTGTCCATGTTGGGTAACTCGTTGGATCAAGTTTAACAGCGCTAGCTGCTTGCCAGTTACCTAATGCAGCAATGTTACCTACAGCATAAACGCTATCGCCCATATTGGTATAGCCATTGTTACAGGTAAAAGTAACATCAACAGAAGTGACAGGATCAGGATCTTTAACTCCATCTCGTAACCACATTCTCGCTGTACTTCCAGGAATGTTGAGCGTATAGCTGCTACTGTTTACTTGGAAATTTGAGCCTGTAAAGACATCAACATATTTTTTTGTTGTATCAAGCTGACTACTGTTAATCGTTATAGTTTTATCATAGCCACATTTATTGATGCCTACTAAGCCCGCTTGATCACGACGGAAAATTAATGCACATTGATCTGCATATAAAACCTCTTGCCCCTTACCTTGAACGCCGTTGTGGAATTTTACCATTGCTTTTATATTGGCTTGTTTATAATCATTGACCCAGCGTCCGTTATCAACACCTGTTGTATCACTCAATACCATAGGTACGCCTTCTTGACGGCCCATAATATAAGCGTATGCAAGATGCTCGGCTGTCTCTGGCATGATCTGGTAGCGGAAGCCATCATTAGTAGGGATATCATGCGTGATGGTAAAGGTTAGGGCACGCATACCATCAATTGCACCACCCCATGATTTAGGATCCGCTAATGCGTCTATGCCACTATATCCATCAAATACATCGCGTAATGTTTTTAACAACGGGAAGTCATAAGCACTGTGCGATGTGTCACGTAGATAGGGTTCTAAGAACGTATCATAATCGGCATTGCCAGAACCGCCACCAGTGATAATTTCACCAAAGAGGTACATGCCCTGTTTAATTGAGTCTGTAAATACTTCATTCATGTGCCATGCAGTCATATGCTTCGCTGCATCAATTCTAAATCCTGTTACGCCCATATCTTTGAGTGCTTGAAGGTAATTTCGCTGCATCTCGCGAATGTAATTATTTGGATCTAAATCGGGTAAGCCGCGATCGCCTCCACCACCACAAATACGGCCGTTCGTTGACTCCCATACATCGGTCCAATTACTGATACAGAATTCAGCATGAAAATCACTTGGTGAATATAAGCCATTGCTTAGATCGCCAAATAGTTTTTGCGCTTCCCAGTAGCCGCTGTTGTTAATATAATCGTTGGTGGTTGCATCACCTGGGAAATAAGTTGAGTTGCCGCGTTCATTGGCTGTGTGATTAATTACAATATCTGCATAAGTTTCAACACCTTGAGCCTTTAACGCATTGACCATTGCTTGAAAGCTTTGTTTATTGCCTAAAAAATTATCAATAACACGTAGATCTTGTGGCTGGTAACGTGCCCACCACTGGCTGTTATTACTATCCGATTTTATAGGAGGGGAGACCAATACTTTTTTGTAGCCAATAGCTGCAATTTCAGCCGCCTTTGCCTCCACATCTGCATATTTCCAGTCGAAAGCATGTAGGATTGCATCGGCGCTTGCCATGTGCGAGAAAACAGCTAACGATGTGCTAATCAAGCAAGTGTTAATTGTTTTCGGATTTATTTTAAATTTCATTAATAGTATACCTTTTCCATTAGTAAGTTATTGTTTTATCTACAAAGACCAATCACTATAGAGGGCTTTTACTAAGCAAATTTTTAGCAAATGTTGTATATGTCAATGTCAAGTTTCATCGGGTTATAAGTGTTGCTCACTTATTGCAATGCTCATGCTACAAAGGTTATTTTTGTGCATAAACAAGCTACCTTGTGAATGATTGAACTCCTTAACCATCCCATTGTAATGTTACAGATCCCTGTAGTTGATTAGAGCATGTTAGGTTTGCTCCAGTTGCTCAATAAATGAGCAGGTATGCAATTTAATGGTTTAATTTTTTTAATCAATAGCATGTAAAATACAAATGCATTAAACGTGATGGCAGCGTTTGATTTAGCCTAATATCGGTTAGTAAATGTTAAGTCGGTTGTACTTTAATTATAGGTTCGTCTTAAAAATGGTTAAAAATCTGGCAACGATAGCCGTAGTGATATAGGAAATATCGAGGACATCTATCTATTGGTTAATATTAAATAAATTAAAGAATTGGCTGTCCCGCTATTTTCTATATTCCGCTACTTGTCTTAAACCAGATTGAATTGAGTATCAAATGTGGAAATTTAACTATTTAATTACAGCAAAGCGCTGAATAAGATTATTTTTAAAAAGAATGGCTATTATATTTTTATAAATTAAAAGATATGGATGTCCTCGTTTTTCGTTTTTCTGGTCTAGCTCATTGCATGCAATTTTCATTGCTGAATTTGGCATTATAAATAGAATAAGATAGCGCCAATAGTAAGCAAATCGTTGCCGGTATAAATAGCGTTTTTAGTTTAAATAGCGTAAAGAAAAATGCACCAATCGTGCCACCAAAAATAAAGCCGATAATGATCAGTAGAAAGAGTAGGGCCTTTCTTTTGTCAAAGGTTTCGCCGCGCAATTTTCCGCCAAGCATGATTCCCAAATCGGTAAATATGCCAGTTACATGTGTGGTTCGAACGACAGCGCCACTATAAGTTGTCGCCAGAGCATTTTGTAACCCACAAGCGGCAGAAGCTAAATAATGCCCATATAGAGAGTCATGTGTTAAGAAATAGACTGAGGCAAAAAGAAATATTGATTCTAAACAGAGAAGACCACTGTAGTTGCGGCCTAGCTTCAATGCCCCACTACGTAAAAAAAATCCGGAAATTGCCGCGCCAATTAGGAAGCTGAAAATAATAATGAGCAAATGAAAAAAGTCAGCAAAAGAGGCGTTTATAACATCTGCTCCAAGCTGTGTTGCTGTACCTGATAAATGTGAAATCGATTGATGTTTGAAACTTAATAATCCAATGGAATTAACAAGCCCAGCAACAAATGCAAGTATAAATGAGCCATATTCTACCCAGCGGGGTAACTTTGAAATCACGATAATCCTTTATTTAGCGAATGCTGCTGTTGTACAAATCCCTGTTTAATCTCAACGATGGATAATAACAATATCTATCGTTGAGATTATAGCAATTGTTATTATTTTAATTGATCTGAAATAATCGTCATTTCAATTGGTGCCTTACTGACAATGATGCTCTCATGCATTTTGTCTACCGCGTCCTGCGGAGCGTCATTTAGATTAAGGGCTGTATCTCTTGCTTCCTTAGATTCCCACTGAGTATAAGCGGCAAAACTATCATCTGACACCTTATGTAATCTGGCGCCTAGAGACCCATGATTAGTGAGGTAATGATCAGTGACAGCTTTCCAACCAGCAATAAAATCATCATGCTTATGATGATGGATATTCCATCGATATAAAACAGTATACATAGGTATCCTTAAATATAACGCTTTGTTAAATAGCGTGAATATAGGTAATTACAATGGGCACAATTGGTAATAAATTTGCATTTGTGCATAAATAAGAGGAACACTAGGATGTCCCAATTAATATATCGCAATAAAAATGCGTCCCTAAAATCTGTGGAGCTATGCAAAAAATATGCATTACAACACTGGATGACTCAGGTCGATGGGAAACGCTCTGCAATATAATTTAGCGCTAACTTTACGCTTAGGATGGATAAAATGGAAGAATATATTGCTAGCAGCAGAAAAGTATCTGAGGTCATAAGTGATATACTAGGCGTTCAAAATAAAAAAACATAAATACTAGCTGTAATGGATATTGAGACGTCAGTTATGTATCTCCCATTCATCTGTAATCTGAATGAGAAATGCAAAGATTTTTATATATTTCTAATAAGTAGCTCTGCTATTACTCAATCATGACCATTTTTGGCTAACACAAAGGTAAATTGGCTGCCAATGCCCGGTTGGCTGCTGACCGATATGGCACTTCTATGCATGGCTAATAAATGTTTCACGATGGAGAGTCCAAGACCTAAATTAGTTGCGTTACCTTGGCTATTGCTGGCTTGATATTTAGGATTGAAAATCGCTTGTAACTCATCGTTAGCAATTCCTTTTCCGTTATCAACGATTTGCATTTCTACTTTATCGTTGAGGTCTCTAATTTGTACGCTAACTTCTCCACTGGCTTGTGTATGACGAATCGCATTATCAATTAAATTGACCAAAACACGTTCCAATTTACTAATATCGGCATAGGCGATAATGCCATTTTCATGGTCTGCTTGAACGGTTAATGCGACTTGTTGTTTATCTGCTTGATAGCGTAATCGTTGCATGACGTCATAGGCGAGTTCAACTACATTAACGTGCTCAGGAATAAATTGTACATCGCCACTTTCAAGGCGTGCTAATTCGAATAGTTGATCAACTAATTGATTTATTTGCTGACCATTTTTTAATGCATAGTGAATTAACTCATTACTGCGTTGTGGCGCTGGCGTGATTAACCAGGTTTCTAAATAGCCATTTAATGCAGTTAACGGTGTTCTAAAATCATGTGATATATGAGACAACAATTCACGGCGCAGTTGTTCGGTGTTTTTAATCTGGCTTAACTGCTGTTTTATATGCTGTGCCGATGAGATAAAACTGTGTTGTAAATCTTCAATTTCTTTATTTGAAAATAGAGACTCCTTGCGTTGCTGCATTTCAGTGAAATCATTATTGACATATTCAAGGCTATATTGACTCAGTTTTTTCAGTGGCTTAGTAATGATAGTAATGGCGATAAACATCGCCGTTAAGCCAAATAAAATAGCTGCACCTAGAATGAATGCACTCTCTTTTAAAACTTTGCTTTCGGAGATTTGAGCCATCGTCGTATCATGTTTTTGACCTCCAATAATTACGTATAAATAACCTATTATCTGCCCAGATGGGCTATTAATAGAGCTCACTGAAAATATTTTCTCTGTATTGGGGGTACGGGGATCATCACCATAAAGAGGAAAAATTGCCCCCTGTAAATATGCTTTTATGGGATGTAAATTCACCTGTTTAAGTTTTACGACTCCCTTTGGTGCTGAATAGGCAAGGATTTTTCCCGTGTTATCTAGGGCATAAAACTCCCATTCTGGCCCTAATAACATCTGCGTGTGGAAGGCGTTCATTAGGGTATTTGTGTCAATAATTCCCGCTTGTAAATTAGTATCATCCTGAACAATATGATGCGCTAAATCACGATGTAACGCTTGCCCAACTTCATCAGAGAGTTGCTGGCTACTGTATAAATAGAGCTGTAAAAGCACGAAGGCAAACAGCACAAATAACAGGCCGATAATCAGTGCCAGTTGGCTGGCTATGGAACGGAACATAAATAACCTCGTTTATAAACAGTCTTAAAATATGATAAATTTACAATCAGCAACGCTATTCGTGGGAAAATTTATAACCCACTCCCCAAACGGTTTTCAGCCAGAATGGGTTGGCGGGATCTTTTTCTAATTTTGAACGTAACCGATTCACCGTCGAATTCACTGTGTGTGCAGACCCTTCATGACGACACCCCCATATTTCACTAAGTAACTGTTCGCGACTGAATACCCGATGTGGCTGTTGTGCTAAAAAGTAAAGCAGCTCAAACTCTTTGACGCTGCAGTCGATAACCTGATCGGTAAGCGTGACTTGATATAGATTAGGGTTAATATGCAGAGTGTGAAAATCTAATACAGCTTTACTCGCTTCCTCTTTTGCCGCTTTATTGTCGCTACGGCGTAAATGTGCTTTCACCCTTGCTTGTAGCTCTAAAACGGAAAAGGGTTTGCTTAAGTAATCATCGGCACCGTTTTCTAACCCCGTCACTATATCCAGCTCTGAGGACTTTGCTGTGAGCATAATAATGGGGATATCAGGTTGTAACTGGCGTAATCTTTTACATAATTTAAGGCCATCTGTACCGGGTAACATAATGTCAAAAATGGCAAGGTCGTAGTCATGATTAAGCTGTTTATAAGCTTCACTGCCGTCATGAAAAACCATTACTTTAAGATCGAGCATTGATAAGTTAATGGAAACAATATTTGCAATATCGCGATTATCCTCGACCAATAATATTTTTTTTCTCATCACTATTTAACCACTCTTATCCATTGATATAGATAAGAGTGGTTAAAGCGGTTTTTTATTGCACTCGTTTGATAATTATTTTCGCCGCTGGATTATCAAATTTGTGCTCTGGTAGTAAAAGTGAACCCGCAAGTTCATGTGCAGTTAATACCCCTGCATGGACATAAACTCTGTTTACATCGCCATCGCGGCTAGCATTAAAGCCTTCGCCTCCTGATCCTGGGACTGCTACCTCATCATTTATTTCGCTACCCGCATCGTACACCATTAACATTTTTTGGTAGCTTTCTCCTAGTGTCAGTGAGTTTAAATCCATGTTAGTTAACCCAGTAAAACCATCATTGGTATTGATTAACATGGTGGCAAGGGTTAAACCATGTGCTTCGTTGGCATTGAGTTCAACAGTCCAGTTCATCGTCTCACCCGGCAATACGGGGGCATCGCTAACTTGGCTTTGTGTGATCCCTGGTAGGGCGATAAGTTGGCTTGCATCGCCACCTTCAGCTAAGGCCTCAAGGGCAACGCTCGCAGGTGAACCTGTTTGCCATAAGGAGATGCCGACTGCATGTGTTGCTAAAGCTGGTGGCGAAAATATTTGCCCCTGCGTGATATTGGTCAATGTCACATCATAAATGGACGGCTGCATAGCGGTGTCATTGTTATAGTCGCTATCATTGTTATCACCACAGGCTGATAGCGCAGTGATCATAACGACTAAGGCAATATAGTTAAGCTTGTGCGTTTTAATGTTTTTCATGACACTCCCCTTACTTAACCGTAATGACTAATTTAGCAACGGGGTTTAGCCATCTATGGACGCTACTATTTAGGTCGGAAAACCCGCCCATCGGATCATTGTCACCAATATTACCCGGATGAATATGCACGCTTTGGTTACCTTCACTGCTGCTTGCGCCACTGCCTCCTGTTCCTGCATGACCACTTGGATCTGCAGGAATACCTTGTACACCCAGCATGCCGCCACCATTGATAATTTCATCGTTAATTTCGGTGCCCGCATCGTATGCGTTTAGCATAATGGTATAAGTGCCAGCTTGGGTTGGGATCTTCCAGCTATCTAAACCAACAAAGCCATCATTTGTCGGTAACAGCATCGCACCTAAAGAGAGGTACATGTTGCTGCCTGTATCTAAATTACCACTTGAGGTAACACCCGCTAACGTTGGCGCAGAGGTTAAATCTAATGTGACGCCACCCATGTTGGTTATCTCTGCACTTAACTGCGATGTATCACCCCCTTCGGCCATTTTTTGTAAAGCGTCACTGGCAGCTTCTCCGACATGGAAAAGTGCGCTTTGATCATCATGTGCTGCAATTAATACGGGGGTGAATGCCATTGAGTTCGTGAGATTGACCAATTCAATATCAATCAAAGCAGCGTAAACTTGAGTCGTAGCGAGTAGGGTAGAGGCAACGGTTAGTGATGTAAGTGTTTGTTTGAATTTCATGACTATCTCCTTTTTAGTAAGTGAGATCAGTCTAAGTAATAAATATCCCAAGGAGAGCCTAGAGTTATCACAAAAGTATCCCAAATTGAGATAGTGGGAAAAGAGTGATTTTATTGCATGCAGTAACGAAATAGGGGGATGATAAATGAAAAAACCGCTATTTATTAAATAACGGTTTTATATTAATTCAAAGTAAATGCTATGAAATAGCGCTTTGCAGTGCGCTAATTCGTGCTTCTAGTGGTGGGTGAGACATAAACAGACCACTGCTGCGTTTACCGGAAATACCAAAGGCCATAAGTGTACCGTCTAGATGCGGCTCAGACCCTTTTTGTAAACGTTGTAATGCTGCAATCATTTTCTCTTTACCCACTAATTTAGCAGCGCCGGAGTCCGCACTAAATTCACGTTGGCGTGAATAGTACATTACGATTGTGCTTGCTAAGACCCCAAAGACCATCTCTAAAGCGAATACGATAATGTAATAGGCGAACCCGCGTCCTTCAGATTCAGAGTCACTATTACTATTGATGGCATTATCAATGATACCGCCAAGCACGCGTGCAATGAAGATAACAAAGGTATTCACAACGCCCTGAATTAAAGACATGGTGACCATATCTCCACTCGCTACGTGGCTAATTTCATGGGCGAGCACCGCTTCCGCTTCATCCTGCGTCATGGAGTGTAGCAGCCCCGTACTCACAGCTACTAAGGCATTGTTTTTGTTCATGCCCGTGGCAAATGCATTCATATCGGGTGCATCATAAATGGCAACCTCGGGGCACTGTATCCCAACCTTTTTGGCTTGAGCCGCTACAGTTTTCAGTAACCAATCTTCCGTTGCATTGCTTGGTTGTGTAATAACGGTTGCACCCGTACTACGTTTTGCTAACCATTTAGACATTGCTAATGAGATAAATGAGCCACCAAAACCAAACACAGCAGCAAGGACTAACAATCCACCCATGCTATTGGAGTTTAAACCCGTAAATTTAAAGACCAAACTTAGTACAATACCCAATACCAACATAACTGCTAAGTTAGTTAGTAAAAATAAGCCAATGCGTTTCATAGATACCTCAAAAAAGAAAATGTTCGTGTAGACATAATATGGCTAATTTATAGTTTTTCAAGTGTTTATAAAAATAAAATTCACCTTTGCTTTGATTTTTTTAGTTAATAACGCGTTGTAAAGATTATTACTGCTTATTTAACAATTGCTTATCTATTTTGTAACGTTGAAGTTTAATATACAATCATAACGTTGCTTCATCGTTGATTTTCCACCTTTTTTGGATTGGCACCGTTGTGACAAAGTTGTAATAAAAATGCCAGTTAACCATAAATTCATGCTCCTTTGCATTATCTAGATATTTTTAATTATTTACTGTAGATCAGTCAAAACACATTGATTATAAAACGATTTATACAAAAAACAGCTAAATATAAATTTATAGTTACTATTACGTAATGGATAACGAATTGGTTAAATTCAGCTAGTACAGCTAATACTTGGTGGCTTAGGCTGATTTTATTTACAATCATCACACGATTTAGGAGATATCAATGTGAAAACCGTTTAAGTTACTTGGCACATTTTCATTTCTTTCTATTTTTTTCTTAACTGAAGTCGGAGCTTGCACGCGCATATTCTGGAATACCAATCCAGATTTAATGATAGTAGGCCGTAATGAAGATTATGTCACCGCTTCACATCCGACATTCGTGGCTACACCGCGCGGCATAAAACGGTGGGGGACGGCTGATCCCACTAAAAAAAGCAAATCAATCAATTGGACGGTTAAATATGGAAATGTTGCCTCATATGCAAATAACCGCTTTCCAAATGATGGGATGAATGAAGTGGGACTGACTGCTCGCACACTCTTTTATGTTGATGCCAATGAATCTATTGCGCCAAATACATTGAAGAAAGAGTTAGATGAGGATCATTGGGTCAGTTTCACACTGGATAACTTTGCTACGGTTGTTGAAGCTGTTGATGCCATCAAAAATAAGGTTCATATTGTATCGGTAGTCGGAAAAAAGGGATCTGGTTTTAGTTATGCGACACCAAAGCACCTTGCTATCGCAGATGCAACAGGAGACTCGGCAATTATTGAGATTCAAAATGGTGTTGTTACGGTGTTTCATGGTAAGGAATATCGTATTTTGACTAACCCGCCATCCTACCAAAAGGAGCTGGAAAACGCTGCTAAGTATAAGGATGCGACTCAGGAGCAGTTGCCAGTAAGCTGGTCTGCTAACGATCGCTTTGTACGTTCAGACTTTTTCCTGCGTCACCTACCTAAACCTAGGGATAATGATGCCGCAACAGGCTATGGCTTTATGTATTCAGCACTCAGTACCTCAATAATGCCTGCTGGTTTGCCTGCTCCAGCTGAAGATAGGGAAGTGGTTAAGCAATTAGTGGCGACACTTAAAGATCCTCAAGAGACTTACGGTGGGGCGGCTACTTATTTCCAAACGATCTCTGACTTAACCAACTTACACTACCGATTTAAGTCTTTGATTGCCCCTTCTGACGTATTTTTTGATTTCGCAGGATATAACTTTGCCAAGGGACAACCGGTGCGTGTTATTAAGCGCATAGATAATTATGCCCAACAAGGCTGGAGTGGTGATGTGGTCCCACACCTAAAAGATATTAAAGGTGATATATACGACCAATCGATTGAGTAATACAAGCAAGATAAGGGATATCCAACTCTATGTTAATAAATGGTTTGGATATTCCTGCTCTACGGCCTACCACTCTCACGTATGCGACTCAAATAGGTGAGTGTCTGTTGAATCATCTCAAAGTCGACTTCATCACTTACAGTCGTCTTAGGCTGTATATCTTTTTTTATTGCCGTTAATTGTTTGATGATGGTATCAATAAGCGGTAATGAATCTTGTTGCCAATGCCATTCATGCGCAGTTAATAAATGGCTGAGTCTCAGTGTCGTAGTTGTAAAAAGATCAGTCAACTCAACTAAGCATTGCAGCGTTCCCGTTGTACTTTCCCTTTGCAACATAGAAGAGAAATCAATTAACCAGGATTCAGATTGCCCCGTTAATAGCCGCTTAAAATCAGGCCAGAGTTGCAATATTTCTAATTGTTTAATCAGTTCAGAAAAGCTATAGCTATTATTAAGCGGCATCTCTTCCTGTAAATGACCAAAAACATCAGAGTGGTATATAGGAGCTGAAAATTGATAATTAAGCAACTGCTGTATTAACTCATCGTGACTAAAGTGTTGATTCACTAAAAAAGGATCTTTCATTAACAAGTTTCCACTGAATAAAAATTATTTGAATATTAAAATTTGGATGTAGTTAGCTTTGATACGTCAAGCTGATACTCAGCAAAAGGGTAAGCAGAAAAAGAGATGTCAACCCAGGTTTGCTGCGAAATAACCACTACCGTTATGGTCATACGCTGCTCTTTTTCATTCCATATATTGGACTCAACAATATAACTATCATCAGGCATTACATAGCCGACATCGCTACTTTCAGATTGAATGACTACCTTAAAACGATCACCCTCAAAGCCCAATAATAGATAGTGTTTTTCATGTTCGCCCCCGACCATATCCTTGTGTTTATAACTCAAAGCGTCACGACTAAAATCAATATAGTAGTAATCACGACTTAATCCCTTAACATGTTTAAGTAAGTGATTGGGAGCACTTAAGGCGAGCGGAGATAGCAGTACCAAGGGCAAAAAAAGAGAGCGAAATTTCATCGTAATTCCAATTGCTAACCAATATAAGGTCTGTTTTAAAAAGAGTTAATAGAAAATTCATCTAAAAACAAAATAAACTCGAAAGATAAACAGACCCTAGCACATTTTTTGATAAAAAAAGCATTGAATCATCCTCTCCATGGCTTAAATTTTCATCTATAGCCTAAGCCTAGAGCAACTAATGGTTATTACCTGTATCAAATCAAACATTGTTGCTCTGATTGTATTTATACTTATTTTTTTGCTGCAAATGGAAGATATAATGAAAAAATCCCCCCTATTATTACTTTTTATTAGTGTAATTTCTTTTTCTAGTTTTTTTGCTAACGCTAAAGATAAGAACATGGTTGGGAAAACCGGCGATGTTCCTTGCCCTTGCGTTTTTAATAAAAATAGGGCGTGGAATCCAGATAAAATAGTCTGGAACAATCAAGAGTGGTTTTGTTCCAAATATAATGAGGATGGGCTCTGTGATTCTGTTGCAGTGATTAATTATACCGACAAAAAGCCGAATGAATGCGATAACGATACAGTGCCACTGCGTTGTCTGTTTGACCTAAAAAAAGCCCCAAAGGCGATCAAAATTAACGGTTCAACTTGGGCGTGTTTGGCTTACGATATTAACAACAAGTGTATTCAGGTGCATGAGGTTGAGTAATTGGTTGAACGAAGAGAAAACTTTCGCAATGCCACAGTAATCGGGAGCAACTTCTTTATAAACTCTCATTGACTAGCAAATGCAGTACAAGACTGGCCAAAATCTTTAAGTGGTGCCAGTATCCTATCTCATAAGCTCAACAGTTTTTTGCTATACAAGGAAGTATCATGCTGATAAATATAAGAAATAGAGTGAATAAAGTTAAGTGCGCACTGACTAGCCTAAATAATCAACCGATAGGGAAGAGTGTGTTAGTAATTGTACTGTTTCTTGATTTATTCATTTTAATGTCAATTTTTCAAGGCTTAGATGACCACACAAGTCAATTAACAACACCCTACGAATATGTCCCTCAGTATTGCCGAGATATTGTGATTGATGAAGCGTGGAATGAGAGTAATAGACTTATTCACACAGCAAAAATGGTAGCAAGAGATCGAGGTAATTACACTTACATAGATGAAAAACACAGAGATCAAGAAATTCATCCTATCTGTCAGTCGATAGCAACGCGATTGGATGTAATTGAAGCGAACAAAACGTTGTCTAGCAGCTTAAATCTATTGCTTAAACTGAGACAGCAATCCGTTGAGGTTAAATCTGAGCTTGATCGTGTAAAGGGGGCATATGATACATCTCTTTTAGAGGAGATAGCTGATAACAATAGTGTAAAAGAAAACACCGTCTCGCTAAAAAATCAGGTAGTACATTTAACGAAAAAACTTAACACCCTAGCAAATGATGAGTCCGCATCGGTTTCACTGCTTATGCAGAATCAACATGTTATTGAGTTTTTTAATGTGATTGACAACTCGTCTACTAACAACAGGGATATCCTTTTACAGGAATTACGCGATTTAAATTTTTGGTATCCAGCAAAGCGTTTGGCGATGGAGATGATTCTTTTGCTGCCACTTGTCATCATCTTCTATCTATGGAATTCCAAAAGTATCGTCGCGAGCAGGCCATATCAAAGTTTAGTTTCATCTCATCTGCTAGTTGTCGTATTTATACCAGTTATATTTAAGCTGATAACGTTGGTTTACGATATTCTGCCCAAAAAGCTTTTAAAGCATATATTTGCATTACTCGAGTCATTAAAGCTTGTGGCAATATGGCATTACGTCATGATGGGTGCTGCTGTTTTGGTTGCGATGGCTTTGATTTACTTTATGCAGAAAAAAATATTTTCACCTGAAAAAATCATTCAACGACGTATTATTAAAGGACAATGCCAACATTGTGCTGCCCATTTACCAAGCGGTAATAATGCTTGCCCAATATGTGGTTTTATGCAATTTAAGTTATGTGGGCATTGTAATAAAAAAACCTATATACATGGAAAGTATTGTAGAAAGTGTGGCGCCTACGATTAAATAGTAGCTCCATTTTACTGGTTAATATTACTGAAAGTTGTGGGTATCCCAGATTTTTCGTGATCAATAAAAAGGTTTGGATGTCCCCGATTAGTAAGCAGTCCGTTATTAAAAACAGAATATTTAATTGAATATCAATAAATTATGAATTATTGTGTCTTTTATTTAAAACAATCAGGCTGAAAAAAAGAAATTCTACAGCTTCGTTATGTGCCAGTGTATCTTCAGAGAGTAATGTTTAGAAAATGAAAATACAAATCAAGAAGTTTAAAAAAATTAATGATGTTTCTGTCGATTTGGAACCGTTAAATATATTTATCGGGACTAATAATTCGGGAAAAAGTAGCTTTATTCAAGGGATTCAATTTGCTGTTTCTAGTTGCCAAACCTTGAAACTTAAAAAAGGTAATTGGATCAAGGATAAAACTAAGACACTATCATTAGACTCTAGCGAATATTTGTATACACCTACAAATGACATCGCATATTTGTATCACGGTAAACCTCTAGCTGGTGCTAGAAGAAGAGAAGATAGACGTTGGATTGAGTTTATTTTCAATAATGGTGTTACTTCTACTGTACAGATATCCCGAGGAAAAAATGGTGGTTTTACCACAATGTTAACGGGGAAGAAGCTTGGTGACTTGTTAAGCGAAATTGAAAAGCCATATTGTGTTTATGTTCCTGGTATTGCAGGCATTCCAATTCTAGAAAAATATGAAGTTCCAATAGCAGTTAAAAAATCAGCTACACGTGGAGACAGCAATAACTATCTACGAAATATTTTATACACAATTAGCAACGACTCTCAAAAGTGGGAATCGTTTAAGGACTCTGTAAATTCAATTTATGAAAAAATAGATATAAAAGTTGAATTTGATGAACATGCTTCTGAATTTATAAATGTTTATGTAATCAGTGACAGTGTCAAGTTGCCTCTTGATTCGGTAGGAACAGGTTTACTCCAAATTGTACAAATATTTGCATATATAGAATATTTCGATCCTAAGATTATTTTGTTAGATGAGCCTGATTCTCATATCCACCCAACTAAGCAAAAACTACTTTCAAACGAATTGGTTAAACGAACGAGTGAAAACCCTGAATTAAAAGTGGTATTTTCTACTCACTCTAGATATATACTCGAATCATTGGAAGACAAAGCAAATGTAGTTCATTTTCAAAATGGGAATGCAATATCAGGAGTCAAAGGGAGTAATATACTATTAGATATTGGGGCTGCAGACGCAGACTACTTGTTCTCTAAGAAAGAACTTAAATACATTATTGTAACCGAAGATAAAGTTGATAACGTTTCAGAAAAGAAACACTTTCTTAAAAAATTCTTAATCGCTAATGGATTAAGCGAAAGTGAGTTTGTATTACATTCATATGAAGGCTGTACAAAGGTCGATTTTGCAAAAATATTGCAAGGATTCGTAAGGAAACAAATTCCTGGTGTTAAAGTCATTGTTCATATAGATAGAGATCAAAAACTTGATACAGATCGTGAGGTACTTAAACTTGCTGAGGACTGTGCTAAAAGAGAGTTGCTGTTCTTCATGACCAAATATCAAGAAGTTGAAAATTATTTCTGTGTTCCGTCTCATTTGAATCAAATTTATGGTGTGTCAATTGAGGACGCGAATGCCAAGTATTCACTCTTTATCGAGGAACTTAAAGAAGAGGCGATTCGAAAATTATCTAACTTTATACTTAGAGAGCGTCAGGAGTTAAGCCTAAATAAATCTAATAAGACTGATATTGCAACAGTAAGTAATCTCGCGAAAGAATGGTATGAAGCTTACAGTGAAGAGTTTACTCCTGGAAAAGAGTTACTTGGAAAAACAAAACAATATATTCAAAATGAATTGAAGAAGAATCCAAATGACATTTTAAATGTATCTGATTCACTTCGATGTGAAAAATTCCTTAGTTTAGTTACAGAGGAAAGCACATAACAAGGCATTTTGATGGTAATGGTAATCGGGGACATTCAAGTGTTTTATTGATGTAAATCAATAAAACACTTGGATAAAATATTCGGATGTCCCTGATATACCAACGCCGATCTAAACCCCGAGAAGCCTATCCTTGTTTGTTATGTGACAACACTCTATACTGTACCAATTAACGTACATGAGCGCTTTGGAGTTATATATGGATGCAATAAGTTATACAGCCGCTAGAGCAAATTTAGCCAATACAATGGCGCAGGTCTGTAATGATCACGCACCAATTATTATTACCCGTAAAAGTGAAGATCCTGTTGTTATGATCTCATTAGAAGACTATAACGCAATGCAAGAAACAACGTATTTACTTAGATCCCCTGCAAACGCTAGAAACCTTTTAGAGTCTATTGCCGAACTTGAGGCTGGCAATGGAACTGAAAGGGAGCTAATAGAATGAAGCTAACATTTTCAACTAAAGCTTGGGAACAATACATTTATTGGCAAACCACCGATAAGAAAATAGTAAAACGTATTAACTTACTTATTAAAGATATTCAAAGAACTCCCCACGAAGGTATTGGTAAACCTGAGCCTTTAAAGCATGGATTATCTGGGTATTGGTCTCGCCGAATAAACGATGAACATCGCATCGTTTATAAGCATCAAGATAACACCATTCTAATTGCACAGCTCCGATATCATTACGGCACATAACGGTGATGCCAATCCTTTAATCTATTTTTTATAGCAGTCATCGCTCCTACAAATTAAAGCAAGTTAATGAAGGTAAATTGTTCATATAACAGATGCTAACTCACTATTTATTAAAAATATTTAAAATCTAAGTATCGGCTGATTGTATAGGGGGTGATACCTGTGTATATTAGCTCGCAATCGATTATCACGTCATACATATATTAAATTTAAATGTCTAAACAGCATAAAAACGCCACTACAACACCTGAAATGCGAGCTTTTATACATCAATCCGATCTTCCTACGGCGGTTTTAGCGCGCCTATTGAAAATATCAGAAGCGACCGTGCGTAAATGGCGTAAACGTAGCGATAATCATGATGCCTCACACATTCCCAAACAGTTACACACCACATTAAGTGCGGCGCAGGAGTTCGCGGTTGTCCATTTGCGTACCCGTTTAAAACTGTCGTTGGATGAGTTATTAAGTGTATGTAAGCACTTTATTAATGAAGATACCTCTCGTGCAGGATTGCAACGTTGTTTAAAGCGGCATGGTGTATCAAAGCTTGCGGATATGGATCCCTTACCGACAGATGAGCTGAGTGATGATTTCGTGGTGGTTGATATCGCAGAGAATGAATCGAACACGGTGATCACTGCGCCCATTTCCCCACAGGCGATGTCTGATGTGCTAAATCAGGTGCGTAATAAAAGTGCGGCAAAGCCCTTATTAACACAGCAAACCAGTGAGTTGGCTGAATATGCATTGCATGCGAAATCAACGCCCTTAAGCAATTTAGATGTGGTACAGGTTAATGTGACTGTTTTACCAACGTTTTCCAGCAACGAGCCGCAATATCGATTGTTAGTTGCCAATGATCCCGAAGGAAAGTGGGTTTATGTCGATCTCTATAGTGACGGTGAGAAAAATGCTGCGAGACGCTATATGAAGCACGTTTTACATAAGGCACCTTTTCATATTCGCCGCGTATTAGTGGCTAACTATACGGAGTTTATCAGCCGTTTTAGTTTGCTCGATAAAGAATAAATAGATTAAATTTTAAGCCGTTAGCTTGCTCTGAACCCGATAAGGGGCAGACAAATCAAGCATAACGCAATGCATCCTAACTGGAGTAATAGCATGTCAAACACAGAAAATACGAACAATAGCGCGTCCCTTGTTGATGAGCAGTTTCATTCTCGTTTACAAGAGACGCCGATAGCAATTGTTGGTATGGCCTCGGTTTTTGCAGAGAGTAAAAACCTTTCCCAATTTTGGGATAATATTGTCGAGTCGGTGAATGGTATTCAAGATGTGCCAGAAGACCGTTGGGCAATCGATGATTATTACTCCAGTGATAAAAAGGAAGCGGATAAAAGCTATTGTAAGCGCGGTGGTTTTTTACCTGAAATTGATTTTGACCCAATGGAATTTGGTCTGCCGCCGAATATTTTAGAACTAACGGATATTACCCAGTTGATGTCGTTAGTCGTGGCACGCGATGTCTTAGCCGATGCGGGAATTGCCGATGAAGCGAGTTTCGACCGCGATAAAATGGGCATTATATTAGGCGTTGGCGGCGGTCAGAAACAGGGCGGGCAATTGATGTCTCGCTTGCAAGGTCCTGTTTTAGATAAAGTGTTGGCGGCTTCTGGCGTTAATGGCGCGGATCGTGAAATCATTATTGATAAATTTAAGAAAGCCTATATTCCGTGGGAAGAGAATTCATTTCCGGGCATGTTGGGTAATGTTATCGCAGGGCGTATTGCTAACCGCTTTAATCTTGGCGGTACTAACTGTGTCGTTGATGCGGCCTGTGCTGGTTCATTAGCTGCGATAAAAATGGCTGTTTCAGACCTATTGGAGCATCGCTCGGAAATGATGATTTCTGGCGGTATCTGCTGTGATAACTCGCCATTTATGTATATGTCTTTCTCAAAAACGCCAGCCTTTACCGATGGCGATGATATTCGTCCCTTCGATGAAAAATCCAATGGCATGATGATTGGTGAAGGGGTTGGCATGGTCGCGTTGAAACGTTTAGCGGATGCTGAGCGCGACGGTGATAAAATTTATGCTGTCATTAAAGGCATTGGTAGCTCCTCCGATGGACGTTTTAAATCTATCTATGCACCACGACCAGAAGGGCAGTTGAAAGCATTAAAACGTGCCTACGCCGATGCTGGTTTTGATGCCAAAACCTGTGGCTTAATTGAGGCGCATGGAACGGGCACTAAAGCAGGTGATGCCGCCGAATTTAGCGGATTAAATCTGCTCTTTAGTGAGAATAATGAGCACAAACAGCACATCGCGTTAGGATCAGTAAAGTCACAGGTTGGTCACACTAAGGCAGCGGCAGGTACTGCTGGTTTAATTAAAGCCGCACTCGCGCTTCACCATAAAGTGTTGCCCGCGACCATTAATGTTGATAAACCCAATCAAAACCTTAATATCGAAAATACGCCACTATATATCAATAATGAGACGCGCCCATGGATGCCTCGCGTTGACGGTGTTAAACGTCGTGCTGGTATTAGTTCGTTTGGCTTTGGCGGCACGAATTTCCATTTTGTATTAGAAGAGTACCGTGCAACACAAACAGAACCATACCGTTTAAATGTGGTGCCTGAAACGATATTAGTGAGTGCGCAAAGTAGAGCTGCATTGATTAGTAAATTAACGCAATGGGCTAAAAAACTCGATACAGATCAAGATGCTGCACAATTTGTGTTTAATGCCTTAGTAGAGGAAAATCCTTGCACAACACCTGCGCAAGAATTAGCTCGTTGTGGTTTTGCTGCAAAAAATAGTCAGCAAGCTAAAGCCGCGATTGAACAAATAGTAAAACGTTTTGCCACGGATAATAGCCAAGCGTGGAGTTTGCCAACGGGAATTTACTACCGTGAATCGGCTCTTGAAAGTGCAGGCAAAGTGGTCTCTCTTTTCTCTGGTCAAGGGTCGCAGTACCTAAATATGGGGCGTGAATTAGTTTGTAATTTTCCCCCTATGTTAGCGACCATGGCCGAGATGGATAAAGCATTTAGCCAAGCAGGCAGGGAAGAGCTTTCCCATTGTTTGTATCCTATTCCTGTGTTTAGTGAGCAACAACGTCAGGAGCAACAGCGCCTGTTACAACAAACGCAGTTTGCTCAACCTGCCATTGGCGCATTCAGTATGGGGCTTTATAAAACCATGCAACAAGCGGGTTTTAAAAGTGATTTTGCAGCAGGACACAGTTTCGGTGAATTAACGGCACTGTGGGCGGCGGGTGTCGTCAGTGATGCTGATTATATGCGTTTGGCACGCAGTCGAGGTGAAGCGATGGCTGCGCCGCTCGATAATGATTTTGATGCAGGCACCATGATCGCGGTCGTGGGAGATCCGGATCTCATTGCCGATGCGATAAAGGCATTTGCCGATATTACCATTGCTAATTACAACGCCAATAATCAAGTTGTCGTAGCGGGCGCAACGGCGCAGATCGCCAGCGCAACAAGCGCACTACAGGCACAAGGCTTTAAAGTGGTGGCACTCCCTGTTTCTGGTGCTTTTCATACGCAGTTAGTTAACCATGCCCAACAACCCTTTGCCGAAGTCATCGATAGCGTTGAGTTTCATTCTCCTGTCATTCCCGTATTTAGTAATGGCACTGCGCAGCTGCACGAAAACGATGGCGATGCAATTAAACAGAGTCTAAAAAATCATATACTACAATCAGTGCGATTTAAGGAAGAGATAGATAATATTTACAGCGCGGGTGGACGTATTTTTGTCGAGTTTGGGCCTAAAAATGTGTTGAGCCGATTAGTCGATAATATTCTTGCCGATAAAGATGATGTGACAACCATCGCGATTAATAGTAACCCTAAACAATCTGCCGATTTGCAATTACGTTTAGCGGCATTGCAAATGGCTGTATTAGGGCTGCCACTGACCACGATTGACCCATATAATGCAGTTGCTCGCCCAACTGTTGCCCCTAAAAAATCACCATTAGCGATGAAATTAAGTGGTGCGGCTTATGTTAGCCCGAAAGCGAAACAAGCATTCAGCGATGCCTTAAATGATGGCTGGCAAATCACTTCTGCAGCGCAACAGGAAAAGGTTGTCGTTAAGGAAGTTATTGTAGAAAAAGTCGTTGAAAAAATTGTTTATGTCAATGCAGATGGTACACCCTTTGAAACCTCGGAGACGACTCATGCTAATAACAGTGAGTTAGTTAAATCGGTTGAGCAAAGTGTGGCTGCGCTGATCCATCAACAGAGCCAATTATTAGACGTACATCAAGAGTTTATGCAAGGTCCACAGGAGTATGCAAAAACCTATCAAGATCTTTTATTGATCCAAAGTGGAACGCAAGCACTCCCCGAGAGTTTAGATAAAACGCTCTCTATGTATCATCAATATCAGTCTGAAACGCTACGTGTGCATGAAAGTTACTTAAATAGTCAGACAGAGAACATGCAGAAGGTGTTGGCGGAATTACCAAGCGTCACTGCGAGTGATAACATCGGCGTAGCCCACACGGTTAATTCAACTAGCGCGAAAGTACATTCTGTCGAACCAGTTGTTAATAATAGTGCTACGCTCTCAATTGCAGAGCAATTGGCGAAAACCCATAGCACCATAATCAATGTCACGCCGACCGTTACACCTGTCGTTGCCGAGCCAGTGGCTCCAGTCATTGATACAAAAGCGATAGAAAATGTGATGCTCGCCGTGGTCGCCGATAAAACCGGTTATCCCGTAGAAATGTTAGAGCTAAGTATGGATATGGAAGCGGACTTAGGCATCGATTCCATCAAACGTGTAGAAATATTAGGGGCAGTACAGGATGAAATAACGGATCTCCCTGAGCTTAATCCCGAAGCGTTAGCGGAGCTGCGCACACTGGCTGAAATTGTTGACTACATGAACGAATGTGCAGGCACTGTTGCTGTGAATGCAACGGTAGCAGCACCACAAACAGCAGCATCAATTGATAGCGATAAAATCCAATCTGTCATGCTTGCCGTGGTCGCCGATAAAACGGGTTATCCCGTAGAGATGTTAGAATTAAGTATGGATATGGAAGCGGATTTAGGCATCGATTCCATTAAGCGCGTGGAAATATTAGGCGCAGTGCAGGATGAAATAGCGGATCTCCCTGAGCTCAATGCAGAAGCCTTAGCGGAGCTGCGCACACTGGCTGAAATTGTTGATTACATGAACCAATGTGCAGGCACTATTGCTGTGAATGCAACGGTAGCAGCACCACAAACAGCGACAGCAATTGATAGCGATAAAATCCAATCTGTCATGCTCGCCGTGGTTGCCGATAAAACCGGATATCCCGTAGAAATGCTTGAACTAAGTATGGATATGGAAGCGGACTTAGGCATCGATTCCATCAAACGTGTAGAAATATTAGGTGCAGTACAGGATGAAATAACGGATCTCCCTGAGCTCAATGCAGAAGCGTTAGCAGAGCTGCGCACACTGGCTGAAATTGTTGCCTACATGAACCAATGTGCAGGCAGCGTTGCTGTGAATGCAACGGTAGCTGCACCACAAACAGCGGCATCAATTGATAGCGATAAAATCCAATCTGTCATGCTTTCTGTGGTCGCCGATAAAACGGGGTATCCCGTAGAGATGTTAGAGCTAAGTATGGATATGGAAGCGGATTTAGGCATCGATTCCATCAAACGTGTAGAAATATTAGGCGCAGTGCAGGATGAAATAACGGATCTCCCTGAGCTCAATGCAGAAGCGTTAGCAGAGCTGCGCACACTGGCTGAAATTGTTGCCTACATGAACCAATGTGCAGGCAGCGTTGCTGTGAATGCAACGGTAGCTGCACCACAAACAGCGGCATCAATTGATAGCGATAAAATCCAATCTGTCATGCTTTCTGTGGTCGCCGATAAAACGGGGTATCCCGTAGAGATGTTAGAGCTAAGTATGGATATGGAAGCGGATTTAGGCATCGATTCCATCAAACGTGTAGAAATATTGGGCGCAGTGCAGGATGAAATAACGGATCTCCCTGAGCTCAATGCAGAAGCGTTAGCCGAACAGCGCACGCTGGCTGATATCGTTGCTTACATGGCAGCTGTAAGTGGTGCAGGTGATACGCCCAAACAACCATTGCTAGCAAAGATTGATGAGCAGCTTGATCGCCGTGTAAATGATTTTCAGCCAGCGCCGAGTGCGATTGTTACCGTTAAACACCTTGCTCCCGTGAATAAAATAGAGAGCAATGTCAACGGAGAAAACCTGTTATTGGTGGATGATGGCGAAGGTTGTACCGTGCGTTTAGCGGAGCAATTAACGCAACTTGGTTGGGCGGTAACGCTCTTACAACCTGCGTGGGTTAAAGCGACAAGTACAAAATCCTTCGTCGATAAGGTCATTGTTATGCCCTTGGAAGAGTTAAGTGAGCAAGAGGTCAGTGCCATTTTAGCAACCCAAACGAGTTGGACGAGTGTTATCTATCTGCACCCTAAGCAAGCAATTGCAGGGCTTGAGTATCCAGAAAAGAGTAAACAGGGATTACAACTTGCTTTCTTATTAGCAAAATTATCAGGATTAGCGCAAAACAATCATAATGATACCCGGTCTTCATTTGTCGTTTTAACGCGTCAGGGCGGTGCTTTCGGCGTTGATGAAAATGAATTAGATGCCGACCTTGTGCAAAGTGGATTAACAGGTTTAGTCAAAACCCTTAACCATGAATGGCCAAGGGTATTTTGTCGTGCCATTGATATCGCAACGAAGTTTAGTGGCGATAAAGTTGCCAAACTGATTATTGAAGAACTTAATGATAGTGATTGCAGCCATGTTGAGGTCGGATTCAACCATAATGGCCGTTTAACCTTAGTGGCAGAGTCGACTGACAGTTATGCATTAAACTCAGGTAATAGTATTGATCAAAATTCACTTTTTTTAGTCAGTGGTGGAGCGAAGGGGGTGACCGCACACTGTGTTATTCGCCTTGCGCAAAAGTATCGAGCAAAATTTATCCTCCTAGGACGTTCGCACTATCAGAGTGAAGAGCCTACTTGGGCTAACGACGTTTTGGATGAGGTCGAACTGAAAAAAGCGGCGATGCAAGCTATTATTGCCACGGGTGAAAAAGCAACACCGAACAGTGTGGCAGCGCTGGTAAAACCTATTCTTGCCAACCGCGAAATAAAACAGACCTTACAGGCGATTGACGATGCAGGCGGCTTGGCGGAGTATGTTAGTGCCGATGTCACAGATGCGCACAGCGTAATGGATGCCGTTTCACCTATTACCGATCTTTGGGGGGATATTAGCGGTATTATTCACGGTGCTGGCGTGTTAGCGGATAAATTGATTGAGCAAAAAACCTTGGCGGATTTTGATGCGGTATACCGTACAAAAATAGATGGGTTACTTTCGTTACTCGCTTGCTGTGATGAGGATAAACTACAACACTTGGTTTTATTCTCCTCGGCGGCTGGTTTTTACGGTAATCCCGGACAGTCCGATTATGCCATTGCCAACGATATTCTTAATAAAACCGCTTACCGTTTTAAAGCCTTACATCCAACGGCGCAGGTGTTAAGTTTTAATTGGGGCCCTTGGGATGGCGGAATGGTTACGGCTGAACTAAAACGCATGTTTAATGATCGCGGTGTTATATATTCCACTGGATGCCGGGGCTGAGTTATTTGCCAGCGAAATGGCAGCCGACAGCAACCGCTGTGTGCAGATTTTAGTGGGTAATGACATGGGCGGTGAACCTGCCAATAATCAGGAAAATAGCGCAAAAAAGCCCTTAGTTAGTCGCTTCACTAAATCTCTTTTAGCGGCTAACAATGCTTTTTTAAAGGATCATCAAATTGCTGGTAATGCGGTTTTTCCAACCGTTTGTGCCATTGCCATGATGGTTGAGACAGCCTTGCAAACTTACCCTGATTATTACTATTTAGGTTTGCAAAATTATCAACTATTTAAGGGGATTGTTTTTGATGGTAATGAAAGTGGCGATTATATTATCGAACTAACATGGCAGCAGGAAACGCCCGACCAGTTGACTATTGCAGCTAAAATTTGCAGTGACAATGGCGCTGGTAAGGTGGTATTCAACTATGCAGCAATACTCCTGTTGGCTAAAAAACGGTTACCGTTGTTGACATATAACGCTCAACTACCCGATTTGATTATTGATAAACAGTCGTCAGCGACGCAACTTTACCGGAATGGGACATTATTTCATGGCCCAAGTTTGCAGGGTATTCAAGCAGTCAATCAGTGTGATCAAAATGGCCTAATTTTAAGTTGCCAAATTGATGCGATGGTTAGCGATTTAAGCGGCGAATTTGCGTTACACACTAGTAATATTTTTGCTAATGATTTGGTGTATCAAGCAATGCTAGTTTGGGTGCGTCAACAACTCGGTTTAGGCAGTTTACCTTCTGCGACCCTAAGCTGGACTGTCTATGATGAAGTTACACTCGGGCAACCATTTTATTTACTATTAACCATCACCGAGCAGCAGGGCAGCAAGGTAGTTGGTGATGTTTGTTTAATTGCCGCCGATAAAAAAATATTGGCAGAGGTACGAGGAGTAACGGTCACTTGCAGTGAAAATTTAAACAATCTATTTACAGCGGCGACTGTAAAAAACGATGTAAACCATGACAGATAATTATTGCCTCACTCGTCATATGGCAATCATCGGTTGCGATGCTTGTACGCCTGATTTGCCCTGTATTGATCAGGTCGCAACGGCTTTATACAATGGCGATTGTCAACGCCCCATCGCAGATGTGCCGCGAGATGTTGGTGATTTATGCCATAGTGCTATCACGCGAGTTTTACAGCAGGGTAGGATCACAGCTAAACAAGTCGCCATTATCGTTATTGGTGATCTGGTGATTAGTGATGCAAGAGAATATGCGAGCAGCCAGAACCTGGCCAATTTAGGCGATGCGTTACACGCTGCGCAAGGGTTAATAGAGCAGCAACCGCTAGCGGTATTATTGATTGCTGCGAATATGGATGCCGTAAATAGTGTTCAGCAAGAGAAAGCAACGATCAGTTTTGCCGATGATTTTACTGGGTATGGGGCGAGTCTCGGTTTTTGTGCGTTACTACTCTCCAGCCTTGACCTTGCTGCACGCCTTAACGCCTATCAATATGGCGTTATTGCCGCGGCGGTCAGTAGCCGTGATCTTACTAAGCCTCTTGATGAGATTATTAAACAATCATTGCAACAGGCGCAGATAAGTCGCGAACAAGTTAGCGCAATAGAAGTGACTGCCCCTGCACAATCGCCTTTCGCACAATTAGAAGCGACGGGAGTTATCAAGGGCTATACAAATGGTACAACCTTACACACGGGCATAACCTGTAGTAAAAGTGTCTTGGGTGACAATGGTGCGTTATCACAACTATTTGGCCTATTGCATTGTGTATTAGCGCTGCAACTACGTTATCGACCCGCTATAAAAGAGTGGAGTGCACCTATTGCGGCACAATTGAGCGCATGGCTAGATTCCCCTTTTTATATTTTTAATGCGCCTGCCACCGCCTTTGCAAATGCAGATAAATCTCCGCGTTATATGGCTTACAGTTGTCTTTCATCAACGCAATACAGTCACCTATTGTTAAAAGAAAATGACCATCAAGGTGTGCGCACTAATGGTTTTAATGCCCATAGTGATCTATCGCTGTTTATTATTAGCGCCGATAGCGAGGCGCAATTAACAAAGCAGATCATCTCCCTTATCGACGGCCTTGATGCATATAACTTGAAAACGCTAGCGCGATCTCTCTATGAAAATAGCCAGCAAGGTCGGTATAAATTAGTGTTGGTTGCACAAAGTAAGGCTGCGCTACACAAAGAATTAACCCTTGCTGTTGATGGTGTGGGCGAAGCATTTGCGCATCATCGCGAGTGGAAAACCCCGAAGGGCAGTTATTTTAGCGCACAGCCTATCCATAACGCGCAAAAAATCGCTTTTACCTATCCCGGTATTGGGGCGAGTTATTTAGGTTTAGGGCGTCAATTATTACAGCTTTTTCCGCAAATATACCCAATGGTTACGGCGATGGTCGATGATCTCGGCGCCACCTTGCAGGAACGGCTTCTCTATCCGCGATCGCTCACCCCTTTAACTTTTAAGCAGCGACAGGAGTACGATTTAGCGCTGCGTAATGAACTCGCTAATATCGCTCAGTGTGGTATCGCCTATGCGTCAATGGTCAGTAAAATATTCACACAGGTCTTTACTGTTCAGCCTGACTTTTCCTGCGGCTATAGTATGGGCGAAGTGAGTATGTTTACGGCACTCGATTGTTGGCAAAATCCACAGTTAATGAGCCAGCGTTTGCACCATAGCACAACCTTTAAACAGCGTTTAGCAGGGGAGTTAGCCGCCATTCGTGAACATTGGCAACTAAGCGATGTTGGCGATACTCCGATATGGGAAAGTTACAGTGTCAAAGCAAACGTCGAACAAGTCGAACAGGTATTATTAGTGACGGATCGTGTTTATATCACCATTATTAACAGCCCCGATAGTCTTGTTATCGCAGGTTATCCCGAAGATTGCCGCGCAGTTTGCCAACGTTTAGGGCAACGCGCTATTGCATTGCAGGTGGCGAATGCCATCCATTGTCCACCTGCCTATAGCGAGTATGACAATATGCAACGTTTATATACGCTCGATGTAGCGCACAAGAAAAACTGTAAAATGTATTCCAGCGCCTATTATCTGCCCGTACCGCAACACAGCAAAGCGATTGCAATGAGCATTAGTAAATGCCTCTGTGAACAGGTGGATTTTCCGCGTTTAATTAATACCCTCTATCAACAAGGCTGTCGCGTGTTTGTGGAGATGGGGGCTGGCAGTTCATTAACGAACTGGACAGATAAAATATGTCAGCACGCCAAGGTTAACGACTATTTAGCCGTTTCCGTGAATGCGAAAGGAGCGAGTGAACAACTCACTCTAATGCGTGCAATTGCAAAATTACTCAGCCTTGGCATCAAGATTAATGTCGACAGTTTTTTTTATGGCTCAGTCATTCAACCATTACAAAAATATTAAGAGAATTATATGGAAGATATCGCCGTTGTTGGTATTGCAAATCTATTTCCGGGATCAACGCAGCCAGATCAATTTTGGCAGCAATTATTGGCTAAAAAAGATAACCGAACAACGATTTCTGCGACCGAGTTAGATGCGCAACCGACGGCATATTACGGTAAAAAAGGCGAGAGCGATAAGTTTTACTGTATGTCGGGCGGCTATATCCGTGATTTTATTTTTAATGCCGATCCCTTCTCGGCAAGTGGCTTAGATAGCGGTTATCTTGACCAATTAGATGCGCTCAATAAATGGGCGCTGTATGTTACAGAACAAGCATTACAAGATGCGGGTTACTGGGGCGCACCACAACTGCAACAATGTGGCGTGATTTTGGGTAATCTTTCCTTTCCAACGCAAAGCTCAAATCACCTTTTCTTACCCCTTTACCATCATGTTGTCGAGCAAGCCTTACAACAGTTAAGTGCAGATAACTTCAAGCTGGCTAACTTCACGCAAGCTAAAGCCGTACCTGCTGAGAATGGTTTAATTGCTGGTTATCCGTCGGCCTTATTGGCAAAAGCGGCAGGGCTTGGTGGCAGCCATTTTTCACTCGATGCCGCCTGTGCATCATCCTGTTATAGCGTCAAGCTTGCCTGTGATTATCTCTATACGGGCAAAGCCGATATGATGCTGGCGGGCGCGGTATCGGCGGCGGATTCGCTGTTTGTCAATATGGGTTTTTCAATTTTCCAAGCTTTCCCGGGTAATAATAACCATGCCCCCTTTGACAAAGCATCGCAGGGGTTATTCGCAGCACAAGGTGCTGGGATGATGGTGTTAAAACGCCACCGTGATGCGCTACGCGATGGCGATAAAATTCATGCCATTATAAAAGGGGGAGCATTATCTAATGATGGTAAAGGGGAATTTGTTTTAAGCCCTAATAGTAAGGGGCAGATCTTAGCTTATCAACGCGCCTATGATGATGCACAGGTGAGCCCGCGTGATGTCGATTACATCGAGTGTCATGCCACGGGGACACCCAAGGGCGATAAAGTTGAGTTAAGCTCAATGGAAAGCTTCTTTAGCCGTTACGATAATAAGCCCTTGCTCGGTTCTGCTAAATCGAACCTTGGGCATCTTTTGACGGCTGCGGGCATGCCGGGCATGTGTAAAGCAATTTGGGCGTTAAACGAAGGGATTATTCCTGCAACGATCAGTTTACAAAACCCCATCAGCAGCAAATTAGGCTATTTTACGGCCGCGCAGATCCCAACGGAAACCACACCTTGGCCATGTAAGGCGAATATCCCGACCGCAGGCGTGAGTGTATTCGGCTTTGGTGGCAGTAATGCCCATCTTATTTTACAGCCGGGAAATACCCCTTTTGTAGCCAAGGCGCAGCAAGTTAAAGCGCGAGAACCCCTAGCGATTATCGGTATGGATTGTTTAGTTGGCTCAGTAAAAAACCTTGCGCAATTTAAAGAGTTGATGGATTGCGAGGGCAATCTCTTTACTGAATTACCTGCACAGCGTTGGCTGGGGATGGAGAAAAATGCCAACTTGCTCGCGACCTTAAATCTGCAAGGTGCACCGAAAGGGGCCTATGTGGACAGTTTTGATATTGACTTCCTTCGCTTTAAAATTCCGCCCAATGAGCGCGATTGTCTTATTCCACAGCAGCTTATGATGATGAAAGTCGCTGACAATGCCGCCAAGGATGCAGGACTACGTGTTGGCAGCAATGTTGCCGTGTTGGTTGCGATGGGGGTGGAGTTAGACCTGCATCAATATCGAGGACGCGTTAATTTAGCAACGCAAATTGCGCAAAGTTTGCAGGAGCAGGGGATACATTTAACCCCACAGCAGCAACAGGAACTCATCGCCATTGCCAAGCAAAGTTTAGGATCTCCTGCCCAGTTAAACCAATACACCAGTTTTATTGGTAATATTATGGCTTCTCGGATTTCGGCGTTATGGGATTTTTCTGGCCCTGCCTTTACTATTTCCAGTGAAGAAAATTCCGTTTACCGCTGTATCGAGGTTGCTGAAAATCTCATGCAAACCACTGCGGTCGAAGCCGTGATCATCGCCAGTGTGGATCTTGCTGGCTCCTTAGAGAATGTCTCTCTTCGTCAACGTTTTGCTCCGCTCTGTGGTGATGCCAATGTGGCTGCTGATATCTTACAGGCAAAGGGTTGGTTAGTTGGTGAAGGCGCAGGGGCTTTTGTTGTTAAAGCGCAATCGGCACTCAATGGACAAACATCTTATGCCACCATTAATGCACTCAGCTTTTGCTGACGGTGTGGACAGTGATGCGATTATCAAAGCCAGTGAACAAGCCTGTGCGTTGGCAAATATTACTGCACAGCAAATTAGCTATGTTGAGGCCTTTGCCAGTGGCGTTGAACGTGAGAATCAAGCGGAGAAAAGCGCCTTTGCGAAACGTTACCCCACAGCGAAAATTGCCAGTGTTAAAAGCCAAATAGGCCATCTTTATAATGCTTCAGGCATGTTTAGTGTGCTTAAAACTGCGCTATTTTTAGATAAAAAAACAGCGCCAACTTTTTGTGCGATCAATGGCTTAGGACAAGATTTAAGCTGTGCGCATTTGCTCTTGGCCTCCAGTGCAACCGCGCAACAAAGCGCTGTCATGCCTTCGCCTAATCACTCTCCCTCGCTAATCAAAGCGATTCATTTAGGGGGGCGTGATATTCAGCAAACCATTATTGAACAGGCGAACAATCCACTGTTTAGCACAATCAAAAAACAGATTCAGGGGCAATGTTTAGCACCTCTGAGTACGCCAATAAATTTAGGATTACTGCAAGTGCCCGAAACAGACAAAACCGAGTTAAGTGAAGAGATAAAAATGCCAACTGGAGTTACAATGAAGCCCTTTAGCCGTGGTGATATCTCTCAGCAAACGCAAACCCACCAAGCTTTTTTGCGAAATCGTTTAGCGGCGCAAAGACAAATTGCCAAGCTGATTACATTACAGACGCAGTTGCTGAGCGAACAACCGATTAACGTAAATTCACAGCCACTCTCTGAGACTGCACAGGAGGGGCAACATAGCGCGCCACTGTTTGCAATAAAAGGGGCGCAGGGCTACCACTATCCGCCACTGCAATTACGTGAATGTTATAACAAACCGCAGCGGGTGATTTTCGATAGTGCCGATTTAGTGGAGTTTGCCGAGGGAAAAATCAGCCATGTTTTTGGCCCTGATTATGCCGTGATTGATAACTATGCGCGCCGTGTGCGCCTTCCTACCACGGATTATCTATTAGTTTCGCGTGTCACCGCCTTGGATGCTACTATCAATGAATATCGTCAATCGTCAATGGTGACGGAGTATGATATTCCCGTTGATGCGCCATTTTTAATTGACGGGCAAATACCTTGGTCGGTCGCCGTTGAATCAGGGCAGTGCGACTTAATGCTGATCGCTTATATCGGTATCGATTTTCAAAATAAAAGTGAACGTGTTTATCGTTTACTTGATTGCCAATTAACCTTTTTAGAAGAGATGGCCTTTGGTGGTGAAACCCTGCGTTATGAAATTCATATCGACTCCTATGCGAAAAATGGTGAGCAATTGCTGTTTTTCTTCCACTACGACTGTTTTGTTGGTGATAAAAAAGTCCTGATCATGCGTAACGGTTGTGCGGGTTTCTTTACCGATGAAGAGCTTGCCGATGGCAAAGGGGTGATCCATAACGATAAAGATAAAGCGCAATTTGCCAATGCCAAAAAGCACGACTTTCAGCCATTGATTAACAGCACGGCTCAACAGTATGGCTTAACGCAAATGTTGCACCTTGTCGATGGCGATGTGGCGGCCTGTTTCGGTGAACAATATGATCAACAGGGGCGTAATCCGTCACTCAAATTTTCGTCACAAAAATTCCTAATGATTGAACGGGTGACAAAAATCGATCCCCACGGTGGACACTGGGGGCTCGGCGTATTAGAAGGTCAGAAAGATCTCGCGCCAGACCATTGGTATTTCCCGTGCCACTTTCAGGGTGACCAAGTGATGGCAGGGTCGTTAATGTCGGAAGGATGCGGACAGTTGGTGATGTTCTACATGCTTTGGCTTGGTATGAATCGTGATGTCAATAACGCCCGTTTTCAGCCGATGGCCGGTGAGCAGCAAACCGTACGTTGCCGTGGTCAAGTACTGCCACAACACAATACCCTGACCTACCGTATGGAAGTGACGGAAATCGGCATGTCACCGCGTCCCTTTATGAAAGCAAACATCGATATTTTACTCGATGGTAAAGTGGTGGTGGACTTTAAAAATCTTTGCGTTGAAATTAAAGAGCAGGATAGTCATTCTCCCTATCCCGTTACGTTGCCGAATAATGTGCGACTGATAAAAAAAGCGCCGCCGTTAAAAGCTCCCAGTGTCAGTGTGGAGCAGGCCCTCAATGAGCTAGAAAATCACATCGGGGAACTCGATAGTGATGCGCTGCATGAACTCGAAGATGTCCTCATTCATGATAATCATGCCACTGTTGATGAGCGTGGCATTAATCCCTTTAAACACCCTCATCGGCCATTAATGCGCGTTGAGTCGGATTTCAGTGCGCCACAAAATAAAGGCGTTATCCCAATTAAACATTTTGCCGCCCCCTATGTTAAAGGGCAAAATCGCGTGCCAGATAGCGCCCCCTTTACACCGTGGCATCTTTTTGAGTTTGCAACCGGTAATATCAGCAACTGTTTTGGCCCTGATTTTGATATTTATAATGAGCCGGGTAAACAGCGTATTCCACCGCGCACCCCCTGTGGTGATCTACAGGTGGTGACGCAGGTTGTGGATGTACAAGGTAAACGGTTAGATTTTAAAAACCCAGCGAGTTGTACCTCTGAATATTATGTCCCAGAAGATGCGTGGTATTTTAGTAAAAACAGCATTGATAACTGGATCCCATATTCAATCATCATGGAAATCGCACTGCAACCCAATGGCTTTATCTCTGGCTACATGGGCAGCACCTTAAAATACCCAGAAAAAAATCTCTTTTTCCGTAATCTAGATGGCAGTGGTGATCTGATAAAACAGATTGATCTACGTGGTAAAACCATCGTTAACAAATCGCTGTTATTATCAACCAGCATGGCAGGTGGGGCGATCATCCAAAGTTTTACCTTTGATTTGCTCGTAGAGGGAGAAACCTTTTACCAAGGCAGCGCGGTGTTTGGCTACTTTAGTGCTGAATCCTTAACCAATCAGCTGGGTATCGATAACGGTCAAATCAGTCACGCTTGGTTTGTTGATAACAACATACCCGCCGCACAAATTGAACGCTTTGATTTAAGCGATGCCGCGATGCCACTATTCCATGCGCCAGCGACGCAGCCCCATTACCGTTTGGCGGGTGGGCAACTGCATTTTGTCGACCACGTTGCCATTGTCGAAGGCGGTGGTAAAGCGGGTGTCGCCTATATTTATGGGGAGCGTACCATTGATGCTAGCGATTGGTTTTTCCGCTACCATTTCCATCAAGATCCGGTTATGCCCGGCTCCTTAGGGGTTGAGGCGATTATCGAGTTATTGCAGGTTTATGCATTGAAAAACGGTTTAGGCGCGCAGTTTAATAATCCCCGTTTTATCGCACCAGTGAGTAAGGTTGAGTGGAAATACCGTGGACAAATTACCCCGCTCAATAAACAGATGAGTTTAGATGTGCATATCACGGCGATTATTCACGATGCGCAGGAAATACGCCTGATCGGGGATGCTAACTTAAGTAAAGATGGTTTACGCATCTATCAAGTTAAAGATATTGTACTGAGTATTATTGAAGCGTAATTGCACGCAAACTTTGGAAAAATTATGTCACTGTTAACGTTTAATAATAAAAATCAAATCGATTGGGCTTGGCAAGTCGATTCAGCTGCGCTTAGCTGCGACGATCGCGCCATTAAACAGGCACTAATGGATTGCAGCAAACCCCTTTACCTTGCGCAAATTAATGGTCAGATTGGCGTGGCACAACAGACCATTGCAGTAGGGGGGCAAGCCGTATTGGCCTTTGCACAGGCCGTCTTACCAGAAGATTTAGGCGATCCTGCCTTTAAACAACAGCACAAGGTGAACTATGCCTATCACGGTGGTGCAATGGCGAATGGCATCGCCTCCGTTGAGTTAGTGATTGCCCTTGGTAAAGCAGGTTTTTTATGCTCCTTTGGTGCAGCAGGATTAGTGCCCGATGTGATTGAAGCGTCGATTAAACGGATTCAAGCGGCCTTACCAAATGGCCCCTTTGCCGTTAATTTGATTCACTCCCCGAGTGAAGAAGCGCTTGAGTCGGGTGCTGTCGAGCGTTTTTTAAAATTGGGCGTTGATACCGTTGAAGCTTCTGCCTATTTAGCCCTTACCGAGCATATCGTTCATTACCGTGTGGCAGGATTATCGCAACAGGCAGATGGCTCTGTGCATATTGCTAATAAGGTCATTGCTAAAGTATCGCGTACTGAAGTCGCCAGTAAATTCATGTCGCCAGCACCACAAAAGCTCTTAGATAAACTGCTTGCGCAGGGGAAGATAACCCCATTACAGGCACAACTAGCACTAAGTGTACCGATGGCCGATGATATTACCGCGGAAGCGGATTCTGGCGGGCACACCGATAATCGCCCATTTTTGACACTATTACCGTCGATTATCGCCCTACGTGATGAAATACAAGCCCAATACAACTATAAAACCCCGTTACGCGTTGGTGCAGGAGGGGGGATTGGTACACCTGAAGCGGCGCTTGCGGCATTTAACATGGGCGCGGCATATATCGTCCTTGGCTCGGTTAACCAAGCCTGTATCGAAGCGGGGGCTTCGCAGCATACACGACAACTATTAGCCAATGTTGAAATGGCTGATGTCACTATGGCTCCGGCAGCAGATATGTTTGAAATGGGCGTTAAATTACAGGTGGTGAAACGGGGCAGTATGTTTGCCATGCGCGCCAATAAACTCTATGAGCTTTACAGTAATTACAATGCGATTGAAGAGATCCCCGCCGTTGAGCGAGAAAAAATAGAGAAACAAATTTTTCGACAAAATTTAGATGATGTCTGGGCTACCACCGTTGCTTTCTTCCATGAGCGCGATCCGGAGATGTTGGCGCGTGCGCAGCATAATCCGAAACGTAAAATGGCACTGATTTTCCGCTGGTATTTAGGGCTCTCTTCACGTTGGTCAAATATCGGGGAAAAAGGACGAGAAATGGATTACCAAATTTGGGCTGGCCCAAGTTTAGGCGCCTTTAATAGCTGGGTCAAAGGAACCTATTTAGCCACATACAGCGAGCGACGCGCCGTTGATGTTGCGCTACATTTATTGACAGGCGCGGCCTATTTACAACGTATAAATCTATTAAAAATGCAGGGTGTCTCATTACCGAGTCATTTACTCAGTTATCGCCCCGACACACCGTTTTCCACACTATAAGGTCGCCAATGTCAGCCACTAAATCGAATAACCCATTATATGGGCTAAAGCTCGAACAGCTACTAACTGAAATTTCTGACCATTATGGTTGGCAGCTATTAAGTGAAGCGTTGCAAATTAACCGTTTTCAATTTCATACGGGCATGAAATCGACTGCTAAATTTTTGCGTGTCAATGAGTGGGCAAGGATAAAAGTGGAGAACTTTTATCTCTATCAATATAAACATTTTCCCTATCCCGATGATAAACAGTTAGCCATTCCTCCGCGGGATCGTCACATCCCCCTAGAGCAACTGCAACAAGGCACTGAGCCAGCAGAAATTACGGCAGAGGTGATAGCACAAATCGAACGACTCAGTGATGATGGCATGTTGGGCGTGGCTAATAAATCAGAAAAACAGCAACAAGAGCCGCCCTACGATCCCAGTAATCCGTGGAATCAATAATTGCGATGAATTATCAAGGCAAAATTGTTAATTGGAATGACGACAAAGGGTATGGTTTTGTGCAACCTAATGGTGGGGGCGAACGCGCATTTGTGCATATTAAAGCATTTACTGCGCGCGATCGTCGTCCTACGGATGGCGAGCTGATTGTCTACGAATTAGTTAAAGAGAAAAATAATCGCTTTCGTGCGTTCAATATAACCTTTGCGCGTGCAAACGTGAATGCCAATCGCACGAATAAAAAGAGTCAACAAAGTGCCTTTGCGACCTATTTTACGACTGTTTTTAGTTTAACCTTGCTGGCTGTTATCTTACTTGGAAAATTGGCCCCTTTTATTGGTGGAATATACCTCTGTATGAGTGTTGTTGCCTTTATTGCCTATGCCAGAGATAAGTCCGCCGCACAAGCAGGACGATGGAGAATTCAGGAAAGCACGTTACATCTTTTTGCATTAATAGGTGGTTGGCCTGGCGCCTTTATTGCGCAAAAAATATTACGTCATAAATCCAGTAAGCGTGAATTTAAAATCACTTATTGGTTCACGGTCATACTTAATCTCACTGCTTTAGTTTACTTGCAGTCTGATATAGGGATTCACTTTGTGAATAAGGTGCTAATGCCACTCATAGCGGCGATATAGTTTCACTGATCAATAGGGCTAACAATTCCGCGCTCATGTAAGCCGACAACATGTAAATAAATTTGCGTAGTGCTAATATCACTGTGTCCTAGCAACTCTTGAATATTACGTAAATCGGTGCCTGCTTCTAATAAACGCGTTGCAAAACTGTGCCTAAAAGTATGACAACCTGCTTTTTTCATCAACCCCATTTTGTTGATGGCCTGTTTGACACTGCGCTGTACAGATTGCTCAGAGATATGATGTCTTCGGGTAATATTAGTGCGCGGATCAATTGATAAGGTACTGGCAGGAAATAGATACTGCCATTTATCTTCAAATTCAGCATTTGGATATTTTCTTGCTAATCCATTGGGTAGATAGACACTACCAAACCCATTTAGCAGATCTTGTTGATGTAATAGTAAACTCGATTCTATTTCGCAACGAAGTGGGGCGAACAACGCTTGCGGTAATAGTGTCCGTCTTGATTTATCCCCTTTAGTTTCGCGAACCAAAATGCATTTTGCAGTAAAATCGATATCTTTAATGCGCAATCTCGTTGCTTCAGATATACGCAAACCACAACCATACATTAATTGAGCCGCTAACTTTGCTTTATCATTAAGTTGCGTAATAACATGTTGGGCTTCTGTATGCGTAAAAACCGTTGGAAGCTGCCTTGGTTTAACGGCATAACTGAATTTTAACCCTTTAATATCAATCCTTAAAAATTCTCGATACATAAATATTAATGCATTCAGTGCTGTTTTCTGTGTATTACTACTGACGTTACGGGTAACTGATTGATATTCTAAAAAAGCTTCAATCTCAGCATTAGCCATCTCTTTCGGGTGTTTAAGCTGATGAAAACGAATAAAACTTAATATCCAAAAACAATAGGTTTTTTCCGTTTTAAAGGCGTAATGACGACTGCGAATAAAGATACGAAATTGATCCATAAAACGGGGGGAATTAGCCGCGATCGGAGGACGAACATCATACATAAATTTCTCCTCAAAAAATAAATATGTATTTATACACAGTAGTATGGTGCGGGTTTACGAATTTATCCAATATTTTACGTCGCCGTGCAGGTTATATTTGTTAACATTCTAATTTGCTATATAAATTAGATGGTGAGGTCATTATTTCAAAAGGTGATAGGTGGCAGTGTCATACCTATCTCAAATAGCAGTATGTTATAAAGCAGAATTAACCAATTGAATTTAATGATTATTTATCTTTTTTTATGGTTTTGAAAAATGAGATAAGTGGCACTGAGTTTTACGTCACCGTGCAGGTTATATTTGTTAATATTCTAATTTGCTTTATAAATTAGTGGGTTAGGGCATGATTTCAAAAAGGTGATAGGTGGCAGTGTCATACCTATCTCAAATCAAAGTTTTTACAAATAGTTAGCGAACTGATTGATTAAATGATGATTAATAGATATTGTGATGATCATTTTAAATAAGATAAGTGGCGCGGTGCATTACATCATGCCACTTATAAAGCTGTTGAGGCTGTAGAATTTCTCCAAAAAGACCGTTTTTACGTTGTTTTTCATTTAATGAAAATTGTATAAAAAATGTACTTGCATGCGCTGATCGGCTGTGATCTAATAGTTATTATTCGCTCAGAGTGAAACGTCATGGCTAATTACAAACCAGACCTATCTTGTCAAAGTAAATTCATCCCGATTGACTTTGCACAGCAAATTCTCCCCGGTACATTTGAGTACGCACTTTCCCATATCGTTGATAAGCACCTTGATTTAAGCACCTTTGATGATTGGTACAATAATGACAATGGCGGTGCAGCTGCTTATCCACCTTCTGTTATGCTAAAAATCATCTTGTTCGGTTACTCTCGTGGCCTTGTTAGTAGTCGCCGTATCGCAGACGCGTGTGAGCGTAATATCACCTTCATGAGTTTATCGGGTGATGTACAGCCACATTACACGTCAATCGCCAACTTTATCTCCAAAATGAAAGATAAAATCGAGCCGCTTTTTACCCAAGTCTTAATGATATGCGATAAAGAAGGGTTGATAGGTCGTCACATGTTTGCGATTGATGGTTGCAAGATAAGCAGCAATGCGAGTAAAGAGTGGAGTGGTACATTTGCAGAGCTTGAACGCAAACAACGCAAGTTGCAACGTGCTAGCCAACGCATTATTGCAAGACATCAGGCACAAGACGGTCTTAATGAAGATGAACGCCAACATGACCTAAAACAGAAACAAAAATTAGATGAAAGTGCCAATAAAATTAGTGCGTTCCTTGCGAGTAATAAAGAGAAAATAGGTAGTCGAAATAAACCAGTAAAAAGCAATATCACCGACCCAGATAGCGCCAAGATGACCACCAGTAAAGGGACGATTCAAGGTTATAACGGTATTGCTATCAATGATGATAAACACCAAATCATAGTGCAAGCGCAGGCATGGGGCTCGGTAGGTGAGCAGCAGACATTGAAGCCCGCGGTTAAGCAGTTGCAAGAACAACTTACGAAGCTAGGTACACCCGATACCTTTAAAGATGCCAAGTTCAGTGCTGACAGTGGTTTCCACAGTGAAGTGAACCTTGAGTTCATGGCCACGACAGGGTTAGATACTTATATAGCAGATACCGCATTTAGAAGCCGCAATCCTTTATTCCAAACCAGTCAAACCTATCAAACAGAACAAGAAAAACGGCGATTAAAACGCAGTAAAGGCAGAGCGCGACTATTTACTAGTCACGATTTTTACTTTGATGAAACGGTCTCAAGTTGCCGCTGCCCAGCAGGTAATGAAATGTGGTTAAGTGTTAAAAATGTTGAAACGGCAGGTCGGCAATACGTTCGTTTCTCAGGTTATTTAAAGGATTGCCGGGCCTGCGTACTACAAAAGCAATGCATGCGCAACGCGCCGACTAAACAAGGCAGACAAGTCCAGTTTGAAATCAATAAAAGCACCAAACCTATATCTTATAGCGATAAAATGCGGGTGAAAATAGACAGTAGCCCCGGACGGCGACAATACAGTAAACGGTTAGGTGCAATAGAGCCGGTATTTGGCAATATTACGGTCAATAAAGGGATGAATAAATTCACGCTGCGCGGGCAAGAGAAAGTGAATGCGCAATGGCAGATGTACTGTTTAGTGCATAATATTGAGAAGTTAAAAAACAGCCTGCATTAACCCAAGGGCGATGCCTTAACATCGAATACCCCCGCCTAATTAAGCCAATTCAGCGATATATCACTCAATTTAATCAGTCAGTTATTAAAAACAGAATATTTAATTGAATATCAATAAATTATGAATTATTGTGTTTTTTATTTAAAATAATCAGGCTGAAAATGAGAAATTCTACAGCCTCGTTAGGCATTAAACAATGAAATCATCTCCAATGAAAATTCCAGAAGATAGAGGTAAAGTATTTAGATTAATTCTTAGTACAATTGTATTTTCTCTAGGGCTTTATATTTCATTTGTTCTGTTAAAAGGGATAATGAATGGAGAAATGTTTTCTAAATTTTCGGTATATACAGACAGTGTTAACATTTCTGAGAAAGTAGATCCTAAAGGGTTTTGGATTACTGCGTCGTTCAATGTTCTTATCGCTAGTGCTTTATTTTATCTGTCTTTAGCGGAAATGCTTTATACATTTAAAAAATATAGAAGTCGTGAGAAATAATGCCTAACAAACAAGAATAGGTGTTGCGCAGCCGACACCTTATTCGGGTGTTGAACAAGCCCGATTGGGAATTGCTTCTCTTTATAGTAAATAGTGGATTTTGCTGAAGGCTAAATTTAATTTGTCACTTTTCTTTAGGCGAGTTTCGCTAATATACAATTGATAGTTCAATTATATCAATCTGTTATCTTTTTTGGTTGAATGCCAATACACCTCTTTTTATTCGCTTTCTGTTATGAATTCTTCGTAGAAGATCACGCGTGATAACACGCTAATTTCTCAGTCGCTTTATACCTACAAAACTCATTTCATGCTGACAACATGGGCAGATGTAGACGGTTTTTTTTCGTTTTGGTGTTATTGCCACCGTGCTTAAATGACTCCCTAGTATCAGCATGATTTGCAAGCGAAGTTGTTTAGCATTACCTCTCAAGAAACCGTAATCACGAACGCGCTGCAGGCCTTTTGGTAATACATGTTGTAAGATTAACCATAAGAATTTAAGTACGGGTAATGTTCGCTTTTTGATAATATCTGTTCCTCCTTCTTTATATCTAAAGGTCACTGTTTTTTCGCTGACATTAATAATGTCTTTATCGGGTAACACGCCACGGTACAGGTAACGAGATAAATACTGGAATGATGACAAACCAAATCCGACCTTGCGACAATCAACGACCCATTTTTTAGCAATATCATTGGGCATAGCTAACTCGGGGTGGTGATTGATTGCATCAATCACTCTTGCTCGCCATACCTTGGCGAGTGCCAATTCATTAAAGAGATATTTCTTATCATTTTTATGCCACTGCTTGTTCGTTGCATCATAGCTTCCACTGGGCACGATGATATGTAGATGAGGATGACATTCTCTTTTACGATTATGTGTGTGTAATACGCTGGTAAAACCTAAGTCACCTTTATTCTGTCGTGAGGCAAAGTCTTTTAATATGTTTGATGTTACTTGAAACATCAATTTATATAGCGCCTTCGGTTTTTTATGAGCAAGGGCTCTAAATTGATAGGGTAAGGTAAACGTGACCATAAAATAGTGCACAGGTAGTAATTTATTAGTTTGTTTGGCTAGCCAATTCGATGTGGTTTGATGCAAACATTGTGGGCAACTTCGGTTTCCACAGGATGCGGGATGTTGTTGGTCATGCTGACAGTGTCCGCAGTGCCATTGTGTGGTGCGGGTTGTATCATTTTTACAGTGCAACATATCGGTAATGGCGCGGCGAATATCTTGATTTAATAATCCACCATATTGTTGCTCTAGTTGCTCATGGTAGCGTTCAAGTAATGCAATAAATTGGCTCATAAAGCCTCCCATTGAATCGGTAATTTATCGGTTAGTTGGTTAAGGGCTGCCACATTGTCTTTTTGTTTAAGCGTGGTGAGTTGTGTGTATTTTGCTGTGGTATTGAGGCTATGATGGCCTAATAATATTTGCAGAGAGCGTAGGTCAATACCTTGCTCTAACAAGTGTGTTGCAAAGCAATGTCGCAGTGAATGTGGACTTATATTTTTCTTAATCCCTAACTCAGCCATTACTTTCTTCAAGGCTTTTTGGACGCTTCCTTTATCCATGGGTACATGTTTGTTTTGACCAAAACGAGGAAATAATATTAATGCAGGACACCCACACCTTTTTGACTAAATGGAATATTGTACCTACTATATAAACAGTGTTTTTGTTTACAGTTGTGGGGTTTGGTATGACACAATCACGTGCTTCGTTAATTTCTCTTGTGGACACACCTTATTATCATTGCATTTCTCGATGTGTTCGCCGTGCATTTTTGTGTGGCGAAGATAATTACAGCGGTAAAAACTATTCACATCGCCGGCAATGGATGGTCGATCGCATTCGGCAATTAAGTGATATCTTTGCCATTGATGTTTGCGCTTATTCGATTATGTCTAATCACTATCACCTTGTTTTACATGCTAATGAAGCCGAGATTAGCGCCTGCAGCGATGAAGAAGTTTGCCGACGTTGGTATCAACTTTATTCTGGCTCAGAAATAGTTTCTCGATGGCGTAAAGGGGAGCTGACTTGCGCAGGTCAAATAGAGGTGGCGCTTGAGATAATCATCAAATAAAGTAGTGTAGGACACCCACACCTTTTTGACTAAATTGAATATTGTACCTACTATATAAGCAGTGTTTTTATTTACAGTTGTGGGGTTTGGTATGACACAATCACGTGCTTCGTTAATTTCTCTTGTGGACACGCCTTATTATCATTGCATTTCTCGATGTGTTCGCCGTGCATTTTTGTGTGGCGAAGATAATTACAGCGGTAAAAACTATTCACATCGCCGGCAATGGATGGTCGATCGCATTCGGCAATTAAGTGATATCTTTGCCATTGATGTTTGCGCTTATTCGATTATGTCTAATCACTATTAATGCAGGACACCCATACCTTTTTGACTAAATTGAATATTGAACCTACTATATAAACAGTGTTTTTGTTTACAGTTGTGGGGTTTGGTATGACACAATCACGTGCTTCGTTAATTTCTCTTGTGGACACGCCTTATTATCATTGCATTTCTCGATGTGTTCGCCGTGCATTTTTGTGTGGCGAAGATAATTACAGCGGTAAAAACTATTCACATCGCCGGCAATGGATGGTCGATCGCATTCGGCAATTAAGTGATATCTTTGCCATTGATGTTTGCGCTTATTCGATTATGTCTAATCACTATCACCTTGTTTTACATGCTAATGAAGCCGAGATTAGCGCCTGTAGCGATGAAGAAGTTTGCCGACGTTGGTATCAACTTTATTCTGGCTCAGAAATAGTTTCGCGATGGCGCAAAGGGGAGCTGACTTGCGCAGGTCAAATAGAGGTGGCGCTTGAGATAATCAGCAAATGGCGTCATCGCCTGCTTGATATATCTTGGTTCATGCGGGCATTAAATGAATTTATTGCCCGCAAAGCGAACGCCGAAGATAACTGTAAAGGGCGTTTTTGGGAAGGGCGCTTTAAGTCGCAAGCGTTGCTGGATGAAAAGGCCCTATTAACTTGCATGGCTTATGTTGATTTAAACCCCGTGCGGGCAAAAATGTCAGAAAGTGTGGAAACATCGGAATTTACCTCCATATTTGAGCGTATCCACAGTAAATGTAGTCACGATGAAGTGTTGCATAACCATGATAGCCGTAAACCCTTATTTGGTTTTGTAGCGGCAGAATGTGATACCTCCCAAGAAGGTATACCCTATGCCTTACTCGATTATTTAGAGCTTGTTGATTGGACTGGACGAGCGATTCGAGAGGATAAGCGCGGCGTGATTTCGAGCCAACTGCCAAGCTTATTAAGCAGCCTTGGCTTAGAGAGTGATACCTGGTTGTCCTTAGCGGTGAGTTTTGGTAAAGATTACCATGGTGCAGTGGGCTCACTTGAAGAGCTTGCCTTGTTTGCCGAACACACTGGTCGCTGTTGGGTATCTGGGCAAAACAAACTAAGTTGTATGTTGCATTAACTCCCCCATGATTTATTTTTTATTAACTATTAACACTGCGTTAAGGGTGTTTTGTGCGTTGATTTTAATAAAATTTGATTAAACAGATTGAATTGAGTATCAAGTGTGGGAATTTAACTATTTAAATACAGCAAAGCGCTGATTAAGATTATTTTTAAAAAGAATGGCTATTATATTTTATAAATGAAAAGATATGGATGTCCTCGTTTTTCTCCTCGTTTTTACTCGTTTTTTTTAAGTAGCGAAGTAATGATGATAGTTTTTAAATGATTAGCAATTATCCGTTATAATACGCATAGCACCCATAGGTGATTGGTATAAACATTTTAAGGTTAAATTATTAAAAATGAATGTTATTGGTAAACTTAAAAAAGAGTGGTTTTTAGTCGGCATGCTTATTGCGATTGTTCTCGCAACGATATCGCCCGGAGTAGGAAAAAGTGGTGGCTTGATCCATCTCGAAAAACTAACTGCGGTAGGGGTTGCAATCGTTTTTTTCTTACATGGTTTAGGTTTATCACCCGCTGCAATTAAAGCGGGTATTACCAATTGGCGTTTACACATTTACATTCAGGCCGCGACTTTTATTGCTTATCCACTTCTTTGGGTTGTTTTTGGAGATCTGTTGTTAGCTTATATGCCAGCAGCACTGGCGTTTGGATTCTGTTATCTATTTGTTTTGCCTAGTACTATCTCTTCTTCAGTAGCGATGACTAGTATTGGTAAAGGTAATGTACCCGGCGCCATTTTTAACGCTTCCCTGTCGAGCATTCTGGGAGTTTTTATTACGCCACTATTAATTCAGCTGTTTATGGGATTTGAAGGTGCTGAATTAGATTTGATGGCCTCGATTATCTCAATTTCAAAGTTGTTATTATTGCCGATGATTTTGGGGCAGATGGCGCGTCCATTGTTGCTAAGCTTTGCTGAAAAACATAAAGCAGTGGTTAATAAAGTCGATAAATATGTCATCTTACTGATTGTTTACAATGCATTCTGTGATTCAGTCGCTAATCGTATCTGGCAATCGTTCTCGATTCAGATGCTTGTCAGCTCAGTGATTATCTGTTCGATTGTGTTGTTAGTGATGGTGCATTTGGTGCAGTGGGGAGCGCGTCGTAGTCAATTTTCGCTGCCAGATGAAGTTGCGACAGTGTTCTGTGGTACGAAAAAAACACTTGCTGCGGGTATTCCAATGGCAACGGTTATTTTTGGCTCTGATCCTAATTTAGGTATGATTCTGTTACCGATTATGCTCTATCACCCCATTCAGATCTTCTATTGTGCCATTCTTGCTAATCGTTATGCGCTGCAAAGTGAACAAGCACAGGCATAGTTACAAGTTATTATTGTAAGGGATTAAAAAACGGCCATCAATTTGGTCGTTTTGTGTTTTGTAACTGATATCCTTTTTATTATGACTCTGTTTTAAAGCAGATATAATACAAAATAAAATTTTTAACAGAATCAAAGATATGGATGTCCTCGATTGGCTCGATTGGCTGGTTGGGTGAAAGAAGGTAATAGGATAAATGACAAAACCACTGTTGCTATCGCTCGTCATTTATCGGCTCTTTGCCCAGCAACTAATGTGGACAATTTATAATTTATAGCATCTTGTGCTGCGAAATATTATCGCTGCTTGATTTTGGGAGATGGGGATCTGCTGAACAGTACTAAACAAATGCCAATGAAAAATGCCATCATCGCTAAACCAATTTTTGCATTGCCAACATAACCGACGCTTAAAAGTAATACGCCTGTCAGTAAGAGCAGCAGACCGATAGCTAAAAATAAACGTGGGTAACGTGTTAACAAAGAAGAATAAGCAGGACTCTTTTTTGTACGACCACTGTGTTTTACTGCTTTATGTTTTGTAACTGACATAACTGGCATCCCTTTTATTATGACTCTGTTTTAAAACAGATATAATACAAAATAAAATTTTTATAACAGTAAGTTAGATCACATCATGGTGAAATAGAAAACCACTAATTATTCATTCCATTACATATTTTTACTTCTTTTTAAAGCATGTTAATGAGTAACGAAATTAGTGTATCCCGTTCCTTGGGAAGGGCGTGGAGATAAGTGGATAGTAAGGGCTTTCGATTAGCGAAACGGCAGCTAACATAGCGATAATTTTTTTGGCGATACAATGGCCTTTATAGGGGCGTTTATTTGGGATCTGTATTGCCCAACATTCTGGCTGGGCTGGCAGGGCTGTGATGGATTCGATTGCTTTTTTATTCTATTGGTTTACGCGAGAAAATTATCATCAACCGCGAATGAATATAACCAAAATAAGATAGAGCTGTTATGGATTGGTAAGAGCTTTTAGCAGTCAGCATTGGCTACAACGATATTGTGTGGTGCGTATGTTTGATGAGTTATCATGTCGGTAATATCCATGATGTTAAAAATAGCGAGTGTATCTTGTAATTGGTCGATAACAGGTTTTAACTTTATTGCCGCATAACACTCCATATAGTTTTTTTCATCTATGAAATATTTGTCGAAAACGTGGCCTTTTGCGGTACCGTTTATTCGAACTATTCTAGGGTTGCCAATACAGCCCAGAACGGATAATAGTTTACGTAACTCGTCGTGTTTTTCATCCTCTTCAATCTGTTTGACAAAAAAGTATTTATCACCGTTTGTACGAGTTCGTGGCATCACTACAAAATATAAATTGTGATAGGGGGAGTGTTGGGGTGTTAATTCAATTTGTTGCACGATAGCCTGACGAAATGCATTATTGTTCATTAAATTGAGTAACTCAACCTGAGGCTCTTCAGCAAAGGTTGGTAAGGATGAGTTAGCGGAAAGAGCCATCTCTTTTATATATGACCCCGAGGTATGTTTGGCAGTGATGCCATGGGGCAAATGGAGATTATTTGAGAATATATTGCGTAGTACACGTGATAAGCCTGCGATATCTTCTCCATAACCTAGCACGGGTAAATCTTCACGGTGACTGTTGATATAGGTATTAAGTAATTTACGACCTGTGTGCGCATCTACTTTACCATCAAGAGACAATCTATATTGGTGATTACTCTCTTTGCCAACGACATAATAAGGGTGAAATTTTTTATTGCCTTTTTCATTTTTTTGCAGGTCAGGGAAGTGTAAATGGACCCTATCGCCACTATTTAAACTAAAATTGGGTGACAGTTGTATTTTTAAACCACAGCAAGATATATTGACAGTAGATCCACTAACAAACTGATTTTGTTGAAATGATCGCATTTGTAAATGGAAGCAAAGTTCAGTGATAAAGCGGTCTTCTTTTCTCAAGTCATTGGTTTCAGCATAGATACTCAGTATCTCTTGATGCAGCGTTGGTTTTTTTAAAACAAAGCTCGAAAAATTAATCGCTTGTTTGTTAACATCGGTATCGGTATCGTCATCAAATAGATGTAAAAAGCGAATTGAGTCAGTAAGGTCAGTGATCGTGACCATTCTAGTTAGCCCCTTTGCCAGCGCCTTTGCTCGTTCAAGCGTATCTTCATTGTTGACAGTAAAAGCATCGCCCGCCGTTGAAGGTAGTGAGCTTGGTACATAGCATTGAGAATCGGGCTCTACTGTGTTGCCATCAATCCGATAGCACAACAATTGATTGTTCTGTAAAGCCAGCTGTGCGCGCTCTTTAAGAGCAGAGTTAGCCAAAAGTAAATTATGTGGTAATGCAATATAGCGTGTTTTACTTTGATTGTCAGAGATAGGTATAACAACAATATAATAGCTAAATCGTTTACCCGTTATTAATTCGGCTTGTATATAGGGTAATGCGCAGCATGAATGTAAAAAATCTTTATTATTTCTATTTTTGCCAAAACGGCCAATATCTTGATTACCGAGTGTTTTAAATTGCGCATAGGGCAGCCAAGTACCATTTTTATGAATTAAAAAAACTGCTAATGAATTTAAACGTGAAATCACAAATTGTTCAGAGGCTTTGATAGCAATCGCATTGATGGTGTTTTCAACGGAGATATTATTACGTTTTTTTTGCGTTTGCAGGTAGTTATTGGCATAGCTGAAAAATTGCTCTGCCGTGTTACAAAACTGTTCATTGTGATAGTTGAGATTTAGGTAAGTATATTCATTTTTTTTATAACTATTTTTTATCTCATAGGTAACAATAACACGGCCACGAAAAGTATATTCATTTTCGATACCATGGATCCAAACATGTACTAAACCATTTTTGCGGATCACTTTTTGTGTCAGCACTTTAATTGCTAAACCACTGGAAGAAATGTCCGTTGTAATACCTTCGATAGCAAAATGTTCAAAGGCGGTTTTGCTCATCTTTTCCGGGCTATTGAAGAAAAGACTTATTTTACGAATAAAATAGAGTCGTTCTTCTCTTCGCTGATAAAAACCAGTGAGATGAATCGCATTGGTTTTTGGAAACTTCCCTTCATTGGGGTTTGCTCTGTACCTTTGCTTTGCTTTTTTGCTTATTTGTTTATAAACACCGAGCGTATAAGTGCCACTGTAGTTATTAACTTCGTTAATGAACTCTTTTTTACTCACATCATCTAAATAATGTAACACGCCTTGAAAGGTGAATTCTTTACAGTTTTTTTGAAATAAATTTCTCAAATCAATGACATGGGAAACCTTTCGGGAAAGGTTCATTATTTCCATTTTGATTAAAAAGCGAGTTGAGGGGGAAACTTGCGGTGTAAGGTGAGTAATATCATCCTCTAACGTTGCGGCATTGAATTTGTGTCTGAGCTCCATTATGACGTCAGAAAAATCACTGATATCGGTATTGGTAGTTATTTTATTCATAATGTTACTTAATATTGAAGTCCGCAATTCTAAAGGAGTTTTTCAGAATATATAACCATGTAATTGGCTAATGTATGTAAAAGCGTCATTGTTTACAATCACTGCCACTCGTATATTTGATATTAAGCAGATTTTTCAATGTTGCTTTGTTATACCGATACGTTGTCAGCCGCGAGCGTCAGTAGCCAAGCACCAGATAACCATCTTGAGGTGACAGGGGGATTTTATGTCGGCATAATTCACGATATTACGCTTTAATAGGGATTATCTGTGCAACTTTTACAATTACAACATTTAGGTCAAACATTGCGCTTAGAAGCGTCGCCTGCTGGTTGGCAACAACTCTATTGGGGAGACCAAATTGTTTCTCAAGTAACGGCCAATGCAAATCACAAAGGTCTATTATGTCACCACTTTCAATTGCAGCAAACAGTGCAAGATAGTGATGCGTCTACTGAAGTGATTAATTATCGTTTAGATATCGATTTAAGTTGGCAGCCGTTCTTCTTTAAAATATCAGTTAGTCGTTAATGATGAGGTTGTTCTTAGCGGGCAACGTGACAGCAAAGACATTGAACAGCAACCCCCCGTTAGTGTCGATGATACTAGCAAAAAAATCAGTGTCGTTGGGATGGTCTCTCTGGCGCTAAAGCTTTTTAAAAGTGCAAAGATGATCAAAGTGATATTAGCTGGTGCGAGTTTGGCTGCATACAGTTGGTTTTTCTCATTTCAATTTGCACTCGCGTTACTGGCTTGTTTAGTCTTTCATGAATATGGTCATATTCGTGCGATGAAATATTTTTCCATGCCAACCAAGGGGATCTATTTAATCCCCTTTGTTGGTGGATTGGCGGTCAGTGATAGTAAAATTAATACGCGTTGGCAAGACGTGGTTATCTCCATTATGGGGCCTACATTTGGCTTGATTTTGTCCTGTGTCTGCGTGGTTGTTTATTGGTTAACGGATAGCCCCTTTTTTGCAGGTTTAGCCGTTTTTAATGCCTTACTCAATCTATTTAATCTGCTGCCCATTTTACCCTTAGACGGCGGGCATATATTAAAAAGCATTAGTTTCTCAATGCATAGCAAAGTAGGGGTGTTTGCCTGTGCAGTTGGTGCAGGGTTAGGCATTTATATCAGCTACAGCCTTGGTTTAACTTTACTGGGGTTTCTATTAGCTATTGGCTGTTTGGAAATCGTCTTTGAATGGCGTAGTCGCTGGCAAACAAATTTATTGCCCCTTGATAACTATGGACAAGTCGTTTCAACATTGTGGTATTTACTCACGGTGGGTGGGTTAATTGCCATTATCTTCTATTTTGCCAATGATAATGACCCGATTTTATCCTTACCATTACAAATATTGGGCAGCTAAAACGTTAAAGCAGAATAAAATCAGCGCGATTGCTATTATTTATCGACTTAAGGTATATAATAGCGATTCTCATCGGGGGGCTTGTTAACAGGCTGAGATTATCCTTTATGATAAAACCCGTAGACCTGATCCAGATAATACTGGCGTAGGAAATGAGCTGTTCCTTGAGTGCTTAGTGACGACTTTTTGACCTCCCTCATTCCCTATCTATTCCACACAATATATGGAGTGTATAGTGAAAAAAACACTTGCCTTAATGGCGATTTCAACCCTGTTCGCAATGCCAGCAATCGCTGATAAATTAGTTGTTTATACCTATGATTCATTTGCTTCAGATTGGGGTCCCGGCCCTAAAATAAAAAGCGCATTTGAAAAGCAATGTGACTGTGAATTGCAGTTTGTAACCGTTGATGATGGCGTTTCTATTTTGAATCGGTTACGTTTAGAGGGAAAGAATAGCAAGGCAGACATTATCTTAGGGTTAGATGACAGTTTAATTGCAGCAGCCAAGCAAACAGGGCTATTAATGGAACATCAGGTCGATAGTGCTGACGTGATTGTACCGGGTGGTTGGTCAGATAAAACCTTTGTACCCTTTGATTATGGTTACTTCGCCTTTGTTTATGATAAACAAAAAATGCAAAATCCACCAAAAAGCTTGGCGGAGCTGGTCGATAGTGAAAATAAGCTGCGTATTATCTATCAAGATCCACGCACTTCAACACCGGGTCAAGGGTTAATGCTATGGGTTAAATCGATTTATGGCGATAAAGCAGCCGCTGCATGGTCTAAGCTTGCGAAAAAAACCGTCACGGTAACCAAGGGGTGGTCAGAAGCTTATAATATGTTTTTAAATGGTGAAGCCGATATGGTGCTCTCCTATACGACATCACCCGCCTATCATCTCATTGCCGAGCAGAACGATCAGTATGTGAGTGCTGATTTTGCTGAAGGGCATTACATGCAAATCGAAGTGGCAGCTAAAGTGAAAAGCACACATAACCCGGTATTGGCTGAACAGTTTATGGCATTTATACTCAGTGAACCATTCCAATCAGTTATTGCAACGGGCAACTGGATGTATCCGGTTACCAACGTAGCGTTACCAAGCGAGTTTAGTCAACTCATGGTGCCAACTAAATCCTTATCACTTTCTGGCGAAGCAATTGAAGAAAACCGTAAATTATGGATTCGAGAATGGCAAAATGCGTTAATCAATTAAGCGGTTATCTGTTATTTTAATTCACCATAAAACATGGCCCGGCCTTTTCATTGCTGGGCTTGTATTCACTTTTATCGTCACCGCGGTGTCGGCATTATTATTCTATCCCTTAGATATAAATATTAGCGTCTTATTTGTTGATGCCTATTACCGCCATATCACCGCTTTTAGTTTTTATCAGGCATTTTTATCAACGCTATTGAGTGTCGGTTTGGCTATTCCCGTCTCGCATGCGTTATCACGGCGTCATTTTTTTGGTAAATCATTATTATTAAAATTGTTTGCAACGACGTTGGTGCTGCCTGTGTTGGTCGGGGTGTTTGGCATACTAGCTATTTATGGCAATAGTGGATTATTGGCAAGCCTGTTACAGCATATCGATCAACGTTTACCGTTTTCGATTTATGGGCTCAATGGCATTTTACTGGCTCATCTGTTTTTTAATTTACCCTTTGCCACGCGATTATTATTACAATCACTGCATTCTATCCCCATACAGCAACATAAATTAGCTGCCCATTTAGGGCTTTTTAATTGGCAGAAGTTTCGTATTGTAGAGTGGCCAACCATGCGTCAGCAACTTCCCCACGTCGCTGGATTAGTCTTTATGCTCTGCTTTACCAGTTTCGCGACGGTCATGGCATTAGGCGGTGGCCCTAAATCAACGACAATAGAGCTAGCCATTTATCAAGCGATTAAATTTGATTTCGATTTACAAGCAGGGGCATTACTGGCGTTATGGCAAATACTTCTATGCAGTGTCATTTTACTGTTTGTACAACGCATTTCACGACCATTACCATTGAGTAATCGTGGTGACAACCTCGCAATACAGTTATTTAATGATACCTGTTCATCTAAATACTGGGATCGCTTTTGGATCGTTGCCGTTATATTGTTAGTCGTGCCACCACTTCTAATGGTCGTGATCAGTGGTTTGAATCACCAAATCCTTCATGTTATTAGCGATACTCAGTTTTGGAAAGCGCTATTTAACTCCCTAATAATTGCTCTATTTGCTGCATTTTTAGCGTTATTCGCGGCTACCTTTATTTTAATTTGTAGCCGTTTTTGGCGCACTAGGGGGTTAAATAAACGCGCCGATAAAATTGAGATGATAGCGAGTTTAATCCTTGTTACCCCGGGGATCGTGATCAGCACGGGGTTATTTTTACTATTACGTAATAGTAGTGATATGTTTAGTTTAGCGATTATTGTTGTGATGCTGGTTAATGCGTTAATGGCGCTTCCCTATGCGTTAAAAACATTAGCACAGCCGATGTTTCAAATTGCGCAGCAATATGACATGCTCTGTGCAAGTTTAGGTATTGATGGCTGGTCGCGATTTAAAATTATCGAGTGGCGAGCGATCAAAAGGCCATTTATTCATGCTTTTTCCATTAGTTTTGTATTATCCATTGGTGACCTAAGTGCAATCGCGCTCTTTGGCAGCCAAGATTTTAAAACACTGCCTTTGTATTTATTGCAATTATTAGGCAGCTATCAGATGCAATCGGCTGCAGTCATTGCCTTGTTTTTATTATTAATCAGTGTGGGTGTTTTTTCAGTGATAGAAAAATTGTCGTTAAAAAAATAATGAAAATATCACCAATTCGCATTTCATACTCAGGCTAATTTTATGATTAAATTCAACAATGTAACCTATTATTATGAACAGCAAACTTTTCATTTTGACTTTACCCTTGCAAAGGGGCGAATCGTTGCTGTACTAGGGGGAAGCGGGGCGGGTAAAAGTACCTTACTTAATTTAGCCGCTGGATTTATTGAACCGAGTAGTGGCACGATTGAGCTATCAGGTAAAACGGTTAATACAACGCCTCCCCATTTACGCCCCTTATCCATTTTATTTCAAGAGCAGAATCTATTTTCGCATCTATCGGTGCTTGATAATATTGGACTCGGTTTAGATGTCCGTTTGCGACTGACGGCACTGCATAAAGCGCGTATCGTCGCGATTGCTGGAAAGTTATCTATAGATACGCTTTTAGAACGTTTTCCCGATGAACTATCTGGTGGACAGAAACAGCGCGTAGCATTAGCGCGCTGCTTTGTGCAAGATAAACCATTATTGTTATTAGATGAGCCTTTTTCAGCATTAGATCCGATGTTGAGGTCTGAGATGGTCGCGATAGTTAAAAATTTAGCTGAGATAAACCATACCACTATCGTAATGGTGACTCACCATATTGGCGATGCTTTAGCGATTGCCGATGATTACATTTTTATTGAAGACGGGCAAGTTATGAGCATGGATAAAATCGCCATGTTAAATGAGAACAATAGTAATCTTGCCATCCAAAAATATTTGCAAGTGAGTTAGTAAAATAAAAGGATAGGTGTGTTTACCTACCTCTTATTCCTAATACAAGTAGCTTGCTGGATAGCTAATAAATCTCTTAGATGTAAAATTTTGAACGCCATGTTGCCTTGTTAATATATATATTAATTAACAAAAGCTTGCATCTCTTCCCCTATTGTTTTGCGCATTTCCATCAATTTAATGATCGCTTCATGTTGTCGTTTATCATCATCACTCACAGGAGACCATTGGGGTACTTTGGCTGTGTTGCCTGTTTCATCAACAGCAACCATCACAACGATACAATGTGTTGTTAAACTGCGATTTAATAATTTAGGATCGCAAGCACAAACTTTGATGGCAATGTGCATAGATGAATTACCTGTATAAACAATTTTTGCATTTACCTCTACCAAACTGCCAACTTGAATTGGTGAAACAAAACGGATTCCGCCTGCATAGGCGGTGACACAATATCTGCCACTCCATCCCGCGGCACAAGCATAGGCTGCTAAATCAATCCATTTCATAACCGCACCACCATGCACTTTACCACCAAAATTAACATCCTGCGGCTCAGCTAGAAATCGCAAGGTGATATCTCTTTGTTGTTTGTCCATTCTATTTTACACTCCGTATATGATTGAATAATAGATAGTATAGATGTTAACGCATTGTTAATCCGTTGTTTAGCGTTTTATACATCAGAATTTATAAACACAGCAGGTCGTTATATGAAAAGCGCAAAACAAGAAAAAAAAATAAGTAGTTCTCAAAAGTGGGGCCAAGTAGAGCGCGAAGCTTGGTTGCAACAGCAGCAAATCCAACGTTCATACCAAAGTGATGTTGTAGATAAGTTAAAAATAATGGCTGCAATAGCCGATAAGCAATTTGTTTGTGAGCAGTATGGGACACTTTCCTATGATGATTTACGCTACCCACTCTATATTGTTAAAAGTGCGCAATGGCACGGTGATAAAGCCACTATTTTAATTACAGGTGGCGTTCATGGTTATGAAACTAGTGGCGTATTAGGGGCACTGAAATTTATTGAAACTAGCCTATTGACTTACACTCCTCATTTTAATTTTATCATTGCCCCCTGTGTTAGTCCTTGGGGATATGAAACAATTAATCGTTGGAATCCTATGGCGCTTGATCCTAACCGTTCATTTTGTCAAAGTAGTGATTGTCAAGAATCGCAAGCCCTGATGGATTATCTCGTTGCAATGGAAAGCAGCATCACCGCGCATATCGATTTGCATGAAACAACCGATACCGATAACACCGTTTTTAGACCCGCTTTGTCGGCACGGGATGCGGTGCAACACAGTATTTGGGATATCCCTGATGGCTTTTATTTAGTTGGAGATAGTGAAAAACCAGTAGATGCTTTTCAGGCGGCGATTATTCAAGGTGTTAAAAGTATTACCCATATTGCAGCCGCGGACAAAGACGGTTTGATTATCGGTGAGCCTACTACCCAATATGGTGTAATAAACTATGCTTGTAAAAAACTAGGGTTGTGTGCTGGATTTAGTGACGCCCCCTACTGTACGACAACGGAAGTTTATCCCGATAGTGCAACAGCCTCCCCTGCAATATGCATCGATGCACAAGTTGCCGCTATTACGTCAGCTCTTGATTACTTAATAAAATAAAAAAATACGCAAGAGTCGGTCTTGTAATTAAGGAAAATATAATGACTAAACGTGATTATTATGAAGTGTTAGGGGTTGATAAAAATGCAACCCATAAAGAGATCAAAAAAGCCTACAAAAAGTTGGCTATGCAATATCACCCTGATCGTACCAAGGGTAACACGCAGTTAGAAGAAAAATTTAAGGAAGCGCAAGCGGCCTATGAAATCTTGTCCGACGAAGACAAGCGCCAAGAGTATGACGATTTTGGCTTTCAGGGGAATCAGTTCCGCTCACATGGTCATGGATTTAACCAATCCGATATGGGGGGCTTCCAAAATGGACAGGGTGATTTTAACGATTTTTTTGCCAATATGTTTAGGGATCAGCATCGACCAAGAGCCGAAAAAGGAGCGGATTTACGCTATCGGATTAATCTATCGCTGCGTGAGGCTATTAATGGTTGTCAAAAAGAAGTTAAATTCCCTAATACCGATAAGGCATTAAAAGTCACTATTCCACAGGGCATTGATGAAGGGCAAAGTGTTAGAATAACAGGTAAAGGCGAAGAGGGGGTCTTTGGTGGGCCCAAGGGGGATCTGTTAATTCAGATATCAATTAATCAAGATCCTGATTTTCAACGCAATGGTGCCGATCTGCACTGTTTCGTTAAGATGAGCTTCCCTACGGCCGCACTAGGGGGGACATTAAAAGCGCCAACTCTTGATGGGTATATTAACCTTAAAATACCCAAGGGGACACAGACAGGGAAAAAGTTCCGTATTAAAGGTAAAGGGGTTAAACCGATGAAAAGTCATCTAGTCGGGGACTTAATATATGAAGTGGTGGTCGAGACGCCCGAGACATTAACGGCACAACAAGAGGAGTTGATTCGTCAACTTGCGGAGACTTTCCAATAATTATTGGTAAAGATATAGACACTTATCAAGAATAGATTAAGTGTCTATAATAGACGTAGAGATTAACCGTTATTTTTCGATTTCACTTAGCGATGCAATTTTTTCACTCTCAGATTTGTAATGCGATAACCATTCAAGTAGTAGCTTATAGCCAACACTCAAGACCACTGCGCCGACAAATAAACCAATAATCCCAGACATTAACATGCCGCCGATAGCGCCCATTAAGATAACAATCATTGGTACATCGACACCCCGTCCAAGCAATAAGGGTTTTAAGAAAGTATCACTGCCACTGACGATCACACACCAAACTGCAAAAATAACCGCTTCTGTTCCCGGTGAAACGGAAAACACATAGGCGATGATTGGGCCTAATATAAGGATTGGCGGTAACTGCACTATAGCAAGGAATAAAACGATAAGGGTCCAAACTCCTGCAAAGGGGACGCCCATGATAACTAAGCCTAATGCCGCAAAGATCGCTTGAATACAGGCAATGCCAAGTACCCCTTGGGCAACACTTTTGATGGTCGCCGCTGCCAGTGCTACGTAATTATGGCCCTGTTCGCCAGCAAGGCGGTTGGCAATTTGTTTAGCGGCAGACTGAGCCGATTTAGAATGAGCGAGTAGCATCGCTGCTACAATCACTGCAAATATAAATTGTAAAATAACCAGACCACCACTGACTGTTAAGCCAATCAATTGTTTGCCTAGCTGACCGAGTTGCGGCTCGATTTTAATTAAAGCCGATTCTAAATTTTGCGAAGCAAGTAGCCAAAAATCATAGACTTTATCGCCAACAAGTGGCCATTCGGCTATTGATTGACTCGGGGCTGGTACTTGTAAATTACCATTAATTAATAGGGTAGATATCGATTTAATCGAATCAAATATAGAGCCCGTGGCTAAAACAGTTGGGATCATGATAAGCGTAATCGTGATTAAGGCAAAACAAGTTGCAGCGCGTCCTTCCTTACCATTGAAGAGTTTCGTTAATTTTTGGTGCAAGGGGTATATCGCCACAGCGATTATCATCGCCCACAGTATTGGCGAAATAAAAGGGGATATGATCCCAAAGCACCATGCCGCGATGGCGTATAATACAACCAGCTTAATGGCTAAATCTATCACGTGAAACGCAATTCGTTTCTCTTTTAAATCAAAGTATGGCACTTATTATCTCCTATGATTGTTGTTTTTCGGTGCACAATATCAGCATATTAAATGAATGCCTAATATTGGTAAAATATTTTACGGTTATCTACCTGCAGGGTATTTTCTTGTATAGCGTGGTAGCATGCTTTCATTACCAACGAGTCCACCTTGGTGTATATAAATAACCGGTCGGTTTTGCCCATGCTCATGTAAATAATCCAACAGTGTTAACCACCCTAGTGGGTCATATAATAAATCAAATTCAATGCCAGTTTGTTGTTTAGCTTTTTGCCACATAGTATAAAATTCGGGGTACAGTTTGCCAAAGTGATATTTTTTCTCGGTTTGTAAAATAGTTGGCCAGTATTCGCAATTGACTTCTAGCTCTGCAAATTGACTGCGTAAATAGTCTGTATCGCCGACGCAGGCACAAGTGACGACTTGATAAGGTAATGCGGCTTGCAAAAAGAGAGAGGTAGTACCAGTACCAGAGGGTAACATGACCAAAGGATCGTTGAGTTTGTGTTCGCGACAAAAAGTGTTTATCTCCTGTGCAAGTTTGCCGACACCTTGTTTTGCTTGCTGGCAACGTCCCCCCTCGGGAACAAATAGCGTCTCTTCATTTAAGTGAGCGTATTGTGCTCGCATCATACAGTCAAGGTTGGCATATTGTTGCAGTTCACGCTTATCGACTTCGATGACATTCGCGCCCAGTGCAAGTGCCGCACGATAATTTCCATTCGGATTTTCTTTTAGCCATGGTGCAATATGGCTGACATAAAAGTCTAATTGCCAGCCTTTTATTTTTGCCAGTGCCGCTAAGGAGTAGAGGGAGTTTGCCTGTGCAGAGCCGTGGCCAATAATGCGCTTAATAGCTGAAAAATTATTTTCTAAGAAATAGCTGAATTTGCGCGCTTTGTTACCCGAAAAATGTTGATTAAGTAGATCATCGCGTTTGATATAAAAATCAAAACCTTCCAAGCTAACCAACTGCATTGGTGAGGTCGCCAAAATGTGACTGATAGGCTGTTCGTGCATAATTTCCCTTGTTTGTGGATAAGTTATTATTGTAAATGGTATTTTTGTTAATTCATATTTCTTAATATTTTCTTTATATAACTGTATTATCCTAGGTAAATATATTTATATAGGATAATTATGGCTGACCAAAAAATAGTGGTGGTAGAGGATGAAGCCGATATATTGGAAATTCTTACCTACAATTTACAACGCGAGGGATTTGATGTTGTTAGTGCAAGTAATGGGATCCAAGGATTGCAATTAATTAGAGACCATTTGCCCGATATCGCATTACTTGATTTGATGTTACCCGGCATGGATGGGTTAGATATTTGCAAACAGCTACGTTCGCAAACTGAAACTGCTAATATTCCCATCATCATGGTAACCGCAAAGAGTGAAGAGAGCGATATTGTCCTTGGGCTTGGCTTAGGCGCAGACGATTATGTCAGTAAGCCCTTTAGCCCGAAGGAGTTGATCGCACGTATAAAGTCAACCCTACGTCGAGGCCAGCATCGTGTCGAAAAATCAAGTAGTAACACGCAAGATTGTATCGCTGTAGCAGGATTAGTCATTGATAGTGATAAACATAAGGTCACCTATCTCGGTGAAAAAGTAAAATTAACGGCCACGGAATTTCGCCTGTTGCATTTTTTAGCCTCGCATCCTGGACGAGTGTTTTCCCGAGAGCAATTAATGAATAATGCATATTCGACTGACGTCATTGTTGTTGACCGTAATATCGATGTTCATGTGCGCTCTATTCGTAAAAAAATTGGTGAACAACATCAATTCATTGAAACCATACGCGGCGTTGGTTATAGCTTTAAGGATAGCGAGTAAATAAATGTTCAAAACTGCACTGTTTAAGCCAAGTCTGTTACGCCGTTTATTTGCCGGTTATGTGGTGATTATTCTGACATTAACGTTAATTGTGAGTCTGCTAATTAGTCGTCAAACAACTGAAAGTACCTTGCAAGAGATTCAGCATTCGCTATACATTCGTGCGCAATTTTTAACGGAGTTGTCAAAATCATTTTTACTGCCAACTAATGTAGTGAGCGAAACTAGTATTAATCGAATGTACCTCGACTTGGGAGAAAAAACACAAAGTAGACTGACACTGATTAATGCGCAGGGAAGGGTGATTGCTGATTCACAACAGTCCCCCGATACTATGGACAACCATCTCAACCGAAGTGAAATTATCGCGGCTCGGAAAAATCACATTGAAGCAAAAACACGTTTTAGTAAAACATTGCGTCAAAATATGTTTTATCTGGCGTTACCTGTGATAGATAAAGATAAGATAAATGGCTATGTTCGCGTCTCTTTACCGTTAACGATTATTGATACCAAATTGTCACAACTTCGTATTGCGGTGGCGTTAAGTGCTTTATTTTCTGCAATTGTCGCTTTGATATTAGGTTACTATTTCGTTAAGCGATTTTCTGGCCCATTAGTGAAAATTACCGCGGTGGCACAAGCTATTTCAAAAGGTGATTACAGTAAGCGCATCGTGACTAATCAAAAGGATGAAATAGGCACTTTAGCACGCGCTTTTAATCGTATGGCGCGCAGTTCCGAGTTACGCATCAAGCAGATTGTTACGGAAAGAAATCGCCTTGCGATGATTTTCGCAGGGCTGGTGGAAGGGGTTATTTATGTCAATGAACACATGAATATCATCCACATCAATCAAGCAGCTGCAAATATGTTTAAACTATCTATGACAACATCCATAAAGCAGCCACTAGCTCAGCAGATTAATGTTCCCGATATAATAAATGCAGTTAAGTCAGCAATCTCATTACAAGATGTGGTTAAAATTCAAATTAAAAATGAGAATAAAAGTGTTAATGCCGCTGTCGTTGATGTTTATGTTGCTGCATTAAATGATGATTTAGGGGAATCGGCAGGGGCTGTTGTGGTGTTCCATGATATTTCTGAACTTGCTTATTTAGAACGAGTACGCCGAGATTTCGTTGCCAATGCATCCCATGAGTTAAAAACACCGATCACGGCCATTCGAGGTTTGATTGAAACTATTATTGATGATCAAGAGATGCCTGAAAATACACGTATTCGATTTATGGATAAAATTAAAGCGCAAACGATTCGCTTAACTGCTTTGGTGACAGATTTAATGAGTTTATCGCGTTTAGATGACTATCAATATGGATCACCATTTGAAGTGATTGATTTACGGATAAGTGTTAAACAAGCGATAAAAAATGCAATGGTTATCAGCCAAGATAAAAATATATTACTTTCACATCAGTTAGGCGATAAAAGTGTGAGTATCAATGGGGATCAGCAAGAGATACAACAGCTTATTGATAATTTAATTGATAATGCAATTAAATACACACCTGAAGGTGGTCTGGTACAAGTCAAGTTAAAAGCGTGTAACGGAGAAGCACAGTTAATTGTCAGAGATACGGGTATCGGTATTAGTAAAGCAGATCAATTGCGCATTTTTGAACGCTTTTATCGTATTGATAAGGCGCGTTCACGGGATTTAGGCGGTACTGGTCTTGGCTTGTCGATAGTTAAAAATATTGTCGAGAAACATCACGGAACCATTAATGTGGATAGTCAACCAGTACATGGGTCAACATTTACCGTCACATTCCCTCTGCGCTAATCCTGTTAATGAAGCTGATATAGCCATTTGACCTTAATCTACTTTGTTAGTCGTTAACTCGGCTATAAGTAGAAACGACTAATAATACCAATTCCGATAAATAGCTGATCTATTTACGTCAAATTACGCTTTGAATTAAGCTGTTTTTCCTGCGCAAAATTTAGATCGCATACTTACAGGAATTGGTATAATTGCACTTCTCACCTTAATGATACTTTCTTTACAGTTATAATTTCTTTATTAACCTGCTGAATATAAGTAATTTTAATTTTATCTTAATCTAATCTTAACATTACTGCCTGATAATCCTTGCAACCCAACTAAGGAGTGTCAGGAAAATGAATAAATTATTACTCAATACATTAGCATTAACTTTTACTGTTTCATCTTTATCATCAGTAGCATACGCATCAACCCGTGATGTAATTAGTGTTGTTGGATCATCAACTGTATATCCATTTTCAACGGTTGTTGCTGAACGTTTTGGTAAAAAAACTGGCTTAAAAACCCCAAAAATTGAATCTACAGGTACTGGCGGCGGCATGAAATTATTTTGTGCTGGCAATGGTATTGATACACCTGATATGGCAAATGCGTCACGTCGAATGAAAAAAAGCGAATTTGACATGTGTGTTAAAAATGGTGTTAGTGATATCACCGAAGTGTTGATTGGTTTTGATGGTATCGTTGTTGCTAATAGTAAATCTGCAGAGCAGATGAAATTAACTCGCCAAGAGTTATTCCTAGCGCTAGCAAGTGAAGTCCCTGCGACAGATGGCAGTGAAAAACTTATTCCTAATCCCTATAAAACTTGGAAGGATGTTAATGCCTCATTACCAGACTTTAAAATCGAAGTGTTAGGACCACCGCCAACATCGGGCACCCGAGATGCGTTTGTTGAGTTGGTGATGGAAGAAGGGTGTAAACAATACTCATGGATTAAAGCACTTAAGAAATCGGATAAGTCTCGTTTTAAACAGATTTGTCATTCAGTACGTGAAGACCATGCCTACATTGAAGCGGGTGAGAATGATAACCTCATAATTCAAAAGTTGGTAGCTAATCCAAAAGCGTTAGGTATCTTTGGGTTTAGTTTCCTTGACCAAAATGCAGATAAAATTCAAGGTTCATATATTGAAGGTAATGTGCCGACATTTGAACATATTGCTGATGGAAGCTATTCAGTATCACGCCCACTCTACTTCTATGTTAAAAATTCACATATCGGTAAAATCCCTGGTATCAAAGAGTACTTGGATGAATTTACAAGTAAAGCATCGATGGGTTCGGAAGGATATTTAACGGATAAAGGATTAATTCCTTTGTCTACAGATAAACTAAACGCTTTACGTAGCGATGTACAATCACTGAAAAAACTAATGCTATAAGAGATAAATATTAGTAAAAATGAGGTAGCCCATTTTGGGCTACCTTTTATCGTTTTAATTTAATAGGGCCTTTTATGACCTCAACAACATTAATTTTTATAATAGCAATACTCGCACTCGGGAGTTATTGGTATGGCATGCAACGTTCCATTAAGGTAGCTGGTGGTGTAAGTCAGATAAAGAATATGCATTCTCTTCCACAGCAATTTGGTTTGTTAACTGCATTTTGTTGTGGGCTACCAGCACTGTTTTTACTATTTTTATGGGGAATTATTGAGCCTAATGTTATTCAGAGCTTATTGGTTGAATCATTACCCAAGTCAGTGCAAGCATTAAAACCGGATGAGTTAGGTCTGTACCTTAATGATATTCGTATTATGGCATCATCCCAGATTGTTAATTTAGATAGCCTATCGGCAAAGCAAGAAACTGCTATCTACCTTCAGCAACTACACGACAAAGCCAATATCTTAAAGTATGCCTTAATATTAGTCACAGCAGTGGCAAGTACGATGTTGGTCATGTCTCGTTTCAGTAAAACCTTCACTGCACGTGCCTTTTCAGAACGCATTATTAAGCTGTTATTTTTATGTTGCTCTATCGTCGCTATTTTTACGACACTTGGCATCGTTATGTCGGTCTTATTTGAGTCCATGCAATTCTTTAAATCAGTTTCTAGTCTCGACTTTTTATTTGGTACAACGTGGAGCCCACAAATGGCAATGCGAAGTGATCAAGTCGGGTCCTCGGGAGCCTTTGGAGCAGTGCCGTTATTTGCAGGCACGATGTTAATTACCGTGATTGCAATGACCATTGCTGCGCCAATTGGTCTATTAACCGCTATCTATCTTTCACAATACGCGAGTAAAAGACTGCGTACCATTGCTAAGCCGATGTTAGAGGTGTTAGCGGGGATTCCTACCGTGGTTTATGGTTTTTTCGCCGCATTAACGGTTGCCCCCTTTATTCGTGGGATGGGTGAATCTATCGGTTTAAATGTCGCCTCAGAAAGTGCTTTGGCAGCAGGCGTGGTAATGGGGGTGATGATTATACCTTTTGTCTCTTCACTTTCCGATGATGCAATTAATGCCGTTCCTACTTCACTTAAAGAGGGGTCGTTAGGAATGGGCGCGACTAAATCTGAAACCATTAAAAAAGTGTTATTACCTGCCGCTTTGCCAGGCATTATTGGGGCGATGTTATTAGCGATTTCTCGTGCCATTGGTGAAACCATGATCGTGGTAATGGCAGCTGGGATGGCTGCAAATTTAACGGCCAATCCACTGGCTTCAGTCACCACAGTCACGGTACAAATTGTTACGCTATTAACAGGGGATCAAGAGTTTGATAGCCCGAAAACACTCGCTGCATTTGCATTAGGTTTGATGCTGTTTGTCACTACTTTATTACTTAATATTATTGCTTTGAAAGTGGTCAGAAAATATAGAGAACAATATGACTAAGCACATCAATAAACAACAAGAGATAAATTCTATGTCAGAGAATACGCAACTAAGTAATACGGATCGAATTAGAAATAGTCTTCGTAAACGTAATGCGAAAGAAATTCGTTTTCGTTGGATGGGGCGTTGTGCAATCGCATTTGGATTTTTAATGGTGGTTATTTTATTCGTCGATATCACCGCAAAAGCCTATCCAGCATTTTATCAAAATTGGATCAAAATAGAGGTAGAGTTGAGCCCTGAATTACTGGAGCTTAGCAATAGTGCTAATGAGCCTATCAGCAGCGATGACTTAGCAAAAGCGAATTATATCAGCGTGGTGCGAAAGGCATTGTATAAGCAATTTCCTGAAGTTAGCTCGCGCAGAGATAGACGACAATTGGCGCAATTATTGAGTTCAAACGCTGAGTTTGATTTACGAGATAAAGTATTGGCAGATCCCTCTCTGGTGGGCAAAACTCTACCAATATGGTTTCTTGCCGACGATGACATCGATACCTACTTAAAAAGTGATTACATTGATAATGAAGGCGCTGGACGGGTCTCTGAACAGCAAGCGATGTGGCTAGATACACTTCATAAAAAAGGCGATATTGAAACACGCTTTAATACGTTATTTTTTACTAATGGTGATTCTCGTGAACCTGAGCTTGCTGGTATAAGAGGCGCGTTAAGCGGTACATTTTTAACCATGTTAGTGACGTTAGTTATTTCCTTTCCCATTGGTGTTGCCGCCGCTCTGTATCTGGAAGAGTTTGCACCTAAAAATCGTTGGACGGATCTTATTGAGGTTAATATCAACAATCTTGCGGCAGTACCATCGATAGTCTTTGGTTTACTGGGGTTGGCTGTGTTGATTAATATCTTTGGATTACCGAGATCGGCGCCCTTAATTGGCGGTATCGTCCTTAGTTTAATGACATTACCGACAATCATAATTGCCAGTCGAGCTTCAATTAAAGCCGTGCCAAACTCAATACGTGAAGCAGCAATTGGCATAGGCGCTTCACAAATGCAAGTGACGCTAGGGCATGTTTTACCAATCGCTATGCCCGGTATTTTGACCGGCACCATCATCGGCTTAGCCCAAGCTCTTGGTGAAACGGCGCCTTTGCTGATGATTGGTATGGTTGCTTTTATTGTTGATGTGCCCGGGAGCTTCACTGATGCAGCGACGGTTATGCCGGTACAAATATACCTCTGGGCCGATAGTCCTGAACATGCTTTTTTAGCAAAAACATCAGCCGCAATTTTAGTACTGTTAGCTTTCTTATTGGTAATGAATTTAAGTGCCTCGCTACTGCGTAAGAAATTTGAAAAAATTGGCAAATAATTTTAAGCAAGACCCTATTTATAGTAAGTGAGAACAAAATGACAACAGCAAATAAAACAACGATCAATGGTATAGAGATAACGCAAACAGTTGGCAACGTATTTGCTGATGATGCAAAGATGTCGATGCGCAATGTTGATGTTTATTACAGTGATAAACAAGCGATTCGCAATGTAAATTTAGATTTAGCACGTAATCAGGTAACGGCTTTGATTGGCCCATCGGGCTGCGGAAAATCTACCTTTTTACGTTGTTTAAACCGGATGAATGACACCATCGATATCTGTAAAGTGACAGGAAGTTTATTATTAGATGGCGATGATATCTACCATAAGGATATGGATCCTGTGTTATTACGCGCACGTGTGGGTATGGTATTTCAAAAACCTAACCCCTTTCCAAAATCTATTTATGACAATGTCGCCTATGGCCCCCGAATCCATGGCTTAGCTGCGAATAAAGCCGACCTTGATGAAATTGTAATTACAAGTTTGCAAAAAGCAGGCTTATTTAACGAAGTCAAAGATCGTTTAAACTCATCGGGAACGGGGCTTTCGGGCGGGCAGCAACAACGTTTATGTATCGCAAGAACGATAGCAGTTAGCCCTGAAGTTATTCTTATGGATGAACCTGCTTCGGCATTAGATCCGATTGCAACTGCGATTATCGAAGAGTTGATTGATGAATTAAAGGAGCGTTATACCATTGCAATTGTTACCCATTCAATGCAACAAGCCGCTCGTATTTCGCAAACGACCGCCTATTTTCACATGGGACATTTAATTGAAGTTGGCTCTACGGATCAAATCTTTACTAACCCCGTACACAAACTAACAGAGAATTATATCACTGGCCGTTTTGGTTAATTAGGCTGACTAACAGGAGTAAAAAATGAAAACAGATTTAAATATCACAAGCCATATATCAAAGCGCTATAACCAAGAACTTGAACAGATACGCTCTATGCTAACTGAAATGGGTGAATTGGTTTTTAAGCAGGTAGAAGATGGTTTAGAATGCCTCTTAAACCTCAATGCCGAACTTGCTGAGCAAGTTATCGCAAATGATAAAAAAGTAAATCAATTAGAAATTAAAATTGATGTTGCCTGTACCCATATATTAGCAACGCGGCAGCCAACAGCGAGTGATTTACGCCTGATTTTATGTGTGATCAAAACCATCACCGATATCGAAAGAATTGGCGATGAGGCAATAAAATTAGGCAAAAATGCACTAAAAATAATTAACTCAGACAAAAATATTCGTCAATTTAACGAATTAAAGCATCTTGGTGAACATGTTATTACTAATCTACGTTTATCACTTTTAGCTTACGCCACGTTAAATGTTGATGCTGCATTACGCGCCTTAGAGCAGGATAAAAATATCGATGAGGAGTTTGACAATATATCAAGATTGTTAATCACCAAAATGATGGAAGATCCACGCGAGGTGAAAAACTCATTACGTATTACATGGTGTGCCCGAGCATTAGAGCGTATTGGCGATCACTCTAAAAATGTTAGCGAGCATGTTATCTTTTTAGTAAAAGGTAAGGATATACGCCATGCTAGTACGGATCAGATAAAGCAAACCTTATCTGAGTTGTAAATTTTTTTTCTATTTAAATAGGATGCCTAACATTAGTGATAGGCTTCCTAATATTGAACAATTAATTATTGTGGAATAGAGGTAATGTCAGTAATTAAATGATGTGATTCACTTGGTGCTAATTTAACACTATTGGTATTCGTAATAGTCGATTCAACACAAACCATTGTCAGGTACCCATCATCTGACATATCTGAGAATGATTTAGCGCCAGCGATCCATGGTGTCCATACAACGTCAGAATCATTACCCGTATTAGTAATCGCAATCCTACGATTAAATGCGTGGTCTTCAATAAAGATTACATCCTTTGCTTTACTATAAATTCGGTCTATTGCGCCACTGATCTTTAAATCGCCAGTAAATACCTGTAAGTCGTTTTTATTCAATTTATCCACGTAGGCCTCACCAAGTCCAACAATAGAGCATTGGTTAGGGCTACTAATATTAAAATAGGTATGAAGAGCAGCGGTCATTGCAAAGGGGTGTTTGCCAGTATTAGTACATTGCAAATCAAGTTTTAAGGTATCGGTTAACGTGGCTGTCAAGCAGAGTTCAAAATGGAAAGGCCAAAGTTTTAATGTTTGTTCATTTTCTTTTAATAAAAATGTTATCTCGACACCTGCGTTATGAGGTAATTCGGTAACATTTCCAATAGACCAAAAACTATTACGAGCAAAACCATGGGATGGTAAGTTATCACCTAATGATTTATTTGCTGGGCCAAACCAAGGCCAACATATAGGTACACCGCCGCGAATGGCATTTTGGGTATTAAAAACGGCGTTATCACTTAACCATATAATGGGTTCTTGCCCCATTAACTTAAAATGCAATAGATGCGCACCAAATAATGAGAAACTAGCCTCTAACTTGGCATGCTCAACCACTAAGTATTCAGCACCTTGTTCATCAGTCTGCAAACTTACAGAAGTCGATAGTTGTTTAGATTTATTTAAACTGAGCTGAGAAATCATATATTGCTCCTAAAATCTTTTTTAATAAAATCAGCTGGAAACTAAAACATACTCTTATTTTAGTATAACCATATTTAGTTAGAATTAACGGGTTAAATCAAAACATCAATACTATACTCGTGATAATTTTTATATATTGAGGAAAACTAAAAGTACTTATCCAATTTTCTTACAGTGTAAAAAACAATCTTTTTTATATTATCTTAAACCGCAAGCTCACAAATTATGTTGTATTAACTTTGATATAAAGTAAAAACATAATAATGAATTTGATTGGTAACGTATACATAAAAAAAAGAACGTGACTATAGATTGCTATATCAATAACATTAATATATTGATTTAGTTTAAGGCTAATGATTAGTTTTATCTCGAAATCTATTTTAGAGATAATTATATTTATATATTCTGTTCTATAGGTTGAATTTACAGGATGTTAATATCTGATATATAGATTCATTATTTATAAATTACTGTTTAACTAAGTGATTTATTTAATGGTCCATATTAAAGCTTTGTAATATTTTAAAAAATTAAAATAAGGTGTTTTATGACCACTTCTACTTTAGATATGTTTATGGGATTAAAAAGTATTAATCCTAACTTTGTTGATGCATGGGGAAATCCAGCACAGGTGACAGAGGAAAATATACGTAGCATTATTGATAAAATGGGATTTGATTCCTCAGATGATGCTCAATTAATGTCCCACTACAACGAACATGAGAAAAGACATTGGTTATCGCCATTATCGCCCGTGATTGTTTGTCAGAAAAATAGTGAATATGTCATTGAAGTTCGTTTGCCGATTGACCTAGCGGCTCAAGAAATAACCTGCAAGTTTATACTTGAAGATAAAAGCGAATCTGTTCATCAAATTTGTGCGACTAATTTTCCGCTTGTAGCAACTAAAATTATATCAGATATAGAGTACCAATGTTACTCAGTAACTTTAGCGGTTGACCTTCCATTTGGTTACCACTCATTATCGCTGTTTGAAGCGAATATTGATGAAGCAATGGCGACGATGTCATTCATTGTTACACCAAAAAGCTGCTATACACCAAAAGCGATTGAGCAAGGTGAAAAATTATGGGGTACTAGTGTCCAGCTATATTGCTTAAAAAGTGAAGCAAACTGGGGTATCGGTGATTTCTCTGATTTGAAATTATTACTTGCTAAAACAAAAGAAAATGGGGGAGAATTTATTGGTCTAAATCCAATTCATGCATTGTCTCCATCACAACCAAGTAATGTCAGCCCATATAGTCCATCATCAAGAAAATGGTTAAATATCTTATACACGGATATAACGGCTGTTGATGAGTTCACGCGTAATTCTGCATTAAAAACAAAAGTATCAAGTGACGATTTTAAACAAAAACTTACCGCATTACGTAACACCGATTGGGTAAATTACGAAGAAGTAACAGCATTAAAACTGTCTGCTCTGCGTGACCTTTTTGCAACCCTTAACGATCAAAGCGCTGAAAGTGCTGTCCGTTTGAATGCATTTACACAATATGTCGACGAAAAAGGTGAATCACTGATTCAGCAAGCAAGTTATGACGCATTGCAATTCTATTTCTTAGAAAAAGATGCTAATTCTTGGGGCTGGCCTGTGTGGCCTGAAGCATTCCAAGCTTTCCAGAATGAAGCAGCGCAAACCTGGATCAAAGAAAATGAAGCTGAAGTATTATTTTGGTGCTATACACAGTGGGTTGCTGAATTACAATTAGAAGAGGCTGATAAAGTCGCTAAGTCTTTAGGAATGACCTTAGGCATCTATCGTGACTTAGCTGTCGGTGTTGGTGTGAGTAGTTCTGAAATTTGGGCTAATCATTCACTATATTGTGAACACATTAGTGTTGGTGCTCCACCCGATATTCTTGGTCCTCTAGGTCAAAGCTGGGGTTTGCCGCCATTGCACCCGACCAATTACAGGAAACTGCATATCAACCATTTATTGATTTATTAAAGTCAAATATGAGTCATTGTGGTGCATTGCGTATTGACCATGTTATGGCATTATTGCGATTATGGTGGGTACCAGAGGGGGCAAGTGCAGATAAAGGTGCATATATCTATTATCAAGTTGAAGATATGCTCAACCTGCTTGCATTAGAAAGTGTACGTAATGAATGTCTTGTTATCGGTGAAGATTTAGGGACAGTACCTGATGGTATTGATGTTCTACTAAAAGAAGCGGGTGTTTACTCATATAAAGTGTTCTTTTTTGAGCAAGCTGAAGATGGTGGCTATATTTCTCCTGAACATTATGCAGGACAGGCGATGGCAACCCTATCAACGCATGATATGCCGACAATCAAAGGCTTTTGGCATTGTGAAGATTTGCATTTAGGACGTCAATTAGGTCTTTACCCTGATCAAGCTATTTATGAAACATTACTGAATGACCGTTTGATCTGTAAACAAAAAATATTAGATAGTTTACATGGTCATGGTAGTTTGCCTGCGGATTACCCGCGCGATGCACTATATGTTGGAATGGATCAAACACTCAATTTTGCATTGCAAACACATCTTGCAACAGGTAGTTCAGCGTTATTAAGTCTACAATTAGAAGACTTTTTGCAGATGGACCAACCTGTTAACGTACCAGGTACGAGCGATGAGTATCGTAATTGGCAACGTAAGTTATCACAAACTTTAGAACAATTATTTAATAATGATGGTATAAAAGTATTGTGTGAAAACTTAACCAATGCGAGACATAGATAAAAGAGAGAGTATGCTACCTAATTTTTAGGTAGCATTTGCTTTAGTGATATTAAATAACTTATGGGATCCTAGATTGTATGAATGAAAAAGTAGCTAAACCAACGAAAAAAAAACCGTCTAAAGTAGTAAAGCCAACTAAAGTAGCGACTAAGAAACCCGTAGTTAAAAAATCCGCAGTAAAAAAAACAGCAGTCAAAAAAACTACCGTTGAAAAGCCTATCGGTCATATAGATAAAACAGCGTTAATTTCCCTACTCAAAGAAGCCAAGTTATCAAATCCATTTGAACAATTAGGTTTAATCGCTAATCCGAATAAGAAAGGTTTTCTTTTACGTGTTTGGTTACCAGATGCACTAGACGTTGAGTTATATGACTTAGGTTCCGATACTGTTAAATCAACACTAAAGCGCATCGATGATACAGGCTTATTTGAATTAGAATTTCCTGAGCTTGTAGAAAAATTTAATTATGAATTAAATGCAATCTATAAAGATGCCTCTTACCGTTTTATTGATCCGTACCAATTTCATGATATTGCTTTTGATGGGTTGTCTACATTGCATGAAGCCCCACAAAATGTTTATCAAACCTTAGGAGCACAATTAAAAACGGTTAATTGTGGTGACCAACAGGTGAAAGGGGTGCGCTTTATCGTTTATGCTCCTAATGCGATGAGTGTCAGTTTAATAACGCAAATTAACCATTGGGATGGTCAGCGCCAGCCGATGCAACGTAGCTGGTGTGGTCATTGGGTATTATTTGTACCAGATTTACATGTTGGTTGTGCGTATAAGTATGAATTAAAAGATGGCCTTGGCAATCGTTTGCCGCATAAAGCGGATCCTGTCGGATTCCAAGCGGAACAATATCCATCTCATGCATCAATCGTTGTTGATCACGATGCTTATCAGTGGAATGACCAAGCGTGGCAAGCATCACAAAGCGGTGATAAACGCTTTTCTGCAATGAGTATTTATGAAGTCCACTTAGGGTCTTGGAAGCGTAAACAGGAAGATGGCGTTGAACGGATGCTTACTTACCGGGAGCTTGCTGACGAACTAATCCCCTATATTATTGAAATGGGTTATACACATCTTGAAGTTATGCCTATTTCTGAGTTTCCATTTGATGGCTCTTGGGGCTACCAACCAGTAGGTTTATTTGCCGCAACGAGTCGTTTTGGCAATGCTGATGATTTAAAATTCTTTATTGATAAATGTCACCAAGCGGGTATTGGTATTATTGTCGATTGGGTGCCTGCACATTTCCCATCAGACCCTCATGGTCTTGCTCGTTTCGATGGCACTCCTTTATATGAGTATGAAGATCCTCGCCGTGGTTGGCATCCCGATTGGAATTCTTACATCTACGATTTCGGTCGCGATAATGTACGTCAATTTCTTGTCGCAAGTGCACTTATTTGGCTTGATAAGTTCCATGTAGATGGACTGCGTGTAGATGCCGTCGCCTCTATGCTTTATTGGGATTATTCGCGCAACGAAGGGGAGTGGGTGCCAAACGTTGATGGCGGTAATCATAACTATGAAGCGATCAGTTTGCTAAAATGGTTTAATGAAGAAGTTTATCGCCAATATCCTAATGCGATGACTATCGCTGAAGAGTCTACCGCCTTTGCTGGAGTCTCTAAACCAACCTTCGATGGTGGTCTAGGTTTTGGCTTTAAATGGAATATGGGCTGGATGCATGATACTTTAAGTTATATGCAAGAAGATCCTATGTATAGAAAATATCATCATCATGAAATGACATTCTCAATGGTTTACCATTATAATGAGCACTTCGTATTACCGATTTCACACGATGAAGTTGTACATGGTAAGAAGAGTATGCTTGATAAAATGCCGGGTGATGAGTGGCAAACAGCCGCTAATTTACGTGCATATATGGGCTTTATGTATGCGCATCCGGGTAAAAAGCTTAATTTTATGGGGACTGAATTTGCGCAAGTACGTGAATGGAACCATAACACAGGTCTCGATTGGGATCTGTTACAATATGAAAAACACAAAGGGCAACAGAAGTTGGTTGCTGATTTAAATCACCTTTACAAAAACAATGCCGCTTTCTATGAAGGCGATTATCAGGCAGAAGGTTTTGCTTGGTTGGATCATAGTGATGGTGAGAATAGTGTTTTTTCTTTTGTACGCCATAATTTAAAACAAGATAAAACTATTATCTGTTTATCCAATTTCACACCAGTACCTCGAGAAGCATATCGAGTTCCGTTGATGAACTAGGGGATTATGAAGTTATTTTAAATACCGATAGCCACTATTATTGGGGTAGTAATTTTATTATGGGTGACAAATTAGGCGTTTTTGTTGCTGAAGAACAGGAATGGCAAGGAAAACCATACTCATTTATATTAAATTTACCTCCGTTATCAACGGTATATTTAACCAAAAAAGGATAAATAATTGATCGATAAATTGCTTATACTTGATAGACATGATCATCCATTTTCTATAGGGAAGCCGCAATTCCATCCGCTTGGCACCAAGTTGACCGCGGATGGGTGTAATTTTTCAGTCTATAGTCTAGGTGCATATCGTGTTGAATTATGTCTTTTCAATGCCTATGAAAAAGAGATTGCTAGATACCCTTTAGATGTAAAGCAGGGACATCTTTGGAGCATTTTTGTTAATGATGTCAAAGCAGGGCAACGTTACGGATACCGTGTATACGGAGATTTTCAACCGGAAATTGGTTTATTATTTAACAGCAATAATTTGTTAATTGATCCCTATGCTAAAGCGCTAAGCGGTGTGCAGCATAGTTTTCAACAAGCTCAAAGCGACGATGATGATTCACAAGTTGTTAAATCTGTCGTCGTGGACGATGCCTTTGATTGGCAGGGGGTAAGCAAACCTGCCATTGAAGAGTATGACCGTATTCTTTATGAAGTTCATGTAAAAGGATTTAGTCAACTTAATAACAACGTGCCGCTTGAAAAGCGAGGTAAGTATTTAGGGCTATCAGATCCTGCTAGCATTGCACATTACAAAAAACTCGGGATCACTAGTTTACAAATAATGCCAATTTTTAGCTTTACTAGTGAAACGCGTTTGAAAGATTTGCAACTGACCAATTATTGGGGATATAACCCAATTTGTTTTTTTGCGCCTGATTGCCGTTATGCACAATATGATGCAGTTAACGAATTTAAGACCATGGTACGAGAGCTGCATGAGGCAGGTATTGAAGTCATTTTAGACGTTGTCTATAACCATACTGCTGAATCAGGTAATGATGGACTCATTCTCAGCTTGAAAGGTTTTGATAATCGCAATTACTATAGTTTTGAGAATGATAACTACATTGATGATAAAAATTACACGCAATATAGTAACCATTCTGGTTGTGGTAATACCGTTAATATGGATTATTCGTGGACATTGAAACTGGTACTTGACTCGTTACGTTATTGGGTTACAGAAATGCAAGTTGATGGTTTCCGTTTTGATTTGGCAACAACACTTGCCCGTGAAAATGGAGCCTTTAATAGTCAAAGTGCATTTTTTAAAGCGATCCTACAAGATCCTGTTTTAAGTAATGTTAAACTAATTGCAGAGCCTTGGGATATTGGTCCTGGTGGTTATTGCTTAGGTGGATTTCCAAATAACTGGTTAGAGTGTAATGATCGTTATAGAGATACACTGCGTTCATTCTGGCGTGGTGATACTGGGCATGTCGCTGAATTAGCTACGCGTTTATTAGGATCACGTGATGTTTTCGCGAAACGTTTTCGTTCAAACTCAACGAGTGTTAATTTCATCAGTTACCACGATGGATTTACTTTGCATGATTTAGTTTCATATAATTCTCGTCATAACCTTGATAATTGTGAAAATAATCGCGATGGGCATGGACATAATTTATCTTATAATTATGGGGCGGAAGGTAAAACTGACAATGAGCGAATTAATCAACTACGCGAGCAGCAAAAACGGAATTTGATCACTAGTTTAATATTATCTCAAGGCACACCACATTTTTTAGCGGGTGATGAGATGGGGAATACGCAATCGGGTAATAATAATGCCTATTGCCAAGATAATAAAATTAGTTGGCTAAATTGGGATTTGTCGAAAGCGGATCAAGCGTTACTTGAATTTACGAGTAAGATCATAAAGATACGGAGTGAATCACGTTTATTTGGGCACCTAGCTTTAAGTGATGATTGTATTGGCCGTTGTGAAAACTCAGATCTGGTTAGATGGTATCATCCCGATGGTTATGTAATGAGTGAATCTGATTGGCATGCTTCTAATTCACAAGCACTGGCTTTAGAATTACATGAAGCAGAACAAACAGGAGAGCGATGGTTTTTAGTTTTCAATGCCTCAACGTATCAAATAGGCTGCAATTTGCCAAGTTTAGCAGTTGGACATGCGTGGAAAGTAAAGATTAATACCGCTTGCACTTCACCTGAACCGGCGGATAAACAAAAATATATAAAGGATAACATACAACTAAATGCGCGTTCTTTGACGCTTTTAAAGTCTGTACGTCATATCCAAAAGTAAAAAAGAATAGCGCTATTACTAATTCTCCATTAAGTTGATGAACTTACCATCAAAAACTTAATGGAGTTTTTTATTTCACTCACTGAACTATTAAATTTTGCAAAACTTGATCTGTTCGGTCAATTAACTCAATTAAAGTATCAATTTCAGAAAACTCGTCCTTCAAGTTCTTAAGCAAATGTTTTGATGATTGTGTAATGAGTTTTAATTCTGGACTATTACTATTTACTTCAAGCTTAATAGGATCAATATTTATTAAGTGATAGTAGAGGGCATAAAAGTGGTATTTATCGCTTGCTGATTTGATAAACTGTAACCTTTCCTGTGGAGAATTAAAATCAGACTCGAGCATACACTGACTTTTCCAGATGCCGTTCTTTCATACGCCTTGATGTAAACCATACAATCGTTACTGCTATCATTTTCTTTTACAGGCTTGGTAATAAGTCGCTCATATAAATAATCGTTATCGAGTAATAGCTCCTGCAAAAGGGATTGTTTGCCATTGCGTCTGTTCAATAATTTACTTATTGGGCTTTTTACATGGTTAATAGCAGCATACTTAATTATTGGTAAATTCTTTTCATTGTGAATGAATAAAATAGCGTTATTAAGAAATGACTCGCTCAGCTCAAGTAGTCTTTTTTGCGAAGGAGTACGTTTCTCATTTAATGGTAAGCACTTTAATTTATCTTTATTATTTTCAACTAATAATGAAAAGAAATTTTTTGTAGTAAGTGAAGATGCTTTGTCGTTTACCTGTAAATGTAGGGTATTTTCAGGAGATAGGTGGACAACTTTATATTTTAAATTTTCTAAGGAATAATTTGTTGCGATTTTCTGTAGTTCAAATAAATTTACAGTGAGTTTGTGATTAACATTAATATCAATGTTGTTATCTAATTTTATTCTTAATCCTGTTAATGAAAAATCAATTAAAGTTCCGCTGTGTTTTTTACCTTCAAGCACTGCAAATACTTTACAACTAAATAGATAGCGAGGCTCGATACGTCGTTCTTCAGTAAACATCTCAACAATATCGAAGCCTTTTATTTTATTTATTCTATGAACAAAACAATTTATTTTATTAATATCTTTAGTGTCGATTTGTTGATTATAGGTAATAGTTGAATCATTTAAAGGGAGCAGAGTTGCAAGATGTGTTATGTTTTTAAATTGTTGTGGAAATAGATCTGTTTGTGGGTAATGATTATTTTCAAGATATTGATAAGGTTGTAGCGTAAAATGGTAAGTGCGCCAACTTTCTTTGCGGCTGCCATAATGTAAAAACTGAGTTTTTAAGCCTGAGTGTTGGAGCTCTTCTTCAGTTGCTGAAATAAAAAATATTTTACCTTGTACTTGATGAGTAAAGGAATACAAGGTGGTTGCTGGGCGTGTTTGTGCATAGACACATAATTGGGTAAAGCGCAGCTCGTTAAATAAAAACTCTAATTGGTTTACACCATCACAAAACCAATCTTGAAGGATGTTATTGTTAACATGGTTTTTTAATGCAAATAAAATGGGTGAATATTCATTACAGTTGAGGTAAATCGGTAAGGCATTTAACTGCTTAAAATAACTTATTTTCAATGCATCAATTTTGACTAATTGATAATAGTAGTGAACATCGAACTTATACTTGTAATGATGGGTACGTATAAAATGTTTTAAAAATTGGTTAAAGTCATCATTGTTATCGGACAATGTTAAGTAAAGATAGAATTTACTCTCTTTTTCTTTTTGTTTAATGATTTTGTATTTAATCGCACTATTTAAGACTGGCTCATGAAAAGAGTGACGCAGATCCGTGAACATAACTTCAACTAATTCTTCGTTACGTAGCGGGACATAATGTGTTAATTTTATTTTTAAACCGGTTGTGGATATATTAGCGGTTTGCGCCTGCAAACTTTTTCCATCGCTTAATGTAATGTTTACCATTGAAACTAAATACATCCGTGGTGTCGCACGTTTACGGTTATTTATTAAAGTTAATAATTCGATGCTACTCTTTGTATCGCTATTTATAACTTGTGTGCTTGCATTCAATTCAAACTGTTTCTTCTCAGAAATATATTGATGTACTGCTTCAAAGACGCCAATAGTATATTCTCCGTAACGTTCTAAATTGCTTTTAAAAATAGCAAGCGCTTCAATTGTTAAATAATGCTTAATATTTTCTATATCGTATGGAGAACATTCCGTTAGCACTTTATCACGAAGGTCAATGACTCGTTTACAAGGTGTCGTTAAACGATTAAGCTCCATCTTAATTAAAAATTTATGACTGTTACTTTCCCCAAATAAAATTTTATCTAGTAACGTGTTGAAATCAGGTTCATGACGCAACGAGATAAGTTCTTTTATTTGGGAGTTATATTTAGTTAAATCCATATTTGATTATTTGCTGTTTGATATTCTCTAATTTATGGATTGATGAGCTGAGATATTTCTCTATCCATGATCGCTGAATCTGCAACATTTAACTGAATTAAACGTTTTAGATGAGTAATACTTTCTATATCCAAGGTGACGAATTTAATCCCGATAAATCCATTTTCTTGATGGCATAGTACGCCTGATATTTCTAAAGTTACATCAGAGCCTTCTAGGTTAAGATTTAACTTGATGGCTTTGTCGACGTTATAGGTAAAATCATCGATCGCTTTCACTAATGCACCTTTTAAAGATATATCTAAAAGTTCACTCTGCCATTGTACGACTTCATTATTAATTATCTCTGATAAAAAACATTGGCCAGTGAAATGTACGCGAGAAAATTTACGCTTTTCAGACATGGTTATACTCCATTATAAATATTAATATTGCTGATGAATCTCTCATATATCATAGGTAATTGCTCGCAAATAAGCGACTTACCTAGTATGTTATTTTTGTCTATTAAGTGGTGAACGTGGTCTAGATCTAATTGCTTAAGTGCTTTATTAGCAATAGGAAAGTAACTGATATGCCAAGGTTCGCTAGCAACACCATTATTATATGTTTGATATGGCCTATAAAAGCCATAATTGTTGATGTTAGCCGTTAGCCAATCGTTAAATTCCAAAAAGTAATCTTTAGTATATTCACTTACTTTTAACTGTAATTTGCCATTTTCTGGTAATAGGTCTGGGTCATAGAGATCAAAGTCAGTTCCCCAATGATGCCTACTCGTGCCAGGTAAAGCTGACCAATGCAATATCGCGAGTAATTTCTCTAATTCAGAGATTGTACTGATGTCGATGGGGTGCTCTAATTTATCAAGTAGTTCACTTTTACCTGAATATTTATTATTCCAGATGAGCGATTGTCTAGCAAAGCTGCGAAAACCACTGGCAATTTGCAAATTGAAATTAGCTTGCTTAGCCGCTTTTTGTAATGCAGAAAAATCACGGATAACACTCGAATGAATTAAGATACCATTTTTTAATTCACTCAAATGAGAAGTCACTTGACCCGTTAATTGCTCGATTATCATGCTAATAAATTTATCAATGATAAATGATATATCGTAACCAGCTTTTCAAGGTCACTGACTTTGACACATTCATCGACCTTATGAATAGTTGCATTACATGGACCGAGTTCAATAACTTGAGCACCAGTAGGTGCAATAAATCGAGCGTCAGATGTGCCACCGCTTGTTGATAATTCGCTATCAAGTCCCGTTGTATTTTTAATTGCTAGGCTGACCGCTTCAGTCAAAGAGCCAGGCTCTGTAATAAATGGGGAGCCATTAAAGGTCCATTTTAATGAATACTTCGCTTTATGTTTTTTAAGTGTTGTTTCAAATTTTTCAATTATTTGCTCGGCAGTCAGTTCAGTTGAATATCTGAAATTACACTGTACAACAGTTTCACCCGGCACGACATTGCTTGCACCTGTTCCTGAGTTAATGTTAGTAATTTGAAAGCTTGTCGGTGGAAAATATTCATTACCTTTATCCCATTCAATATTTACCAAGTCTGATAATACCAACGCACTGCTATGAATAGGGTTATTAACGAGGTGAGGGTAGGCAACATGTCCTTGAATACCATGTATAGTCAAATCAGCTGTTAACGATCCTCTGCGTCCATTTTTAATCGTATCACCAACATTTACTGAACTTGAGGGTTCACCTACGATACAAAAATCGATGAGCTCATTGCGAGCAACGAGAGTATCAATGACACGTGTAGTGCCATTGATAAATGGTCCCTCTTCATCGCTTGTTATAAGTAATGCGATTGAGCCGTTATGATCTTGATGTGCGGCAATAAATTGTTCAAGTGCAATCATAAAAGCGGCAATGCCACTTTTCATATCAGCTGTACCACGTCCATATAAGTAGCCGTCGTGTTCTGTCGCGCAAAAAGGAGGAAACTTCCAATTGCTTTCTGGTCCTGGGGGGACAACATCTGTATGACCGGCAAAACAAAAAAGAGGTTTTTCTGTTCCTCTTCTTGCCCATAGATTTGTTGTATCTTCAAACACCATTACTTCACAAATAAAGCCTAACTTCTCTAAACGAGAAATCAGTAATTGTTGGCAACCTGCATCATTAGGTGTGATAGAGCGTCTATTAACTAAATCTTTTAAAAGCGCCAAAGCAGGGCTGTCTGACATGATATTTCCTTATTTTGAAAAGAGATTTTCATAGGCATTAATATTGAAACCTACAAGGTATTTATTTTTATGAACAAGTAATGGGCGTTTAATTAATGTTGGGAATTCAATAAACAAATCGATGATTGTATCTTCATTAATCGATTCTTTTTGTTGCTCACTTAGATTTCTATAGCTGGTACTGCGTTTGTTTAATAATTCAGACCAATTAATGTGCTGTAGTATATTCTCAAGTAACGTTTTACTTAATCCATTTTTACGGTAGTCATGAAATTGATATGAAACATTATTCTGTAAAAGCCATTTTTGTGTTTTTTTTATTGAATCGCAATTAACGATGCCAAAAAGTGTGGTAGCCATAACTGATTCTTCTGTAAAATGAAATGATTGTAACAAGTAATAAAAAGAATAGCAGCAGCAAGTAAAGTAATTACAGTAAAAAGGTGATGAATGAAAAAGCAAAAATTAATGAGAGTAGGGGAAAAAATAAGAGTCGCCTAAGCGACTCTATAATATAATTATTGGTGTAAATATTATTTAATAATTTTAAGAACCGGATCAGATGCAACAACAACTGTACCTGACATTTTTTTCAATTCTTTAATTTCGTCCATGTTTGAAATAACCACAGGCGTTAATATCGATTTTGCTTTTTCTTGTAAAAACTCTAAATCAAACTCGATGATAGTGTCACCCATTTTAACTTTTTGGCCTTCTTGCGCTACACGAGTGAAGCCTTGACCTTTAAGTTCAACGGTATCGATACCAAAGTGAACAAATAATTCGATGCCCGTATCAGACTCTAAAGAGAATGCATGGTTAGTTTCGAATATTTTACCAATCTCACCATCACAAGGTGCGACCATTTTATTGCCTGTTGGGCGAATTGCTATACCATCACCAACAATTTTTTCTGCAAAAACAACATCTGGCACATCTTCTATTGCAACAATTTCACCAGATAGTGGTGCAATGATATCAATAGTATTTTCTACAGGTGCGCTACCTGATACGGCTTTTTTTAGTGAATTGAAAAAACCCATGATTTAACTCCAAATGATTAATAATAAATAGATAATAGCAAAGGTAACTAAATCAGACAATTAACCTTTGCTTATAAAATTAAATAATACCATTAGTTTGATTGAAATCATTAACTAAGGCTTCAATTTCAGCCGCTGTAGCCAATGACAATGCTTTATCTGCCAGCGCTTTTACGTCAGCGAAATTGGTATTGCGAATGATTTTTTTAACCGTTGGTATAGAAATCGCGCTCATCGAGAATTCATCAAGTCCCATACCCAGTAGTAGTAAGGTCGCACGCTCATCACCAGCTAACTCACCACACATGCCCGTCCATTTACCTGCGCCATGAGAAGCATCGATAACGGTTTTAATGATAGTTAGCACAGAAGGGCTAAGTGGATTATATAAGTCAGAGATAAGCTCATTACCACGGTCAACCGCTAGGGTATATTGGGTTAAGTCATTTGTTCCGATACTGAAAAACTCAACTTCTTTAATTAAATGGTGAGCGATAGCTGCTGCAGCAGGTGTTTCAATCATCACACCAATTTCAATATTTTCATCGAATGCTTTATTTTCTGCTGTTAGTTCCGCTTTAAGTACGTTAAGAATATCTTTGAGCTTGCGGATCTCTTCTACTGCGATAATCATTGGGAACATGATTCGGATTTTACCAAATGCAGATGCTCTTAATAATGCACGTAGTTGCGGGTTCATTATTTCAGGACGGTCGAAACAGATACGAATTGCACGCCAGCCTAAGAAAGGATTCATTTCCGTTGGTAAGTCTAGGTAAGGCAGATCTTTATCGCCACCGATATCCATAGTACGGATAATACAAGCTTTACCTTCTAACGACTCTACCACATCTTTATAGGCAACAAATTGCTCGTCTTCGGTCGGTAATTGGTCTCTATCCATAAATAGAAATTCAGTACGATAAAGTCCAACACCTTCAGCGCCATTGCGTTTAGCGCCATCAGTATCTTTTACTGTGCCTATATTTGCACAAACTTCTACTTGATGCCCATCAAGTGTTGTAGCAGGTAAATCTTTTAATTTAGCTAATTCCGCTTTTTCTGCCAAAAAGACAGCTTTGATTTTTTCAGCTTCTTTAAGCTCGGCTTCAGTTGGATTAATAATAATTTTATTATTAATCGCATCTAGCACAATCATATCACCGTTGTTAACACGTTTAGTGATATCATTTGTACCGACGATTGCAGGTATTTCGAGAGAGCGAGCCATGATCGAAGTATGCGACGTTCTACCACCAATATCAGTAATAAAACCAAGCACTTTATCAAGGTTAATTTGGGCCGTCTCAGAAGGGGTCAAATCGTTAGCAATAAGAACAACTTCATCAGCAATGTTGCTTAAGTTAACAATTTCAATACCTAATACGTTTTTAAGTAAACGGCTTCCAATATCACGAAAATCGGAAGCACGTTCACGCAGGTACGGATCTTCTAGCTCTTGTAGCATCGTTGCATTTTCTTCAACTATCTTATGAATAGCAAAGTCAGCTGTACATTTTTTAGATTTTATAAAATCAACAATATCATCTTCTAACTCTTCATCTTCTAAAAGCATAATATGCCCTTCGAAGATAGCTTCTTTCTCTTCACCAAAGGTTTCCAACGCTTTTTGTTTGATGATAGTGAGCTGAGCTGACGCTTTTTCACGTCCAGCTAAGAAGCGAGCAATTTCTTTATCAACATCTTGAACTTTACTGTTGTTGATTGAAATTTCATCTTCCTGTAATAACAAAGCTTTGGCAAAGGTTATGCCTGGAGATGCAAGAATACCTGATATCATAATTAATCCTATAAAATACTAATAAATACTAACGGAGATCGAAGTAGCTATATTGATAACTATACAAGTGTAGCCATTAATTCAACTAACGTATCTACTGCTTTTTGTTCATCAGCGCCTTCAGCTTTGATGTTTACGGATGTACCTTGAGTTAGGCCTAATGTTTGTAATTTAAAGAGACTTTTAGCGCTTGCAGACTTATCACCTACTTCAACAGTAATATCAGAGGCAAAAGATTTTGCTTCTTTAACAAATTGAGCAGCAGGACGAGTATGAAGGCCGTTTGGAGCCGTAATAGTTACTGTTTTTTGGTACATAATAACACCTTAATTTACGATAAGTTTAGGTTATGGAATTACACTGTTTAATAAATCAAACAGATGTAACAAGGATTTTAAAAACATATTTCGTAGCGATAAAATACCGTATAAATTTAATCAATAGTTTAATATAGATCAACTTATACAAATTATCACTTCCGTACAAAAAATCAGGACAAGCCCAATAAATACAGGGGTATTTAAAATACTGATTTATAATCTATAATTCGTTTGGTTAAGTCAAATAAATACGTCAAAGTTACGTAACAAAAGGTAATACTGTTATTACAAACAAATACATTCAACTTAATTTTTAGTGTAAATTAACTTGTTTTATTCAGTTTGTCACGTATTAATTGTCTTTGTTGTGGGAATAGCCTGAAAATATTTGTAGGATTTGAAGCAACGGGGGCTTGGTGTAGTAATTATTAATTACTACACCAAGTTGAATTTTATTTCATGTCTTGTTCTAACAACCACATTCTGAATGCTTTTTGCTCTTGTTTGCTCGCTTTCTGATATGTTTCTATTAATAGTGCCGTATTAGAAGTATTGATAGTTGTCGTTGCGGTCGTTGTTGTTAATGCTGGTACAGTTGCTGCTGGCATTGCTAGAGTTGCTGGAGCTGCCTCTGTTTGTACTGTAATGTTGTGCTGTTGATTATAGTCGCTGATTAATTTCTCAACATTACTATTTGGGAATAATCCTTCTCCGGAAATAATGTCACTATTAGTAACCATGGTAGTTTTCTCATCGTTTTTTACAATCCACTCAATGCCTTTATTAATTGCATTTTTTGCCTGCATTGAATTGCCAAAACGTTTAATACTAATTTCAGTATCTCCCTGTGTGTCGATATCAAAGATATGAATTTTACTACTGATTATATCCGAGTTTTTAAATTGCCCTTTGTACATGACGGCGACTTGATGTGGTCCATCATCAACCTCTAATTTATCTGAACTGAATAGGTGTTGTTTAACTTTTTTACCATCTACAGCAAGGATTTCAACGCCATTTGTGCTCACCAACTCTCCAGCATGTAGGAAAGGCGTTGAGACTAATGCCATAATTAAACATATTTTTTTCATGTACTGATCCTTTTTTACCCTGAGTGTGATTAATATCTTGTTTTAGTAAGATATTATGAGGGACGCGATTAATCAATAACTTCTTTCTAAATAGGCAATAAAATAGCGTGAATTTTCACTTATTACGCATTAGCTGAGAATATCCTTCCGTGTTGACCCTTTCTATACCCATGCTACCCCTTGTGCATCTATCTGAGCTGGTAGCAGATAAAGCATCTTGAAGTCACATGGGATACTTTGTTAGATAACGTTCTCTAATCCAGCGATATTATGCCAAAACCCATTACACTCAGTCGCCTTTAATTTAACGTTTTTCCCATTACCATTAAGCATTGCACTGTAGTTTTGTAAAACGGGTAAGCTATCGTCACTGGATGGACTTATGCGTACAATATCTACTAAACCTTCCATTGAAGGTAAATCGTTGATTAAGTTATAGCAGTAGCCTGATTGTGTTTGAATGCCATTTAATACGAATATTTGCTGTTCTTCTTGCGTGGTAACTATGCGCCCTTGGGGATATTTTATGCAACACAATTCACATTCGTCTTTGCCTTTGTTTTCAGAACGAGCCGTGAAACAGCGCGCAGAATAGGCCAAAGGAAGGTGACCATGGGAAAACACTTCGACTTCAAACTGATCACGAATACCTAGTGCATGGCAATCGTTAGTAATATTCATTAACCAGTCCCGTGATAGTTCTACTGGCATAACCCAACGTTGCATTCCTTTATTAACAAAGAGTTTAATGGTACCAGCGTTATAACAATTTATTGCAGGGCCGCACACGAAAGGAACTTTCTGTTCGCTAAGAATATTAATGGCTCCCAAATCATTTGCTTCCACTTTAAACAGACCATTTTCACATAATTGGCGCAGGATTTTAATTTCAGACGGGGCTTCTAATAAAGCCATTGTGGATAAAACGATCTCTTTACCTGAATTTGCTAACTCTTTAGCAAGCTCTATCCATTCACGTGTTTTTAATTCTCTTCTTTTACTGCAAACCGTTTCACCTAAATAAATAATATCAGCTTCACTTTTAATGATTTGCTGATAGTAATCTTCCAATGTTTTTTTTTCCCAGTAATAGAGTACTGGACCTAAAGCTAATTTCACGCTATTTCCTTAAATGTTATTGCCAGTTACGATGATATGCACCAAGCGTGGTTTGGCTGCCTTCAGAAACATTGGCAAGTATTGAATTCCAACTATCTTTGACTTGGTAACTGTCTGGGGCTGCTTTATAGGTGTCTATTGCTTGGCGCCATACTCGGGTAATTTGCTCAACATAGGCAGGGCTGCGTTGTCGTCCTTCTATTTTTACTGAGCAGATATTTGCCTGCATTAACTCAGGTAACATAGCTAACGTATTTAAGCTTGTAGGCTCTTCAAGCGTGTGATAATTATTATCAGAAACAGTAAATCGACCTTTACATAAGGTCGGGTAACCCGCTTTTTCTCCAGCTTGATAGCGATCAATTAAAATATTATTGAGCCTTGATTCCAGACCTTGCTCTGTTTCTGTCCAACGAACATATTTTGCTGGTGAACAGGCGCCGACGGTATTGGGGGACTCCCCTGTAAAATATGAAGATAAATAGCAACGTCCTTCTGCCATAATACATAAACTGCCAAAGGCAAAGACTTCCAGCGGTACATCCGTATTTCGTGATAACTGTTTAACTTGTCCAATGGAGAGCACGCGAGGAAGAACAACTCGTTTTATATTAAAATTATCTTTATAGAACGCGATTGCAGCACTATTGGTTGCCGATGCTTGCACTGACAAATGTAGGTCAAGTTGTGGATATTTATTGGCGGCATAATCTAGCGTTGCAATATCAGCAATGATTGCTGCATTTGCACCTAAATCAACGCATTTGTCTACCGCGTGTTGCCAGCGTTTTTCCCCACCGGGATGAGCAAAGGTATTAATGGCAACATGCAGGTGTTTATTATGGTCTGCAACGTATTGTGCCCCTTTAATGAGTTTTTTATCATTAAAATTTAAACCGGCAAAATGTCTCGCGTTTGTATCATCTTTTAAACCTATATAAACAGCATCTGCACCACAATCAATGGCTGTTTTTAAGGCAGGTAAACTACCTGCAGGGCAAAGGAGTTCCATTACATTTCCTAACTAAATAAAGTAGATGAATTGTAAGAAACTGACATTTATTTTTATTGATATAGGGCAGGGTTGATAAGATATTATATGAATATATGTAAAATTTGATTTGAACCAATATAATAAGTGAGTCTTTCATTAAAATAAGTAATCATTTAATAAAGAGATATTTATGCTTAAATCAATTATCACAAATTTGCAACATCAGTTGGTCATGAATACGCCCAAGGCTCTCGCATTGCCAGCATCTTTTGTCCCCTTTGTTATTCAGAAGAAATTACTTTCCTCTTTATTAGATTCGATTTTTGCTGAAGCAATAGAAGATGGTGATCTAGACTTTTTAGAAGATAAATGGCTGAAAGTAGAAGTGACTGATTTACAACTTTCCTGGTATTTAAGTTTTGCACAAAACAGATTAATAATTGCAGAAAAGCAAGTCAGTGAAGACGTGAGTTTCAGTGCGGATATCAACCAATTGATATTAATTGCCGGACGTAAAGAAGATCCAGACACGTTGTTTTTCCAGCGACATTTGTCTATTCAAGGGGATACTGAACTTGGTCTGGAAGTAAAAAATTTACTGGATAATATCGATTTTGATAATCTACCTCCGCTTGCTAAAAAGGCATTAATTCATTTATCTACTTTTGTTCAGCAGGGATTAATTGATCCAAAGGTAGCATTGGCGCATGGTCTCGCGTAAATTTTCTTACATATTATTCATAGATAGTTAGCACTGTTATTACTTTTTGTTATAAGCAATGCTAATTTATCTGCATTTTAGTGCTAATTCTAATTGCAACCATCTGCTTGTATCTATTACTATTCGTGCATAATAAATCTTTATTCATAGCGCGAATATTGTCCTGATGTTGATTTATTATTTTAGTTAAATAGACCTATTCAGCTTGTATCTTAAATGGACTATAGCCCCTAGCAACCATGGAATAATGAATAGATAATTTGAGAATTTGTATAACGCAAAATATTAACCTCAGTGGAAAAATAATGAAAAAATACGTTAAAATATTAGCAGCTACAATTGTGGCAATATCAACAATGGTAACCGCACCTGCATTTGCCAAGGAAACCGTTAAGGTGGGTATGTCTGGCCGTTATTTCCCATTTACATTTTCAAAAAATGACAAATTACAAGGTTTTGAAGTCGATGTCTGGAATGAAATTGCTAAGCGTGCCGACTATAACGTTGAATTTGTCACCGCCAGTTTTTCCGGTCTTTTTGGTATGCTAGAAGCTGGACATATCGACACGATTTCTAATCAAGTGACCATTACCCCTGCAAGACTTGAAAAATACCAATTTTCTACACCTTATGTCGTCGATGGTGCTCAAGTCGTCGTTAAAAAAGGGCGTAGCGATATTCAATCTGTCAATGATCTTAAAGGAAAAAAAGTCGCTGTTAATCTAGGCAGTAATTTTGAAGAGTTATTACGTGGATTAGATATCGCTGAGCAAATCAATATAATCACCTATGATTCAGGTTTTGAGCAGGATGTGGTGTTAGGTCGAACGGATGCCTTTGTGATGGATTGTTTATCATCGGTTCAACTTATCAAAAAATCGGGTTTGCCTTTACAATTGGCTGGCCAACCTTTCGATACCTTTGAAAATGCGATGCCATTTGTCAAGTCTGCAACGCAAACTATTATTAAAGAGAAAGTTAATGCCGCATTAGCAAGTATGCAAGCAGATGGTAGTTTGTCCAAGATATCTATACAGTGGTTTGGCGCTGACATTACCCAATAAGTTATTAAGTAACGATAAACCTTGTTCTATAGCCCCTTAATATGAGATTAAGGGGCTATTTTTCTAATTTACATTAACGCATCACAATCAATTCATCAGTAGGTTGTCGTTGCGAAATATGAGCTTTTCAATGCAAATTTTATTAGATTTTGAATACATGCTGGAATTACTTCCAACCTTACTTAAATACCTTGGTGTCACCATGGAAATGGCACTTTGGGGATTTTTATTTGCACTTATCATATCCGTCGCGATTGCTATCGTCCGCGTATTTAAGATAATATTGTTAGATCAGCTCTGTGCGCTTTATATCTCTTTTTTTCGTGGTACACCGCTCTTAGTACAACTTTTTCTACTGTATTACGGTCTACCTTATTTTATGCCTATTTTCTCTGGTATGGATGCATTTAGCGCTGCAATAATAGGGCTATCGTTACATTTTTCAGCTTATATGGCGGAAAGTATTCGTGCAGCAATCCTGGGCATAGATAAAAGCCAAATGGAGGCGTGTTTAAGCTTAGGCATGACGCGTTTACAAGCGATGCGAAGAATTATATTGCCACAGGCCTCTCGCGTTGCGACCCCCTCATTGATGAACTATTTTATTGATATGATAAAAAGCACCTCCCTCGCTTTTACACTCGGCGTGACAGAAATAATGGCAAAGGCACAAATGGAGGCGGCTTCTAGTTTTAAATTTTTCGAAAGCTTTTTAGCGGTTGCCTTGGTGTACTGGGCTGTTGTCATGTTTTTTACACGTATCCAGTATTTACTTGAAACACGTCTTAGTAAGGCATATTAATGATAAATGTAACCAATCTCAGCAAACACTTCGGTGATAATATTGTTTTAGACTCGATTGATTTTACCATTAAGCTCGGTGAGATAGTCGTCATTATTGGTCCATCCGGAACTGGTAAATCAACACTATTACGCTGTTTAAATTATTTAGAAACACCGACAACTGGCAGTATAGAAATTGCCAATGTTAAAGTTGATGCACTTCAGGCCACGTCTAAAAAAATAACTGAACTGCGTAAACAGAGTAGTTTTGTTTTTCAAAATTATTCTCTATTTGCCAACAAAACTGCATTAGAAAATGTCGCAGAAAGCTTAATTACTGTCTGGAAAGAGCCTAAGGAGAGCGCCTTTAAAGAAGCGCAAAGAATACTCACGCAGGTTGGATTAGCAGAAAAGATGGGCCAATATCCCTCGCAATTGTCAGGCGGGCAACAGCAACGGGTTGGTATTGCACGTGCAATGGCCGCAAAAGGGGAGGTTATTTTATTTGATGAGCCAACCTCTGCACTGGATCCTGAATGGGTTGACGAAGTGTTAGCTGTAATGAAATCGTTAGCGCAACAAAAACAGACAATGATAGTTGTTACCCATGAAATGCAATTTGCTAGAGAAGTTGCAGATAGAGTGATATTTATGGAAGGAGGGCATATTGTAGAGCAAGGTTCACCGGAGCAAATATTTGAACATCCTCAGCATAAACGTACTCAAGAGTTTGTTGCTCGTGCGACTAAAATGCCAGTATCGGCGCTTGATGCAGCAATGTTATAAGCGCGTAGTGAATAAAAAGTTGTGATTCATCGCGATGAATCACAACTCGCTGATCATTACTAATGATTAATCGTTTCGGCTTGTTACTTCTAATAGATGAAAGCCAAATTGCGTTTTTACTGGACCTTGAACAACGCCAACAGGTGCACTAAATACCACTTTATCAAACGCAGGCACCATCATTCCCGGGCCAAACTCACCAAGTTCACCGCCTTGTGCGCCAGAAGGGCAAGAGGAATGTTTTTTAGCGAGTTCTGCGAAATCAGCGCCAGCTTCAATCTCTTTTTTTAATTCAAGACAATCTTCTTCAGATTTTACCAGTATGTGTCTTGCGCTTGCTAATGCCATGATATTTCCTTTTATTTACTGTTTTTTAAAAATGTATATGTGATTATTAAGACGATAAATTAAAAATGGTCGTGTAGCAAATCTAATTTACCGTTAGCTTGGATGATAATTACGTTGTTGTGATAGCTAAATGTTTATTTTTAGGTAACAATATCCCATTCTAATAGTTATATAGCCATGATACTTGAAGATGCGATTTCTTGCTGACTTTTCATCTTCAAGTATCATGGCGATACATTTTCAAAAATGAGAGTCTTCGACATTAATGAGAGCTTTAAAATTACTCATTTTATTTTCCCTTGCGTTATTTCATATTATAGCCGTTGCCAAAGTCTCCTTTGAGATTAATGGCGTAAATAAAAATGCAACTGAAAATGTATTAATTTTCTTAAAAGGGTTAAATGAACCTGATAATTTGCAGCATTTTAGTTTTATAAAGCAAGTGAAAGAATCAACTACTGAAGCGTTAGTCGCATTAGGCTATTACAATGCCAGTATACAGATTGAAACAGAACAACAATCACAGCTAGTAAAAGTCACCATTATTCCCGGGGAGCGCACTCGCATTACAAAACTCGACCTGAAATTAACTGGGGAAGGTGTAAATGATCAGGCATTTCAAAAGTTACTCACAGAATTTGATGTAAAAGAAAATGCTTTTTTGAATCATGGTAAATATGAGTCAGCGAAAAGCAGTTTACTCAATTTATCCCGTCAACGAGGTTACTTTGATGCAAAATATGAAAAATCCTCAGTTGAAGTTAGCGCTAAAACAAATAGTGCTATTGTCTATTTTTGGTTTAATACTGGGCCTCGATATCAATTTGGTGAGTTGAAATTTAGCGCCATTCTACCTGCTGAACAGCAAGTTATTGCGTTAAGAAAATTTAAAGTTGGTCAGCCATTTGAATACCAAAAGCTGCGTAAATATAATGCAGATCTCAGTAAAACAGGTTATTTCAAAAATATAACTATCGTACCTGAAATAAAAAACAAGCAAGGGTTGTTGATTCCGTTAACTGTCGAGGCAACCATGCGACCAGAGGACTCCTTTAATGTCGGCCTTGGTTACAGTACAGACCAAGAAATACGTAGTAAATTACGTTGGAACAGACCTTGGGTTAACGACTACGGGCACTCTATTGAAGGTAATTTAATTGTTTCTGCAGAACAGCAAGAAATTAACTTTACTTATAAAATTCCTGAGATAGATGCTATTTATAACTATGATACCGTGCAGGCAGGTTACAAAAAATTAAATCAAAACGATACCGATACTCAGCAATATCTTCTTGGTCTTAATCGTAATTCGCTATTACAAAACCAATGGCAACTCACTACTTTCATTAAATATGACCATGAATATGGTAGGCAAGGGCAGCAAGAATACTCAAAACGCTCTATTATACCGGGGGTGACATTTAGTAGAAGTCGTCAACGAGGGGGCATGAATCCATATTGGGGGGATAAAAAATTAGTCTCTATTGAGTTTTCTAATCAATGGTGGTTATCGGATGAAGATTTAATTAAAGTTTATGGGCAATATAAATTATTACGTAGCATAAACCGTACACATGAGTTTTTTATTAATACGGAGTTTGGTGCTATTTATACACAGTCCATTGAAGATGTTCCTTCTTCTATGCGTTTCTTTACAGGGGGGGATCAAACTATTCGTGGTTATGATTACGAAAGTATTGCCCCTAAAGATAGCGATGGCTACTTAGTTGGAGGGAAATACTTAATTGTTGGCAGCTTGGAGTATCGCTATCCGATTGTGGAAAATTGGAAAGCGGCACTTTTTGGTGATGCTGGTAATGCAACGGATGATCTCTCCGCCGATTTATTAACCAGCGCGGGTGTTGGTGTGGTATGGGCTTCGCCAGTGGGTCCCATTCGCCTCTATCTCGCTAAACCCTTTGATACAGAAAAAAATAAAATAACATTGCACATTATGATTGGGCCTGAGCTATGAGTTTACTCTCTTATTTATATCATTCATGTAGAGTTTTATTACGCTTAGTCGTTGCATTTATCATGGTACTTTTCGTCACGGTAATGTTGTTACTGTTAACACATCGCGGCAATGTGTTACTGCTTAATGGTGTCGAAAGATTTGAACCGAGACTTTCTCTGCAATTGCTTGAGGGGAGTATTTTAAACGCACCTAAATTTGCAGATATCCGCTGGGAAGATCCATTAAATCAGATACAAATTGATAACTTAAGCTATCGCTTAGGCTGGCCATGCTTAATTAAAAAGCTTTGTATCGAAGCGCTAACGGTTAGTGATGCAAAAATTATTATTCAGCAATCACCCCCTTCTGAACTTGATGCTAAAGAAGTTCCTGAGCCTGACAGCCCATTCCAATTTCCACTTGATATTATTGTTGATGCCGTCAATTTAAAGAATATTAATCTGTTAATAGATGACCAATCTATACAACTAAATAGTTTAAGTTTACAAGCGGCTGCACAGAAAAATGTGTTAACGTTAAGTGCAGTTTTAGACGGAATAACCGTTACCTTACCGATGAGCACAACAGAGCCCGGTGCCAATGAACCTGTTGCACAGGCTGCAACCTTACCAGCGCTTCTAGCAGAAAGTGATTTAATTCAAATCAACATGCCTATCGCGTTGAATGTAACATCACTACAGGTAGATGATTTTGCACTTAGACAAAACAACGAGACGCTATTTAAAGTTAATTCACTGAAAACCAACCTCTCTTTTATTGATACAAAATTATCAATTACCACTTTACAACTTGATATTCCTGAAAGTGATCTAATGCTTAATGGAGAGATTGATTTTAACGACCATTATCCGCTTACTATTCATACAACGGGTAGCATAAAAAATATAACATCACTTCAACCTACACAATTACTAGCGGGTCAAAAATTCACTTTAGCATTAGATGGTGATTTAGCCGATTTGTCAGCCAAGTTAACTTTGCGTGACAAGATGTGGGCAAATATTAATGCTCAAACAAGTTTATTAGCTGAAAATTTACCCTACACCCTCGCTATGGATTGGCACAATTTGCAATGGCCATTAACCGGGAAAGCAGACTACCTTTCAACACAGGGAACGCTAAAAAGTAGCGGGGACGTTAGTCATTATCAGCTAGACATAACGGGTGATTATGAAATCAACAGTGTGCCAAAAGGTGTGCTTAATTTATCTAGCTCAGGAAATTTAACCGAATTACAAATATCCCGTTTACTTGTTAAAACATTAAATGGAGAGCTTGATCTAAACGGCCATATAAATTGGCAAAAAGAGTTGCAATGGGCTGCCGATCTCAGCGTCGATAAATTAGATTTATCGCTATTAGATAGCCAATATAAGGGCGTTGTATCTGGGAAATTAAGCCAAACCGGTCGTGTTGGATTAACTGAAAATAGTCAAGACTGGCAATTTTCGATGCCCACCTTAGATGTGAAGGGTGAGTTATTTGAGCGCCCCTTGTCAATACAGGGGGCTATTAATGGTGACAGTAAACAGGGGGTCGTTTTTGAACATGTCGTGATTAAAAATGGCAGTAACCGTTTTAATATGCATGGACGTTACGCTCAGCAAAGTGATTTACAGGTTAATATTGATATTGTTGATTTGAGCCAACTACTAGCAGAAAGTACGGGCAATATGAAAGGGAGTGTGACATTAAGTGGTTCACAACAATTGCTCCATATTGACGCTAAATTACAGGGCAATGAGGTCAAATATCAAGATACCGCTTTAAAACATTTTAATTTGGCCGGTAAATCAACCTTAGCCGATAAGATTAAAATGAATGCGACATTAAATCTCAGTGGACTGAGTAGCGCAGGGGAGAATATTGATAACATTACCATCAGCGTTGAAAATACGGTGAGTCAAAAAACAAGTGAAAAGCATTTGATTAATATCGCCTTGCACAGTGATATTGCCACTACCGATTTACAAATAGCAGTAATACAAAATAACAGTGAATGGCTAAGTTCGTTAAATAGTGCATACATTACTACTTATGATCATAATCTAAGGTTAGACAATCCACTCAATGTTATTATCGAAGAAGATATCGCTATATTTAGCCCTCACTGTTGGAGTGTTGACGGTGATCTGCAAAATAATAGCGGAAAACTATGCTTCAAAAAATTAAATGTGGGGGCTAATGGTGAAACTGAGTTTAAGTTAGACTCCTATTTATTAGAAAATATCGCACCATTTTTACCTAATGATTTTAAAATGGCAGGCGCAGTTACAGCAACGGCTAAAATAAAATGGTTTGAAAATAAAAAACCATTATATGAAATTCATCTTTTATCTAATGATATGCAAGTCAGTGTTAAATTAGATAATGAATTTGAGCCACCCGTGACCTATCAGGTTGAAAAGTTCGATATAAAGTTACTGAGTGATAAAAAAGCAAGTAATGTTGATGTCTCAATCTTCGCTAATAATCTGATTGATGCGCAAATAAAAGGGAAGTTATTTCCCTATCAAAAATCACCCGAAGTTACAGCACAAATTAAATTGGTTTTACCTGATTTAGCCCCATTTGCTGCGATTATTCCTGCTTTGGATCAATTTAATGGAAAAATCGATGCGGATGTCTCTCTGGCCGGGCCACTCCATTCACCAGATAGTAACGGTAAAATAACGATCAGCAATGTCGATATCAGCAGCGTTGATATACCCGTTAGAATTCATCAATTTAATAGTAATATACAGCTAAATAAGAAGAAAGCCACTATTCAAGGGGAGTTTTTTTCCGGTGAGTTATCCAAAAACCAGCTTAAACAAAAGCAAGAAAATAGCCCGATTTTAGGCCAGGTCAATATAAGTGGGAACCTCGATTGGGAAAAAAGTCTTGTCGGTGATGTTCACCTTTACGCACAACAAATGGCTATCGAAGACTTTGATAATATTTCGTTAGTCGTCAGTCCCGATATTAAGCTTTCCTATATTGATTATTTAAAGTTAACAGGTCAAATCAATGTTGACCATGGCAGTATAAAAATAGAAGAGTTAGCAGACGATGCAATCGCACCCTCAAAAGATATTATTGTTGTCGATATGGAAGTTGATAAGCAGTCTGCATCACTACCTATAGAAATAGACATGGGGTTATCCCTCGGTGAAAAACTGACTATCGATGCCTTTGGTTTAAACACTAAAGTAACCGGTAATTTGTTAATACGCAAAGCATTACAAAATAATGTCACCATGCATGGAGTGTTGAATTTGGTGGACGGAAGCTACCGCTCACTCGGACAGCAACTGGTTTTGCAAAATAGTACTGTGACCTTCCAAGGAGCACCAGAGACACCTTATATATCCATAGAAGCTATTCGCGATCCTAATAGAATTCAGAAAAATATAACGGCAGGGGTGCGCGTAACAGGTACGCCCGGCGATTTTGATTTAGTTGTTTTTTCCGACCCGGTTATGTCGCAACAAGATGCGCTTTCATATGTCACGCGAGGTAAATCTTTACAAAATAGTAATGATAGTTCTGGGGATAATCAGATGACCAGCATGTTGATAAACCTTGGCACAGGAAGTTCCTCAGAGATTCTTTCTGGATTTGGTAATAACTTAGGTATTCAAGATTTAGCGCTTTCCAGCAGCGGCACTGGGGATGAACAATCCGTTGATGTAAGTGGCTATATCACAGATGACATTCAACTCAGTTATGGTGTTGGCGTATTTGATAGCTTTAGTGTGGTCGCCCTACGTTATGAAATGTTTGAACGTTTTTTTGTGGAGGCATCGAGTGGGCTGTATCAGGCAATCGATGCATACTATGAATTTGATTGGGATTAGGCACCTTAAACATCTTGTAATTTATGGTGCTTTGCAAGCATTGCATCCCAGCTCATCGGTTTAGTGAAATAGTACCCCTGCGCACTATCACAGCCTAATTTTTGTACGTAATTAAAGTCAGCTTCGGTTTCAATACCCTCAACAATGACATCTAATTCATAGGCCTTTGCAAGCTCAAAGATGATATTGAGAGTCGGTTTTTTACCGTCGCGATTATCATGATTTAAGGCTTGCACAAATGACCGGTCTATTTTCAAAGTATCTAGAGGGTAATTTACTAGCTGGCTAAATGAAGTGTAGCCTGTACCGAAATCATCCAATGCGATGCGTATACCGAGCGATTTTAGCTGTGTTAAACTTGCAATCGCCTTTTTGTCATTGGGTAATAGACACGTTTCCGTGAGTTCTATTTCCAATTGTTTTACATTCACATCGTAAGTTTTAATCAACTTTTTTAAGTAATTATAAAAATAATCATCACGCAATGATTTTGATGAAACATTAATAGAAAAAAAGCCTTTAAAAGCATAATCGCGAATAATCTCACTGAGCATTTTTAATGCTTGTTCTACCACCCATAAATCAATTTTTAATATCAGATCCGATTTCTCCGCAATCGTAATGAAGGTATCCGGACCTATTTTTAATTTTTCTAGCATGGGACAACGGATCAGTAGCTCATAGCCTTCGAGTTTTAAACTACCTGTACTAAATGCGGGCATAAATAATAATAAAAAGTTTTTTTCAATTAGACTTTCAACGAGTGAGGCTTCAATGTTTTTCTCAAACTGTATCCTCTCTTGTATCGCTTGAGAATACAGTGTGAATTTATTTTTACCCTCCTTTTTCGCAATATACATGGCTACATCTGCTTGGTTTAAAAGCACTTTGGGTGATTGATTATGTGTTGAGCTATAAGAAATACCAATACTCGCATGCACATCAAAGTTGTCTTCACCTATCGTAAATCCATCGATAAAAAGACCACAAATACGTTTACCTATTGATTTGATCACAGCGATAGAGGGAAGTTCTGTTATCACAACAACAAATTCATCCCCGCCGAATCGTGCAATAATGGTCTTACTTACGCTGTGGTCACGAGTGGCAATTCTGAGCGTTTTCGATAACCGTAAACTGAATACATTGAGTAATTTATCGCCGACTTCATGGCCAAAATTATCATTTACATACTTAAAATTATCTAAGTCGATATAAAAAAGTGCAGTAAGGCAGTCTTGATTTGGTTGATTGGCCAATAATGTGTTCAACTCTTTGTTAAAAGAGCTTCTATTTAGAAGGCCTGTTAGTGAATCATAGTTCGCTAGGGTATTAATTTTATGCATTAACGATATGTAACTTGCATTAAGATCGGCAACTTCATCCTTACTGTGCAGAGGCTTAAGATCTATCTCGTGCACGTTCTCTATCCCTTTTATTGCCTCTGCTAGGGAAGTAATTGGTTTGATTATCTGTTTATTGATAAGCAGCATTAACAACAGGTAGATAATAATCAGAATGAAGATATTGACTATAACGATGGTTAATATGAGTACGTTTAACGTTTGCGAAAAATAATTTTTATCTAAGGTTAAGGTGAAATTGAATAGGGGGGTAGCGAATGATCCTTGGTATGAACCTTTATTATGCTGTGTAAAGTTTTTTGTTGAAAATGACAATGTATCGATAATTGCTTTTTCAGTTGTTAGCTTATAGCTAAAAAATCCTTGGTAATCATTTTCAATTGTATTAAGTTCATCGGTAAGATAATCAGTATTGAGTACAGTTTGCATCAGATAGAGAGAGTCATCAACATTATAGCGCGTGGTGCTAATAAGTTGATAGGGCGAGAAAATTTGTACCATATAAAATTTAATGTCAGCGTCATTATGAGACATTTCAGTAAAATAATAATATTGCGAAAGTTGCTTATCGGATCTCGCACTATATAGAATTTGCTTTGTCTGTGTTTTTAATACGGGCTCAGCAAACGGGTCCTCAGTATTGATGTGTACAACAAGTTCATTATTTTTTTTATAAATTGAAAAGTCATTGATGATGTTAAGGCTATGAGTCGATGATAAGTCGTTATTGAGAAACAGTTCTAGAAATTGTGCGATATAAGTATGCGGTATTTCTTGTTTGTTTTCGACGCTGTTTAAAATAAGTGTTGCTTCTTTGCTTTCGATTTTTTGTCTTAAGTAATCCTTTGTATATTTAAATTTGTATTCCGAACGCAATAGTAACTGATCAATATGTGCGTTTAATGAAGCGATTTCATTATCGATAATATACTGTTTATTAGCGATATAAAATATTGTCGATAGAAAAATAGAAAGCAAGGTTAGCACTGGTAAGATAATATACTTAATTTTTTTATTTAATTTCATGCGCACCTTACTCCTTGGTATGTAACATCGAAATCATTTTGTTACGTAATATATATGCAGGGTTAGATGTTGATTTATATTGATATGTTTTACTCATTTGATTAGGATTTTGGATCAGTTCTTTATCATTTTTATACTCATCACTGAGCAGTGGCAGGGCTCCTTCATTCGTGGTTGCAAACCACATTTCTTGGGCATTTTTTGCGGCGATTTCTGGGCTGTTGATATACGAGATAAATGCCAAAGTTGCATCTTTGACTGCCATTAGCTTGGGTAATGAAAAACAGTCGACAAATAGTACTGTTCCTTCTTTTGGAATGACAAATTCCCAGTCATCATAGCCACTCAATTTTTTAATATTAAAAAGGTCACCAGAGTAGGCAAATGAAAGAGAAAGCTTCGCTGTAGAAGTCGCATTAGTTAGATAACTAATGGGGTAGGCATACTGTTCGATTTTATCGGATTGTTTAGTTAGTAAATCATAAGCTTTTTTTAAATCAGCTTTATCCTCGGTAAAGGGATCTAACCCTAATGCAATGAGGGCTATGGCGGTTGTATCAATGTCATCTTTATGCATGATTGTACCACCAACATGCTCGGGAGCTGGGTTTAATAAATCATTCCAAGAGTCAATTTGTTTAAGCGAGACCGACTTACGATGGACTATCCCCATTACGCCCTGTGCGTAGGGGATACCATACTGACCACAGGAGTTACGTGACTGAATACTGTTGTATTGTTGATTAGCAATATTTAAGTTGGATAGTGATCTGAGCTTATTTAATTTACCGTATTCTTGTGCTCGTAAATGATCCATTAATATAAGATCAAACTTATCGCCCTGACCACTCATTAATATCGCATTCCGCTCAATCTCATTATCGAAAAAATACTGTGTAACGGTATGCCCCGTTTTTTTGGTAAATTGATTAACAACATTTTCAGATAAAAAAGCGTCCCACGTGTAAATTTTTATCTCTTGTGCTAATACAGGAAAGCCTAAAAATAGTGTTAGCAGAGTGACTAAGCAATGTTTCATTTGTTGTCCTTCCTTGTGAAGGTTTATATAAATTATAGAATTAAGATATTGATAGAGAGTAAGTTAATGATATAGATGTATGTTCAACTATAGATAATTTTCTCTTATTTAACACTCTCATAGAACTGTTTATTTACTTTGTTAGCGTATCGATTAATAAGGTTGTATTTTGTGCATGTTTTCGTGAACTATTAACGGTTAGTAATCGCTTTCTTGATTATTGGAGTATATTTAGTCGAATCTTTTATCCTTTTGATCTAAATGTTTTTTATCTATTGCTCTGTGTTGGTTTTTGTATTTTATGCAAGCGCTTACTTGTTGTTTTTGTTGCCAATAAGACCACCTATGTAATGAACTCATAGAAATGGCCATAAATAACGATTGTCATTTTGAGTTTATATTTGCTTGCCTTTGTGTTGATGTTTATTCTGATTTTAGCCCTATGCATACACTTTTTTGTCGTGCTGATCACTTAGATAGGTAATTATTTAAATGCTTAAATAGCCCATATTGTCTAAAATAATTTTAAGAATTTTGTAAATGATTTCAGAAGGTGGATATGGATAAAATTAACATAATATGTGTCGATGATGAGCGCGAAGTATTAGATGCCGTTAGACGAGACCTTGAGGTTTTCGAATCTCTTTTTAATATTGAAGAGTGTGAGTCTGCCTATGAATGTCTGGAACTGTTAGAAGAATTTGATGCTCAACAGGAATATGTAGGGGTAATTATCTCAGATCAGGTTATGCCTGAGATGTCTGGAGTCGAGCTGTTAACCAAAGTCGCTGCTGATAGGCGCTTTTTGGGGACGAAAAAGTTACTGTTGACAGGTTTAGCAACACAGGATGATACAATAAAAGCGATCAATAATGCCAAAATTGATAATTTTTTAGAGAAAGTTTGGCAACCGGAAGAGTTAATCCAAACAATTAAGGAGTTGTTAACCGAGTATATAATTGAAAAAGGGATTGATTATGAACCTTATAGTGATAATTTAGATGCGCCTACCTTATATCGTTTAATAAATAATTAGATTTGTTTTCAATTATTTCGTGATCTATCAACTCTTTCTGAATATTTATCAGAAGTAATGTTAAAGCATATGATCTACAACACTAAAATAATTATTTGATATTGGAAAATAAACTCCTATCTAGGTATAGGAGCTTATCCATGATACAACAAAATTTAAAGTATATTTTACCTATCATACTACCCCTCATAATATTACTTTTACCCTCTGATAGCTTTGCTATAGAGGGATTTACACTCGTAGAACAACGTGTGCTTGCCATTTTTGTTATGGCTGCACTTTGTTGGATTTTAGAGCCTATTCCTATTTACGCGACATCTGTTTTGATCATTGTATTAGAATTACTACTCGTCTCTGATCATGGTTTATGGTTTGCCACTTCAGGCGACCCAGCTGTATTGGGAAAACTTATTAGTCAAAATACAATAATGGCCACCTTTGCTTCACCCATTATTATGTTATTTTTGGGGGGATTCTTTTTGGCAATGGCAGCGACCAAATATCGATTAGATATTAACCTTGCCCGCGTTTTATTACGTCCATTCGGTGAACGACCTAAATATGTGATGTTTGGCATAATGATGATCACTGCTATTTTTTCGATGTTTATGAGCAATACTGCGACTACTGCAATGATGCTATCTATCCTGACTCCCGTCTTAGCTTTGTTTGAAAGAAAGGATTTAGCACGAGTTGCCTTCGCTTTATCTGTTCCTGTTGCTGCAAATATAGGGGGAATTGGCACCCCAATTGGTACGCCACCCAATGCGGTTGCACTCAAGTATTTAGTCGGAGATAACAGTATTAGTTTCGCTAAGTGGATGTCCTTTGGCGTACCATTTGTAGTCGTTATGTTAATCATTGCTTGGTTTGTATTAATTGTTCTTTTCCCAGCTTCACGGCAAACCATAAAATTGGATATTTCGGGACGATTTCTAAAAACACCTAAGGCGATTTTGGTCTATGTTACTTTTGCAAGTACCATATTATTATGGTTGCTCGGTAGCTTACATGGTATGAGCTCCTATGTCGTTGCAATGCTACCTGTTGCTATTTTCTCGATGTTTAAGATTATTACCAAGGAGGATCTAAAAAATATTTCTTGGGATGTATTATGGCTTGTTTCTGGTGGTATTGCATTGGGTGTTGCTATTGATAAAACGGGCTTGGCTGCGAATGCAATTGCGGTGATACCGTTTGTGAAATTTCATCCGTTAGCACTTATTGTTGGAGCTGCTGGCACCTGTTTACTGATGGCTAATTTTATGTCGCATACTGCCGCTGCCAACTTATTACTACCCTTGGTAGCTGCGTTAGGCGCTTCAATGCATTCATTATTACCTTTTGGTGGTGAAGTGGCGCTGATTATTGCAGTGACATTTGCAGCATCATTAGGGATGTCATTACCTATTAGTACCCCTCCCAATGCTTTGGCGTATGCCTCTGGTCAAATCGATAATAAGCAAATGCTTAAAGTGGGGGTAACTATTGGTGGCATTGGGTTATTAGTTACGTTCGCCATGTTATTCATCATGAAATGGTTTGCTTTTTTATAGCAGTGATAGCAGGTTATTACGATGGAATGCCACTTTATTGGCGTGGCATTCCATCGTTAGACTTAGGCTTAATGAGGAATAAGCGAAGTTACATAAGGGGGGGAAGTTATTTATCTATATTAGTCAGCTCTTTTTTATAGACATCGACCCAAAATGCAGTAGCACCACAAACAGCAATAGGCATAATAATAAAATTAAGTATCGGAATCGTTGTAAAAAAACTAATCAACATACCAAAAGTTAAATTCTTCGCAAGTCGTTTTCGTAATGTTAATTTCATTGTTTTAAATGGAATTTTATGATTATCGAAGGGAAAGTCAGCATATTGAATAGCCATCATCCAACCCATAAATAAAAACCAAACAAAGGGAGCAACCAGCTGTCCTGCAACGGGAATAAAGAATAACAACGCGCACAATAGCATTCGCGGTAGGAAGTAGGCGAGTTTCTGTAGTTCACGTTTAAATATTCTTGGTAAATCTTTAATAACATCTACTAAACCATCATCGTTTACCGTTGAATTGGTCAATAGCATTTCAGTTTTTTCAGCCAGTAAGCCATTAAAAGGGGCTGCAATTAAATTTGCAATGGTGGCAAAAATAAATGAGAAGGCGAACAAAATTGAAAAAATTAAAAATGGCCAAAATAGATAGGATAACCAACTTAAAAAATCAGGGAGTCCGGATATGTAACTATCAACCCATTGTGTAATACTGCTAAATAAAAACCAAAAGGCACTAGCAAAAATAAAGATATTAATGGTTAATGGCAACAAGACAAACAAACGTAATTTGCGATGACTTAGTAATTTAGCGCCTTTTAACAAGTACTCTATACCGGAGAGTGGCTGCGTAATTATTTGTTTATTCAATATAATATCCCTTTTGCAATTGAGTTATGGAGCTCTGTTATAATAAATTTATCGTATAAAAAGCGATCTTTGCGTAAATAGCTAACATTTTAAAGAAAATAAACTTGTAAATATAGACGCTTTGATCGTTTCAAGGTACTTTATATACCCATGTTACTTCCAGAACCTTTGTCAGGCGCGAGCTCTGATAGCAAAGTAAGATGTAACATGAAGTAATTGTTATTCACTTTTTGAGTGTGACAACGCAGGGCGGTTTGTTGAGCTAGCGCCCAGTCGGGCAAGGAAAATAGCACCCATCTGCTTTGCTCTATAATCGCTATGTTGAATAACGATACTGCTATTTTATGCCTAACATATCGGCACTTTTGTCCTAGCTGACTTTGCTGGTTGAAGTAGCATGGATATAAATTACACCATAATAAAGAGAAACAACAATGCAATATTTTCAACCTATATTAATAGTCATTGGCGTGCTTGCAATAGCAGCAGTACTCATTCATGGCTATCTTCTTAATCGTAAAGATAAAGCTTTACTGCAACAGGGACGTGAGGATGCAGCGCAGTTATCAAAAAATAATCGGGAGACCATTAATGAAGAGGGTGACGTGATGGTGTCACTTGATTTAGATAATGATCCCGATATAGACGAGAAAGAAATTAAAGTTAATATAGGTGATGACGACTTCAGCACGGATGATTTTATTATTAATGATTTAGACGCTGATAAAGACCATTATTCGCTGCAAGTGGATAGCGAAGAGCCAACGGATGTGAAGCTTGAAGAGCAACAGCCAGTATTTAATGAAGATGATACCTTACCAATCCCCTCTCTACAGCCGGGGGCGGTTCATGCCGATGAGGCGATACAAGATATTTTTATTTTCAATGTTGTGCCTAAAGAAGATGCCTATTTACGGGGCCACACGCTATTACAGTTTTTCTTAACCTCTGGTTTCCGTTTTGGTAAAATGAACATATTTCATCGTCACCTACAATCTGATGGCAAAGGACCTATCTTATTTAGTATTGCTAATATGGTTGCCCCTGGTGTTTTTGATCCGGTCAAAATGAAGCAATTACATTCAGAGGGAGTCTCTTTCTTTTTAACTGCTCCCAACGATGAAATCAATATTAAAGAAGCATTCGACATGATGTTAGTCGCTGTACAGCAAATGACCGATGAGTTTGATTGTATCGTGTTAAATGCGGATAGAGAATTAATGACGGAACAGCAATTTCGAGATTACCATAAACGATTAATGCGTTATATGTAACAAACGTTAAGCCCTGATAACCTCGTTTAACGAGGTTTTTTTATGAAAAAATAGAGATCCCCGTTATTATTTTAACGACTTATACCAATCGGATTAAGCATGTGATCTAAATTTTGCGCAGGAAAAATGGCTTAATTTGAGGCGTAAGTTGACGCAAATGGTTGTTCCTTTTGCGAAACTTACAACATAAAAGTAAGTTATTTTAACCAGTAAAATAGATCAGCTATTTATTCCCATTGGTATCATTCGGCATTGCATCTAGCGCATGAAAATAGTAACAGGTAGTCGTAACTGGTATGAGCATGACTATAAAAACAGAAATCACAACATTAAGCACATTATTAGAAGATTATAACTATCAATATTATGTACTTGATAACCCTACGGTTCCAGACAGTGAATATGACCGTGTATTTCAACAGCTGCAAAAACTCGAGAATGAACACCCACAATACATATCAAGTAATTCCCCAACACAAAAGGTCGGTGGTGTTGCACTTAGCAAGTTTGACCAAGTAACACATCAACAGCCCATGCTGAGTTTAGATAATACTTTTACTGAACAGGGACTCTCGGATTTTATTGATCGTGCAATAGAAAAGTCAGCGACAAATGATATTGCCTTTTGTATTGAGCCTAAACTCGATGGTCTCGCGGTGAGTATTATTTATGAAGATGGCATATTTATACAAGCGGCAACACGCGGCGATGGTCAAACCGGCGAAAATGTAACGGAAAATGTGCGTACGATTGCTAATATACCACTGAAATTGCGTGGTAATAATATTCCTGCTTATTTAGAGGTTCGCGGTGAGGTATTTATGCCTAAGGCCGGTTTTGAAAAACTCAATGCACGTTTGCAAGCGGCACAAGAAAAAAGCTTCGTCAATCCGCGTAATGCTGCCGCAGGTAGTTTACGTCAGCTAGATTCTAAAATAGCTGCAAGTCGTCCATTATCCTTTTATTGTTATTCGGTTGGGGTGTTTTCTGGCGATTTAGCCAATAGCCAATATCAACGGATGCAACAGCTAAAGGAGTGGGGCTTGCCCGTTTCCAGTGAAGTGCAACGTGTCATCGGTGTTTCTGCATGTCAAAAATATTATGATGACATTTTGCAAAAGCGCACTCAACTTCCCTATGAAATTGATGGTGTTGTCTACAAGGTTGATGATATCGCAATACAGGACAAATTAGGTTTTGTGGCAAGAGCGCCACGTTGGGCAACGGCTTATAAATTTCCCGCGGAAGAGGCGTTAACCGTTATTGAAAATGTAGAGTTTCAAGTTGGCCGTACTGGTGCAATTACGCCTGTTGCTAAACTCGCCCCTGTATTTGTCGGTGGCGTCACTATCTCAAATGCGACGCTGCACAATAAAGATGAAATTGCCCGTTTAGATATACATATTGGTGATCATGTTGTTGTGCGGCGTGCGGGAGATGTTATTCCACAAGTTGCACGAGTTATACTTGAAAAACGCCAGGTTGAAAATTGTAAACCCATTAAATTTCCATCACATTGCCCTGTTTGTGAAAGCGCCTTAGAGCGTATTGAGGGAGAAGCAACCATCCGCTGCACTGGTGGTTTATATTGTGCTGCGCAACGCAAACAAGCTATTAAACATTTTGCATCGCGTAAAGCATTAAATGTTGATGGACTTGGCAGTAAAGTCGTCGATTTACTCGTTGATCACAACATGGTGAAAAATCCAGCTCAACTATTCTCCCTTAGCGAACAGCAAATAGCTTCATTACCGAGAATGGGCGATATTTCAGCTAAAAAATTAATCAACAGCCTACAAGTCAGTAAAAAAACAACCTTATCCAGATTCTTATACTCCTTAGGAATACGAGAAGTAGGGGAGGCAACAGCCAATAATTTAGCCAACCATTATAAAACGATCACAGCAATACAAGAGGCTAGTATTGAAGATTTACAGCGCGTTTCCGATGTCGGTGACATAGTCGCCAAACATATTTATTATTTTTTCCGACAAGAACATAATATTGAAGTGATCGAGCAGCTACTTACGCAGGGGATTCATTGGCCTGAGATTGCCACCGTTGAAGAAAGTGAACTTTCATTATTAGGGCAAACATTTGTCATTACCGGATCGTTTAATAAATTATCTCGCGCTGACATTAAAAGTGCACTACAAACATTAGGAGCAAAAGTGGCAGGAAGTGTTTCTAAAAAAACAACAACAGTGATTGCCGGAGAGGCTGCGGGTTCTAAATTAACCAAAGCAGAAGAGTTAGGCATTCATATTATGGATGAAGCAGCATTGCTTTCTTTACTTAACCAATAATATTGGCCATTAGCGTCATTATGCAGAGTGGCTAATTACTAAAATATTTCGCGAGGTAAGTATGAAAAAAATAAAAAATGAATCGCAACTACTACAGCATGCTATCAAATTAGGCAGCGCCTATGCACTGCAACGTAAATATGTTGGTTTTGACGCAACAACCTCTGCCAAAGATAAAAATGAGTGTATATACAGGTTGTTAGTGCAAGATAAGCTCATAACGCCCTTGGCAAAAGATCAAGAAGATGCTGCTAACATCCGACACAAATTAGTACTTTGGATTAGTAAACATCTTCCTGAAGATCATTCATTATTAAAATAAGCGATTGATTATAGCTTATTATGTATGAAGTAATGAGCAGATAAATCACACAGTTTGTTCTATTTTAAAACAATATAAGCTGATGCTGTTTGTTATTTAAGCTGATGGATTTATTATTAAAAATAGTACTTGCTAAGATAATGTGATCACTATATCATTTGCCGCACTTAGACAGGGGCACCCGTCACTAGCTAAGATTAACGGACGCGAGATGGAGCAGCTTGGTAGCTCGTCGGGCTCATAACCCGAAGGTCGTAGGTTCAAATCCTGCTCTCGCAACCAACACTTTTATACACAATAAAAGTGTATTGCAACAAAAATCACGGACGCGAGATGGAGCAGCTTGGTAGCTCGTCGGGCTCATAACCCGAAGGTCGTAGGTTCAAATCCTGCTCTCGCAACCAACACTTTTACACACAATAAAAGTGTGTTGCAATAAAAATTACGGACGCGAGATGGAGCAGCTTGGTAGCTCGTCGGGCTCATAACCCGAAGGTCGTAGGTTCAAATCCTGCTCTCGCAACCAACACTTTTACACACAATAAAAGTGTGTTGCAATAAAAATTACGGACGCGAGATGGAGCAGCTTGGTAGCTCGTCGGGCTCATAACCCGAAGGTCGTAGGTTCAAATCCTGCTCTCGCAACCAACTTAATTATGATTAAAAACACTTCCAAGAAAAACCTCAAAAAACGCCTCCAAGAAAAACTACCAATAGACATAGATATACTTTTGGCTTATTGCCATTTGTAGATTGGTAGATTGATAAATCGTCTGGCCCGCTCTTTATAAACAAGCGAAGGTCGTAGGTTCAAATCCTGCTCTCGCAACCAATTTTACCGTAAATGTTTTCACCCCCGCCAATATAGTCGGTCACAGCTCATTTTAAAATCACGAAGTCATTTATCTACTGTCGCCAGTAGGCCATGAAAAGCGCTATCTTATAGCTATCAAGAGAGCTTCTTCACGATTCCTTTAATGATGTGATCTATTTAGCGAGGATTGATTTAAGTAACTAGTTGCTCCCTTTACGAAACTTATAATATAAAAGTAAGTTATTTTAACCAGCAAAATAGATCAGCTATTTACTCCGATTGGTATAATTACAAAATCAATAACAAAGCTAGCATTCATTTTAACAGGGATTAATGAACAGATAATTATAGAATTGGTATTAATATTCCATTAATTTGAACTTACCGTTATCATGCCATTTATCAATCTGTTACCATCATAAAAATCATCTAAACATATAATCCCTAACAATAACGCCTTACAGGAACTAAATCATTTGATTAATTTTCGAACTGCCCTTAGTGTGATGTCTAAATCATCACCATACGCTGTCTCAACAGAACGAGAGGCTGCGTTATCAACTGACTTGGATGAAGTAAAAAAATACCTTTATATTAAAACGGATATTGAAACGGATTTTGTAAAGCAATTAACTGGCTTATCCTCAACCGATAAGAAGATAATTTTCTTATGTGGTAGTAGTGGCGATGGTAAATCAAGATTCTGACAAAATACAGCAAAGACTACGCTAGACGTGTGAAATTCCACTTAGATGCTACCCACAGCTTTCATCCTAAAGATTCAGCTATTGAAACACTAAATAAACTCTTTACTGATTTTGAAAATACCAACAAACCACTAGTGATCGGCATTAACACAGGTATGTTAGGTAATTATGCAGAAGAAGGGGCTATTTCAGAGATTACTGAGTCGATCAAAGCTTTTTTAGCTAATGATAAAGATGATATACCAGAAAATCATTGTTATTTAGACTTTGAAAACTACCCCAAATTTACTTTAGAGATTGATGGTCATACCTCCAAGTTTGCAAAAGACTTATTAAAGAAAATAACAGCCCAAGAAGCTAACTTAATTCGTCAATACTTTGATGTCGAGAGACAAAAACAAAACCCAGATAAAAAGCTTTGTGCGAACTATCAATTGCTAGCGCGTGAAGAAGTGCAAGACGTTATTATTGACCTTCTATTTAAAGCGCGTTTAATGAAAGACCAATTTTTAACAGCACGTGCCTTATTAGATTTCATTTTTCATTTGCTCGCTGGCCCTGATTACCTGTTTGATAACTTATTTAAAAAAGGGGACAACGAGCTAAGTCATATTATTTCGGACTTTGACCCAGCGATTAAACGTACTCAAAAAATCGATAAATTCATTTTGTCTCATTCTTTGCAACTACCTGATGCTGATTTTGATGATTACAAAATAGCATTAACTGATCTTGGTATACGAAGGGTGCCAAATGCAGACTCCTATTTGCGTTTGTTTTATATGCTAAGAAAATCTGACTACGGCAATGAATACCATAAACAGTTTGCTGGTGATTTTGATGAGCACCTGATAGACAATTATTCACAAGTTTGGCACTTGCATACTAGTTTCGATAACTCATCAGAGCAAAAGGATAAGTTGCGTCAGTTTTATCGTCGAACGGCAATCACTGCCATTCATAAATATAACAACCGTAATGCCCCTAAATTAGCCAAAGGGGAGTTCTTTATCTCGGAGCATAATGGTTATTTCTTAGCGTCATCACTTGAACTAAAGGTCGATGTAAAAGCGATAAATAACACCTACGAAAAAGACAGCTCTTTCTTTACTGCTAATTTCCGTGCTGGTGATAACACCTTAGCGTTGAAGGTAAATATAAACTTGCTGAATTTAATGCAGCGGATTGTTGCGGGATATCGTCCTAATAAACACGACAAAAACACCGTTGTGTTGCTTGATGAATTGGTTGATAAAATTGCAGAGATCGCAAACAGCTCTGATACCCTGTACATAGTTGGCAAAGGTAACAAACAATACAAAATAACCAATGTAGATAATGAAGATTTTGAGGTAAGTGGATTATGAGTTTAATGCTAAGAGCTGATTTACCTCAGACTAAAGAGCAGGTAAAAAATAATACCTTAACAACCTATTTCCCAATCAATACCAAAGATAGAAAAGACATTTTTAACTGGGACAGTGTACTAGGTTATGTAGTTAAAACATCATTTCGAAAAGAGCTACACCTTGAAAAGCTAAGCGATGAAGAAAAACAAGCAGTAAAAGATGACGAAACAAGTGAATCTAAAATTGCACTGGAAAAGTTTAAAACAAGCTGTGAAAAGAGCTTCAAAACTAAGTTAGATGAAAGTGAATTTTGGCCAGTTTTAGAAAAAATGTATTTTGAAAATGATCAACTTTATAAAATATCGCCAGAGTTTCTACTGTTCAAAACCATTAAAGAAAAAGGCAGTGCGAGAGATGCAAGTTTAGGTGGCATGTTTGCTAACCAACTGCAGAAACTTCTACTTCGATAAAAAACCAAATAACAAATTCAACTTCTTAGAGAATGAACTTTATTCTGAATTATTAAAATTAATGAAGCTAAGCAAAGAGGTAATAGAAGGTAAGCTTACTATTTCTGAAGCGAGCGAAGAGCCATACCTGCCATTTATGGCAAAACACCTACAGCAAGATCTGCGTTTCTTAGGCAAAAGGCCTAAATATTTGCTTTCAATTTTCAAAGAGTTTTTACGCTTATACGCACATCTCTACACGGCACAGTTAGCCTTAAATTTGAAAGGCTGGCAAAAAGGGGAACCGGAAGCACAATTAAGTTATTACATTTTAGACAGTGAGAAAGCCAGTGATGAGCGTTATTTAGTAAAAGACTATGGCTATAATCAGATGTATCAGGCGTTATGGAATATCTTTCCTTACCTATCAATGAATGAAAGTTTGCAATCGAAAAAAATTGATAATGCAGTGAATACCATTCAACCTTTATGGGTATTAGCAGAAAAACCTGCAGCAAACCCCTAGCTCAGCAATTCTACTCAAAAACTATGCGCAGGCATTTAAAGAGAGCCGAGAGTTAAATCTAACCTTGAGTGGAAGTGAAAATCCACAAGATGTGTTAGCAGATCTACTTAAACTCAGCCGAATGCAGTTTGGTGCAAAAGAATCACGTCATGAGATAAACAAACTCTACGTTAAAGCCACTGAGTCTGAATTCTGCAGTCACTTTGCGCAGTCTCGCGGACGAGCTGGTCGTGTGTTGGTCTTTAACCAAGACTACCTATTGTTATTAACCAACTTAGCCATTGGTGAGCAAGAAAAAGTTCGTTTCCACGAGTTAATTAAATCCTTTCAATCAAGAGGCGTATTTTTTGATAAACAGAGCCAACAAGCCTTAATCTGTTTTTTTGAGCGTATTGGTAATGTTGAACGTATGAGTGATAGTGGAGATGCAGTCTATGTCAGAAAAACAATTTGAGTTCTTTTTAACTGAGCAATTTTTAAAGTTAAACGAGACAAAGCTACAGCATGGTTACCGTTATCAGTTCCAATCGCCAGATAACAAAAATAGCCAACGTTTATACGATGCATTCACTGCAAAAAGTGATGATCAAATAATCATTAAAGGCACCACCATTAATGTATTAACCTGTGGCAATACAAAACTATTACCCGTTTTGCATAGTGAAAATGGCAATGGTTATTCAGAGAATTTTATTTCACACCTGCGTGATAAAGTTGCTGGTCAGCAAAGTGACTTTAAAGGCTGTGCATTATTAGTTATTCATAACAGTATGTTGGACACGTTAATTAATTCTGCTGAAGATATCGCTCAAGATGGCAGTGTTTGGCACCCTGAAAAAATTAAAGATGCGTTGAAAGACTTGATTGATCCTCACGCCAAAGATCGTAAAGTTTCTGAATGTTTGTTGGACCACCGTTTTGCACAGATAGTGGAAGATGGTGCAACTATGTTTGGTTTTGAAGAGCTTTACAAAGCAATTTTAGATGGTGATTTACAGTTCCATGAATTGGGGTTATTAGATGATCCTGAAATATTAAATTGGAGCGGAAAACCAGAGCAAATCAACAAACGGTTAGAAGAAAACAAAAAGCTTTTTGATCGCATTAATACGGTAACTGAACGTTTCTCAACTGAGCTTGAAGAGAAGTTTGCCGAGAATGATTTCAGTGACAAATTTGTCGCAAAACATTTCGCCGATGAAAAATTAGATAACTGGAAAACAGAGCTAACATTTGCCGATTGTTTAGAAGAGAAAAAGCGTAATGTCAGCAATGTGTTAGAGCTAGAGTCAATTGACTCGCAGCAAGTTGATAAACTTGCTAAGAAAAGTAAATCAGAAAACAATGCGGGTAAACGCGAACAGCATATTATTTTACCCCTACAACCAGGGCAGCAGAGCTTTGATTTGTCATTAACCTTCATAGGTGGAAAAATAGAGAAAAACCAACTTAAACTGCAACACACCAAAGATCCAAGTATTGAAATTCAGCAACCTAATAATAGTGGTGGTAAGCGTAGTAAAGTAACGGTCACTGGTGCTTTTGCTGGCGAGCCAACCTACTTCAGTTTGGTATTAAAACGAGATAAAACGACTGAGTGTTATAAGTTCCGTGTATTGGTATTAACAGCAGAGAGCTTCTACCTACCAGCGTTTGAGAATATCTTTTTAGTTGAGCCTAATAAACAACGTATCACCCTACAAATTGAAGATAACAGCTTTGTGATTGCTGAGCAGGGCAATAAAGCCAAGTTAACGCAAACGGGGGAAGTCTTTAATAACGAAGATATCCAAGAGATCGATTTTGAAACGCTAGCAAATGAATCAAACGATGTAATTTTTGAGGTGACGAGCCCAACGGGAAGCTTAACCTTTAATGTCGAAGGGGCTGTTGCATCAGATTCACTCTCTTTACCACTTATGTTAGATACAGGCCGTTTTGTTCAGCTATTTAAAGATGATTACTTCGCGTGTTTTAACCGCAATAAAAATAAAGTGTTGTTAGACAATAAAGAGGTCGCGCCGAAAGGGCGACGTTTAACACTGTTGCAACGCGAAGCAGACTTTTTAGATAAACAATTATTAAACCAACACGTTGAACCTCAACGGAGTGTAGATCTAAAAGCGATTGAAGCAGATTACCCAGAGGTTTATCTCGCATACCTGCAGTTATTTGAATACTGCACAAGCAATAAAACACTGCCAAGTCTATCTAGCTGGGGGGATGAGTTTAGAGAAATCGTCTCTGAATTAGTTACCAATTATAACCAAGCGATAGCGGCCATTGGTTATGATGTGATGCTAACAAAAGCGGAAAAACTACTCGTTAATATTGGTTACGCGCAATACCAAGAAAACGAAGAGTGCCATGAATATATAACGCCATTTCATCCGCTAATATTGGCTTATCATTTGGGTCTAGCAACGGCCATAGTTGACGATAACTGTAACGATAACAGCAGTTTTAAAACATTACCTAAAGTAACGTTAGACCGTTTAAATGCACGTGGTTTATTACCATTTGTATACCATCCTAAACATGAGTTTGCTTTTACCAAGTTAGAAAAAGACAACTGCATGTGGTTAGCGTTAGTCCCTCATCAAGAAACAAGTTATAGCTACGTGCGCAAACTGGTGAAAGATAAAGTCACAGAGTTTAAAGATGCTTTTAGCTCTCTGTTTACAGCGGGTAGCAAAGCGACATTGATTATCAACTCAGTCAATAACCATAAAAATGTAGAACTGTTTATGGGGCTGGTGGATTACGTTAAAACGCAAAAAGACAAAGTCTGCCACATTCATGTGAATTTATATGATGATAAAGAAACACGTTGTGAATTTGACCGCTTTGCAGAAACAGCCAGTTATGACGAGTTAAAATCACACTATGGTTTAGATAAAGGTGCGCTGAAAGAACAAGTCGATACGATTATCGATCTGTTACGCACGCGTTTAACCTATAGCAAGTTCCGTAACGATGAGTGTGAAACCAACCCTCAAGCCTATGCACACCTAAGTTTTTTCAGAAATCATCATAAAGTAGAGCCAACAGATGTGAACGTATTAGAAGAGCTCAGTGGCGTGGTTTGTCATGGTTTATTAGCGGGTGAAGCTGCTGATAGTAAAGAGGAAAGTTATTTCACTGCCTTTGGTTTAAAGAATGTTGAAACAGAACATAATGCACATCTTAGCATGGCGCAACGCCTTAATGGTTTGATTAAACCAGCACGTAAAGCCAATGTGCAACATGGGCGGGCAAACTCGTTAGCGCTAGCAGTGAGCGATGATTTTAAAACATTGCTTGAGCGCTCTTACGATAACTCTATTTGGACCACCATTATTGACCCCAAGGTCACCTTAGACTTTTTTGAAAGTGCAAAAGATATGGTGTTGATCCATTACTCCGATAACTACACTAACTCAACCAACTACGATGCTATCACCGTAACCAAACAGACTGACCTGTACAAAAAAGTATTAGAGCAAGATCAAGGGGGCATTATTGAAGAGTTTAATGCCTTTAACGGAGAGTGGTTGCTAAAAATGATCACCGCTGGTACTAATGAGCGGAAAGAGAAAAAAGGCATAATTGGTGCTTATAAATATGTTAACTGCTTATTAGCAAAATCAGATATTACCTGGGTGCCGTTGTCAGTCGCAGAGATGGTGCGTGTTGCAGGTAATATCGGTTTAAAAATGAACGACAGTGATTTCTCGCGTAATGTACACGGTTATAAATCGGGCGCGATTTCAGATGATGTGTTGTTTGTCGGTTTTAAAGAGAATCAACTCTACCTATTGCCGCTCGAAGTAAAAGCTGGGCTTAAACAAACCCATAAAAAAGGGGTAGAGCAAGCTAAAGAGTTAAAACGCTATTTAACGCAGGATATTCTAGGGCGAGATGATTTAGCGGGCCACTTATATCGCGGTTTGTTTATACGTCAGATATTAATGCAGATAGATAAATACAAACTTTATAACCTGTACCAAGCCGATTACTTTGAGCCGATATTAGAACTGCGTGAGTGGTGGTTACAGGGCGATTATCAATTAGCTGAACTGCAAGACTACCCCGAAGGGTTTTTAGTGGCGATGGTAGAGAATGACACCTTCTTTGAAGCAAGCTTTGAAGAGGTACAAAACATTCTTAAAATTCAGCTACCAACTGCTAATTTAAATCACCTAGTTAGTACGCCATTAACTACATTAATGGCGGAAGCTTGCTCAGATACCTTAAGTAAAATACCTGAGCAATATCTGTTAGCTGAATCTACCAGTGTGAAAGCCAAAACAAGCAACTCTGAAGAAAATGAGAATACTAAAACAGAATTTGTAGATGACTCAATAACCAATGACAACACCAAAAAACCTGAGCCTGTATTAGAAAATGAGTTAGATAAAGTCGCAGAGGTTAAGGGCACATATGATCCAAATGGTAACTTGAAGGTGTTGGTTGGCCATAACGTACGTGATGATCAATCTGTTTTTTGGGAGCCTACAAATACTGCCAAATTCATGAATACCAACTCGGGTATTATTGGCACCATGGGCACGGGTAAAACACAGTGTACCAAAGCGGTGGTAACCCAGCTATATCGTGACCAGCATAAAAATGTAGATGGCAAACCGATTGGCATTCTTATTTTTGATTACAAATCAGACTATGTAGATGACAAGTTTATTGATGCCACTCAGGGTAAAAAATTCAATCTACATAAATTACCTTATAACCCGTTAAGTTTGTTTGGTGATACGCCCATGTTGCCTGTGCACACCGCACGAGGTTTTGCTGAAACCATGGGAAAAGCCTTTGGTTTAGGGCAAAAACAACAGCTTAAATTACGTAAGTTAATCAGCGAAGCTTATGAACTTGCTGGTATCCACAAAGCAGACCCTTCAACGTGGAAACAATCAGCACCAACCATTGCCGATGTGTGGGCATTGTTTGAAGAGAGTGAACCGACTGAAGACTCACTTTATGCAGCGTTAGAAAGCTTAAATGAGCTAGAAATATTTGAAGATGATGTCAGTAAATGCACAAGTTTGTATGAACTCGTTGATGGTGTAACCATCGTTGAATTAGCGGGGTATCCTTCAGAGGTACAAAACCTAGTGGTGGCGTTAACGCTAGATCTTTTCTATTCGCAAATGCAGAAGAAGGGTAAACCTGAAGTGCAGGGGGACTTCCGCCAAGTGACTAAACTCGTGCTGGTGGATGAAGCCGATAACTTTATGTCGCAGAACTTCCCAAGTTTACGCAAGATTCTAAAAGAGGGGCGTGAATATGGGGTGGGAGTGATTTTATCAACACAAGATATCACCCATTTTAAGACCAGTGAGAATGATTATTCAACTTATGTTTTAAGCTGGATCGTACATCGTGTTTCACAGATTAAAAATCAGGATATTAAATCGATTTTTAATAAAGATGATAAGCAAGAACAAGAAAACCTAATGAAGTCTATCCGCGAATTAGAAAAGCATTACAGCTTGTACGTGGATGGTGATAAGAAGATAACAAAAATTAAAGACAAAGCGTTTTGGGAGTTAGTTAAATGAAAAATAACTTCCCTGGCTACATTGATGATTATCTCGAAAACAATGTATTAACAAGTAAAAAAGTGCTAGTAGCTTTTGATACGAATATACTTTTAAACTTATACAGATACGAAGCTACAGTTGTAAAGGAAGTTTTATCTCAATTCAAATCCCTTAAACAGAACGATTACTTTAAACTTTGGTTACCACATCAAGTCGCTTTAGAGTTTAATTCGAATAGGAAAGTAACGATTCAAAACTCTAGTAAAATACACTCTCAAGTGGTGAGTAAGTTTAAATCGTTTAAGAAAGAAATCGATGGGTTGGCAAAAATTGGTGGGCAGAATAGTGAAATACAGCCTCTTAGGGAGGAGTTAGGTGAGAAGTTTGATGAAATTAATAATATTATCACTGCGCATCTACCTGTCAAAAAAAATAATTTTAAAACAGACAGTGTAATAAAAGATGTATATGAGTTATTTGATGGAATTGTTGGTGCCCCTTACTCAAAGAGTGAAATGGAAGGTATTGAAGAAGAAGGTTTGTATAGATATAAATACGGCATTCCACCTGGTTTTGAAGATGAACAAAAAGAGCAAGTAAGTAGTTATTCGGGCATCAAAATATCTAGTAAATATGGTGATTTGATACTTTGGAATCAGTTAATAGATCAAGCCATTCGAGATGAATTAACCGTTATTCTAGTAACAGGAGATGCAAAACCAGACTGGGTATCTAAAGAGTTTTCTAGAGTTAGGCCTGAGCTGATAACTGAATTTAGATTAAAAACAGGACAAGATTTTTACGTATTAAAGCTTGAAGATTTTCAGCGTCATTTTAAAGATAAGTTAACACTTCAGCTCTCTAAGCAAACTACAATACAGATTAAAGAGTTAACAAAAAATGATAATAAAAGTTGGTTAGGTGATATCTTTGACGCATTTTCCCATTTTGAGCGAGCGTTAACTCTTAAAGAAATATATGAATACATATATGAAAACTCTGATAGAAATTTCCCTCCTAGTTGGGAAGTAATAATTCGTCGAACAATTTACAATCATTGCTCTGATGTTGTGGCATATCTTGGTAAGAATGACTATTTTGAGAAGCTAGACAGTGGTATGTATAAAATGAGAAATAAGAATACGTAATTTATTACGGTTGTGTTTATTGACCAATATTGAAAAAATTATAGTGTTAATACTACTAAATATTAATTTCATGCACGAAAACTAAATAAAGAGATATACATGAGAAGAATAAATAAAGATGAATATAGTTATGATTTTAAAAGGTCTGGAGCTTTTGGCGTTTTTGAGAGTAATGGTTCTGTACCTGTTGAGTACTTAATGACAACTTTTTCGATTGATGAAATTCCACATATATCTTTAGCTAGAGATGTTAGCTCTAGTCTAAATTTCGATTACTTAATACAAAGAGATATTGATCAGGAACGAGCTTTAAGTGAAATTAGTAGGTATATAACTTCTGTGGATGGGGCGCCGCAAAAAGAAATTGTATTTCTTCCTCCATTATTGGTATCAGTAGTTGAAACTGATAGTAGCAACGATTTACTACCTTATTACCCAGATAGTAAATTAACTACGCATAAAGATGAATTTGGAGATGTTATAACTCGAGAGTGGCCTGGCTTATTTAAGGTCACTAATTTTGGTGCAAATACAGGAAATGAAATTGAATTTAATACTGTTGTAACGGGTAAAAGTAAGGCTAATATAGATTTTGGGCAAGCGAAAGTTGAGATTAATTTAACCAAAAAGAAAATTAAAGGTGGTAAATTAGTCGTTATAGATGGTCAGCATAGATTGTTTGCTTTAGAACATTTAAGAATCCATGAATACAGCAAAGTAAAAAATATTGTATTGCCAGTTTGCTTAATATTTTCTTCTCATTCATGTAAGTCTTTAACTATTTCAGATGCAACGCCTCCAACTATATCAACTTTTATGAGAAGTTTATTTGTTGATGTAAATTCAACTGTTGAAAGAGTGAGTGGACATTTTTTAACACTATTACAAGATAATACTCTAGGTTCAATAATTTGTAGAGACTTTTGCAATGAAGTTTTAACGTCCACAACCCTTGGTAAAGATGCGCTTGCTCTCATTGAGTGGAATACAAAAAACCATAAAGAATCGTTAACAATCACTAGAGACCACACAATCACTAGTATTGGTGTTATTAATTCTGCTTTCGAAGAGTCTTTTAAATCTCAATCTGGAATTCGCCTAATTGCCGAAGTTATTGGTCTCAAGTCTACTATCAATAATTTTGATTTTGGGGTGGATGAGTATGAACAAATTAACCCTATGCCTAAAGATTTTCCATGGAGAGATTTTTCGCTTCAGCATAAGAAAAAATTGACTGGCTTGGTGAATGAAACAATTACCAATTCATTGATAAAAATATTTTTTGAAACTAAGCAGTATAAGGAATCTTTTGAGTTATTTAAGTCAACTTTAGATACAGTGATCGAGAAGGTTATTGCAAGTAGAGATCCTCTATCGGAATCGGCTGAATTAGTAAAAAATCATTTGTTATTTAATGATCCAATTAGTAGTGAAGAAAAATCAGCTAAAGCATTATTAGCTAGATATAAAGAAACGTATTCTGAGAAAAGAAACAAAGTTTTACCAAGCATTGCAAGAAAAACAATTTTCCAAAAGTCGATTATTGAGTCGTGGTACAAATTACTTGAGGTATTGATTCCTAGGGGGGTGCAAGTAAATAAAGTAACTGACATATTAATTCTGTTGTTAGAGAAAACGTTAGAAGATAACGCTAAATTATTTGATTTAAATAAATCTCATGTACAGGGAACTATTTTTGATGGGAATCGGATAAAAGTCACTAGGGAATGTAAAAAGCAACTGTCACGTTTAATGCTTTCATTTTTATCTGCTCATGAAGTTTGTTGTGAAGTTTTTAATGTTGAGGGAAATTCTGAAGAAATAGTAGATGTATTACATAAATTAGGTATTAAAGAGTTAAGTACTTATTATCAAAAAATGATTATTGAGAAAAAGAATAGTTTTGTTAAGTCATATAAATCTAATTTTTCAATACCTAGTTTTGAAAGGGAGCGTCTATTAATTGCAGAAGAAAAACGAGATAATAATTTGAAGAATGCAAAAGATAGTGCAAGCAAGATTGACGCATCTAAAGAGTTTGATGCATTGGTGCTTGAAATACTGTCTGAAGAATTGGAATTCGCCGATAAATCGCTTGCAAACAGCCTAAATCAAAAAGAAAGTGAAATAATTTATATTGTGAATGGCTCAGAGGAAGAGTAATTGAGCTGTGTATATCTTTTTGATGCAAGGGAATCATCAATTGCTGAACTTTATATTGTTTCCACTATTTATAAAGACCTTCATGTAATTGTTAAAAATTTCAGTGAGATTGAGCACATTCGCTCAACTTTGAAACTTGAAGGTTGCAATGCCTTTGCATTTATTACTTCTGATTTAGAACTGAGTTCACTGGAGATATTATATTGTTTGTTTGAAATATCTAGGGATGTTTATATCATTAATGAAAACAGTATGCCTGTTTTGAGTGAATTTTCATCAATTTCGAATAGATGTCTTGAAGGTGAAGAGTTACATTTCATGGAGTTTTTATCTTGTTTTACTGATTTCAAGGAGATGATAAGGAGGTTGAATGCCCCTATAGAAATTGGGGAAGTAATTATTAGATGTTTAAACTCTCTAGAAAATATTGCAAACCTGAATATGCAGTTAATGTATAAGGGGAGTTTTCTTAATAAAGCAGAAATACATAACAGAGAAAATGATACGTGTTTTGATAATATTTGTTTGAAAGAGTTCGTCGAAGGGGAGAAAAAATACAGAGAAATGTTTGAATCTCAGATAGTTATTTCAGAAACCTTTAAGATTAAAAAACTAGATTTCTTTAATTTGGTAAATGCTGTAAGACCAAGTAATTCAAATTCAATTCAGCTTATAAATGGGTATCCAGTTGTATATAAATTGTACTCATCCTATTTGTTTGAATGTGCCAAAATAAAGAAAAATTTAGGCTTTATATCTAGCTCATTTATGTATTTCTTTAAATATCTAGAAACTTATTGTGATGGTTTTCTAATTTATGCTGGTTTAGGCGAAATTAATGACTATTATAATAAAAAAGGGGAATTAAAAAGACCTGATGCCTTATTAGTAAATGGTAGCTTCATACCTGGGTTCGGAGGGAAATGGGCAAAAATAATTAACACATCAGAATTTTCAAATATACCATCAAATTTAACTATGTATCTGGAGGGGTTAATTAATTTACGAAATAATTTTATTTTGACACATGGTGATGTACGTTTTAATTTAGAAATAATAGAAGATATAGAATTGAATATTTTGCAGTTTATTACTGCTATTGAAGTTGAATGTAATCAAGTTCACAACAATTGGAATGTTATTATTGATAAGTTGATAGAGTTTTGTAGTTTTAACGTAAGTGAGGAATTGAAAAATGTATTTACGGAGAACCTTTTGTTAACTGTAACAAAAGATTCAACATTATGATTTTTTAAATAGCTAATGCTAAATGAACAAAATTTTTATGATTTCTCAACGAAGCAATCCCATCTTCAACATGTGCCGCCCAGGCGGCCATCTTCTCTTTTTCATCTAACTCAGGGTAGGTGAGTTTTAACGTCAGCTCAGTTACTAATTGGGTATCACCCAACCACGTCACTTTATCTAATACCAAGCTACCGTCTAGCTTTTTCGCAGATTCCACTGAGTATCTAAAGTCAGACTCGATAGAGCGGTAAAAGGCGATACGTGAAGAGACATTCGGTGAAATACCCGTAAACTGCTTCAGTTTCTTTAGCTGCTCTTCAGTGGTTCTATTTAGGTTCATTCTATTGGGTAGCATCTTAATTTACCTCCAATGCAGCTTTTGATTTCTGTTCCCAGAAATACCCCTCTTCAGGCTTGATGATTTGGTTGCACCATCAAACTGAATTTCAAAGGCGTGAGAAATTTCATTTTTAAAGAGGGTGTTATTAAAGTAGCTTTCATCAATCTCGGTATCAGTTGATAGAATAATCACCTGATGACTTGCCTCTGGGAAGTAATGCTCAATCAGTTTATCTCGGTGTTTTGAGTCTAAACGACCTAATGGTGTATCGATAATAATCGGTAGTTTTTTACCCGATGTTTTACCTAGCGCCTCAAGAATAGAAATCGCATAAATCTGCTTTTCACCCGCTGATAGCGCTTTACGGCTAATGGCATGCTTTTTGTCATCAATCAGTTCAACATCAAAGGTTGTTGTGTTAATACGTGCAGAAAGCTTTAAATCGTCTTTGCGGGCTAGTTTCTGATAGCTTTTGATAAACTCAGCTTCTAGCTGTTTAACACGGACTGCAGTAAGTTTTTCACTAAAGTCAGCCAACATGATGTGCGCATTTTGTGCATTGCTTAACGAGGCTTCAGCATTAAAGGCAACTTTGTGTTTATCGTGTAGTTTCTGAATTTTACGTGCGAGTTCAATTGCTTCACGGTATTTACGTTTTGCTGCTTCTGTTTTCTCTTTATGCTCTAAAATCGCTTTAGTACGTTTGCTAGTTAACGCTTTAACGTTATTCAACTGTATCTCAAGTTGCTCTTGCTCTGGTGCTCGAGCAATGTTGACTGACAGGGCTGCAATATCCTCTTCAACTTCTGCTAAACGTTGGCGTGCTTTATCAAAGCGATTAAACGAAACGGGAGATTGCACATTGATTTGCGCTTCTATTTGGCTCAATTCACGGTCTGAGATGTCGAGTTTTATCTCGGTATTATGCTGATTTGATTCCCAATCATGCAAACATTTTCCAATCGTTTCGATAGCAGTTGTTGCATCACTCATTTCAGCGTTCAGCTTCCAAGTTAACTCGGTCATAAACGCTGTTAGCTCTTTGTTAAAGCTATTTGCTTGTTTAGTTGCTTTCTCTTCATTAAGTTGCGTTAACAGCTTTTGTAGTGTTTTAGGTGCAAAGGAGAAGGGCAGGTCACCCTCTATTTCACTGCGCACTGTTTTCTCAAGCTGTTTGCGTTCAGCATCTAGCGTTAGTTGTTTAGCTTTCTCTTGCTCTCGGCTACTTGCCCAAGCACCACCACGAGATGACAGTTCAGATTCTGCGTTATCAATCTCTTTAGCGACTAAATCTATTTTTGCACGGCTTAATGAGGCTTGATTAGTGAGTTCCACTGCTTCATGTTCAGCATTTAATCGTGCTTTATCTAGCTTGGCAATTTGTGTTTGAATATTTGCTGGCATCGCTGCAGCATGATGACGTTTTAGGTAAATGGCTAAGTCACTACGTAAACGCTCAACCACATCAATACCGAGTAAACGTCTTACTGCTGTTTGTAATACTTGACCCGATTCATCTTCTGCTAACTCTGCAATTTTCTCGCCATCAAAGAAGAACAGGTCTGCAATGCCCGTTGGAATAAGCTCGGTTAAAAAGCTTTGGCATTGGTCGTAATTTAATTGGGTAAGCTCTTTGCTGTTCTGTTCAAGCGTCAGTTTATCTCTTTTACCGCGCTCCCAAGCGCGGGTTACTTTGTATTCGCTTTCAATACCATTATGGCTATGGTTGAATACTAACTCGATAGATGATTTGTTATCAGAAACGCCCACACCGCGATGAATGAGAGCATCTAGCTCTTTTTGGTATTCAGGTGTCGATAAACCACGGCCAAAGGCGATACGACCATACAATGCAACACGTACAGCACTTAATATGGAGGTTTTACCTGCACCGTTTAAACCACCAAACAGAATGATTGGCTTTGCTGATTCTATTTTTTTTTCTGTACGTGGTGCAAGGTCGATTTCGTGAACGCCACGAAATACGCGAAAGTTATTTACAATAAGGCTCTTGATGATCATATTAAATATCCACCTTGCTTTGTTGTTCTAATTTAGCAAGCTCTGCTTCGTATTGGCTGATTTGATCTTTATGTACATCAAAGTCTGATTTACTTTGCAGGTTATGATGCTTCTCTTTAATCTCTTCCAGCGTGCCCCAGTCTTGTTTTAGTAGGGTGCCGATTTTATCAAACACACCAGTACGGCGACTTAATCCTTCTAATGAGATTTCAAGGTCGAGTAGCTTTTGAATCATCTCTGCAGAAACATCATGTTCAGCACCTAATTCATGCAGAATCTGCGCTTCAATTTCACCAAAGTTGTTATTGTCGTTGATTATCCAATCTAAGTCTTTACCATAAATACTACGGTAGATTTTAGGCAGTGAATCAGCCCAATCTGGTTCATTGGGGTCGTTTAACCACTCTTGGCGAATTGCATGTAGTTCAGGTTGGGTGATTAAGGTAACTTTGTAACCATCTTCGTTGAATTGTTTCTCTTGGGTTAATAGATGTGCTAACCATTCTTTACGGAACTTCATCATATATGGGCCAGGAATATGAGCACGGTCAATCGTTAACTCTTCGTCACTCTTAGCACGTTGATAGCTTACTTTACCCGTACGTCTTTTGAAGTTACGGTATTTAGATTTGTTCTCAGGAATACCTGTTTCAGAAAGCATGTTTCTAAAATCAAGTAATGGACGCATCCACTCTTCGCCATTTTGAATCAAGCTTTCCATTGCTCGGTCTTTGTTCACTACCGTACATGTCCAACAACCAAAACGAGAGTTACCGCAAGAGGGGGTGCTATCATCAATGACCATTGGGCACTCACCTTGGTCTGATGAATCTTTGTATAGATTCCATAGGGTCATGTTTTTTGAGCCCCACGGATTTTCCCACTCTAGATCGTATTTATTTAACCACTTTTTACCAATGCCCATAGGGGAGATCGTTACCTCTAAACTACAGGCACGTAAGATTTTCCAAACATCATCCATGCTCCAAGTATCGATTGGTGTATAGATAAATGCATTCGCTAAGGTGGTATGACGAGCTAACCGTGTATTTTCAATTTTATGTTTTGCAATCACCTGAGCACGTGAGGCACTTTCTTGACTACGAGATCCTAATACCACTATCACTTCATCGTATTTTGCGACTTTATCAGTGATAAAGTCACTCACTGGATCAATCTTCATTCGCTCTGTACACCAACGGAAACTCTGCGTTGGCGCTGGGTAACCTTTACCCAATAAACACGCCCAAAAGGTTTTATCTGGTTTTGGTAATACTTTATGGGTAGTGATCGGTAAGTTATCACGTCGAGCTTGATTAGCAATGCTCTCTAATGATTTGTTTACATGGTCGATAACTAGTGGTGTTTCAACTAATGTGTCAGAGGCAACGACGTAAATCTCTTTTGTACGTTTATCTTCATCCAGCGCCAATAATGCTAAATAGATTAATGTCACCACGGCTGATGAGTCTTTACCGCCACTGTAACCAATCACCCACGGGCGGTTGTCTGCACAATAGACGTTTTGCACATCTTTGATAAAGTGTTTTAAGGTAAAGCCATCATGGTTTTTCTCTTCACGTAATAACTCTCTACATAGGTTGGCGCTTACTGTATTTTTTAAATTATCTTCAAGCGCATTATATTGATTTAACTGCTCTGGTAATGAGTTGTGATTGTTATAGCGTTTAAAACCAGCAAAGAATTCGTTTTCAATATAGTCAACTTGCTCTTCGTCTAGGCCATCGGCTCTAAATAGATCAGCCATGTTATGCCTCTGTTTTTGTTATATGTTTGTTTTCTAAGGTGCGCTCATCGGGCGTTAACGCCAAACCTAATGCCGTTTTTAGCGCATTGGTGGTGAGTATTATATTGGTTGAGGCTTTGCTAAGTCTGCCATGCAACATGCTACGTTGTGCCCACTGCGGGTTAGACTTACGCCAATCAACGTCTTTAAGTTTTTTAATTGTTTGTTGCCAGTCATTCGGTTTAGCCGTTAATAATGCGCAACCAAGAGAGCCTAAAGCATGCAAACCTACGCCATGCGCGTGCACATACTCCTGACGGAATTGAGATGGGGAAATCTCTTTGTTTAATACCATCTGCCATTCTGGTGTCGCATCAAATACTGCTTGCCAGTATTCATTAGATAGCTCTTTCTCTTCTTCACTGAAACCATCTTTCATACCTTTACCCATTAGCGCTCTGTTGGCCTGTTTTAAGCTACTTAGCGTAAACAGCTTGCTACTTTTAGAGCTAACGCTAGATTTTTCCATCTCGGTAAAACCAACGAAGGGTTTTATATGTTGCGCTTGGTACCTTGCTAAATCAGCACTTTCATCACGTAGATCATATAAAGCACCGAGTGATGGGCTTGGTTTCACTGCATGTTTGTTCAAGTCTGCAAACATCTGCTGACTACGTTTTAAGCCTTCATCAACAAAAAAGACAACCGCAATGTTGTCGTGACCTAAATCTGGATTTTCTTTTAAAGCGGCTTCTATGGCTGCTCGTCTGTGTTGCCCATCATTGATAAGTATTTGTGCATCCATTGGAATACTTAACGTACCTAACCCAGAGAGACCTACCTCTGTGAATTTAATAGAGGACGCTACAGAAGCGGTAATCGCTGAAAAAACATAATCATCTCGATTTTCTGCAAGATAACGTGCCATTTCGGGAATACGTGATTTATTCAGAGTACGTTGAGCGCGTAGTTCAGGCGGTACTTCTTCTTCATCGAATACAAAAATTTTGGGAATAGTGTTTAACGGACAGGTCGCAAGGTAGAAAGGCTTGCCAGCTTGCATACCACTTACAGCAGGGAAAGAAAAACAGTAACCATCTTGAGAGTTATTCATAATATACCTCCTACGTTAAGTTTGACGTAATAATAAGTATAGCGCGTTATATTTAACGTACTAATTGCTGTTTAGATGTTATTGGTATAACTGGAAAGTTAGATATTCTATAAAAAAATAAGGATGAAAGCACTGTTTTCGTCAAGATTTGACATTAAAATGTCAAGTGAAACGTTAAATCTGCCGTTTGGTTACGTTATGTGGTTGCGTGGTGGGTTTTTATACAGCTCCCTGTTTAATAGTATATCCTGCAATTGTTCTATTTATAATCGCTAATTGGTTTTCAAAAGTCCCTCTTGAAATTAAAATATCGACGTTTTGTTCAAAGCCAAGTAATTTGGCTAACCGCTTATCAAAACTCAGCTGTTTTTTGTAATTATCAAAGCTCTCATCAATATAAGCACCTTTGTTAAGCAGTGGTGGTCTTCTATTTTCATTAATGTAATCAAAAAAATCGATATCTTGATCAGCCATTTTGATTTTGATGCGCTCTTTTAGGAAGGGAACTGCTTTGTTTTGAAAGTCGTCATAACCTGTGAGAGTGACTTTACCTGATGTGATATGGATTTTAACTAGGTCGATATCGTCATCTAATTCACCGTACATTTGTAATGCTGCATCAACATAAACACGTAATAAGAGAGGTAACTCGCTTAAAAACTGTTTGTGTAATATGAGTGAGTGGCCTTGGTTCATCACACTTGCTGGTAGGCTTTGGTGCGCTTTAATACATTGCTGTTCAATCAACTCAATATCGGAAATGGCAAACAGTAGCTCTGTTGCAAGGTTTATTGCCGTTTTGTATTCGCCAAACAATGCTTTTATATCGCGCTTTAGGTTTTCTGGTTGTTGGGTGTAGGGTTTGCGTTTTTCAAACAAACTGATAGCAAAGTAGGCGAGTAAATCTTCTTTGCGTTTATGCTGAGCTTGTTCAAATTCTGAAGTGTCGTAAAGCTCTTCAAGCAGTGAAAAGGTCTTTTTGAATGAGCCTGTTAATGCTTTTACTTGTTCTGCTTGTATAAACTCTTCATTCGCTGGAATGCGCCCAAGCTGTAAACAGCGTTGCCAAAAGTCATTATAAAGCGCTTGGTTTTGGGTGATTAGTAGTTTGGCTTTGTCTTTTTGTAATAGGCGTGTATCAACGGGCGCTGGTCCGGTGAGTTGTTTCCAACTGTGATGGCGTTTATATCGGCTCTGTAAGTAATTTTGCTCTGCAATTTTGTCTTTGAATATATAAAAGATACCGGGGGCTACGGTCACAGCCATTTCATCTAAGTGGCGCTCGATGTAACTTTTTATTTCACTTTGTGCGTAATATTTTTGGAAGGTGTTCAGAGGTGATCACGCCATCTTTGTAGGGGGTAAATTGGTTTATATAGGTTTCGTTCGCCAGCATCACCGAAACCACTAAAAACTGCTCGGTTAGCTCCCAAGCGCCGAGTAAAGCGGCCAACCGTTCATCTTGATCTTCGATCACATTGAGTACAAAACCAATATTTACAATATCAGAAGTGACTTTGTCGTTATCTGGCTGAAAGTTTGGGTCCCACCCCATTGCATCTAAACCGTGTGCTTCTAGCTCTCTTAAGTCGTCACCACGGCCACAACCGTAATCAAATACGGTGTGATCACCAGCTAAAAATCCACTTTTAGCGAGCGTTTTCATGGGGGCTGAGAGTTCATGGCGAACAATCGCGGTTTTGTGGCAATCAATACTGTTTTCACTTTCTGTTTGTGCAACTGCGGAACAACGAAATAACCTGCCATCAACGAGCTCATAACCATGGCGGTTAATTAAGTTAAGCCATGATTGTTTGAAACCGATTATGCGCGTGTTTTCATATAACCCGCATTTTCCCCCTCGTTGGTTAATTGAATAAAATGTTCGTAATGAGGGTTATCTTCTAAGACCATGGTTTCTTTACGATGCAAAATGGGTGGATTGTCAGATTTTGTATAGTCGGTAATGCGATGAGACAACTTACCTAAATCAACGTTAATACTTTTGTGCAGTGCAGGATAGGAATCAGTGTAAAACCCGGGATAACTGAGCAGTGATAAGCGAAAGTCTTTTTTAAATAACTTTACTAAATGCCAATCGTTTTCATCGATGCTTAAGGCTTTAGCAACGGCGGGAATAAAGCCCTTTAACGTGTTAGGCAGTTCGGAGAACGCGTCTTTATGCAGGTAGAGTGCATCGGGTAATTGTTTACCTGTTTTTATCTCTTTAACTAATTTTGCAAATAGCTTTGCGTCCATGTGTCACCTATAAATTGAGTCTCGTCGTTAGACAATTGCTTTATCACCCGTTGCGCCTTTTTAAGACTTTCCGTCTTCATCACCTTTATTATCTGCTCCAAAGGGGATGCGAATAGGGTAGTTTCGACCATAAAAATAACAGTTAGCAAACGTAACTCATTAATAACCTATTGTGCAATGATGTGCATCTGGTTATACCAATTACATTAAGTATGTGCTATAGAGCAGCTATTTACTGTAATTGGTATTACCAACACCTTAACGAAAATATCGCTTGCGGTTCTGTTTGTTTTAGCAATTCCGTTACAGTGTCTGTTTAAGCGCTTATAGTGATTCAGCTTGAATAACACTCTGATCACTTAGGTAATTGCATTGCTTGTGTTGATAGCCATTGAGTAGTTGATTGACTATTTTTTCTTTATGCAGAAAGGCCGTCAATGATGACGGCCTTGAATAATCTAAATAGCTTCAAACGCTTTTGCAAAGGGCTTAGGGTGTTTGTGAAATCTAATATGGTCTTCTGATTTTAGTGGTTTACTTCTTTGTGGAAACGGCTTGGCTAGGTAGCCCCAGTTGTCATGTTTTGAAAAGTAAATCACAAAATCGATATTTGCATCCCCACATATTTTGTACTACCACATCTTCGTTGTTACTTTCTAGAGTTTTAATTTGAATACGATAATATTTTTGACCGTCTGCAATGAGTAAATCAGTTTTCATTCCGTGGTCAATTTTAGGTTCGTATACTTCCCACCCATCGTTGAGTAACCAGCTTGTTGCTAGTGTTTCAAAAGAGATGTTTTCGTAGTGCTTTTTTGAAGATTGTTTCGGTGCTTGGTTTTTTATAGGCATAGTGATCCCAATTTAAAATTGATGCCGTATGACAGGTATGGCTTCCTGTAAACGAACCAAGTAGGCATAACGCACTACTCCCAATTTCAAATCACTATATAGCAGATTGCTTATATCGATTAGTAATGGCGGCCGGCCATGAAACTTTCCTGATAGGAAGCATTTCATTAATACTAATCAGGCTGATGGCCTGTGAATTGTATGTGTGGATAAAGTAACACTAAAAAATAGAGTTACAAGTTATTATTTTTTGAATGTAAATAAGTGTGATCTGATTACAAAATATGCTAATGCAGGATGCTTCGGTCAATTTATTTACCTTTCTTTAGCCGGGCAAAATTACTGTGCTACTGCATGTCTATTCTAAATTATTTTTTTCTCTTCGTAAGAATGCAATGAATAACACGCCTATAGAAACAGATAAAGCAATTAATATTTGAAAGGTAGCTACATGACAGGTCGATAATGGCGCTAAAGCTGAAACATCTATCCCAGTTTCCTTACCTAAATCTATTGCAATTTGGGCTAGCTGCTGTAACTGCTTTTGTCCATTTGTTAATGCTAAATTATTGCCAATACAAAATGCTAGATAGGCTACAGCAATTATTAATGCTTCCTTGAAGCTTTTCGTTGCTTTTTGACTCCCTATAACGAAGCCTGCAACTGAAATTGAAACTACGCTGAAATAATCCCACAGTTTGTCAACTTGTGAATAATGGGCTTGATATAGGCTAATTGCTTCAAATACACTATTAATATCACTCATATTCTTCTCCTGTCACTAGACACAATTTTTACTTGCCATAAAGGTATGTTTCTGGATTTTTACGTGTTATTAAATCAAAGTGTTTTGGATTTAATTTATCTTGGATATTGGTTGTTATATCGTTTTCTTTAATTTTATTGCTTGTTGCGATATAAAAGTCGGTACCGAATAAAATACGCGAGTTTATCGGGGCTTCTTCTTCCATCATATTAGCTAGCACATTTAGGTTGTTAGATTTTGCACTACAACTGTAGCTAATGTCAGTGAAAAGGTTTGGATACTGATTGCTGTTTATCATCTGTTTTATGATGCTATGCCAATGGTCTGGATTTTTGGGGTTAATACTTGAGGTACTGATGCTCTGCCAGTCACTATCACTGCCAAAGTGTGCAAGGCATATTCTTAATTTTTTAAATTTTTTTAATATTTCTATGTAATGTATTGGGTTCATATATTCGAGCGCAGCTTTTCTATTTTTGGCAAAGCGTCGATAGCCCTGATAAACATCCCCTTTTGCACAATGTGCCATTAATGGAAGGTTCATTTGCATGAGGTATGGATAAATATCATTGATGAGCACAGGGTGATCAGGGCGGTAGCCCAAAGGTGGGTATATTTTCACTCCTTTAATCCCATTTTGTTCAACAAGCTCTTTTAATTTTGATAGTGCATTGGGTTGCCTAGGATCTATGTGTGCAAACGGTATTAATTTATCTCGATATTTCTCGTCGTTACAAAGTTCGACTAGCTCCTTATGTTGTTTATCAATATTTTCTTTTACTTTTCCTCGCTCCATTAACTCCATATCCATGGGCAAAACTATAAATTTCATATTAGGGTATTGTTTGTAACAACTTATTAGTGCATCTGCATTTTCTTGTTGTGTATCGCGATAAGCTGTTTCTACAAATCCTGCATATCGATGTGCCAAATCATTTTCAGAAAATGGAATAATAGTTTTCATCACAGTTTGAATGATTTTTCTTAGCCATTTAATCCGTGCAGCTTTTACAAAACCTAAATAGAAATATCGGTCGGGTATGTGTTTATGGGTAAATATATGAGTGTGGCAATTATAGATATATTTTGTCATGTTATTGCCCTCTTAGGGCGAGTATCGATTGATCATCGCCCTTACTGAATGTCACAATTAAAAGGAGGTGAGTGCGACAGATGTTAAGTTATGCCTTAATATAATTTCACGAAACTGTAATCTGTCATGAGGGGTTTGCTCAGTCGATTTTCCAGAAGCCAGCATCCAATCAATATCAAATTGGCCGTTATAAGCTTCTGATTTGTGATCGTGTCCAAAGCAAAGGATATCCACTCTTGAGGCTAGCATGCGCAATAATTTCTTAGCATCATCCATTTCCATCCCAAATTTTCAATCGAAAGGGTGATGGTGAAAATAGACAACAATAGATTTATTTCCTTGGTATTTTTTTAATAGTTTGTCAATTGCTATTCTTTGTGGCTCTCCTACTTCTCCGCTCGCAAAGTGAAGCAGTTGATTTTCATTACCTACAACCGAGTCTACTCCAATAAAAATGGTGTCATCTATCTCAGTTATCATAGGGTAGATATTTTCCATTTTTATTGATGGATTTTCTGCTTCTTTATGGTTAATGAGTTTTGCTAGCATGTATTCTTGGAATAATTGCTGTGATTTTTCAGTGTAGATATTTCCTTTGTATCCATAATCATGATTACCTGGTGTTGGTAATACAGTAAACTTAGCTTCTACTAATGGTTTTAATATATTGAGAGCATTTTCGTATTGTTCCTCACTACCATCATCTGTGATATCACCAGTAATTAAAATTGTAATAGGTTGACTTGCATAGTTTTTCATAATGTAGCTTACAAGTGTCTTTGCATTTATGTTGTCGGGGTGTTTATTAGAGCCGTGAATATGGAGGTCGCTGATATGAATAATTGTAGTCATAATTAACTCCGTTTTAACTGAGTAGTAATGTTTTATTTGTACACTGCCTACAGGCTTGAGTAATTATGGTCAGACATCTAATATTTAGCAGTCTGTTTTTTACTTTCCCTTGACTTATGTCATTTCTTTATCACTTTAATTTAATCTAACGTCTAATTTCAAACTTTTGAATTGTTTTCTGCTCTCATTAACGGGTTAATGCAATCCAAAAAAGCGATATTTTGATCAGTTGTTTAATTTTCACAGTCCTCATAACTGAGGTGTGGCCTTGCTTCATAACAAAAGCAGTAGTCTTTTTTTTGAGTAGAATATAGGGGGGCCTCAGTGGTAAGATGAACTGGTGAATCACACTTCTTTGTGATATCACCGAACTGTTTATTGATAGGCGCAAGTAGATGTATGTGAAGTGCATCTAGGGCTATACCGTAACCAAATAGATTACGGTCATTATTAATATGCGCTAATTTAATTGTTGATAAAGACTGGCGTAATAGGCATCTTTTGTTAATAACTCAGCATGCTCTCCTGATACACGCAATACGCCATTTTCCATCAAGTGAATATTATCCATTGCACTCATTGCGGTTAATCGGTGACTGATCATTAAAACGGTTTTATCCTTGGCAAATGCGAGCAGTACAGAGAGAATTTCACGTTCAGTACGCTTATCTAACCCCTCCGTTGGTTCATCCAACAGTAAAATAGGTGCATTACGTAGCAAGACACGTGCAACACCAATACGCCTTTGTTCACCGCCGGAAAGCTGTCTGCCTCCTTCGCCTATCCAGATATCAAGTGGATTCTCTCCTTCTGTTAGTATAGAAAGGCCAACTTTTCTCAATACCTCAATAAGGCGTTTGTCATTTTCCGCTTGAGCCTGTTGTTGCTCCGTAAAGGTTGAATATTCAACTAAATCGGGTTGTGCTAGCGTTAAATTGCTACGTAATGTGCCAGCAAATAGGTAGATTCGCTGACTCACGATAGAGAGTCCCTTGCTCAGCGCTGCCTGACTATATTGATTAATAGGCTGTTCATCTATTAGTAGGCAACCCGAACTCGCTTCCCATTCTCTTGTAATTAGTGATAGAAGGGTTGATTTACCACAACCTGTTTGGCCCAGCAATGCGACTTTTTCCCCTGCTTTTATTGATAAATTGATCCCTTTAATTATTTCTTCACTGTCGGGATATGAAAAACAGATATCCTTGAGGGTAATGCTACCGCTTTTTATGGCATATTGATTACCTTGATTAAATACAATGTCAGGGGTTTGCTCTACTAATTCATTAACGCGTTTGCTGGCATTAATACAAGATGATAAATGTTGAAAAGCACCGGCAATAGGCATCAGCATTTCAATACAGGCGAGTGCCATAAATGTCAGCATTGCTAACATAGGTCCCGGCGGTTGCTGGTCGCCAATACCAGAAGATGCAATATAAAGTACAAGTACGACAATACCGCCATGTAATAGGATCAAGGCGGCTTGGCTAAAGGCGACAATATTAGCGATGGCTGCTTGGCTTGCTAAAAGTTGATCTTCAGAGTCTGCTATTTTTTTACGGAAACGGTCATGTGCGGCAAACAGGGAGATCTCTGCTAATCCCTGTACAAACTCTAATAGTTGTACGCGTAAAATACGTCTTTTTTCTAGTTCCTGTACGCCAGGTTTTCGCCCTAGATAATAGAATAGCCACGGTAAAATAAGCCACATGAGCAGGAGACTGGCACAAAAAATGAGCGCGATTTGCGCATCTATCCAAGCAACAAACAGATATAAGCCAGCAAGCATCATTAATGCTGCCAACATGGGGGTAATTAAACGTAGATAGAGGTGATCTAAGGTGTCAATATCTGCAACTAGCCGATTAAGTAAATCACCTTGTCTAACGCCTTGCATATTGGACGCGCTTAGCGGCAATACTTTACGCCAAGCCCATACGCGTAGTTGCGTAAGTAGTTTGAAAGTTGCCTCATGGGTTGTTAAACGTTCACCGTAGCGACTGCCGGTGCGTACGATTGATAGAAAGCGAACACCACCTCCAGGGGTTAGATAATTAAAAGCCTGTGCGCTGACAACTGTTAACCCTGCCACTGCAGAGGCGGATAAAAACCAGCCGGAGAGTGACAACAGGCCAATGGCAGCCATTAAAGCCACAATGCTTAAAAATAAGCCTAATATCATCATTAGCCACTGATGTTTAAATAATTTTATAAAGGGCAGTAAGGCTCTCATGAATGATGCTCCGTATTTGCTTGTTGTTCATCTTCTTGCATTTGTTTAAATAACCCTGCGCTATTTTGCAATGCTGTAAAGCTTCCCTGTTGTACAATACGGCCTTTTTCTAACACCCAAATAGTATCTACCCTTTGTAATTGATCAATGCGGTGGGTGACCATTAAACTACTGGCACCGCTGGTGGCCGAATGTAATGCAGCAAGTACGGCTTGTTCGCTATGTCTATCTAAACTAGCCGTTGGTTCATCGAGTAAAAAAAGTGCAGCCTCTTGTCCAAGTGCTCGGGCTAATGCAATGCGCTGCGCTTGTCCCACAGAAACGCCACTCATTTGTTCACCAATGGGATGGTCTAATCCAAGCGGTTGCTGCTCAATAAAATCGGCTATTTGCGCCTTTGTTAATAGAGAGAAGATTTTATCATCGCTCATGTTCGGATTAGCCATAGCGATATTATCACGTACTGTGCCATGAAAAAGCTGAGGCTCTTGGCCAAGCCAAGCTAAATGAGAACGCCACTGTGAGATGGGGATTTCTTTTAATTCAATCCCATTAATGGTTAGTGACCCTTGATAGGGTAGAAAGCCTAATAAACCATTTATTAGGCTGCTTTTACCTGCTCCACTTGGGCCGACTACGGCGATATGTTGCCCGCTTTTAAGTTGAAAATTGAGTGGGCCAGCAAGGGTGACTCCGGTATGACTTTGTACGCAGAAATCGTTAGCAATAATATCGACGCTTTTTTGCCAGTCTACAGCTGGGATCTGTTCATTGCTCGTTGTTGCTTGAGGATTATTTTCTACTTTGTATTCTAATAAACTCATTAGCTCTTGTGCAGCACCAATCGCTTGTGCTTTAGCATGATAATGGCTACCCATATCACGTAGTGGTTGATAAAACTCAGGTGCGAGCATTAATATAAACATTCCCGCAAATAGGCTAAAGCCTGCACCATAATCACCAAAACTAAAATGTCCTAGGAAACTAAATCCAAAGTAAATGGCTAATAAGGCAATAGAGATGGCTGCAAAAAATTCTAAAACAGCGGAGCTTAAAAAGGCAATACGTAGTACCTCCATGGTTTTTTGACGAAACGACTCAGATGCTGCTTCTATTTCCTTTCCTTCTGCTTCACCACGGTTGAATAATTTCAAGGTTTTTAAACCTTTCAAACGATCCATAAAATGTCCGCTTAATTTAGCGAGGGCGGTGAAATTTTTTCGATTGGCGTCAGCTGCGCCCATGCCAACAAGCACCATAAATATCGGGATCAGTGGCGCGGTACAAAGTAAAATCAATCCCGCTGTCCAATTGACAGGAAAAACGACAATTAAAATGCAAAACGGGATAAAAACAGCCAGTAACATTTGTGGTAAATATCGGGCATAAAAATCATGTAGATCTTCCACTTGTTCAAGCACAATGGTCGCCCATGCGCCAGCAGGTTTGCCTTTTACAAACGCGGGCCCTAATTCATTAAGTTTATTAAGTACAGCGTGGCGGATATGCTGTCTGAGTCGTTTACCTGCTTCAAAACAGCTTCTTTCACGAGCAAATGCCAGTAGTGCGCGTACTGGAAGTAGGGCTAGCAACCCTATAAACGCGTCATTAAATTCAGATTTAGGCAGGTTTAAAATGATAATGCCATGTAAAATTGTAGAGATTAAATAGGCTTGCAATATTAATGCAAAACCACTCAACAGGCCGAAAATAACGGTTAGATTTAGGTAAAAACCACATATCTTTTTCTGTTTTTTTAACCAAGCGGTAAGCTGTTTTTGTAATGGTTTATCCATATTATTCCTGGCGTTTGAATGTTTTATCGATACAAAATGTAATAGTAATCCCTTTAATTATATAAATTATTTATGTGTAGAAATAAATGCATATTAACGAGGCATGGATTACTACAATTGGTTGTTTTAATTGAAAATATATGACGAAACTAGAATTTATTTTAACAACCATTAATGCATAGATAATTATAGGATTGGCTATAATATGTGAAGTATCGCATGTTCTTGTCTATCAGCAAAAAGATTTAGTCGTTAGTTAACATGGGTATATAAATCGAGGAAGGTTATCGAGTTATTGTCGTTTGGTAGATTCCTCCAACCACTAAATATTCATTTTCACCTTTCAGTACGCCGTTCAACAGTTCTGGGAAGTAAAGTATTTTGCTATAAGGAACCTGAGTCTCAAGAATGACATCCCCGAAGGTGCCAGAAAAATCACGATCACTAGTAAATGAATTGAGATTATTTAGTAATAACAGTGGTTGATTGTCGCTAATATTGCCTATTTTGTGGTGCTGTTCAAGGTGGTTAACTCCGCGATATAATAAGTAGTGTGTATTTAAAGGTAGGATACGTTGAAGTTCGTACTGGCAATAGGTATAGAGTAAATCCAACTGCGCTTCTAACGCATTACTGTTATATAGGCCGCGGACATAGTCGCTTTGATAGGCACGGTTAATGATACAGTTTGGATCGTTGAGTAGGCCATTGTGGTTAAGGGTAAGCAGTCCAAAACGCGATTCAACCCAGCGCTTCATCACAGCCGCTTCGACACCTTCTGCATTAAACATCCAACCCCGTAAGAGACGAAGGTAATCGGCTTTATCGCGTTTTATAGAACCGGTTTGTGGTGTAAAACCTGCTTCATCACTTTTGCCTAATAGGAACGCTGAACACATATATTGATGAAAGTGTAGCGCGCGTACCTCTTTACTTGTTATGTTCGCTAATGCGTTGAAAAAATCGTGATGTAACGCCGTAACACAATCGATAGAGAGTGCAATCGGGTGCTGTTGATATGTATGACTGCCTAGTATATAGGCAGGGACATTACAACGGTTCAGCGAAGTGTAAGCAAACATCGGTAAAGAGGCGCAGGGGGCTTTACACACTTTTGAGTCGCGATGTTCTGTTATATGATAATCGGTCATGGTGATAATATATACCCATCACCGTTAGAGATGCAAATTCACCAAAAAATGCGCGGTCAGAGTGTTGTCGAAAATAGGGATATAAATAATGCAAAATCGTAAACAGCGTTATCTAGGTGCGCTACTGGGGTTGGCAACGGGGGATGCGCTGGGCACCACATTGGAGTTCAAAGAGCGAGGTAGCTTTGAGCCCTTAATGGATCTTGTCGGCGGTGGACCATTTCGTTTACAGGCTGGGCAATGGACGGACGATACATCAATGGCGTTATGTCTTGCCACATCACTACTAAGCTGTAATGGCTTTGACGCCGACGATCAAATGCAGCGCTACAACAACTGGCGTACACAGGGGTATATGAGTAGCAACGGCCGTTGTTTTGATATTGGCGTTACCGTTTCAGAGGCGTTGAGTCAATATCTAAGTGATGGTAACCCCTATGCAGGCTCCACAAATCCCTTTTCAGCAGGTAACGGATCATTAATGCGTCTTGCCCCAGTGGTGATGTTTTATAGTCCTAATTTAAACCAAGTTATCCATTTTGCTGGTGAAAGTTCTCGTACCACACATGCCGCCAAGGAGTGTATTGATGCGTGTTGCTATTTTGCCTCGTTGCTTCATTGCGCATTTTCAGGTGAAGATAAAGAGCGTATTTTAAGTTGTTCGTTATATCAACCGACGACGCGTAAAATAAAAGCCATTCAGCAACAGGCTTACCGAGAAAAAAGCGCGATGGATATTAAGGGCAGTGGTTATGTCGTCGACTGTTTAGAAGCGGCACTATGGTGTTTTGCTAAGAGCGATAATTACGCGGACGCGGTACTGCTTGCTGCTAATTTAGGAGATGATGCAGATACCACCGCCGCCGTATGTGGGCAGATCAGGCGCATTTTATGGTTTGCAAGGGATCCCTACTAAGTGGCTGGAAAAAATCACACAAGCGCAAGATATACAGGTCATGGCTGAACAGTTGTATGATATAGGGCGCAATAAATAACAATTTGAAAATAGTGTATTAATTGCTGATTTAGCATAATATTGTCGACACCTGTTAGCCGAGCTGTTTTTTGATTGTAAATAGCTCTTTGCTAGTACAAAAGTCAACCCATTAATCGTTAGGTAAATCATGATAACATTTTCACAAGTTGCTGCCTTTTTTAATCTAAATGTGATAACAATCGGTAATCAGCCCATTACCGTGGGTAATGTACTTATTATTCCCGCATTTATAGTCTTTGGATTATGGTTCACCAAATTTATGGTGAAGTTTATTACTAAGCGTTTAGCTTCACGTAATACCAATCCCAATGTTATTCATTTGCTGCAACGACTTTTTTATGTTTTAGCCATTGTCATTTTAGTTATCACCACATTAGACATGATTAATGTGCCGATTACCGCCTTTGCTTTTCTCTCAGGTGCGATTGCTATCGGTTTTGGTTTTGGTGCACAAAATATCATTAACAATTTTATCAGTGGTTGGATTTTAATATGGGAAAAGCCGATTAGAATTAGAGACTTCCTTGAAGTTGATGGGGCAAAGGGGACAGTTGAGGAGATTAATACGCGCTCGACTAAAATTCGTCGTATTGATGGCGTCCATATGCTTATTCCAAATAGTAAATTATTGGAAAACACCGTTATCAATTGGACGCTGGTCGACCAACTAGTTCGAACATCTGTACGTATCGGAGTGGCTTATGGCTCATCAGCACGTCAGGTAGCAGATTTAATTCTACAAGCCGCTAAGGAGCAACCTGAAGTTTTAAAAGATTCACCACCCATTGTATCCTTTGAAGATTTTGGTGATAACGCCCTTATTTTTGAGGTGAATTTTTGGATTAATTCCAATGTAGAAGGGGGGCTGCGTATTGTCCGTAGTAATATCCGTTTTAGAATCGATGAGCTATTTAGTGAAAATAATATCGTTATTGCCTTCCCACAACGTGATGTACATATTGATGGCTCGCTAACGATTAATCGTCAGCGCTAAACCGGGTGGCTAACCTTTTTGTTTTATAGATTTAGCTATATTTTATCGGTACAAGGAATGTTAATTGATGAACAAAACTGCTGATGTAGAGATACTGATTGTTGGCAATGAAATATTAAGTGGTGATATTGTTGATAGTAATACGAATTGGTTGTGTAAATTTATTCATCAACGAGGAGGGGCGGTAAGCCGTGTAACCGTCGTCCCGGATGTTATCGAAGTTATTGCCGACGCGGTTCGTGCTGCTGTATCAAGGCAGGTCGATATCCTTTTTACTTCTGGCGGTTTAGGACCAACGTCGGATGACTTAACACTTCAAGCGGTGGCAAAAGGGAGTGACCGCGACCTTGTCTTACATAGCGAAGCACTTGAATTGGTGCGTAAGCAGTATGATCATTTTTTCGAAGCGGGCATTATGTCACAGGGTGGGTTAAACCCTGCACGGGAAAAAATGGCTTATTTGCCTGTTGGCAGTGAGCCAATTATTAATCCCATTGGTACTGCTCCAGCGGTTTTTTTACCGTTACAACAGACCACCATAATAAGTGTCCCGGGTGTACCTTCGGAATTACAAGCAATTATTGAACAATCATTGCAACCCTTTTTAGATAGCGTTTTTGTCGGTGGTGCTGCTATATCGAAGCGCGTAACGGTCAGTTGCAACGATG